>NZ_JBDVNC010000051.1:0-101712 GCF_039969785.1 Shimia sp. | reverse complement strand
ACCGGTTGGTCGTGGGGGTATGTTGGGGGGGTCATTGCGCTGGCAATTATGCTTGTTCTTTTTCAGGCGGGCGCAAATGGAAAAACTATGGTGGGCCTCGCACCTGCGCTGGGGCTTGACCCGGCGACCAAGGCCGACACGCGGGTCGTTGGTCCACTGACGTCGCTTTGGTACGTTGTCTTTATGGTTCCATTCTTCCTGTGGGTGCGCGAGACCCCTGATCCCGATCATACCCCACATAAGGTGTCAAAAGCGCTGAAAGATTGTTGGAACACGATCAAGAACCTGCCGTCCCATCCCAGCCTGCTGGCGTATTTGGGCGGATCGATGTTTTATCGCGACGCGCTGAACGGGTTGTACACATTCGGCGGGATCTACGCCTTGGGCGTGTTGGAATGGTCGATCATGGAGGTCGGCATTTTTGGCATTGTCGCCGCTTTGACCGGTGCCTTGTTCGCTTGGTTGGGGGGCAAGGCGGATCGCTCGTTTGGTCCAAAACCCGTGATTGTCACCTGTATTCTAACGTTGTTGTGCACGTCCATTCTGGTTGTCGGCCTGTCTCGCAACTCTGTCTTTGGCGTTGCGCTCCAGGAAGGGTCCGCATTGCCTGACATTCTGTTCTATGTCGCTGGGGGCCTGATTGGGGCAGCGGGCGGCGCGTTGCAATCAGCCAGCCGTACCATGGTCGTTTTACAATCAAATCCCGAGCGCATGACCGAAGCATTTGGCCTTTATGCGCTTTCCGGAAAGGCGACGACTTTTCTGGCACCCGCGCTGATTGCGTTGACGTCAGATATAAGCGGAAGTCAGCGACTTGGCATCGCGCCCTTGATTGCTCTCTTTCTTATTGGTCTGATCCTGTTAATCTGGGTGAAACCGGCCGGAGATTATAAAAGATGGTCCGCCTCTTCCTAAGCATTGCAATTGCCGCTTTTTTGACTGGCTGCAAATCCGAAGAACAAGAAATCGCCCGGGTCTCGACCCAGGCGTCGGTTCCGGCGTCTATGCAGGGGGTCGAAGCCCGGCAATTATTTGGCGTACAGCCACAAGGATCACGCCAATCCGCCGTCCCGTTTGGCAGTTATGCCAAGGGATGCATGGCCGGTGGCGCGCAATTACCGGAGACGGGACCAACCTGGCAGGCGATGCGCTTGTCACGCAACCGGAACTGGGGTCACCCGGAAACCGTGTCCTATATTCGTGACCTGTCCGCAAAGGCCGCACGCCAACCCGGTTGGGAAGGGCTTTATATTGGCGACATCAGCCAACCACGTGGTGGCCCGATGCTGTCGGGACATCGCAGTCATCAACTGGGATTGGACGTCGATATCTGGATGCTGCCGCCAAACAGGCTGAATCTGTCGACAACGGAACGTGAAAACCTGTCTTCGATTTCGATGCGTCGCTCGGGCGGGGCATATGTGAACGACAAATGGACCCGGCAGCACCATGAAGTCCTGAAAGCCGCGGCCAGCGACCCGCGTGTTGCGCGCATATTTGTGTTTCCCGGTGCCAAGGTCCAGATGTGCAATGACGAAAAAGGCGACCGCAAATGGTTGCGGAAAATTCGCCCGTGGTGGGGCCATCACTATCATTTCCACGTTCGGTTAAGCTGCCCCAAAGGGGCCGCCGGATGTGTCAATCAGGATCCGCCCCCCGCCGGAGATGGCTGCAAGGACGCGGAACAATGGGTGCGCAATATCCTTAACCCGCCGCCTGCACCGCCACCTGATCCCAACGCACCAAAACCCAAACCCCGTCGTGAACTCCAGATGGCTGATCTTCCGCGTCAATGTATAAACGTCTTGCAGTCGCAGTAATTGCCGGTCTGACCATCGTTGGATTTAAGGCAAGCCGGGCGGGTGGCCCGGACCCGAGTGCAGAGTTGGTGTCGGTTTATCGTTGGCAAATTCCGGCTGGGTGGTTTGGAGGGTTTTCCGGTTTAAAGCTCTCGCAAGACGGCAAACGCATGACCACGGTTTCGGACCGTGGGCGGTTTGTGCAGGCAGATCTGGAACGCGATGGCTCGGTTCTGGTGGATGTGCGCAATCCGGTTACGCATCAGGTGTTGAACTCTGACGGAAAATTTGAGCAAAAAACGGGTCTTCGGGATTCCGAAGGGCTGGCGCAACGACCGTCTGGTCCGCTGATTGTGTCGTTCGAAGGCGAGCATCGGGTCGAAGAATTCGCCCGACCCGGAGCATCCGCCACACGCATGCCATGGTCTGTTCAGTTGAACACCATGAAGCTGAACGGCGGATTCGAGGGGATTGCTTTGGGACCTGACGGGCATCTCTATGCCTTTCCTGAATCGCCAATCGGGCAGCCGGATCGCATGCATCTGTTTCGGCTTGAGGGCAATGTCTGGCGCCAGCGCACTATCGTGAAACGCGATAAACAGTTTCAGCCTGTGGGCGCGGATTTCGGGCCGGATGGGCGATTGTATCTTTTGGAAAGGGGCTTCAATGGCCTGGGGTTTCGGGTTCGGGTGCGCAGTTTCGTCGTGGATGGCGATGAGTTAAAGGACGAAAAGCTGATACTTCGCAAAGGCATAGGGGCACATGACAATCTTGAAGGTCTGTCCGTCTGGCGAGACGCAAGGGGGCGTATCCGCCTGACCATGATCTCGGACGACAACTTTCGCCTGCTGCAAAGAACTGAAATCGTTGAATACGCGCTGATCGAAAAGCCTTGATTCAGTTTTAATGGCTCGGTACATGCCGTCCGTCCCGCAATGGTGCGGGGCCAAGTCGCCGCTACCTTGTCAAAACGGGCTCAAAAAATGAACCGCATTCATATTCCTGGCATCATTGCCATGGCCGCGATTGTTGTCGCGTCCAACATTCTTGTTCAATACCTCTTTGGTCAATGGCTGACCTGGGGGGCTTTCACGTATCCGCTCGCCTTTCTGGTGACAGATGTCATGAACCGCGTTTATGGCGTTGCTGCGGCGCGCCGCGTGGTGCTTGCCGGGTTTGTCGTCGGCGTAATCTGTTCGGCCATTGGCACTCAGGTTATGTTGCAGGGCGATGGGTACATCTATCCCGCTGTGACGCTGCGCATCGCGCTGGGGTCCGGGTTGGCGTTCCTGACCGCACAGCTTTTGGACGTGGCAATCTTTGACCGCCTGCGCGAAGGTCGCTGGTGGCGTGCCCCATTGGCATCGACACTTGTGGGCGCATCTCTGGATACCGTGATTTTCTTTACAATTGCCTTTTCCGGCGCGCTGACATTCATGGAACCTTCCAACGATGTCAGCTGGGCTGGCGAAGTTCTGCCCCTGTTGGGCGCTGGACCAGAAGCTCCACTTTGGGTCAGCCTGGCATTTGCCGACTGGATGGTGAAATTGTCACTGGCGTTGCTCGCTCTTGTGCCTTTTCGCATCATCGTGGGGAACATGGTGCGCCGTACCACATGATTTTGTTTGACATATCCTCAGGCTGTGGCAGGCTGAGGATACGCGATAACAAATTGAAAGGAGGTGCCCATTGTCTAGAGAACGTATGGAGAGCAGTGTTGGAACAGTTCGGAGAGGGACCAGCTAGGGCAGCCCTTGGCTGAGACTAACGACGAATTGGTGCTGACCTAACCGACGCACCTCCTATATCTCGAAGGGCTGCTCCCCGCGTGGAGCGGCCCTTTTCATATCCGGACCACAGTGTAATTTGCGCTGTCGGCAGGACGTCTGTATCACGTCGGTATTGCGTCGGTTTCGTTTTCCGAAATCACATTGGACAAAACCCGGCGCAATCCTGAAAAATTCTAGCGCGTGCGCGCGAAAGGGACCGGATGTTGGTCATCGACGACGGTATAACAATTCAAGACTGGGAGCTGACCGAACATTTTGTACGGGCCAGCGGGCCAGGCGGGCAGAACGTGAACAAGGTCGCAACAGCGGTCGAGCTGCGGTTTGAAGCTGAACGTTCGCCCTCTATCCCGTTGCCCGTCAAGACCCGTCTGCGCCGACTGGCGGGCCGACGCTGGACCCGCGACGGGGCGATTGTGATCCAGTGTGACGAAACCCGCAGTCAGGCCCGCAATCGCGACATTGCCCGTGACCGTCTGGCCGAACTGATCCGCAAAGCGCTGGTCGTGCCCAAAAAGCGCATTAAGACGAAACCGACATGGGGATCGCAACAAAGACGCCTTAAGGCCAAGAAAGTGCGCGGCGAAGTGAAATCTGCGCGCGGTCGAGTGACTGATCAGGAGTGACGATCAGTCAAAGAAATCGCTTTTCCAGCGCGCGCCCATCAGATGATCCAGCTTTTCCGAAATGGGCAGGCGCTGCCCGCCAATAGGTGCCAGTGTAATTTCCCCGAGATAGATTTTGTCACCCACCAGATAGAGATCAACCCGGGCAAACTCGAACGGTTTGGCAATCGCTTCGACGATTTCGACAATTTCGTCATAGCGCGCAGGCTTTTCGACTGGCTCGCCAGTCTGAAAGAACATTTTTTCGGGAATAAATGTGAAATCGCGTTCAAACATCAGTTGTCTGTGTGCTGCGCCACGATCAAGGTCAAGCTGCAAGGCCAGCACGTTGCCACCGCCCGTGTGGAATTTCCAATCACTCAAAGACTCGCCGGGGTTAACGGCCAAATCCGGTTCGATCATGTTTTGAGGGCGGATCAGATCGTACCACCACTCTCCGGCGCGCTCGCCATGTTTTTGGGTCAGCCAGTTCTCTGAAAACCGCGCCAGCCGTTCGAGATTTTGATCTGTCGGCGGGATTTCAAACATATCGTTGGTGCCCGAACCCGAATTTGATTTTGCATAATACACGCCCTTAGGGAGCGACAGTTGATCCAGAAGATCTTTGGTGATCTGGGTGCGCCCGGACCAGACCGGAGGGATAACGCTAATCGTGTCATGCAGTTCAGCAGGCACGTACTGGCCAACTGCAAGTTTGTCTGCGGGCGAGGGCATCGGAACAGGCGCAAAGAATTTGGCCATCGTCAGCTTTTCAAAAAACGTCTGAGGACGCAGTAAGTCGGGCAATGCGCCACGTGATGTCAGAATGGTTTGAAGCGCGCGCGATAGTTTCTGGGTTACGCGCGAAGTTGGCAACACGTCAATGCCACGCAAGGTCCCGCGCGGAGCCGGGTCAGAGGCCCCAAACATGTTTTCTTCGAAGATGCGTGCGGTGACTTCGCGAGCTACACGCCGCGCGTCAATCGCCGTAAGTTTTTGACCGTCCATATCTGCTTTGTCATTTTCTTTTGAGGATACGCGATGGCATCCGGTCAGCAAGGTATTTGTAGATAATGCGACCATGAAATCATCATTGGTCAGAACAGCCAAGCCATTAGGCCAGAAAGTGACGACATTTCATTGCGAGCTGGCGGATATAACTGACAATTTCAGGTTTAAACAATCACGTCGAATTCTGCCTGATCTCCGACCCCAAAAACACGTTTGTAGCGTTGGATCTGATCGGCAGGGCCCATTGCTTTGTTTGGGTTGTCAGAAAGCTTGACCGTTGGATAGCCGTTGGCCTTGATCGCCTTGCAAACCATCGAAAACGGCGCAAGACCATCGCCGCGCGTCAAGCCGCGGAAATCATTGGTCAGCAACGTGCCCCAACCAAAGGAAATCTTGGCGCGGCCTGTAAATTGTTGATGAAGTTCGGAAATTTTGTCGACATCCAGCCCGTCTGAAAAAATGATCAGCTTTTGTGTCGGGTCTTCTCCGCGATCCTTCCACCAACGGATTGCCGTTTCGGCTCCGGTTGCAGGGTCGCCGGAATCGATCCGAATGCCCGTCCAGCCAGCCAGCCAGTCGGGCGCGTGTTTCAGGAAGCCTTCGGTGCCATACGTGTCTGGCAGAATGATGCGCAGATTACCTTCGTGCTCTTCATGCCAATCCGCCAGAACCTTGTAAGGGGCTTCGCGCAGATCATCGTCGGTTTTGGCCAGCGCAGAAAACACCATCGGCAACTCATGTGCGTTGGTGCCAATCGCCTCCAGATCACGCTTCATCGCAATAAGACAGTTTGACGTGCCAACAAATTTGTCGCCCAACCCCTCGACCATCGCGCGCACACACCAATCCTGCCAAAGGTAAGAATGGCGGCGGCGTGTGCCAAAATCGGCAATGCGCAGATCGGGCAGGTTGCGCATATGTTCGATTTTTTCCCACAGTTTGGTCATAGCACGTGCATACAGGACCTGAAGTTCGAACCGGCGCATGTCGTGCAGCACGGCCCGCCCGCGCAATTCCATAAGAACCGCCAAAGCCGGGATTTCCCACATCATGACTTCGTGCCACTTGCCTTCAAAAGTCAGCTCGTACTGGCCGTCGCGTTTTTCGAGATGATAGTCAGGCAAGCGAATATTTTCGAACCACTCCATAAAGTCCGGGCGGAACATCTGGCGCTTGCCATAGAACGTGTTGCCGCGCAGAAACGTGCTTTCGCCGCGCGACAATGACAAAGAGCGAATATGGTCCAGCTGTTCGCGCAACTCGCCTTCGTCAATCAATTCGGCAAGCCGTACGGTTTTAGACCGGTTGATCAGGCTGAACGTCACCGTGGCGTCCGGACGATTTCGAAAAATCGACTGACACATCAACAGTTTGTAGAAATCATTATCGATCAAAGAACGCACAATTGGATCAATCTTCCATTTGTGATTCCAGACTCGGGTAGCAATATCGACCATACGTGCCGGTCCCCGGTTAGCGAGTGTTTGTTGTTGATACCCATTAATGGGGAGCGGTCCAAGCCCTTTCCAAAATCCGGAAATTCAGCCAGTCCTGCGCGCAGGCGCCTGCGCGATTTGTTGCAACAGCTCTGCCTTGCGCACGGGCTTGGACAAAAACGCGTCCATACCTGCTTCGAGGCAGGCGTCGCGGTCACTTTGATAAGCGTTTGCGGTCAGCGCGATGATCCGGGGTTGGGGCCCGGGTAATTTGCGAATCGCACGGGTGGCGTCGAGCCCATCCATCTCTGGCATGCTCATATCCATCAGGATCACATCGGGTTTATGTTCAACCGCAGCCTCAACTGCTTTGCGCCCGTCCTGAGCCGAAACCAGGTGAATCGGTGCGTCGCGCAGGAATTTGGAAATCACCAACCGGTTGGTTTTGTTGTCCTCAGCTAAAAGAATTGTCAGGCCTTCCAGTGCTTCTAACCTCGGGGCAACCACTTGATCGTCAGTCGTTGAGACCTCTTTTTGAACCGCATCAAGCGTAACACTCACGCAAAAGCAAGACCCCTGCCCCGGTTTTGATTTTACGGTAATGGCGCCGCCCATGTTTTGCGCCAGACGTCGCGAGATCGAGAGTCCCAGCCCGGTGCCCCCAAACCGGCGCGTGGTCGCTGCGTCAGCTTGGGCAAATTGTTCGAATATGTGTTCAATCCGGTTATCTGGAATGCCAATGCCGGTGTCTTCAACCTCGATCGTCAAGGTAATGTCAGCCTCACGTTGAACACTGCGAAGGCGAACGGCCACGTATCCCTCATCGGTAAATTTGACCGCGTTTCCGATGACATTTACCAAAATCTGACGCAGTCGCGTGTCATCACCACACACGACGTCCGGAAGATACGGGTCGGTAACATAGTCCAGAGACAACCCTTTGGCTTGTGCCTGAGGGCGCATCAGGTTGAGAACACTTTCAAGGCATTCCGCCAGGTCAAAATTCACGGCATGAACCCGCATTTTACCTGCGCGCAGTTTTGAAAAATCTAAAATGTCGTTGATAATGGTCAGCAATGCCTGCGCGGAATGGCGGATCGTCTGGACATATAGGCGAGACTCTTCGCTGAGGTTGGCTTCAGTCAACAAGTCGGCCATGCCAATGATCCCATTCATCGGAGTTCTGATTTCGTGACTCATGCTAGCAAGGAAATCAGCCTTGGCGCGCTCTCCCTTTTCGGCCGCGTGTTTTGCTTTGGCCAGCTCTTCCTGATGATGTTTCGCTGTGGTCACATCACGTTCAATCGCGATCACCATTTCGATGCACCCGGAATCGTCAAAGACCGGCGCAAGGTTCGTCTCAACCCAGATTTTGCGACCATCCTTGGTATAGTTGACGATTTCTGCGCGGTGCGTGCGCCCATCCTGAATGGCTTCCGCGATTTCCTGACTTGTCTGCATTGATGTTTCCGGGCCGTTCAGAAAATCAGCGGGGCACCGCCCGATCACCTCGTCAGATGTAAAGCCCGTGATGCGCGTAAACGCGTCGTTAACCCACAGGATCCGGCCCGACATGTCGCTCACAATCACACTGTCCAGCGCGCGTTCCGCCACCAGAACGAGGCGATGCATCTCTTCCTGTTGATTTTTCATCGACGAATTCGCCTTGGCCAACGCCAAGCTTTGTTCCAGCAAACTTCGGCTGTTATGAGCTTCGCGGCGGTGACCTGCCTGAACATACGAGATGAACACGAACACCATGTAGCCCATCATCACCGCGCCCAAGACGTTGTAAATAAGCGCGATTGTGGTGTGGGGCGAATACAGGATTTCAATCGAAAACAACCCCAGAAAGGTCAACCCGTAAACCGCCAGCCGTCCCAGCGCCGCGCCACGATGATAGGGCAGGATAATGCCCGCGTTTATGGCAGCACCAGTCATATAGGCGAGGCTAAAGAACATCCCCGCGTCTTCGGGCGCGGTGAACCACGCAAGACAGACGCATGACGCAATTGTCATACCCTGAATGACCGATGTGACGGTCGACAAAATATAAAGACGGCGAAAACTTGTCCCGGCCTCCAGACGCTGCGGAAGACCCTTGAGAAACAGGCAGTCAACGGCCTCTCCCGTCAGGGCAATCAGAACCGCAAGCAGGCCGATTTGAGGCGACACCAGAAGAATAAGAAACAACGCGCCGGTCAGCGTTATGAACTGACGGCTTACAAAATGCCTGACGCGACCAACCGCATAACGCACCAGCAACCCGGCGGCGGTGTTCTGCCTGTCAAACCGCGCGAGACGGCGGTCGATTTCCAGGATTTCTGCACCCATGGGGGAGACCATCCTTTTGCGAAGATGATCTATTTCTGGCGTGTATTCCTTAAGAAAGTGGCAATTTATTCCGCCACTTAGGCAATGGAAACGCCCGCGTCCGACATTCCGCTTAATGCGGCGGCAAGAGATCCGTCAAAATCGATTGCGCGGCATAGATTTAGCTGCACGGTTACGGCAAATCCAAGTCGGGCGGCATCCTGCGCGGAAAAGTTCACACAGAAATCCGTGGCCAGCCCCACCATGGTCAATTCGGTCAGCCCCCGCGTGCGCAAATACCCCTCAAGCCCGGTCGGTGTTGTATGATCGTTTTCGAAAAAGGCTGAATAACTGTCAATCGCCGGATTGAACCCTTTGCGAATGATCAGATCAGCCTGCGTGGTATCAAGACTGGCATGGAATTCGGCGCCGTTGCTGCCCTGAATGCAGTGATCCGGCCAAAGGACCTGAGGCCCGTATGGCATATCGATCAGCTGCATCGGAGCCTGGCCGGGGTGGGCGGACGCAAAAGACGAATGGCCGCCCGGGTGCCAGTCTTGCGTCAGAATCACACAGTCGGCATCGCGCATCAGATCATTGATCCCACCCACAATGGCATCACCATCCGGAACCGCCAGCGCGCCCCCGGGACAGAAATCATTTTGGACATCAATGACGATCAACGCATGCGACATGGGGGGGCTCCTTGCAGATACCCCAAGGGATAGCAGCGCTGCGCACAAGGTCAATGGTGTGGTTAGGCTCACGAAGTGAGCCGGGCCCAACGCTTTGGGGCGCAGCTTGCTGGGCCTCAAAAGGGGCGGGAGCCCTCCCGGCGCCAGGAAAAAGGGCCCCGCCGGATTTCTCTGACAGGGCCTTCTCAAAAATCTAACTGTGTGATCAGGCTTCGAACTTTTTGCCTTTGATCGGTGCCCAGATCTTTTTGTTGGTCAGGTACAGCAGAACCGTCAGAACCGTCAGGAACAACACGCCCAGGAATCCAGCCTGTTTGCGCGCCATCATCTTGGGCTCAGCAGCCCACATCAGGAACGCTGTCACATCTTCGGCTTCATGGTGAATAGAAGTCGGGTGCCCATCGGCATATTCCACGTCCTCACCATAAAGCGGCGGCGACATGGCGATCCATCCACCCGGAAAGGCGGTGTTTTCATAGAACGTTGTGCCCGCTTCCTCTTTCTCCTCGCCGGTATACCCGGTCAGGATCGAGACGATGTACTCAGGGCCACCGATACCTTTGACGAACTGGTTGATACCAGAGCCGTAAGGACCGTGGAAACCAGCGCGTGCCTTGGCCATCAACGACAGGTCAGGTGCACCTTCGGCGCCCTCTGACGGGAAATGGTCCGTGGGAATGCGTGGACGATCTTCATCCAGCTCGGCATCATAGATGTCCATTTGAGCAGCATAGGCCCGGACCTGATCTTCTGGCAGGTGCGGACCGCCTTCGTCAGCCAATGTGCGCAGTGGCACATAACGCAGACCGTGGCAGGCCGAACAAACCTCAGTATAGACCTGAAGGCCACGCTGAAGCTGGTTCTGATCGAACGTGCCAAACGGACCCTCAAAGCTGAAATCCACGTCATGCACGTGGCTTTCGCCACCTGCGGCCATTGCGCCACCTGCCGTCAGGGACAGGGCAGCAACTGCGGCGATGCTAATTTTCTTAAGCATTATCCTGTTCCTTCTTATTCAGCAGGTTTGCCGTAATGGGCGTCGAAATCTTCTTCGATGGTCGCCGGCGGGGTGGTTGGTTTTTCAATCACACCGAGGATCGGCAGGATCACGAGGAAGTAAGCGAACCAGTAGGTGGCACCAATCAGCGAGATCGTCGAGTACGGAGGTTCGGCTGGCATTGCGCCGGCCCACATCAGAACGATGAAGTCGATGACCAGCAGGTAGAACCACCAGCGGAACTGTGGGCGGTACTTGCCCGAGCGCACCCGGCTTGTGTCAAGCCATGGCACCAGAGCCATCACAAAGATCGCGCCGAACATCGCCAGAACACCAAAGAATTTGGCGTCGATGATGCCGCCGGTGATCCAGCTCGTGAACATCACAACCCAGACGTCCGAGGTAAATGCGCGCAGGATGGCGTAGAACGGCAGGTAGTACCATTCGGGCACGATGTGTGCCGGTGTCGCCAGCGCGTTGGCTTCGATATAGTTGTCTGGGTGGCCAAGGTAGTTTGGCATGAAGCCAACAATGGCGAAGAAAATAACCAGAACCAGCGCCAGTGCGAACAAATCTTTGATCACAAAGTACGGCCAGAATGGCAGCGTATCTTTTTTGACTTCGTCCTTAGAGCCCGTCCGCACGTCAACACCGGTTGGGTTGTTATTGCCCGTGGTGTGGAAAGCCCAGATGTGCACGATCACCAGACCGGCAATTACGAAGGGCAGCAGATAGTGCAGCGAGAAGAAGCGGTTCAGCGTGGCGTTGTCCACAGCAGGTCCGCCCAGCAGGAATGTTTGCAGGCTTTCTCCGATGAACGGGATCGCGCCAAACAGGCCGGTGATCACAGTCGCACCCCAGAAAGACATCTGACCCCAGGGCAGAACGTAGCCCATAAAGCCGGTCGCCATCATCAGAAGGTAGATGATCATGCCGACAATCCACGTGACTTCGCGTGGTGCCTTGTAAGATCCGTAGAACAGGCCGCGGAAGATGTGGATGTAAACAGCTAAGAAGAACAGCGATGCGCCATTTGCGTGCATGTAGCGCAGCATATGGCCGCCATTCACGTCACGCATGATGTGTTCGATGCTGGCGAAAGCCAGATCAACATGCGGCGTATAGTGCATGGCCAGGACGATGCCGGTTGCGATTTGCAACACAAGGCAAAACGCCAGAACAATGCCCCAGATCCACCACCAGTTCAGGTTTTTGGGGGTGGGGATCATGATCGTGTCATAAACCAGACCGACAACGTTCAGACGTTTGTGCAGCCATTTTTCGAGACCCGTTTTGGGTTCGTAATGATCGTGTGGAATTCCGGACATGTGCGCGTTTCCTTATCCGAGGACCAGTTCGCTGCCTTCAAAGGCGGCGACAGGAACGTGGAGGTTTTCTGGAGCCGGACCTTTGCGGATACGGCCGGAAGTGTCGTAGTGCGATCCGTGGCAGGGGCAGAACCAGCCGCCAAAATCGCCAGCGCCATCGCCCAGTGGAACACATCCAAGGTGCGTACACACGCCCATCATCACCAGCCATTCGCCAGCTTCGTCCATGGACCGGTTGACGTCTTCGGCATCCGAGCCGGGCTTGTTGGCGTTGCGGGATTCATCATCGATGGTCAGATCTTCCATCGGAACGGCGCGCGCGGCATCAATTTCTTCCTGAGTACGGCGCCGGATGAACACGGGCTTGCCGAGCCATTTCACAGTCAGCTGCGTTCCGGGCTCGATGCCCGCCGTATCAACCCGAATCGACGACAATGCTTTGACGTCCGCGGAGGGGTTCATCTGATTGACCAGAGGCCAGACGGCGGCACCTGCGGTCACGGCACCGGCACCTGCGGTGGCGTAGTAGAGGAAGTCTCTGCGGGTGCCTTCGTGATCTTCTGCGTGGGACACGAGGTTCTCTCCATTTTTCAGCCGAATGCCGGCCAATGTCTCTGGGGCCGCAGTGTCCCGCAGCCTCTCTCAGCCGCTATTTAACGAAGCTGTCGCAACCCGTCCAGCGAACATTCGCCCAAGACGCGCCCTCGCGTCCCTCTGTCGCGCTTATATTGTGCCACCGAAGCACAAGAGACACGTTTTTTCGCGGGCTTGATCCAATCGCGCGCCTGCGGCGCCCATTTTTGTCTCGTTGTTGGCCCTTTGGGCCGCCGCCTCGGGTTTGGGCTGAGTCGGGTGGATTGGAATCGGGTCGAAACGCCGTGGCAGGCTGGTTCGCTGTACCAGATTGCGCTAGGGCTGAAGATGTCTGGTGTCCACAGGAGAGGGCGGCGCAGTGATCAGCCTGAAAGACCTTGAATTCCTGTCGGCCCTGGCACGACACAAACATTTTGCGCGTGCCGCCGAAGAATGTGGCGTGTCTCAGCCCGCGTTTTCCATGCGAATCCGTAAACTGGAAGAGCGCCTTGACGCCGCGATCGTTAAACGGGGCAATCGGTTTCAGGGGTTTACCCCCGAAGGCATGGCGCTGGTACGCCATGCGCGCAAGATCATGGACGACATGCAGGTTCTGGAAGAAGAGTTCCGCTCCGCGCGCGGCGAAGTGACCGGACAGTTGGCATTGGGTGTGATTCCCACTGCCATTGCTTTTGCCGCTGAGATGGCCGGGAATTTGCGCAGCGCCTGTCCGGGGGTGACGCTGAGCATACAGGCCGGATCGTCGTTAAAAATCCAGCAGGGCCTTGAAAACGGGACCTATGATGCGGGAATCAGCTATTCCGAGGGCATTTCGCGCGATTTCATGCGAGTCGAGCGGCTTTATGATGAGGAATATTTGCTGTTGGCCCCCGATTCTATGGCGCCGCGTCAAGGCGGGTCAGCAACATGGGCCGAAGCAGCAGCATTGCCAATGAGCCTGTTAGAGCCCGGCATGCAGAATCGCCGCATTCTGGATAAAGTATTTTCCGAAGTTGGCGTGCTGCCAACGGTCATTGCGGAAACCAGCGGGTTTTCTGCGTCGATTGTGATGGCGGCCAGCGGGGTTGCCGCGACAGTTGTGCCAAAACATCTTGTTCAGTCGCTGGGAGGTGTGCGGTGTACCGTGGCGCTGCCCTTGGTCGAACCGGTTGTGAACAAAGAAGTCAGTCTGATCAGCATGATCCGTGACCCGGGTTTGTCGACTGTCGAAGCGTTGCGGCGGGCACTGAAAATCTCATAAGCAAAATTTATCACGTCTTCATTTTTGATGTATTGATTATCAAAATAGGTGATGTCATTTTCGCGCTCTGGCATGGAGGGCGCGATGGCACCGCTAGACGATCAAAAAGGCATCTGGAAGAAAAAGGGCACGGGCAAATCCCGGCGCACACCCAAAGGGCGTCAGTTGGATGACGTGGCTTTGGAGCAGGTGCGTGACCTGTTGGGTGCCACCCCGCGGCGGCGCGATCTCTTGATCGAGTTTTTGCATGTGATTCAGGATGCCTATGGACATTTGTCTGCGGTTCATATCCGGGCGCTGGCAGATGAGATGGGCCTGACGCAGGCCGAAATATACGAAGTGGCGACGTTTTATGCCCATTTTGATCTGGTGCGTGACGGGGAAACCCCGCCCCCTGCTCTGACGATTCGGGTGTGTGACTCGTTGTCTTGCGAACTGGCCGGGGCAGAGCAGCTTTATCAGGCACTGGCTGAGGGTTTGGATGCGAGCCAGGTGCGCGTGTTGCGCGCGCCGTGCATGGGGCGCTGTGATACTGCACCCGTGCTGGAGTTGGGGCATAACCACATTGATCATGCCACCCCACAAAAGGTGCAGGCGGCGATTGCGGCGGGTGACACACATGCGCATGTGCCGGATTATCAGGATTTTGCGGCCTATCGCGCCGGTGGGGGCTATGACACGCTGCTCAGGTTGCGCGAAAACGGCGATCCGGTTGCTGAAGGCGAGAAAGTGCTGGCCTCTGGTTTGCGAGGACTGGGTGGCGCCGGGTTCCCGTCGGGTAAGAAATGGGAATTTGTGCGTGCCGAAGCCGGGCCACGCTATTTGGCGGTGAACGGTGACGAAGGCGAACCGGGCACGTTCAAGGATCGCTATTATCTGGAACGCGAGCCGCACATGTTTCTTGAGGGCATGCTGATCGCGGCTTGGTCGATCGAGGCCGAAACCGCGTTCATCTATATGCGCGACGAATATCCGGCGGTGCTCGAGATTTTGCGGCACGAAATTGCGGCTTTGGAAAAAGCCGGGATCGTGGCGCCGGGCTATATCGATCTGCGACGCGGTGCAGGTGCCTATATTTGCGGCGAAGAAAGCGCGATGATCGAATCAATTGAAGGCAAGCGCGGCCTGCCCCGCCACCGCCCGCCATTTGTAGCGCAGGTTGGTGTGTTTGGGCGTCCGACCCTCGTGAATAATATCGAGACACTGTATTGGGTGTCCAGAATTTGCCGCGAAGGCCCCGAAGTGTTTGCGGTTGAAAAGAACGGGCGCAAAGGTCTGCGCAGCTATTCCGTGTCCGGGCGCGTGAAAACCCCGGGCGTGTATCTGCTGCCTGCAGGATCAACCGTTATGGATGTGATCGAGGCGGCGGGCGGCATGTTGGACGGGCACACGTTCAAAGCCTATCAACCGGGCGGGCCGTCTTCGGGGCTTTTGCCCGCGTCGATGGATGATATCCCGCTGGATTTCGACACATTGCAACCCCATGGCACGTTTATCGGGTCTGCCGCAGTCGTGGTGTTGTCCGATCGGGATTCTGCGCGGGATGCGGCGCTGAACATGTTGCGGTTCTTTGAGGACGAAAGCTGTGGGCAATGCACGCCCTGTCGGGCCGGGTGCGAAAAAGCTGTGAAGCTGATGCAGGCGGAACGCTGGGATCAGGACTTGCTGGAAGACCTGTGTCAGGTGATGGGCGACGCGTCGATCTGTGGTCTTGGTCAGGCCGCGCCAAACCCGATCCGGTTGACCATCAAACATTTCCCGGAGGAAATCTGAGATGGCGGATATGGATCTGGGCGCCTTTTCGGTCAGCCTTGCCGTCAAGGATCTGGAGGCGTCGCGACAGTTTTATGAAAAGCTGGGCTTTGAAACCATGGGCGGCGATGCAGACCAAAACTGGCTGATCCTGCGCAATGGCGACCACATTATCGGGCTGTTTCAGGGCATGTTCGACGGCAATATCCTGACGTTCAATCCGGGCTGGGATCAGAATGCCCAGCCAACCGAACACTTTACCGATGTGCGCACGCTGCAAAAACAACTGAAAGCCGACGGGCTGACCCTGACCACCGAGGCCGACGAGGCCAGCGCCGGACCGGCGAGCATTATGCTGACCGATCCGGACGGCAATACCATTCTTATAGATCAACACCGCTAGGACCCCAGCCATGTTAGATTCCAGCGAGACCAAGACCGTTACATTCAACCTGAATGGCAAAGACGTGACCGTGCCAGAGGGGCACACCATCTGGGAAGCCGCCAATGGCAAAGGCTTTGTGATCCCGCATCTGTGCCACAAACCGGCCAAGGGTTATCGCCCGGACGGCAATTGCCGCGCATGCATGGTTGAGGTGACAGGCGAGCGTGCGCTGGTGGCGTCGTGCATCCGACCGGTTGCCGAGGGCATGGTGGTTGAAACCGAAAGTGATCGCGCCAAGAAGTCACGCGAAATGGTGATGGAATTGCTGGTCGCAGATCAGCCCGAGGTGAAACACGATGCCTCCAGCCATTTCTGGGATATGGCTGCGCTGAATGATGTGACCGAGAGCCGGTTTCCGGCCAAAGAACCGACGCACATCCCGTTGTTGGATGCCAGCCATGTGGCGATGAACGTTAATCTGGATGCCTGCATTCATTGCAACCTGTGTGTACGTGCCTGTCGCGAGGTTCAGGTCAATGACGTGATTGGCATGGCCGGGCGCGGCAACTCGGCCAAGATCGTGTTTGATCAGGACGACCCAATGGGCGACAGCTCTTGTGTGGCATGTGGTGAATGTGTGCAGGCCTGTCCCACCGGGGCGCTGATGCCCGCCAATATGCTGGACGAGGCGCAAGCCGGGGACAGCGCGGATTTTGACCGTGAGGTGGACAGCGTGTGCCCCTATTGCGGGGTGGGCTGCCAGATCAGGTTCAAGGTCAAGGACGACAAAATCCAGTATGTCGAAGGCATTGATGGTCCGGCCAATGAAAACCGGTTGTGCGTCAAGGGGCGGTTTGGGTTTGACTACATCAACCATCCACACCGGCTGACCAAACCGCTGATCCGGCGCGATGATGCCCCCGCCAAGGGGCTGAACGTTGACCCGGGCAATCTGATGACGCATTTCCGCGAGGCCACGTGGGACGAAGCGCTGGACGCCGCTGCGGGCGGTATGGCCCGGCTGCGCGACCAGAAAGGCACCTATGTCGCCGGGTTCGGGTCGGCCAAATGTTCGAACGAAGAGGCGTATCTGTTTCAAAAGCTGATCCGGCAGGGATTTGGCCACAACAATGTCGATCACTGCACGCGGTTGTGTCATGCCTCATCCGTGTCGGCGCTGATCGAAAATGTCGGGTCGGGCGCTGTGACGGCGACGTTCAACGAGATTGAAAACGCTGATGTGGCGATTGCGATTGGCTGTAACCCGATCGAAAATCATCCGGTCGCGGCGACCTATTTCAAGCAATTCGCCAAACGCGGCGGCAAGCTGATCGTGATGGACCCGCGCGGCGTGGGGCTGGGTCGGTTCGCAGAACACCGTCTTCAGTTCAAAGCGGGCGCGGATGTGTCGATGCTGAACGCCTTTATGCAGGTGATCGTCGAAGAAGAGCTGTATGACGCCGACTATATCGCCCAGTTCACCGAGAACTGGGAGGCGATGAAGGCGCATCTTGCGGGCTTTACCCCCGAAAAAATGGCGCCGGTCTGTGGTATTGCGCCTGATGACTTGCGCGCCGCTGCGCGGACCTTTGCAAGCGGAAAGGCGGGCATGATTTTCTGGGGCATGGGGGTGTCACAGCACATTCACGGCACAGACAATGCGCGCTGTCTGATCGCTCTGGCGCTGATGACCGGCAATGTTGGCAAACCGGGCGCGGGTCTGCACCCGCTGCGTGGCCAGAACAACGTACAGGGCGCCTCGGACGCCGGGCTGATCCCGATGTTCCTGCCAGATTACCAGAGCGTCACGGATGATGGCGTGCGGTCGGCCTTTACCGATGTCTGGGGGTCCGGGGATTTCTCCAGCGAAAAAGGCCTGACCGTGGTCGAGATCATTCATGCCATCCACGATGATGCCATTCGCGGCATGTATATTCTGGGCGAAAACCCGGCCATGTCAGACCCGGATGTGGATCACGCCCGCGCAGCGCTGGCCAAACTGGAACATCTTGTGGTGCAGGACATCTTTCTGACCGAGACGGCAAATTTCGCAGACGTGATTTTGCCGTCATCTGCGTGGTACGAAAAATCCGGCACCGTGACCAACACCAACCGCCAGGTCCAGATGGGACGGCCTGTGTGCCCGCCCCCGGGCGAGGCAAAAGAAGATTGGTGGATCGAAGTCGAACTGGCCAGGCGGCTGGGGCTGGACTGGGGTTATACCCATCCAAGCGAAGTGTTCGCCGAGATGAAGCTGAATATGGGATCGCTGGACAACATCACGTGGGACCGTTTGCAGAATACCGCAGTGACCTATCCGTCCTTGTCGCCCGAAGACCCCGGACAGGCGATTGTATTTGGTGATGGGTTCCCGCGCCCCGACGGACGCGCACGGTTCGCACCGGCCAATGTGATTCCCCCGGACGAAGTCCCCGATACCGAGTATCCGTTTGTGTTGATCACCGGACGGCAGCTGGAGCATTGGCATACCGGGTCAATGACCCGCCGATCAAAGGTTCTGGATGCGGTGGAACCCGAAGCAAACTGTTCGCTGCATCCCCGCACATTGCGTGAGCTGGGCATCAAACCGGGCGACTATTTGCGCCTGACCACCCGTCGCGGATCAGTAACGGTCATGGCGCGCGCAGATCGCGCTGTGGCGGAAAACAATGTGTTCCTGCCTTTTGCCTATGTCGAGGCAGCAGCAAATATTCTGACCAATGCCGCGCTCGATCCCTACGGAAAAATCCCGGAATTCAAATTCTCGGCCGTGCGTGTAGAGACTATTGTGGACAGCGTTGCTGCAGAGTGAGCCCGGTGGTGCGGGGAATTTCATGACCGCATCACCGGGCTCTGCGCTCGGACCGTGACCCTTTATGGTCCGAGAGATCTTGGCTGCAAAGCCCATCCGCTATTTCGTGCAAACGTCGCGCCCCGCCGTAGTGGCGTGCGCAATCAATCCGTGATTGACGTTAGCGCAAACGGTCGATAAAAAAAAGGGGTTTTCTGAATTATTTCGCCAAGCGTATTTATTCGCAGGTGAAACTCAGGGGCACGCGATATGCCAACGGAGCAATCTCCGGCCCAAGCTTTTGGCCATCGGAAACCGAGCCTCTGATTGAAACTCGATGAATTTGGATTCAGATGGAACCAGCTTCGACCATGTAGTTGTTTGCCGAGCACATAGCCGCGTCGTCGGAGGCCAAAAACAGGACCATGCGGGCGACATACACAGGGTCGATGAGGTCCGGCAAGCACTGGCGGTTGCGATGCGCTTCAAGAGCTTCAGGTGTTGCCCAAAGCTCTTTCTGACGATCTGTCATGATCCAGCCGGGCACCACGGTGTTCACGCGAATGCGGTGATCGCCCAGATCGCGCGCCATCGTGCGGGTCAGACCATGCACGGCGGCCTTGGCCGTAGCGTAAGACGGAAAACCTCCTCCCGCCTCCCACCAAGAATTCGAGCCCATGTTAATGATCGACCCACCGCCATTCGCAATCATTCCGGGCGCAATAGACTGGATGGCAAAGAACATGTGGCGCAGGTTGGTGGCCTGACGTTCATCCCAGTATTCTGGTGTCACATCTTTCCAATCATGGCGGTCATCCCGCGCGGCATTGTTCACAAGCACATGTGCGGGACCCAAGCGATCTGTGAGTTTCGCGAGCGCGGCCTGCATGGCATTGATGTCGCGCAGATCACATATCTCGTACTCTACCGCGCCAAGGTCGCGCGCCAAAGATGCGCTTGCAGTTTCGTCGAGATCAAGGAAGGCAACTTTTGCCCCTTGCGCTGCGAATGCCTTGACGATGTCAGCACCAATACCCTGAGCTCCACCAGAAACGATGACGGTTTTGTTTTTCAGGCTGGGGTAAATCGCAAAGTCTGGCAACGTGCTTCCTAACGGTTGGGGCTGAGAATACACGGACCATATAGAAGCCAAATGACGACCCAGTCCACGGGTTCAGCAATAGTCTGGCATACTATTGCGAGCATTTTGGTCAATCTCAACTACCAACTTGGATCGTTCCCCAACCCCGAGCGGCAGGGGACCGCCGTTCGGCCGACGATCCGCAAACTACACAGGGTGTATGTTGGGTTTCTTCAACGAAATTAGAAATCTGTCAGTGGGCTGCCGGAAGCCGGCAGCCCACACAGGTTTTACTCACCCAATCCGGGCTCACTCAGTTCGTAGGGAAGTTCGTCGAGGTGATCGATGAATTCCAGCGGGTCGAAGGGCAGATTATCAAAATTTGCAGGTGGTTTTGACAGCGCCAATGTCGCGGGCCTTGCATTCGAAAGGTTTCCGTAGGCGGGTTGGCGACGGTGAACGCGGTCCGGGAATTTCTTTTTCCACAGTTCATGCCGTGCACGCATCCGTTTGAACGGTTCCTTGAAGTGAAATCCACCAACGACAATCGGGTTCACTTCCCGATGATCATTGTAAAGGTCGTAGACGGCTGTCAGCCCTGACTTGGCCTGCCCGGGATCGTTTGATGTCCAGTGGATTTTGTATTGATCTTTGACCGTCGCGGCCAGATCGGGCCCCTGATAAATAAACACGTGGTCACGGCGACCATGTGTATCCCCCTTTAGCAACAGGGCGGTCTGGTCGATGCCATCAATGATCCTGTCGGTTGGAATGCCTGGCGTCGCGCCTGCAAGGCGTGCGAACGTGGTGAACAGGTCAACTTCGTGGATCATGTCTCCGACATATTGACCGGGTTCAATAACACCGGGCCACCATGCCGCCGCAGGAACGCGGACACCGCCTTCGGTGAAGTCGCCTTTGCCACCGCGGAACAAGCCTTCGCCAAGACCCGCACCAGCAGGCGGATTGTGGGTCATCGGGCCGTTGTCGGCCATGGCAATCACCAGGGTGTTCTCGGCAATGCCTAACTCTTCAAGAGTTTCGCGTAGCAAAGCGATGTCCGGTTCGATCACACGCTGATAATTTTCGCCCACCATCCCGCGTTGCAGGGTTCGTTTTTCAGGCTCTGAAATGAACGCAATCCACAGCGGCCACCACGCCACGTAGAAAGGCTTGTCTGCTTCGGCTGACTGACGAATAAAGCTGATTGCACGCTCTCGTCCCTCGATATCAAAGTCATAGTAATCTTTGATTTCCTGTGAACCATCACGCCATTCCGCCGCCTGCTCTCCCTTTTTGCCTTCCATATAGAAAACAAATCCTTCGTCCTGAACGAAAGTCCGATCACGTTGATAGGGATTGTCCGCGAGCAGCTCTTCTTTCATGCCGATAATGGCATTGGCGCCTTCGCCAGTCGCGTTGTAAAGGCTTGTGACCTGATTGTAGAGCGCCCAGAAGGCAACGTCGAAACCTTGATTGATAGGATAGGATTCCTCGGTATCACCAAGATGCTGTTTGCCAAAAAAGCCGGTGGCATAGCCCTGCTCCGACAAAACTTCGGCCATGGTCACGTTTTCTGCTGCCAACCCAGTGTATTCGATTGGAAAGCCGATCTCCCATGTTCCGGTGCGAATTGCGTTCTGACCGGTCAAAACAGCAGCGCGGCTTGGGGTGCAGCCCGGTTCGGTATACATCCGTGAAAACAACATGCCTTCTGCGGCAAGTTTATTCAGGTTGGGCGTCGTGTACCCGCGCATCTGTTGATACATGGGGTCGCCAAAGGCCATAGGCGGTTGGTCATCCCACATGTAGTGAATGATGTTCGGCGGCTTTCCGAACTTTTCGCGCAACTCGGCCAGTTTTTGATCCAGCTCGCCATCTTCAACTTCCCACACTTTGCCATTCTGTGCCTCCAGAATGTAATACTCGGCATCGTGCACAATCGGACCTTGCTGGGCCTGCACACCTGCCGCGGCAGCGGTGACAAGCAGAGATACGGCTATCCCTATGGTAGATTTCATGTATTTCCCCTTCAGACTTGTCGCGAGGTGACGCTTTGCGAGCCCAATTTCGAATTTGCGAACAGCAACTTCAGTACGTCACATCAGCCGACACTTGTGGTGGACCCATTCGGGTCGCTAACATAGCGTGAAGTTTAATGAGCGACGGGTATGGACCACATCGGAAATTCGCCAAAACAGCTTGCCGGGTCAAAGTCGGGCGCACAATTGCTTGCCGAACCGAACGAGATCAATCGGCTGTCCCCGTGGGAGATAGATTTTCGACAGATTGAACCCGGCCCGATGGAAACCAAAGTCTTTCAGCGGTCTGGTGAATTGATCACTCTGCTGGAGATTTCAATGTCTCGTGCGGTGCACCAGACCGGTGCCTCTCCGAAGGGGACCTTGTCAGTTGGCCTTATTCATCCCAACACCCTCGAAACCTGGCAGGGCAAAGACCTTTCGTCGACAGAGATGGTCACATTTGGAAATACCGACCCGTTTGATGGCGTCAGCCGGGCGTCATTTCACGGCATCACATTGTCTATCGCTCAAACCGAGGTGGAACGGATTGCAGAGGCGGTCGGATTGGGAATTCCCGAGCTGCTTTGGAATTCCGGAACGCCGCAGATCGCCGCCCCCGGACAATCGCCTGGTAACATGCGCCAGGCTGCCAATCGGCTGCTTGGAAATGTGCATTCAGAAATGACGCGCGCCGATGAAGAAGAGATCATCCTTGCATTGTTGCTGTCAGCCAATACCGACCCCCAAACGGCACACAAATCCAGCCCACATAAGCGAGCCCGCGCCTTGAACACAGCACTCGCGTTCATGGTCGAGCATCAGCATGAAAACCTGCCAATCAGCGAAATTTGTGAAATGTCAGGGACATCCTGGCGGACACTTGATCGTGCCTTTAAGGATAAATTCGGTTTTGGCCCAAAGAGTTATTACCTGCGTGTGCGTCTAAACCGTGCGCGTTCCCGGATTTGTGCCGGGCCAGAACATCTCAGGATTTCCGATGTGGCAAACGAATACGGGTTTTGGCATCTTGGAGAATTTGCGCGTGATTATCGGAACATGTTTGGCGAGTTGCCTTCGCAAACAAAAGCAAACGGCACAGTCTGATAGTCGTCTCAAAAATCCGGGAGCCCCTCAAAGCGCGCCAAATCTGTGGGGATGTGGTGAAAGGGCTGCGCTTCTTTGGTGAAAATCGCAATGCGCGGCGCTTGAAAGCAAGCAGGGTCATCAAGCGTGCCAACTTTCAGGATCACGCCATCAAAGTCTGGTCTGCGGGTTGATATATGTGTGCCACAGGTCTCGCAGAATGCGCGGCTGACCGGGTCGTCGATATCCTGTCGCTCAAACGTCTTTACAGTCCCGGCCGTGAACCGAAAGTCCTCTGTTTTGAACACCATGTAGTATTGAGGTGCGCCCCCGGCGATGTGTTGACACTGCCGGCAATGGCATTGTCCCTTCATCAGCGGGTCACCAGATATTTCGTACCGCACTTTGCCGCAATAACAACCGCCGGACATGTTCATTTTGTCTCCAATCAAAAATAGGAATTTGAATTTGCACCAGCGCAATGCTAAGTATGATTTTCGAACTTATCTCTAAATATCAAGGCTGAATCCATTTGTCAAACTCAGATGAATCGAAACTGACAAAACGTCTTGCGCCAGTGGCCAAGTGTGACTGTGGCATGGCGCTTGCGTCGGAATTGCTCATGGAAAAGTGGACGATGCTGATCATCCGCGAGGCTTTTTACGGTGTGAAGCGGTTTGACGATATTCGGGAAGACATCAGCATTCCCCGTTCCGTGCTCACGTCACGGCTTAAGCATCTCGTTGCGCACGGCATCCTTGAACGCAAACAATATCAAGTCGAAGGTGCCCGTTCGAGACCCGGATATGTGCTGACGGCGAAGGGGCGCGAGCTGAGCCTTACGATATTCGCGCTCATGCAATGGGGAGATAAGCACCTCAAGGATGGGAAGCCAGCCATTGCCATCAGCCATCGTGAAAGCAAAAACCCACTCAAGGTCGCTCTGGTCGAGGCCGGAACAGACGAGGTTTCACTCGCAGAAATCGACCTCAAAATTCTCTAGCAATTGGGCGAACTGGTTCCAAAAACTCAGACGGGTTTGAACAAGTCTTTGTATGCATCCCGCAAGACGTTTTTCTGCACTTTGCCCATTGTGTTTCGTGGAAGCTCGGGTAAAATAATCAATTGTTTAGGATGCTTGAACCGCGACAGCGTTTGGCTAATATCAGCCTTGATGCTTTCGACGTCCAGTTCGGCGCCCCTCTCGGCAACAAGAATGCCCACAACTGTTTCGCCAAAATCGGGATGGGGCACGCCGATCACGGCGCTTTCCAGAACACCGGGCGCGTCATCAAGCAACAGCTCGATCTCTTTGGGGTAAATGTTGAACCCGCCTGAAATGATCATGTCTTTGTTGCGCCCCACAATGTGGATGTAGCCGTCTTCATCCGTGTGACCCAGATCGCCGGTGATGAAGAATCCGTTCTGGCGCAGCTCTTCCGCCGTTTTCTCGGGCATTTGCCAGTAGCCTTTGAAAACATTTGGGCCGCGCACTTCGATCTCGCCAATCTCACCCTGAGGCAACACCGCACCGCTGTCGCGGTCTGTAATCCTGACCTCAACCCCGGGCAGCGGGAACCCAACTGTGCCCGCGCGGCGCTCGCCGTCATAAGGGTTGGACGTGTTCATATTGGTTTCGGTCATGCCATAGCGTTCCAGAATACGGTGACCGGTACGGCGTTCAAATTGCGTGTGGGTTTCCGCCAAAAGAGGTGCGCTGCCGGACACGAACAGGCGCATATGGCGGGTCAGATCTTGCGTAAACCGAGCGTCGTTCAGAAGGCGCGTGTAGAATGTTGGCACACCCATCAACGCCGTGGCCTGTGGCATCAGCCCAATCATGTCATCGATTTGAAAACCGGGCAGGAAGATCATTTTTCCGCCTGCGAGCAGCATGATATTTGTCGCCACAAACAACCCATGCGTATGGAAAATGGGTAGCGCGTGCAAAAGCACATCATCCGAGCCAAAGCGCCACTCTTTCACCAGAACCTCGGCGTTGGACAGCAAGTTGCGTTGGGTAAGCATCGCCCCCTTGGAACGCCCGGTTGTCCCGGATGTATAGAGGAATGCCGCCAGATCGTCTTGGTCCCGGTCCACCGTTTGGAACGTTGTCGGCATCGTTTCTGCCAGCGCCGCAAATGACCCGCTGCCATCGGCATTTAACGTTTCAAGCTTTGCGTTTGTGGTTTTGGCAATAGAGGTCAGGGTCGTCGCGCGGGCCGCATCACACAAGATGACCCTGGCGCCGCTGTTTTCGATAAAATACGAAACTTCGCTGGCGGTATAAGCAATGTTCAAGGGAAGGAATACCAACCCGGCCTGAACGCAGGCGGCATACACCGCAAGCCCCTGAGGCGACTTTTCGATCTGAACTGCGACCCGGACTCCGGGCACAACACCCATTTTTTTCAGGCCGTTTGCATATTGGGCCACGAGCTGCAGAAACGCGTCATGCGACACCTCGGACCCATCCGCCAGCTGCAAAAAGGGTGTCGTTTCACCGAGGTGTTTCCCAAACAGGGTATCATAAAGAGGATTGGTCATGTTCAATCTCCTGATCCGGGGCACGCGTCGCGCCGCCATGTTGATACACGGCGACATGCCCCCGAGTTCACCGGTCCGAAACGGCCAAAGCCAATTCAGAGGTTACGCGCGCACCAGCGCTTCATAGGCCTCGGCGATGTCGCGTGTCAGTTCACCAACCTCAAATGTATAATCGCCAATCTGCCCAACCGGCGTAACCTCAGCGGCCGTCCCGGTGAGCCAGCACTGTTCGAACCCTTCCATTTCTTCAGGAAGGATATGGCGTTCGATCACGTTCACACCGCGATCGCGCAGCATCTGAACCACTGTCTGACGGGTGATGCCGTTCAGAAAGCAATCCGGCAGCGGTGTGTGCACTTCGCCGTCTTTGACAAAGAAAATATTCGCGCCGGTCGCCTCGGCAACATAGCCGCGATAATCCATGAACAACGCGTCAGAACAACCTTTGGCCTCGGCTTTGTGCTTGGAGATCGTGCAAATCATGTAAAGACCAGCGGCCTTGGCGTGCACTGGAATGGTTTCAGGCGAAGGGCGTTTGTATTCCGCGATATCCAGCTTGGCGCCCTGCATCTTGGCATCGCCATAATATGCGCCCCAACCCCAAACGGCGACGGCCATCCGCACCGGGTTCTTGGCGGATGCGACGCCCATGTCTTCGCCGGACCCACGCCAGACGACTGCGCGTACATAGGCGTCTTCCAGTCCGCTTGCCTTTAACGCTTCTTCCTTGGCAGCCTCGATCTGATCCACAGACCACGGCATTGGCATATCCAGTGCTTCGGCAGAGGCGATCAAGCGTTTGGAATGCTCGCGGCTTTTGAAAATCTTGCCGTTATAGGCGCGCTCGCCCTCGAAGACCGAACTGGCATAGTGCATAGCATGGGTCAGAATGTGAACTTTAGCGTCCCTCCACGGCACCAATTCACCGTCTACCCAGATTACACCGTCACGATCATCATACGCTGCGCCCGCCATGGTCGCTCCTTCGCCTAACGTTAGTTTTCATTAATTGCGCGTCCAAGGGCCGATCCGGTCACAAAGTTGCGCAAAATCTGGATGCCGCTACCAGTTCAGGGTTGGAGTGTCAATAAAGCTGACGTATTGTGAGCGTAACGAATACGCACAAGGATCGGGTCAGATATGGGAGAGACATCCAGCAGCGAAAGTCTTTTGTATCTGACGGACGAACAGCTGCGGCAGGGTATTGAGGCAATGTATTTCGCATATCGCGGGTTTACCGCTGATCCGGACCGCATTCTGACCACCATGGCTTATGGCCGCGCTCACCATCGGGCGATCCATTTTATCAAGCGCGCACCCGGCACAACTGTAACCAATCTTCTTGCCATCTTAGGTGTGACCAAACAGTCTCTTAATCGTGTTTTGCGTACCTTGATCGAAGATGGTCTGGTCGAAAGCAGGGTCGGCAGCGCGGATCGTCGTGAGAGGAATATGTATCTTACAGAAGCCGGTGAAGCACTTGAGAACCGCTTGTCTGACGCCCAGCGCGCCAGAATGCGGGCGGCCTTTCGCGATGCCGGTCCGGATGCCGTTGCAGGGTTCCGACGCGTGCTGGAATCGATGATGGACCGGGATCTGAAACGCCAGTACCTGTCATTGCGCGATACCGGGCAGTAAGGACACTTTGCCATGAATGACGTTGCTCCCCACCTGCTGATTGTTGACGATGACGAACGCATTCGCGGGCTGTTGCGCACGTTTCTGATGCGCAACGGGTTCCTGGTGACCCCTGCACGCGATGCGGCGCATGCCAGACGTATCCTTTCTGGTCTGGATTTCGATTTGATCGTTCTGGACGTCATGATGCCCGGCGAAGATGGCATGT
Organism: Shimia sp.; assembly: GCF_039969785.1. Taxonomy (GTDB): domain Bacteria; phylum Pseudomonadota; class Alphaproteobacteria; order Rhodobacterales; family Rhodobacteraceae; genus Shimia. The sequence goes on along the minus strand of NZ_JBDVNC010000051.1, from coordinate 74,398 downwards.
CCCTGACCCGGTCAATTCGCGAAACCTCGATGACGCCGATCCTGCTTTTGACCGCGAAGGGCGAGACCGACGACCGTATTGCCGGGCTTGAAGCGGGTGCCGACGACTATCTGGCCAAACCGTTTGAGCCCAAAGAGCTGTTGCTGCGGATCAACGCTATTTTGCGCCGGATGCCGGAACCGGACGAATCTGATTCCATCCCCAAGGTGCTGCATTTGGGTCCGATCCGGTATGACATCGATCGTGGGGAAATGTGGCAGGGCGAAACCCCGGTCCGTCTGACCGCGACCGAAGCACACCTGATGCGCATCTTTTCCGCCACCCCCGCAGAACCCATCACGCGCGCCAGGCTTGTTGAAGAGTTGGGGCGCGACAAAGGCCAGGCACAGGAACGTGCAGTTGACGTTCAGATCACCCGCCTGCGTCGCAAGCTGGAAGAAGACCCTAAGCAACCCAGATATTTGCAGACTGTGCGCGGTGCCGGATATATGCTGGCTCCGGACTGACGCTTTTTCTGCGCGTAGAACGTTCAAATCCACCAGCCCGTTCTGACCATATCACGCATGTTGATTTGCTTGCGTCGTCGCGGCCACACATCTTAGGGTTCCTCCATGACAACCGCACTGATTACCCATCCCGACTGTATGAACCACGTCACCCCGCCCGGTCACCCGGAACAGGTGGCGCGGCTGGAACACATCACTCAGGCTCTGTCTGGTCCGGCATTTCAATCTTTGGATCGACGAGATGCGCCGCTGTGTTCGGATGCGGATATTCTTTTGTGTCATCCGCAATCCCACATCGACAGAATTGTCGCCTCTCAACCACAGAGCGGGTCATTTGCGCTGGACGGCGACACGCATATGTCGCCGGGCTCTGTACAGGCCGCGCGCCGGGCTGTAGGCGGAAATATCAGCGCTGTTGACGCTGTCCTAAGCGGTGACATTGGCAACGCGTTTGTCGCCTGCCGCCCTCCGGGGCATCATGCAGAGCAGGAAACGCCAATGGGGTTTTGCCTGTTTGGCAATGCTGCGATTGCCGCCAGACACGCGATGGAACGCCACGGTCTGCAACGTGTGGCGATTGTTGATTTCGATGTGCATCACGGCAACGGGACTCAAGCCTTGTTGTGGGATGAGGCCCGCGCGCTTTTCGTGTCGTCACACCAAAACCCCTTGTGGCCGGGAACTGGTCTGCCGCATGAAACCGGTGGGCACAACAATATCCACAACATACCGCTGCCGCCCCACAGCGATGGCCGCCTGATGCGCGCCACATATGAGGCCGAAGTATTTCCGGCTGTCGACAGTTTCAAACCCGAGCTGATCATCATCTCCGCCGGGTTTGATGCACATATGGCCGACCCGTTGGCCCAGCTGAACTGGACAACCGACGATTTCGTCTGGCTGACAAAACGCATCTGCGATCTGGCTGATGTGCATTCATCTGGCCGGGTCGTCTCGACTTTGGAAGGCGGATATGATCTGAACGCTTTGGCGGACTCGGTTGCCGCACATGCAAGAGTTTTGATGGAGAGAGCCGGATGAGTGATACGCCCGTCAGTGAAATGACCTTTGAGCAAGCCCTGCGCGAACTTGAGCAGGTTGTTGGCCAATTGGAACGCGGTGACGTTGAGCTGGAAAAGTCTATCGAACTTTATCAACGCGGTGCCGATCTTAAGGCCCGCTGCGAGAAAAAGCTCAAGGAAGCCGAAGAAAAAGTTGCGACCATTAAACTGGACAACGACGGAAACCCCGCAAGCCTAGCAGCAACCGAAGGTCTCTGAGACCTGCGGACCGCATCGTTTCAGCCCGGGTCCATTTTCAAAGGCACCTACCGTGTTTGAATTCCGCCTCAAAAATGCTGCCGATCAGGTCGAGACGCATCTGACACACGTCATGGCGTCCATGGGGCAATTGCCCGTGGTCGACGCCATGCGATATGCCAGCGCGGGTGGAAAACGGCTGCGTGCTTTCCTTGTGCTGGAAAGCGCGCGATTACATGACGTACCGCCAGATCAGGCAATCTGGCCGGCCACCGCGATTGAAGCGATCCACGCCTACAGCCTTGTGCATGATGATCTGCCCTGTATGGATGACGACGCATTGCGGCGCGGTTTGCCAACAGTGCACGTCAAATGGGATGAATGCACCGCCGTGCTTGCCGGGGATGCCTTGCACACGCTGGGGTTTGAGTGCGTCAGCCACCCGGATTGCCACCAGGATCCCGCGGTTCGGGCAGATCTGACGCTGACATTGGCGCGTGCAGCCGGCGCACAGGGGATGGTTTTGGGACAGGCGCTGGATATTGCTGCGGAAACTGCAGGCGCGCCGCTCACCCTGTCTGAAATCACGCGTCTTCAGGCGGGCAAGACCGGGGCATTGTTCACGTGGTCCGCCACAGTCGGGGCGGTGATGGCCCGCGCCGATACCGACCCATTGCAACGCTATGCAAAATCGCTTGGTCTGGCCTTTCAGATTGCCGACGATATTCTCGACATCGAAGGCGACACACAAAAGGTTGGTAAGGCGTTGGGCAAGGATGCAGACGCAGGCAAGGCGACCTTTGTCTCTTTGTTGGGGCTGCAAGGTGCCAAAACCCGCGCACGGGCATTGATTGATGATGCCTGCGACGCCTTAACACCCTATGGTGAACATGCCGACGCCTTGCGAGAGGCGGCCCGGTTCGTTATTTCGCGGGACAGCTAACAAAAAGGCGCTGCACATGTCAGCCAGACCCGACACTCCTTTGCTTGACCGCGTGGCCAGCCCAGCGGATTTGAAACAGTTCACTGATACGGAACTGGCCCAGGTCGCACAGGAATTGCGCAGCGAAACCATTTCGGCGGTGTCAGAGACAGGTGGGCATCTTGGCGCTGGCCTTGGAGTTGTAGAACTAACCGTCGCGCTGCACGCCATTTTTGAAACACCGCGCGACAAGCTGATCTGGGATGTTGGCCATCAATGCTACCCTCATAAAATCCTGACCGGACGGCGCGACCGCATCCGCACGTTGCGTATGGAAGACGGTCTGTCCGGTTTCACCAAGCGATCCGAAAGCGTTTATGACCCCTTTGGCGCCGCCCACAGCTCAACTTCGATCTCGGCAGCACTTGGCTTTGCCGTAGCGCGTGATCTGGGCGGCCAATGCGACGGTGGTCTTGGCGACGCAATTGCTGTGATCGGCGACGGTTCGATCTCTGCCGGGATGGCATATGAGGCGATGAACAACGCCGGGCATCTGAATAAGCGTCTGTTTGTTGTTCTGAATGACAATGACATGTCCATTGCGCCGCCTGTGGGTGCCATGTCGTCCTATTTGTCGCGGCTTTATGCCGGTGAACCGTTTCAGGAATTCCGCGCCGCAGCCAAGGGCGCCGTGTCGCTTTTGCCAGAACCGTTCAGAGAAGGCGCAAAACGCGCCAAGGAAATGATCAAGGGCATGGCCGTTGGCGGCACGTTGTTCGAAGAGCTTGGCTTTTCCTATGTCGGGCCGATTGACGGGCATGACATGGAACAACTGCTTCCGGTGTTACGCACATTGCGCCAACGCGCCACCGGTCCGGTTCTGCTGCACATCATCACCAAAAAGGGCAAAGGATACGCTCCGGCGGAACAAGCACGTGACCGGGGTCACGCGACTGCGAAATTTGATGTTGTCACCGGCAAACAGCAAAAAGCCCCGTCAAACGCGCCCAGCTATACCTCTGTCTTTGGCAAAACGCTGGTCGAAGAGGCCGCGCGGGATGACCGGATTTGTGCAGTCACGGCGGCGATGCCAGACGGAACCGGGCTGAATCTGTTTGCTGAACGCTATCCAAGCCGCTGTTTTGACGTTGCGATTGCAGAACAGCATGGCGTGACGTTTTCGGCGGCTTTGGCAGCTGGTGGCATGAAGCCGTTTTGCACGATGTATTCGACATTCCTGCAACGCGGCTATGATCAGGTGGTGCACGACGTGGCGATCCAACGCTTGCCTGTACGCTTTGCCATTGACCGGGCTGGTCTGGTGGGGGCCGATGGCGCCACCCATGCTGGTTCGTTTGACATCGCCTATCTGGCGAATTTGCCGGGCATGGTGGTTATGGCCGCCGCGGACGAGGCTGAACTGGTGCACATGGTCGCAACTGCCGCAGCCCATGACGAAGGTCCCATTGCGTTTCGTTATCCACGAGGCGAAGGCGTTGGCGTTGACTTACCCGAAAAGGGTGACGTGTTGGAAATCGGCAAGGGCCGCATGATCCAACAAGGCAAAAAGGTTGCCCTGCTCTCGTTTGGCACCCGTCTTGAAGAAGTACGCAAAGCTGCTGAGGCATTGTCGCAGAAAGGCATCACGCCGACCATTGCCGACGCCCGGTTTGCCAAGCCGCTGGACAGTGACATGATCCTTGATCTGGCCGCCAATCACGAAGCGCTGATCACCATCGAAGAAGGCGCTATCGGCGGCTTTGGAAGCCATGTGGCCCAGATGCTGGCGGAAAACGGCGTGTTCGACAATGGTCTGAAATACCGGTCGATGGTGCTGCCCGATGTGTTCATTGACCAGGCCAGCCCAAAGACAATGTACGATGTGGCAGCGATGAATGCCGAACAGATCGAGGCCAAAGTGCTTGATGTTCTTGGCGTAACCTCGCTGGATTCACGACGCGCCTGAACCAGCCAGATAGTCGCTAAGTCGGGTTTGCAGGAAGGGAATCGCCTTGTCTCGTGACAGAAAGGCGTCAACCGAGACCAGCTCCCAGCATTGCCCTTCTGAGCCCAACGCGATCTCTGTTTCACACGTCGCGGGTAAATGCGCGGCAAAAAACCACTTCCTGTCGCTTTCGCTGAGATAGGGTCTGCTCCACCGAATACACCCGTCCGGAACGATCAAACCCACTTCCTCTTGCGTCTCGCGCAAAACACACTCCAGCGGAGACTCGCCTTCTTCTCGTCCACCGCCAGGAAAGTCCCAACTCCCGGGCCAGGGGATATGGTCAAAATCGTCTCGCAAAATCGTCAGGATGCGCGCACCAACAAACAAGGCCATCTTCGCACCGCCGAACACTTGCGCTTTGTCGCTGTCGGCGCTGTCCCGAAATGATACACTCATGTTGCCGACGTTCCTGTTTGACGAGACACCATGCCAGCGCTGTGCCGCGATTGCCTGACCCAATTGACCGATGAGCGCCGATGCGCGACATGCGGCAGCATGCGTATTGTGCGGCATGACGAATTGTTTGATCTGTCGATTGCGCACATGGATTGTGACGCATTTTATGCCAGTGTCGAGAAGCGCGACAACCCCGAGCTTGTTGACAAACCGGTGATCATCGGCGGCGGGCGTCGTGGCGTGGTGTCGACCGCGTGTTACGTTGCCCGCATTCGCGGTGTAAAATCCGCCATGCCGATGTTTCAGGCGCTCAAGCTGTGCCCTGAGGCCGTTGTGATCAAACCGCGAATGTCCGTTTACGGCGACGTCAGCCGGGCCATCCGTCAGTTGATGGATGAAATGACCCCGGATATTGAGCCCCTGTCGCTGGACGAGGCCTTTATGGACCTTGGCGGAACACAAAAACTGCACGGCGCGCCCCCAGCCGTCATGCTGGCCCGCCTGACAAAACGGATGAAGGATGAACTTGGCGTGACCGGGTCAATCGGTCTGTCGCACAATAAGTTTCTGGCCAAAGTGGCGTCTGATCTGGACAAACCACGCGGCTTTTCTGTGATTGGCAAAGCCGAAACCGACGCGTTCCTGCGCGAAAAGCCGGTTCGCCTGATCTGGGGGATTGGCCCCGCCGCACAGCAAAGCCTTGAACAGGCAGGCATTCGGACCTTCAACGACCTGCTGCGCTGGGACCAAGAAGATCTGAGCGCGCGGTTTGGGTCGATGGGTTACAGATTGTGGCATCTCGCCCGCGGACTGGACCGTCGCAAAGTGTCGGCGCACACGCCCATCAAAAGCATCAGCAATGAGACGACGTTTTTCGAAGACACTGGCAATCCGGACATTCTGGACGGGCATTTGTGGCGCATGTCGGAAAAAGTATCCGACCGGGCCAAGGCCAAAGACAAGGCCGGGCGCGTTGTGACCCTGAAACTGAAACGTGCCAATCACAGCCTGATCTCCCGACGGCTTAGCCTGCGCGATCCAACACAAATGGCCGATACAGTCTATCGCACGGCGCGCGGGTTGTTCGATCAGATTGGCGATCAGGGTCCATATCGCCTGATTGGCGTTGGTCTGGCCGATCTGGTTCCCGCAACGCAGGCTGACTTGTCAGGTGACTTGCTGGATCCGCAAGCCGTACAACGCGCCAAAGCTGAACGCGCGACAGACGCCATACGGAAAAGGTTTGGTTCCGGTGCCATCCTCAAAGGCCGGTCCATGCGCTAGGCCAAAAAACTCCGCTTTGGCGTAACAACTGACAGCTTTAATATCTATTCCGCAGCTAAAGGACGCTCTTCTTCGCGCCCAATATCTGTGATGCGTGCAATGACACGACGTAATCGCGCCCGCACGGCTTCAAAATCGGCGTTGGGCTGAATTTTCTTTTCATCCATATAAAGCGACCGGTCGATCTCAACTTGTATTGCATGTTGACGGCGCGACGGCCGCCCATAGTGCTGCGTGACATAGGCGCCAGCAAACGGCGTGTTCCGGGACACGGCAAAGCCAGCCTCTGCAAACGCGGCTGCGATCTGATCAACTACATCGCTATGCGCGGCTGCTCCGAAACGATCCCCCAGTACCACCTCGGGGCGGCGTCCGGCCTCGCGAGACACGTTTTGCACGGCTTCTCTGGGCATTGAATGGCAATCAATCAAAATCGCCTCGCCAAACATTTGATGGGACTCGTCCAGCAAGCCCTGCAATTTGGTGTGGTAGGGCCGCCAATAAGCGTCGATCCGGCGATTGGCCTCTTCCAGTGTCAACTTGCCACTGTAGATAGATCGACTGTTCGCCACGACGCGTGGAATCACACCCAGCCCTGACGCAATACGCGGGTTGTGACCTACTTTTCGCACACCATGTATCAGCGCCGGGTCAAGTTCGTCTGATGCCCTGTTCAGATCAAGAAACGCGCGCGGCGCCCCTGCAACAAGAAACGGCGCACCATTATCAACGGCCGAATCGAACAATTGATCGACAAACGCGTCCTCGGACGACCGGATTGAGTGCGCATTTAGCAAGGATCGCCGCACAAACCACTCGGGATAATCACAACCGCTATGAGGAGACGCGAAAACCACCGACGAACTGCGGTTCTCGGGCATTAGGATGCGATAGGATTCTGTGGGCATTGCGACTCCTTCTGGATGAAAATATAGCCATAAAAACTATTACATCAAAAGCCCTTGATCCCCCCGACGACTCCTTTTATAGAAACCGCCACCGGCGCGGTCTTCCGCGCCCCCTTTTGTTAGGGGGTTTGGCTTTCCAGCTGGGACATGGGTGATTAGCTCAGCGGTAGAGCACTTCGTTGACATCGAAGGGGTCACTGGTTCGATCCCAGTATCGCCCACCATGAATTCATTGCCCCGTCATGCGGGGTACCCGTAACCCCAGGCGCACGCCGCGCCGCGAAATGAGGAGAAGACCATGAAGGTCAAAAACTCGCTCCGCTCGCTCAAAAACCGGCATCGCGATTGCCGGGTTGTGCGCCGCAAGGGCCGCGTTTACGTGATTAACAAAACCCAGCGCCGCTTCAAAGCACGTCAGGGCTAAGTTTCCAGAAATGGAACTTTGACAGTTTCAAAAGCCGCCCAACCGGGCGGCTTTTGCTTTTCTAGCGTGTGGTCCCACCTAGGCACCCGTCAGCTGCTGCCCCGGTGTTGACTGCATGATCTCCACCTCTGCGTCGCTCATGCCCTCTGGCACCCCTTCAAACAGCGGTGTCGACAGATAGCGTTCCCCGGTATCGGGCAGCATCACCAGAATGTTGCTGCCATCGGGCGCCTGCTCGGCAACTTTCATTGCTGTCGCTAATGTAGCCCCGGCTGAGATACCGACAAATATACCCTCTTCGGCGGCCAACCGGCGCGACCATGCAATACCTTCAGGTCCCGGAATGGTGTGCAACTCGTCGTACAATTTGTCATCCATCGCCTCTTGCAAAACAAATGGGATAAAGTCCGGTGTCCAACCCTGGACCGGATGCGGCTGAAAATCGGGATGGCCCTCGGTTGGCTGATTGTCCGCGTTGCGCGTGTTTACATAACCTGATGAGACAATTGCCGCATTTGCCGGTTCCGTCAGGATGATACGCGTGTCAGGGCGATGTTCTCTGAGCACCCGCCCCACACCCGACACGGTGCCCCCCGTGCCATATCCGGTGACAAAATAGTCCAGTCGTTCGCCCTCGAAATCAGCCAAAATTTCGCGGCCCGTTGTTGCCTGATGAATATCCGCATTATCCGCGGTCTCAAACTGGCTGGCCAGAAACCAGCCGTTCTTTTCCGCCAGATCCTTTGCCTTGGTGTACATGCCAAACCCTTTAAGTTCTTTTGGGGTCAGCACAACTTTTGCGCCCAAAAACCGCATCAGGCGACGACGCTCGACGGAAAAACTCTCGGCCATTATCACCACCAGAGGATAGCCCTTGGCCGCGCACACCATGGCAAGCCCGATACCGGTGTTCCCGCTTGTGGCCTCAACAACGGTCTGTCCGGGTTTCAGGCGTCCATCCCGTTCAGCAGCCTCAATGATATTCAGCGCGAGCCGGTCTTTGACCGATCCACCGGGATTTGCGGCCTCCAGCTTGACGTACACATTTACATTTTTGGGGGCGATGCGATTGATACGAATGACAGGCGTGTTTCCAACAACGTCCAATACACTGTCATAGCGACGTCCATGTCCCGTAGTCGTTCTGATGCTCATAACAAATTCCTCTCAAGAATTAATCTGAAGAGCATAATGAAGCAGCTTTGCGCCCATAACGATAGGCTCGGGGAAAAAAGAAATCCCTTCCAATTTTGGAACGCGCCAGGAAAATCGTCGTTGATCAGAGCGTCGCAGCAGGTTTGATCAACGCTGTTTTCAAGGATATCAGTCGTATTTTCGCTGGTCTTCTATGACAATCCCGTCATTAGGCAGGCTGCCCGGCGCGACAATTTCCACCACGCCCTTGAGCTTCAAAGTTTCCGCAATCGACTTGCCATACTGATCAGAATTGCCATCCGCGCTTTCAATGCGAACGGTCATAACGTCCATTTCGCCGTTGCGCGTTGCAACGACCCGCGCTTTTCCAACCTCGTCATGTTTCGCCACCAACGCGGCGACCTGTTCGGGTCTGACAAACATGCCTTTGATCTTGGCGGTTTGGTCTGCGCGCCCCATCCAGCCTTTGATACGCATGTTTGTGCGCCCACATGGACTTTGCCCAGGCAGGATGGCCGAGAGATCGCCGGTGGCAAACCGGATCAACGGGTAATCAGCGTTTAGCGTGGTTACGACCACCTCACCCACGTCGCCGGGTGCAACGGGCGTGCCTGTTCCCGGCGTGACAATTTCCACAATGACACCTTCGTCGATGATCATGCCATCCATGGCGTCGGATTCATAAGCAATCGACCCCAGATCGGCGGTGCCGTATCCCTGCAGGCATGCAATACCCCGGTCTGCATATTCCTGTCGCAGGGACGGGAACAACGCGCCACCTCCGACCGTCGCCTTGGAGATGTTCAGCGACCTCCCCATCTCATCAGCCTTATCCAGTATGATCTTGAGATAGTCCGGCGTACCGGCATAGGCGGTTGTTCCGATGTCAAAGGCCGCCTGCACCTGCAATTCCGTCTGACCAATACCCGCTGGCAGCACTTTGGCACCCACGGCGTGTGCACCGCTTTCAAACATGATCCCGGCGGGTGTCAGATGATAAGAAAAACAGTTTTGCACAATATCTGCGGGGCCAATTCCAACCGCATGCAAGACACGCCCAAACCGAAACCAGTCATTGCCATTGCTGCCGGGCTCATAGATCGGGCCCGGGGACTGAAATACATGGGTGATGCCCGGACGTGTCATATCCGCGAAACCGCCCAGCGGCGCGCGACCGGCCTGCGCTTTGCTCAACTCGGATTTTCGCAACACAGGAAGCGCCGCCAGAGATGCCTGGTCACAAATCGAAGCCGGATCAACATTTTCAAAGGCTTTTTCATATCCCGGCAACGCCTTTGCACGCGATATTTGCGCTGGTAATGCAGCGGCAAGATCAGCCGCGCGTTGATCGTCGGAGCGGGTTTCAAGATCATCAAAATACCGGCTCATAGGCCCATCCTTTTCATATTCACGAACCGCGACGTATTGCGGAATTGATCGAAGGCGCGCGCAGCGCCATTGCTGCACTCAGGAATTACCGCGCGACGAATGGCTAATGGAGGAATGCCCGCATGACCGAAAGCCCCGGCCCCGTAGCCGATAACGCAGCAATTGATTTTTCTTCCCGCATCACATTTCACGACGCCGAACAGTGTATGGAAGTCGACTTTTCCGAGTTTCATCTGGACAACAGCGTAACGGTGAACCGGGTGTATGACCTGATCGAGGATCAAATCGCCAAGTCCGGTGAACCCAAGTGGTTCTTTCTTATCAATTATTCGCATTGCAAAATTGATCAGACCGCCTGGGTGGCGCATTCCCGTCGCGGACGCGCGCTGAACCTGGCGCACAGTCAAGGCACGGTTCGGTTTGAGGCCAGCGAAGCCACGAAACGACAGATCGAACGCAGCGCCAACACAGAGAGCTTTGACGCCAACCTGTTTTCTGACCGGGCCTCTGCCATGGCCCGCATCGCGGACTTGCCCAGCCAACGCAAGAAACGCATCCGCCATGACCCGAACTACACCGAACACGATTTTGCGCGGCGTCTCAGCTTTGACCACGACAAGGTCATTATGGATGTCAATTTTTCTCACTTCACTTTTCACCACGCCCGCGATGTGGACGATTTTTATGACTTCATTGAAGACCGGATTAAGGAAACCGATCGCAAATGGTTCTTCCTGATCGACTACAACGCATGCCAGATCATGCCGTTGGCCTGGGTGCGCTATGCGTATCGTGGCAAACGCCTGAACAAGGCGGCATCCCTTGGCTCGGTGCGCTATGCCGCAGGATCAGAGACCGAAGCAGACATTCGGCTGCGCGCAGAATCCCAGGGGTTTCGCCCGAATATCCGCAACACGCGCGACGAAGCGCTGACACGGATAGAAGAAATGCGTGTTGAAGTTCTCGCACAGCTCGGGTCGTCTTAGTTCAGCCAGCGTTTGCGTCGACGATAGGACCGCACATCACGGAACGACTTTCGCCCCTCTTCGGACATGCCAAGGTAGAATTCCTTTACATCAGGGTTCTCACGTAATTCCGCAGCGGGGCCATCCATCACAACGCGACCTGATTCCAGAATATACCCGTAATGGGCAAATCGCAGCGCCACGTTGGTATTCTGTTCCGCCAGCAAAAACGTAGCACCTTCCTTTTCGTTCAGATCTTTCACGATGGAAAAAATCTCTTCGACAAGCTGCGGTGCCAATCCCATGCTGGGTTCATCCAACAGGATCGTTTCAGGGCGGCTCATCAGGGCCCGCCCAATGGCAACCATCTGTTGTTCGCCACCCGAGGTATAACCCGCCTGCGATTTCCGACGCTCTTTCAAACGCGGGAAATAGGTGTAAACCATTTCCAGATCCTGCGCGATTTCACCCGCACCAGACCGCGTATACGCCCCGGTCAGCAGGTTTTCTTCGACCGTCAGATGTTCAAAACAATGGCGGCCTTCCATCACCTGGATCACGCCCGATTTGACCATCGACGCCGGATCCAGCCCTTTGGTGTTCTGGCCACGGTACAGAATGCTGCCTTTGGTGACTTCGCCACGTTCTGAGTGCAACAGGTTTGAAACGGCCTTGAGCGTGGTGGTCTTGCCAGCGCCATTGCCGCCGAGCAAGGCGGTGATGCCGCCCTTTGGCACGCTCAGGCTCACGCCTTTCAGCACGAGGATCACGTGGTTGTAGATCACCTCGATATTGTTGACCTCCAAAAGGGCCTCTTCGGTGCGACCGGCGTCAAGCATGTGCTTCGTCTTTCTTGTCGAGTTTGGCGTTGCCCCGGCCAAAGCATTCGGCCGGGACAAAGTTCAATGGATTACATGCAGCTTTCAGCGATGTTGTTTTCCGCAGCATATGCACTGGAATCTTCGGCAATCAGACCACCGATGACGTCCGTGTCGGTTGGTTTATAGTCCGAGATCATCGACCATGTCTGCGAGCTGGCATCCCACTGGGTCACACCCACAAGGCCAGGGCCACCGTGGTTTTCGCATGACACGTTGAACGCCGGACCAAAGTTGGGCATGCCCAAAGCGGTCATTTTGGCTTCGTCCATGGACAGGGCTTCCATGCCGTCACGCATCTGACCGGCGGTGATGTCCTTGGTGCCGTGCAGGTCCTGAGCTGTTTTCACAGCTTCGGCTGCAAGCATCGCCGCATACATACCACGGTTATACAGAACGTTGCCAACCTGATCGCCAGCACCGGCAGCTTTGCCAGCATCAACAACATGCTTTTGGATGTCGTCAAATACAGGGAAATCGCGGCCAACGTTGTGGAACGTCAAAGCTTTGTACCCATTGGCTTTTTCACCAGCGGGCAGCACATCATGCTCCGCGCCGGACCACCAGATACCGATGAAGTTTTCCATTGGGAAACGGATGTTCGCAGCTTCCTGAATGGCAACTTGGTTCATCACGCCCCAGCCCCACATCAGAACATTGTCAGGCTTTTCGCGACGAATTTGCAGCCACTGGGATTTCTGCTCCTGACCGGGATGGTCAACAGGCAAAAGGCTCAGCTCAAAACCGTGCTTCTTGGAAAGCTCTTCCAAGGTGCGGATGGGTTCCTTGCCATACGCCGAGTTGTGATACACCAGAGCGATCTTTTTGCCCTTGATGTCACCATCGTTGGTTTCCAGCAGATAGTTGATCGCGCCAGACGCACCATTCCAGTAGTTACCGGGATAGTTAAAGACGTGGCTGAACACCTTACCGTTGGCGGCCGATGTCCGGCCATACCCCATCGAGTGGATTGGAATGTCGTCTGCCGTGGCTTTCGGGATCAGCTGATAGGTGATGCCGGTCGACAGCGGTTGATAGACCAGCGCGCCTTCGCCTTTGGTGGCTTCGTAGCATTCAACACCTTTTTGAGTGTTGTATCCGGTTTCGCATTCGATCATCCGGATTGGCACACCGTTGATCCCGCCGTCACGCTCGTTCAGCAGCGTGAAGTAATCCGCATATCCATCCGCAAATGGGATGCCGCCAGCAGCATAAGGTCCGGTGCGATAGCTCAGCGACGGGAACACGAGGTCCGCCATCGCTGGTGCGGCGGCCATAATGGCGCCCAGGACCAGTGTTGTCAGTTTCGTTTTCATCGGGTTTATCCTCCCTTGGTTTTTTGTCCGATGGTACTTGCCAGGGCCACCCCGCCCCGAACTTTTGGCGATGGCCCCGCCTAATGCGGGAAGGGCCACAACCTGAGTTTCTCCTTGGCCACGCGCCAAAGCTGCGCGAGGCCATGTGGTTCCAATATCAAAAAGGTCACGATCAGCGCGCCGACAATCAGGAATTCCAGATGCGCGGCAAGATCGGTTGGCCAGCCAAGCATGCCGACCAGAACGTTTTTCAGAAACACCGGCATCAGAACCAAAAAGGCTGCACCGGCAAAGCTGCCGAAAATCGATCCCAGACCACCGATAATGATCATAAACAGCACCTGGAATGACAGGTTGATACTAAACACTTCGCCCACCTCAACAGCCCCAAGATAGACTGAAAAGAACAGCGCGCCAGCAATGCCCACAAAGAACGAGCTGACCGCAAAGGCCGAAAGCTTTGCAGAAAGCGGGTTCACGCCAATGATCTCGGCTGCGATGTCCATGTCACGAATGGCCATCCACTTGCGACCTTGAGTGCCGCGCGTCAGGTTGCGCGCAATCATTGCGCACAGCGTGAGGATCACCAGACAGAACAGATATGGTGCCCATGCGGTGGTATTTGGGCCGGTGACTTCAATGCCAAACAGAGTGCGTTCCGGGGCCGAAATCTGACCAGATGCCGAATAGTTGTAGAACCACGGCACCCGGTTAAAGAGCCACACCAGAAAGAACTGCGCTGCCAGCGTTGCCACCGCCAGATAGAACCCTTTGATCCGAAGCGATGGCAGCCCGAACAACACCCCAACCCCCGCGGTGATACCACCGGCAAGGATCACATGTATGAATATGTTGATCTCGGGGAATGCGGTCATCAGTTTATAGCAGGCATAGGCACCCACAGCCATAAACCCGCCTGTACCCAGCGAAACCTGACCACAATATCCGACCAGAATATTCAGCCCGATGGCTGCAATCGAATAAATCAGAAACGGCAGAAAGATCGCATTGACCCAATAGTCGTTGATCATAAACGGAACGATGCCAAAGGCGATCAACAGAACGAAATAGTAACGATACCGGTCGAACTTGATCGGGAAGGTCTGGTTATCTGCGGCGTAGGTGGTCTTGAAATCGCCGGCCTCACGATAAAACATCAGGCGCTCTCCCCGTTATAGTCTTGTTCAAGATGCGTCCGGTCAGCCCTGTTTGGCTTTCTCGCATAGCCCGTGCGTTCAGAATGCCGCACAAGCTGAAAATACGCCCAGATTCCGATGGCGGCGCCCAAGGCTGCCAAAATGGCTGCCGTGGTCATCTGGCCGGAACTGGCCTCGGCGCTCAGCGCCAGATAACCGAAAGCCCAGAAACCAGACCACGCAACAACATTTAGAAGGGCAATAAACTTGGTCATGTGTCACACCCTTTCGATGATCTTTTCGCCAAACAAGCCCTGCGGCCGGAAGACGAGGAAGATCAGCGCCAGCACATAGGCAAACCAGTTTTCGGTCGCCCCACCCACCAGCGGACCAATCGAAAATTCAAACAACTTTTCGCCGACACCAATGATCAGCCCGCCGACAATGGCACCGGGGATCGATGTGAACCCACCCAGCATCAGCACCGGCAATGCCTTGAGCGCAATCAGCGACAGCGAGAATTGAACACCAGATTTGGCGCCCCACATGATTCCCGCAACCAGCGCCACAAACCCGGCCACAGACCAGACCATGACCCAGATAAAGTTCAGCGAGATGCCAACCGACAACGCTGCCTGATGATCGTCAGCCACGGCACGCATGGCGCGGCCCTGTTTCGTGTATTGAGCAAACACAACCAGCGCACCAACCAGAATGGCAGCGATGACCGTGGCCACCAGATCAAGCTTATCCAGGAAGAAACCATAGAAGTTTTCATTGCCCATACCCATCCACTGGGTGTTTTCTTCAATCCAGAAACTACCGCCCTGAGGCAGGCCAACATCCAGCTTTTTGATGTCACTGCCCCACATCAGATCGCCAAACCCTTCCAGGAAATAGGCCAGTCCGATGGTCGCCATGAACAGAATGATCGGTTCCTGATTAACCAGATGACGCATCACAAAATGGTTCACGGCCCAAGCGAGAAAAACCATGACAACCATGGTCAGCACAATCGCCAGAAAACCCGGAACATGCCATCCAAAGTGATGAAGATCAGTGCCAAAAGTGGCATTGATCAGATGCGCAAACGGGACCTGCCCGTTCATAATACCCACAAGCGTGAGCGCCGCGAACAAGGCCATCACGCCCTGTGCATAGTTAAAAATGCCCGAAGCTTTGTAGATCAAAACAAACCCCAATGCGACAAGCGCATAAAGCACACCCGCCATCAGGCCGTTCAGGACCACTTCGGTACCAAAGAGAAGACTGTCAGGCATCGATTGCGCCTCCGGTTTTCATATTAAGAACAAGAGAAAGATCAATCATGTGACACCCCCAGATAGGCGTCGATGACGTCCTGATTGCTGCGCACCTCGTCTGGTGTGCCGTCGCCAATTTTCTTTCCGTAATCCATCACAACAACACGATCAGACAGGTCCATGACCACGCCCATATCGTGTTCGATCAGCGCAATTGTCGTGCCAAATTCGTCATTCACGTCCAGAATAAAGCGGCTCATGTCCTCTTTTTCTTCAACGTTCATGCCTGCCATTGGCTCGTCCAGCAACAGAATGGAAGGCTCTGCCGCCAGGGCCCGCGCCAGCTCGACCCGCTTTTTCAGACCATAAGGCAGCCGCGCAACCGGGGTCTTGCGAATGTGCTGAATCTCCAGAAAGTCGATGACTTTTTCCACCGCCTCGCGGTTTTCCGTCTCTTCTTTCTCAGCCTTGCCGCGCCACAAAGCCTGCGCCAACAGTCCCGACTTCATTTTACGCAACCGTCCGGTCATCACATTGTCCAGAACCGACATGCCTTCAAAAAGCGCGATGTTCTGGAATGTGCGGGCAATGCCTTGCTGGGCCACCTGATAGGGGCGCATGGGGGGCCGTTTTTTGCCTTTGTACCAAACCTCGCCATCCTGTGGGACGTAAAAGCCGGAAATGACGTTCAGCATTGATGATTTCCCGGCGCCGTTCGGACCAATAATGGCCCGGATTTCACCTTCGCGAATGTCAAAACTGATGTCCGTGATCGCTTTCACACCGCCAAATCGCAGCGTGATATTTTTCATTTCCATCACGGTCGGGCCAATCGTGCGGCCGTCATCGGTGATGTAGCTTTCCTGGGTGCTCATTCTGCGGCGACCTTATTGGCAGTTGAAACGATAGCGGCATCACGCAGATCAAGCGTTGCACTGATGCTGCCTTTACGACCGTCTTCATATGTCACTTCGGTGGTGGTCGAAATTTTGTCTGACCCGTCATAAAGCGCGTCGACCAGATCGCTGAATTTGTCCGCGACAATCACCCGGCGCACTTTGCGCGTGCGGGTCATTTCGCCGTCATCCGCATCCAGTTCTTTGTGCAAAATCAAAAACCGGTGAATCTGGCACCCGGCCAACATGGGGTCAGCAGCCACAGATTTATTGACCTCTTCCACGTGGCCCTGAATGGAATCCAGCACCTTGGGATGGCCCGCAAGCTCTTGATAAGAGGCATAGGCGATATTGTTACGCTCGGCCCAGTTGCCCACAGCCGAAAGATCAATGTTGATGAACGCCACACACCGATCCCGACCGTTGCCAAACAAAACCGCTTCCAGAATGTCGGGATAGAATTTCAGTTTGTTCTCGACATATTTCGGCGCAAACATCGACCCATCAGCCATTTTGCCAACGTCCTTGGCGCGGTCAATAATGCGCAGATGCCCGGTTTGATCCTCAAAGAACCCGGCATCACCCGTCGCGACCCACCCTTCGGCATCTTTGGTCGAGGCCGTGGATTCCGGGTTGTTGTAATACTCGACAAATGTGCCCGGCGACCGATAGAAAATCTCGCCATTGTCGGCAATCCTGATTTCCACATCCGGGCTGGGCACGCCCACCGTATCCGCCCGCACTTCGCCGTCAGGCTGCGCGGTGATGAACACGGTCGCTTCGGTCTGACCGTAAAGCTGTTTCAGGTTGATCCCAAGCGAGCGGTAAAACTCAAAAATCTCCGGGCCAATCGCCTCGCCAGCCGTGTATCCGACCCGAACACGGCCAAATCCCAGCGTGTCTTTCAGCGGGCCAAAAACCAATGCGTTGCCCAGCGCGTATTTCATGCGATCCATGAAACCCACCGGCTTGCCATCCAGAATGTCGCCACCTACCTTTTTGGCGTGCCCCATAAAGTGATGGAACATGCGGCGTTTAAAGTTTCCGGCGTCTTCCATGCGGATCATCACATTGGTCAACTGGGTTTCGAACACGCGCGGCGGCGCAAAGTAATAGGTTGGACCAATTTCGCGCAAATCCGTCATCATCGTGTCGGCAGATTCCGGGCAGTTCACACAAAACCCGGTCCAATACGCCTGACCAATCGAAAAGATGAAATCCCCGACCCAAGCCATCGGCAGATAGGCAAGAATTTCCTCACCGGCGCTCAGATTATCAAACTCAGAGCTGTTCTTGGCGCTCTCGATCACATTGCGGTTGGACAACACCACGCCCTTGGGCTTGCCGGTCGTGCCGCTGGTATAAAGCATCACACAAGTGCTGTCGTAGTTCAGCTTGTCGCGGCGCGCGTTCAGATCATCGATCCATTCGTAGTACGACGCCCGCCCCTGTTCCTGAATGTCGGAATAGCGGTGCAGCTGATGGTGATCATATTTGCGCATCCCACGGGGATCGACATAGATCATGTGTTCGAACTGATGCAGGTGCTCCTGAATGTCGATGATCTTGTCGACCTGCTCCTGATCCTCGACCACAGCATATTTCGCGCCACAATGGCTCAGAATATACTCCATCTCATCCGATGCGCTGTCGTGGTAAACCGGAACCGGAATTGCGCCCGCAGACTGAGCGGCAACCATAGCCCAATAAAAATACGGACGGTTGCGTCCGATAACGGCTACAAAATCACCCTCCTGGACGCCAAGGTTGATAAACCCCAAAGCCAGAGCTTCGATTTCCTTCGCGGTCTCAGCCCAGGTCCAGCGTTGCCAGATTCCAAATTCTTTTTCCCGGTATGCGTCCTTGTCTGCAAACAAGGTGGCGTTCCGCTGTAACAGCGCCGGAACGGACCCAAGTCCTCCGGTCGCCTGTGACGACTTTGCCAAAATTCTTCCCTCCCGTTTGATCCGCATTTACGGATCAGGACCGCCGAAGCGATTCTCCACCTTCCAAGGTGCGTGTTTAAAACTGTGGGTCAACTTTTTCCTGAACATTTCCCAAACCTTACGAATTGTAACAAGACGCATTTCGGGCTTTGCCTGCCCGGATCACGGTGCTAGCGATAGGAGGAAGGAGACGACAATGGAGCGGGTTTTCGGCACAACACAAGCCATGACAATCGCCGGGTTGAACCTTATCAAACAGGCTTTGTCGATCTATGACAGCGACCTGAAACTTGTTGTCGCCAACATGCGCTTTCGCGAAATGTTTTCCATTCCGACCCACCTCACTGAACCCGGTGCGGATTTCGCCGAGACCATTCATTTTCTGATCGACAATGGCGAATACGGCTACGTTCCCAAAGCGGAACGCGACAGCTTTGTTCAGGAGCGCGTTGAAAGAGCGCTGGCATTTGAGCCGCATTACTTTGAACGCAAGAGGGCCACGGACGGGCGTTGGATCAGCGTCGAAGGCTCGCCCTTGCCCGAGGGCGGATGGGTGGCAGTGTACACCGACATCACCTCAACCAAACGCCAGGAGGCTTTGTTGCGCGGACGATCAGAAGAGCTTTCTGATCAGCTTTTGCTGCACGCCGAAGAGCTTTCCGCCACAAACCGCGAGCTGGAATCAACCGTGAACGCGCTGGAGGAGGTCAAACGACAGCTGACCCAATCCGAAGCCCGTATGCGATTGACCGCCGAAATGATGCCCGCGCATATCGCGCATGTCGGACCGGACCGGCTTTATACCTATTCCAACCGGCGCCTGTCCTCCGTCATTCCCGGACGGCCCAGCAATATCGTTGGGATGCACATTGGGCGCGCTTTGGGCGAGGACGCTTTTCGCTCGATCCGCCCCTATCTGGACGCCGCATTCAAAGGCAAGCCGTCGGTTTTCGAATTCAACGAACACCCAAGCACACGGCGCATCCGGGTCGCGTTTACGCCTGACGGGAACAAAGGTGATTTGCGCGGTGTCTATATTCTGTCGATGGACATCACCGAAGAAACCCAGACACGTGTCGCGTTGCAACAAACCCGGCGGCGTGAAATTGCTGCCCTGATGACCAGCGGTCTGGCGCATGATTTTTCCAACCTGCTGACCATCATCCTTGGCACACAAAGCAAACTGCAAAAGATGGAGTTGCCTGATGACGCCCGCGCGTTGATCGAGGCTACTTTGGGCGCGGCGCACCGTGGTGGTAATCTGCTCAATCGGCTGGCTGACGTAACCATTCACCGCGCACCCAAACTTGTGCCCACAGATATGGGCGCTTTCATCGCCGATCTGCAAACCCTCGCGACGCCAACATTGGAAGGCCACGCCAGCCTTGTCATTGAGGAATCCATTTCAGACGGCTTGCTGATGCTGGACCCCGCAATGTTGCAAGACACGCTGGTCAACCTGCTGCTAAACGCCCGCGATGCTTGTGGCAAGGACGGCACTATCCTGTTGCTGGCCGAACTGGTTCAGGAAACATGGGTGCAATTCACAGTCCGCGACACCGGGCCGGGTTTTACCGAAGAGTCGCTTAAACACGCGCTGGACCCGTTTTTCACCACCAAAGGCTCCGAAGGCTCGGGGCTTGGGCTGGCGATGGTCTATGACATGACCAAGCTGGCCGGGGGCGATGTGCGGATTGCCAACACACCAACCGGGGGTCAGGTCACTGTGCGCCTGCCCCTGCGCCGGGCTGCAAAACATGTCACGCCCGGTCTGGCCCTTTTGGTCGAAGACAATCCCGATTTACGCGGGATGATCCGCGATATGCTGACCGACATGAAACACACAGTGATCGAGGCCGCCAGCGTTCAAGAGGCGCGCGATCTGATTGCGCAATTGCCCGAGATTAAGCTGGTCCTGTCCGACATCATGCTCGAAGGGGACGCCACGGGTGTTGACCTGATCCGCGACCTGACAAATGAAACGATGCCGTCTTATTTGATGACATCATTGCCCCAATCCCATCCGCTGTATATCCAAGGCGCGGCCCGCGCCCCGGTTCTGTCCAAGCCGTTTTCGGCCGAGCAGCTCGATCAATTTTTGCACCCGAGGTAAAAGATATGACAGCCCCGCTTGTCACAATTCTGGACGACGAACCCGAAATCCGCTTCATTCTGGCCGACGCGCTGGAAGATGCCGGGTTTCGCACCATGAGCTTTGCGCGCGCAACAGAATTTGAAGCCGCGCTCAAGACCACGACACCCGAAGTCTGTCTTGTTGATCTGGGTTTACCCGACAAAGACGGGTTGACCCTTGTTCACCGGTTGGCGCTGGAACTGGGGGCTGCGGTTATTATCATCTCCGGCCGCGCTCAGGTTCAGGATCGCGTGACCGGGCTGGACCTTGGGGCAGACGATTACATCATCAAACCTTTCGACCCGGCCGAGGTTGTGGCGCGTGTCCGTGCGCGCCTGCGCAAAGATCGCGGCACCGCAACAAATGTCGCGAATACCGCGCATTTCAACGGTTGGACCGCGTATTTTGACCGATACACTCTGACAAATGACGAAGGTGAAGAAACCACCTTTAGCCATGCCGAGGGCGAGGTTCTGCGTCTGTTTCTGGACAGCCCAAAGCGCCTGATCAGCCGCGCGCACATGCAGGAATCGCTTGGTGGCGGCGCAGGTGAAAGCTTTGACCGCGCCATGGATGTCCGCATTTCACGATTGCGCACCAAACTGAAGGAAGACCCGAAAAACCCGCAACTGATCAAGACGATTTATGGCGCGGGCTATATCTTTCTGGGCGATGTCCGCTGGGATTGAAATCAACCTTTTATCCAACCGCAAATGCCGTGTGACCAGGGTTGAGGTCGCTTTTTGTAGCTGAAAACAACGCACAGGTTGGGCGACTTGCTTGCTAGAATACTAAATGTAGCGTTGTTCCGCAAAATAGGGTATAGTGCATTTCAACGGCAAGTACCGGTCGGGCAGAACCAGCGCTTTGATGGGAGAAAAGCGCGCAGAAGGCAACGAAGGTCAGGCGACACAGTCAGCGGTTTTAGCCGCATCAAAATGGCCTCGGATTACCTCACGGGACACTCCCAACTTCCCGCAGACCAAAATATCGGCTGCGGGATATTTTTTGCTTTCAGACAACAAACTCATGCCGTCTGCGCCGGAACTCTGGCACCAGAACGTCGCGAAAAGCGGAAACCTTGCCGGACGGCCACACATCCGGGTGCCCGACAACCCAGATATCCGCATAGGGTTGCGGTTCCAGCACCGGAATCTGCACCAGCCCCGGGGTCGCGCGGCCCAGAAACAGCGGCATACGCACCACACCCAAACCCGCAACCGCGGCCCCAACCATCGCGGCCATATCATCGCAGATCAGCACAACGCGCGAGTTTGGAAAGGCTTGCTTGGCGGCCTTGGGCACATGCGAAAACGCCTCGTAAACCACCCAATCAATAACAGCGTCAGACCCTTCGGCGGCGCGATCCACCCAGCGCTGCACACCAAATCCGGCGGATAACTGCGTGGCCACACGCAGGCCGGTCAAACTATCACCCGGACTACGCGAAATCCGCACCGCCAGATCAGCCTCTCGACGGGTCAGGTCGACCAGTTCGTTTGACGCCTTCAGCACCAGTTCTACATCCGGATGCAACGCCGAAAACCGTTCGATCACCGGCGACAGATAGGGACCAATCAACAACTGCGGCGCCGTGATCACCAGCTTGCCGCGCAACCGTTGATCACGCCCCTGCAAATCACGCAGCAACGCCAGCTCTTGCGTCTCCATCTCAGAGGCAAATTCAGCCACACGCAAACCGGCTTCGGTGGGTCGATACCCATCGGCCAGCCGTTCGAACAAAATGGTTTCCAGCGTCGCCTCAATCCGCGTGATACGACGTGAAACCGTTGTGTAGTTCACACCCAACAAGGCACCAGCCGCAGCCAGCGAACCGCCCCGCACAAGATGGAGCACTGTTTTCAGGTCTTCCCAATCCGCCTTCATGACATGCATATACGCACATCCAGCTTGCAGATACACGCGTTTTCGCAAGCCGCATTGCGATCTAGGTTGAGGGCAGACATCAATCCAGGAGATAAAAAATGGTTTTCGCCTATGCCAAACTGACCGTAACAAACCCCGAAGCGCTGGCTCAATATCGTGAGAAAGCCGGACCTGCCCTGGCGCGCCACGGTGGGAAAGTCGAACAAGGCAGCGCTGATACAATCGTATTGGATGGCGCACCCGATTTGCCCGACGTGGCCGCCATCCTGTCCTTTCCGGATCGCGAAAGCGCTTTGGGGTGGATCAACGACCCTGAACTGGCACAAACACATGATCTGCGCCGCTCCGCCGGAGCATCCGATATCGTGCTGTTGGGCTGAAACAGTCTCGTATATGACAACAATTCCCTGCCCTGTTGCATCGCGATTCCGCGTGCAATAGGGTTGGGTCATGGCCATCTGCATTCTATACAAACCGTCGCAGAAAACGCGCCCGCGATACTATCGCGTGGAAATTGCCATGAACCTTTTTGAGGAAGTGTCCGTCATGCGGGAATGGGGTATTTCGGGCGGCAATGGTCAAACGAAAATCCACATTTTCGGCAATCTCAGAGAGGCGTCAAATGCGGCCGACCTGTACAGATTGCGCGCGCAGAAACGCGGTTATCTGCGCGATTAGTTTGTCAGCCGCGCAACCGCATCAGCGAGAACCTGCAAGCCGACAACCAGATCCGCCTCGTCTGTGTCTTCCTCAAATGCGTGACTAATCCCGCCAATTGACGGCACAAACAGCATCGCGACCGGCATCTGCTGTGCGACGTTTGTTGCATCATGCAACGCGCCCGAAGGCATCTCGCGCCACTGACCCGGCGCGTTTGTTTCGGCCGCTTCGGTCAACGCGTGGCGCAGGCGCGTATCCATCGCCACCGGTTCCAGCCCAAGCATATCACCGAAATTCAAAACCATCCCATGCTCTCTGGCCACATCCATGGCCACCTGCCGGATAATCTTGTCCATTTCGGCCAGACGCCCGGTGGAACTGTCCCGCCATTGCATTGAAAACGTCACCTTGCCGGGCACAATCGAGCTCGCATTCGGGTGCAGGTTCACCTGCCCGATTGTCCACACTGTCGCCGGCGCAACCACCCCTTCAAAGGCAAGGCTCAGGCGCGTATTGAACGCTGAAAGCGCCTGAAACGCGTCCTTGCGCATGTGCATCGGTGTTGTGCCTGCGTGGTTTTGTTCCCCCGTCAATGTCACGCGCATATCCCGGATGCCCACAATATCCGTGACAACGCCAATTGTATCCCCGGCCGCGTCCAGCCATGGCCCCTGTTCGATATGCATTTCGATGAAGCCAGTGAACTGGCGCGGATCGACCCAATCACCAGCCAGATGCGCCATATTCTGGCGGGCCTGAGAAAACGAAACCCCCTCGCGATCCAGGAAATGATCCGCCGTGTCCAATGAAACCGTACCGGACCAGACCGTGCTGCCGGTAGTCACACCAAAGCGGCCCTCTTCGTCCTGAAAAGACACAACTGAAACCGGCGCGCCGCGGTCTTGTTGTGCAGACCGCGCAATCTCTAACGCGGCGATCACGCCCAGCGCACCATCCAGCCAACCGCCTTCTGGCTGACTGTCGGTATGAGAGCCCAGCAAAAGCGACGGCGCCTGTGCCAGCCCCCAGACGGATCCAACCGGGTCCACCTGCACCGTCAGCCCGGCCTCGGCCATCTGCTGCATCAACCATTCACGCGCCGCGATGTCCGCATCTGAAAACGCCGGGCGGATCACGCCCTTACCCACACCCGAGGCACCAAAGGACCGCAATGTATGCAAGTCAGACAAAAACCGATCAGGGTTGATCATTGCGCGCCTCCAAGAAACTCAGCTTCAGAATACCGCCAACATTGCCCTGCGCAATCACATTGCAGGAAACTTTGCGTCGCCTCTTTTCCTTTAGGCCGCTCTGACCTAATCAGAACATATTGGTTTTTAAGGTTTCATCCCATGCCCCACATCACCCTCATCCGCCATGGACAAGCCAACACCACCGCGCGCGATGAAGAAAGCTATGACAAGCTGTCCCCGCTTGGTCATCAACAGGCGCAGTGGCTTGGGGGGTACATGAGCGAAACACAGGATCGGTTTCAGCGCGTTTATACCGGCACAATGCGGCGTCACGTTGAAACTGCAACCAGCATGGGCATTGCCGACCCGTCGCAGATGATCCACGATCCACGCCTGAACGAATTTGCCTATTTCAACCTGTCACAGCTGATGGAACAGCAACACGGTCTTGAAGTGCCAACCGAGCGGGAAGGGTTTATCAGCCATCTTCCAACCGTGCTGAGCGCTTGGGAGCGGGGTGACATTGAGGGCGCACCAGAAAGCCATGCTGACTTTTCCAACCGCATTCAGGACGTCATGAAAGAGATTGCCGACGGGCAAGGGCGCGCCATGGTGGTCACGTCCGGCGGGCTGATCGGGGCTGTTCTGCGCCAGACACTTGCGCTGGACGTCGTTGGGTGGTCACAGATGTGCCTCGCAATCATGAACACGTCGGTGCATCGCTGGCAGATGGTGCTTGGTCGCCCCCTGCTCACCCAATTCAACAACGTTGCACATCTGGACACCCCCGAGCGTCACCACGCACGGACCCATCTCTGACTAAACTGTTAGGAACTGGTTCAGGCGGCTTCGCCGACATGATCCTTGTGCACGTATTTGCAGTCACAATAGCTGCACTCGACCCAGCCACGATCACTGGGGATCTGCAGCCAGACACGCGGATGGCCAAGCGCGCCTTCGCCGCCGTCACAGGCCACACGATAAGAGTCAACGATCTGGGTTTCGGGCGCTTGAATGGTCATTTCTGGCAGTCCTCTGATTGAAACGCCGTTACACCCGGTTGTTGTTCCGGGCCGGTTTGGTTAGGTCCGAATATGAGGGATAGTGCAGCCGGGAGCAAGTGCAGCTATGACGCAGAGCGCCATCGAAATCACGGGACTGACCAAGACCTACAAGGGCGGGCGGCACGAACCTGTCAAACATGCGCTCAAAGGCATCGACCTCGACATCCCGGCAGGGTCAATTTTCGGGCTTCTTGGCCCAAATGGTGCCGGAAAATCCACCATGATCAATATCATGGCCGGACTGGTGACAAAGACCTCCGGCAATGTGCGCATCTGGGGGTTTGATCAGGACACCAATCCGCGCCAGTCTCGTGCAGCCATTGGCGTGATGCCTCAGGAACTCAACCTTGATCCCTTTTTCACCCCCCGCGGCGCTCTTGAAGTGCAGGCCGGGCTGTACGGCGTTCCCAGGGCACAACGGCAAAGCGACGAAATTCTCGAGATGATCGGCCTCAGCGACAAGGCCGAGGCCTATGCCCGCACGCTGTCGGGCGGCATGCGCCGTCGTTTGTTACTGGGCAAGGCCTTGGTGCACGCACCCCGTGTTCTGGTGCTGGACGAACCAACCGCCGGCGTCGACATTGAACTGCGTCAGATGCTTTGGACCAATATCCGAAAGCTGAACGCCGAACAGGGCATGACCATCATCCTGACAACGCACTATCTCGAAGAAGCCGAAGAAATGTGTGACCAGATCGCGATTATCAATCAGGGATCGCTTGTCGTGTGCGACAGCACCGCGAACCTATTGGGTAAGATGGATGCCAAATGCATGATGATTGACCCAAGCGAACCACCATCATCGTTGCCACAAGCGCCGGGGATCGAGGTCGAGCGTCGTCCGGACGGAACCCTTGCCCTGTCCTATCACGCGCGACAAACCACCGCCGAGGATGTGCTGCGCGCGGTGCGCGAAGCGGGAATATCCATTCGGGACGTCAAAACGGAACAAGCCGACCTGGAAGACGTCTTTCTGAACCTGACCCGGTCGACCTGACACACCGGCGTTGCCAAGAATTTTGCGAAACTTGCCGGGTTCACAGACGGGTTTAGTCCGCAAACAGATGTTCTGTATCAACAATACGCGTTGCGACATCTTCGGAGACAGACAAAAACTGCATCACCGATGGAACTTGCTCACCCAAATCGTCGCCTTCGCGAATGCGCCCGACATTCGTAAATCCAGCATCCAGAATACGGTCGCCTTCATTCAGAATGTCGCGCCGGATTGTCGGCAACAGGCGTTCAAGCGTTTCGTGCGGTGTACGATCGCCAGCCAGCCCGATCCGGGTCGCATGCCCAATCAGATATTCATCCGTAAAGGCGCACTGAACTTCCAACATCCGTGTGGTGGATCGGTCTCCGAAAAAGTCCTGCATCAGATCCATCGCTGAGGGATCAAGACAGATAATCAGCCGGTTGGTGTCGTAATAGTCAAACAACATGCGCATCAAGGCGCGCCGGTGACGGGTACGTTTTTCCAATGTCGACTGGATACCACCCAAATCCGGAAGCGGCGTGCTTTCTTCGTTAAACAAATAGGCAATCGCCGGAATATCAGTTTGTCGCTGAATCCTGTGCAGCAAACGCTTGGAAACATGCCATTTTTTGCACACCAGAATCATAAGCTCGCGATCTCGCCCCAAAGTCGACTCGGTTTCCCAGAACCGGCTGGCAAATCGTTTGCCGTCACGTCCTCGGCTGGTCAGGAACTTAAACAGGCTTGGCCCTTCGGCAGAGATTTGGAACTGAACTTCTTTTTCGGCATAAAGACGCCCCAACCGCTCTTTCAACTCCAACGCCTCTGGGCTGATTTTGCGTGCAAACAAATAGTCCTGACTGAGCAGCAGATCATACTGATCGTTATAAAACGTTAGCGGCATCCCATAGTCCGAGAACATCAAAAACGTGAGTGTTCTTGTGCGGATTTCCTTGGATGGCACCAGATGCCGGACGATGGTCTGGAAAAACGTCTCATCCGGAATCCACGTGGTGCGAAAAAACCGCATCACATCCTTACGCTGTTCTGTGAAATGCAGCACGGCCTCAACGGTCTGACGACGCAGGCACCACCATTGACTGCCAATCATGATTTGCAAATCTGAAGGAATTTCCCGGGTCAGCCCAAACCGCCGCTGCAAATTGAATGACGCATAGAACCGGCGTTTTTGTGTCCGCTCGTTGAACCAGTGGCGATAGATCAGGCGTTCTTCCTTCCATCCCGTCTTGATCCAATCGCTTTCAAAATAGTCAAAGCTCTCGATGAAATCGACATCGTTATCATCCAGAAAGTCATGAATGTACTGGGACGACTTGATCACCATGCAATCCCCGGAAAGCATGTAGAAATGTGTCGCCCTTGGAAAACTCTGTATTGCGGCCTCTACGGCATACAACGTGGCCTGTATCAGCGACCACTCTCCCCAACCGCATTTTATCCGCTTTTTGGCAAATGCAACGTTCTCATTGTCCTTAAGCGCATCTTCAATCATGCGAAAATGCGCGGGCTTGGCACGCGCATCAAAGTGAATCGAGATGCAGTCACCTGTGGCCGTAAGACGTTTGGCCTGATTAATAATGGCCTCTGGGTCCTTGTGGCACAGCAAAATGTAAGCGATTTTTGCCATTCCCGAAACCGTAACCCTGTTTATTGATTGATTGTTTACCCATTTAATGATGAACACGCGTTGAATAAACAGACATTATTTGCTTTTTTTGTGTTGATGGCGAAAGTGGCTCACAAGAGTCATGCCATAAACGGAGACAGATTATATGGGCTTTCCCGGAACCTGGATGACCGAGAGCGAGAGTGTATTGTATCGCGTGGTCCCAAAATGTGCCTGCTCGACCATCGGACAAATCATGTTCTATTCAGACCATGGCGCATTTTTCGATGGCGATATCCACGACGCAAAGTCTGGAATGCACAAATGGGCGCTTGAAGAAAGTCACCGGCCAATCACGGACAATGTGCGAAATCACAGCGCGTACACATTCACTTGCGTGCGCAATCCTTATACCCGCATCCTGTCATCTTTCTTTGACAAAATCTGTGGCATTCAACGCAATGGCAAACGCTATCGCGGCAATCTCGTTCCGATGCTTATTCAGAAATATGGAATCGAAGTTGGCGGCGATGACGGGAAACAAGAATTTGACCAGATTCAAAGCTTTCGCCGCTTTTTGCTATTTGCCCGTGATACCATTCGTTGGCGCCGCCCTATGGACCCCGACATTCACTGGTCCGCAACTTCGGGGCATGTGTCGACATTTATCGTGAATGGCGGTTCCTATGATCAGATCGTCTGGACCGAAACCTTCAACGACGGCATGCAACAGGTATTGGACAACGTCGAAACGCGACACGACGTTGATCTTGCAACAATCCCGCGATTCAATGAATCCGAAGGCCACGGCCCTAAACGCGCCCACCCGGTCGAGGATTATTTCGACGATCTGTCGATGCATCTGGTGTACGAAATTTACAAAAGCGATTTCCGCCTGTTCAAATACGATTTTGAAAATCCAGCCAACAAGATGCCAATCGGCGAGATTGATCTGGACGAGGTGCACGCCAAGCTGGGCAACTGATGGCCGGATATTCAGGCAAACCGCTGTGGCAAAAGCTCGGGTTGAAACCCGGTATGCGGGCGGTTGCCATCAATCCGCCAGCGGCCTATCGCGATCTTCTTGGGGACGGTGCGCCCGAACTGTCATGGGGTTCTGATCTTGTCGCAGAGACCGAGGTCTTGCATGTTTTTGCCGACAAATGCGCGCCGCTTGAAACGGCGCTCACAAATGCACGGCACCTGATCGCCCAAGACGGCATGATCTGGGTAAGCTGGCCGAAAAAGGCATCCAAACTGCCCAGTGAAATCACCGAAGACACCGTCAGGGCCATCGCTTTGCCGATGGGGCTGGTCGACGTAAAGGTTTGCGCCGTCAGCGATATCTGGTCCGGCCTAAAGCTGGTGATCCGCAAAGAACTGCGCACCTGACATTTCCCGCTTTAAATGAACAGGCGCCGATCACATCCCTGGATGGACCGGCACCTTGCATAATAGCTGACTAAGCGATTGATCGTTTACCCGATCAGTCCTTCGCGGCGAAACAGCTGTTTGACATCCACCTCTGGACGCGCGCCGTAATGGCTGATCACCTCGGCAGCCGCGATGCAGCCCATACGACCGGACGTTTCAAGGCTTTGCCCCGTTGCCACACCGTACAGGAACCCGGCCGCAAACTGATCACCGGCCCCGGTCGCGTCTACCGGTACAATCTCGTTGACCGGCACAGACGCCTTTTCATCACCTTGCACGATAACGACATCATGTCCGGACCGGGTGCAGACAATCAGCCCGCTATCATTGGCAGCCTGCTCCAGCGCCGAAGACAAATCGGTTTGATACAGCGATTCCCATTCGTGTTGATTGCCGATCACAAAATCTAGGTCACACACCAGACGGCGGAAATCTTCGCGATGACGATCCACGCAAAACGGATCACTCAGCGCGATACCGGCTTTGCCTCCGCCCTGACGGCACAGCTTGGCCGCCCGCTCGAATGCCTGCTTTCCTTTGGGCTTGTCATAAAGATACCCCTCCAGAAACAGCAGGGTCGCGTGCCCGGCAATATCGTCTGACACGTCTTCCGGGCCGACTTCGGAAGAAATACCAAGATAGGTGTTCATCGACCGCTCTCCGTCCGGAGAGACAAAGATCATCGACCGCGACGTTGGCAAATCGCCACCCGCCACAGGCGTGTTCACAAAATCGGTGCCTTCCGATTGCATGGATGACGCATAAAACCGCCCCAGCGCGTCGTCCTGCACCCGGCCAATAAAGCCGGTCTTCAGACCCATCGACCCCAACCCGGCAATCGTGTTGGCCACAGATCCGCCCGGCGCCTGCGTCCGGTTTGTCATCCCGGCATACAGCATTTCGCCACGTTCGCGTTCAACAAGCTGCATAACTCCTTTCTGGATACCCATCAGGTCCAGAAACGAGTCATCCGATTGGGAAATGACATCCACGACGGCGTTGCCGATACCGACAACTTGATATGTAGTGCTCACAGATTTTTGTCCTCAAACATACAGAGATCCCGGATCAGGCAGTTGCCGCAAACAGGTTTGCGCGCTTTGCAAACATACCGTCCGTGCAGGATCATCCAGTGATGGGCGTGGTGTTGAAACTCCACAGGAATATTGTCTTCAATGGCGCGCTCAACCGCGACCACGTCTTTGCCGGGGCATACACCCGAACGATTGCCAAACCGGAAAATATGGGTGTCCACGGCCTGAACCGGGTGCTGCCACCACATATTCAGCACCACATTGGCAGTCTTGCGACCCACCCCCGGCAGGCTTTCCAGCGCGGCGCGTGAATTGGGCACTTCGCCGTCATACTGCTCAACCAGAATCTTCGACATCTTCATCACGTTCTTGGCCTTGTTTCGATAAAGCCCAATGGTCTTGATGTGATCGATTAATGCCTCTTCTCCGAGGTCGAGCATCTTTTGCGGTGTATCGACGATCTTGAATAACGCGTTAGTGGCCTTGTTCACCCCCACATCAGTTGCTTGCGCCGACAATGCGACCGCAACAACCAACGTATAGGCGTTGACGTGATCTAGCTCACCTTTGGGTTCAGCCTCAGCCGCCTGAAACCGGGTGAAAATCTCGCGGATGGTATGAAAATCGAGTTGCTTTGCCATGACCCTCTAATGCACCGCGTTGCCGTATCAGGCAAGACCGCACTCCCCGTTCGCAAACCGCTACTTCTTTTGCTGCTGGTCTTTGAGAGCTGTTTCAATCTCGATCAGCCGCGCCAGCACTTCGTCGCGGTAGGTATCCGTGCGCTCGTCTGCTTCGACGTGATGCGCGTCCTGCATCGAATTTACCACCAGACCAACCACCAGATTCAGAACAATAAAAGTGGTCAACAAGATGAACGGAACAAAAAACACCCAGGCATAGGCGTAGGTCTCCATCACCGGGCGCACGATCCCCATGGACCAACTTTCCAGGGTCATGATCTGAAACAGCGAATACCCCGACCGCCCCAAGGTGCCGAACCAGTCAGGAAAAGCCGCGCCAAACAGCTTGGTGGCCATCACCGCGCCAATGTAAAAGATCAGCGTCATCAACAAAAACACGGACCCCATGCCGGGCAAGGCGTTGATCAACCCCTCAATCACGCGGCGCAAGGACGGTGCAACCGACACCACCCGCAACAATCGCAGGATTCGCAAAGCCCGCAAAACAGACAGCCCCTGCGCTGCGGGAAATAAGGCAATGCCCACGATCACAAAGTCAAAAATGTTCCAGCCGTCCGAGAAAAAGCGCAAGCGTCGGACATATATTTTTGCCACGATTTCCAACACAAAAATCGCAAGACAAAGCATGTCCAGCGCAATCAAAAGCGGCCCGGCCGCCGCCATCACGGTTTGCGACGTTTCCAGCCCCAATATGACCGCATTGAACAAAATAACGCCCAGAATGGCATTTCTAAACAGGGGGCGTTCAATAAAGACGCCCAGACGGTCACGCAAACTCATTAGGAAATCACTCGGGTTTTGAAAATTCTCTGATCATCCACCTTCATATGGGCCGCGCGGGACGGCTTGCAAGTTGCGAATGGCCCGTGCGCGGGCATGACATGGACTGATGCGGATTTTTGCACAAGAAACGGGTCGCGAATGATCGGCGCGGCGCATAATCTCGGGGCACAAGAGTTGAGGAGAGAAACGATGTCCGACATGCAACAGGGCTATCATTTCAATATCATGCGTCGCGCGATCGAGCTGATCGACCAGAACGAAGATCCGCTTTCGTTAGAGGAGTTGTCGCGCGCGATGGATATGAGTCCGGCTCATTTTCAGCGCCTGTTCACCAAATGGGCTGGCGTGTCGCCAAAAAAATTTCAGCAATACCTTGCTCTGGGGCACGCCAAAGCCTTGTTGCACGACCATTTCACGACGCTGGAAACCTCTGACGCGGTGGGATTGTCCGGGTCTGGCCGGTTACATGATCTGTTCCTCCGCTGGGAGGCGATGAGCCCCGGCGAATTCGCCAAGCGCGGCGAGGGTCTGACGATTTACTGGGGCTGGTTTGACAGCCCATTTGGCCTGTCGCTGGTGATGGGAACGGACAAGGGGATTTGCGGCATTGGATTCGCATCCGAAACCGGCACAGAGGACGCAATGCAGGACCTGACGTCGCGCTGGCCCAAGGCAAATTTTGTCGAAGACCCCCTGTTTTTGCGGCCATGGGTTTTGGCCGCCTATAATTCCGAATGTAACGATCTGGGCAAAGTGCCAATCTATATGATCGGCTCGGCGCTTCAGATCAAAGTCTGGGAGGCGTTGATGCGTATCCCGTCCGGTCAGGTCTCAACCTACTCCGAAATCGCCCGCACCGTCGGCTCGCCCCGTGCTGTGCGGGCCGTGGGCACCGCCGTGGGGCGCAACCCGGTCAGCTGGCTCATCCCGTGCCACCGCGCCATGCGCAAATCTGGCGGGCTCGGGGGGTATCACTGGGGCCTGCCGGTCAAACGGGCCTTGCTGGCGTATGAATCCGCCCGCGCTCAGGCCTGACCCAATTGTGATCAGAACCCCTTGTGAAACAGGTCAATCCGGTTGCAAAACAAGTGTGATTTCGGCGTCGAACCGCCGATTTGGGGTGGCGCGCCCTTGGGCACCGGACCCGGATCAGCTATATTGTCCAAAAAAACGACCCAATACCTGAGGCAACGAGATGACCAGAATCACACTTTCAATCTGTGCGGTATCCGCACTGGCGCTGACCGCCTGCACCGACCCCGGCTATGTTTCGGGCAGTCAGGAAGAGCGCCAAGAGTATCGCAACACGAAATCCGGCGCGATTATTGGCGGCATACTGGGTGCCGGAGCTGCAGCGGCCACAAGCAACAATGCGCTGGCAGGTGCCGCAATTGGCGCTGGTGTCGGCGCTGTGATCGGTCACAATCTGGACAAGCAGGAAGCCGAGCTGCGCCAGCAGCTGGATGACGACGTGCACATCGAAAACACCGGTGATCGTCTGATCCTGACCATGCCTCAGGATATCCTGTTTGAAGTGGACAGCTATGCAGTCAACGCCGCGCTGCGCGATGATCTGACAAAGGTCGCAACCAGCCTGAACAAATACCCTGACAGCTCGGTTCAGGTTCTGGGCCACACCGATAACACCGGATCGGCTGAACACAATCAAACCCTGTCTGAACGCCGCGCCAACGCTGTGTCTGACGTGCTGATGGAGGGTGGCGTGCCGTTCTCCCGTATTCAGTCCATCGGGCGGGGCGAAGATCAACCATTGGCCTCAAACCTGAACGACGCAGGACGCCGTCAGAACCGCCGCGTGGAAATTGTGATCCTGCCCAATCCGGCCTGATCCAACGTGGATTGACGTGCGCGTTGCGTGTTGTCTTTGATGTCAGCTCAGCCGGTTAGCCGGCTGAGTACCAACTCAGCAGTCACAAGGACCGCGTTCTCATTGCGCGACAAGCGCCCCGTTCGAATATCTGTACCGTCTGTTCCAACGACGACAATCTCTGGCCCCGGCCCGTTCTTTCCGGCAATGGCGTCGGTGATCAGAAACTCCGTTGGCAGACTCTCAAGCACCCGGCCATCTTCGAACCGGGGCGTGTTCACGCTGCCGATCCCATGTACACGCGCGGCTTGCCAACCCAACGCAGCGCAAGCGGCATCCAGCCCCGTGGCGAAATCCTGATTGGGCAACAGTCGCAAGGCGGCATAGGATCCGCCAGTGGACGTCATTTGATCAACATGGAACAGATCGAAATTTGTCTCTTCATCAGCACGCCGATCAAATCGCGCCCCCACAAGGCCAATCCCGCGCGCTGTGACAGGCGTCCCCAGACGCGTCTGTGGCGCAAGGATGTGACCCATTGCAGCGGCCCGACCCTCGGGCGCCCATGTGCCATGCCCATGCAGAAAAGACGCATCACCATGACGGCCCACAATCATCCCAAGATGGTCAATCCGGCCCTTGTCGAAACTGTGCGTGTCCGAATACCACGCCACATGTGTTGTATCAGGCGCAACTGCGGGAATGACATAGGTCAGGCATTCGACCTCGGCGTTGACGATTTCCACCCACGCGCTGTCCAGCTCCAACGGAGCCAGAGCCTGTGCCACAGCGTCTTCCAAAGGCATGCCCGCTTCTAAAGTCACTTCAATGGCGCGGCCCTGGCAAGGCGCCAAATCCATACGCGTGTCCCGCACAGGCCCGGGGTGAACGACATGTCGCATCATGTCGTGTCGTCGGCCAGCCGACGCTCCAGTTCAGCGCGCACCAGCCGTTTGGCCATTTTGCCATAGCCGGATTTCGGAATTTCATCCCAGACGTGGAATGTTTTTGGCATCTTATAGGACGCGATCTTATCTTGCAGAAAGTCTGCTACTTCGTCCGCTGCCACTTCGGCACCCGCATGAAGAGACACAACCGCGACGCCGATTTCGCCCCACTTATCATCTGGCATGCCAAACACCGCAGCCTCAGAGACGCCGGGACAAAGCAATAGTTTCTCTTCGATTTCACGCGGATAAATGTTCGATCCGCCCGAGATGTACATATCGGACTGGCGACCAGTGATATACAGATACCCCTGCTCATCCATGTGACCCAAATCACCAGTGCGGAACATACCACCGCGAAAGCTCGTGTCGTTTGCTTCGGGGTTCTGCCAATAACCAGCAAACACAGCGGGACCGGTCACACAGATTTCACCCGTTTCGCCCAAAGCGCACTGGGTGCCGTCATCGGCCTGAATTTCAACCTGCATGCCTGTGCGCGGAAAACCACATGTCCCAATACGCGCGTCTTCAGCGGATGAATGCTCCGAGGGCGGCAAAACGGTGATGTTGCCCGTCACCTCGCCTAAACCGAAATATTGCACCAGAACCGGGCCAAGCACATCCAGCGCCTTGATCTGATCCGTCCGGTACATCGGTGCGCCCGCATAGATCACATAGCGCAGCGAGCTGTGATCATGCAAAGTCACCTCAGGCGCCTCAACAAGCATTTTCAGGATGGTTGGCACGGTAAAGATATTGGTGACACGCCACTGCTCGACCAATGACCAAATCTCGGCTGTGTCAAATGTCTGGGCCGAGGTCAGGATCGTCGGTGCGCCGCGCGCGGCCATCATAAGCTGATGCATACCTGCACCGTGCGACAGGGGGGCCACGACAAGCGAAGCGTCCTTGTGTGTCGTGCCGGGCACCAGGTCGCACAGGTGATTGATAATCACAAAGCCAAGCTGTCCATGCGTCAACACCGAGGCCTTGGGTCGCCCGGACGTGCCCGACGTAAAGAAAAACCAGCACGGATCATCGCGATCAACCGGCGCAAGTGCGGGCGTAACTGTTTGTTCTGCCATGAGATCATCGATGTCCGGCGCAAACTCGGCCTTACCGATGGCAAGGCATGTGTAGGGGCCTGCGACAGCGGCATGTTCCGGGAATGCCGCATCGCATAGCAACAGCTTGGCCCCAGAGAGTTCCGCCATCCACGCCAGATCATCCGGAGCGCCGCGAAAATTGGCAGGCACCCAGATCGCGCCCAGCCTGAAACAGGCAAACATGCTTTCAAAAAGCTGATTGCTGTTGCGCGACTGAACCAGAACACGGTCGCCTTTTTCAATCCCGTGCGCCACCAGAACGCCAGCCATCGATTTGACGCGGGCATCCATTTCCGCCCATGTCCAAAGCTGATCACCCCAGACAAAGGCAGGTTTTTCGCCCAGCCGCCGGGCCTGTTGTTCGACCAGATGCGCTAGGTTCATCGTGCGCGTGGAAACAGGCGTAATGGTCATTTCACACGCTCCATAATGGACACATAGTTTGTGACAGCTGCGCCGCCCATGTTGAACACTCCGGCAAGGTTGGCATCTGCGATTTGCATATCACCGGCATCGCCCATCAACTGCATCGCCGCCAGCACATGCATCGACACACCCGTCG
Source organism: Shimia sp. (assembly GCF_039969785.1). Classification (GTDB taxonomy): domain Bacteria; phylum Pseudomonadota; class Alphaproteobacteria; order Rhodobacterales; family Rhodobacteraceae; genus Shimia. Next base: position 37,806 of record NZ_JBDVNC010000051.1, on the reverse strand, counting down.
CACCGATGGGATGGCCCTTGGATTTTAAGCCGCCAGACGGGTTCACAGGCAGCTTGCCATCTTTCCGGGTCACGCCCTCGCGAATGGCTTTCCAGCCTTCGCCCGGTTTCGTCAGCCCCATGGCTTCGTATTCGATCATCTCAGCCAAGGTGAAACAGTCATGCGTTTCCACAAGCGCAAGGTCATCCAGCGTGACACCGGCCGTTTCCTTTGCATCATCCCAAGCCCGCCGCGCACCATCAAAGGCGGTCATATCGCGACGCGACAATGGAAAAACATCATTTTTATGCGCACGCGCGCGAAATGCGATGGCTCGCGCCAGCCCTAGTGCGGTTGCACGATCCGTGACCACCAAAGCCGCGCCACCATCGGAAATCAGGCTACAATCGGTGCGCCGCAAAGGTCCCGCCACGCGCGGGTTTTTGTCCGAGATCGTGTTACAGAAGTCGACGCCGAAATCCTTGCGCATATGGGCAAACGGGTTGCCCATACCGTTGGCGTGGTTCTTGGCGGCGATCATCGCCAGTTCTGTGGATTTGTCGCCGTATTTCTGAAAATAGCTGTCAGCGATCTGGCCAAATATCCCGGCGAACCCTGCGGGCAGCCCGTCTTCTTCCTTGCGATACGCTGCGGACAGCAAAATGTCCCCGACGTCCGATGTTGGAGTTGCGGTCATCTTTTCGGCACCGATCACCAGGGCAATTCGTGCGCGGCCTGCTTCAATCGCATCGATTGCCGTATATAGCGCGGCAGACCCTGTGGCGCATGCGTTTTCGGTACGCAATGCGGGCGTGTTCTCAAGCCCCGGCACCGCCACCGACACCAGCCCTGCCTCAAACCCCTGTTTTGAAAACCCGGAATTCAACACGCCAACAGTCACCAGATCCACATCCCCGGCGTCCACACCCGCATGGTTCAGCGCGTCCGTCCCAACGCTTGCAAACAGCGCTTCGATGCCTTCCGCGTCCAATTTGCCAAAAGGGCTGTGTGCCCAACCGACGATAACCGCGTTATTTTGATCCTGTGTCATGACATTATCCCGTTTTATCATTTGCTGGCCCATCCGTTCCAAATCGGGCACGTCGCTTTTATTCGCCTCACTTCGCCCTACAGCGGCCCGCCGGACACGATCCGCACACGTTCCTGATATTGCGGCATCTCCAATCCTAAGCGTCGCAATTCCGCAATTCGGATCATTGTCATTGCTCCATCGGGGTGCTGACCTCCAGCAAATTCCCGTCCGGGTCTCGAATATACAACGAACAGATCGGTCCGGTTGCCCCGGTGCGCGCCACCGGCCCCTCTTCGACCAGAACATTCAGGCTGTCAAAATGCGCCTGCCACGCCGTCAGACTTGTTTCGCTCAAAAAACACAGATCGGCAGAGCCCGGTATGGCCCGCGCTGCCTTGGGTTCAAATTCGGCCCCCGCTTGATGCAGGTTGATCTTTTGCGCACCAAACGTCAAAGCCCAGCGTTGGGTTCCGTCCGCCGGTTCAAACACCTCAGCCGTCATGCCAAGGACACTCTGATAAAACGCTATCGTGGCCTCAATGCTGGCCACAGTCAGAACTAAATGATCCAACGCATTCACCCTGGGCATATCTGTCTTGTCCTCTTCCGCTTTGCCACCTAGCGTGGCTGACATGCAGGATGACGCAACCCTTTGCCATCGTCAAAGCGATCCGTTGGACCCCGCCCGCGCCAATGCGTTTTTGGCCGCACTGGGACGACACGATCAGGTTCAGGCGGGCGATAGTTTATTGCCCTTGTTTCACCAGCTCTATTTCTGGGACGCACAGCCACCGGCCCAATTGGGGTGTGATGGTCATCCCAAAGTGGGCGGCCTCATACCCGACATGGGGCTGCCCCGACGCATGTGGGCCGCTGGCAAGGTGCAGTTCCTGCATCCGCTGCGCGCTGGGACGACCGCCCAGAAAACAACCACACTTGTCAATTCCAGTCACAAACAAGGTCGAACCGGCCCGCTTGGATTTGTGACCTTGCGCCACGAGATCACACAGCAGGGCCAAGTGGCGATCCGCGAGTTTCAGGAACTGGTTTATCGCAACGACCCTGATCCAAGCGTTGCACAGACGCCACCCCCAACCGCGCGAACCGATGAGACAGACAGCTTTTCGCGTTGTTTCGACAGCACGCTGTTGTTTCGATATTCCGCGCTGACATTCAACGGGCATCGCATCCACTATGACCTCGACTATGCGCGCGATGTCGAAGGCTACGGCGGGCTGGTCGTGCACGGTCCGCTTTTGGCGCAAATGCTGATGTTGATGGCGCAGGAAAAACTGGGAACTTTGTCAGAATTCTCATTTCGTGCAACCGCGCCACTGATGCATTTTGAAAACGCGGCTTTCTGTTGGGCAGATGATGGCACCTGCTGGGTGCGTGGACCGGATGGACGCCAGTGCATGACCGCGCAGGCGCGCTAAAGAGAGGCTTCCGGCTGAAAATCCGCAGGAATATCGTTTCGGCCCGCCAAAACCAGATCGGTCATAACCTGTCCGACTTTGGGCGCCATGCCAAACCCGATTTTGAAACCGCCATTGGCAATGAATTCCCCAACACGCGTTGGATGCGCACCCAACATGGGCGCGCGGCTTTTGGTACGCGGGCGCACCCCGGCCCAACGTTCAATCACCTCGGCACCGCGCAGCGCCGGAACGGCTGCACAGGCGCGCTCCAGCACCGTATCAAGCTGAGTATCTGTCGAAGACGGGTCGTCAAAATCCCGCTCGGTGGTCGAACCGATTGCTACCGTTCCATCCGCGTGCGGCACGACATGCACACCATCTGCAAAAATCTGAGGCATATCCGGGCGGGCCACGCGCAAAAGCGCTGACTGCCCCTTTTCACCATTGCCAACCACGCGCCCCAATTCGGCGGACAAATCCATCAACCCGCGCCAACCGGTCGCCCAAACCACCTTGCCTTGCGCCGCACCAGCATCGGTTATCTCACCACCAAGCGCGACCACAGCCGCCGCCAAAGCGGCCGCCGCGCTTCTTGGGTTCATACGCGCCGACAAGGTGTCGTGAATCAAATAGCCTGTTGGCGACTGCGGTGCCCAGTCGCCGCCATCTTGCGCGGATACCACTTGCCAATCCGCTTTGCCCTGCCACAGCTCTTTGGCGGTGTTGCCCCGCGCATACGCCAATTCCAGCCCGCGTTCATTCATCACGGGTTGCAAACGACCAGTGCGGTCATATCCCGCCGAAACGCCGCCGATCGTCTCTACTTCGACCCAAAACGTCTCTGCCATGATCAGACTGTCAAACTGAAACGCTTTCTTTTCGTTCCACTGCTCGGGCGCATGCGGTGCCAGCGCACCGACCAAACCGCCGCTGGACCCGGCCCCGATGCCGCCCGGATCAATCACCCGAACGCGCGCGCCTTGTTTGGCACAGGCATAAGCCACGCTTAGCCCGAACACCCCGGCCCCCATTACGCTTACATCCACCATTGCCAAATCACCCCGGGTCGTCCAATCCTGCACTTCTGACCTTCCATAAGGCATCCACACATGAGCGACCAGCGCGCAGATCTGGACTGGCGTGACGGGGCGATTCCCGTTTCGACCCGGTTTGATGACCCCTATTTCAGCCTTGAAAACGGGCTGGCGGAAACACGGCATGTGTTTCTGGCGGGGAATGATTTGCCGGATCGGTTTGCCCCCGGTTTTCACATTGGCGAGCTAGGGTTCGGAACCGGGTTGAACCTGTTGACCTCGTGGATGGCGTGGGACACATCCGGTCAGACCACCCCGCTGCACTTTACTAGCTTTGAAGCGTTCCCCATGACTGCTGCCGAAATGGAGCTCGCACTGTCGGCCTTTCCCGAACTGGCCGCATATGCCGCGCGTCTGGTCACAGCATGGGCAGAGGACCAGTCTCTGATCACGCTCGATGGCATTCAGGCGCAGGTGATCCATGGCGATGCACGCCACACGCTCTGCGATCAAAGCTTTGCCGCGGACGCGTGGTTTCTGGATGGGTTTTCGCCAGCCAAAAATCCGGAGCTCTGGGATAGCGACCTGATCACCCAGGTCGCAGCCCACACGACCCCGGGCGGCACGGCCGCGACTTATACCGCCGCTGGGTTTGTCCGTCGCAATCTTGAGACCGCCGGGTTCGAAGTCACGCGCATTCCCGGTTTCGGGCGCAAGCGTCACATGACAACTGCGCGAAAGCCCGCGCCATGAGCCAATCCAACACCAGACTGGGCATCCTGTTGATGTGCATGACCACGTTTGTGTTTGCCATGCAGGACGGGATTTCGCGGCATTTGGCGGGCGAATACAACACCTACCTTGTGGTGATGATCCGGTACTGGTTTTTCGCGACTTTTGTTGTGGTTCTTTCGGCGCGGCGGGCGGGTGGATTGCGCCGCGCTGCAAAAAGCGGTTTTGTCTGGCTTCAGGTGTTTCGCGGAGTTTTGCTGGCGCTGGAAATCTGTGTGACCGTTGTGTCGTTCACCTTGCTTGGCCTGACAGACAGCCACGCGATTTTCGTTTGCTATCCGCTGATCATTGCCGCCCTGTCCGGCCCGGTTTTGGGCGAGCGCGTGGGTTGGAGACGGTGGGTCGCGATTGGTTTGGGTGCGGTTGGGGTTCTGATCATCCTGCAACCCGGCAGCGCCGTGTTTTCCCCGGTTGCTATCGTACCGCTTGTTGCAGCTGGCATGTTCGCACTTTATGGCCTGCTGACGCGCTATGTCGCCCGTCGTGACACAGCCGAGGTCAGCTTTTTCTATACCGGAACTATGGGATGTGTCGTGATGACCGCCATCGGCGTGTTCCATTGGGAACCCATGTCAGGGTCTGACTGGCTGTGGATGTCGTTGCTGTGTTGCACCGGCGTGCTGGGCCACTGGCTATTGATCAAAACATACGAACTGGCAGAGGCCAGCGCCGTGCAGCCATTTGCCTATCTGCAACTGCCGTTTGCCGTCACGCTGGGCGTTTTGGCGTTTGGCGAAACCCTGCGCAGCAACGTGGCAATTGGCGCGGCAATTGTGGTCTGCGCCGGGCTTTTCACATTATGGCGCGAACGACAAAGCAGCTAGACCACGCACATCTCAACAGGGTCATTCGACCAGATCATAGTGTCTGATACTGCGGAACTCGACCAGATCAGCCTCTGCCGGATCAATGTGGGGGTGGCGATAATCATCTCCGGCAAAAGCCTTCAGAGACTCCAAATCCCGCCACACCATGACAAAACAGAACTCTCGGGGGCTGCCCGGACGGGGTGCACCGGGCAAAACCGAAACAACACCATCTGTTTCCTTCATCATAGGAATCGCCGTGTCGTGAAAAAACCGGGCAAACTCATCTTCCTTGCCGGGATGCGTCACAACCTGAAATATGCGTATTATCATGCGCCCACCTCCTTGGAACGGGGCGCCTGTATGGATCCGGCCTCATCAGCTCGGTTGTCTTTGGATCAGTCTAGCACAGTTTGAGTGCTTTGGCCGCCTAGTTCAGCGGCAACACCGTTTTCCCGACGATTTCCTGCCCGAATGGCACCGGATGCGGGTCTTTTCCCAGGCGCGCGCGATACACCGGCAGGCTCTCAGAAACGCGCATCACATAATTGCGGGTCTCATTGAACGGGATCATCTCGATCCAGTCCACCATGTCTTCAACACTGCCCCCGCGCGGATCACCATTAGTATCCATCCAACGCACAGGTCTGCCCGGTCCTGCGTTGTATCCTGCAGAGACCATGATGATATTACCGTCAAACTGCCGTCCCAAACCAGCCAGATACGCGCTTCCTAACCGCGCGTTGTAATCCGGGTCCGATGTCAGCCATGCATGCGAATAAACCTCACCTGTCGCCGCAGCCACCTGACGGGCCGTACCGGGCATCAACTGCATCAATCCACGTGCACCGGCGTGACTGACCACAACCGGATCAAATTCGCTCTCGCGGCGCGCAATGGCCAGAGACAGCTCGGTCGGCACCGGCAATTCCATATTCTTCAGCGAATGCAGCGCGTAATACGGGCCCGGCAGGGTAATCCCACGCCGCACCATCTTTTTGCCCAGCATCACCCCGATATGCGGCGCCCCAAGCTCCAGAACCATTGTGCCCATCTGACCCAGCCCTTCCCGGGTCTGGCTTTCGCTCAGATGCACCCAGAACTGCTCTGCCAGACTCAATTCGCCCGCATCCAGAAACATGCGCGCGGCTTCGTGCACGCTACTCTGCGCCCAGTCTGCTTTCCGCCAGTCCGGAAAAACTTCGTCGCCTCTTAACGAAACATCCCACGCGGACCCGGCCTGTTCAGCGGCAAGCAATCCGTAAAAGCTCGTCTGATGTTGTCCACCAGCGGCATAGGCCTTTTGCGCGGTTTCGGCGTCGCCCATCGCAGCATAAGCCCGGCCCATCCAATAACCCGCCCGCCCCAGTGAAATGGGCGTTTCAACCGATTGTGCAAAGCGCACAAAATGCACCGCCGCCTGTTCGGGCTTGTTCAGGAATCGCACCGCCAGATACCCGGCCAACCATTCGCAATCGGAAAAGCCATAGCCCGAATCCGGGGCCATGCCATGTGACGCGGCCACATCATAAGCGGCCTGATAATTCCCGGCCCGCATCTGACTGCGCACCAATGATCGACGCCGCGCAGCCCATTCGGCTGGCTCGCCCAGCGTGCCTGCCTTGCTGCGCTCAAGCAAAAGCGCGATGGCGTCCTCATTGCGGCCCTTGCGATGACGCCAGACAAACCGTTCATAAGCCAACCCCGGATCACCTTGCAGCGCCTCAGGCACCGCACCAATCAGCCCGTCGACGCCGTCAACCTGATCGCGCAGCCCCAACCGTGCCTGTGCCAACTGAACCCAACCGACCGGCACCAGCGCATACATGCGTTCCGAATTGCCCTTCCAACCCTTCCACAGCATGGCGTCCAACCGCGCGGAGTGGTGCGGTTTAAGCACCTCTCCATACCGCGTGAGAAACTGCGCATGCGTGGCCACATCAACCGACATCGTTCGCCAGGCAAGAACGATATCTGCTTCGGCAGCACCTTGTTCGCCCTCCTGGATCAGTATGTCCGCATGCGCCAATGCGCCAACCGCGGTTTGGGGCGCGCCGTAATCAAAAAAGGCCCGCTTTTCGCGGTATGTCGCCCCGGCAAAGACCTTCTCGGACTGTTTGCGCAAATATGCCAACCCCGGCCAATCCCTGCGACGTTCCAGAAATGCCAAAACTTCCGCCGGCGTGCCCAGCCCGGCGCGCAACCGGTGCCATTCGACAATATCGCGGGCCACAGACCCATCCACCGCCGCCGCCGCAGTTTGCCAATCCTGCGCACGCACAGCCTCCATCGCAGCCCGAGTTTTCACGTTTTCCTGCGCGAAAACGGGAAAAGCGACGCCAACCGCAACCAATAGTGCCAGAAGAAGACGTAACATGCCTTGCAATTTCCAAATCAAAAACGGATAGAACCAAACAATAAATCGTGCCGTAGCCTGCCTTCAATTCACATTCTTGGCAAGGCGGCGACTTACCGCTAGTGTCCGCGCGATTTCATACCGGGCAATTCCGCCCAGCTACGCAGAAAAAGGAGCGTGCCATGTTTAAAGGGTCATACCCCGCACTCGTCACGCCGTTCACGAACGGCGAGCTGGATTTGGAAACGCTCAAGAAGCTGGTCGAGTGGCATATCGGCGAAGGCACCAATGGTTTTGTTCCCGTAGGAACCACCGGTGAAAGCCCGACGTTGACACATACCGAGCACGAAGCCGTGGTCGAAGAAGTTGTGCGCGCCGCCGCAGGCCGCGTCCCTGTGATTGCAGGCGCCGGGTCCAACAACACGTTGGAATCCATCCGTCTGGCACAGCACGCTGAAAAAGTCGGCGCGTCGGCTATTCTGGTGGTCACACCGTATTACAACAAACCCACACAACGCGGTTTGATTGCGCATTTCACGGCTGTGCATGATTGCTGCAATTTGCCGATCATCATCTACAACATTCCTGCGCGTTCTATCGTTGATATGACGCCGGAAACGATGGGTGAACTGGCCAGGCTGCCACGCATTGTCGGTGTCAAAGACGCAACTGCCGATCTGGCCCGCGTCAGCCAGCAACGCGCTGCCTGTGGCAAAGAATTCATCCAGCTGTCCGGCGAAGATGCCACGGCGCTTGGGTTCAATGCCCATGGCGGCCAAGGCTGTATTTCGGTCACAGCCAACGTGGCGCCTCGTTTGTGTGCAGAGTTTCAGGCGGCCACATTGGCGGGCGACTTTGCCAAGGCGCTCGACTATCAGGACCGTTTGATGCCGCTGCACGAAGCGATCTTTGTCGAGCCGGGTCTGGTTGGTGCCAAATACGCCATGTCACGTCTGGGCCTGTGCGGCGAAGAAGTACGCCTGCCACTGACTGGCCTGAACGACAGCACCAAGACCCAGATCGACGCAGCATTGCGTCACGCGGGCCTGCTGTCCTAAGCCATTTGAAATACCCAATAGAAAAGGCCCCGGTTTGACCCGGGGCCTTTTTTTGGTGCTGCTTCCGATATCAGCCCTCGGGCGTGAACCAGATCGGCGACGTATAGGCGCGCTCTTGCTGCTCTGTTGGTGCGCCCTGAGGCATCTCAGATCCCAAACGCACAACGTCATACAGGTACCAGGGCGGGGTCGGAATTTCCAAAACCCGCGCATAGTAGAAAGCCCGCTGGCTGGCATCAAATTCCGGGTCTTCCCAGACCGCCAGCAACTCAGCCGCGCCAATTGTGTTGGTCCAGGTCGCGCTTGCCACATCGACCGTGCTGCCAACCGCCGGGATGTCGCCATTCCCATCCGCCTCGCGATCGTCAGACCACGCCACGTCAAACACCTTTTCACCGGTTGTCCCGTCTGCGTTCACCCAACCCTTGACGATCTGAACCCGGTCCAGATTGGCGCCAATCGGGTCGCGCAGCGCCGCCACAAGGAATGTCGGTGCTTTGCCCTCGGGCGCAGCCGTCAAATCACCACCCATTGGCACGCCCTTGAGGTATCCAACCGCCGAAACCTCTCTGGTGCGCAAATCTGATTGGGCAAAATCATAACCACCAAAGAACCGAACCGTCATACGTGGCCCGGTTGTGCCATACACTTCTTTGCGGTCCATCGCGTCAAACAAAGAGGCGCGTGTATTGTCCTTGGCCCAAACAGCCGCCAAACCAGACGCCACTTGCTGCCACGAAAACAGCTCGCCGTTTTCGTTCTTCATGAACGGATGGCTCAGACGCTCTGCAGACGGCTCATACCCCGCATGTTTGCCAAAGAAGTTCTCTTCCTCGGCTGTCGCCAGCGACGTATGAGAATCCGTCGCGCCAATCATGCCAAACTTGTAAGGATTCGTGCCCAGCTTTTCTTCCAGCACCATGCCGATTTTCAGCGCTTCCCGAGCGTATTCTGCCGCCAGCATCTCTTCGGTTTTGGCCTCGCTCAGGTCGAGGTTGCCAACATCCCATGTGCCATAATCGGCAAATGCGTCATCCGGTGACAGAAACGGATGAGTTTCGCCATCGCCCTTGATCTGCGTGACCTCGTACATGCGCTCCCACTTGGCACGTTGTTCAACATAATGCGCATCCAGCGCCTTACCCGTATATTGCGCATCCATCGGGAACATGATGCCGTTGGACAAGTTCCCGTTATGGGCAAATGTCATCGTGGCGCCATTGGTCTTTTCTTCGTAAGCCTCAAGATACTTGTACAAATCCAGCGGGTCTGTGCTTCCGACCGGGGCTTGTGTTGTATAGGGCACCACCTGACGCGCCCGATCCGGGCCGTCGCGGAAAATCACGTTGCGGTGCATGTTGCCACCCGCCACCAAAGCCGTCCATTCAAACCCGATAAAGGCCGTAAACTGACCCGGGTTGTTATGCGTTTCAGCCGCGTTGATCACATTATCCCAGACATTCGCATAGTTTCGCGAGCCCGGTGAATACTGGGCAAACATCTCTGGATCGACCTCGCCCTGCGAAAACGTTCCAATCAGATCCAGCGCTGCATCTACAGCATCCTGACCACCTGCGCGCATCCCTTTGGACCAGCGCGCGCCCTGTTCGTAACTCGTAACGTTGGGCGAGGCTGACAAAATGTCCTGAACCATACCCATACCATCGGAATGATCCGTGATCGCCAACCAGTCCAGCGGGCGAGACAAACGCACTTGTTGTCCGGACGACGCCGTAACCTGTTCACCCTTGGCAAACCGATATGCCGCATCCAGCCCCAGCCGGTTGCCAAAGCCCCCGGCATCCATCGACAACGCCGTATGCAGGTGACTATCGCCCCATAACGGGCGCTCCGGGAACGAGCGATCTGCATAGGGGGAATACGGTTTCCCCTCAGGAAACAGGCTGTTCAGTTGCCCTTCATCGGCTTGATATTCCTGAGCATTCAACGTTCCGCTTGCTGCAACAATTGCGGCTACAACCAAGCTACAAAACTTAACTGATGACATAAACAACCCTCCTGAAAATTGACTATTCAAAAACGTATAGGGAATTACCTATGTGTTGACCCTAGACCCGAGAATCGATTTCGCCAAAGCAAAAAGGGTTAATATGTCAGCTAAAATGTATGCGTCTGCCAAAGCCAGCCACCCAGCCAGCTTGCGGCCCTGTCACAGCCCCTGGTTTTTAACGGAAATGCATCGCGTCTTGCCAATGACAGGCCGTGGCGATCAACTCAGCGAAAGTATGGCTAATACCGCGCCACCGCCCAAAACAGCGCCAACAACACCGCCAATAACAGCGCTGGACCACCGACGAGGCTTAACCGCGACCTCTGGTGTTGCCTGACGGATCAGAACTTCTTCGACCAGACCCGGCAAACGCGGACCAAAGCGCACCAGCACCCGCGCCGTTTTCAACAAATCACGCCCAAGCGCGCGCGGACCGATACTTTGCTGGATGTAGCTGGCAACCACAGGCTTCGCCACGTCCCAGATATTAACCTCAGGGTCCAGCGACCGCGCCACACCCTCGACCACTACCATGGTGCGTTGCAATAGGATCAGCTCGGTGCGAGTTTCCATGCCGAACCGCTCGGTCACTTCGAACAGATAGTTCAGCAACCGACCCATCGAAATCCGCGTGGCATCCATGCCAAAGATCGGCTCACCCACAGCGCGCAGGGCGCGTGCGAATTCGTCGACATCCCGGTTGGCGGGCACATACCCCGCCTCGAAATGCACCTCGGCGACACGCTGATAATCGCGCTGAATGAACCCAAACAGAATCTCCGCATACACCCGACGTGTGTATTCATCGATATGCCCCATGATCCCGAAATCATAGGCGATGATGTCACCATTCGGGGCCACCTTCAGGTTGCCCTGATGCATGTCGGCGTGGAAATATCCGTCGCGCAACGCATGGCTCAGGAACAGTTCCAGCACCCGATTGCCCAGCGCGTGGCGATCATGCCCCGCCGCGTCCAGCGCATCATTGTCGCCCAGCGGGTCGCCTTCTGCCCAACCCAGCGTCATCACACGGCGGCTGGAATACTCCCACTGCACAGACGGCACCTGAAACCCGGCATCGTCGCCCGTATTGGCAGCAAATTCGCTGGCCGAGGCGGATTCCAGACGCAGGTCCAGCTCTCCTGTTACCACACCATCAAAGTGTTCGATCACATCGCGGGGACGCAACCGGCGCGAGGCTGGCGACAGGAACTCGATACAGTCAGCGGCAAAGTAGAACGCGTCAACGTCTTTGCGGAACGCTTTTTCAATGCCAGGTCGCAGCACTTTGACCGCAACCTCTTCGCCGGTTTCCGCCAATCGGGCCCGATGCACCTGTGCAATCGACGCCGCTGCCACTGGCTCGGAAAACTCTGAAAAGACCGAGCTTACAGAAACACCCAGCTCGTCTTCGAACGATTGCTTGGCCACAGCCAGATCAAATGGCGGAAGCTTGTCCTGCAACACCCGCAATTCGGTGGCCAGATCATTGCCCACCACGTCAGGGCGGGTCGAAAGAACCTGTCCAAACTTGATATAAGCCGGGCCCAGCGCCGTCAGCGCGCGCGGCACCGGCGGCACCTTGGGATCACCGCGATAGCCCATCCATTGAAACGGCCAGACCAAACCACGCGCCGCCATCCGTACCAACGGCGGCGTATCAAACGCATCCATCACCACTTTCATCGCGCCGGTCCGTTCCAGCGTGGCGCCAGTGCGGATCAGCCGCAATAGATTGTGTGGACCTCTCACAGCTTCCAACCCGAATGAAGTGCCGCAATACCCAGCGTCAGGTTCCGGTATTTCGCATTTCCAAAGCCTGCGGTGCGCACCATATCCAGAAACGTGTCCTGATCCGGGAAATTGCGGATCGATTCGACCAGATACTGATAACTGTCGCGATCATTGGCGATCGCCTGACCCATACGCGGGATGACGTTAAAGGAATACAGGTCATAGGCCTTTTGCATCATGTCATTTGGGATCTGGCTGAATTCCAGAACCATCAGACGCCCACCCGGTTTCAACACACGGTACGCCTCGTTCAACGCTTCCTGAGGGCGCGTCACATTGCGAATGCCAAAGCTGATTGTGTAGACATCAAAGGTGTTGTTCTCAAACGGCAACGACATCGCGTCGCCCACAACCCAGTCCAGACTTTCCGCCATCTGATCCGCCTCGGCGCGCTTGCGCCCTTCGACCAGCATGGGTTCGGTCAAATCCAGAACCGTCGCGTGCCCCTGGCCTGCGCGCTTCAGGAACCGAAAGGAAATGTCGCCCGTGCCACCGGCCACATCCAACAGTTTTTGCCCGGGTCTTGGCGCCAGCCAGTCCATCATTGCGTCTTTCCAGACCCGGTGAATTCCCATCGACATCACGTCGTTCATCACGTCATATTTTGACGCGACCGAATTGAAAACACCCTGAACCCGCCCGGCTTTTTCAGCCTCCGGCACCGTATCAAATCCGAAATGCGTGGTTTTACTGGTCTGATCGCTCATGGCTGTAGCCGTCCGTTGCTTCGGACTCTTCTTATATGTGTGCCCGGCGACGCACAATGCGGCGATTGCGTGTGGGAACCTTTGTGTGCACACTCGCCAAACCGCGCCCCTGCCACCCAATTGTGTGAACCAAATACACCATGCCCGAACTGCCCGAAGTCGAAACCGTCCGCCGCGGTCTGGAACCCGCAATGCAAGGCGCAATCATCATCCACGCTCAGGTGAACCGCCCCGATCTGCGCTGGCCGTTTCCCGAAAACATAGCCGCCCGCCTGACCGGCGCCCGTGTCGAGGCGCTGCGGCGCCGCTCCAAATATATCCTTGTGGACCTGTCCACCGGCGAAACGCTGTTGATCCATCTGGGCATGTCCGGGCGCATGACGGTGTCCGGCGATCCGCTGGGTCAGTTCACACATGACCATCCCAAGGCGGAAAAACACGACCATGTGGTCTTTGATATGAACAATGGCGCGCGCGTCACGTTCAATGACCCGCGTCGCTTTGGCGCCATGGATCTGCGCCCCATTGATCAGATCGAAACCCATCCCCTGCTCGCGAAACTCGGCCCCGAGCCATTGGGCAACGGCTTTGACGAAACCTACCTGCGCGACCGCCTCATGGGGCGCAACACACCGATCAAGTCCGCGCTTCTGGATCAGAGAATCATCGCCGGTCTGGGCAATATCTATGTCTGCGAAGCGCTGTTTCGTGCAGGAATTTCGCCTAAACGTAAGGCAGGAGCCATTTCAGAGGCCCGCATCAAATCTCTTGTTCCGATTATCCGAAAAGTCCTGCAGGACGCCATTGCCGCGGGCGGATCATCACTCAGGGATTTTCGACAGGCAGACGGCGAACTTGGTTATTTTCAACACTCTTTTGATGTCTACGGACGCGAAGATGAACCCTGCAGAACTCCGGCCTGCACGGGCACAATTTGCCGAATCACTCAATCAGGACGCTCATCCTACTATTGCGCGCAATGCCAAAGATAACTTGATCCAGCCACCGCAAATGGTAAGGAATCACTTCTGACCGGAACAATGGAAAGCAAAGCCATGGCTTTTGAGACGATCAACGTCGAAATCGAAGACCACGTCGCCCTTATCAAGCTGAATCGCCCGGACGCGCTGAATGCTCTGAACCAACAGCTGCTGAGTGAACTGCTGCGGGCTTTGCAAGACGCCGATGCCAACGACAAGGTGCGGTGTGTTGTGCTCACCGGATCGGAAAAAGCATTTGCCGCTGGCGCCGACATCAAAGAAATGTCCGCGATGACATTTGCCGAAGTCAGTGCTGCGAATCTCTTTGCCGCCTTTGGGGATGGCATCCAGCGTATCCGCAAACCGGTGATCGCCGCTGTATCAGGCTATGCGCTGGGCGGTGGTTGCGAACTGGCGATGGCGTGCGATTTCATTATCGCGTCTGAATCGGCCAAGTTTGGTCAGCCGGAAATCAATCTGGGTGTTATTGCCGGATTGGGCGGCAGCCAGCGTCTGACCCGCGCAGTGGGCAAATCCAAATCGATGGATATGAACCTGACCGGTCGTTTCATGGACGCCGCCGAAGCAGAACGCGCTGGATTGGTCAGCCGCGTTGTGCCCAACAAAAAGCTGATCGACGAAGCGCTGAGCGCGGCACACAAGATTGCCGAAAAATCTCTGATCGCATCGCGCACCGCCAAAGAAGCCGTCAATCGCAGCTTTGAAAGCTCGCTGACCGAGGGTCTGTTGTTTGAACGCAGTGTGTTTCACGCCCTGTTCGCGACCGAAGACCAAAAAGAAGGCATGGCCGCCTTTATGGAAAAGCGCGAAGCCCAGTTCCGGGACAAGTAAGGCGCGCCCGGAATTCACTCCAAGGGATGCTTTCAGGTCAAAAAAGCGAAATCCGGCAGGGCGTCGGGCCTTACTCTGGCACGCCAGCCCGGCGCAGCCCGTCGGCCACTCTTTGGCGATCAGCCTCCTGATAATACAAGACCGAGTTTTGTATTTCTGACGCGCGTGCATGCGGCACCAGCGCGAGAAAATCCTTGGCGGCCGCTTCCGCTGGCCCCTGTTCCTGTGCAGCACCATAGGACGCCGCCCGGAACAGGTGTGAACTGGGATGACCGGGTTTTAGCTGAATTGCTTTTTGCGCGGCTCGGGCAGCTTCATGGTAATTTTCTGCCTGAAATTCTGCTATGGCCAGATAAAGGTAGAATTTGTCGATGAACGTGTCGCGTGGGCTCAGCGCGATGGCTTTTTGAATATGCGTCCGCGCAATATCCGCGTTGCCAGCATAACCATTTGAAACCCCAAGCAGCGCCCGTGCATAAGCAAAGTTGGGACTCAAATCTACTGCATGCCCATAATTCATGATTGCGGCATCGCCTTCCCGCGCGACAATTGACACGTATCCGCGCCCGATCGAAGCCCAGGGATCATTGGTATCTGCCAACAAGGCACGATCCGACGCTGCGCGTGCCATGTCCAGTGTCGGCTCCTTGGGCTCCCAGCCCTGAATAACCCGCCAGGCCAGAATGGTCGCGTAAAGTCCCAGCGCCTGAGCGTAAAGCGGATCAAGCTCTATGGCCCGTTCCAGGGCGTCAATGGCCGTTCGGCTGCCGTCCTGAGACTGCTTTCCGTAATGATGTAATGCATCCACGAAGCATTCCCAGGCATCCAGACTTGCCGGAGGGCGCCGCCGCAGACGTGCATGCTCGGCCGCAAACAACTCGGGCGAGAGATGCGCAACAAGGCTTTCGGTCAGTTCGTCCTGAATTTCAAAAATATCCGTCAGATCGCGGTCGTAACGTTCGCTCCACAACTGCGCGCCAGACTCCGCATTTACCAAGCTGGCCGTTACACGAATGCGTTGCCCTGATGATCTAACGCTGCCCTGCAAGACATAACGCACCCCCAACTCTGCCGCAATTTCACGCAGATCAATTTCCTGCGCCTTCAGCGCAAAAGTCGTGGAACGATCCGTTACAAAGAACCCGCGAAGCTTGGATAACGCCGTGACGACGTCTTCGGTCAGGCCGTCCGCAAGAAATGCCTGCCCATCATCAGCACTCAGATTGGCAAACGGCAACACCGTCAAAGATGGCCCTTTGTCGGTCGCCTCTTTTACGTTTGGCTCAACAGGGGCTTCTGCATTCGCATTTTCGGTAACGGGTGCAACGAAACGAAACCCCTTGCGGGGAATGGTCTTGATTAACTCCTGCCGGCTACCGGAATCGCCAACCGCCTTTCGTGCAGCATTCACACGCGCGTTCAATGAACCGTCCGATATTGCCCGACCGTCCCAGATTTCCTCAATCAGATCATCTTTGGACACGACGCGCTCTCTGTTCTCCACGAGGAATCGCAGAAAGTCGAAGACCTGCGGTTGCAAAGGGACCAATTCACCTTTCCGGGTCAACTCCTGACAATCAGTGTCTATTCGGATGTCGTCGAACGCGAAAATCAAGAAGCACAACCTCTGGACAACAGAATTCAAGAAAATGGCAAGCGTTTGACAAGCTGCCGTTCAAGCGCGCACTAGCGCCATCCAGTAGATTTAGAACATGAAACGTCAATAATTGCGAGGTTCCCATGTCAGACACTGTTAAAGCCGCCAAAACTGCTCCTTCCTTTTCCTTCGGTATGTGGGTCGCCCGGATTGCAGCATTTTTCTGGAGCTACACCGAGACGCAGAAGAAATCCGATACATCCAGCTTTGAAGGCCTGCTGTGACTCATCCCTGTCGAAAACCATTGAAAGAACGCCAAGGGGTTCTGTCCAACCCGCGCCAACACGAATATCAGTCGAGGCAAAGGCAGGCGGGTCAGATCGGATTCGGAACACTTGAATCACAACCGATGCAATACGGACACAATACCGATGCGATGCCGACGTTCCAGATATTGGTCTTGATCCGGCTTTAGAATCGCCTTGGCAACCTGCGCCAAAGCCGCTATATGCCGCCGTCATACATGCGCGTGCAGCCCGCTCAGGCTTGAATCGATTCTCTCCATCCGCGAGAGGCCCGCTCGGGACGTGGCACGCATTTTAACGAACCGAACCAAGTAAGGGTCTAAGATTCATGGCAAATTCACCCCAAGCGAAAAAACGCGCCCGTCAGAACGAGCGCCGTTTGGCCGTCAACAAAGCGCGCCGTTCGCGCATCCGCACCACATTGCGCACCGTCGAAGAAGCCATCGCTTCGGGCGACAAAGAGGCAGCAACCGCAGCACTGCGCGCCGCTCAGCCAGAATTGATGCGCGGCGTCACCAAAGGCGTTTACCACAAAAATACAGCAGCCCGGAAAATGTCGCGTCTTTCATCACGCGTCAAATCTCTGGCCTGAATTCAGGTCCAAGTGACTGAAAGAAAAGGCGCTGCATTAGGCAGCGCCTTTTCTATTTTGTGCCCCCTAAAACGGACTAAGAGATTCTTTTCGAAGTTTCCCCGAGTCAAGTTCGAAGTTCGGTTGCCGTGACGCCGACCAACTTGCTATTTTCAGTCTTGCGAGTCACTTCGCCTTGGGGGGAACAGATACCAATACCGCGATGGCCGGCAGGCCATATCGGACACCATATCCGGGTGCATTTGCGCATGATTGGATGTGTCTGCCATGTGGTCAATTGGTTCGAAACTGTTCCTAATTTGCTGCGCAAATGCGCAATCGAAAAGCGACTGATCGGATTGGGGAATCTGGTCGGGTGGTAATGCTGTTCGCTGGAACTTGAATGTTCTGCTGCCTTGGGCGTTGTGGATCGTGAAGGACAGGAATGATCGGGCACAGTCCGGCAAAGCACCGCTGAAGGAATATGGGGACAGATGACACAAGAACAATGGGGCGCGCTTCAACAAGACTTACTCAAAACGGTCGGGCAGAATAACTACAAAACCTGGATTGAACCCATAGAGTTTTCGGAGCTCTCCGACGGTGTCGCCACTTTTCATGTCCCAACGAATTTTATTGGGAACTACGTATCGCAAAACTATGGTGACCTGATTTTGCACAAGCTGGCAAAGGTCGGAAAAACTGTACAGCGCGTGACTTTCAAAGTGCCCGCCAACCTGTCAGTACGCCCTTCTAAACCGTCAATGAAAACTGCCGCTCCCAAAGCATCGAAATCCGAAGACAGCCGTGAAACTGAGATCGCCGGCGCCCCGCTGGATGCACGCTTTACGTTTGACCGCTTTGTTGTCGGCAAACCAAACGAGTTGGCAAACGCCGCCGCACGCCGTGTGGCAGAGGGCGGCCCGGTGACATTTAACCCCCTATTTCTTTATGGTGGCGTCGGTTTGGGCAAAACCCACCTGATGCACGCAATCGCATGGGAGCTTCAGGCGCGCCGGCCGGACCTGAATGTGCTGTACCTGTCCGCAGAACAATTCATGTATCGGTTTGTGCAGGCATTACGCGACCGCCGTATGATGGACTTCAAAGAGCTTTTCCGCTCGGTTGATGTTCTGATGGTGGACGACGTTCAGTTCATCGCTGGCAAAGACAGCACACAGGAGGAATTCTTCCACACCTTCAACGCGCTGGTCGACCAGAACAAACAAATCATCATTTCGGCAGATCGTGCGCCGGGCGAAATCAAAGACCTCGAAGACCGCATCAAAAGCCGTTTGCAATGTGGGCTTGTCGTCGATCTGCACCCCACAGACTATGAACTGCGCCTAGGCATTCTTCAGGCAAAAGTCGACACGTATCGTGCGCAATATCCCGAACTACAGATGCAGGATGGCATTCTGGAGTTTCTGGCACATCGCATTTCCACCAATGTGCGCGTGCTGGAAGGCGCTCTGACCCGACTGTTCGCATTTGCCTCTTTGGTAGGGCGCGAAATCACGATGGAATTGACCCAGGATTGCCTGTCAGATGTCCTGCGCGCCTCCGAGCGTAAAATCTCGGTCGAGGAAATTCAACGCAAGGTCGCGGACCATTACAATATCCGCCTCAGCGACATGATCGGCCCCAAACGTGTCCGCACATTTGCGCGCCCGCGTCAGGTGGCGATGTATCTTTGCAAGCAACTGACATCGCGGTCTTTGCCGGAAATCGGACGTCGGTTTGGCGGGCGCGATCATACAACCGTCATGCACGGCGTTCGACGGATCGAAGAATTGCGGTCTCAGGACGGTCAGATTGCCGAAGACCTCGAACTGTTACGCCGGTCATTGGAAGCCTGACCTCAAAATTTTGAAAACGATGATCCGGTGAAACGTGGCTGCAGCCAATGGGTGGCTGCGGCAGATTTGTCCTATTTGCACAAACCTGTTGGAATACCCGCCAAACCCGCCGGATCAGGACGCACGAATTCTACTTTCTGGCAAGTTTTCCTACAAAATTCCATCCAATGCTCACTGCGGACCCCAACGACGCCTTGACGACCCCGGGAAAGCGTCGGAAAAACAATAAACAGCTTGAGCCGACGGGGGATTACGCTACCTTGCCCCTCCCGGCATGGATGAGGGAAGAGGACATGAAACTTAGTATCGAACGCGGCGTTCTGCTCAAGGCCGTTTCCCAGGCGCAATCAGTTGTCGAGCGCCGCAACACTATCCCGATCCTTGCCAACGTTCTGATCGAGGCCGAAGGCGATACGGTTCAGTTCCGTGCAACCGATCTGGATATCGAAGTTGTTGACAAAGCCCCGGCCATGGTCGAGCGCGCAGGTGCCACTACCGTTTCGGCCACCACGCTGCACGAAATCGTGCGCAAATTGCCAGATGGGGCTCTGGTTACGCTAACCGATGACGGGACGTCCGGCCGCCTGACGGTTGACGCTGGTCGCTCTAACTTTTCTTTGGCGACATTGCCCAAAGAAGATTTTCCGGTGATGGCATCCTCTGAATATTCCAGCAATTTTTCGGCGCCTGCGCCCGTTCTGCGGCGTTTGTTTGACAAGTCGAAATTTGCCATCTCAACCGAAGAGACCCGGTATTACCTGAACGGTGTCTACATGCATGTGTCCGAGTCTGAGGGCGGTCGCGTTCTGCGCTGCGTGGCCACGGATGGTCACCGGCTTGCCCGGATCGATGCGGACTTGCCAGAAGGCTCTGCCGAGATGCCCGGCGTCATTGTGCCCCGCAAAACCGTTGGCGAATTGCGCAAACTTCTGGACGATGACGACATGTCGATTGCAGTGTCGGTGTCAGAAACCAAAGTCCGCTTCGCGACCCCAGATATTACGCTCACCTCCAAGGTTATCGACGGAACATTCCCGGATTATACACGTGTGATCCCGGTCGGAAACACCCGCAAACTAGAGGTGGACGCGTCCGAATTTGCCAAGGCTGTCGACCGTGTAGCAACTGTGTCGTCAGAACGTTCGCGTGCCGTCAAATTGCAGCTGGACGAAGACAGACTGATCCTGTCGGTCAATGCGCCAGATGCGGGTGCCGCCGAAGAAGAGCTTGCCGTGGCATATGGCGATGAACGGCTTGAGATTGGTTTCAACGCCAAATATCTGCTGGAGATTGCAAGTCAGGTGGATCGCGAAAACGCCGTGTTCCTGTTCAATTCGGCAGGCGATCCAACCCTGATGCGCGAAGGCAACGACACCAGCGCGGTTTATGTTGTCATGCCGATGCGTGTGTGACGCGCTGACATACCTGATCTGGATGCGCGCTGACCCGGCAAAAGGACAATCGTGTGTCTGAGCTGTATCTGTCGCGTCTCCGCCTGTCTCACTTTCGGTCCCACAAGAAAGCCGTTGTCGAATGCGATGCGCATCCGGTTGCGGTCTTTGGCCCAAACGGGGCCGGAAAAACCAATATTCTCGAAGCCATATCCCTGTTTTCACCGGGTCGTGGACTGCGCCGCGCCAGCGCCGAAGACATGACCCGACGCCCCGAGGCATTGGGCTGGAAGCTGGAAGGGCTGCTGCACTGCCCCGGTCAAAGCCACGAAATCGATATCCGGTCCCAAGAGGGTGGCGCGCGTCAGGTACGCATAGACGACAAGGCCGCACCTCAGACTGCTCTTGCCAGAATTTCGCGGGTACTGTGGCTGATCCCGGCGATGGATCGATTGTGGATCGAAGGGGCCGAGGGACGCCGCCGCTTTCTGGATCGTATGACTCTTAGTTTCTTTCCAGATCATGCCGAGGCGTCGCTGGCCTATGAAAAAGCCATGCGCGAAAGAAACCGGCTGCTCAAGGATCAGGTCAGCGATCCGCACTGGTACAGCGCGCTAGAGCGTCAGATGGCCGAAACGGGGCATCGTATTCATACCGCCCGCGCCGAGGCGCTGACCCGCCTCAGCGCTGCCCAGAACGCCGCAGAAACCGCCTTTCCGACGGCGGTGCTTGAACTGACACAGACCGAAGGCAGCCTGCCTGAAACAGAAGACGACCTGCGCGAGGTACTGGCCGAAAGCCGTTTTCGCGACATCGCAGCCGGGCGCACGCTTGTCGGGCCGCATCGCACCGACCTTTACGGCGTTTACCAGGCCAAGGGCGTGCCCGCGCGCGACTGTTCGACAGGCGAACAAAAGGCCCTGCTGGTGTCTTTGATCCTCGCCAATGCGCGCGCCCTCGTTCAGGACTTTGGCGCACCGCCCATTTTGTTGCTGGACGAGGTCGCGGCCCATCTGGATATCGCCCGCAGAGCGTCGCTTTATGACGAGATTTGCGCGTTGAAAACGCAAGCCTGGATGACAGGTACGGAACCCGGATTGTTTGAGACTTTTGGCGCGCGGGCGCAGTATCTGGAAGTCACCGAAACCGACGGTATTTCCGAGGTGTCCAGGCGTTCCTGAGCCGGGCCGGCCCTGACGGGTATTTTCGGTCAATCGCGTGACATTCCCTGCGAATATGGGTATAAAATACCAAAATCAAAAAGGACGACATGAATGTCTGAAGACGCGCAATCACCCGAGCAATATGGCGCGGAATCCATTAAAGTTCTCAAAGGGTTGGAAGCGGTCCGCAAACGCCCCGGCATGTACATCGGAGACACCGACGATGGCTCGGGTCTGCACCACATGGTGTACGAGGTCGTGGACAACGGAATTGACGAGGCTCTGGCCGGTCATGCCGATGCCGTGACCGTGAAAATTCACGCTGACAGTTCCGTCTCTGTCAGCGACAACGGGCGTGGTATTCCGGTCGGCATTCACGAAGAAGAAGGCGTCTCAGCCGCTGAGGTCATCATGACCCAACTGCACGCTGGCGGTAAATTCGACTCCAATTCCTATAAGGTTTCCGGCGGTCTGCACGGTGTGGGTGTTTCGGTTGTGAACGCCCTGTCGGTCTGGCTTGAACTGCGCGTCTGGCGCGACGGCAAAGAACACTATGCCAAGTTCGAACATGGCGAAACCACCGAACATTTGCGGGTGGTTGGCGATGCCAATGGCCGCAAAGGCACCGAAGTGCGCTTTCTGGGGTCAACAGACACGTTCAGCAATCTCGAATATTCGTTTGATACGCTGGAAAAACGTCTGCGCGAACTGGCGTTTCTGAATTCGGGTGTCCGCATCATTCTGGAAGACGAACGCCCTGCCGAACCCCTGCGCTCAGAGCTATTTTATGATGGCGGCGTCAACGAATTCGTCAAATATATCGACCGCCACAAGACTCCGATGATGGAGGCGCCGATTTATGTCAAAGGTGAACGTGACGATATCGGTGTCGAAGTTGCAATGTGGTGGAATGACAGCTACCACGAAACGGTTCTGCCGTTTACCAACAACATCCCTCAGCGGGACGGCGGCGCGCACATGGCTGGATTTCGCGGGGCGCTGACCCGCACCTTGCAGAAATACGCTCAGGCAAGCGGCATCGCCAAACGGGAAAAGGTCAGCTTTACCGGGGATGACGCGCGCGAAGGTTTGACCTGTGTTTTGTCCGTCAAAGTCCCCGATCCCAAATTCTCGTCCCAAACCAAAGACAAACTGGTCAGCTCTGAGGTGCGCCCGGCTGTCGAAGGTTTGATGAACGAAAAACTGTCGGAATGGTTCGAAGAGAACCCGGCGCAGGCCAAGATCATTGTCACCAAGATTGTCGAAGCCGCCCATGCCCGCGAAGCCGCGCGCAAGGCGCGCGAACTGACCCGGCGCAAAACCGCGATGGATGTGAACTTTCTGGCAGGCAAGCTCAAAGACTGCTCTGAAAAAGACCCGTCCAAAACCGAAGTCTTCCTTGTCGAGGGTGACTCGGCTGGTGGCTCTGCGCAAACAGGGCGGGACCGGATGACACAGGCGATTCTGCCCTTGCGTGGTAAAATCCTGAACGTGGAACGCGCGCGGTTTGACCGAATGCTGGGAAGCCAGGAAATCGGCAACCTTGTCATGGCGCTTGGCACGGGAATTGGACGTGATGAGTTCAACATCGAAAAGCTGCGCTATCATAAAATCGTCATTATGACCGATGCCGACGTAGACGGCGCGCATATCCGCACCCTTTTGCTGACGTTCTTTTATCGCCAGATGCCAGAGCTGATTGAAAAAGGACATCTCTATATTGCTCAGCCGCCCCTCTACAAAGTGGCGCGTGGTAAATCCGAGGTTTATCTCAAGGATCAGGCTGCGCTTGACGACTACCTTGTTGAACAAGGCGTCGATGGTGCGGTGTTGCGCCTCGGGTCCGGTGAAGAAATACTTGGTCAGGACCTTTCCCGCGTCGTCGGAGAGGCCCGTCAGCTGAACCGGGTTTTTGATGCTTTCCCAACCCATTATCCGCGCCACATTCTGGAACAAGCCGCCATCGCCGGTGCCTTTGTGCCGGGCGCCGTGGATGCAGACCTTCAGGGCGTTGCCGACAAGGTTGCGTCTCGACTGAACCTGATTGCGCTGGAATACGAACAGGGTTGGCAGGGACGGATCACTCAGGATCACGGCATTCGTCTGGCCCGCATTCTGCGTGGCGTCGAAGAGGTGCGCACATTGGACGGCCCCATGCTGCGGTCTGGCGAAGCCCGCAAGACCGGTAGCTTCACGCTAAGCCTGCAGGAAATCTACGGCACCGCCGCAACGCTCGTGCGCAAAGACCGCTCTCAGGTCATCCACGGTCCGCTGGACCTGCTCGCCGCCATTCTGGGCGAAGGCGAAAAAGGTCTGACGCTGCAACGCTATAAGGGTCTGGGCGAAATGAACCCCGGCCAATTGTGGGAAACAACTCTGGACCCGGACGCGCGCACGCTCTTACAGGTTAAGGTCGAAGATATGGCCGAAGCCGACGATCTGTTCACCAAGCTCATGGGCGACGTCGTCGAACCACGCCGCGAATTCATTCAGAAAAACGCGCTCAGCGTGGAAAATCTGGATTTCTAAGAGTTTGTAGGTTCAGGTATAACTTTGCACTTAGAGCATAACTTTGCACTCCGGCGTGAACGCCTGGGGAAAAATGGGTCGTGGCAAGCCCTAAATTAGAGGACGTAGCGGGCGCAGCACTCGTCAGTATAGGGCGAGAAGCTGTCCTTGGGGACAAAAGTGCGTTTCGCGTTGGATCTGATCCGATACACCTGCTGTAGGGATCCCCATAGCACTGCGGATACTCAGCCGAGTGGGTATCCGCAGTGCAGAAAACAATTTTTTGTCCAAAGAGTTAGCGAACCTTCACTTGTCGGAATCAAAAGGCTGGTTTCTCGTCCAGTCGAACGTACCCTGATCCCTTTCCGCCACCGCTTGTTTCCAGCCAACCATTTCAACACGGGCTTTGAAGTTCATACCCTCCGGGGAATGACGCGTGATGCCGTCGAATACAGTCGCCAGGCGCTGAGTCTGGTTGATCTTCTCCTCTACGGCGGAATTGATCACCATCTTCTGCATCGCCAGTTGGTTGATCGGCACAGTTGCCATACGCCCGGCCAGAGCCTCAACTGCATCGTCTAATTGATCATCCGGAACCGATTTCAATATCAGCCCCATCTCCGCGGCCTCAACGCCAGAGATTTTGTCACCGGTGAACATCATGCGCTTCGCCTTCTCTGGACCCAGCCGATGAACCCACATCGCTGTGGTCGGGCATCCCCAGACCCGGGTCGGCATGTAACCGATCTGGGCGGAATCTCCCATGATTGTCAGATCTGCGCAAAGAGCAATATCTGACCCGCCAGCAACGGCGAAACCATGGACTTTGCATACAACCGGTTTCATCGCCCGGAACAGCGACATGAAGTTCTGGGTGTTCGCCCACATGAACTGGAAGTCCTGCATCGGATCCCAGGGCATCTCCTGCACCACCTTATTGGGGCCGTTGCCTTCGGCGTAGTGCGCCAGATCATAGCCTGAGCAAAACGCCTTGCCCGCTCCGGCCAGAACTATCACATGCACGCCAGGGTCTGCGTCAGCCCGCCCTACAGCGGCGGCAAGTTCGCGCGGCAGATCATCGTCAATCGCGTTCATCACGTCCGGGCGGTTCAGGGTGATCCGCCCGATACGGCCGTCTTTCTCATAAAGAACTTTGGACATGTTCACTCCCAATCGCTGACGGCTTTGACCTCAAGGAACTCCTCCAACCCCCAGGCGCCACCTTCACGGCCATTTCCGGACTGTTTCATTCCGCCAAAGGGGGATCCGGCACCGCCGAATTTTCCGTTCATTTCGACCATGCCCGAACGGAGTTGCCGCGCCACCCGGCGTGCACGGGCCTTATCAGCGGTCTGGACATAGTTGGTCAGGCCGTAGGGCGTGTCGTTGGCCAATGCGATGGCCTCTTCTTCGGTATCAAACGGAGTCATGACCAGAACCGGGCCAAAGACTTCCTCCTTCCAAAGAGTCATCTCAGGGGTGACGTCCGCAAATACAGTAGGTCTGACAAAATAGCCTTGCTCCAACCCCTCCGGCAGGCCCAGTCCGCCCGCAACCAGTCTTGCTCGCTCATCAAAACCGCGCTTGATCAGGAATTGGATCTTGTTGAACTGGGTTTTTGAAACAACCGGGCCGATCTGTCGACCTTCAACGTTTGCCGGTCCGACTTCAGTTTTTTCTGCAACTGAACGCGCGGTTTCTACGGCCTGTTCATAGATTGAGCGTTCAACCAGCATCCGGGTCGGTGCGTTGCAAGACTGGCCGGAATTATTGAAGCAATGGCGCACGCCGCGTGTGACCGCCTTTTCATCGGCATCGGCAAAGATGATATTGGCACCCTTACCGCCCAGCTCAAGGCTGACGCGTTTGACAGTGTCTGCCGCTGATTTGCTGATCGATACACCTGCACGGGTCGAGCCGGTGAAGCTGACCATATCCACATCCGGATGCGCGGTGAGGGCGCTGCCCACACCTGCGCCATGGCCATTGACCAGATTGAAAACACCTGGCGGGAAACCTGCCTCGTCAATCATTTCAGCCAGCAGCATGGCGCTGAGCGGCGCCTGTTCCGCGGGTTTCAGAACCATCGTGCAACCCGCTGCCAATGCAGGCGCGACTTTGAGCATCACCTGGTTCATCGGCCAGTTCCAGGGGGTGATCAGTGCGCATACCCCAACTGGTTCATGGAAGATCATGTCACCGGGTGCGTGATCTCCCAAAGGGTGCTCGAAAGCAAATGACCTGGCGGCACGGATGGTGTTCTTGAGATGGCCAGCGCCGGCGCCCACCTGTGCCGTATTTGCCAATGCAATTGGCGCGCCCATTTCCTGGCTGATCGCTTGCGCCGTATCCTTCGCGCGCCCTTTGTAAGCTTCCAACAGCCGTTCTAACGCGGCGATACGCTCCTGGGGTTCAGTCGCCGCCCAGCCCGGAAAGGCAGCCTTGGCCGCCGCAACTGCCGCATCGGTATCTGCGGGACCACCCAGCGAGATTTTGGCTATCTGTTCTTCGGTCGAGGGGTTCACCACGGCCATCCCGCTCCCGTCAACCGAGGCAACCCAATCTCCATTGATGTAGTGCTTTGTCATGATGTTCATGGCGTTCCCTTTCGGTCAGAGTTCATGGAAATCTCCAGCGGCAAAGCGGTCGCGGAGAACAAATTTCTGGATCTTGCCGGAACCGGTGAGGGGAAACTCATCCACCTGCACCCAGACATTCGGGGTTTTCTGCGGTGACATGTTTGCGCGGCAATGCGTGTGAAGTTCTGTCTTCTTGAGCTGTTTGCTGCTGCGGATGAATGCGCCGATCAGCTCACCCCACTTAGGGTCCGGCAAGCCGACGACTGCAACCTCGGCAACGTCAGGGTGCTCCAGCAGACAGTTTTCGATTTCCGCAGGGAAGTGGTTCTCGCCGCCCCGGATGATCATCTCTTTGACCCGGCCGGTGACGGTCACATATCCGCGCGCGTCCATCCGGCCCAGATCGCCGGTGTGCAGCCAACCTGCGGCATCCACCGTCTCGGATGTGGCCTTGGGATTGTCGTTGTATTCCAGCAACACACAGGGGCCGCGGGCGCAGATCTCTCCGACATCCCCTATGGCGACTGCACTGTTATCATCGACACTGCGGATCGAGACCTCGGTTTGCGCAACCGGTTGCCCCGCTGTGTTGCAAATGTCCTCAATGCTATCAGACAGGTGGTGCTGTGTGATCACCGGGCAGTGTTCGGTTTGCCCATAGAGTGTCGAGAACCCGGCCCCCATCAGGGTTTGCACCCGGCGGACCAGTTCCGGGGCTACCATGGAGCCGCCGCAACTGACCACCTTCAGCGCAGACAGGTCGCGCGGGCGTATTTCCTGCGCGTCCAGAAGCGCCACCACCATGGTCGGAACGCCAAGGATGATGTCGGCTCGGCACGCTTCAAGCTGATCCAGAACCACTTCCGGGTCAAACAAGCTGATCAATACCATCCGGCAGCCTGCCTGAAGGCATCCCAGCGTGACCATTCCACAGCCAGACGTATGAAACATCGGCATAACATTGACCCAGGATGATTTTTCGGTCGCTCCGCATCGGGTGGCGTAGAAACGGGCATTGTTGACCAGTCCGCGGTGGCTGAGTACGGCTCCTTTGGGAAAGCCGGTAGTTCCGCTGGTGTACTGGATCATTGCGGCGTCGCCCGGAGCAATGTTTGGCATAGAGACTGGGCGGGATCCAAAGGCAAACAGGGCCGGACTCTCCATGTCAGTGACTTCCCGCACAGCCGGGATGCCAGCAGCAACGTCCGCCCCGAAACTGCGCATTGGATTGCCGCGGAACTCTTCCACCAGAAACAAGGCAACCGCGCCGGATTGCTTCAGGACATACTCCAGTTCGCGCGCTTGAAAGGCCGGGTTTGCGGTCACCAGTACCAGCCCGGCCAAGGCACAGGCATATTCCATCAGCACCCATTCCGGGCTGTTGGGGGACCAGACGACGACGCGTTCCCCTGGAGTGAACCGGGTCGAGAGAGCCCGCGCCAGTTTCTCAGCCTCTGCCAGCAGTTCGCCATATGTCCAGCTCCGTCCCGGCGACCCATCCTGCCGAATCTCCGTTAGGGCTCCGGAGGCTGGCCGCGCCTCAGCGATCTCGCGCAGCATCGCTCCAATTGTTATCTCGCGTGTATCCATGTCGGACTGGGCCGGGACGCAGGACATCGTGAGGTTCAGATCATACATCGCCGAAATCTCCGCCTCGTCCCTTGCCGCTGGCGAAACGGGTCGCGCCTTCGACACCTTTGGTGACTTCTGCCTTGCTGCCACTCCATTCCTGTCGAAGAGCGTCACGCAAAGGCAACCCGTGTTGCACCCGCACAGAACGGCGATCCGCGCGCATGCAGCTTTGGGGGAAGCGAGCGATGTCGTGGGCCAGGGCTTCGGCCTTTGTGCGCGCGTCACCTTCGGGCACCACATATTCACACAGACCAATTCGCAAGGCCTCTTCTGCATCTACACGTCGGCCGGTGAGGATCAGGTCCGTGGCGCGGCCTTCCCCAACCAGCCGCGGCAGGCGAACAGTACCTCCGTCTATCAGCGGAATGCCCCAGCGGCGGCAGTAAATCCCCATAAAGGCCGTTTCTTCCATTACCCGGATATCGCACCAGAGCGCCAATTCCATGCCCCCGGCCACTGCCGCCCCTGCAACAGCCGCAATCACCGGTTTGGAGAGCTCCAGTCGGCTTGGGCCCATGGCGGCCATTGGCGGTTCCCCACTGTCGGGAAAGTCAAATGGGTCGAGTGCCTCTGCCCCGGCAAGCGAAGCAGCGTGTTTCAGATCCCACCCGGCGCAGAAGGCTCCGTTTTCCCCCCAGAACACGGCAACCCTGGCGCTTTCGTCTGCATCAAACGATCGAAAGGCCTCAAAGAGTGCCGTGGCACTTTCCGGATCCATGGCGTTGCGCGCCTCAGGGCGGGAATGAATGATGGTCCAGACCGGACCATCCTTTTCGACGCGAACACTCATGCCAACAGCTCCCCATAGCTACTTGCGAGATACTGTTCCCGGATAGCGAACTTCTGTACTTTGCCGGAGCCGGTCAGGGGGAATTCCGGAACTTGCACCCAGACCGAAGGGGTCTTCTGCGCCGACAGATGAACGCGACAATGAGCGCGCAGGTCGGCTACGTCCGGTGCAGTGCCGGACAAGATGAATGCTGCAATGATTTCCCCCCATTTCTCATCCGGCAGGCCGACCACGGCCACTTGCGCCACGTCCGGGTGCGTAACAAGAACTGCTTCGATCTCGGCCGGGAAATGGTTTTCACCACCGCGGATGATCATGTCCTTGACCCGGCCTGTCACCCGCACAAAACCCTGTGCGTCCATTGTGCCCAGATCGCCGGTGTGCAGCCAGCCGTCGTCATCAATTGCGGCGGCGGTGGCCGCTGGATTGTCGTTGTAGCCGATCATCACAGCGTAAGAACGCGCGCAGATCTCACCCGCTTCGCCGACTGGGAGCACGCGATTGTCCTCTGGAGAGCGGATTGAAACCTCCGTTTGCGGCAGCGGCTGGCCTGCTGTTTCCACGATCTGTTCAAGGGTGGCTTCGACAGGGTTCAGGCAGATCATCGGGCTGTGTTCCGTCTGCCCAAACGCACTGAGCAAGTGACACCCCAAGCGGTCCCGTACCCGGCGAACCAGATCAGGCGGCACAGGAGCGCCACCGGTTGTGATGACCTCCAGCGAAGACATGTCACGCGGGGTTTGTTCGAGGGATTCCAGAAGGTTGAACAGCATGGTCGGGACCGCAAAACAGGTTGTGACCCCCTGTTCCTCGATCAGCCGGGCAAAGACATCCGCATTGAAACGCTTGATCAGCAGCATCTTGCAGGCTGCCTGGAGGCACCCCAGCGCTCCAGTTGCACAACCTGCAGTGTGAAACAGCGGCATGAAATTGGCCCAAACGGAGTGCGCGCCGACTTGTGCCCGTCCGCAAAAGAGCCGGGCGTTGTTCACGAGGTTCTTGTGGCTGAGCACCGCGCCCTTGGGAAATCCGGTTGTCCCAGAGGTGTATTGAATCTGCGCGGCATCATCCGGCTGGACCTCAGGAAGCACAGCAGGCCGTTCCCCGGTGGCGTAGAGAGCGCCCGCATCCTCCAGATTTATGATCTCGCGCAGGTGTTTGTTCCCGCCGGTTGCTTCCTGCGCGATTTCAACCATCAGGTTGCCACGGAATTCATCGACCATAAACAGGCCGGCTGCGTTGGATTGTTCCAGCACATACTTTAGCTCAGAGGCCTGAAAGGACGGGTTGGCAGTAACCAGAACCAGCCCCGCCAGGCCGCAGGCATACTCCATGAATATCCACTGGGGGATATTGGGCGCCCATACTACAATCCGCTCGCCCGGGGCGTAGCGGGAGGATAGGGCCAACGCCAGTCGCTCAGCCTCTTCCAGAAGTTCGCCATAGGTCCACTGACGGTCGCAACTCCCATTGTCAGAAACGTCAACCATCGCAACTGAAAGTGCGTGTCTGTCTGCGATTTCCCGCAGCAAGCCGCCAACAGTTATGTTGCGAATTTCTGCGTCGCCCTGAGCGGGGAAATGTGAGGTCGAAAGGTTTGGCAGATACATTAAGGGCTCCCTGATACAGCAAGATCATTGCACGGTCTGATCGCTTTGAATAATATCAATGCGTCATCAAGCGATAACTTGGAGCTATCACCTTGAATCTCACCCTGCGCCAATTTTTGGTGTTCAAAACCATCGTCGAAAGCGGCGGCTTCCGGAAAGCGGCAGAGGTTCTGAATACGTCGCAACCAGCCTTGTCCAAGACCATTCAATCGCTGGAAGCCGAACTTGGTTTTTCGCTTTTGGATAGATCCACCCAGGCAGTAGAAATGACCAAAGCCGGTGAAGCGTTTTACGAACGCCTTGGTGAACTTTTTGACCTTGTCGATCAGATCGCAAGCAATGCCCGGGATGTAGCCGAAGGACAGCGCGGAAGCCTCTCCATCACCTACACCGATTTTGCCATTCTCGGTCAACTGCCGGAAACCATAGAGTTCTTCCGGCGGCAACAGCCAAGGGTCAAGATCGGTGTCCGGTTCTATCCAAGCCCTCGCCAGATTGAACTGGTTCTGAATAGGCAGGTCGATATCGCGTTCATCTGGCATTTCATGGGGCAAGTGCCGCCAGTTCTCAACTGCCAGCCGATTTCGAGCGAAGGGCTGGCCGTCGTTCTGCCCGATCATCATCCTCTGGCCTCGCGCGACACGATTGATTTGGTGGAGTTGCGTGATGAGACTTTTCTGATCGGTGACACGCCTTGGCTTCCGTTCACCAACCTTGTTAGGGATCTTTGCATCGAACGGGGATTTGTCCCAAAGACCGGGCAGGCCGCATATCTCCGGGATGAGTTCTTTACGTTTGTGCTGCTGGGCATGGGTGTCCTGATTTATCCAGAGAACGTTGTGCGTGCGCGCCGGGCAGGACTCAGCGCTGTGCGCATCCGGGATGTAGAAAAAGTGGTCGACATTTCGGCGGTTTGGCTCAAGGAAGCACGCAATCCGGCTCTTCATAGATTCCTCGACCTGTTGCCCAACGAGATTGCAGCATCCTGATGAGGTGAGACGCCGAAGTGCCTGCGAAAAAGTCTGGAAAAATGGGATTGGCTGCTAAAGCCGCTGGCAATGGAAATTTCGATGATTGGCAACGATGTTTGATGAAGCAAACGCCGCGCATGTTCGAGCCTTAGTTTTCTGTAGAATGCTTTTGGGCTTGTAGACAAAAGCGCCTTGAAGAGACGTTCAAGCTGCCGCACGGAAATACCAACCGAGGCAGCTATTTCTTGAACTGGAATAGGTTCCTCCAAGTTCGACCGCATAAATCCGATTGCGCTTGCGAGCTTGGCATTTCGCTCTCCGGTATGCAGGAATTCAGCAACCGACTGCTCTTCTTGCCCAGTTCTATAAGAGCCGCAAACAAGCCTGTCTGCCACCCTGCTGGCTATACAGCTACCACTGTTTTCAGCGATCAGCTGCAACATCATATCCAAGGTCGCAGCCCCTCCAGCACAGGTCAGGCTTTTTTCGCCAATACAGAAGATGTTCTGCTCTAACTCCAAATCTGGGCAATGTTCGGTAATTGCCCCCCTGTACCTCCAGTGAGCAGTTAACGGTTCGTTTGAAACTATCCCGGCTTTGGCCAAGGTGAAGACAGCGCTTCCCACCGCGCCTATGCGCGAACCTTTCCGGGAAACACTTCGCAACCAAGCCAGAACTGGCAAAGTAGATGCGTCGACGTATTCTTTGCCTCCCAGCACGATCACCGTGTCTCTTCTGCTGACCGGCATCATCGGACCATCCACATTCATGGACAAACCGTTAGACGCCAACACAGCGTTTCCGTCTTCACTGAACAGAGACCACGAATATCTGGGCGTCTGGTCAAACTGGTTAGCTTCATTAAACACGTCCAGCGCAGCACAAAGATCCAAGGAAGAGAACGACCTCAACAGTAGAAAAGCAAAGTGCATGGAGACGGCCGAAGCCGCCTCTGGTTCGCAACTCCCGATGCGTGCTGTTGAAACGCCGGGCATGAAGGTCACTAAGCTGCATTCGGTTTGGTTGGAATATCCACCAATTTGCCACGCGGGATCAGGCGGTCGGCGTCATACATAGGCAGGGTGCAGAGCTCTCCGCTCTGGGTGGATCCATCGGCGCAGAGTACATCGACCTGCGTGCCCGGACCCTGCGCAGGGTCATCCATGCGCACGATGCAAACACCACAGTCTTGATACGGAGAGTAGCCCGATGAGCAAACTCGGCCGGCTCCCTGGCCATCGATGGTCATCACACGGCCCAACTGTGCCACACCTCCGGTCACACGCATCCCCCAGGTACGGCAAGATCTGTCCGCGGCTTCCAGCGCCTTGCGGCCAACAAAGTCACGGTCGTCAAACTCGACAAAATCGCCAAGACCCGCGTCGAACGGTGTGGTCTCCGCTCCGAAATCCGAGCCAGCATTGAGCAGCCCTGCCTCGATACGCCGTGCGCGGAACACCGGCGTGCCGGTCAGCAAGATATCGAATGCCGCGCCGACCTCCATGATCTTGTCGCCGATTGCAGGGATCTCCGTATCAGGCAGCAGATAGACCTCCCAACCCAACTCGTTGGTGAAACCCGATCGGCTGATCCAGCAAGTCTGGCCTGCAATTGAAACCTCTGCACAATCAAAGTAGCGGAAAGGATCAGGCATTGGCCCGTCAAGCACAGCTGCCAGCAGTTCCAGAGAGCGCGGGCCCTGGATTTGGCTGACCCAAACATTCGGGTCGTGGATTTTCACATCCAGGCCCTGGGCATGCGCCTTGTACCAGCTGAACAGGTCGCCATCCGCCTGCGCCATCCAGAATCTGTCTTCCGCAAGCCGCAACAGCACCCCATCGGTGATCATGCCGCCATCGTGATAACAGGCAAACTGATAGGAGCAGCGTCCAGACTTCACTTTGCTGACGCTGCGGGTGAAGACTTTGTTCAGCAGGGTTTCGGCGTCAGGGCCGCTGATTTCGAGCGGCAATTCACCGGTGTGACGAAAGATGACATTTGTGCGCACGGCCCAGTACATCTCGTCATCTGTTGCCGTATCAAGTTTCTCCGGTGTCAGGCGCGAATTATAGAGCGTGTACTCCGGATCATAAGGCAGCTCCATGTAGCTCAATGGATGTGCCGGCATGGTGCGTGCCAACTCGCGTGGGCGCGCACCCTTGTTGTGCAGGGCCTTTGCGACGAAACGATAGTGGGAGAGGTCGGTTGTCATGTTTTTTCACCGTTCAGAGTTGTTAGACACCTGCGGGTGTTTGCCGGGCGGCGTACAGTATCCACGCATTATATGATGCCTATCTCGGCTAATATGACTGGCGCAAACCCAATGAATTGCACAAGCCGTTCGAAAATATTAGACAGGTTAGATGCGCTTCCGTTCCTATGACGCCTTGAAGACCTTTGATGTTGTCGCCCGCACGCTCTCGATGACTGCGGCGGCCAAAGAGGTGCATCAGTCCAAAGGATCGGTCAGCTATAAGATCAACAAGCTCGAGAGAGATCTTGGGTTTCAGCTGTTTGAAAGAGGCAACGCCAAACTGACCCTGACTGACGCCGGGCGCAGGTTGTGGCATGTATCCCAATCTGCCCTGGGCCAGATTGACCGGGAAATTTCAGATCTGCGTGGCGTCTCTTCAGCTACGGTGAACATTGGCGCGCTGACCTACTTTTCTTCCCGATGGCTTTCCCCACGACTCACGCGCTTCTTTGAGGCCAATCCGGGCGTCAGTTTGAGGATTGAACCGATCAATTCCATAGAGATGCTGGAGACTGCCAGAGTGGATCTGGCAATCCTTTGGGGGCTCGGCGGCTGGGCGAATTACAACAGCGAGCTTCTCATGCCTTGTCCTGCAGTCCCCACTGCCAACCGGGCTGTTGCCGACCAAATTGAGAAGATGGGAATTGAGGATGCTGTGCGCAGGCTTCCATTGCTTGGCGATAGCTCTGGCGATGCGGGCTGGCGGGCCTGGCATGATGCGGCTGGGCTTCCTTATGAACCCAGCCGGTCAAGCCTGGCGATCCCGGACTCCAACAGCCGAGTTCAAGCAGTTGTTGACGGCCAGGGGGTGGCTTTGTGGGATGATCTGGTCATCCCGGAAATAGAAGCCGGAACTCTGGTCAGAGTGTCAGATGTTTGGGTGAGAACGTCTGGCTACTATGTCGTCTTCCAGAAAGCCCCTTTCTCGCCAGGAGCAGAAGCGTTCTTGGATTGGCTCTGGAGTGAAGCAGGATAAGGTCATACACCCAACGGCGACCAGAGTACCCGACGGAAACTTTTAAATGACGGCAGTCAGCCCGAAACGAACCTACATTTAGTTGCTGGGCTCACATGGGTGCTCATACAGGTTGGGCGGCAAGCGGTCGTTCGTTGCTTTTTTTGCGCGGATGTCAGCTTCGGCGCTGTCGGTTTCGTTCCTTACAGTTTAGATTCTTTAGTTCCCGAAGCCGACTTTCGTTATTGACGTCTTGGTCGGCGGCTTTTCGTGCCGCCCTATGTATTTTGACGGAAGTTATCCAAAGTTATCCCGCGCCTGGATAACTATGGATAACTTCTCCCTCTGTGTGTCAGTGCCGCTGCTTGATGCGGGCCCTTTGCCCTTCGATCCCAGCTTCGTGGAGTTTCGTGTCGCCGACATTCGTCAATGTTGCCGCCTTCGACTTCGAGCCACTCACGTCACTCTACTGGAAGGGCGGTTGGGCTTCGGTCATTTCAGCTGTTCCAGCATTTCCACTTTCTCATGAGTGGAAGCGCCCTCTTTCCAGATCGGAATGTCAATCACGTCCCGGCCCTCCCAATCAATCCTGAGGCCAAACAGGGTCGTCGCCGATCAATTCAACGGGCCGTATGCTGGGAGTGCGATTTCTGATCAGTCCATCCATCACAAACATTATTGCCCGCGACCGGACGTCCTCTTCACCATGAAGGACGGCGAAGGATGAAACCACGTCGATTTTTGGCGGATAATGTTGTTCAAAGACGACTGATGCGCCGAACTTGTCTTGAACTATATCGCGCAAAATACAGAGCTTCCTGGCGCCCTCTTACGCGAACGGGCGATCTCTTTCGACCAACTCAGAAATCTGGTTTCTCTCTTGGCTCTCGACAACCGAAGGTAGCACGTCATCGATATCTCCAAAGAACTCATCATCCTGGTCTTCGCCCTTGGCAGTTTTGCGTTTTCGCTCACTTCCAAATCCCCGCTCTCCATGCGTAGGCCAAATTGGCGGCATCCGCGCCAGCACGGTGCAAAGAGGGCCGGTCTTGCATGTTGCGATAGACCCGGTGAAGATGCCCAGGCGCCATGCAGCCTTCACTTGAAAACGCGGCCCAGACCGCTCCGTCAAAGTCAGAGATCTCTGGGCCTGGTTGGTTGAGTAGACGATTCAGCCAGCGCTGATCGAATTTAGGCGCGTCTGAAAATAATGGCCTGCCTCCAACTGTTTCCAACAGCCATTTGGCCACGTCGTCCGGCGGTGATGCATCATCAAGCTCAGATCTCTGAATGCCGTGAATGTTCTGACTTTCAGCGTTCCAGTCACTTTCCAGCCAATCCGGCCTGGGCTGAATGAGCTTGCTTTCAACGACAACTTTCGTCCCGTCAAGCCACGCCACCCCGGCTTCAATCGGCCAGCTATCTTGGCTCAGCGAGGATGCCTCAAAATCGATAAAGACCGGCCCTCCTACACTCACTATCTCGCCGTTTTCATCGAGACCAACTCCAATGCCAAGCGCGCGACGTCGAGCAAAGAATAACTCTTCATTGGGACCGGGTTCTCCCAATATTTTGGCAATCTCGTTGAGTTCTTCTTTGTCCATCGTTCTCACCGTGTAAGTTGTCCGCTCAGATGTGCGAGGTTTTCACAATAAGTCTCGGGCCATGCAGTTCGGCGCCTCTATCGTATTTGCAGCGCCTTCTCGGGATGATCGTTGGCAATTTCTGCGTCAAAGATTGCGAACTTGACGTTCTGCAAGCTGAGCTGTTCGCGTAAATCCATCAACGATGGCATTGAGCGTTCCCAGCTGGTCGGTGCAATTATGTAGGTCTCTGGAAACTCCCGGAGCAAAAGGGACGCTACCGCCAAAGTTTCCACTTGGAACTTGCGCGTGATTTTCTGCCGGTGACTTTTTATTTCTATTGCCGCAATTGGCTTTCCGCCTCGCAGCAGCTCAAAGTCGCAGGGAACTGGCTTCGATCTATCCCGAGGGCGCAGCACTGTCTTTCCACCTTTGTTCAAGACGCCAATATTGTTTTCAAGATACCGTTTGATAGAATCCTCATACTCCCGCTTTCTGTGCCATCGGTCGTGCCCAACGCCCGCAGACTGATCAGTCTCTCGTTTTGCTTGTTCGATCTTTTTGTTGAGTCCTAAGCGGGTCATCGTGCCATCAAATACACTTTGAACAACGTCCGCAGTATCAGCCTCCGACATGCGTTCAAGTTGGATCAATTTCAGTACGGACGTCATGGCGATGTGTTCGGGTGCCGCTGCATGGACATCAGGTGCGTTCTTCTCGAGCCATTTTTCGGCGTAGACCGGATTTCTTAGGCTGGCACGGTCCTGACCACGAAGCTCTGCAACCCTGTCGAGAATGCCATCGAGATCTTTGAAGCCGTAATCCTCCCGAATATTCACAGCGGTGCGAAGCTTCTTGGCGAACGTGATCCAGTTCGTTTCAGCGGCAATGTCTTCGAGTGGTTGTTGCACGGTCATTTTGGGCTCTCAAACCGGTTTGTTTCGAAATCTCCGAAAGATCTGATGTTGATGTTAGTATTACTAACAGAATCAGGAAAGGGTAAAGTATGCGAGTGGACAAGCAAGCCAACCCAGTGGCGCGGACTATTCACAAACGCGGCCAAATGAAAAAGGCCCACTGTTGAATGTCATTGAGAACTGACCCGGTAGCCCCCCAAATTGTCACTGAGAATTGACCCATGTGAACACATGGCCCTGACGTTTTTGTTCAGGGAGATTTGGAGTGATCGACATGGGATTTTTGAGTGTCATTCGACGC
>NZ_JBDVNC010000050.1:0-34941 GCF_039969785.1 Shimia sp. | reverse complement strand
TGGAACAGGGCCTGCGCTTTGCGATCCGCGAAGGCGGCCGCACCGTTGGTTCCGGCGTTGTCTCCAAAGTCATCGCCTAAGCCTCAGGCTGACCAAAAGACATGACAAAAGGGCCGCTCAAAAGAGCGGCCCTTTTTGTGTGCGGGGGCAGTTATTGCGCTGCCAAAAACCAGTTTCGCCATCTCAGGTTATCCGAGTCAGCAAGCCGTGCGGTTGGCGGGGCTACCAGATGTGCCTGCGCCGGGTTCAGGCCCAAGTGGCACAAGACATCGGCCAATGTGTTGTGTGGGTCTTTGGCCAGATTGTCATAGTCAATTCGAAATGGCGCAATGCCCGCGCTGTTAAACCAACGCTCCCACGCCGCATCAAGCTGCGAAGCATGCGCCATGTAGTCGGCAATGGCTTGTGAATCATATTTGGCGTCTGCCGCTGGTGCGAGACGTTCCAGTTCGGACCCATCTGCACGTCGATGCCACAGGCCAGTTTGTTCTGCGCGCAGCCGTGATATGGCCTGCCCCAACCGGTCCGGTCGGGAGAGGTGAATGAACGTCGTGGGCCCGAAGGCGCTCTCAATTCTCTCAACATCGCTCATTTGACCGGGGGTGATCACCCCGAGTTGTTGCATGAAATAAGCAAAGCTATCACGCTGAAGTCGCAGACCGAATATGTTGCCTTCGCCAGAGCCGCGCGCGATGGCGGCGTCGAATATTGCGTGAAGCGTGTCACGTTGGGATGAAAATGCGTCTGATTTCAGATCGTAAACCGTGAGCCATCGTTCAAAAGAAGGTGCATGAAAATGCGAGTCTGGTTGGCCGGCTGCGCCAGTCGCGCTGAGCATGCGGCACAAAAGCGTGCTGCCGCTGCGCGGGGCGGTACAGATAATATAAGATCGCTTTGGGCGGTCGGTCATGCAACGTTAATCTTGCAGCAATTGCCGGGTATTTCCAGTACTTACCGCGCGCGTAGATCAATGGTCTGGAAGGTTTTGCAGAGTTGCATTCAGGTCTGTTTAGTTTTGGGGTTGGCGCCCGGCGCGTGTGTCTGCTTCATTGCTGAGATCACTGAGCGCGCCCTGAAGACTGGTGCGCAAAGCCTCAAATTCTTCGGGCGTGGTTTTGCGGGGCACAGGCGTGGTCCATTCGCGGCACATCAACACGCCCTTGGCCCGTTTGCGGGGCATCCACATTTTGTCCCACGTGGACAATTCGCGCACGCGGTCCGCAGAAAAGGTCACGACAAAGACCCGTTTTCCCGACGCGCGCGCCCAGACAAGGGGCACAGTCGAGCAGATGCGGGCTGGTCCGCGTGGCCCGTCGGCGGCGATGCCAATGGAATAGCCTTCGCGGATCTTGCCCAGAATTTCACGCGACATGGCCACGTGCCGTTTGTGCGAGCTCATGGGAATGGTTTCCATGTCAAACCGGGTTTGAAACTGCCCCGCCAGACGGCCTGCGCGGGCGTCGGATGTCAGCGTGAAAATGCGGCCCAGATCAGTCGGAAACAAATAGGGCGACATCATCAGGCGCTGATGCCACAGCACCACGATCACCGGTTCCCCGGCCTGCAACGAGTCCTCCATGGGTTCAAATCCGGTCCGGTCCCATGTCGAACTGCGGAAACACTTGCGGACGTGACGCTCGATCAGAGTTGTGACAAAGCTCTGCACGCGCTTGCTGTTGGCAATTTTCTTTCTGAGGCTCACCGGATCGTCCTTTTTGTTGCCCCGTCTTAGAGCAGGTCATGTCCTGAGGCCAGCCCGGCGACGGGTTGGCGGGCGGAAGGGGGCAAATTCGGCGAATTCCCTCTTGCCTCTGGCGCGAGGCTGGACTAGGACATGCCGCACCACAGGGGTATAGCTCAGCTGGTAGAGCGACGGTCTCCAAAACCGTAGGTCGCGGGTTCGAACCCTGCTGCCCCTGCCAAACTTTCCTACAGTAAAACAAAGCCTTGCGAGACTTCACCCTGACAGGGTGCAAGGGCTGTTAGGCTAAAAGTAACGCCAAAAAGTAACATTCTGGTACTCGCAACACACACAACCACACACAACAAGCGCAACGCATGCGCAGCTATTCAGCCGCTTTCAAGGTGTGTTCGCCCCGCAAAATAGACAAAACCACGTCCAGAGGCTGGCCCGAGGCTTGGGCATACTCCATCGCTTTCAGCATCACGTCAGCCGACAGGTCCGCCATGGGCGTCGTTTCAGTTGGGGCAGGTTGCGATTGCGACAGACCCGCCGAGACTTCGGCAATCTGTTTTTGCGCCAGACCCTCCGTCACCCATCCGTAGGTCGAGGACGTCATGCCAGTATCCGCATGGCCCGCGAACTTGGATACCGTCTCCAGAGGAACGCCCTGTTCGAGCAGATGGGTAATCCCGCCATGCCGCCGCGAGTGCAGCCCAGCCGTGACACCCAAGTTACGTGCCGCCGTCCGTACACGAGGCACCGACAGAAGCAGAGAGTGGCCCATGAACACCGTCCAGCACACCACCGATCGCGAGGCCCGCACCCACGCCAGCGTCGAGGCCTCGCTCCGTCGCACGGCGCGGGACTTGGACGGTCTGGTCGCCAAACTGAACGACACCGACACGCAGTCGGTCGAAAGTGTGTTTCTGGTCGAGCGGATAGAAGCGATCAGGACTCTGGCCAAAGCCACCGAGCAGCGCATCAATCGCGCCCGATATGGACGGAAGTCGGCCTGATCCCATGGCGGTCCATGGAACCGCTGAACACCCGCCAGCCCTGACTGTAGATATGTACGGACTCCCGGGACACTTCCTGTAAACTCCCTGATTTGGGATGGAGGAAGTATTGAGTTTGGAGGGAATTTCTTCATTCTTTGATGAGGCCCTGTCGCCGGGGAAAGCGTGGGACAGACGAATTGAATCAGAGCTAGATCAAGCTCAAGCGGTCGTGGTCATTTGGAGCAAGATTTCAGTGGATCGCCAATGGGTCAGGAACGAAGCGCGTGTCGGGCTAAAGAGAAATGTGCTTTTTCCTGTTAGGATTGATGATAGTGAGCCGCCTCTGGAATTTAGCACTGTCAGGTCGAGGACTTTTCCGACACAGAGTTTACCAGAAGTTCGTCGGGAGCGGCTAGATTGATACTGGCCCTCAAATCCACGTTGAAGGCAACAGAAATAGCGCCGACAGAATCCCCTGTTACAAGAACGCTTCCCTTAAAAACTAGGCAGTTTCCAGATTCCGAAACAGTTGCGCCAGCTAAGGCCAACAAGCTGCGAGACGTGCACTATGCCGATCACGCTTATCACCACCGGGGAACACATGCAGGACGTCCATTTCGTAGCTCCAACCGCATTCATCTCGTATTCTTGGGACGATCAGGAACACAAGGCTTGGATTAAAGACACCGCCATCCGGATGCGCTTGGACGGCGTGAATGTGATTTTAGATTAGGCCAATCCACCACCGCCGCCGCGATATCTGTACAAGTATCTCTCTGTGGAGCGCGTGGCTAACGTCTTGGCAGGGGGAACAGTCCGTTTCACGCCTCTTATGAACACGAACGATGCATTTGAGGTTCGTTCGACATTCGAGAAGTTGGCCGGTCCGAAGTTTGTTGCGATGCTATCGCAGCAAATGGACACGACTGTACCTGAATTGAATCAGTACTGCGCGGCTCAATCAAGGAAGAGTTTTTCAACAGAATTCGCACATTATGGTGAAAATCTCCGTAGACTGAAATTCGCGTCAAAAATTCGGGACTTTGCCTTGTCGGCGTCAGCGCGGCGATCGAAGGACGCGCTTTGCCAGATCAGAATTCCTGCCTGATGTTGATGATCCATTTTGGAGCACCGATTTGGTTGGGCGTGCACAGCCGCCAACGGTGATGTTGCTTATTGGGACTGAAGTGCGATGGTGTGGCAGGTTTTGCGGGGACCGGGGTTCCGTCCTGGTCGATTTATGGGCGTGTTATGTGCTTGGGAACTGGCTATGTTTTGGTGCATTGGCTGGCCGCAGGTCAGCAGCCATTGTATTGGGAGTGCTATGAGATTGGGTTTGAAATTCTGCCCAAACCTCGGCTGAAGCCAAAACGCGCGTATGCCAATGTCTTGGCAGCACCCTGTCGGTGTGTTTTTTTGACCTAAAACGGTTTGAGATTTCGTGTGCCTGACCAAGTGAAGCTATGGGAATTCGACTATGAATATTGTGCGCCTTTCGGATCAGGATAATGTCGTCACCGCCATTCGCCCTTTGGACGTTGGGCAAGACGGTGCAACGCAGCGCATTCCGCATGGACACAAAATGGCCTGTCAGCCGATTGGCAAGGGTGACGCAGTATTGAAATACGCGCAGGTCATTGGTTATGCGGCAGAGGATATCGCAGTTGGCGCCCATGTGCATACTCACAACCTTGAATTTCGCGCTGTGGACGTTGATTACGCCTTTTCAACAAATCTGAAACCGGCGCAGGTGCCGCTTGTTCAGCATAGTTTTCGCGGTTTTAGGAGAGCGACAGGGCGGGTTGGGACGCGAAATTACCTTGCCGTTCTCACCAGCGTGAATTGTTCGGCTACGGCGGCCCGAATGATCGCTGCGCATTTCACACCAGAGCGTTTAGCCGCGTTCCCGAATGTGGATGGCGTTGTTGCGTTTGTGCACGGTACGGGGTGCGG
Source organism: Shimia sp. (assembly GCF_039969785.1). Lineage (GTDB taxonomy): Bacteria > Pseudomonadota > Alphaproteobacteria > Rhodobacterales > Rhodobacteraceae > Shimia. The sequence continues at coordinate 30,306 of NZ_JBDVNC010000050.1, read as the reverse complement.
CATGGCCAGTTCAGGTGATGGATTTGAAGCGTTGCAGCGGGTGATGTGGGGCTATGCCCGTAATCCAAATGTCGGAGGCGTTTTGATGGCCGGACTTGGATGCGAAACCAACCAGATTGACTGGTTGATAGAAGCTTATGGTCTGACGCCGGGTCCGTTGTTTCAGTCAATGAACATACAGGATGTCGGTGGATTGGAAAAAACGATCGCGCTGGGAATCCGGAAAATCGAAGAGATGTTGCCGCATGTGAATGCGTTTGAGAGAGAAGAGGCGCCCGCGTCGGAATTGATGGTTGCTTTGCAATGTGGCGGGTCAGATGCGTGGTCCGGGGTGACGGCGAACCCTGCGGTTGGATATGCCTGTGACCTGCTGGTCGCTCAGGGGGGGACGGGGGTTTTGGCCGAAACGCCCGAGATTTACGGAGCGGAGCATTTGTTGACGGCGCGCGCGATTGATCGTGCCACCGGGGATAAGTTGCTGAGGCTAATTGACTGGTGGGAAGACTACGTTGCCCGCAATCACGGCAGCATGGATAACAACCCGTCGCATGGGAACAAAAAGGGCGGACTGACCACCATTCTTGAAAAGTCGCTGGGCGCGGCGGCAAAGGGGGGCACGACGCCTTTGACGGGGGTTTACAAATACGCTGAGCCCGTGACGGCCAAGGGGTTCACGTTCATGGACAGTCCCGGATTTGACGCGGTGTCCGTGACCGGTCAGATCGCCAGCGGTTGTAATCTGGTGTGTTTTACCACCGGGCGTGGGTCTGCATTTGGGGCAAAGCCTAGCCCATCGATGAAAGTTGCCACCAACACAGATATGTACAACAGGTTGACTGGCGACATGGACATCAATGCCGGAACAGTTCTGTCAGATGGGCAGAGTGTCGAAGAGGTTGGGCAGCAGATTTTTGACATGTGGCTTGAAATGGCCTCGGGTAGTATGTCGAAATCCGAAGCGCAGGGCTTGGGCGATTACGAGTTCGTGCCTTGGCAAATTGGTGCCGTAATGTAATGAACATCAGGCTTTTGGTCATTGGCGGGGCTGTCCCGTACAGATTTAGCGAAATCCGGGTGGAAAATATGCAGCCTGCGATCAAGTTGAGTGCGCGTGCCCAGACGCGGCGCACGAAAGTTTCGACGGAGTAGAAAAGGAAATACCACAATGAAAATTGGATTTATTGGCCTGGGCCTTATGGGGCGTGCGATGGTCCAATGCCTGCAGAATGCCGGGCATGACCTTGTGGTTATGGGAAACCGCGATCGAACCGGCGTCGAACAGGCCCTGGCCCGTGGTGCACAGGAAGCCACGTCAGCGCGCGCGCTGACGCAGGCGAGCGACGTGGTGATGTTGTGTGTCAGCACCTCTGAACAGGTCGAAAACCTTGTCTATGGCGAGGGGGGTATCCTGTCGGCGGTATCGGACGGTCAGATCGTTCTCGATTTTGGGACGTCTTTGCCTGAGTCCACCAAGAAAATCGGTGCGGCGATGGCTGAGAAGGGCGTGCACTATATGGATTGCCCGCTGGGCCGGACCCCGGCATCGGCGGTTGACGGTAAGCTCAATATCATGGCTGGCGGTTCGCAAGAGGCATTTGATAGTGCAAAACCAATCCTGGATCAGCTTGGCGAGAACATTTTTCATCTGGGTCCGCTTGGGTCGGGTAACACGATCAAGCTGTTGAACAACTACATTGGCATGACCTTTGTCGCGACCATCTCTGAGGCCTATGCCACGGCGGATGCGGCCGGTATATCGCGTGGCGCGCTGTATGATGTGGTTGGGTCTGGCCCGCTGCATTCGATGATGCTGGACATGGTCAGCGCCTACATGGTCGGTGGCGAAAACAAGATGGAATTCACCATTGCGAATGCGTCCAAGGATCTTGGATATTTTCGCCAGATGGCAGGTGATCTTGGACTTGAAAACCGCATGTCTGAGGCTTCGTCTGCGATGTATGCCGCCGCAACAGAAGACGGCGCCGGTGGCGATCTGGTGCCACAAATTGTCGATTGGGTAACGGCGCAGTCCAGGAATGGATAAACGCTGATGGTTGGCGTTCTGCCGCGTGAAGAAAAAGCAGCCGTCGGCGTCGCCTTGATGGTTGTCGCCGTGGCGTTGTTCATTTGTGTGGATACCTCTGCCAAGTGGCTGATCTTTGTGGGTATCTCGCCAATTCAGGCGGCGTTTGCGCGCTATGCAGGGAGTTTCGTTTACGGGCTGGTGTTCTTTCTGCCGCGCGAAGGGTTTGCGGTTTTTCGAAGTGAGCGCCCGTTCCTTCAGGGTCTGAGGGCGTTGGCGCTTTTGGGGTCAACGGTTCTGAACTTCTTTGCGCTAAGCCATCTGCCGATCACCGTCACGACGACGATTATGTTTTCGATGCCGATCATTATCACGCTGCTCGCCATCCCTATATTGGGTGAAAAAGTCGGATTGCGGCGGTTTGCGGCGGTTTGTGTCGGATTTGTGGGCGTGCTGGTTGTCACCCAGCCATGGGGCGCAGAATGGCATCCGGCAATGTTTTATACACTTGGTGCGGTCAGTTCTGCGGCGCTTTACTTTATTATGACCCGCCTGCTTGCTGGCGTTGCAAGTAATGCGACAATGCAGGTCTGGGGTTCCGGGTTTCCCACGATTGTGCTGTTCCCCTTTGCGGCTGCCAGTTGGGTTTGGCCAGACAGCACGCTGGCGTGGATCGTGCTGCTTGGTATCGGGTGTTTTGCAATGATCGGCCATGTCATGGCGACCGTCGCACATCGATACGCAGAGGCGGCGTTATTGTCGCCCGTGGTCTATTGCCAGATTTTGTTTGCCGCGATTGCGGGCATCCTAGTCTTTGACACATGGCCGACGGTCTACACGCTAGTTGGCGGCGGGATCATCATCGGATCGGGGCTATATATCTGGCTGAGAGAACGGCAAAAGCGCGCGCCCTAGCCGCGTCCGATATAGGGCATGGCGCTGGCCATCACGGTCATGAACTGCACATTTGCCTCGGGTGGAAGTTGGGCCATATGCAGCACGGATGTCGCGACGTGGCTGGCATCCATCACGGGTTCCACGGCAACAGACCCATCTGCCTGAGGTACGCCTTTGGTCATTTTCGCAGCCATTTCCGTCAGGGCGTTGCCGATGTCGATTTGTCCGCAGCTGATGTTAAAGGCCCGCCCATCCAGTGAAATAGACCGTGTCAGACCTGTGATGGCGTGTTTAGAGGCTGTGTATGCAGCAGAGCCATAGCGCGGAACCTGAGCGGAGACCGATCCGTTGTTGATGATGCGTCCGCCTTGAGGGTCCTGTGCTCGCATCAGGCCAAAGGCGGTTTTGGCGCAGATGAATGAGCCGGTGAGGTTGATATCAATCAGATCGCGCCATGCTGTTACATCGATCTCGTCAATCAATGCTGACCCCAGGCTGACACCGGCATTGTTGAAAAGCACATCGAGGCGTCCCCATGCCTGCACTGCGTCGCCAAAGACTTGTTCGACGTGTATTTCATCGGTCACATCACACGGCATTGCGCGTGCATTGGGGTGTTGTGCGGCGAGGGTCTCAAGCGGTTCGGGAGTGCGTCCCACAAGCCCCACACGCCATCCTGCGTCCAGAAATATCTTTGCTGTAAGCTTGCCGATACCACCGCCAGCGCCGCTGATTATAATCGTTTTTGACATTGGTTTGCCTTGTCTGAGTGAATGGTTGCCGTGCCTCAAATCTTTGTGGATGTGTTGATACGCCGTGGCCGATTTCAGACAGCCACCTTAACACCCATACGGCAGACTTTTATCTAAAATGGGCGATGTCGGATTGCATCGAAAAACTCAGCTAAGTCGCATTTCCTTGAGTTGCCGGTCCTGTCGACCTACCGACCACCAGCTCGGCTTCGAGCATTTTTTCGATTGGCGTCCGTCCGGGTTCATTTATCAGCTCGATCAAGTGACCGGCAAGAATTTCACCTGCCTTTCGGACCGAAGATCGCGTCGCCGTAAAGATCGGGACGTCTTGTCCGTTTTTCAGGTACGACAGATCATCGTCATGGGTGATAACCGAGATGTCCCGGCCCATTTTCAATCCAGCCTCTTCAATTGCGCGACGTACGCCGATGGCAGTGATCATTGAAGCGGCGAGAATAGCCGTTGGTGGGTGATCGCCTTGCAGCATATCGCGGGTCTGATGGTGGCCAAAAACTTCGGTCATTTCTGCACTGCGCATCAAGGCTGAATCAATGGGGATGCCTCTTTGTTTCAGGGCTTGAACATATCCTTCCCGTCGACGACGGGCAAAATCCATGTGTTCGAGCCCATTGACCAACGCGATGCGGGTATGTCCCAAATCGATCAGAAATTCGGTTGCTCTTTGAAAGGACCTTTTGTTGTTGACGTCGACCCAGCTGTAGGGCTCGGAAATGCCAGTTGAGCGCCCGTGAACGATGTAGGGCAGCCCCAGTTTGTTGAGCAGCGGAATGCGGGCGTCGTCGACCAATGGGCCCTGAAGAATGACGCCATCTACAGACCGTTTGGCCTTGAGTTCGCGGTAGACATTGGCTTCGTCCAGATCGCCCACCCGGGCAAACATCATGTCATATCCGAACTGTGAATATGCGTCAGATGCCCCCCCAACAAAATCTCCGAATACCGGATTGACCATCTCGTGCTGCGTCGATGTCGGGATGACGTGACCAATCATCATAGCGCGCCCGGTCGCCAATCCTTTAGCGCGGCTGTTGGGGCGATAGTTGAATTTCTCTGCTGCCAGCCTGACACGTTGCCGTGTCGCCTCATTAACTTCTGGATATCCGTTCAAAGCACGGCTGACCGTGGTTTGGGATAGCCCCAGTTCCTGAGACAGTTTCTTTAGGTTCATCGCCATTCAAAGCGCTTTCAAAAAATGGAGCCTGAAACAGTTGAGGCGTTTCGGCGGTTCTCACAGGGATACCGTTCTTTTGCGCCTTTTTCTATAATTATTTTGAGTAAAAAACTAATTCTTGTTGACACGAGTGCGCGACTCGGGGTTTAAAATGGGCATTCAAAGCGCTTTGGAAGATTTCGGTGCCAAGGCTCTTTCGTTATTGCAGTTCAATGGGAGGAACTCATGAAAACGTCACTTTTTGCAGGTGTGGCCGGGTTGGCATTGATCGCCGGTCTTGCGCATGCCGACGGACATCTTGCCTTTAAACCGGGCGAGGGCCCTTTTAGTTGGGACAGCTATAATGCATGGGCCGAAGGCGCGCCGGACCTGTCCGGGCAGTCGCTGACAATTTCCGGACCGTGGCTTTCGCCAGAGGACGGGTATTTCGACAATATGCTGGCCTATTTCGAAGAAGCGACGGGTGCTGATGTCAGCTATGTCGGGTCGGACAGCTTCGAACAAAACATCGTGATTGACGCTGAAGCGGGCGCGGCCCCCAGCATTGCGGTATTCCCACAACCCGGTCTGGCGGCCGATATGGCGTCACGTGGTCTTTTGTATCCGCTGCCTGACGGAATGAGTGATTGGGTTCGTGACAATTATGGTGCCGGGCAATCTTGGGTCGATTTGGGCACTTATGCGGATTCAAGCGGTAACGATCAGCTGTTTGGGTTCTTTTACAACGTCAACGTAAAATCGTTGGTTTGGTACAATCCGGAGAATTTTGAGGACGCTGGGTATGACGTGCCGACCACGATGGAAGGGCTGCGCGCTCTGACGGAACAGATTGCGTCTGAGGGCGAAACGCCCTGGTGCATTGGTTTGGGTTCAGGGGCTGCAACAGGTTGGCCTGCGACCGACTGGGTTGAAGACATCATGCTGCGTACGCAGCCGGCGGATGTTTATGATGGTTGGACAAGCAACGACATTCCCTTCAACGACCCGCGGATTGTAGGGGCCATTGAGGAGTTCGGCTGGTTTGCCCGCAATGATGCTTTTGTGTCGGGTGGGGCCGGGGCCGTCGCCTCGACCGATTTCCGTGACAGCCCAAAGGGGCTCTTTGCGTCACCACCTCAGTGCTACATGCACCGTCAGGCGTCTTTCGTTCCGGCCTTTTTCCCGGAAGATGTCGAGTTTGGCGTAGATGCGGATTTCTTCTACTTCCCGTCATATGAAAGCAAAGAATTGGGCAACCCGGTTCTTGGCGGTGGCACATTGATGGCGATCACGGATCCGTCGGATGCTGCCAGTGAGATGATGCAGTTTCTGCAGCTTCCGATCTCGCATGAGATCATGATGGCGCAAACCGGGTTCCTGACGCCCCACAAGGGTGTGAATCTGGAAGCGTACCTGAATGACACTTTGCGCAAGCAAGGTCAGATTCTGATCGATGCGACAACCTTCCGCTTTGATGGATCGGACCTGATGCCGGGCGGTGTTGGAGCTGGTACGTTCTGGACCGGAATGGTTGACTATACGGGTGGCAAAGATGCCCAAACCGTGGCTGATGAAATTCAGGCCAGCTGGGATGCGCTGAAGTAAGCTTGCTCATCCAATAATGTATCCGGTGGCGGCGAAAAGTTGATCTTCGCCACCGGACCGCATCTCTTTCCAGTTCACCGGTCCATGAGCCATTTTCAGGGAGGACGCTATGCATCCTGCGATTTTAGGCGTCATTACAATTGCCGTTGGGGTCACTGGCTGTGTCGGATATTTCTATCTGTCCAACTTGTTTCTCGACAAAGTTCTGTACCCGGCCAAAGGCCCGAATGCAGGGCGGAATATCAACCGCGCAAACCAAATTCGCCCTTGGCTGTTTTTGTTTCCGGCTCTGTTTGCCCTGTCGCTGTATCTGGCTTACCCGGTGTTTGAGACATTGCGGCTTTCATTGCTGGACACGCGGTCGAACAACGAATTCATCGGCCTGGGCAATTACACGCAAATGTTCGGAGAGCCGAAATTCTGGGAATCTATGCGCAACAACGCGCTCTGGTTGCTTGTTGTGCCCGCCGCCTCGACCGGCTTTGGCTTGCTGGCAGCACAGCTCACTGACCGCATCAAGTGGGGTGGGATTGCGAAATCGTTGATTTTCATGCCGATGGCGATCTCGCTTGTTGGTGCCTCGGTGATCTGGAAGCTGGTCTATGACGCGCGCCCGATCGAGCTGGAACAAATCGGTGTTCTCAACGCGCTTTATATATGGTTCGGCGGAACGGACCCGCAGACGTGGCTTACCGTTCCCTTTTGGAACAATTTCTTTCTTATGGTTGTGCTGATCTGGATTCAGACAGGCTTTGCCATGGTTATTCTTTCGGCCGCCCTGCGTGGCATCCCCGAGGAAACCGTCGAAGCCGCCATTGTTGACGGAGCCAACCCGTTTCAGATTTTCTTTAAGATCAAGGTGCCTCAGATCAAGACCACCATCCTTGTGGTCTGGACCACCATCACAATCGCTGTGCTCAAGGTTTTTGACATCGTCTTTGCCATGACAAATGGCCAGTGGGAAACGCAGGTCCTTGCCAATTACATGTTCGACAAACTGTTCCGCGCCAATGACTGGGGCATGGGGTCAGCCTCGGCCATGATCATCATGCTGCTCGTTACGCCGATCCTTGTCTGGAACGTGCGCAACGCGCGCAACGAAATGAAATAGGGGAGCGGATTTATGGACAATATCGCTGGACAGAAATCCACCCTCACGTGGGTTGTACATATCTCGGTCGCCCTGCTGGTGATGCTCTGGTTGTTCCCGACTGTGGGGCTGTTTGTGTCCTCCTTCCGCACAACGGATCAGATTGTCACCGGCGGTTGGTGGAAAGCCTTGTTCCCTGCAGAGCAGAACCTCACCATTCGGGCTGATGGCCCAGATGCGCAGAAACTGGTTAACGATCTCTACGTGATCGAGGGTCAGCTCTTTGCGGATGATTTTGAGGCTGAAATTTCGTCCTGGGGTATCAGTTCGCGCGACATCAACGCGTTTCAACCGGGCGAAACCGGCGAATTGCGTCGGGGCGGTACGATCACTGTCGACACTTTGGGCAACTACCGTCTTGAAAACACCGTGGCCTTTGAAGGAAATCGCGGGCAACGGGTCTTTGTCACAGCGCTGACGCCGCCGGAATTCACGCTGGCAAACTACAAACACGTGCTGTTTTCCGGAACGGCATCCGACAGTATGGGGGCGGCCTTTATGGCGACCCTGACCGTGACAATCCCGGCGACGATCATTCCGATCCTCGTGGCTGCGTTTGCGGCTTATGCGCTGGCGTGGATGGAGTTTCCGGGCCGAGCACTGCTGATTGCCTTTGTTGTCGGTCTGTTGGTTGTTCCGCTGCAGCTGGCGTTGATTCCGCTGTTGAAGCTGCATCTCAATATCGGCATCGGCAAAGGGTACCTTGGTGTCTGGCTGGCCCATACCGGATTTGGTTTGCCATTGGCGATCTATCTCTTGCGCAACTACATGGTTGGTTTGCCGCGCGATATCATTGAAAACGCGCGCGTTGATGGTGCGACGGAATTTCAGATATTCATCAAGATCATCCTGCCGCTTTCCTTCCCGGCATTGGCATCCTTTGCGATCTTCCAGTTCCTGTGGACGTGGAACGACTTGCTTGTGGCCAAGGTCTTTTTGATCGACGCGACGGGAAAGACCACAGTTATGACCAGCCGCATTGTTGAAATGCTCGGCACGCGTGGCGGTGACTGGGAAATTCTTGCGACGGCAGCCTTTGTGTCCATTTCGGTGCCACTGGTCGTCTTCTTCTCAATGCAACGTTATCTCGTGCGCGGCCTTCTGGCTGGCTCTGTCAAATAAACGCGAACACCTCTTTGGAATAAAGGCTGTCCCATGAACGCCAAAGCTCAAACAACGTCTCTCACTCATCTTGCCAAAGACCCGGATTGGTGGCGCGGTGCGGTGATCTATCAAATCTATCCGCGCAGCTTTCAGGACTCCGATGGCGACGGTGTTGGCGATCTTAACGGCATCGTCAGCCGCCTGCCGTATATCGCCAGCCTTGGCGTTGATGCGATTTGGATTTCGCCATTCTTTACGTCCCCCATGAAGGACTTTGGGTATGATGTGTCGAATTATTGCGACGTCGACCCGATGTTCGGCACGCTTGCTGATTTTGACGCTGTTATCGAGGCCGCACATTCATTTGGGCTGAAGGTCATGATTGACCTCGTGCTCAGCCACACATCTGATCAGCATCCCTGGTTTGCTGAAAGTCGCATCTCCCACGACAATGCAAAAGCCAATTGGTATGTCTGGTCAGATCCAAAACCCGACGGAACGCCGCCTAACAACTGGCTGTCGATATTCGGCGGATCGGCTTGGCAATGGGATGGTCAGCGTATGCAATATTTCTTGCATAACTTTCTGTCCTCTCAGCCTGATCTGAACTTTCACGAGCCAGCCGTGCAAAAAGCTTTGCTGGATGTGGCACATTTCTGGCTAGAGCGCGGCGTCGATGGATTTCGTCTGGATACGATCAACTTTTATGTTCACGATCAACAGCTCAGAAATAACCCGCCGCTTGCGCCGGAATTGCGCAATGCAACAATTGCGCCTCAGGTGAACCCGTACAACCACCAAAACCATCTCTACGACAAGAACCAGCCGGAAAATCTGGAGTTTTTGCGCAAATTACGGACCATCATGAACGACTATTGTGCGGCTGCGGTGGGTGAAGTTGGCGATGCTCAGCGAGGGTTGGAAATTCTGGGCGAATACACTGCGGGCAATGATCTTATGCAAATGTGTTATGCGTTCGAATTTCTCGCCAATGATCAGCCCACGGCCACTGAAATCGACGAGGTCATGGCGCGTGTAGAAGAGGTTGCGGCGGATGGCTGGCCCTGTTGGGCGTTTTCAAATCATGACACCATGCGCCATGCGTCCCGGTGGGGATTGGATCAACACGGGCTGCGTTTGATGACGACGTTGATGATGTGTCTGCGGGGGTCTGCTTGTGTTTATCAGGGGGAAGAACTGGGATTGCCCGAGGCGGACGTGGCCTTTGAGGATTTGCAGGATCCCTATGGGATCGAATTCTGGCCGGAGTTTAAAGGTCGGGATGGATGCCGCACGCCGATGGTTTGGGAACGTACAAATCAAAGTGCAGGATTTTCTGCGGGTAAGCCTTGGTTGCCCGTTCACAGTGGGCATTTGAAGCAATCGGTTGCGCATCAGGAAGATGATGCCGACGCAATTCTTCATCACTATCGCAAGGCAATTGCGCTGCGGCGTGCGCATCCTGCTTTGATGAAGGGGCGGCAAGAAGACATGAGGGTGGATGGCGACGTCCTTACCTTTGTTCGAGCGACCGAAGGTGAAATCCTATTCTGCGCCTTCAATCTGGGGGCTGAGCCTGGGCAAGTTGTGTTCCCAGACGGCCATTGGACAAATGCGGCGGGTGATTTGCGCGGTGCCGTTGAGCCGTCAAATAAGACGTTAAATCTGGGTGGATGGCAGTGCTGTATCGCCGTCAAAAAAGGAGGGTGAGGTCATGGCTGAACTGAAACTTCGCGATGTCGAGAAGACATATGGTGGCGCCGTCAATGTTCTAAAGGACATCAATCTGGACATTGAACCGGGCGAACTGATTGTGTTTGTCGGACCTTCCGGGTGCGGTAAGTCAACGCTTTTGCGGATGATCGCCGGGCTAGAAAAAATCACAGGCGGCGAGCTGACGATTGATGGTCAGATCATGAATGACATGCCGCCGGCGCAGCGCGGTATCGCAATGGTGTTCCAAAGTTATGCGCTTTATCCGCATATGACAGTGCGTGAGAACATGTCGTTTGCGTTGAAAATTGCAAAGAAATCTCCGGATGAAATTCGCACGGCAGTCGACGAAGCTGCGAAGGTTCTGCAACTTGAACCGTTCCTGGATCGCCTGCCAAAGGCGCTTTCGGGGGGGCAACGGCAGCGCGTCGCAATCGGGCGCTCTATTGTGCGTGATCCGCAGGTTTATCTGTTTGACGAACCGCTCTCAAATCTTGATGCCGCATTGCGTGTGGCGACGCGCATCGAAATTGCGCGCCTGAAGGAGGCGATGCCGGATCGCACGATGATCTATGTGACGCATGATCAGGTGGAGGCAATGACGCTTGCCAGCCGAATAGTTGTGCTGGCCAACAAAGGGATTGCGCAAGTTGGCACGCCACTGGACCTTTATGAGCGGCCGGAAAACGAGTTTGTTGCGCAGTTTATCGGCTCCCCGGCCATGAACCTTTTGCCGGGCAAGATAAGTGGGACCGGGTCGCAAACAACTGTGGCGCTTGAGGGGGGCGGTGTTGCTGTGTCGGATATTCCGACGACTGACGCTGACATGGGAAAAGTCGTCAACATAGGTGTTCGGCCTGAAGATTTGGAAGCCACACAAGGCGACGCAATCTTTACCGCACGTGTCGACATAACTGAGGCGCTGGGCGAAGTGACGTTATTGTATTTTGAAACCGAAGGCGACGGCATCGGTCTGATTGCAAAGCTTCCCGGTATTCACAAAGGATTACGCGGCCAAACGATATCGATGACGTCTGACCCGGCGAAAATACACTTGTTTCATAATGGCCAGTCTATGCGCGTTTGAAAACACATTGAGCTGAGAGTGCCGTTTACGATTTCTTAACGCGGAAGTGCGGGAATTGGTCGTTGGGGGCGTGTGTAAAGCGCAAATTGCTGTTCGGGTCGGAGGGGCCTGTTCTGAGCGCCCAAATTTCGCCCTGAAAATGCCCCGCAAATAACCTTTTCTTCATGGATATTGTGCTACTGCCAATAAATGACTCGGTCTGAAGCTGCCACTACCGACAGAGTGCAAGGGGTTTAGTAACCCCAAGAGACCGTAGTCTTATCTTTGAGGTATCGGAGATGAGTGAAGAAGACTGGACGAAGTCCGACGATCGGGCGCCGCGCCAATTTGGGGAAGAAATCATCGAATCCGGGTCGCCCTTTACCGGGGAGACGTTGGACGCAATCCGTGATCTTGTCCAGGAAAGCGCACCTGAACAGGCTGTCGAGGCTGAAGGTCACGAAGAAGCACCGTCAGCACTGAATTTTGCGCAGGTTTCCGGCGCGATGGGTGCTGAACGAAGGGCTGCTGAAACGCACGGAGTTCCGCATGCAGATCAGTCCGGATCAGAAAGCGAAATGAGCGACAAGGGTACGCGCCGCCGTTTGATCATCGCAGAAAAGGCTCCGGGCCGGATTGTTCGAAAGCTGATGACCACGCCGCGCGGCCTGGCCTTGGTGGTTCTGGCATTGGTGACGGTGTGGCGTCCCTTGTTCATCCCCGTTCTGGCCGCGCTGGTCACATTTTCATTGTTGTTGCTCGGGGCGCTGATCGGTCAGGATCGGATGGGCCGCATTATGCTGTATATGCTGAAACGATACGTATGGGCTGATCCTGCGCGCGGCACGGCGCTGAGCCGTGTTTTGCCCAGGAAATGGCACCCGTTTCTGTATAAGTCCTTTACAGAGGAAGACGCGTGGGAAGGCCCGGTAGATCCACGTTTTGAGGCCCGATTGGCCCGGTTGCGTGGCTGACTTGCAAACGGCCCTTGAAATTCATGCGACGCCCAAGTATGTGAGCCTCTGATCAAGGCAAAGAAGAAGCGTCATGGCGAAAACCAATCCGATCACGTTTATCCAACAAGTCCGGGCTGAAGTCTCGAAGGTGGTCTGGCCGACTCGCCGTGAGGTTCTGCTGACGACCGTAATGGTGTTCATTATGGCCGCGCTTACGGCAGCTTTCTTCTCTTTGGTTGATATTCTGATCCGTAGCGGATTGCAGGGTGTCCTCGGCATGTTCGGCTAAGCCGACCAAGCGATTGAGGCGGCTTTGCCCCTTGAAATGATTGCATAGGAACGGTAGGTGCTGGCCTACTTTGGAATGTGGCGTGTGGCGATTCGAGTTACACGCCGATTTTTTGTTCCTAATCCCCGAAAAACCGGGGCAGTTGATAAGCAGTCCGGCACAGCGCCGGCAAAGACAGGAAAGACGATCAGATGGCGAAACGGTGGTATTCTGTAAGCGTGCTGTCGAACTTCGAAAAGAAGGTCGCTGAGCAGATTCGTCAGTCGGTCGAGGAGCAGAGTTTGGAAGACCAGATCGGTGAAGTTCTGGTTCCGACTGAAGAAGTAATTGAAATTCGCCGTGGCAAGAAAGTGACCACGGAACGCCGTTTTATGCCGGGATATGTTCTCGTGCATATGGAGATGAGCGACCAAGGGTATCACCTTATTAACTCTATCAACCGGGTTACCGGGTTTCTGGGGCCGCAAGGCCGCCCAATGCCGATGCGTGACGCCGAAGTGCAGGGCATCCTTGGGCGTGTTGAAGAAGGCGAAGTCGCTCCGAAACTACTGATCAGTTTCGAGATTGGCGAGAAAGTAAAAGTCAACGACGGACCGTTTGAAGATTTCGATGGCATGGTCGAAGAAGTCGACGACGAAAACCAGCGCCTCAAAGTGACGGTATCGATCTTTGGCCGGGAAACACCGGTCGAACTGGAATTCACTCAGGTCACGAAACAAACCTGAGTCGAGTGAGCGTGGGAGGCGAGGGCATCGCGATGTCCGGACCAGACCACACAACATTGTGGCCCGAAGGACGCGTCCTGAGGGTGTTGAAAAGGAGACAACCAAATGGCTAAGAAGCTAGCTGGTACGATGAAGCTGCAGGTTCCTGCAGGTCAGGCAAACCCATCCCCACCCGTTGGTCCAGCTTTGGGTCAGCGCGGCATTAACATCATGGAATTCTGCAAGGCGTTCAACGCCAAGACGCAGGAACTGGAGCCCGGTGCGCCGTGCCCAACCGTGATCACCTATTATCAGGACAAGTCCTTTACGATGGACATCAAGACGCCACCTGCGTCTTACTTCCTGAAGAAAGCTGCTAAGCTGAAATCCGGCGCCAACACGCCCGGTCGTGAGACTGTTGGATCGGTGACACCTGCTCAGGTGAAAGAAATCGCCGAAGCAAAAATGAAAGACCTGAACGCAAACGACATCGATGCTGCTATGCAGATCATCCTTGGCTCGGCGCGTTCTATGGGCATCGAGGTGAAGTGATGGCGAAACTTGGGAAACGTACAGCCGCAGCGCGTGACGCATTTGCTGGCAAAGAGAACCTGACCGTCGAAGAAGCTGTTGCTCTGGTCAAAGGCAGCGCGTCGGCAAAGTTCGACGAAACTGTTGAAATCGCAATTTGTCTGGGTGTTGATCCGCGCCACGCTGACCAAATGGTTCGCGGCGTTGTTGGTCTGCCAAATGGTACTGGTAAAACCGTCCGCGTGGCTGTTTTCGCCCGTGGCCCAAAGGCAGAAGAAGCGCAGGCTGCTGGTGCCGACATCGTTGGTGCCGAAGATCTGATGGAAACCGTTCAGGGCGGCACCATCGAATTTGATCGCTGCATTGCAACTCCAGACATGATGCCCGTCGTTGGTCGTCTGGGCAAAGTGCTTGGTCCACGCAACCTGATGCCAAACCCAAAAGTTGGTACGGTGACAATGGACGTGGCTGACGCTGTGAAAAACGCCAAAGGCGGCGAAGTGCAGTTCAAAGCTGAAAAAGCTGGTGTTGTACACGCAGGCGTTGGCAAGGCTTCGTTTGGCGAAGACAAGCTGGTTGAAAACGTACGCGCCTTTATGGACGCCGTTTTGAAAGCCAAGCCGTCGGGCGCCAAAGGTGCTTATGTTAAAAAGATCGCACTGAGCTCGACTATGGGTCCAGGTGTTACAATCTCAGTAGACAACGCCGCTGCTCAGTAAGCTGCGTCGTCAGAACGAGTTTAGGGCGTCCCACTGGGGCGCCCTTTTTTGTTGGAAGAAGTCAGATTGAGTTGGTGTGAGAGTCGGGTCTCATTTCCGACCCCGCAAGAAATTGCTTCTGAATTTTGGACACATAGTATGTGTTTGGCCGCTGGGATTTGAAGTTTGTTGGTCGAAATATGGGGAAGTGAGAGCGGGTAGTGCGCAACTTGATCTTCCCATATCGGGGTATTTTTGTTAAAGTTGGCAAGGTTACGGAATACGTTTTAATACGTGGTCGTTTTTTGACGGCCACGATTGGTGCACTTCGGCACTTGCAATACTCTCTCTCGGACGCTAAATGACCTTTGCCCATCTCTGTCGGGATTCGAGCAATCGGTTCCTGTTGGTGGTGGCCTGTCCAAGACGGAGGGTGAGCGAAAGTTCATAATTCCTTCCTGAGATGGGAAACGAGAAAAGAATAATTTGAAGGCTTCCTTCGAGCGATCCTGGCCTCCGGACCCTTATGTATGGACCTGAACGCGCATCCGCGACCGGGTGTGCAAATATGAGCCGGGGAGCAATCCCCAAATTTGGAGTAAAACTGTGGATAGAGCCCAGAAAGAGAAATTGGTCGACGAGCTCGGCCAGATCTTCGAAAGCTCTGGCGTCGTAGTGGTATCACACTATGCGGGCCTCACAGTTGCTGACATGCAGGACCTTCGCGCACGTGCTCGTGATGCGGGTGGTGCTGTACGTGTTGCCAAAAACAAGCTCGCCAAGATCGCCCTTGAGGGGAAGCCCTGCGCAAGCATTGCTGAATACCTCGATGGCATGACCGTTCTGACCTACTCTGAGGACCCTGTGGCAGCTGCCAAAGTGGCCGAAGACTTTGCCAAGGAGAACAAAAAGTTCGAAATCCTTGGCGGTGCAATGGGTGAGAACGCTCTGGACCGGGCCGGTGTTCAGGCCGTGTCGAAAATGCCTTCGCGCGAGGAGCTTATTGCTTCGATCGTGGGCTGTATCGGCGCACCTGCTTCGAACATCGCCGGTGCAATTGGCGCGCCAGCAAGCAACATCGCCGGCATTCTGTCGACCATCGAGGATCGTGCAGAAGCGGCGTAAGCAACTTGAGAACCGCGTGTGGGTGAAAACCTGACGTTGGAACAGATACATATATACGGAAAGAGTCTAAAATGGCTGATCTGAAAGCACTCGCCGAAAGCATCGTGGGTCTGACCCTGCTGGAAGCACAAGAACTGAAAACTATCCTCAAAGACGAATACGGCATCGAGCCAGCAGCTGGCGGCGCCGTAATGGTTGCAGCAGGCGGCGGCGACGCCGGTGGCGCTTCTGAGGAGGAGCAAACCGAATTCGACGTTATCCTGAAGTCGCCCGGTGCCTCGAAAATCAACGTCATCAAAGAAGTTCGCGCCTTGACTGGCCTGGGCCTCAAAGAAGCCAAAGAGCTGGTTGAAGCCGGTGGCAAGGCTGTCAAAGAAGGCGTTTCGAAAGACGAAGCCGAAGAAGTTAAAGGCAAGCTGGAAGCAGCTGGCGCCGAAGTCGAAGTTAAGTAATCAGTTTGGAATAGGCCTGTAAGGGATCCTATTCCAAAAGATTTGAAGGCTGGGTCCGGTTCATCCGGGCCCAGCCGAACCTGTCTCAGAGAGGGCTTTTGCGAAAGCCCTGCCTAAGGCGAGGTTGAAAACGGGAGGCTGCCCTTGGGAAGGCGGCCGGGAATTGTTCGCAACTTTTGGCCGTCTCGTATGGGCGTGGTGCTGGGGACCCGACAGCAACCGCGACCGGTGAGAATTGAAAGGTGATATCGACCATGGCTCAGTCCTTCCTTGGCCAGAAACGTTTGCGTAAATACTACGGCAAAATCCGCGAAGTGCTGGAGATGCCGAATCTGATCGAGGTTCAAAAATCCTCGTATGATCTGTTTTTGAACTCCGGTGACGAACCCGTTCCTATGGACGGCGAAGGCATCAAGGGTGTCTTTCAATCGGTTTTCCCGATCAAGGATTTCAACGAGACCAGTGTTCTGGAATTCGTATCCTATGAGTTGGAAAAGCCCAAATATGACGTTGAAGAATGCCAACAGCGTGACATGACTTACAGCGCTCCGCTGAAGGTCACTTTGCGTCTGATCGTATTTGATATTGATGAAGACACTGGCGCGAAGTCGGTCAAGGACATCAAAGAACAAGATGTCTTTATGGGCGATATGCCTTTGATGACGCCGAACGGCACTTTCGTTGTGAACGGCACTGAGCGGGTCATCGTTTCCCAGATGCACCGCTCTCCTGGCGTTTTCTTTGACCACGACAAGGGCAAAACGCACTCGTCGGGCAAATTGCTGTTTGCTTGCCGCATTATTCCTTATCGCGGCAGCTGGCTGGATTTCGAATTTGACGCAAAAGACATTGTCTTTGCGCGTATTGACCGTCGTCGCAAACTGCCTGTTACAACTCTGCTTTATGCACTTGGGTTGGATCAGGAAGCCATCATGGAAGCCTATTTCGACACGGTGACCTACACGCTGGACAAGAGCAAAGGTTGGGTCACCAAGTTCTTCCCCGAGCGTGTGCGTGGTACGCGTCCGACATACGATCTGGTTGATGCTGCGACTGGCGAAGTCATCGCAGAAGCTGGCAAGAAAGTTACACCGCGCGCGGTCAAGAAAATCGTTGATGAAGGTAAGATCACCGAGCTGCTGGTTCCGTTTGACATGATCACGGGCAGATTTGTTGCGAACGATATTATCAACGAAGAAACTGGCGCGATTTATGTTGAAGCGGGCGACGAGCTTACGCTTGAATATGACAAAGACGGTGATCTGATCGGCGGGACAGCAAAAGATCTGGTTGACGCCGGCGTCACTGAAATTCCGGTTCTCGACATCGATAATGTCAATGTCGGTCCTTACATGCGTAACACCATGGCAGCCGATAAGAACATGAACCGGGAAACCGCGCTCATGGACATCTATCGTGTGATGCGCCCTGGCGAACCACCCACGGTTGATGCCGCCTCGGCTCTGTTCGATACGTTGTTCTTTGACAGCGAGCGTTACGATCTGTCCGCCGTTGGCCGTGTTAAGATGAACATGCGTCTGGCATTGGATGCAGAAGACACCATTCGCACCCTGCGCAAAGAAGACATTGTGTCTTGCATCAAAGCGCTGGTTGAACTGCGTGACGGCAAAGGTGATATCGACGATATCGACCACCTTGGTAACCGCCGTGTTCGCTCGGTTGGTGAACTGATGGAAAACCAGTACCGCGTTGGCCTGCTCCGTATGGAGCGTGCGATTAAGGAACGCATGTCTTCTGTCGAGATCGACACAGTCATGCCGCAAGACCTTATCAACGCGAAACCTGCTGCTGCTGCTGTGCGCGAATTCTTCGGCTCCTCGCAGCTGTCACAGTTCATGGACCAAACCAATCCGCTTTCCGAAGTGACCCACAAACGCCGTCTTTCGGCGCTTGGACCAGGTGGTTTGACACGTGAACGTGCAGGCTTTGAGGTGCGCGACGTGCACCCGACTCACTATGGTCGGATGTGTCCGATTGAAACGCCGGAAGGGCCGAACATTGGTCTGATCAACTCGTTGGCTACGTTCGCGCGCGTCAACAAGTATGGCTTTATCGAAACACCTTATCGCAAGGTGATCGAGGGTCAGGTGACGGACGAAGTCAACTATTTGTCAGCAACCGAAGAGATGCGCCACACTGTGGCACAGGCTAACGCGACGCTGGACGAAGATGGCAAGTTCATCAACGAAATGGTCAACACACGCCAGTCAGGTGATTACACAATGGCGCCAGTCGCTGCTGTTGACCTGATCGACGTGTCACCAAAGCAGTTGGTCTCGGTTGCTGCTTCGCTTATTCCGTTTCTTGAAAATGACGATGCGAACCGCGCCCTGATGGGATCGAACATGCAACGTCAGGCGGTTCCTTTGCTGCGCGCAGAAGCTCCGTTGGTCGGAACCGGTATTGAAGAGAAAGTTGCGATCGACTCTGGCGCGGCCATTCAGGCCAAACGCGCAGGTATCATTGACCAGGTTGACGCTCAGCGGATTGTTGTACGTGCAACATCCGATCTGGAACTGGGTGACGCTGGTGTGGACATCTATCGTCTGCGCAAGTTCCAGCGCTCGAACCAGAACACCTGTATCAACCAGCGTCCGCTGGTGAAGGTGGGCGACACAGTGACCAAAGGCGAAGTGATTGCCGATGGTCCGTCGACAGATCTGGGCGAACTGGCTCTGGGTAAAAACGTGGTCGTCGCGTTTATGCCTTGGAACGGTTACAACTACGAAGATTCGATCCTGATCTCAGAGCGTATTGCGCGTGATGACGTGTTTACTTCGGTGCATATCGAAGAATTCGAAGTCGCCGCTCGTGACACGAAACTGGGTCCGGAAGAAATCACGCGGGACATTCCCAACGTTGGTGAAGAAGCGCTGCGCAACCTCGATGAGGCTGGTATCGTTTACATCGGCGCGGATGTCGAGCCGGGTGACATTCTGGTTGGTAAGATCACACCAAAAGGCGAAAGCCCAATGACGCCGGAAGAAAAACTTCTGCGTGCCATTTTTGGTGAGAAAGCTTCGGATGTGCGTGACACGTCGCTTCGGGTGAAACCGGGTGATTTTGGTACGGTTGTCGAGGTACGCGTCTTTAACCGCCACGGTGTGGAAAAAGACGAACGTGCGCTGCAGATCGAACGTGAAGAGATCGAACGTCTTGCACGTGACCGCGATGACGAATTGGCAATTCTGGACCGCAACATCTATGCTCGCCTGAAGGATATGATCCTGGGCAAAGTAGCTGTGAAGGGCCCCAAGGGTGTCAAACCGAATTCGGAAATTTCGCAAGAGCTTTTGGCAAGCCTGAGCCGCGGACAATGGTGGCAACTGGCGCTGGCTGATGAAGCTGACGCACAGGTTGTAGAGGCGCTGAACGAACAGTACGAAGTTCAGAAGCGCGCACTTGAGCACCGGTTCGAAGACAAGGTCGAAAAAGTCCGTCGTGGTGACGATCTGCCGCCAGGTGTGATGAAGATGGTCAAAGTCTTTATCGCAGTGAAGCGCAAGCTGCAGCCGGGTGATAAAATGGCCGGTCGTCACGGGAACAAAGGTGTTATTTCCAAGGTTGTACCCATGGAAGACATGCCGTTCCTTCAGGACGGAACGCCGGTTGATTTCTGTTTGAACCCGCTGGGTGTGCCTTCGCGTATGAACGTTGGTCAAATTCTGGAAACCCACATGGGCTGGGCCGCGCGCGGCATGGGCATTCAGGTGGACGATGCTTTGCAGGAATACCGTCGTTCGGGCGATCTGACACCAGTTCGTGACTCGTTGCGCCATGCATATGGCGAAGATGTCTATGAAGAAGGCATTCGCGAAATGAACGAAGGTGCTTTGCTTGAAGCAGCTGGCAATGTGACGCGTGGCGTCCCAATTGCGACGCCTGTTTTCGATGGTGCCAAAGAAGGTGATGTAAACGACGCGCTGGTGCGCGCCGGGTTCGATCATTCGGGTCAGTCGATCCTGTTTGACGGACGTACCGGTGAACAGTTTGCCCGTCCTGTGACAGTTGGTGTGAAATACCTGCTGAAACTGCACCACCTTGTGGACGATAAAATCCACGCACGTTCGACCGGACCATACTCGCTTGTCACACAGCAACCGCTGGGTGGTAAGGCGCAGTTCGGTGGCCAGCGCTTTGGGGAAATGGAGGTCTGGGCTCTGGAAGCTTATGGTGCCGCCTATACCCTGCAGGAAATGCTGACCGTGAAGTCGGATGACGTGGCAGGCCGGACCAAGGTCTATGAAAGCATCGTCAAGGGCGAGGATAACTTTGAAGCGGGCGTACCAGAATCGTTCAACGTTCTGGTGAAAGAAGTCCGTGGCCTTGGCCTGAATATGGAACTCCTGGATGCGGAAGAAGAGTAAGGGCTTCGCGCCCTTACCCATCATCCCTTCCGCACGAATTTGAGGTATCAAAATGAACCAGGAACTGACCAACAACCCGTTCAACCCTGTTGCACCGGTTAAGACATTCGACGAAATCAAGGTCTCGCTCGCTTCGCCTGAGCGTATCCTGTCGTGGTCTTATGGTGAGATCAAAAAACCGGAAACCATCAACTATCGGACGTTCAAGCCCGAGCGTGATGGTCTTTTCTGCGCGCGTATCTTTGGCCCGATCAAAGATTACGAGTGCCTATGCGGCAAATATAAGCGCATGAAGTATCGCGGCGTTGTCTGCGAGAAATGTGGTGTTGAAGTTACGCTTCAGAAAGTACGTCGCGAACGTATGGGCCACATCGAACTGGCCGCACCTGTGGCGCATATCTGGTTTCTGAAATCGCTGCCGTCGCGCATCGGTCTGATGCTGGACATGACGTTGCGCGATCTGGAACGTGTTCTGTATTTTGAAAACTACGTTGTCATCGAGCCGGGTCTGACCGACCTGCAATACGGCCAGATGCTGACCGAAGAAGAATACATGGATGCGCAGGATGCCTATGGCATGGACGCGTTTACAGCCAATATTGGTGCCGAAGCGATCCGCGAAATGCTGGCCGCCATCGATCTGGATTCAGAAGCCGAGCAGCTGCGCGCCGATCTGGCCGAAGCGACCGGTGAATTGAAGCCCAAGAAGATCATCAAGCGCCTGAAAGTTGTCGAGTCCTTCCTGGAGTCTGGCAACCGCCCGGAATGGATGGTTCTGACTGTGATCCCCGTGATCCCACCAGAGCTGCGCCCGCTGGTGCCTCTGGATGGGGGTCGTTTTGCGACGTCCGATCTTAACGACCTTTATCGTCGTGTGATCAACCGGAACAACCGTCTGAAGCGTCTGATCGAATTGCGCGCGCCTGATATTATCGTTCGCAACGAAAAGCGGATGCTGCAGGAATCTGTGGACGCACTGTTTGACAATGGCCGTCGTGGCCGCGTGATCACTGGCGCCAACAAGCGTCCGTTGAAATCGCTGTCGGACATGCTGAAAGGTAAGCAAGGTCGTTTCCGTCAGAACCTTTTGGGTAAACGCGTCGACTTCTCTGGTCGTTCGGTCATTGTGACTGGCCCGGAACTGAAGCTGCACCAATGTGGTCTGCCGAAAAAGATGGCGCTCGAACTGTTCAAGCCGTTCATCTACTCGCGTCTTGAGGCCAAAGGTCTGTCTTCCACCGTGAAGCAAGCCAAAAAACTGGTGGAAAAAGAGCGCCCCGAAGTCTGGGATATTCTGGATGAAGTGATCCGCGAACACCCGGTCATGCTGAACCGTGCGCCTACACTGCACCGTCTTGGCATTCAGGCGTTTGAACCTGTTCTGATCGAAGGTAAGGCGATCCAGCTGCACCCATTGGTGTGTTCTGCGTTTAACGCTGACTTTGACGGCGACCAAATGGCGGTTCACGTGCCTCTGTCGCTGGAAGCCCAGCTTGAAGCCCGCGTTCTGATGATGTCGACCAACAACGTTCTGTCGCCAGCCAACGGCGCGCCGATCATCGTTCCTTCGCAGGATATGATTTTGGGTCTGTACTATACGACCATTGAACGCGAAGGCATGAAGGGCGAGGGCATGGTCTTCTCGTCAATCGACGAAGTGCAATACGCTTTGGACTCTGGCACTGTGCACCTGCACGCCAAGATCACAGCCCGTATTCCGCAGATTGACGAAAACGGTCTGGAAGTCATGCAGCGGGTAGAGACAACACCTGGGCGTGTGCGTCTCGGGTCGTTGTTGCCGCAAAACGCCAAAGCGCCTTTTGAACTGGTCAACAAGCTGTTGCGGAAGAAGGACGTGCAAAACGTCATCGACACTGTTTACCGGTATTGCGGTCAGAAAGAGTCGGTTGTTTTCTGTGACCACATCATGACTATGGGTTTCCGCGAAGCCTTTAAGGCGGGCATTTCGTTCGGCAAGGACGACATGGTGATCCCTGATGACAAGTGGACAATCGTGGATGACACGCGCGGTCAGGTGAAAGACTTTGAACAACAGTACATGGACGGCCTGATCACTCAGGGTGAAAAGTACAACAAAGTTGTCGATGCATGGTCAAAGTGTAACGACAAAGTCACCGATGCGATGATGAACACCATTTCGTCAGCCAAACGCGAAGAGGGCGGTGCAGAAGCCGAACCAAACTCGGTTTACATGATGGCGCACTCTGGTGCGCGTGGTTCTGTGACACAGATGAAACAGCTGGGCGGTATGCGGGGTCTGATGGCCAAGCCGAACGGCGACATCATCGAGACACCGATCATCTCGAACTTTAAAGAAGGTTTGACCGTTCTTGAGTACTTTAACTCTACCCACGGCGCCCGTAAGGGTCTGTCAGATACCGCGCTGAAAACGGCGAACTCTGGTTATCTGACACGTCGTCTGGTTGACGTTGCTCAGGACTGTATCGTGCGTATGAACGATTGCGGCACTGATACAGCGATCACAGCGGAAGCTGCGGTGAACGATGGTGAAGTTGTCGCGTCTCTTGCAGAGCGCATCCTGGGCCGTGTTGCAGCGGACGACATTCTGCGTCCGGGTACGGACGAAGTGCTCGTTTCTGCAGGACAGCTTATCGATGAACGGATGGCTGATACCATCGACGAGGCCGGTGTTGCGTCTACGCGCATCCGTTCGCCGTTGACCTGCGAAGCCGAAGAAGGCGTTTGCGCACAGTGTTACGGACGCGATCTTGCGCGTGGTACGCGAGTGAACACTGGTGAAGCGGTTGGTATTATTGCTGCTCAGTCAATTGGTGAACCTGGTACACAGTTGACGATGCGAACTTTCCACATCGGCGGCGTTGCACAGGGTGGCCAGCAGTCGTTCCTCGAGGCAAGCCAAGAGGGCAAAATCCGGTTCGAAAACGAAAACATTCTGGAAAATGCCGCGGGCGAGTCGCTCGTCATGGGCCGGAATATGAAGCTTTTGATCGTTGACGAAACCGGCGAAGAGCGTGCCAGCCACAAAGTTGGTTACGGTTCCAAGCTGTTTGTCAAAGACGGTCAGGATGTTGCGTATGGCGACAAGCTGTTCGAATGGGATCCATATACGTTGCCGATTATCGCTGAGAAATCGGGTGCGGCAAAATTCGTGGACCTTGTGATCGGAACGTCGTTGCGTGACGAAACCGATGATGCGACCGGCATGACACAAAAGATCGTTTCGGATTGGCGCGCAGCGCCAAGAGGCAACGAGCTGAAGCCAGAAATCATTTTGGTTGATGGCGACGGCGAACCTGTGCGCAATGATGCTGGCAATCCGGTGCATTACCCAATGTCGGTTGACGCCATTCTGTCGATCGAAGAAGGGCAGGATGTAAAAGCGGGTGATGTTGTGGCGCGTATTCCACGTGAAGGTGCCAAAACCAAAGACATTACCGGTGGTCTGCCTCGTGTTGCAGAATTGTTCGAAGCACGTCGTCCCAAAGATCACGCCATCATTGCTGAGCAGGATGGTTACGTGCGCTTTGGCCGCGACTACAAGAACAAGCGTCGCATCTCGATCGAGCCAAGTGACGAGTCTATGGAAGCCGTTGAATATATGGTGCCAAAGGGTAAGCACATTCCTGTTCAGGAAGGTGATTTTGTCCAGAAGGGCGACTATATCATGGACGGTAACCCGGCTCCGCACGACATCCTGTCGATTATGGGGGTCGAAGCGCTGGCTGACTACATGATTGACGAAGTTCAGGACGTCTATCGACTGCAAGGTGTGAAGATCAACGATAAGCATATCGAAGTGATCGTGCGTCAGATGTTGCAGAAGTGGGAGATCCAGGATTCCGGTGACACAACGCTGCTGAAAGGCGAGCACGTGGACAAGCAGGAATTCGATGCGGCTTGTGAAAAGGCTTTGGCCAAGGGCGGTCGACCTGCCAAGGGCGAACCCATCCTTTTGGGTATTACCAAAGCGTCTTTGCAGACCCGTTCGTTCATTTCGGCGGCTTCGTTCCAGGAAACCACCCGCGTGCTGACCGAAGCGTCGGTTCAGGGCAAAAAGGACAAACTGGTCGGTCTGAAAGAAAACGTCATCGTTGGACGCCTGATCCCTGCCGGAACAGGTGGTGCAACTCAGGATGTGCGCAAGGTTGCCCAAGATCGCGACAATATCGTGATCGAGGCGCGTCGCGAAGAAGCAGAAGCCGCCGCCGCTTTGGCCGCTCCTGTTGAAGATCTTGGTGCTGATGACGTGTTCGACAGCGGTTTGGCAAATACACCAGAGAGCCGCGATCAGGACTAAGACAGTCTTAGTAAAGAAACAGAAACAGCCTCCGGCATAGCGCCGGGGGCTGTTTTGCTTTTGCGGACAGGTTTTCCAAATTCGCGAAAAGCCATTGCCATCGGCACCGTTTTGACTTTGAACTTGTCGCGTGGCGAGCGGAGCCGAAATGCAGGGACTTTCTGACAATCTTAAGGGCGCAGTATTGATGATGTGCTCTATGGCTGCGTTCGTGTTGAACGACACCTGTATCAAGCTGTTGGGACCAGAAGTTCCGCTCTTTCAGATGCTATTCCTGCGCGGCGTTGCATCCAGCATTTTGGTTTGGGCGCTGGCCCGTACGATCGGGCCGATAAAACTCAGATTTCCTGCGCGTGATTGGGGTTTGGTGATTGGCCGGACCATGTCTGAGATTGTTGCGGCCTATTTCTTTATAAACGCTCTCTATCACATGCCCATCGCCAATGTGACGGCCGTTCTACAGGTTTTGCCTTTGACAGTGACGCTTGGTGGCGCGCTATTCTTTCGCGAGCCCGTGGGGTGGCGTCGTTTCAGCGCAATATTGGTTGGGTTTCTGGGGATGCTGTTGATAGTGCGTCCGGGTCCAGATGGGTTTGATATCTATGCGCTTTACGCGATGGCTGCAGTTGCGGCCGTAACAGTCCGGGATTTGACCACCCGGCGCATGTCGGTGGCAGTGCCTTCGATGACGGTTACGCTTTTTGCGTCGCTTGGCGTGACGGTTTTTTCCGCGTTTGCGAGTCTGGGTTCAGAATGGGTGAGCCTTGACGGTCGTCAGGTTGCGCTTTTGTCCGGCGCTTCTGTTTTCATACTGGGCGGGTATTTGTTTTCTGTCATGGTGATGCGATGTGGTGACGTTTCGTTCACTGCCCCATTTCGATACTCAGGTTTGGTTTGGGCGCTTGTGCTGGGTGCTGCGGTGTTCGGCGATTGGCCTGATGCTCTGACCTTGGCTGGGTGCGTGATTGTTGTTGGCGCGGGCGTATTTACAATTGTCCGCGCAAACGCACGAACTCAGGCAAAAAGCGCGCGCACCTGATCGGCATCGATATTAAAGACACGTTTGAAATGCGCCTCGTCTTCCTTGTCAAAAGCGGGAAGGTGAACCGGCCGCACCCCCTTTGTTTGCCGAGAGTCATTGTTGTCGCTATGGCCACGCACGAACATGTCCTCTCCGGTAAAGCTTGTGACAGGCATAAAGCGGCCGAGTTTTGAATGGCCGAAATTCAAAATACTGACGTCGGTTCCAGGACGGACGGCCATAGCCAACGCTGCAGTCCAGAGATGCTCAACAGTAGGCTTTCCGCAAATGCCATCCGGCGTCGGGGCGGCAATGTACCCTTGATTAAAGTCGATTGCGATGTGGCGGTTTTTTCGCATCAGGGGTCTAAGGTCCTGAGCCGCTTCGCGCAATCGTTCAACATACCGAACGCCAACTGCGTCATCGTCATCCATGCGAAATTGCAGACAATGCGCGTTGTTGTCGGTGCGCACAGAGTTAATCGCCGATTTCATGACAGCGCGATGTGGCCCCGGCGCGTGCTCCTGTATGACGGCCTGAGGAATATCCGCCAGTTGATCATGCAGTCGGTCGCGGAAAAGGGCGGGCATGGCATCGCCAATCACCACCAGAAAAGTGAAGTCTGGATCGGTCTGGGCGCGCAGGGGGGGAAGTGTGAATGCTTCGAATGCGCGAAATCTCTGCTCCATCCGGGATGGGCTATAGAGATAGGCCATGCGCTCTTCGGGCGTCGTGTGATCGACCTGAAAGCCGCCAATTGCAGGGTAGGAAAATCGGCAAATTCCTATAACCTGCATGTCGCGGCTGTCCATGATGCGTCTCCGTTGTTTGTTGAGGCGAACATTACATCCCCAAGACACAGGCGCAACTGCCGGCGCTGTTGACAACTGCGCCGACTCCTCATATACGCGCGCACACCCGGCAATAAAAGGACACCCTTTTTGAGCCGATATCATAATTGTAGTGGTCAAGGTCCGGCCTGTTTTGAAGTCCGCACCCTCTGAAAACTCCCCGCGTCGTTTGCCTCGGAATGGAAACGATTGCGGTTTTTGCGCTTGTGAATTGCAAGTTGCGTAGAAATCGAAAGCCGTGCGGGGGCAACCTCGCGCAAGACAAGTGAAGCAAACGGGAAAGAGACCCTATGCCAACGATCCAACAGCTGATCCGCAAACCGCGGCAGCCCAAAGTAAAGCGCTCAAAGTCGCAGCACCTTGAGCAGTGCCCTCAAAAACGTGGCGTATGTACCCGCGTTTACACAACCACACCGAAGAAACCGAACTCGGCTATGCGTAAAGTTGCGAAGGTTCGCCTGACCAACGGTTACGAAGTGATTTCGTACATTCCCGGTGAAAGCCACAACCTGCAAGAGCACTCTGTTGTTCTTATTCGCGGCGGTCGTGTCAAAGACCTTCCGGGTGTCCGCTACCACATTCTGCGTGGTGTATTGGATACCCAAGGTGTCAAAGACCGTAAGCAGCGTCGTTCGAAATACGGCGCCAAGCGTCCTAAGTAAGAAGGAGAGGCTGAGATGTCACGTCGTCACGCCGCTGAAAAACGCGAAATTCTGCCTGACGCCAAGTATGGCGATAAGGTTCTGAGCAAATTTATGAACAACCTGATGATCGACGGCAAAAAGTCGGTCGCAGAGCGGATCGTTTACAACGCGCTGGATCGCGTTGAAACCAAGGTCAAACGCGCCCCGGTTGAAGTGTTCCACGAAGCATTGGACAACATCAAACCCAGCGTCGAGGTTCGTTCGCGCCGTGTGGGTGGTGCCACCTATCAGGTTCCGGTTGAAGTGCGCCCCGAGCGCCGCGAAGCGCTGGCCATTCGCTGGCTGATCACTGCGTCGCGCAACCGCAACGAAAACACCATGGAAGAGCGCCTTGCTGGTGAACTTCTTGATGCCGTCAACTCGCGCGGTACTGCCGTCAAAAAGCGGGAAGACACTCATAAGATGGCCGAAGCCAACAAAGCTTTCAGCCATTATCGCTGGTAATCCATAGAGGCATTTGACCCATGGCACGTGACTATACACTGAACCATTACCGTAACTTCGGTATTATGGCGCACATCGATGCAGGTAAAACTACCTGTTCGGAACGCATCCTGTATTACACCGGCAAATCCCACAACATCGGTGAGGTGCACGATGGTGCAGCCACCATGGACTGGATGGAGCAGGAGCAGGAACGCGGAATTACGATTACTTCGGCGGCGACAACAACTTTCTGGGAGCGTACCGAAGACGGCGCGACCCCCGATGGTCCTAAGCACCGCATGAACATCATCGACACCCCCGGCCACGTTGACTTCACCATTGAAGTTGAGCGTTCGCTGGCGGTTCTTGATGGTGCTGTTTGTGTTCTTGACGCCAACGCTGGTGTTGAGCCCCAGACTGAAACCGTTTGGCGTCAGGCTGACCGCTACAAAGTTCCACGCATGGTTTTTGTCAACAAGATGGACAAAATCGGCGCTGACTTCTTCAACTGTGTTCACATGATTCAGGACCGCACCGGCGCGCTTCCTGTGCCTGTTGGTATTCCAATTGGTGCGGAAACCGAGCTGGAAGGTCTGATTGACCTCGTGACCATGGAAGAGTGGCTGTGGCAGGGTGAAGACCTTGGTGCATCCTGGATCAAAGCTCCGATCCGCGACAGCCTGAAAGACATGGCTGACGAATGGCGCGGTAAAATGATCGAAGCGGCCGTCGAAATGGACGACGACGCCATGATGGAATACCTGGAAGGCAACGAGCCTGACGTTCCAACCCTGCGTGCATTGCTGCGCAAAGGAACTTTGGAAATGGCATTTGTGCCTGTTCTGGGTGGCTCTGCGTTCAAAAACAAAGGTGTTCAGCCGCTGTTGAATGCTGTGATCGACTATCTGCCCAGCCCGCTGGACGTTGTTGACTACATGGGCTTTAAGCCCGGCGACGAAGAAGAAGTTCGTGACATCCCGCGTCGTGCGGATGATGAAATGGCGTTTTCTGGTCTGGCGTTCAAAATCATGAACGACCCGTTTGTTGGTTCTTTGACCTTTACCCGCATCTATTCGGGTACGCTGAGCAAGGGCGACACGCTCTTGAACTCGACCAAAGGCAAGAAAGAACGCATTGGTCGTATGATGATGATGCACTCGAACAACCGTGAGGAAATCACGGAAGCGTTCGCAGGCGACATTATTGCTCTGGCAGGCCTGAAAGATACTACAACTGGTGACACGCTTTGCGCGGTCAGCGATCCTGTGGTTCTGGAAACGATGACTTTCCCCGATCCCGTGATCGAGATTGCCGTCGAGCCAAAAACCAAAGCTGACCAAGAGAAAATGTCTCAGGGACTGCAGCGTCTGGCGGCCGAAGATCCGTCGTTCCGCGTAGAAACTGACATCGAAAGCGGTCAGACCATCATGAAAGGTATGGGTGAACTTCACCTGGACATTCTGGTGGACCGTCTGAAGCGTGAATTTAAAGTGGAAGCCAACATCGGCGCGCCACAGGTTGCTTACCGCGAGACCATTGGTCACGAAGTTGAGCACACCTACACGCACAAGAAACAGTCGGGTGGTTCTGGTCAGTATGCCGAGGTGAAAATGATCATCACCCCGACAGAACCAGGCGAAGGGTATTCGTTTGAAAGCCGTATCGTTGGTGGTTCGGTGCCCAAGGAATACATCCCGGGTGTTGAAAAAGGCATCAATTCGGTCATGGATAGCGGCCCGTTGGCTGGCTTCCCTGTGATCGACTTCAAGGTTGCCCTGATCGATGGTAAGTTCCACGATGTTGACTCCAGCGTTCTGGCCTTTGAAATCGCAGGCCGGATGTGCATGCGTGAAGGCATGCGTCTTGCTGGCGCCAAGTTGCTGGAACCAATCATGAAGGTCGAAGTGATTACACCAGAAGAATACACTGGTGGCATCATTGGCGATCTGACGTCTCGTCGTGGTCAGGTAACAGGTCAGGAGCCACGTGGTAACGCTGTTGCGATCGACTCGATGGTGCCTCTGGCCAACATGTTCGGCTACATCAACACGCTGCGGTCGATGTCTTCCGGACGTGCCCAGTTTACGATGCAGTTCGATCACTATGATCCGGTACCGCAAAACATCTCGGACGAGATCCAGGCAAAATACGCATAAACGGGATGGCGGGGTAACCCGCCCTACCCAACAATTGTAGGGCAGAAGACATTCTGCCGCCCTGAAAATAAGGAGCCTTTGATATGGCTAAGGAAAAGTTTGAGCGGAGTAAGCCGCACTGCAACATCGGCACTATCGGTCACGTTGACCATGGTAAAACCACGCTGACGGCAGCGATCACCAAACAGTTTGGTGACTTCAAGGCGTATGACGAAATTGACGGC
>NZ_JBDVNC010000049.1:0-23789 GCF_039969785.1 Shimia sp. | reverse complement strand
TGGATAACGCACATACATCATCACCGCAAGACGGATGATCTCGGGGCTGGTTTTGAAATATCGGAAAGGGGAGCGCTTTGTCATGATCAAACGCTACAAAACCACCCTGCCCGCCTCAAGCCGGTTTCTTCTGACAAGGCCGATCGACATGCCCGCGAATAATCTCGCCCTTGTCTTTCGGAGGCATTAGCAAGCTAGGAAGTGTCTAAGCATCTGAAGCGATCGTTAAATTCAAGGGTGTTTATGGTCTCTATCTGAGGTGCCAATTTAAAGCGGACGTTCGATTTTGACTGGTTAAAGTCTGTTTTGTCCGCGTTGCCCCCGAACTCTTCGACATCGACACCTCTTTCACACGCCGTCGGCGCTCCTAATTGAAGTGGTTGAAAGCGGAAACCGGACATACATCATCACCGCAAGGCGGATAATCTCTGGACTGGTTTTGAAATAGCGAAAAGGGGAGCGTTTTGTCACGGAAGGGGGATAGATTGCCCCTCAGTCCTTCACAACTGAGTTTCCTCTGACACGACCAAACAGACAACTGGCCTGACGGACCGGCCTCTGATAGCTCGTAGAATGGGCTCAGGGGCTCACTCCCGCGTCGCGAAAGACTTCGGCGCGTGGCATCACACGCCAGCGATAGCTCTGCACCCAAACGCTTGGTTTTTGCGCAGTTGCCCCCCCTAACAGTCCCATGGCACCCCGTGTAGCGCCGGTTTGGGAAAGGTCTTGTAACATATTGCTAAGCGCCTCTCCCCGTGCATCGCGCGTCGAGCCGTTGCACGTCTCCACCAAACCCTGCAAGTTCAACGCTTCGCCATTTTCCTCGAGTTCACTGACCAAAAAATAGAGCCGCTCATGACCGGCGGAATAAACATTTCGCGGGCAATCAGAGCACATCTGAATCATCTCGCCCACATCCCGTGCCTCCGCGTCTCCCTCTACAAGTTCGTAATCCGCATGTACGCAATACTGCGCGTCGATATGGATCCGGTTCACGTCACGCTGACCGTCCTTGTCACCTTTCGCCCGGAACCTTAGAACATCGCATTGCTTCAAATCGCGCGCGGCCTCAATGTTTGCAAACGCATCAGAGTTCAATGCCTGGACGGCAGCCTGCCCGACAGGTCCGCATTCAGCCGCCACATCGATCGGATCACCAGGAGAGATCAGCTCGCTGATGTCGCTTGGAAACACCTCTACGTTCAGTGCAACGGGCAAAGGCGCCCCAAAAGCTGCGCCCCCATCCAGCAAGTCCAGCGTTTTGGCTAGATGCTCCGCCCGCAGGATCCGGTTCAGTGCGACGGACAGGGTGTTGCGTTTGCGAAACGGAACTTCCACCCTAAATCCCACAGGAGCAGCGCCAATGGCTGTGACCGGCCCGAACCAAAGGGCATTTTCACGAAAAACCACCTGAATATCATAGGAGTCATGGGACACGTCGGCAGCGATCCCAAGAGCAGTTGACTGCTCTGCCAGCGCAGCATCAAATTTATTGGACAGGGTAGGGTTCCGGGTTAAGGGCGCGCCTGTCTCAAAATCAAGCACCGGGGAAAAGCCAATGCGCCGATCTGTCGGGTGCAGTTCAACCTGGGCAAAACGCGCTTCCGTAGGAATGGTTCCCATAGCAGGGCATAAGGCCTCCGCTTGTGGCGCGCAGGCCGCATCCACCATCCGAATAAAGGACGAGCGTGCATTGGCTTCTTCCACCTGAGCATAGCCCAAAATGTCATTTGGTTGAGCCGAAACATCTGCAACAAGTGCCAACAGGGTGCCGGTTTGGACACCGTGAACCAGTCCGGCTTTGACTTCGTCAAACTCCGTAAGAAAGCGCGGCACTTGTCTTGCCCTACGCCCGCCAAAGACTGGGGCGTCAATCAAATCCCCTTCCCACAAGGGGGTTTGCACGGCGCTGGCACCTAGGTTGTTGTTGTGGTTCAAATCGCTCAGCACTGCCTGAAACAATTGGCGATACGTCAGCGGTTGACCGCTGTCCAAACGCGCAGCCAGCGCGGCAGAAAACAGGCCATACCATTGCGGATCACCAACGCCCTGAGACAGATCTCCCTCCCGCGCCACATCATTGGCCCGCGTTGCGTAAAACGCCAGATAGCCGCCGGCATTTTCATCAAGCTCCGGTTGCGCGGGCGCAGCCGTTTCAGATCGAACAGGCGCGCCGCGTACATCAATATTGAACACTGCGGGATCTACCTGACGTTCCGCCGTCAATCCCCCGTTGCGTATTCCGCTTCCGGAATGACAGCTGTCCATCACCAGCCACACATTTGCCCCCTTGGCCCGAACGGCGAAAATCAACGCGCCAATACGGTCATCCGTCAGCGCATTGGGAATGGTGCGCCCACCTTTTTCCGCAGCACGCACATCCGCAGGCAAAAACACCTCGTCCAGGCCGTCGGTTTCGTCCGCCTCCAGATCGAGCTGCCGCGTGCCATGTCCGCTGAGATGAATATAGACCAGATCGCCGGGTGCCGCCCGACTGGTGATCTCGTCAAACCCCTCCTCAATGCCAGCCAAGGTTGGCGCCCGTCCTCCGTCAACACCATCTGCCACCACCACAATGTCCTCGGCTCCGCGCGATAAAAGCACATCGCGCATGAGACGCACGTCATTGGCGGGGCCTTTCAGGTCGGAAATCTCGGCACTGTCGTAATAGTCGGACACCCCGATCAAAAGCGCGCGGGTTTCCGCGTGAGCCGAGAGACTGCACCCGATCAAAACAAAGATGGCAGCACCGAAACATCGAAATAACATCATTCTAGCCGCGTCGCCTCTTGGTTACTTCTTGATTTGGTTGCCACAAACCTTAGGCTATTAATTTGCGAGAACAAACAGGTTATTGGCGGGTTCGCTTCGGGAGAGGACGCGCGTCTGGATAAGTGGATCTGAGTGTCAATGATGAAGAGATTATCAAGCCGACCTTTGCCTCATTTGGCGGCTATCCTGTCCTTTGCTTTATTCTGGGACAGCCCGGCGCAGGCGCAGGTCTCGCCAGCGGTGGATTCCATGGCATTTGAGATCGCACTGTCAGAGGCCCGGGATACGCCCGCGCGGCTTGCCCTGATAGAAACGGCTATTGCACAAATAGAAGAAGCACCTGCACCTGATCTTAGAATGTACTTCGATCTCAACGATCTCCGTTTGGATATTCTCATAGAACAGGAGCGGTTTGCAGAGGCAGCCAACCTCGCAGCGGCGCTTTCTGGTTTCGCTCTTCAAAACGCGGCCGTGATCCATCACGAGCCAATTTCTTATGCGCAACGCGCAGCGTCCTTGTTTGAACAGGCCGGGGATATCCGTGCCGCGCTCGTCCAGTTGGAAACAGAGGCGAATTTGCGTCTCGATTCCGGGCAAACGGGCAAAGCTCTAGCACAAGTCTATCGCTCTATGGCAAGGCTTGCAGAGGATCGCGGCGATACCGCGGGCGCCGCCCGCTTTGCTGCCTTGGCAAAAAATGCGGAGGAGCCTTCCAACGCTTCCGTGCGCAGCAGCGGTGAGGCGGGCTATTCCGAAGTCGATGTGTTTTATGCAACCGACCGCGCCCGAAGTGGCGATCGGGATCCAAATTCCTTTTATGGGCATGGTCGCGGCGCACTGGAATATGGAGTGGTGAAGGTGTCGATCCCCGCGTCCCACACCGCTGGCGCAATCGAAATGCCATCGATTTGGCGGTTGGAGTTTGGCCCAAAGCCCGCCAAACATGTCATGTTGCGCAAAGTGACACCCAAAGACAGTGCCAGCTTCTTTGCCGAGATGCAGGACAAAGTTTCTGAAAGCCCACGCAAAGAAGCTTTTGTTTTTGTGCACGGCTTTAACACACGGTTTGACGCTGCCGCCCGCCGTGCGGCCCAGTTGGCCTATGACATGAATTACAGTGGTGTACCTATCCTGTACTCATGGCCTTCGGCCGGCAAAACCTTCAGCTACGTAGCGGATACCGCCGTTGTGCGTCTCAGTGGTCGCCGTCTGGCGAAATTTCTGGAAGAATTGCAGGCCAACTCCGGAGCAGAAACGATTCATATCGTGGCACATTCCATGGGAAACCGGGCATTGACCGATGCACTGGAGCTGTTGGCGCTCAAAACCGACGCTGCCGAAGGCAAGTCTCCCATGTTTGGACAGATATTCTTTGCCGCACCCGATGTCGACGCCGGGCTTTTTCGTGAAATGATGCACACTATTCGCCCAATCGGGCAACGCATGACGCTTTACGCGTCAGATGTGGATTGGGCATTGGCTGCTTCGCGGAAACTTCACGGGCACGCCCCACGCGCAGGGCAGGGCGGCGAAGACATTTTGACCGGGCCTGAATTTGATTCCGTCGACATGAGCACATTGGGTGAAGACATGCTCGCGCATACGTATTTTGCCAATGACAGCTCGGCGATTACCGATATTGCCTCTCTGATCTGGCGCGATCCCGACCCAGCGCGCCGCTGCGGCTTATCTTCGCCCCCGGGCAAGGACACGGCCCCTGTGTGGCACTACGAAAAAGGCAACTGCCAAGACGGCAAGCTTGTTGCGATAATTTCCCAGCTTTGGAAGCGCTCACAGGTGGACGTCGATGTCATTCGCGAAGAGGTGCAAGCTCTGGTCACGGACGCAGATGAAGCCGCCGCTCTCGAACGCCGTTTGGTGACACTGATCGGCGCGGACTAACAGCCGCCAAAGGCCAAGACGCTGTCCGTCGCTAATTGCCGCCGCACCGACGGCCCCGCCCGACCAGTCGGATCTAGCCCTGCATCACGCTGATAGGCGGCCAGGGATTCGCGTGTATTCCCGTCAAAAATAGTGTCCGCAATCCCGATCATGTAGCCGCCCGAAATCAAGTTTTTTTCGAGCCCTTCCACCAGCACATTCACATCTCCAGCCTGCAACTCAATGTCGGGTGTTCTATTTTCCACCGCAAGACAGATTTCCAAATCTGCTGGTTCCAATGTGAAATCGCCAACCAACATTGTTCCTTCAGCCTCCCGTGTTTGGGCAGACAGGATACTGTCAAACTGCATTGTTTCGACTCGCGCATTGGCAAGCACTCGCAACCTTTCGGGAGTATGGTCCATCTCGATGTCGCCGCCATCGCATTCAAAACTGCAGGTAAAAGACGTGTTTTCCAAAATTGCGCAGCTTGTAAAAAACAATACCTGTGGTAGCCCCGGGAAGGTGTAGGTGATACTGCCTTGCGCTGTTATTACCATCTCACCAATCCCGCTCTTTGGCGCAGGCAAAACATAGCAATCCGCCACCTGCGCGGATAATTTAGAGGCCATCAAGCAAAATGCCGCGGCTAACGTAGTCGGAAACCGTCTCATAGGCTGCCCTCCAACAAAATAAATGACGCCCAAAAACGAGGATGCGTCCACCCCCCGAGCTCAGAGGTCGATCCCGAAGATCCGGCGGAAGATGCGAGCGTCCCAAGTTGCATGGCCCCGCGATCCAATTCTGTATCTGTGTCCACTTCCCCCGAAATGATGGCCAATTGAGCAGTCTGCAAAGCCCGGGCGGATGCCTCCCCTTCCGAATATGCGCGATAGAACCCGACCATCAGCGCGGCCGTTGCCCCATCCGGTACCGGCAATACAGAGGCCAGCACCGCTTGTGCACCGCGCTCCTGCGCAATAGCGGCCACGCTCTCTAGCTCGCGCCCATCAGCATCGACAGAGCCAAAACCCGTTTCACAAGCCGAAAGCGTCAACAACGAAACCTGAGAAAGATCTGCATTTTGCCCCATTCCTTCACGCAAATCCTGCACGCTTAGAAAGTCGCCATTGCCAAGCAACAGCGCACTGGTTGCCTCGGTGTTGCTTATCTTGAAATGAGACGCAAGGTGCAAGACGCCAGTTTGTTGTCCGTCAGCATCCCCAAACCGCAAAGCGGCAACCAATGAGTCACGGTTGAAATCTTGGTCAAACAACGCTGTACCCGAGATAAAACCATTGTCGTCCGGGGATTCCTGCACGACTGCCTTCACTTCTGTTTCCACAGCAGGCAAGGCAGGCAGCCCTTGCAAGGCCTTTGTTGCGCCAAAGCCCGCAATCAGAGAACTGCGCGGTAACACTCCTTCTGCGGCGGTGCCTGCGGTCACATGCGAAAGTCTGTACTTCTGGGTCAGCCACTGTCCTTCATCATAAAGCGCGGCCATGGGGAGGTACCGCAAATGTCGATCAAGCGAGAGCACCAATGAGGTGGTCTCTTGTGCCTGCAAAACCTGTGTTACCTCTTCGGGGAGAAGTAGATCGTAAAGCCTTTGTCCCATCGGACGGGGATCGCGGTTCTGATTGAATACGTCCCCACGGAAACTGGCAACCATGCCATCCAACGCGGCTTCTGCGAAAGCTTCACCTTCCAATTGGTCCCATTGCCAAACATGTTGGCCTTCCTGAGTGGACAAAATCAGGCCGAACCGGTCCTGCAACACGACATACTGCAAGATTGCCGTCTGCGAAGACTCTCCGTGAGCCAGGTAGCGATCCATCAGCTGGTTTGGGGAAAACCCGGGTTGTTCACCCAGTTCGGTTACTGCAACCGCGCCAGCGATAATGGCTTGACGCAAACCCTCTGCCTCGGCGTTGTAAGCCTGCAGACCAGTTTGCATTTGGGTCAACTCCTCCAGCTCCTCAACCCGCAGCGGGCGGACCTGTGCCAGGTTTTGCAAGCGGCGCAGCCGGGTCAAGGTTTCGGGTGCCGGTGCTTGCGCACTGAACAGCGCCGAAATCAAAACCTGTTCAGCTGTCGAGAATGGCAGTCGGTCATAGGCGTCACCTGCCAAAGCCTGAGAGCGGCTCGCAAATTCAAAGCTTTCAAAGTCCTTCAACATTTCCAAAACACGCGACGCTTCCTGAGGACGTCCTTGGGACATCATCAAATCGGCCAGCCAACGATAGTGATTTTCCACCTGTGCGCGAAAACAAAGCTGAACTTGTTCGGGCAACGATGACAAAAGGCTTCGGGTCGCTTGCAGCCGGTTCACCGCTCGTTTCGCAAGAACCAAAGCGGCTTCCGGAGCTTCGTAATTCACCAACCGCTCAGACGCTCTGGAGAGGCTGCAAACATCCGCCATAGCCCAGCCAATCGGACCTGTCGATGTACTATCTACCCGGTTGCGTTCCAAATCAGCAGACAAGGCGATCATTTCCAGCTCGACTGCCGCCACAGTGTCCTCGTCGCGCGCAACCAGAGCTGCAAGCCTGCGGGCGCTGGATGACAGCGCCTGCGAATGTGGCATGTGCAAAACGGCGTCATGTTGCATGCGCGCCGCGGCGATGTCTTTTGTTTGCGCACGCTGACTTACTTGCCCACGCAACACGGCCAAAAGATTGCGTGCGGGTGCCTCGCCCTGGCGCGACAAAGTGACAAGCAGAGCCTCAAGACCATCAATGGTAACTCCGGTTTCGATCGCACGCGCGACTTGGCGGCGCAGGGGCCCAAGGCTCGCCGAGACCTGTGCATTCCGTGCGAGCCGCGCCCGGCGCTCTGCATCCACATATTCGCCGTAAAAAGCCAGCACATCGACCAGCCTGATCGTATATTTAGTGCGATTCCGAATGCGCGATTGCAAACGCCATTTATCAACTTCATCCACATCCAGAGAAACTGGCTGCGACAATCGACGCAGCTCTTCCTCAGAGAGCGTCATAAGATGATCAAAGGCAGGCGCGATCAGTTCCGGCGCATAAAACCCAAGCGCTGCCTCTTTCAATCCATCCAGGCAGGCGCCTTCATTGGAGAGGTCTCCAAGACGACACAATTGGCGCATGCCCTCAAGTGCCTTCTCTGTATCCGGAAGCTCAAACCAATTTGTCTCTCCACCCTTGGCCGAAAGAAGTTCACTTTCCATAGGGTGAGCGGCAAGTTCCGGATTTAGCCTCAATATGTCTCCTAAGCGTTCGGTTACACCCAGCCTGTCATAGAAATATTGTGTCTCCGGATCTTCCACCCGCCACGCAATTCGCGCCTCATCTGCCACGCGCATCCACTGCGCGGCCTGCGCGAGATCCAAGGCCTGCGCACTGGTCGCGTCGGAAAATAGCGCGCCCAATTCCATCGCGATCTCACGCGAATTCGCTTGTTTTATGGCCCTCTCGCGATCATCGTCTTGGTCGATGTCCTGCGGCGCAGCTTGCAACGCTTGCAATATAATGTCTCGCAAAAGGCCGTCACCCAACTCGCCCGATTCCCAAAACCCTGTTAGGGCCAGCATTCGTCCGAACACCACTCGTGCCGCTGCCGATGGCTCGATCCTGTATAATGCTTGGCGATAGTAAGCTGCGGCCTTCTCCCAGTCACGCGCGCCCCCTTCTCCTGTTTCCGCCTGCAGAGCCAGTTCCAACATCGCTGTAGGATCACCTTTCTCTGCCGCGACCACCAAAAGACTTTGCGCTTCGTCCACGTCCAGATTTACTCCCAGACCAAAGCGGTACATCAGGCTGAGCCGCAGCGTGGAAGGCACGTGGGCATTTTGTGCTGCGACCAAAAAATGCTTTGCGGCCCGTTGTGGATCGCGTCCTTCATCGCTCAACCCTTCCATGAGCAAGCTGCCAAATGCATAGTGCAATTGCGGATAAGGACCGTTCATCAACGCGTCATAAAGCAAGTCATTGCTTGCGATGGTCTGGAAATTTGAAAGAAATTCCGAAGCGAACCCAATTGTAAGGTGCGTATCGAGAACCAAGGTGCCGCGCGCAATGTGAAGTGGCTCTCCAGTTTCCCAATCAACTTGGAAAAGGTTGTTGTTAACCGCAGTCAAACTGCGCTCAATAAGCCGATCTGCCTCAACTTTCAATTCTGGGAACGGAAGGCTCATGGCGAAAACGGTTTCCAGATCCGCAAGCGGTACGCCTTCACCAGTTTCCAAAAGCAATGCAAACCCAAGCGCTTGCCGCAGAGGTTCTTCCGTTGCCAGCAACAGGAAACGAGCCATCGCCGCAAGTTGAGGACGCGAAATAGTGCCCGTGCCTTCCTCAAACTGCTCCGTTGGACTAAGCCGCGCAACCAAATATCTGGCGTACTCTTGCAGGCTTTGCCAATCAGCAGTATCCGCCAGCGGTAGTCGTGTCAAAACCTGTAAAACACTTCCGTAAATTTCATTCTGTATCAGATCTTCCAAGGGGCCGCTGCCTTCCCAAAACCCGACATTTTGATGCTTAAGGACACACTGTAGAATAGGATCGGCGCGCTCCAACAAGCGATCATCGGCGGGAAGACCAGACAGGATGTCATTTACGTCCGCAAATAACGCAGGTCGGCGATCATAGTCGACAAAGGCGCTGGAGCAGAGTTCATACAACGCCGCTAGGTCCACACGCTTTGTGCTTGTGCAAAGCGCGGGGCTTTGCGCCAAAGCGACCAGGTCGCCGGGCGTCGGCAAATTACCTGCGGAGAGCCCTAATCCTAAGCCTTGCCAGATGGCTCTGCTCCCCGGCCCAAAAAGACCGTCAATTTCCAGCGGTCCGCACCCCTTGGCACTTAGGCCCAGTTGCGCCAAGCCGGAATGTGGTTGCCAGTAGCTGCGCCGCTCTTCCTGATTTCTTACAGTTTCCTCAAACCCCCGGTCCCGGATGTGGCGCAGGATCGGGCATAGCGCCGCCCCATAGGCGGCGACCGCATTGACCATTCGTTCACTAATTTCAGGGTTGAGTTTTAGGATGCGCTCAAGAATGTCCTCCCGATTGCCGAAACTGACAACTCTCTTTTCCAAAAGAAAATCAGCATCCTGCGAACTATACTGGGCATTCAACATCGTTTCGCGCAGGCTCAACCCGCCAAAGGCCCCCGCATAGAGCCAGAGGTGTTCATGCAATTGGTCACGGTTGTCGAAAAGTGCCGCATCACAGTCAAGTTTCGTCAAATTTGTGTACCAGCGGCTCACATCGCTGTTTGACTGCTGCGCGCTGACTTGTTGCGCGCCCAACCAATTTGCCAAGGCACCCCATAGAAGAATTGAAACCCATTTTCCCAACATGTCTCTGTCCTATCTGTCCATCGTCAGAGTTCTTGGAGCCGAGCGCTACACAAACTCACCAAGTACTCGGCACATCTGGTCGGTTTAATTATGCGGACTTTGAGACGCGATACAACCGACGCAGGTGGTGTCAGACAAATTCGAACCAGTCTCCACTAGGCCAGCATCGCTGCCCCTTATGCCGCGCAAAGACCACGCCACTCAGCGAGAGCAGCGGTGCGGTTAAGCTTGAAATGGCATCTTTGCGAAAGGCTGCGACCCTGGTTGAAGTGGTTGAAAACGCATGCGTGAATAAAGACGAATTTCTGCAAACGTCGCATGCGACGAAAACCGTGCATGGCCCTCTCTCGTCTTCGAAAAGGTAAGTGTGAGTTTTCAGCGCGATTGTTTTCCCAACGCCCAGTTTCCTGTTTGCAGGCGTTTCCAATGACCTTCATCGCAGCACAATAAGACCGTAATCTATCGGTCACGATGACTTCCGGCGGCCCATACCTTCTCATCGCTTTCTTCAAGAATTTAAGGGCCGCAGTGCGATCCCGACGTTTCGTATCATAGCTTTCCAGCACTTCGCCTTCGTGATCAACCGCACGCCAAAGATAATGCCGTTCACCATTGATCTTTACGAAAATCTCATCGAGATGCCATCGCCAGTTCGAGTAACACCGCATCCGACTGACCCGTTTTCTTCGGATCTCGGCAGCGAACATTGGGCCAAATCTGTTCCACCAGAAACGGATAGTTTCGTGGCTCACGTCGATGCCGCGTTCATGCAGCAGGTCTTCTACATTCCGAAGGGACAGCGGAAACCTAACATACATCATCACCGCAAGACGGATGATCTCGGGGCTCGTTTTGAAGTAGCGAAAAGGCGAGTGTTTTGTCATCTTATGAAGCTACGGAACGGGCACGCCCTTCACAACTAGGTTTCCTCTAACATCGCCGAAAAGGGGAGCGTATTGTCATGATCAAACGCTACAAAACCACCCTGCCAGCCTCAAGCCGGTTTCTTTTGACAAGACCCTTTCACGCTAACATTGCGGCGGCTTTTTCGGCGATCATCACCACTGGAGAAGCCGTATTACCCGAAACTATTTTTGGCATGACCGACGCGTCGACGATCCTTAGCCTCTCAAGGCCACGCATTCGGAGCTTTTCATCCACAACCGCCCGATCGTCCGAACCCATCTTGCAGGTTCCTACCGGGTGAAAAATGGTTGTGGCGATGTCTCCAACTGCTTCAACCAGGTCTTCTTCTTTTGTAAGTTGTGGGCCCGGCAGAATTTCTTCGGGGTGGTACGGTGCCAGAGCCCTTGCGGTCATGATTTCGCGGGCCTGCTGAACTGATTTAACGGCCACAGCCTTATCCCTTTCAGTTGAAAGGTAGTTCAGGCGAATTTCAGGTTGTGCGTCCCTGTCAGTACTTGCAATGTGGCAATGTCCCACACTTTCAGGCCTCAAGTTACAAACCGACACTGTAATGGCCGGAAACGGATGCAGCGGATCGCCCAGCTTGGCTGTTGACAGAGGCTGAACGTGGTACTCCAGATCAGGCGTTTCCAGATCCTGACTTGACTTAGTAAACATACCAAACTGGCTTGGTGCCATAGACATCGGTCCGGATTGGGTCAGCGCGTACTGCATCGCAATTTTTGCTTTACCGATCAGACTGTTGGCCATTGTGTTGAGTGTTTTGGTACCCTTAACTTTGAAAACAGTTCTGATCTGCAAGTGGTCTTGAAGGTTCTCTCCGACGCCCACGCTTTCATGCTTTACCGGAATGCCGTGACTGGACAAAACCTCGCCGTTCCCGATGCCAGACAGCTCCAAAATTTTGGGTGAATTGATCGCGCCTGCCGCCAATAGGACTTCTGAATCAGCAAAAGCTTTGCAAAGCTGGCCTTTCCGGCGAAACCGCACGCCACGCACGGTTTTCCCATCAAGGATCAGGCTATCAGTAACTGCATCAGTCAGGACTCTCAGGTTAGGCCGTTTCATAGCCGGGCGCAGGAAACCACGGGCGGTGCTCCACCGAACTCCTTTCTTCTGGTTGACCTCAAAAAAGCCCGAGCCTTCATTGTTCCCATCGTTAAAGTCGCCGCGCGGTAAAATGCCAAACTCTTTGGCACCTTCCTGCACAGCACTCAGGATGTCCCAGCGCAGTTTTTGCTTTTGGACTTTCCACTCTCCTCCAGCCTTGTGGAGATCGCCGTTTCCGGCGTGGTGATCCTCGGATTTCAGAAAATAGGGCAGCACATCGTCCCAGCCCCAGCCGGTGTTCCCCAACTGGCGCCAGTTGTCATAGTCCGCGGCCTGCCCGCGCATATAGATCATTCCGTTGACCGACGTGCAGCCCCCCAAAACCTTGCCACGCGGATAGACAAGGCTGCGCCCATTTAGCCCCGGTTCACTGGCGGTCGTCATCATCCAGTCGGTACGCGGATTACCGATGCAATAGAGATAGCCCACCGGGATATGCACCCAGTGGTAATTGTCGGATTTCCCGGCCTCCAGCAAAAGCACCCGGTTTTTCGGATTTTCTGTCAGCCGGTTGGCGAGCACACAGCCTGCCGTACCAGCACCAACTATGATATAGTCGTAGCGCCCTTCCAGAGTCCCGGGGTCGGTCATAGTGTTTCCTTTAGTAAGCAATAACCATCTTGCCGATCATCGCGCCTGTCTCAATGATCCGGTGCGACTCTTTCAGGGTTTCGGCAGAGAGACCGTGCAAGGTTTTGGTTTCTGTCGTCGAGATAATCCCGTCATCCACCAAGCGTGCCATTCGGGCTAGAATCGCGCCTTGCTGAGCCATATCAGAGGTGCCAAACAGCGAGCGCGTGAACATCAGTTCCCACATCAGCGCGGCGGATTTGCCCTGCAATGCTGAGATGTCCAGCTTTTCCTCGGTTTCCACAATGGTGCCGATACGCCCTTGTGGGGCAATCAGTTCGCACTTGGAATCCCAGTGTTGAGCAAGGTCAGCGTACTGAGCAATGTAGTTGACGTATTCTCGGCCGGTGGCACGTGTCTCCGCCACGAGGTCATGGTGGTTGACCACATGATGCGCACCCATTTTGCGGCACCAATCCGCGCTTTCAGGGCGTGAAGCTGTGGCAATTATTTCCAATCCGGTAAGCTTGCGGGCCAGTTGGGTCGTGACGGAGCCAACACCGCCTGCACCACCCACAACCAGCAGAGAAGACGAGCTTTCGTCTGTTGAAACCTGAAGACGATCAAAGAGCATTTCCCATGCGGTCAGAGAGACCAGAGGCAGGGAAGCAGCAGCCGATGGATCGACCGAAGTCGGCGCTCGAGAAACAATTCGGTGATCCACAGCCTGCAATTCAGCGTAAGAACCCGCGCGATTTGCGTCGCCCGCATACCAGACGCGATCTCCTTTGCTAAAGCCTACGACGTCCGGGCCTGTTGCTTCGACAATACCAACTGCGTCATAGCCCA
Source organism: Shimia sp. (assembly GCF_039969785.1). Classification (GTDB taxonomy): domain Bacteria; phylum Pseudomonadota; class Alphaproteobacteria; order Rhodobacterales; family Rhodobacteraceae; genus Shimia. The sequence continues at coordinate 10,357 of NZ_JBDVNC010000049.1, read as the reverse complement.
GAATGAACGGCTCAGCATGAGGTGCATCAGCGGCAGTGCGAATGCGACGCTTGGCGTCAGCGGGGTTAACTGAGACCGCTTCAATCTGCACTAGCAAGTCAGCCGGGCGCAGTTCGGGTGTGGGCAAGTCACATTCAAACAGGCTGTCCTCTGCATCGATCGGCAGAGAGTTGATAAATCCTACGGCTTTCATTTTCTTAGTTTTCCTTTGGTTTCAGACGGCTCCAGAATTCACGCATCACCTCGGTGAGGTGCTGATATGTTTCATACCGCGCGTCATAATGGGGTTTTCGTGATGTATCGGGCTGATACGTAGCTTTGGTTCGTGTCATCCGGTCCACACCTTCTTCGTAGGACCGGACGTGACCGGTTGCGACAGCGGCTCCGATGGCTGCACCAAGTGCGCCTGTTTCCTGAGCCTCAGCCACAGCAATCGGTACGCCAAGGCAGTCAGCAAACATTTGCGGCCAATGCGGGCTGCGCGATCCACCGCCCGAAAGAACGGCGCGGTCAAAATTCACCCCAGCGCTTCGCAGGGCGTCAATGTGGCGGCGGTGTTCAAACATGACACCTTCAAAAAGAGCGCGAAGGATATGTCCTTCCCCATGCCACCCGGCCACCCCGTAAAGTCCAGAGCGGAACTCTGCACCCTGCCCCGAACCATAGAGAAACGGGTGAAAGAAAGGATCGTCCGCGCGCGGCTCTACCTGCCCAACAAGATCGTTACAGTATCCAAAGGGATCTTCGTGATGCCCGCCGCGCTCAACCAGCTCGCGCACATACCATTCCAGATTTGCCGCAGAAGTGGCACTGGCTTCGATATTTACGAAACGGTTCGGCCCAAATCCTGACGCCATAAATACCGATGGATCGACAACAGGCTGGTCAGAGAACACCTGATTGATGCTCCAAGTGCCTGCGATGATTGACGCTTCCCCAGACTTCACCACGCCGGATCCCATGGCACTGGACACCACGTCAAAATAGCCACCAATGACGGGCGTTCCAACAGCAAGACCTGTGGCTTCGGCGGCCTCTTTGGATACGGTGCCCGCAATGTCAGCCGGGTCAATCAGCCGGGGCAGCATTTCGCGTGCATCCGACAAGCCATAAAGTGCCAGTAGACCTTCATCGTAAGTACAGCTGGGCATTGCCGTCAGGCCGCATCCGGACATGTCAGAGATTTCGCTTACCCGCTCACCCGTCAGGCGATTGGTAATGAAGTCCTTACAAAGCAAGATGGTTCCGGTTCGCTCGTAAGTCTTCGGTTGGAATCTTTTGATCCATGCAAGCAGAGTGGGCGTTTGCGACGGCCAGGGCCTTTGCAGACAAATGGTGTGAAAGGCATCACCAGAGGCAGCATTCAGTTCTTCAGCCACCCCGGCCGCACGCGTATCCAGCGATTGAATGCCGATAAGCGGATCGCCAGCTTTGTCGAGCAGGTAAAGCCCGTTTCCGTGGCCAGCGCAGCCAACTCCCTTGATGTCCTTCGGGTCAACACCAGCCTTGCCAATGCAGGTCTGGATGCCCTGTTTGGCGTTGGCCCAAAGCTCGTTCAGATCCCGCTCAACATACCCCGGCGCAGGCGTCGATGACTGCCCGTCCAGCACATGCATGGTGACCTGCCGGCCCTCACCATCAAAGAGCACTGCTTTGATCACCGTGTTGCCAGCGTCAAGGCCGAGGAAATATGGTCCTGTCTTAGTCACGGTTATAAATGTCCCATGCTTCTTCGCCGCTGGCACCATTGTGGATCATTGCCATAAGCGCAGCTACGACGGCCTTTGGATTGTCGTGTTGATAGATGTTTCGGCCATAGACCATGCCGTATGCACCCTGAGCCATCAGAGCTGCGGATTTGGAAAGTACCGTTTTGAGGTCTTCTTTGCCGCCGCCGCGCACCAGAACCGGAACGCGGGCTGCTTCGATGACACGGTGGAAATCTTCCGGATTTTCTGTGGGGTCAGCTTTGATAATGTCGGCGCCCATTTCGGACGCAAGACGTACCAATGTCACGATCTTTTCAGCGTTGCCATCGACCTGATAACCGCCGCGCACATCGTTTGGCAGCATCACCAAAGGCTCAATCATCAACGGCATACCGTATTTATGACACTCAGCGCGTACCTTGGTTATGTTCTCAACGCACTGGCGGAACAGGTCAGGTTCGTCCGGCAACATGAACAGATTGACGACAACTGACGCCGCGTCCATCTCAAGTGCGCCGATGATTGGCTCTTCATAGTTCTGAAGCTGCGACCACATCGAGCGATGACGCTGATCATTATAGGGGTTGCCCATATCGATCCGCATCACAAGAGCAGGTTTATCTTTTTCAGGACGTGATTGCAGCAGGTCTGCTTGACCGTAAGCGCATTGAATTGCGTCCGGTCTGGCCTTTATCAGCGTATCCATCACGGCGGGCATGTCTTCCAATCCGACCATAAAGCCCGGCTCATTACAGACACCATGATCGATTGCCACATCCAGACATCCACCATTTGTGAACATTCGGTTCATCCGGGCTTTGCTGCTTACGCGCATACTGTTCTCCGTTCTTTGTTTCGTGAGGACAGAGTTTCCGGCGTAACACCGTGATACTCTTCAAGTTCCTTAGTCAGTTGATTGCGGTGGTCCTGAATTTGCGCCTCGCTCAATTTTCGTTCATCGGCGAAAATTGTGCAAAGGCGATCCAGTATATCGGTTGAGATTTGGCCGGTGATGGCCAGCGCCGTACGCCTCAGAACAATATCCGAAAGCGTCTCGACCCATTCGTTTTTCAAAAGCCATTTAATCTCAGCGTGTGAGTACAGGCACCCCTCAGCAAGGAATTCATCGTCGCCTGACTGGCAGTCCTGCAGAATTTCAGTTGCTGTGGTGCCGTAAAGGTCGATCAGGTGGGTCGCATGATCCAGCGAAACTCCATGTTCTTTCATCAGGTCCTGAACAAGACCGCTTGTATCGTCCGGAAATTCTGCTCCGCCGCCTATGGGCAAGGACAACGTTGAACATTGCCTGTTGCGCCCCAACTCTTTCAATACATCATCTGTAGCCTGCTCTGCGAACGCCCGGAAAGTTGTCCATTTTCCTCCGACCATGCAGAACTGAGGCACAATGCCGGCCAGACGAGTGATAAAATGCCCACGCGATATACGACCTGTGAAATTTTGATCACTCTGGGGTAACGGGCGAATGCCGCTGTAGCTGAAAACAACTTCTTCTTTGACAATTGCTATCTCGGGAAACACCAGACCTAGCGAGCCCAGAATGTACTCCAGTTCTTCGTCTTCGCACCGAACCCGGCAAGCCGCGTCGACACGAATGTCAGTCGACCCGGCCAGAACTTTGCCCTGATAAGGAAAAACGATGCAAACCCGGCCATCGGTGTTTTCAAAGTAAACCATGTGGCCGCCAAGGGCGGCAAGTAGATCAGGATTGTCGATGATCAGATGCGATCCCTTGGTGCCGGACACCAGTTTTTCTCTCTCGCCACCTCCCAGTTCCTGAACAGTGGAATCCAACCACGCTCCTGTGGCGTTCACAACCGCTTTAGCCTGAACCTGCAACTGCTCTCCTGTGTGCTTATCGGTCAGGCTGAAGCCCTTATCTGCCGGCTTCAACTCGATATAATTCAGCGCAACCGATCCCGGCGCGGCCAGTTGTGTATCGCGGATCAGTTCAATGCAAAGGCGCTCGGGGTGGGTGATCCAGGCATCATAGTAAACCGCTGATCTTTTTGCGGCTGGAGTCAACTGAGGCCACAGACGTTGGGTTCGGGCCCTGCCATTGAAATGGTGGCGAGGCAAGATGCGACGCTTGCGTGTCACCCAGTCATAAAGCGACAAGCCCAGCTTAATTGGCACCGCCCCTCTGCTCGAAGGTTTGCCATTCCAGCCAAAGAAACCCGCAGCCGAGTTCAGCACACCGGAAAACAACGATGTTATGGGGATCACAGTTGGCAGTGGGCGCACCATGTGGGGAGCGTTCATCAACAACGCATCGCGTTCCTGAAGGGACTCGCGAACCAGATCAAATTCACCGTTTTCAAGGTACCGCAATCCGCCATGGATCATCCGTGAGGGCGCTGCACTGCATCCAGAACAAAAATCGTTTCGCTCTACCAGAAGAACACGCAGGCCCTGCAGGACGAGCTCGCGGTACACGCCAATCCCGTTCACACCGCCACCAACCACAACAACGTCAAATGCGCTGTTGTCGCGTAGGTTGGTCAAGTTTTGTCTTCGTTGTTCAGACATATCTCTCTCGTGCGCCGAAGAGCGTTTCGGCGGCTGGAAGTGTTCAGTTTTTTCAGGTTCAGGCGGCCAGATCGCTTAAATGCAATTGTGCCCTGTCGTTAATTTCGGTGATCTCCGTATCCGTCAGACGTATACGGCCGGCTTTGGCATTCTCTGCTGCCTGTGCCGCATCGCGCGCGCCGCAAAGTGAAAAAGTTACACCCGGCTGCTGAAGTGTCCACGCGATCACGGTTTGCCCCAGTGTTGCCCCGTGCTTTTCAGCAATTGGAGCGATGGCTGTCATCAAGGACGCAACCTTTTGACGGTTCGCCAAAGAAAACCAAGGGTGCTCCTTGCGCTGGTCGTCACCTTCAAACACCCGGTCTGGGCCGATTTTTCCGGCAAGCAGCCCCAGTGCCAGCGACGAATAGCTGAGGAGCGACACGCCGTTATCGCGACACAGGGGCACATGCGAGGCCTCGATATCGCGCTTCAGCATAGAGTATTCTTCCTGAACAGCATCGAGCTGTCCGGCAGCAACATAAGCCCTGACATCGTCGGCCGTGGTGTTACTTGCGCCGATCGAGCGGATTTTGCCCTGTTGTTTAAGAGTTTCCAGAGCCTCCATCGTTTCTGCGATGGGCGTCGTCGGATCCTGCCAATGAGTGATGTAGTGGTCAATGTAGTCGGTGCCAAGTCGGCTCAGACTTTGTTCAACTTCATAGATAATGGCGTCCTTGCCCAGATACCGGTGCACGGGTTTGCCGTCATAATCAAAAAAGTGATTGCCCTTTTGCGTGTGCCAGACCAGGCCGCATTTGGTTGCCAGAACCACCTTGTCACGCCGGCCTTTCAGGGCCTTTCCGACGATCTCTTCCGCAACGCCCTGCCCATAGGCCGGGGCTGTGTCGATCAGAGAAACGCCCTCGTCGATTGATGCGTGAATGGCTGCGATTGAACGGGCCTCGTCAGTACCTCCCCACTTCCAGCCACCAATGGCCCAAGTTCCCAAACCCATCGCCGAGGCACTAATGCCTGATGTTCCAATTTCGCGCGTCAGCATGTCATGCGACATTCTGTGTTCCTTTCATTTCTTCCAGAACCGCTACTGCGGTGTCTTCATCAAGGATCAGGGAATTCAGAAATTCCCCGTTTAGTGCTGCCTTGATTGGCTGCACTTTTTGTTGGCCTCCGGTGACCCCAATCACACGTGCGCATTGCGCAAGATCTGCTGGCGGTAACGCCACCAGACGTGAATTGAGCGCATAGTTTGATACCGAACCGTCAATGTGAATAAGGTGCGCCAGCAGTTCGCCCACGACGCCCGTCCCCATCAGCATCTTGCGATCCGACTCCGGTACGGGATGCAGGTCATAATAGCTCGACCCTTTCGGCTCGATTGATCCGATGCCAACCAGCGCTACGTCAGCGCGGCGGGCAAGATCAAGAACCTCACGGATAGACGCAACTTCCATCAACATATCGCGTTGCTGGCGGCTCTCGGCGAACAAAGGCGCATGCATCAGCATGGCTTTGCCGCCCAGTCTTTCGGCCATCCGCGTAGCGAGGTGGTTGACGTCCGTATAAAATTTACCCTGAACGCCACCTGTCAGCGGAACAACGGTGATGTCAAACGTACGCTCCGGGGCCAGGCTTTCTACAACTGCACTCACAGCCTTCCCGCCAGTAATTGCGATAACGTCTCCGTCCCGCAAAGTCTCGACCAGATGATTGGCTGCGGCGCGCCCGACTTGCTGCAATGTTGTCTTAACACTTCCCGAAACCGTCGGTGTAACCACCGCATCCTTCAGATTGGTTGATGCCGCCAAGGCCAGCTCCAAATCTTTCAGGGCCTGAAACGGGCTTTCAATGTCTATCTTGATCATGCCCATTTTTCGGCCTTGGGTGATCAGTCGGTTGACTTTGGAGGTAGACAGATTCAACTCCTTAGCAATCTCTGACTGCTTCTTTCCCTCGAGAAAATGCAGGATCAAAACAGCGTGAATTTGCCGGATCAGTTCGAAATCTGCTTTCTTTTCAGACATAGCCATCTTCTCTTACCTGCGCTTCTTGTTGAGGTAGTGGTCAATGGTCACGGCCGACAGCAAGATTGAGCCCCGGATTATGTCCTGCCAGTAGACAGACACATCCAGTAGAGCGAGTGAACTGGATACCAAGGACAACAAAATCACCCCCAATATGGCCCCCAAGATCGACCCTGATCCACCATTCAGGCTAGCCCCGCCAATGACAGCCGCCGCGATAATTGTCAGTTCCAGTCCCAAACCGAATGTTGGTTGTGCTGACCCAAACCGGGCCATGTAGATAATGCCCGCGACCCCACAGAGTGCCGAGCACAATGTCGTTGTCAGAAAGATCACCTTCTTAGTGCGAATGCCCGAATACGCCGCAGCTTTTTCGTTGCTCCCGGTATAGTACACCTTGCGGAACATGGTCGTCCGGCGAAGCATGAAATCGAAAGCGACTACCACGATCAGGAAAAAGACAATCACAATCGGAATCGGTCCAATTGAACCCTGACCGATGAACTTGAACTCGGGCGGAAGGGTATAGAGACCCAAAGGGCGTCCTCCTGTGAAGAGGAGGCACGCTCCACGCGCTATTACCATGACAGCCAAAGACACAATGAAGTGGTGCAGCCCGACCCGGGTAACGAAAAAGCCCATGAATGCACCGATCCCCGTACAAATCACGATAGAAATTGCGGAGGCAAGCCAGGGGTCAACGCCACTTAGGAACAGCCACCCGGCAATGACCATTGCCAGAGAGGTCACAGAGCCGACCGAAAGATCGATCCCACCGGAAATCAGGAGAATTGTCATTCCGACAACCAAAATGCCATCCACGGCAAAGGCCATCGACATTGCGCGCATGTTTGCCCAGGTCAGGAAATAGGGCGATGCAAAAGACATGAGCAGGAAAAGCGACAGTATGATCACAATCAACCCGGTTTCGCGCATTTTGAAAAGCCGCGTAATAAACGGTGTTTTCTCGATAGAGCCGGTGTCCAGGCCCACAGGATTAGCCGTGCTGTCCATGTTTCCCTCTTCCCTCATGCCACTGCCGCGTCTGCATCCGTAACGGACGCGAGATGCATGATGTTTTCTTCAGTCATGTCGTCACCTGAAACTTGCCCGCTGATGCGCCCCTCGCGCACGACCAGTACTCTGTCACACAGACCTATGAGCTCCGGCAGTTCCGAGGAAATCACAACAATTCCGACACCGTCATTCGCCAGATTTCTGAGTATGCTGTGAATTTCGGATTTTGCCCCCACATCGACACCACGCGTTGGTTCATCCAGAAAGATCAGGCGGGGATTAACGGAAAGCAGTTTGGCCAGCGCAACCTTTTGCTGATTGCCTCCAGACAAGGACGACACCGGATCAGAAAGTGATCCGCATTTCAAACCGAGCTTTTTGCCAAGCGCATCGGCCTGTGCGGTTTCCTTGGCGTTTTGGATCAATCCATGGGCTCCTGCCACCTGATCGAGATTCAGAGCCGAAATGTTCGATGCAATCGACAGGTCTAGGAAAACCCCGTCACCTTTGCGGTCTTCTGAAAGGTACACCATCCCATTTGAGATGCTTTCCTGGTAATTTCGGATGCTCAGCTTTTCGCCGTTCAGCCAGACTTCACCGGTTACATCGCCCTCAAGCTGGCAAATGCCTTTTGCGATCTCGCTCCGTCCGGCCCCGATAAGGCCCGCAACGCCAAGAATTTCACCCTTACGCAATTCAAAAGAAACATCCCTGAAGCGCGTGGTTTCTGTTAGGTTGCGCACGTCCAGAATGATCTCGTCTGATTTCTCTGATTGTGCTTGTTTTTCGGGGTAGAGATTGTCGATCACCCGACCGACCATTGCGTTCACAACATCACCGGGTTCGATATCGGCCACGTCCCGCGTGGTAATGAACTGGCCGTCCCGAAACACCGTGACCCGGTCGCAGTTGTCAAAAATTTCGACCATCCGGTGCGATATGTAAATAATGGAAATTCCCCGATCCGCGAGGGTTCGCATGATCCCAAAAAGGGTCTGCGCCTCGGTTTCGGTGAGCGCGGCAGTTGGTTCGTCTAAAATCAGTATCCGGCAGTCCAACGTCAGCGCTTTGGCGATCTCGACCAGTTGCTGATTTGATATCGAAAGATCACGCACCAAAACAGAAGGGTCAATTTTGCTGAGTTGGCGAAACACCTGCACGGCTTCGCGTTCAAGCTTTTTGTAGTCCATAAACCAGGATTTGCTGATGTTCGTTGTTGCCATAAAAATGTTCTCGGCAACTGAAACGTCCGGGCAAAGCGCAATCTCTTGATGGACAAAGCCAATACCAAGCTGCTGCGCCATAGAAGGTGAAGTGATCTTGACCGGTTTGCCATCGAGAGAAATTTCGCCGCTGTCCGGTTTCAATATCCCATCGATCACGTTCATCAGAGTAGATTTGCCAGCGCCGTTTTCTCCAGCGACAGCGTGAATTTCGCCCCTGCGCAACTCGAACTCGACACCTCGCAAAGCTTGGATGGGACCAAATGACTTGCTGAGGTTTGAGATTTTGAGGATCACATCATCCTGCATCGCGCAACTCGCTTTGTGTTAAATTAGACGATCGGTTCGCCCGCCATTGCGGTATGCCGTTGCGGCGGACGAACCAAAGGATATTTCCGGACCCCAATCAGGAGGGATCGCGGCCTTCCATGTAGACGTTCAGGTCAAAGTTATCCGCATTGTCCTTGGTGATGACTGCAAAGCCATTGTCCATGAACGGAACCTGTACCGGGTTGAAGCCCGAAGTTTCCCAGTCGTTAAACGGATCGAAAATTTCAGACCGGTTTGCCAGGTGCACGGCCATAAAGCCCATGAAGCCCTGCACGCCCTGGTTGGGGTTCAGCGACATATGAATGTTGCCTGCTTTGATATGCTCCAGCGTTGTTGGTGTCACATCTGCGTGCATTATCAACAGACCTGAATTTGCTTCAAGCTTTGCAGCAACTGCACCTTCTGCCGAACCCGCTTCGGGGATCCACATAGCGGCAACGTTTGGATTGGCCTGGATGATCGAGGCAGTTGCGCGATAGGCCGCATTGCTGTCCTGGTTTGTGGCCTGACGCCCAACCAGAGTCATATTTGGAAAATGCTGTTCCATATATGCGATCAGAGCAGTCACGCGCAGGTCGTGATTGGACTGGCCTGGGTTCTCAAGAACCGCATACTCAGCGCTATCACCAACCTGCTTTACGATCTCCTCGGCAGCAAACTTGGCTTCGGCCAGGTTGTCCGACGTGATGTAAGATGTGCGATTGGATTTTGGCGAGTCGGCAGCAAAGGTCACAATCTGTGTGCCACTGTCGATTGCCCGGTTGATCGGCTCAATGAATGGATCCGACTGCATTGGGTGCAACAGAATGCCAGCTGGCGATTTCACCAAATCCTGGTCAAATGACGCAATTTGTTTGGTGATATCATAATCGGGCGTACCCGAGAACACTGTCTCGCAACCAAAAGCGGCAGCAGCCTGCTTAAAGCCCTGGTACACTGGAACCCAATAGGGGTGACCGGAGACCATAACGTTCATGATATAAGTTTCGCCAGGTTCGCACTGAATTCCCTCCGCGGACGCAGGCACTGCGGCAACGGAAGCAGTGGCAATTGCGATTGATGCAATTAGACCATTGAGTTTCTGAGATTTCATCGTTTCCTCCCAAGAGTGATCTCACTTGCCATTGCCGCACATCATTCCTCCCATGCGCGATTATTGCAAGATATTTCAGCTAGTGCGTTTTATTGCACAGCTATTGAATAGATGGGCGCGTTGCGCCTCGTCAATTCGTGGCGGTATTTTTTTTAATTGGTGAAATTTATTTCACATAAGGCCGCACCGGGAGCAAATAGCATTTAAACCAGCGGCCTAAGCAGCCACATTACGGTCAAAACAACCTTTATCCGGTCGGCATTTAGCAGGCATTGACACACTAACTCGACGACCGGTGGTGTCAGACAAATTCGAACCAGTCTCTACTAGGCCAGCATCGCTGCCCCTTATGCCGCGCAAAGACCACGCCACTCAGCGAGAGCAGCGGTGCGGTTCAGCTTGAAATGGCATCTT
>NZ_JBDVNC010000048.1:0-247405 GCF_039969785.1 Shimia sp. | reverse complement strand
AAACACAATTGAGGCGTTCTACCGGTTTTCGATTTCTCCAAATCTCCAAATAACACCGTCCATTCAATACATTGACAATCCACTGCTCAATCCGGGCCAAAGCAGCATCGCATTGTTTGGGTTGCGTGCGCGGATTGTATTCTAAAAGAGCGCAGTTCAAGTTAACTACTCTCTATAAATGAAGCCTGCCCAAATCCGCGTGAGACACAACCTGCCCCGTGCTCTCTCACTGTCCCGCCCAAGATTCTCACATTCAGATGAACGTGATTGAAGCCACTAGACGCTGTCGTGACATATCGCTGAAATTGAATGGCAAGACGCCAAAAGTCCGCTCTGAGCTGAAGGCAACGTTTGTGGTTTCAGGTGAAGCTCACTTTGTCCCGCCGTTCCGACTAAATTTTACCGCGCCAGTTCCGGATGATCATACGCCTCGGGATAGGGTATAGGGTGGTTAGGTCCTAGTGGGATTGTTCCGTTCCATGAGCGGCCGAAATAGCCCTGACGGCAATGGATCAGCGATCCGGAACTGGCAACGCCGGGCAGGGCATAGACGCGGCACAGCCAGCGCCACAGATGCGGGTGATCCAGAATGCGCGCACCGTTCAGTTTCATGCGCACGTAATACACCGGGTCGTGCCGGTAGAGGGTCGGGAACAGGCGCAGGTCAGCTTCGGTAAAGTGGTCTCCGGTCAGAAAGGCGCGTCCGTCGCTGAGGCGTGTTTCAAGAGTTGTGAGCGTGTCAAAATACGCGTTGAAAGCTGCCTGATAGACCTGTTGATCTGACGAAAACCCGGCCTTGTAGGCGCCATTGTTGATGGTGACATAGATCAGGTCGTTCAACGTATCGATTTCGCGGCGCAGATCGGCATTCTCTGGTCCTTCTGGATAAAGATCAGGGCGCATGTCCGGGGGGTGCGTGCTGCCAAGCGCGACGGCTTGTGCATTGAGCATGCGAATGATGTCGGCGCTTTCGTTGGTGACGATGCGGTGGTTGAGCTTGTCATAGAGAATGGGCACCGACGCTTCGTTTGACCCCTGGGCGGCATATATGTGCGTCGCCAGTCGCATCTGTTGCCCGGTCGCCGTGTCCAATGTGCATTCCGGCAGCGGGGCATTGGTGAGCGTGGCGATCCGGGTGGGATCGAATTCCCACCGGTTGGCGCCGTCGGGTTCCGTTTCTGAGGTGCGGTTGGGAAACGCGACGTCCATGGAGATGCTGTCGGTCAGGCCCAGAATCGCGCGCGCCAGAGTGACCCGGTGGCACCACGGGCAGTTGAGCGCGACGAACAAGTGGTAGCGACCAGGTTGCGCGGGAAAGTCCGGGTCTGGTCCGATGGAATGGCGAAATCCGCTGATGCCGCGCACAAACTCGCCGCTGGCCCGGCGCTGTTTCGCGTTGGTCTGAGATTCTTCTGTGGACGTGTTTGAAGAGGCGGTTTTGTCGGTCATGTCCTGAGCCTTGTTGTGGGCAGCATGGGGAGATTGCAGATTATGTGCCACCCGATTGAACGCCAGCTTAAAATGACGCGCGTAAATGTGGCTGGAGCTTTCTGTTGCGAATCAATGGGTTCTCTGCGCCGCGGCGGTACGAGTTTTGAGTGCGACACAGGCGAATTGTCGCCAGAGCTGAACCAAATTCGCCCAAAAACCCCGGATTCGGCAGGAAATCGGGTGCGCATGCCCGGATTCCATTTCCGTTTTCGCCGTTTCTTCCTATAGTCACCTTCGATGCATGCGCCAGAGACTTGCACGCCCAGGGAGATGTGAACCGATGATCCGTTCGGAACTGATACAGAAAATTGCTGACGACAACCCACACCTTTACCAGCGCGACGTTGAGCGCATCGTGAATACGATCTTTGAAGAGATCACCGATGCTATGTCACGGGGCGACCGGGTCGAGCTGCGCGGGTTCGGTGCATTTTCGGTGAAGAAGCGGGATTCCCGCGTGGGGCGCAATCCGCGCACCGGAGAGTCGGTAGAAGTAGAAGAAAAGCATGTGCCCTTTTTCAAAACGGGCAAACTGTTACGAGACCGACTGAACGGAAAATAAGTAATGCGTTATATTCGTTATGCCTTTCTCGGTGCTTTGGGTGCCGTGTTGATATCTGTGGCTTTGGCCAATCGCGATTTCGTCACGCTGAGCCTTTTGTCCCCGGCGATTGCTGATTTGCTTGAGTTTAATTTTGTAATCCGCTTGCCCATGTTTGTGGTGATTTTTGCAGCGATTGCAGCAGGATTGCTGATTGGCTTCTTTTGGGAATGGATGCGGGAACACAAGCATCGGTCCGGCAAAAACAAAGCCGAACGTGAGCTGCACAAGACCCAGCGCGAGATGCGCCGTCTGAAAGGCCGTCAGAACGAACACAAAGATGAAGTGCTGACATTGCTGGACGAAGCAAGCTGAGAGGCTTTGCATCCGACCTGTCATGGGGTAGGGCAAATGCATGGATATTCGCGTCAAGATTTGCGGGCTGAAACAGCCTGAACACGTGGCTGCGGCAGCCGAGGCTGGCGCGGCTTATGTTGGATTTGTCTTCTTTGAAAAATCACCCCGTAATGTTGGTATGACCCAGGCACGCGATCTTGCGATTGAGGTGCCGGTTGGCGTGGCCAAAGTGGCGCTGACGGTAAATGCGGATGATGCGTTTCTGGACAAGCTGATGGCGGACGTGCCGCTGGATATGTTGCAACTGCATGGCAGCGAAAGCCCCGAGCGGGTTGCCGAAGTCCGCGCCAGATTTGGCCTGCCAGTGATGAAGGCCGTCGGCATTGCGGATGCGTCTGATGTGGGCCAGATCGATCGTTATGGCGCAGTGGCGGATCAGTTGTTGATTGATGCGAAACCGCCCAAGGGCGCGGCTTTGCCCGGCGGAAACGGGCTGGCGTTTGACTGGCGTTTGGTGAACCGCAAATACTGGCCGTGCCCGTGGATGCTGGCCGGAGGTTTGACCCATGATAACGTGGCCGAAGCGGTGCAGATGACCGGCGCGCGTCAGGTGGATGTCAGTTCCGGCGTGGAAACCGCGCCCGGCCTTAAGGACATTGGATTGATCCGGGCCTTTGTGGCTGCGGCCAGTGGCCCGAAAAATGCCGTGCCAAACCTGCGTTAAGGCGTAAATTGCGATGGCAACTTGCCGCAATCCCGCCTAAACACTTTGAAATTGTCCTATCGGAGAGGCCTTATGTCTAACGACCTTTTCAACTCTTTTATGAACGGCCCCGATGATAAGGGCCGTTTTGGTGACTTTGGCGGCCGGTTTGTGTCCGAAACGCTGATGCCGCTGATCCTTGAACTTGAAGCGCAGTACGAAAAGGCCAAGGATGACGCCAGTTTCTGGGCCGAAATGGATGACTTGTGGAAGAATTATGTGGGACGTCCAAGCCCGCTCTATTTTGCGCCACGTCTGACCGAAAGCCTTGGTGGGGCTAAGATTTATCTCAAACGGGATGAGCTGAACCACACCGGGGCGCACAAGATCAACAATGTGCTGGGGCAGATTATTCTGGCGCGCCGCATGGGCAAGAGCCGGATCATCGCGGAAACCGGTGCCGGGCAGCATGGCGTTGCGACCGCCACTGTCTGTGCCAAGTTTGGTTTGAAATGCGTGATCTATATGGGCGCTCATGATGTGCAGCGTCAGGCGCCCAACGTGTTCCGCATGCGGCTTTTGGGGGCCGAGGTTGTGCCGGTCACATCGGGGCGTGGCACGTTGAAAGACGCGATGAACGATGCGTTGCGCGACTGGGTCACAAATGTACGCGATACGTTTTATTGCATTGGCACGGTGGCCGGGCCACATCCCTATCCTGCGATGGTGCGCGATTTTCAGTCGATCATCGGCAAGGAAGTGCGCTGGCAGTTGGAAGAGCAGGAAGGTGAAGGGCGTTTGCCTGACACGCTGATTGCTGCGATTGGTGGCGGATCAAACGCGATGGGTCTGTTTTATCCGTTTCTGGATGACAAGTCGGTCAACATTATTGGCGTCGAAGCAGGCGGCAAAGGTGTTGATGACAAGATGGAACATTGTGCCTCGCTGACTGGCGGACGTCCGGGGGTGCTGCATGGCAACCGCACCTATCTGTTGCAGGATGATGACGGGCAGATTCTGGAAGGCTATTCGATTTCGGCGGGTTTGGATTACCCCGGCATCGGGCCGGAACACAGCTGGCTGCACGACACCGGGCGGGCGCAATATGTGTCTGTCACTGACAAAGAAGCGTTGGGTGCGTTCACGTATTGCTGCGCACATGAAGGCATCATTCCGGCGTTGGAACCCTGTCATGCACTGGCGCATGTGATGAAGATTGCGGGTGATCTGCCCAAGGACCACATTCTGGTGATGAACATGTGCGGCCGTGGTGACAAAGACGTTCAGACCGTCGCCCGCCACCTTGGGTTTGATATGAGCGATACCGAAGGGCGTGCGGCGGAGTAGCCCTCTGACAAACAAAGAATTTCAAGGCGTCCTTCATGGGGGCGCCTTTTTGCTTTTAGGGGCTCTAAACTTTGGTTTAGGCGCTTAAACCTTTGGTCGATAGTGCCGGATTTAAACTTTGGGCTAATAGAGGATGTGGTCGGGTTGGCACAGGTTGAAGACACCGCGCCGAATGAGGCGGCGCATCAACCAAGGAGAACCCAATGAAACGTATTTACCTGACAACCACAGCTATTCTGATCGGCTTTGCAGCATCGGCACAGGCGATGACTTTTGAAGAACGTCTGGTGCAGGAGCTGGAAGCGGACGGATATTCCGACATTGAAGTTGAAACCAAAGACGGGCTTTTGACCATTGAGGCCGAGAAAGACGGCAGCGAAACGGAAACTGTCTATGACATCGCCACCGAGGAAATGGTGTCGCAGGAAACCAGCCTGGAGGACGATGATGACGACGAAGATGACGACGATGATGATGATGACGATCAGGACAATGATGTTGACGCATCCGAAAGCAGCACAGGTAACTGAGACGCCGAAGAAGACGGGGTCCGTGTGATCCCTTGCGCCCGGTCGGTTTTGCCATCCACTCGCGGTTCGGTTAAACGGTAGGCAAGCCGGGCACCTTCTTCTGCCAGCCGGCGCCGGATATTCCGGCGTCGGCGACATCGGGGACAAGTATATGAAGAGAAGTCTTTATTCAGCAGCTCTTGGCGCGATTGCGGCGCTGATGCTGGTCACGCCGGCGGTCGCCGAGACGCGGGTTGAGGCGATCACCCGACAGCTGGCGTCGCAAGGCTATACCGATATTGAAGTGTCCCGAACCTTTCTTGGCCGTGTTCAGATAGAGGCCAATCGCGGCGGGCTGGAACGCGAGATTATTCTTAATCCCCGGTCCGGCGAAATCTTGCGGGATTATTGGGAAGTTGAGGATGATGACGACGATCATGGTGGGATTCTGGGAGAGTCACACGATGACAAGGGCGGTCAGGATGACTGATCTGACCCGAGCGACCATTGCACACAAGGCGGGCATTTTGTGAAGCGGTCGTATTTTCTGATTGCGCTGGTTTTCTTTCAGGCGGTTTGCGCGCTGTTTTTCGTGGCGGAGATCGTGTTGACGATTTTGGGTGCGCGCAGTGCGCCGATCCCCTGGCAAACCCGTGAATTATTGGAGATTGGCGCGGCATTGGGCCTGGTGCTTGGGGTTGTGCTGGGCGGTGTGACGCTGAGGCGGACTTTGGCGGAAAAGGCGCGAGCCGAGAAAAGCCTGCAGCAGGTGCAGACCGCGTTTCGTGATCATCTTG
The DNA here is from genome assembly GCF_039969785.1 of Shimia sp. Taxonomy (GTDB): domain Bacteria; phylum Pseudomonadota; class Alphaproteobacteria; order Rhodobacterales; family Rhodobacteraceae; genus Shimia. The sequence goes on along the minus strand of NZ_JBDVNC010000048.1, from coordinate 241,660 downwards.
GGGCGACATTTGATGGGTGGGCGCTGACCCCGGCCGAGCGGGATGTCGCGTTGTTTTCCATCAAAGGTCTGTCGGTGCAGGAGATTGCGGATTTGCGCAATACGTCAGACGGCACGGTCAAAGCGCAATGTAACGCGATTTACCGCAAGGCCGGTGTCACCGGGCGGGCGCAGTTGATGAGCCTTTTTCTGGAAGATTTGTTGGCTGAGGACACCGTCTGGAGCACTTCACGAACAACCTGACTCACTTAATGCTGCCTGAAATCAAAGATTTCAACGCGTTAAGGGATGCTTGATGTATCAGGTATTCGGCGAAGTGCTTTAGAGCGCGTGATCCTGAAGGATGTTCAAATTCACCACGTCCAGTGCGCGTTGGTGCGTGGCGGACAGGTTGATGCGCGGGGCGCAACCTTCGTCGTGGGCTTGCAGGAATCGCGCCGCACACAGGCACCACGCATCCCCCGGGGTCAGACCCGGAAACCCGGATTCGGGGCGTGGTGTGCTGAGGTCATTGCCGACATATTTGGAATAGGCCAGAAACTCAGCCGTCATCACCGCGCAGACCGTGTGGCTGCCGTGATCTTGGGGGCAGGTGTTGCAATGCCCGTCGCGGAAATACCCGGTCACCGGGTGATTGGAGCAGGGCGCAAGGTCGGTGCCCAGCACATTCAGAGAGGCGTCTTTTTGGATCATGCAAGCATCATGACACGTCACTGCGTTTGCGGGCAAATCGATTTTGCCCCGGAACGGCCAAATCGCCATTTCAGTTAACAATTGACGGATCGCTGCAAAGCGGGAACGGTCACAGGTATGAAACAGATTGTCGAACCCGCCCGCCGGATTGATGTGATCCATGAAACCGATGTGCTGGTTGTGGGGGCTGGCCCCGGTGGCCTGTCAGCCGCGCTGGCCGCCGCACGGGCCGGTGTTGAAGTGACGCTGGTGGAGCGGTTCGGTTGCTTTGGTGGCAATATCACGGTGGTTGGCGTGGAAGGCATGCATTGGTACCGCCACGAGAACACCGTCGAGTCGATGGGCATTCCCAAGGAATTTGAGGATGCCGCAAAGACTGCGGGTGCGGCTGTGCCTGAAAGCCAGTCGCTGAGTTACGAGATCGACAGCGAAGGTTTCAAGCTGGTGGCGGATCGGATGGTGGAGCAGGCGGGTATTCACGCCATGCTGCATCGCCAGTTTGTGGCGCCGATCATGGAGGGGGATGCCATTGTCGGCATCATCACGGAATCCAAGGCTGGGCGCGAGGCGATACTGGCCAAACGGGTGATCGATGCCACGGGCGATGCGGACGTGGCGCATCGCGCAGGCGCGCCAACGCAGATGACCCCGCCCGAAGCGATGATGGCAGCGTCGGTGATGTTCCATCTGGCCGGGGTCGACAAGGGCCGGTTCATGGAAGGGATCAAGGCGGACCCGCAGACCTATGCCGATTGGGGCGGAGGTGGAGAATGGAACATCGAGACCACCGGCAAGGAAGACGAGATGTTTTCGCCGTTTCTGGGCAAGCCTTTTGCGCAGGCGATCAAGGCCGGAGTGATCCCGGCGCATCTGAACACCATTGCCGGGACGTGGGGCGCGATGCATGACACGGGGGAGCTGACCTATATGAACCTTGTGCATATGGACGGGATCGACGGCACGGATCCTGACAGCCTGACCAAAGGCGAGATCGAGGGGCGTCGTCAGGCGATGCTGGCGATTGAAGCGTTGCGCCGGTTCACGCCGGGCTGTGAAAACGCACGGTTGCGGAATTTCGGGATGAGCCTGGGTATTCGCGACACGCGCAAGGTCGATACCATCTATCACATGCGCGAAACCGATGTGCGCGCGCAGGGCCGGTTCGAGGATACGATTGGCATTTTCCCAGAGTTTATTGATGGGTATGGCGTACTGATCCTGCCCACGACGGGGCGATATTTTCAGGTGCCGTATCGCAATCTGTTGCCTAAGCGCGTGAAGAACCTGTTGGTGTCAGGACGCGCCACCGGGGGTGAACGGATTGCCCATGCCGCGACGCGAAATATGGCGTGTTGTGCGGTGATCGGGCAGGGGGCTGGTGTTGCGGCAGCCATGTCGATCAAACAACAGGGTCGCGATCTGGATCAGATGGATGTGGTTGATATTCAGACAGAGCTGAAACGACAGGGTGCGCGTGTGCACTGAGGTAAAAGTTGCCCCGACGCAAAGTCTTGGCGTCGGGGCGTGTTTATCAGTGGTTGAACTTTTTGATCTCGCCGGAGTCCAGACGCGATGCGTAGGAGGCAAGCTCTTTCTTCACCAGCTTCATCAGGAAGTAGAGGCAGAAGATGTTCACAACAGCCATGGCAAAGATTGCGGCATCAGAGAAGTCGATGACCGGTCCAAGCGAGGCGGCAGCACCAATTACGATGAAGACGCAGAAGATGACCTTGAATGTCAGCTCGGACGTCTTGCCTTCGCCAAACAGATAGGTCCATGCCTTCAAGCCGTAATAGCTCCATGAAATCATGGTCGAGAAGGCAAACAGAACAACCGCGATGGCCAGCACATAAGGGAACCAGCTGATGCCTGAGGCAAATGCCGCAGAGGTCAGTGAAACACCCGAGTTGCCGTCAACAGTTGCAATCGCGTTGCCCGCTTCGTTGAGCATGTAGTTGCCGGTTGCTTCGTCAACGATCAGTTGCTGCGAAATGATGATGACCAGAGCGGTCATTGTGCAGATCACAACAGTATCGATCAGCGGTTCCAGCAAAGATACGAACCCTTCGGTGATTGGTTCTTTGGTTTTCACCGCAGAGTGCGCAATCGCCGCTGAACCCACGCCAGCCTCGTTTGAGAAGGCCGCCCGTTTGAAGCCCTGGATCAGCGCTCCTACCATGCCGCCTGCAACACCAAGACCGGTGAACGCGCCCGCAAAGATCTGACCAAAGGCCCAGCCGATCATGTTGTAATTGACGATCAGGATGATCAGCGCGGCACCAACATAGAGAATGCCCATGAATGGCACGACTTTTTCGGTGACGTTGGCGATGGATTTGATCCCGCCGACAATCACGGCAAAGACAACAGCCGCAAACACGATGCCTGTGATCCAGCCCGGATAGTCCCCGACAATGCTGGAAATCTGAGCGTGTGCCTGATTGGCCTGGAACATGTTGCCGCCGCCAAGCGCGCCAAGAATACAGAAGATCGAAAACACCACCGCAAGGATTTTACCGCCGGGAAGACCCAGCTCGTTGAACCCTTTGGAGATGTAATACATTGGACCGCCCGAAACGGTGCCGTCGCTGTATTCATTGCGATACTTCACACCCAGCGTACATTCGGTAAACTTGGATGCCATTCCCAGCAGACCTGCAAGGATCATCCAGAACGTGGCACCGGGCCCGCCGATGCCAACCGCAACGGCCACACCAGCGATGTTCCCAAGGCCAACCGTGCCCGAAAGGGCTGTGGCGAGGGCCTGAAAGTGGCTGACTTCTCCGGCGTCATTCGGGTCAGAATAGTCGCCTTTGACCAGCTGGATCGCGTGTTTGAAAAACCGGAACTGAACAAACCCGAAATACAGAGTGAAAATCGTGGCGGCGACAACCAGCCACATCACAATCCACGGGAAACTGGTGCCGGGAAAGGGTGCAAAGATCAGGCTTACAAATGGGCCTGTGGCGCTTGCGAACGCCTGATTGACTTTTTCGTCGATGCCCATCGCTTCTTGAGCGGCGAGCGGACTTGTGGCCATGGCTGCCATTGCGGAGGTCAGCCAGAAACGCGTTTTATTGTTCATGATCTGCTCCTATCCGACCACAGTGACGGGCACGTCTGCGTGCATCACAAGGTTTTGGGTCGAGCTGCCAAAAAGACGTTTGGTAAAGCCATCAGCCGATGCGCGCCCAACGATGATCTGAGAGCCGCCGTTTTCAACGGTCAGTTTGTTCAGAGTTTCGGCCACGTCGCCATGGCGGACCAGTCCGGTTGCGTTGAAACCCGCTTCTTTAAGCGCGCTGACGGCTGGTTCGACAATGCGCGCCGTTGCGAGTTCGATTTCTTCATCCCGGCGTTTGTGACGTTGCGCGTTTTCTTCAGCGGTTTGAAATGTGAATGGGGACCATTCGATGACATAGATGGCGAGCAATTCGCAGGAATCCATTTTGGATGCCAGATCTTTTGCGAAGTTGAGTGCGCGTTCACCTGTGTCTGTCCCGTCAAGTCCAATGACAATTTTGACCGTCATTCTGTCCTCCGTGTCAGTGTTTACTCAGTTATCAGAGCGTTTGCCCTCTTAGTGGAGCTGCTGGAAACAATAGCACGTTTCTAGCTTGCCCTGGCGAACAGTATTGGTGATTATCTCTAGACAATGGGCATTTTCTTGGGGTTAATTCAGGAATTTTTGTCATACTGTAGCGCTTTGAAAGGAAAAATACCTAGTGAGCAGAGATTTGGATAGAATCGACCAACGAATTCTGGAAGAGCTTGAAGCCGATGGACGGCTTTCGATTGTAGAGCTTGCGACGCGCGTGAATTTGACAAACACGCCCTGTTCAGAACGAGTGAAACGATTAGAAAGAACCGGGTATATCACCGGGTATCACGCGGTTCTGGACAAGGCGAAATTGGGTATGGGGCACCTGATGGCGGTGCAGGTTTCGCTGGCGGCAACGGCGGGTGAAAACTCGCTGGACGCATTCAACGCGGCGATTGTTTCAGTGCCCGAAGTCGAGAGCTGCCTGATGCTGGCGGGGTCGTTTGATTATGTCATGACAGTCCGCACCCGGGACATTTCGCATTTTCGACAGGTGCTGGGCGAAAAAATCAACAAGATGCCGGGTATCATGCAAACAAATTCTTTTGCTGTCATGGAAGTGGTGAAATAGGCCTGCGCACGCTAGCCGTCTGCGCGGCGCGATCCGTTCCAGTCTGGTTTATTGCGCAGACGCGGCGATGGCCCGGAACATGGCGATGTTTGCGCTGTGAACACCGGATTCGCGAAACAGGCGGTCGGCGGCGGTGCTGGCGATGACAATGCCCAGCGGTTGATTGACATAGATGTATTGCCCATAGATGCCGCGCCCCAGAAATTCGCCTGCTGTCGCGTCGACAGGTATCCACCATTGATAGCCATAGCCGATTTTGCCGGGCGCTGTTTTGGCGCTGGCCTGAGTGCTGGCAGTGACCCAGTCAGCGGGTACAATCTGGTGGCCATCCAACATGCCGTTTTGCAGGAACATCTGCCCAAACCGGGCATAGTCGCGGGTGCGCAGGTTAAGACCGCCCAGCACAAAGGCCACGCCGTCCCCATCCGTAATGTAATAGGGCGCCTGTTCCAGCCCCAGTGGCGCGATGATCTTTTCCGACATCAAAGCGGCAATGTCGCGCCCGGTGGCACCGCGGATCACCATGCTGAGCACATGGGTGTCGATGGATACGTATTTCCATTGCGCGCCCGGCGTGGTGAATGTTGCGCGCAAATCTTCGGTGAAGCCATCCATTGATCCACCCAGAGCCAGCACGCGGCTCATGCGGTTGATGTCAGAACTAAAGGCCAGATAATCTTCGTCAAACAGCACGCCAGAGGACATCTGGAGCACGTTTTTGATGGAGGCACCGTCATACGCACTGCCTTTGAGGGAGGCGGCATATTTTGTGACAGGATCATCCAGTGAGGTGATTTGACCGTCGCTGACCACCACGCCAAAGAGGGCGGACAGGAATGATTTGGCAACTGAGAAAGACATGCGGCGGTCGGTATCTGTGGTGCCCTGATAATAGCTCTCATGCACCAACGCGCCGTCTTTGAGCACAACCAGAGAGGTGACGGTACGGTCTGTTACCCATGTGTCAAAAGCGTCAGGCATGGTGGCGCTGGGCCCCTGGGCCAACGCATGGACCGGTCCTGTACCTCGGTCGATTTCCGTGTTGGGAAAGGCAAGGTTCATGCCCGAGAAATTGCCGACGATCTTGTTGGCATCATACAGTGTTACCACCGAATAGAGGCGATTGACCTGATCGCGCTTCCAGACATAGACAACGGCAATTGCCAGTATAAGCATCAACAGGATGCGGCCCAGCCATTTTCCGAAAGTGCGCATTGGTGTTCTCCCCTTGTCAGGCAAGAGTTGAGCAGGATGTGAGGGTGTCAGGCAAGAGTGACGTCAGGGCAGACGCGCAGGGCCGTGCCAGTCGACCCAGCGGCCATGAAAATCAGCGCGGCCCAGAAACAGGTCGTGATCGCCGGGCCACAGGCGCAGACGGATTGCGGCGCCGGGTGTTTGGTCGTCCGCTTCAAAGGCCAGCCAGGCCAGCGGGGCCTCCGGGGTGGCGGCCTGACCGGCCGATTCAATCAGCGTTTTGCCGCGTTCCTGTGCCTGAGGTGGGAAATACTGCTACGCGATTGTGTGGTAGATCAGGTGCATCGTGCCCGGGACGGCGGAAAGGTGGCTTTCCAACCATTGGATCGCGTCGCCCTTGTCCAGTTTTGCGTCCTGAAGCGAGATGGCGGTGCGGGTGCGCGATAGGCGTTCGGACTGATCCGGCCAGAGATAGGCGAGCAAGCGCAGCTGATCGTCAGGATCATGTGCATCCAGCGGGTTCAGATCGACACCCCGGCGATCGGCAATGTTCAGGTCGGCTTGTGGCGGCAGCGGGCCTGTCCAGTCCGGGGTCAGGTGCACGTCGCCTGGCGCGCCAAAGGATGTTCCGTTCAGCTCAAGACTAAAGCGATCAAACATCAGGTTAAGACCGGCGGAGGGGCCAAGCTCGGTCAGGCGTGTGGGCATGTCAAAGCGATCCGCGAGCAATTGCGTGGCGGCAATCAGCACGGCGGCGCGGCGCACTTCGTTGGTTTGGGGCGCGTGTTCGATCCAGTTGCACAGAAAGGCGTCCTGACTGTGCAGTGCGTGGTCGAGCGCGGCCCACAATTGGGAATCAGTCGCGTCATTGGGCGGATAGGCAGCAGTCAGGTCCGGGTCGATGTTTTGAAGCACAAGCGCATGCAGCCCGCCCGCAATGCGCAGGGGAAGGGACGCGGCGAGGGGGCCGATGTCTCCCTGCCACGCGGCGCATTTGGCGGCCAGTGCCGTATCAGTGGGCCAGTGCGCGGCGAGCATACGCAACAAGCGGCCCATGAACGGGCTGTCGAGCCCTTCGCAGGCCCTGGCCTGATAAAGGAGCGCGGCGTTCAGGGCAGAGGTCACTTAAACTTGTCCATCAGCTGTTGCAGTTTTGAGCGGTCGTCCGGCGCGGCGGGTTGCGCATCGTTTGCCGGCGGCGGGGTCTGTGCCTTGGGGGCGGGTGATTTGGACGAACGTGGCGGGGCCACGCGCAAGGCCACCGCGTTCATGAATTTTCCGGTGTCGCCCTGCGCCAGTTGCACCACACCATCTGAAATGCCACGCAAAAGATCATCCAGCCAATTGGCATCTGCCTTGGGGAAATCGCGCAGTACATAGCCAGACACTGCATTCTTGTTGCCCGGATGCCCGATGCCCAGCCGCACCCGGTCGTATTGCGGGCCGATATGTTGATGGATGGAGCGCAATCCATTGTGGCCTGCATGCCCGCCGCCGTGTTTCACCCGGCATTTGCCCGGGACAAGATCCAGTTCATCGTGAAAAACGGTTATGTCTGTGGAGTCGAGTTTGAAGAACCGCATCGCTTCGCCAACGGACTGACCGGAGAGGTTCATAAATGTCTCGGGCTTGAGCAGGATCACCTTTTCGCTGCCAAGGCGGCCTTCGCTGAGTGCCGCCTGAAATTTGCCCTTCCACGGCGAAAATCCGTGGTCGTCGGCAATCCGGTCCAGCGCCATAAATCCGATATTGTGCCGGTTCTGCGCATATTTGGCGCCCGGGTTCCCCAATCCGACAAAGAGTTTCATGGCGCGTTCCCAAATGGTTGGTGATGGTTGCGGTATAGGTATCGGCGGCTTAGGAATCAATCAAGGGCAGGGCGAGAAGGAGCAGGCGTGGCGGTTTATTTACATAAGGGCATAGATATCGGTTTGCCGGACTGGCTGATCGGGACGGCGATTGAGGGCAAGATTGCATCCGGGGAATATGAGAACAAGGAATCCGAAGCGGCGCTGAAACGTGTGCGCAAGGGCTGGACGGTGCTGGAGCTTGGCGCGGGGCTTGGCTTTGTCAGTTCGATTTGCGCGTCTGTGGCGGGGGCCGAAAACGTGATCAGCGTTGAGGCCAACCCCAGGATGCTGGACCCGGTGCGCGCTAATTTAAACCGCAATGGGTTTGACGAGGTCACATTGCTGCATGGGGCTGTGGTTGGGGATGATCACGAGAGCGAAACGGTGAGGTTTCGCGCCGGGTCGCTGTTTTGGGGCGGCTCGATTGTCGAGGAAGGCAAGAGCCATGATGATATGGTCGAAGTGCCTGCGCTGCCGCTGACGCATTTGCTGGCGATTTATGAGCCCAAGTTTGTGATGATGGATATTGAAGGGGCCGAGCAATATCTGTTCGACCGTCCATGGCCACGCTGTGTGAAACATGTGGTGATGGAAATTCACCCAAGCCGCTATCCGCAAAAGGTGATCCGCAAGATTGTGGACTGTATGTCAAAGTCGGGTCTGACCTATGATCCGGTGATGTCCAGCGGGCGCACATTGGGGTTCATGCGGGTGGCCAAGGGGCGAGGCTAAGGGTGGTCTGGAGCTATGGAAACAAATTGCGGCATGAGGGGGGACGTCATTCGCAGGCTTATTGACCTGGCGATTTTCACAAGTGTCAAAGGGCGCTGTCTATATGACATTTGACTACAACAAACTCTACGGAGAAACATCCAATGCGCTGGGTGATCCAACGCCCATATTGGTCGAGTTCTTTGACAGATTCCCGCACGGCAAAGCGCGCGTTCTGGATGTTGGATGCGGTCAGGGTCGCGACGCTTTGTTCATTGCCAGATTGGGCCACGAGGTGGTTGGCGTCGATATTTCGCCAAATGGTATCCGAGACCTTTTGGCCGTCGCAAAGCGAGAGGGTTTGACAATCGAAGGCGTCGTCGCAGACGTTTCGAATTTCGTGCCCGAAGGTGATTTCGATGTCGTTTTAATTGATCGAACATTGCATATGCTGAGCGAACCCGTGCGGCTTGCAGTCCTGAAAACTATGTTGGGTCACGTTTGCCCGCGAGGCTGGCTTTTGATCGCTGACGAAGTATCCAATATCGAAGCCTTCGAGAAGGTCATTTCCCGTGACAGTGCCCAATGGCAGACCACCCACAAAAATCGCGGATATCTGTTTGTTCAGCGCAGCTAAGTGTCGGGATATCGGTTCAAGGCCACGCGAAAATCCAGCGGGGCCTGAAGTTGCAAACCCTCCAGAGCTACAGATGACTCTGGAGGTTCGTTATGTTTAACCCGGCATCTTTTCGAAAGCTGGGAGCCCGTCTTCGAGCACGGTCGCTTTCATTTTGCTCGACGTATAAACATTCACTTTGGGGGCATATTCTTCGTGTTCGTTTATAACTCCGGCGCGTAGGCCGAGCATGCCTTCGCGGGCAGAGTTCTGGGTAAACAACGGCGTGCCGCAAGTGCCACAGAAGTGTTTGGTCATTGTGGTGCCGGCGTCCGAGCCGTGTTGGAAGGTTTTAGGCGTGCCGGAGATATTTACGTCGTCCTGTTTCATAAACATCAGCGTCGCATAGGCGCTGCCCGTGGATTGGCGGCAAGCGGTGCAGTGGCAATTGGCCATGACTGGAACATCGCCATCGGCTTCAAATGAGACTTCGCCACAGAGGCAGTTGCCGGTAAGTTTTGTCATTGGGTTCCCTTTGCTGTTCGCGGTATTGCTGTCACGACACTAGGGACTTTGAGGTGATCATCAAGAGTTGAACTGAGGTTTGAACAATTGTGATCTTACGTCAGGTTGCTCTTTTGACTGGTTTAGCGGCCTTGTCAGTGCTTTCGCGCAACGCTGTTTCCGGCGTTATCCCCAGCAAACTATCCGGTTCTGCCCACAAGTTGAGCTGGACGTGGAAACGAAAAACGGCGCCCCGAAGAGCGCCGTTTACCAACCATCCGAATGTTCGGCGTGGTCTTATTCTTCTGCAGTTTCTTCGACTGCAACTTCGGCTTCGCCGCCATCATCTTCGTTCTCGGAAGAACGCAGACCTGATGGAGCAGAGATGTTGGCAATCACAAAGTCACGTTCGATGGATGGCTTGGCGCCATCGGGCAGGGTGACGTCGGAAATGTGAACGATGTCGCCCACTTCCATGCCAGCCAGATCAACAGTGATGCTTTCAGGGATTTCGCCTGCAGTCACGTTCAGCTCAACTTCGGGACGTACAACTGTCAGAACGCCGCCTTTTTTGATGCCGGGAGCTTCTTCTTCGTTGATGAAGTCAACGTGGATGAAGAGGTCGATTTTCGACGTACGGCGCAGGCGCAGCAGGTCGATATGGGTCGGAAGGTCTTTGACCACGTCGCGCTGAACACCGCGGCAGATCACGCGAACGTCTTCTGAACCTTCAACTTTGAGGTTCCAGAGGGTCGACAGAAAGCGGCCGTCTTTCAGTTTCTTGAACAGAACATTGAAAGGGATTTTGATCGCTTGTGGATCAACTTCGCCACCATAAACGACACCGGGAACGTAACCTTCGCGACGCGCCTGACGAGCGGCGCCCTTGCCTGTCCCCGTGCGTGCTTCGGCAATAAGATCAGGAATCTGACCAGCCATGATAAATACTCCAATAGATAGGGCGGGGCTCCTCCAAGGCTGTAGCCCCGCGTGAAGCCGCGTCCTTAGCGTGGAATCACCAGATTGCAAAGGGGATTAAGGGCAAAAATGCAGGATTTCGACGGCTAATCGTCCGAATAGTCACTGAGCATCCCATCGGCTTGCAAAACCCGGTCAAAAAGCGCGAACTCGGCGGGGCGCGCGGCGCGCAGTTTGCGTTCCGTGTCCGGCGAAATCTCTGCGGGCATTTCGGGGGATACGTTTTTGGGCTTGGGTTCAATTTCTTTGCCAAACCGCTCGGCCAGAAAATCGCGCAGCAGGCGCTGACGGTCATAGGCGACAAGATGGTGAACCGGCATGGCGCCGTTGCCCAGGGTTAGAAAAGACACCTGGCTGCCGATCCCGGCGGCTTTTGAAGGTTTGTCGGAAATGACATCCAGCACGTATTCATCAAAGCTGACGCCGCCGTGGCAATAGGGGTTGTCACCCATACGGTCGGGGCTGCGATATTTGTACCAGCTGCGGATTACGTCAACGGGATCACGCATCACAGCCAGTCGTTCAGGCGCGACGTTGTATGTAGCTTTCAGAAACGGCGCGAAGCGTTTGTGAAACTTACCCACCGTCATGTGCTTGACGCCCTTGGTGAACACGATGTCGGCCATGGGTCGCATTGCGATTTCAAAGGCGGTGGTGCCGGTTTTTGGCACGGAAAGAAAAGCGAGGTTCTGTTTGAAAAATACCAGCACGCGCGTTTGCCCCGAAAACTGTCGATATACCCGGCGCATTTATCGCGCGCCGGGGCCCCGATTGTCAAAGCGTAGTCGCTATTTTTGCCAGCGGCCTTCGAAGCCTTCGGGGATCAACAGGATATCGCGGTTCACGTCCTGAATATTGCGGTGTCCGCAAAAGGCCATCGATAGGTCCAGTTCTTTGTGGATCACTTCCAGCGCTGAAGTCACGCCGGCTTCGCCCATCGCACCAAGCCCATAGATATAAGCGCGCCCGATATAGGTGCCTTTGGCCCCCATTGCAGTGGCTTTGAGCACGTCCTGGCCCGAGCGGATGCCGCTGTCCAGGTGCACCTCGATCTTGTCGCCAACGGCATCAATGATTTCAGGCAGCGCGCGGATCGAGCTGAGCGCGCCATCCAACTGACGTCCTCCGTGGTTAGAAACGATGATCGCGTCGGCCCCCACATTGAGCGCCTGTTTTGCGTCTTCGGCATCCATGATGCCCTTGATAATGAACTTGCCGCCCCACATTTTCTTGAACTTGGCGATCTGTTCCCAATCCAGCGACTGGTCAAAGGCTTCGGCTGTCCATGACGATAGCGAGCTGGCGTCTTTGATACCCTTGGCGTGCCCGACAATATTGCCGAAGAAGCGCCGTTTTGTGCCCAGCATGCCCAGACCCCATTGCGCCTTGGTCATCATGTTGGCGATTGATTTGACGGTCAGTTTGGGCGGAGCGCTGAGACCGTTTTTGAGGTCTTTGTGGCGCTGGCCCAGGATCTGCAAGTCAACGGTGACCACAATCGCCGAACATCCCGCAGCGCGGGCGCGGTCAAACAGGCGGCGCATGAAATCTTCGTCTTTGAGGGTGTAGACCTGAAACCAGAACGGTTTGGTGGTGTGTTCTGCGACATCTTCGATCGAGCAGATTGACATCGTCGACAGGGTAAAGGGCACGCCGAATTTCTCGGCGGCGCGGGCGGCTTTGATTTCGCCGTCTGCGTTTTGCATGCCGGTCAGCCCAACCGGTGCCAATGCGACTGGCATCGAGACATCTTCGCCGATCATTTGCGTTTTGGTCGAACGCCCGGTCATGTCCACAGCAACCTTTTGGCGCAGGTAGATGTCTTCGAAGTCCGAGGTGTTTTCGCGGAAGGTTTGTTCTGTCCAGCTGCCAGATTCGGCGTAATCGTAGAACATGCGGGGAACACGGCGTTGATACAGCCGTTTCAGGTCGTCAATGTTGGTGATTACGGGCATGTTGGCCTCACTTTCCCTCATATTGGTAATGTTCATTTACCAATATGCGTGTTTTGCGGCAAGCGAATTTGTGCAATGCCGCTATGCGCCTGATGCATAGCTGATTGAGCACGCAGGTATCCAGCCGCAAAAATCCGGTTTTTTTTGTGCGTGAATTCCAGGACGGCGCGGGGGCGCCGACCCGTTAAGATCAGATGGTGTCGACGTTGCCCGCGTAGACTTCGACAATATGTTTGTCGGCGACCGCCGCGAGGTCGGCAATTTCCTTTTGCTGATCCTGCGAGAGAATGCCGTTTTCCGGCGCGTTTGCGATGGCGTTGAGCGCCTGATCGCGGGCCTCTTCGAAAGCGCCGCGGCGGTTGGAGGCTTCGTAGTCATCCCGGCCCATGCGTTGAAATACGTTGGGGATAAACTGATCGCGGCATCCGGCTACGGTATGGTCGCTGTCCAGGAAATGCCCGCCAACGGCAACTTTCATCATTTCATCGAAATTCAGAGACTCGTCTGAAATGTCCGGTGTGCGCAGGAAGCGGCGGGTCATGGCGCCAATCTCATTATCAAGCACGGCCTGTACCGGGCTGAACACGGTGGCGCATTCAAGCTGGCCGATCCCGCCCAGAATATCAGCCCCGGACAGCGCGACTGTCTGCATCAGCATGGCGCGTTCGGCCATGGATTGATGATCCGCGTCGGGGGTATCCGAGCCTGACCCGTATGTGTGGGCCATCAGCCCGTAGCCATGTTTGACCAGCTGGATCGACAAAGACGCCGCCTGAAGCGCCTCGACGCTGGATTGCAGCGCGCTGCCGGTGCGCATATCGAGCGCGAACATGAGGGGCGTGGCAATCACCGGAAGGCCGGGCGAGAGCACATGCGCCATGGTGATCATGCCAACAATCTCGGTCACCGCCATCAGGGTCATGGACGGTGCAGAAAGTGGCGCGGTACCGCCGCCGCTGGGCAGAGAGCAGGCGTGAACAGGCACGCCGTATTTGCCACAGGCGATGATTACTTCGGTGTCCATGTATTTGAATTCAAGCGGAGAAAAGGAACAGGTGATTGTGCTGGTCGAGGGGTGCGCGCGCAACTGGTCTTCGCCACCGGCGGCGATTGCTGCTATCTTTAGCAGGTAGTCAACGTTCTCTTTTTGATAGGGCTGCATCCAGACATGTTTGCGGGTGCCGTTGGTGATGCGCGCATAGGAATGAATGTCGGCAGTGACTTCGGGCACGCCATGCACAAACGGGTGGGCGACAAAGCCAACCTGATCAAGCGTGTCTGCAACGGCAGCAATTTCACCGGCGGCCGTCAGGTCCACATTGCGATACGAGGCATCGCGTGGATCGACATAGCCATGTCCGCCAGTGCCTGTGCGCAGAATAAATCCCCGATCCGGGCGCGGCAGGGGCATGTCAAACGCCCGTGTTTTGCCCGCCAGAGTGGTCGATTTCGGGGTCGCTGCCAGCGCCTCGTGCACCAATTCGCGGGGCAGGCGCAGGCGTCCGGCCTCGGACCCTTCGCGCGCGCCCGCTTTGATCAGGGCGGCATGTGCTTTGGGGTGTACGATCATCATGCCGTAGTCTTCGAGCAGGCGCAGCACACGTTCCTTGAGGAAGTCCATGCGGTCGCTGTCAAGAAACCCGAACCCGGCGCGCGGCCCGATCACGTGTTCCATGTTGAAGGCATCAGCAGATGCGCGGCTGACGGGTGGGTTTTTGCGGCCGCGTCGTTTGCGGGCCGGATTGTCGGGGGTGGGTTGTGCGTTCTGTTCGGGGCTCATGTCCATCTCCTCTCCTTCAATTGCGAAAGATGAGCTTGGCACACACCGATTCTGCTCACTGCCTGCCGACTTGAGCAGGGTGAGGATAACAAGGGCGTGGCCCCGATCAAGGAAATTATCAGGCGGCGTGGGCGCCGTCGGCCAGTGATTTTACGAAATCGTGCACTTCTGACACCGGTTTTCCTGCCGCGATCTGGCTGACAATCGCCGATCCGACCACTGCGCCATCGGCCACCGAGGCGATGGCACGCGACTTTTCGGGAGAGTTGATCCCGAACCCGACAATAATTGGCAGGTCAGTGCTGGCTTTGATGCGCGCCACTTCCGGGGCGACGTCGCCAGCTTCGGCCTCGGCAGAGCCGGTGATGCCGGTGATCGAGACGTAGTAGACAAAGCCGGATGTGTTTTGCAGCACTTTGGGCAGGCGTTTGTCATCGGTCGTGGGGGTGGCGAGGCGGATAAAGTTCATCCCGGCCGCCTGTGCCGGAATGCAAAGCTCGTCGTCTTCCTCGGGCGGAAGATCCACGACGATCAGACCGTCAATGCCGGCAGCTTTGGCATCGGTCAGGAACTTGTCGACGCCCCGGCTGTAGATCGGGTTGTAATACCCCATCAGAACAATCGGCGTTGTATCGTCGGTTTTGCGAAACTCGGTCGCAAGGTCGAGGGTTTTCTGCAAGGTCATGCCAGCCGCCAGAGCGCGCTGACCGGCCAGTTGAATTGTCGGACCATCCGCCATCGGGTCGGTGAACGGCAGACCCAGTTCGATCACATCAACACCGGCCGCCGGGAGACCTTTGACTACTTCCAAAGAAGTGTCGTAGTCGGGATCGCCTGCCATGATATAGGCCACAAAGGCCTTTTTACCTGCGGCGTTCAGCTCGGCGAATTTGGCGTCGATACGAGTCATCGGCTGGTCCTTGTCTTTGGTTTCTCCTCATGTGCCGGAACCCGCGCGGGAAATCAATCCCGCCCGGGCGTTTGGGCCATTGTCAGTTTCGTTGTTTCAGAAAGAGCGGTGGTAGCGCACCAATACCGAATTCACACCGGGGTTGGTTGTGCTGATACCTGCGTTGGATTTGTGTTGAAAGGCCAGCGACATCGCGGACTTTTCGTTCCAGCGATACCCAAGCCCCAGAACGCTGCGAAATTCGAGTGTATTGCCAAGATCGTTGAGAGAGCTGCCCTCGAAATAGGCGCCGGGCATCAGGCTGAGTTCCACAAACCACGCGTCCGTGACGGCGTATTTATTGACCAGACCCGCACCGATGAAGTTGTTACCTTCGGTATCCGTGGACAACACGGCGCCCCATTCAAAGGACAATCGGCCAATGTGGTGAAAAGGTTTATGGTGGTATTCGATTTCGACCACCGTCGCATCCGAAGCACTGCCGAGTGAAAAATCTGAATAGCCCAATCCCAGAATAATCTCTTGAGCGGATGCCGGATTTGCAAGAAAACTGATAGCCAGCGCTTGAAATAGTTGTTTCATGTGTATTTCCAGATAGTACTTGTGAGTGTCTTTCGCATTGGGTCTTTGGTGAGAACAACGGATGCAAAGTGTGTGGTTTCTGCGATGCAGGCAATTCACGTTTAGTCACTGCCTTGTGTTCAAAGGACGCCGATCATCCCGTGGGTGCCGAAAGGATCGGTAAGCATACCAAAGGACGGGGCATAGAATGTGGCGCCAAAAACCTCTGCGCAAAAGCCTATTGCTTCCTCGGCAGTGCCGTCGAATTTCAGAAATGGCATAAGAGTCATGGTCCGTCCCCCCTGTCACAGGTTCTAACACGTGGCTTGCGTCGCAACCAAACACTGCATATTAGCACCACGAGATTGTGATAGGGGGCCGGTATGGGTTTCAAAATGGGGATTGTGGGGCTGCCTAATGTAGGTAAGTCGACGCTGTTCAACGCACTGACCAGAACCGCCGCCGCGCAGGCTGCGAATTTTCCGTTCTGTACCATCGAGCCAAATGTGGGCGAAGTCGGCGTGCCGGATGCACGTTTGGACAAGCTGGCAGCGATTGCGCAGTCCAAACAGATCATTCCAACCCGCATGACATTTGTTGACATTGCCGGTTTGGTTAAGGGCGCCAGCAAGGGCGAAGGATTGGGCAACCAGTTTCTGGCCAACATCCGCGAAGTGGATGCGATTGCACATGTATTGCGGTGTTTTGAAGATGGTGACGTGACCCATGTTGAGGGGCGTGTTGATCCGGTTGCAGATTCCGAGACCATCGAAACCGAGCTGATGCTGTCCGATCTGGAATCGATCGAAAAACGCCGCGCCAATCTGGTGCGCAAGCTAAAAGGCAACGACAAAGAGGCGCTCCAGCAGGATCGTCTGTTGGCCGCTGCGCAAGCGGTTCTGGAAGACGGCCAGCCCGCACGCGTTGTGGATGTGGACGAGGAGGACCTCAAAGCGTGGAAGCTGTTACAGCTTTTGACAACCAAGCCGGTTTTGTACGTTTGCAATGTGGGCGAGTCGGAAGCGGCTGAAGGCAACGCACATTCTGCGAAAGTGGCAGAGATGGCAGCGGCGCAGGGCAACAGCCACGTGATTATTTCGGCGCAGATCGAAGAAGAGATCAGCCAGCTGGAAGATGACGAAGCCACCATGTTCCTTGAAGAGATGGGGCTGGAAGAGGCCGGGTTGGATCGGTTGATCCGGGCTGGCTATGAGCTGTTGCATCTGGAAACGTATTTTACGGTAGGTCCCAAAGAGGCCCGCGCATGGACGATCCGGCAGGGGACAAATGCCCCGCAGGCCGCCGGTGTGATCCACGGCGATTTCGAAAAGGGCTTTATCCGCGCTGAGACGATTGCCTATGACGACTATATCGCCAGCAATGGCGAGCAGGGTGCCAAGGAAGCCGGGAAGATGCGGGCCGAAGGCAAGAGCTATGAAGTGCAGGACGGCGACGTGATGCATTTCCTGTTCAACAACTGATGACTGACCGGACGTATGCCGTGCGTGCGTTCTCAGGATCTTAAGTGACAATTTGCAACGGTTTTGGTCTGTCTCAATGTGCGAGGCAGACTGTCCGTTTTGGTGCCAAGCGCACGCTTACGCCTTGCAAATGCGCAAGGCTTAAGCGGCAGATAGTCGTTTACATCACTGGACATTCATGGGCGCCCGATCTGGATGCGCACTGCCGGGCCGGGTTCTGAGCGGTGGAAAAGACGCGCGGTCCCGGCTGAGACGTTGATATTTTCGGTCAGGCGTTAGAAGATCGCGTTTTGAACCTGTTGCGCAATGTGACTTGGACGAACGAAGGCGGCGAAACAGTCGGCCACTGGCCCTGAACCGGGTCATGAGGGAAGGGCAGCGCGATGAAGACAGACGTGACAGAGGCGGCGTTGGTCGTCCTGTTTGGCGGGCGCTGAGCATGTCAGCTGTGCTTTTGATCGAACAGACACTGAACGGGCTGCAATTTGGCGTGATGCTGTTTCTGATGGCCGCAGGATTGACATTGATCTTTGGTGTGATGGGTCTGATCAATCTGGCACATGGATCGCTTTACATGGTTGGTGCTTTTGCGGCAGCGGCTGTGGCGGCTGCGACGGGGTCTTTTATTCTGGCGCTGATCGCCAGTCTGGTGGCCGCCGCCCTTGCCGGGGTCATTGTCGAAGTCACGGTGATCCGCAGGCTTTATGATCGAGACCATCTGGATCAGGTTCTGGCGACTTTTGCGCTGATCCTGATATTTTCCGAAGGCACGCGCTGGGCGTTTGGGTCGTTTCCATTGTTTCTGGACAAGCCCGCGTGGTTGTCGGGTACTGTGATGCTTCCTTTTGGGATTGAATACTCGCTTTATCGCCTCTCGATCATTCTGGTCGGGCTGGCCGTGGCAGCCGGGCTGTTCTGGATGATTGCCCACACACGTATTGGCATTCAGATACGCGCCGGAGAAAACGACCGGGAAATGATTGCCGCTTTGGGCGTGAATATCTCGCGGCTATATACGCTGGTCTTTGCGCTGGGCGCGGGGTTGGCGGGATTTGCCGGGGCGATGATTGGCGCCATTCAATCAGTGCAGGTCGGGATGGGGGAGCCTGTGCTGATCCTGGCGTTTGTTGTGATTGTGATTGGCGGGATCGGGTCCATCAAGGGCGCGCTGGTGGGGGCGATACTGGTTGGGCTGACAGATACGTTGGGGCGGTTGTTGCTGCCCAAGGTGTTTGCGGTGTTCATGGACCCCGCCGCGGCGGCGTCTGTTGGGGCATCGCTGGCGTCGATGGCGATCTATATTCTGATGGCGGGGGTTCTTTTGTTCCGCCCATCCGGCCTGTTCCGGGGGGCATGATATGCGCAGAGAAACCTGTCTGAACATCGCGTTGCTGCTGATCCTGCTGGTGTTCCCGCTTTGGGCGCTGAGCGTTGATGAGCCGTTTCTGATCACGTTGACCACCCGCGCCGTGATCTTTGCAATTGCTGGTGTGGGATTGAATTTCGCGTTGGGGCTGGGGGGATTGGTCAGCTTTGGTCACGCTGCGTTCTTTGGCGTTGGTGGCTATGCGATGGGCATACTGGCGTTTCATGCGCAGTCTTACACGCCGTTGATGGAGTGGCCTTTTGTGATCGAAGGCACCAAATCCATGCTGGTGATCTGGGTTGTGGCAATCATCGTTTCGGGCGTGGTTGCGCTGGGGTTGGGGGCGTTATCTTTGCGTACCTCGGGCGTGTATTTCATTATGATCACGCTCGCCTTTGCTCAGATGTTTTACTATTTCGCGATCTCGTGGCCCGCGTATGGCGGAGAGGACGGTCTGTCGATCTATGTGCGCAACGGCTTTGCCGGGTTGAACACAATGGTGCCCATTCAATTCTATGCCATTTGCTATGCGTGGCTGCTGGCCGTTCTGGGGTTTGTGTATTGTGCCGCGCGTGCGCCATTTGGGCTTATGCTGAGCGCAGCGCGACAAAACGAGGATCGCGTTCAGGCGGTGGGACAAACGCCTTACCGCCTGTATCTGGTGGCCTATACAATTTCGGGCGCAATCACCGGATTGGCAGGCGCGCTGTTTGCCGATCTGAACCGCTTTGTCAGCCCGACCATGTTTTCATGGCAAACCTCGGGTGAGATCATGATCTTTGTCATTCTCGGCGGGGTTGGACGGGTGTTTGGACCGGTGGCTGGCGCGGTTTTGTTTATCCTGCTGGAACACGTGCTGGGCGGTCTCAGCGCATTTTGGCATGTCTATCTCGGCGCGATCCTGTTGGGCGTGGTTCTGTTTGCGCGGGGCGGCGTGTTTGGGCTGCTGACCGGGCGGGAGGTGGCGCATGACTGACCCGGTTCTAAGCGTAGAAGGCATTTGCAAGGCGTTTGGCGCGCTTGAGGCGAGCCGGAACATCGACATTGATTTGCGCAGCGGCGAAATTCACGCGTTGATTGGGCCAAACGGGGCTGGGAAATCCACGTTGATCAGCCAGATCGCCGGGGCATTGCAACCCGACAGCGGCAGGGTGGTTTTTGGCGGGCAGGATGTCACTGCGATGTCCACGGCGGCCCGGTCACGGCTGGGCATGGCGCGCACGTTTCAGATTTCGTCGCTGGCCATGGAATACACGGTTTTGCAGAATGTCGTGCTTGGGGCACTTGGCGCGCGGGGCGATGTGTTTCGGTTCTTTCGCCCGGTGATGAAGGATCGTGCTCTGCTGGAGCGCGCCAGTCTGGCATTGCAAAAGGTCGGGTTGGAAGAGTTTCGCGCCTTTCGCACATCAGAGCTTTCACATGGGCAACGGCGCCAGCTTGAGGTCGCCGTGGCGCTGACGCTGGAGCCAAAGGCGTTTTTGATGGACGAACCTATGGCTGGCCTGGGCGCAGAGGGATCACAACGATTGATGGGGTTTCTGGACGGGTTGCGCCACCAGACGCCAATTCTGTTGATTGAGCATGACATGGATGCCGTATTTGCGCTGGCAGATCGGATCAGTGTGCTGGTTTACGGAGAGATCATTGCCACCGGGTCGGTTGATGACATTCGCAACAACCCGTTGGTGCGCAGCGCCTATCTGGGTGAAGAGGCGGACGCATGAGCCTTTTGAAGCTGTCCCAAATCGCCGCCTTCTATGGTCCCAGCCAGGCCCTGTTCGACGTAAGTCTGGAGATTGAAAAGGGCCAGGTTGTCGCGTTGATGGGGCGCAACGGCATGGGAAAATCGACCACGGTGAAGGTAATTTGCCGGATGCTGAAACACCAGGGCGGGTCGCTTTTGTTTGACGGGCGCGACATTGCTGGATTTCCGAGTTTTCGGGCAGCGCGGGCCGGGATTGGATTGGTGCCGGAAGGGCGCAGATGCTTTTCGAACCTGAGCGTGCATGAGAACCTGAGCGCGGCAATGCGACCGGGGAACTGGGATTTTGCGGCCGTGGCGCACCTGTTCCCACGATTGGCAGAGCGCAGGGATCAGCTGGCAGCGTCGCTGTCTGGTGGAGAGCAACAGATGCTGGCCATCGGGCGGGCCTTGATGACTAACCCGCAGCTTTTGATCCTTGATGAAGCCACAGAAGGGTTGGCGCCGGTTGTGCGTCAGGAAATCTGGCAGGCAATTGCGCGGTTGAAAGCTGACACCGGCATGGCGATCCTTGTGATCGACAAGTCGATCCGGGAATTGTCGCGCGTTGCTGACACTGCGGTGATCCTTGAAAAGGGCGTCACCGTCTGGGACGGGCCGTTCGCCGATTTGTCGCCAGACATCACCGATCGGTATCTGGGCGTCTGAGGAGCCTTTTATCTACGATCTTCCTCCAGAAAAGCGGCGTGATACCCGGAGTTACAGGATGCTTGGGAAATTATGGGACGCAAGATGGGAAACTGTGGGATATACGGGTGATCTGAGCGGCCGGGGACCACGAATCGTGAATTTTTGCAGGATCCATTGACTGAGACCGCTCTGTTTTGGCCTAAGAAATCATAACATTTTTCGAAATCATAATAATTTCCGGGAAAGTATGGGAAATATTTTGCTGAGCGGCGATCACTATATATAGCGACCAATTTTTCATGTAACACTATATAGCGCGGCAACTTTAGAGATTTCTTGAAAACCTCAAGTTTTTAAGGTCAGATGAAGGCTGATGTTAGTAATTGGTGGCAAATTTTTTTGTTGATTTCCATGAATTCCCATGTCATCCCTATATACAAGATGAAGACGGGAACAAAGGGGCGCTAAAGACCCCGAGATAATCAAAGTCAGGTTTCATACAGGCACCGCTTTCATCGAATTAGAGAGATCCGGCGCGCGGGCGAGCAGACATCCCCCCAGGTGGCGCGCGCAGCTGGACACCCGCTAGAGCGGGACGAGGGCGGTGGATTGATCAGTGGCAGCAGATCAATCCGCCGTTTCCTTTTCCGGGATAGCAAAAAATGGGACGTAGTTAGAAAGGGACCAGCACGCCGTGGCACGCAGGTTCAGAGGCGAAAGCGACCATAAGGTCGACAGTAAGGGCAGGGTGTCTATCCCGGCCTCGTTTCGCCGTGTCATTCAAAGCTGTGATCCTGAATGGACCGATGGTCTGCCCCCGCGACTGATCCTTGTTTATGGCGGTGCGACGCGCGACTATCTGGAAGGTTTCACCATCGAAGCGATGGATGAGGTCGACGAAAAAATCTCAAAATTCCCACGTGGATCGGCCAAGCGTAAGGCGATGGAGCGTCTTTATTCGGCGCAGACCGTCGAGATCGTTCTGGACGATACAGGCCGGATTGTCTTGCCCGCCAAGCTGCGCGAAAAGATCGGGCTGGACGGTATGGCGCGGTTTATCTCCTCGGGTGACACGTTTGAAATCTGGAAGCCCGAAGCAGACGATGCGTTGCGAGATGCATTGGAAGAGGATGGTTTTGACCCGGATATAGACCCGTCGGTCTATCTGGATGGCGATCTTGGCTGAGATGGGGTCTGATAAGCCGCACATTCCCGTATTGATTGATGCCATTTTGACGCGCTGTGCACCGATTTCGGGGCGGTGGCTGGATGGTACATTTGGCGCTGGTGGATATACCCGCTGTCTGCTGGATGCAGGCGCGGATAAGGTTTTTGGCGTAGATCGCGATCCGCTGGCCTTTGAGATGGCGGCCCCTTGGGTGGGGGAGTATGGCGACCGGATTGAGCTGGTTGCCGGTGTGTTTTCGAAGATGGATGACTATGCGCAGGATCTGGATGGGATTGTGCTGGATCTGGGTGTGAGTTCGATGCAGCTGGATCTGGCAGAGCGTGGGTTTTCGTTCATGAGAGACGGTCCGCTGGACATGCGGATGAGCCAGGACGGGCCTTCGGCGGCTGATATTGTCAACACGGCCACAGAAGAAGAACTTGCCAATATTCTGTTTCATTATGGTGAAGAGCGCGCCAGCCGACGGATTGCGCGCGCGATCTGTAAGGCACGTGCTGTGCAGCCGTTGAGCACAACGCTTGAGTTGACTGAGATTGTCGAAGGATGCCTGCCGCGCTCGAAACCGGGGCAAAGCCACCCGGCGACGCGCAGCTTTCAGGGGTTGCGGATCGCGGTAAACGACGAATATGGCGAGCTGTTTCGCGGCTTGATGGCGGCCGAGCGGGCGCTAAAGCCGGGCGGTGTTCTGGCGGTTGTGACGTTCCATTCAATTGAAGACCGTATGGTCAAAAGGTTCATGCAATCGCGTGCGGGTCGCACCGGAAACGTTAACAGATATGCCCCAGAGGTGGAGCGCGATGCGCCGGCATTTGAATTGATGACGCGCAAAGCGGTTGGGCCGGATGCGGACGAGTTGGCGGTGAATCCGCGGTCACGGTCGGCCAAGCTGAGAGTGGCGCGCCGTACGGATGCGCCTTCGGGCGAAGTTTTCGGAAAAGACATTGGAATGCCGATACTTGAGGGGCGACGCTGATGCGAACTGTTTTGTTCATGATGGCAGCAATGGCGGTGATTGGTCTGGCTGTTTGGGCCTATCAGGAAAATTACCGTACGCAGAAAACGATTGTTGAGACCGAAGAATTGCAACGCCAGATTGGTGACGCCCGGGCACGGTTGGCGGTGCTCAAGGCCGAATGGGCTTATCTGAACCGGCCTGAACGGCTGCGTGATCTGGCAGAAATTAACTATGATGACCTGCAGCTTTTGCCGCTGCGTCCAAACCAGTTTGGCAAGATTGATCAGGTGGCATATCCGCCAAGCGATCTTGAGATTGATCTGAGCGGCGCGGTCGATGTGTCCAGCCAGGAGGCGTACCCATGATCCGCAAACCGCTCCGGCCTTTGGCCTCGATTCTGCGTGCGCGTGATGTTGGTGAAAACCCAGACGCGATCGAACGTGAAAATATCCGGCAACGCCACGAAGAAATGCGCGACAAAGGACGGCAGCGCGCCGAGGGGCGACTGTTCATTATGTCGATCCTGTTTCTGGGAGGTTTTCTGACGGTGTGTGCCCGCATGGGTATCGTCAGCTATTCCGAAGCGGTCGAACCGCGCGCCAATTATTCGGCCAACCGTATTGTTGCGCAACGTGCCGATATCGTAGACCGCAAGGGGCGCATTCTGGCGACCAATCTGGAAACGCATTCGCTGTATGCACAGCCGATGCATATGATCGACAAAGAACGTGTTGCCAAAGAGCTGGTCGATATCTTCCCCGACCTGGATCAGGAGCGTTTAGTCAAGGATTTCACCGGCAAGCGTAAGTTCTTGTGGATCAAGAAAAAACTCAGCCCGGAGCAAAAACAAGCAGTACATGACATCGGTGATCCGGGATTGCAGTTTGGCTCCCGTGAAATGCGTCTTTATCCCAACGGAAAACTGGCGGCTCACATTCTGGGCGGCGCCAGTTTTGGCAAAGAAGACGTGCATGCTGCCGAGGTGATCGGGGTTGCAGGTGTCGAAAAGCAGTTTGACGAAGCGTTGCGTGATCCGGCCAATGGCGGCAAGGCGTTGACCCTGTCGTTGGACCTGACGGTTCAGACGGCGGCAGAGCGGGTGCTGTATGGTGGTATGAAGCTGCTGAATGCCAAGGGCGCTGCGGCGATTTTGATGGATGTGCACACAGGTGAGATCATCGCGATGGTCAGCCTGCCCGATTTTGACCCCAACGACCGGCCACGTCCGCCCACGAAAGGCCACGCAGCTGATAGCCCGTTGTTCAACCGGGCGGTGCAGGGGCTTTACGAGCTTGGATCTACCTTTAAGATTTTCACGGCAGCACAGGCGATGGAATTAGGACTGGCCAATCCGTCGACCATGATCAAGACAGCCGGGCCTCTGCGGTGGGGCAAGTTCAAAATTCGCGATTTCCATAATTACGGCGCAGAGCTCACCCTGACCAAGGTGATTGTGAAATCGTCCAATATCGGCACGGCCCGCATGGCGCAAATCATTGGTGCCAAACGCCAAAAAGGGTTCCTGCGCGATCTTGGCTTCTTTGAGCCGACGCCGGTTGAAGTTGTAGAGGCGCGTGGCGCACAGCCATTGTTGCCGAAAAACTGGTCGGAGTTGTCGACCATGACAATTTCATATGGGCACGGATTATCGGCAAGCCCGCTGCATCTGGCGGCTGGGTATGCAGCGATTGCCAACGGCGGTACGCGGGTGCTGCCAACTTTGCTGAAACGCAATGCCGTTCAGGAAGGGCCGCGCGTGATGTCACGGGCCAGCGCCGAAAAGGCGCGTCGTATGTTGCGTCTGGTTGTGACCGAAGGAACGGCCAGTTTTGGGGATGTGCCCGGCTATGCGGTGGGTGGTAAGACCGGTACTGCCGACAAGCCCAAAGAAAGCGGCGGCGGCTATTATGAGGACAAGGTGATTGCGACGTTCGCGTCGATGTTCCCGGCCCATAACCCACGATATGTACTGGTTGTGTCGCTGGACGAACCGGTCGAAACATCGGGGCCAAAACCACGCCGTACGGCAGGTTGGACGGCTGTTCCGGTGGCCGCAGAAATGATCACGCGAATTGCGCCTCTATTGGGGCTACGTCCTGACGTTGAACCCGGGCATTTGGCTGATATAACGCTGACATCAAATTAAGCCGAACAAGGGCAACGCAGATGGCAGTACAGGCAAGACAGCTTTCGGATCTGGGACTGACCGCTGCAAAGGGAGCGAACCCGCAAATCACCGGACTTGCCGTGGACAGCCGCGAGGTCAAAGACGGTTTTTTGTTTGCCGCTTTGCCCGGCACACGGGTGCATGGCGGCGAATTCATTCAATATGCATTGCGTATGGGGGCCTCGGCCGTATTGACCGACGCAGAAGGCGCGCGCATCGCGGCCAAAGAGCTTGCCGAGTATGGCGCGGCGTTGGTTATTGCCGAAGACCCCCGACAGGCATTGGCCTTCACAGCCGCGCTTTGGTTTGGTGAGCAGCCCGGTGTCATGACGGCGGTCACGGGCACCAATGGAAAAACCTCGGTTTCGACGTTTCTGCGTCAAATCTGGCAGGCGATGGGGCTTGAGGCGGTTAATCTTGGCACCACCGGGGTTGAGGGCGATTTTCAAGCGCCTTTGCAACACACCACACCCGAACCGATCACATTGCATCGTACACTTGCCGCGTGTTGCGACGCAGGGGTTCAGTTTGCGGCTATGGAAGCGTCAAGCCACGGGCTTGCCCAGCGACGTCTGGATGGCGTGGTGTTGCGGGCGGCCGGATTTACGAATTTCACGCAGGATCATCTGGATTATCACGACAGCTTTGAGGACTATTTTGACGCAAAAGCGGGGCTGTTCGCCCGTGTTTTGCCCGAAGACGGCGTCGCTGTGATCAACACCGATGATGCGCGAGGCGTTGATATGGTGGCGATTGCAAAGGCGCGCAGGCAGGACGTGATCACGGTTGGTCGCACGGACGCGGATTTGGAGCTGTTGGGGCAACGGTTTGACAGCATTGGCCAGGATGTGCGCTTTGCCTTTCGCGGCCGGACCTATCAGGCGCGGCTGAACCTGATTGGTGGTTTTCAGGCTGAGAATGTGATGTTGGCGTCGGGACTGGCGATTGCCTGTGGCGCAGAACCCGAGCGGGTGTTTGAAGTTCTCGGTGATCTTGTCACGGTGCGAGGACGCATGCAGCTGGCGGCGACGCGCGAAAACGGTGCCGCTGTTTTTGTGGATTACGCGCATACACCCGATGCGGTGGAAACGGCGCTTATCGCGATGCGTCCGCATGTGATGGGACGTCTGATTGCGGTTGTGGGCGCGGGCGGCGACCGTGATGCCAGCAAGCGCCCGTTGATGGGGCAAGCGGCGGCGCGCAATGCGGATGTGGTGTTTGTCACCGACGACAATCCGCGCAGCGAAGACCCGGCCAGCATTCGCGCCATGGTGATGCAGGGCGCGCCCGAGGCCACCGAAGTGGGCGATCGTGCCGAGGCGATTTTGCGCGCTGTTGATGCGCTGGGGGCAGGGGATGCTTTGTTGATTGCCGGTAAGGGCCATGAGAGCGGGCAGATTATCGGCAATGATGTTTTGCCGTTTGATGATTGCGAACAGGCCAGCGTGGCTGTTGCGGCGCTGGATGGGGGATTGGCATGAGCCTTTGGACTTCGGACGCTGCGGCGCAGGCCACCAATGGGCGTGCCACGTGCGACTGGGTATGCGACGGCGTATCTATTGACACCCGCACATTGCAACCCGGTGATCTGTTTGTGGCCTTGACCGCCGCGCGGGATGGGCATGAGTTTGTGGCTCAGGCGCTCGAAAACGGGGCTGGTGCGGCTTTGGTCAGCCGGGTGCCAGATGGCATGCCAGCAGACGCACCGCTTTTGATTGTTGACGATGTTCTGGCGGGGCTGGAGGCTCTGGGCCAGGCTGGTCGTGCGCGCACCGATGCGCGTGTGGTTGCGGTGACCGGGTCGGTCGGCAAGACATCCACGAAAGAGATGCTGCGGGCGATGCTGTCCGGACAGGGACGCACGCATGCCAGCGTGGCAAGTTATAACAACCATTGGGGCGTGCCATTGACGTTGGCCCGGATGCCTGCGGACACAGAGTTTGCGGTGATTGAGATTGGCATGAACCATCCCGGCGAAATTTCACCGCTGGCCCAGATCGCACGACCGCATGTTGCGTTGATCACGACAGTCGCGGCGGTGCATCTGGAAGCCTTTGAGAACGTTGAAGGTATTGCCCGTGAAAAGGCTGCATTGTTTGACGGAATGGATCGTGATGGCGTGGCCATTTTCAATGCGGATCTGGATACAACCGATATTTTACGGTCCCGCGCCGACAAGTTGGGCATGCAGGCGATTGAATTTGGGCGCGCGGCGTCTGAGTGGGTGTTGCGGGATGTTCGGCTGAGTGGTGACACCACGGTGGCGCAGGCACGGGCGCAAGGCACCCAGTTGGTGTTCAAAATTCAAAGCGCGGGTGCGCATTTCGCGATGAATGCCCTTGGCGCGCTGGCAGCTGTTGACGCATTGGGCGCTGATCTTGCCATGGCAACCAGTGATCTGGGGCGTTGGGCGCCTTATTCCGGGCGCGGCGTGCGCGAGACGATCTGGCTGGACCCGGTTGAAACAGATCGCACGCTTGATCTGATTGATGACGCGTATAACGCAAATCCGACCTCTTTGGGCGCGGCTTTGGATGTTTTGGCTGCGGCGCAACCGGTCGATGGTGTTGGGCGGATCGGAAAAGGCCGCCGGATCGCCTTTGTCGGTGACATGAAGGAATTGGGACCGCAGGAAAACGCGATGCATGCAGCGCTTGCCACCCATACCGCGATGCAGGCGATAGATGTTGTGCATTGCGTGGGACCGTTGATGCAGCATTTGCACAACGCGCTGCCAACAGACAAACGCGGGCTTTGGGTCGAAACCAGTACAGAACTGGCCGGGCAGGTGCATAACCTGGTTGATGCAGGCGATTGTTTGCTGGCCAAGGGATCATTGTCGATGGGCTTGGCCAAGGTGGTTGACGCCGTGCGAAAACTGGGTCATCCCGCCCCGCAATCAAAAAACGAGGACGCGTGAATGCTGTATTGGCTGACCGAGCTGTCGGATGGCGGGGATTTCTTTAATCTGTTCCGCTATATTACTTTCCGTGCCGGTGGCGCGTTCATGACGGCGTTGTTGTTTGGGTTCATTTTCGGGCTACCGCTGATCAATGTGTTGCGGCGCAAACAGGGTAAAGGACAGCCCATTCGCGATGACGTCCCCGAAGGGCATTTTGTCAAAGCCGGAACACCCACAATGGGTGGTCTGTTGATTGTGGGGGCATTGCTGACCTCGACATTGCTGTGGGCACGTCTGGACAATGGGTTTGTCTGGCTCGTGCTGTTTGTCACGTTGGCTTATGGCATGATCGGTTTTGCGGATGACTATGCCAAGGTGTCCAAGCAGAATACCAAGGGTGTGTCGGGGAAAATCCGGCTGTTGCTGGGGTTTATCATCGCCGGAATCGCGGCGTGGTGGGCTGCGTATTTGCAACCCGAGGCCCTGCAGATGCGGCTTGCCCTGCCGGTTTTCAAAGATACGCTGATTAATCTTGGCTTTTTGTTTGTACCGTTTGCCATGTTTGTGGTGGTCGGGGCGGCAAATGCGGTGAACCTGACCGACGGGTTGGATGGGCTGGCGATTATGCCGGTGATGATTGCCGCCGGGACGCTGGGCATCATTGCCTATGCGGTCGGGCGCGTCGACTTTACCGAATATCTTGATCTGCATTACGTGCCTGGCACCGGTGAAATCCTGATCTTTACGGCCGGCATAGCAGGCGGGGGGCTTGGGTTCCTGTGGTACAACGCACCACCTGCGGCTGTGTTCATGGGGGATACCGGGTCTTTGGCGTTGGGCGGGGCGTTGGGCGCGATTGCCGTGGCCACCAAACACGAGCTGGTGTTGGGCATCGTTGGTGGTTTGTTTGTGGTCGAAGCATTGAGCGTGATCATTCAGGTGCTGTATTTTAAACGCACCGGCAAGCGGGTGTTCCTGATGGCGCCAATCCACCATCACTATGAGAAAAAGGGATGGGCTGAGCCGCAGATCGTGATCCGGTTCTGGATCATTTCCCTGATCCTGGCGATGATTGGTTTGGCGACGCTGAAAGTTCGCTAAGCCGGTTTTTTGGCCCGATTTTTACGATGTGAATTTCTGCCGAGTATGGGTCTGGTCGCTGGCTGGGCCGTTGGGATCACTTGTGCTGGCTTGCGCGGGCAGGCAAGGTCGCTTTTGCAGGAAGTGAGGATGTGTCATGATTCCAGTTCAGGGTTTTGCAGGGACCGAGGTGGCCGTTTTGGGCTTGGGCCGGTCTGGTCTGGCCTCTGCCCGGGCCTTGCGGGCCGGGGGCGCCATTGCGGTTTGTTGGGATGACAATCCATCCGCGCGCGCCTTGGCCGAAGAAGATGGGTTTGAATGCCGTGATTTGTTGGCGCCGGGGGCGTTTGAAGCGGTCGCGTCCCTGATCGTCAGCCCGGGTATTCCGCATCTTTATCCCGAACCAAACCCGGTGGTTGCCGCAGCGCTAGTTGCCGGGATCCCGGTGGACAACGATATAGGATTGTTTTTCCGATCGTTTGCCACGCCCCAGTGGAACAATTTCGATATCGCGCCAAAAGTTGTTGCGGTGACCGGTTCAAATGGCAAATCGACCACGTCGGCGTTGATCCATCATGTGTTGCAGGAAAGCGAGCGGCGCACGCAATTGGCGGGTAATATCGGGCGTGGTGTGCTGGATTTGGAACCGGCCGAAAATGGTGAAGTGATCGTGCTGGAATTGTCCAGCTATCAGACAGAGCTGGCCCGGTCGCTGACCCCGGATGTGGCCGTTTTTACAAACCTGTCGCCGGATCATCTGGATCGGCATGGGGGAATGGGCGGCTATTTTGCAGCGAAACGCCGGTTGTTTGCCGAAGGTGGCCCGGATCGCGCGATTATTGGCGTGGATGAGGCCGAGGGGCGGTATCTGGCGGGGCAATTGTCCGAGGGCCCGGGCGATGACCGGGTGATCCGGGTGTCTGTGGCGGGCAAGCTGACCGGGCCAGGCTGGCAGGTTTTTGCGCGCAAAGGGTTCCTGAGCGAGTGGCGCAAAGCGCGTCAGACCGGGTCGATTGATCTGCGCCTCATCAAAGGGTTGCCGGGCACGCATAATCATCAGAATGCCAGTGCAGCTTACGCCGTGGCGCGCACCTTGGGGTTGGCGCCCAAAGTGATCGAAAAGGGATTTGCGAGTTTTGGCGGCTTGCCGCATCGCAGCCAGATTGTTGCCGAGAAAAATGGCGTCACCTATGTGAACGATTCAAAAGCAACCAATGTTGATGCTGCCGCCAAAGCGCTGGCCGCGTTCAAGCGCATCCGGTGGATCTGTGGCGGGCTTGAGAAAGAAGGTGGTCTGGGCGCGTTGCCAAACCATGCGGGCGCGGTTGTCAAAGCCTATGTGATCGGGCGCGAGGCGGCGGCGTTTGCCATGCAGCTGAAAGGTGTCGATGCTGAAGTGTGCACTTCCATGGAGCAGGCTGTGACACGCGCGGCGCAGGAGGCCACCGAGGGGGACACAGTGCTGTTGGCTCCGGCTGCGGCCAGCTTTGATCAATACGACAGCTTTGAAAAGCGTGGCGATGATTTCATGACGCAGGTCGCGCGTGTAGAGGGGTGAAACCGGTCAGGTTTCGCGCGCTTTAATAGCTTGGCCCGCAGCCCAGCCAGATGACCAGGCCCATTGAAAGTTAAACCCGCCCAACCAACCGGTTACGTCGACAGCTTCGCCTATTGCGTAAAGGCCGGGAACTGTCTTTGACATCATGGTTTTTGAGGATAATTCGTCCGTGTCGATGCCACCCAAGGTCACTTCTGCAGTGCGATAGCCTTCGGTGCCATTAGGGCGCAGACGCCAATTGCAAATTCGTTCGGCAAGGTCTTTCAAAGCGGTGTCGCTTTGATCTGCGATGTTTCCGGTCAGGGCCCATTCTTTGGTCAGATGATCGGCGAGTTTTGACGGCAGGATCTGTCCAAGGATTGTGGAAAGATTACGTCGCCCATCAGTGCTGCGCTTTTGGCGGAGCGATTGAAAGACATCCATGTCGGGCAACAAGTTAAGTGCAATGTCTTCACCTTCACGCCAGTAAGAGCTGATCTGCAACATTGCCGGGCCAGACAGGCCGCGATGTGTGAACAGCAGCGCTTCGTCAAATGCGGTGCCGCCAGCAGTGGCACGAACGGGTAAGGCGGTGCCAGACAGTGGTTTGAACGGGTTGTCAGAAAAGGTGAAGGGGACAAGACCGGGGCATGTGTCTGTCAGGGCCAGATCAAATTGTCGGGCGATGTCATACGCGAGCCCGGTTGCACCCATTTTCGGGATCGACTTGCCGCCAGTGGCCAACACCAGATTACGAGCGCTCAGGGCTTCGCGCTGACCTTCCGTCTCGGTTTCGATCGTAAATGTGGCCCCATCGTGAGAGACTCTTTGGATCGTGGTATTCACCCGCAATTCAGCCCCAGCGCTGTCCATCTCGGCGCGCAGCATGGCGATGATGTCTTTGGCGCTGGAGTCACAAAACAACTGCCCGAGTGTTTTCTCGTGGTAGGGAATGCGGTGGCGCGCGACAAGCTCGATAAAGTCCCATTGCGTGTAGCGTTTAAGAGCGGACTTGCAGAAATGCGGATTTTTCGACAGGAAATTTTCCGGTGCAGCGTACATGTTGGTGAAATTACAACGCCCACCGCCCGAGATGCGGATTTTCTCGCCGGGCGCCTTGGCATGATCCAGTACCAATGTACGCCCGCCCGAATGGGCGGCGCACATCATACCAGCCGCACCAGCGCCAAGGATGATTGTGTCATATTTCATGGGACGCGGGGTGCCTGATGTTTGTGTGGAGGTCAAGCAGAGGCAGGTAGGTCGGACAGATTGTCCGACTTACGAGGAACCGTGACTGTCTGCAAAGAGGGGAAGTCTGTAGCTGACTTCTCTCCCGGTCTCAATTCAAAGACGTCACCCGCCCCCACAAGTCATACTCCCCGGCTTCATCCACTTCCACAGTCACAATGTTACCGACTTTCAGCTCACTCGTGTTTTCGTCGATAAACAGGTTGCCGTCGATTTCTGGCGCGTCCGCTTTGGTGCGGCATGTGGCGATGCCGTCTGCATCGATGTCGTCAATAATGACGTCCATGAACTCGCCAACTTTGGCGGCGAGTTTGGCTTCTGAGATGGCTTGCGCTTTTTGCATGAAGCGGTCCCAGCGATCCTGTTTGACCTCTTGTGGAACATGGTCAGACAGCGCATTTGAGCGGGCACCGTCGACGTTTTCGTATTGAAAGCAGCCGACTCTGTCGAGTTGGGCTTCGTCCATCCAGTCAAGCAGGTGCTGGAATTCAGCCTCGGTTTCCCCCGGATAGCCAACAATGAATGTCGAGCGCAGGGTGATGTCCGGGCAGGTATCGCGCCAGCGGGCGATTTCATCGAGGGTTTTGGCCCCGGCGGCGGGGCGGGCCATGCGTTTGAGCGTGTCCGGGTGGGAATGCTGAAACGGAATATCTAGGTAAGGCAGGATCAGGCCATCCGCCATAAGTGGGATCAGGTCGCGCACATGTGGATACGGGTAGACATAATGCAGTCGCACCCATGCATCGAACTGTCCGAGTTCACGTGCCAGATCGGTGATATGGCTGCGAACTTCCCGGTTTTTCCATGGATGGGGCGAGTATTTGCGATCAAGCCCATAGGCCGACGTATCCTGTGAAATGACCAGCAGTTCGCGCACACCGTTTTCGACCAGTTTTTCAGCCTCGCGCAGGATGGCGTGCACCGGGCGGCTGGCCAGTTTTCCGCGCATAGCGGGGATAATGCAGAATTTGCAGGCGTGATTGCAGCCTTCTGAAATCTTGAGATAACTATAGTGTCGTGGAGTGAGAGAAACACCCGAGGCGGGCAGAAGGTCAACAAACGGGTGCGGATCGGGCGGCACGGCGGAATGAACCGCGTCGAGCACCTGTTCATATTGGTGCGGACCAGTCACGGCCAGAACTTTGGGATGTGCGCCAGTGATATACTCAGGCTCAGCGCCTAGGCAGCCGGTGACAATGACCTTGCCGTTTTCTTTCAGAGCCTCTCCGATGGCCTCGAGGCTTTCGACCTTGGCGCTGTCAAGAAATCCACAGGTGTTCACGACCACTGCATCTGCACCGGAATAATCGGGCGAAATACCGTACCCTTCGGCGCGCAGCCGGGTCAGGATGCGTTCGCTGTCCACCAGCGCTTTGGGACATCCCAGAGAGACCATACCGATGGTCGGCTGGCCGGGGCGGGTGTCTCCGGTCAAAGTGGCGCGGGCGAGGTCGGGGCGCAGGTCTGGCGGGTTGGTGCTCATCCGGGGCGTATAGGGGA
The DNA here is from genome assembly GCF_039969785.1 of Shimia sp. Classification (GTDB taxonomy): domain Bacteria; phylum Pseudomonadota; class Alphaproteobacteria; order Rhodobacterales; family Rhodobacteraceae; genus Shimia. Next base: position 207,917 of record NZ_JBDVNC010000048.1, on the reverse strand, counting down.
TAGAATGGGAATTGGGAATTGTTGAATTGGCAGTAAGCGACTGAGCGTTTGTGGATGATCCTAAGACGCGATTGTCAAACTGTGGTTGCCGCAGCGGGCGCGCACCAGGTTGTGATGGGTTGATCATTGCGCCGGTGCCCATCTGGCGGCTAGGCTGAGGCAAAGGTGAACGTTGGGGGTTTTCATGCGTTTGATCCGTATCCTGTTGGGCGTGATTGTGGTGGTTGTCATGGGGCTGGTGGGCGTCTTGATGATCCTGCCGGGGGAAAAGATTGCGCAACTGGCGGCCGATCAGGTCAAAACACAGACCGGCCGGGACCTGGTCTTTGATGGTGACGTCGGGATCAGCTGGTATCCGATTTTTGGTGTGTCCACCGGGCCGGTATCGCTGGGCAATGCGGAATGGTCGGATGCGGGGCCAATGTTTCAGGCGAAAAGTGCTGCCATCGGCGTCGATGTGATCGGTGCACTGACCGGCGATATCCGCATTACAAAAATCGAGGCTGTCGCGCCGGATGTGTTGCTGGAAAAGGCGCGTGACGGGCGTGTGAACTGGGAGCTTTTGCCCACTGGCGAAGTTGCCGCAGACCAAGGTGCGGCAAGTGCCGGGGCGGACACAAACGTGTCCTTGGAAAGCCTGATCATCAAAGGCGCCCGTTTGAGATATTTGGATCATGGCGGCGACAATTTTGAAGTGGCCAATCTGGACATTGGACTCAGCTGGCCGGATGTGACCAAGCCTGCTGAGATTTCTGTGACCGCGCGACCTGCGGGCAAGGATGTGGATGTTGCCGCGACCGTTGGGAACCTGAACGACCTGATTGGTGGGTCGGTTTCGTCGCTGGTGGCCAAAGTCAGCGCGACGGGCGGAACAGTTGATTTCGATGGCCGTGTCGGTATTGCGCCCGAGGCAGCAGGGCAGGTTGTGGCAGATTTTTCTGATGCGGAAGCATTTTTGGCGGCCTTGGGGCTTGGCGGTGGCGTACCGGGACGGGCGCGTCTGGAGGGTGATGTCACACTGACCAAGGACCATCGGTTTAGTTTGCGCAAAGGGATCATCACGGCGTTGGGCAACACCATTAATGCCGAAGCGGATGCCGCGCTTGGCGGGGTAAGGCCGATTGTCACGGCAAATGTACTGGCAGGAAAACTGGATTTGAGCAGCTTGGCGGGGTCTTCAGGTTCTGAAAGTTCAACTGCGTCGTCTTCTGAGTGGTCCAGGGAGCCGATTGATGCCAGCGCCCTTGCGCTTATGGATGGCAAAATTGTTTTTGGCGCGGAAGCGATTGATTTGGGGGATATTGATCTGGGGCGCACGCGGGCCAGTGTGCAGATCGAAAATGCGCGCGCTGTCGCGACGCTGACGGAGTTGGCGGCGTATGGTGGGGCGATCAAAGGGCAATTTGTTGCCAATAATCGCAATGGGTTTTCAATGCGCGGCGATCTGGACGTTAGTCAAATAGCGCTCAAAGAGCTTTTGTCAGCAACGGCTGGTCTGAACCGGTTCACGGGAAAGGCGGACATGAAAATGGATTTTCTGGGGTCAGGACAGTCAGAGTACGCCATCATGAATTCCCTGAAAGGCAGTGGCACCGTCAAAGTTGGACGTGGGACGATCGAAGGCATAGATCTGGACCGTTTGTTTCGTGGTGATCTTACCGGTGGCACAACCGTGTTTGACAATATGGGGGCCAGTTGGACCATCGAAAAAGGCGTGATGCGCAACGAGGATTTGTTGATGGAGTTGCCCAATGTCATTGCCATAGGCGCTGGGACGGTGGGGCTGGGTCAAAGGGTCATTGATTACCGGTTTACGCCGCAGCTGCGCAAAGAAGAGGGCACAGGGCTGGCCGTGCCGGTTAAGGTTGAGGGCAGTTGGGACAATCCCAGTATTGCACCGGATCTGGACGCGATCCTCAAACAGAATCTGGATGAAGAACTGAAAGAACTTGAAGCAGAAGCGGTGAAACGCGTCGAAGAAGAGCTGGGTGTTGAAAAACAGGAAGGCGAGTCGACCGAGGACGCGGTGCGGCGCACGCTTGAGGACGAAGCGACCAAAGGATTGTTGAAGCTGCTGGGCAATAACTGATCCGCATGCCACAAGTGGGCATGTTTTCTGCCGCACGGACACCGCCACATTTAACCACTTTGGTGTTGCTGACCGCAATTTCAGTGCTTTCGCTGAATATGTTTCTGCCGTCGTTGGCCCATATCGCGGCAGATTTTGACGTTTCATACGGCGTGGCCAATCTGGCAATTGGTGGGTATCTCGCGGTGACGGCGGTGTTGCAGGTCGTGATGGGGCCGTTGTCCGACCGGTTTGGGCGCCGACCGGTTCTGCTGATTGGATTGGCCATGTTCGCGGTGGCGTCAATCGGGTGCCTGCTGGCGCAGGATTTTCGCGTGTTTCTGGCCTGGCGGATGATTCAGGGGGCGGTGGTTGGCGCGATGGCGTTAAGCCGCGCGGTGGTGCGGGACCAATATGAAGAGCGCGATGCCGCCAGCCTGTTGGGGTATATTTCGATGGTCATGGCCGTGGCACCGATGACAGGCCCGTTGGTGGGCGGATTGCTGGATCAGTTTCTGGGGTGGCGGGCCAATTTTGCGTTTTTTGCGTTGGCAGGGGCCGGGCTGTTTGTGTTGACGTGGTGCGATCTGGGCGAAACCAATTCAAATCGTGCCTCCAGCATTGCGGCGCAGTTCCGGGCGTATCCGGAATTGTTTCGGTCGCGCCGGTTTTGGGGATATTCGATTTGCGTGACATTCTCGCTGGGTGGCTTTTATGTCTATATCACCGGGGCGGCGCTGGTTGGTGCGGTGGTGTTCGGCATGACGCCAGCGGCGATCGGTCTGGCCGTTGGCGCGATCACAGTTGGGTTTGCGTTCGGCAGCTTTTTATCAGGCAAACTGTCCCGGCGTTATCCGCTTTTTGTGATGGTACTGGCAGGTCGAATTGTTGCTGCGTTGGGCCTGAGTGTGGGGTTGGTCGTGGTGTTAAGCGGCATTTTGCATCCGGTGACTTATGTCGGGTTTGTCATGTTTGTTGGTGTCGGGAACGGGTTAACTATGCCTGCCGCAACCAGCGGTATCATGTCTGTGCGTCCCAACCTTGCCGGGAGCGCATCCGGGCTTTCAGGTGCGATGAGTGTTGCGGGTGGGGCTTTTCTGACATCGATCACGGGCGCAATTCTGACCCCCGGGAACGGCGCTGTTATGTTGTTGGTTGTGATGCTGGGCAGTGTATTGGTGTCTCTTGTCGCCGGGCTCTATGTGCGACTGATTGATTTACGTGAGGGGCAAGTGGCTTGACCCAAGCTACGCGCCGTGGCAGGAAACATACATGAAACACAAACGCCTCTTCACGATTGAGTATTATCGCCTGTCCACATAGTGGCGGGGCTTTTATCATGGTCAACTGCCGCGCGTCGTCGGGGGTTGCAGTGAAAGGCATCTAAAAACATTCAGTTCCCGCCTGTGCGGCCCTAAATAAGGGGTCCTGCTATGGGACATCGAACAAAACCAACACTGGGGCTCATTGGATTTGGTGCCTTTGGAAAACTGATGGCGCGCGAACTGAATGCGCTTTTTGACATACGTGTCTGTGACCCCGCTTATGTCGGGGCTCTTCTGGAGGATGGGCGCGCCCTGGCCGTAGTCGAGCTGAGCGAGATTGCCCGGTGTGACGTGATTGTCTTGAGTGTGCCGGTGGCGCGCATGGAGTATCTGTGCACCCAGATCGCGCCATATTTGCGTCCGGGGTGTTTGGTTGTCGATGTCAGCTCAGTGAAGGTCGCGCCAATGCAGGTGATGGCGCGGTGTCTGCCGGCGGCGGTGGATATTGTCGGGACTCACCCGTTGTTTGGCCCTCAGAGCGCGGATGGCGGCGTTGTCGGGCGTAAGATTGCGGTTTGTCCGTTGCGTGGGCCGCGCTGGCGAGTGGTGGCCGGGTTCTTGCGGCGCATTGGATTGCAGGTTGTTGTCACCACGCCCGAGGCGCACGACAAGGAGGCGGCAACGGTACAAGGGCTGACGCATCTGATTGCGAAAGTGTTGTCTGATATTGGACCGTTGCCAGATCAGATGACCACCGCAAGTTTCGATTTGCTAAAGCAGGCGGTGGAGATGGTGAAAAACGACCCGCCCACGGTGTTGCATGCGATTGAAACCGCCAACCCATACGCGGCAGAAGTGCGGGGTGCCTTTTTTGACCGGGCCGCAGAACTGCGTATTCAGTTTGATAAGCAGGCGTGATCCAAAGGAAAACCCCGGTCCAATGGACCGGGGTTTGCAGGTTTAATTATGTGCGGCTACGCCGATTAGCGCTTGCGGTCGCGGCGTGCGCTCATGGGCTGGAACGCGACGCCGACATGGGCTTCGCAATAGGGCTTACCAGCCTGAACAGGCAGACCGCAGAACCAGAAATCAGGTGTGGCGGGATCGCCGACAGGCCATTTACAGGTGCGTTCGGTCAATTCCATCAAGCCCAGCTTTTTGGCGGTCTTTTCGACCTCGTTCACCTTGGCGAGCGCTTCGGGGCTGATCTCGTTCGCGGACGGCTGCGGTGGCAGCGGCTGTCCGGCGGGAATAATCGCCTTGCGCAGCGAGTTCCCGGTTTTGGGGGCGACTGCTGGCTCGGTTTTCAGATCGGGCTTGGGTTGTTGTTCAGCGGCCTTGGGTTTCGGCGGCGCCTTGGGTTTGGGGGGCGCTTTGGGTTTGGCCTCTGCCTTGGGCTTTGCATCAGCCTTGGCACCGCCGGACGAGCGGTTTGACAGGCCCAGCCGGTGGACCTTGCCGATCACTGCATTGCGGGTCACGCCGCCAAGTTCCTTGGCGATCTGGCTGGCCGACTGGCCCTCGCCCCAAAGTTTCTTCAAAAGCTCTACGCGCTCATCGGTCCAGGACATCAATGTTTCCTTAGCTAAAAAGCGGCCCTTTGGGGCCGCCCCTGCATTTCTTGGTCAGGGGCCTATTCTAGTCACCCCGGTCCGAGTTACAAGGCCGAGAATCACCGCAGGCAGGGGAGCAGGCAAATGAGTCAGTTGGATTTGGGTGTCAGGCGGTTCGGGCGCGTGAACTGGCTTGGTCTTTGGACGTTGATCCGCCGGGAAGTCATGCGGTTTATGGTGGTGTGGACACAGACGTTGTTGGCCCCGCTGGTTACGGCCGGGTTGTTTATGCTGATTTTCTCTATAGCGATTGGCCCGGGGCGGGGTGATGTGATGGGGGTGCCCTTTATTGTCTTTCTGGCACCGGGTATTTTGACCATGACGGTTATCCAGAATGCGTTTGCCAACACATCGTCATCTATTGTGGTTTCCAAGGTACAGGGCAATATCGTGGACACGCTGATGCCGCCGTTGGCGCCGCTGGAACTAGTGATTGGCTATGTTACCGGGGCCATGGTGCGAGGCATACTGGTGGCGGTCGGAATCGCGATTGGCATGGTGCTTGTATTGGGCATGTCGATTGCACATCCGATTTGGGCGCTGGTTTTCGTGGCCACAGGGGGGGCATTGATGGGCAGCATTGGTGTTGTGGCGGGGATATTTGCAAACAAGTTTGACCAGATGGCTGCGATTACGAACTTTATCGTCACGCCGTTGGCGTTTCTATCCGGCACGTTTTATTCAGTGACGGCGCTGCCTGAGGTGCTGCAGAGCATTGCCCGGATCAATCCGATATTTTACCTGATTGATGGCGCGCGTTATGGGTTTATTGGCGTCTCAGACGGCGCACCCGGTGTGGGGATGGCCGTGGTATGCGGCGTAACCTTTTTGGTGATGGCGCTGGCGTGGTGGATGATCAAAACGGGTTATCGTTTGAAAGCCTGATCAGTCTGCAGCAAGTCTTGCCGGTGGCAGCGTCGTTGTCCCAGCCATTATAGCCGCAGGGCAGAGGACCGTTTAGGCCGGTTATCGCCAGAACGCGACCCACTCGATCAAGTCAAAAAATTTGCGTGCAAGTAGCATTGTAGCGTCGCCATTATTCAACAACATATCCGCACCCAGGCCCACGATGATCAGGACAGCCAAAAATACTGCAATTGGATTGGTCATGACGCGGAACGCCCCCGGGAAAAAGTGTCGGTTGATTCAGATATACCGACCGCCCCGATGGGCGCAAGCTTACTGTGAAAGACCGGCTTAGATGCGGCCCATCTTGGAGGCCAGATCAGCCATGCGTGCCGAGAAGCCCCACTCATTGTCGTACCATGCAAGAACGCGCACCAGACGTGACCCCAGAACCTTGGTCTGATCGGCCGCGTAAGTTGAGCTTTCGGTGGTGTGGTTGAAGTCGACAGACACGAGCGGTGCGTCGCTGTAGCCCAGAACCCCCTTCATTTCACCGGCAGCGGCTTCGGCCATTGCTTCGTTGACGTCCGCGATTGTGACGTCTTTGCTGGCGGTGAACGTCAGATCAACCGCTGATACGTTTGGTGTTGGAACGCGGATGGCTGAACCGTCCAGCTTGCCTTTGAGCTCTGGCAAAACTTCGCCCAGTGCTTTGGCGGCACCTGTCGAGGTCGGGATCATGGACATGGCGGCGGCGCGGGCGCGGTAAAGATCGTCGTGGCGACGATCAAGCGTTGGCTGATCGCCAGTATAGGCGTGGATCGTGGTCATGATGCCGTTTTCGATGCCAAAAGCGTTGTTCAGCACCTTGGCAATCGGGGCCAGGCAGTTTGTGGTACAGGACCCGTTCGAAACCATGTTGTCATTGGCTTCGAGCCGGTGGTCATTCACGCCGAACACAATTGTCTTTTGAACGTTTTTAGCGGGCGCCGAGATCAGAACTTTGCGCGCGCCGCGCTCCAAATGTTTGCGGGCTTTTTCGCCGTCGTTAAAATTGCCGGTACATTCCAGAACAACGTCAACACCGCTCCAGTCCAGTTCGTCCATGTCATAAGTCGAGAACATGCGGATCGGGCCCTGGCCCACATCCATGCTGCCGTTGCCGGCGATAACTTCGTTGCGAAAGCGGCCGTGCAGGCTGTCATATCGGATCAGGTGTGCCGCCGTTTCCAGCGGGCCCGTCGCATTGACCTTGACCACCCGAACATCTTCGCGCGCTTCTTCGGCAATGTGCATAAGGGTGCAGCGACCGATACGGCCAAATCCGTTGATACCTACGGTGACAGTCATGTCGATCTCCTGACTTACAAATACGTGGTTCGATTTGAGGTTGCTATACGGGGCGGGTCGCAGTGGGGGAAGAAAAAAATCGCAATATTTGAAAGTGTTAGCGCAAAATGTGGCGGCTTGTCGCCCGGTGGCGCTAACGATCATGGCTTATCCGGGGGGCAAAGGCGAGAAAAGGGATTCTGACGACCCATCGCGCTGCGTTCCGGGGCAGCGAACTGGGCAATTACGGTCCGATTCTGGGTATCTGATGAGGCAGGTCGCTACTTGGCCTTTAATCGTTCTGGCACGAGTTGCATGTAGAATGGCGCAATCTGCGAGTGTGAACTTGTTGGCGCACCCTATCTTGAGAGTGACAGCAGACTTGAGAGCCGGAGAAGAGCCGTGGAATTGATCGTAGATGGTGCACGTCATGAGGTGGATGTTGAAGACGACATGCCGCTTTTGTGGGTGTTACGGGATGAGTTGAATATCAAAGGGGTGAAATATGGCTGCGGCATTGCGGCCTGCGGCGCGTGCACCGTTCACATCAACGTCGAGGCTGTGCGATCATGTCAGACGTTTGTGTCGGATGTTGACGGGCCTGTCACCACGATCAACGGGTTGGGGCAGCCCGATGCATTGCACGCGGTTCAGGAAGCCTGGATCGAAACACAGGTGGCGCAGTGTGGATACTGCCAGTCTGGTCAGATCATGCAGGCGGCGTCATTGCTGAGCGAGATCCCAAGCCCGACAGATGAAGAAATCAACGAAGCGATGTCAGGCAACCTGTGCCGGTGCGGGACGTATCCACGCATTCGCGCCGCCGTCAAACTGGCCGCAACCAAGATGCAGGGGGCCTGATTGATGGGTAAAGCTGGCAAAATAGCGCGTCGTAGTTTTCTGATAGGCTCTGCTGCGGTGCTCGGTGGTGTGGCGTTTGGTGTATATAAGGTCAAAACACCTTATCCAAACCCGTTGGAACAGGATCTGAACGACGGGGCAGCATCGTTTAACCCATGGGTTCTGATCGACGCGGATAAGATCACGCTTATCGGACCGCATGCGGACAAAGGGCAGGGTGTGGCGCATGCGCAGGCTATTCTGATTGCAGAAGAGATGGACCTTGAACCGGGGCAATTTGAAATCAGTTTCGGAAAGCCTGACAAAGCCTATTGGAATACTGCGATGGCGGGCGAAGGCGTGCCGTTTATGGCGTCAGATGCCGGGTTTCCGGCGGAGTCTATGCGCAGTGTTATGGGGGGCGTGATCAAGCTGATCGGTTTGCAGGGAACGGGCGGGTCGACAAGTGTACCGGACAGTTTTGACAAGCTGCGGCAGGCAGGCGCGATGGCGCGGGAAACGCTAAAGGCTGCGGCGGCCCAACAGACCGGGATCAACACAACTGCGCTGAAAACCAAGGCGGGGCATGTGATCCTGCCTGATGGCAGCAAGCTGAGCTATCAGGAACTGGCGGGCGTCGCGGCGAATATTGCGCCGGTGCGCGATCCAAAGCTGCGCGACCCAAGCCAATGGCGATTGATCGGCAAACCCACGCAACGGTTGGACATTGTCGCAAAGTCGACAGGCACGCAGACCTACGGTATCGATCTGGAGATCGAAGGTGCAGTGCACGCGGCTGTCAAAGTAAATCCGCGCCGCAGCGGCATGATCAGCTATGACGCAAGCGCGGCGCAAGGCATGCGCGGTGTAAAGCACGTGCTAGAGGTGACCAACGGTGTTGCCGTGATTGCAGACAATACGTGGCGGGCCATTCAGGCGACTGAAACTATTGACTGCGAATGGGCAGAGGCGCCGTATCCGGCAGAACAGGACCAGCATTGGCAGGAAATTGCGGCGTCCTTTACCGAAACGCATTTGGACAGCACCTGGCGCGATGACGGGGATGTTGATGCGGCGATGAAAGAGGGGGCCGTCGCCCCATTGGAATACCGTGTGCCCTATGTCGCGCACGCCCCGTTGGAGCCATTGAACGCCACAGTTCTGGTGGAAGAGGGTGGGGTCACTGTATGGTCCGGACATCAAATGCCGCGTATCTTGCAGGACATGGTTGCTGGTGTGACGGGGCATGATGCGTCGCAGGTCACCTTTAACAACCAGTTTATGGGCGGCAGCTTTGGCCACCGGCTGGAATTTGAACACATCAAACAAGCCACTGAGATTGCCAACCAGATGCGGGGAACACCGGTCAAGCTGACTTATTCGCGCGAAGAAGACATGACACATGATTTCCCGCGTCAGCCGGGTATTGCCCGCGCTACCGGTAGCGTCAAAAACGGTCAGGTCGTTGCAATGGATCTTCAGGTGGCGATGCCGTCTGTTATTTCGTCGCAGATGGGGCGTGCCAATATTCCGGTGCCCGGGCCAGACAGCCAGATTGCGGCGGGCGCCTGGAACAATCCTTATGCGCTGCCGAACTATCGCATGCGGGCCTACCGCGCGCCAGAGTTGGCACCGGTTTCGTCCTGGCGGTCGGTGGGCGCGTCCGCCAACGGGTTCTTTTTTGACAGCGTGTTGGATGAGTTGATCCATGCGGCCGGGGCGGACCCGATGGAAGAGCGCATTCGGCTGATGCAACACGATGTGAGCCGTAAGGTTTTGGAGACAGTGGCCGAGATGTCAGACTGGGGCGCACCGCTTGCGCCGGGCAAAGGGCGCGGGGTTGCGTTTGTCGAAAGTTTTGGTGTGCCGACGGCTGAGGTTATCGAAGTGACCGCAACGGAAGACGGTATTCAAATCGACAAGGTTTGGGTTGCGGCAGATGTCGGCACGGTTGTGGACCCGGTCAACTTTGAAAACCTTGTGCAAGGCGGCGTGATCTTTGGGCTGGGGCATGCGATCAATTGCGAAATCACGTATTCAGATGGCATGGCAGAGCAATCGAATTTCGACAGTCATGAAGGTATGAGATTGTATCAATGCCCTGAGATTTTCGTAAAAGGTCTAGAGAACGGCGCAAAAGTCAGAGGTATTGGCGAGCCACCCGTGCCGCCAGCTGCGCCCGCATTGGCCAACGCAATCTTTGCGGCAACAGGCCAGCGCATTCGCGAATTGCCCTTGTACCATAGCATCGATTTTGTGTGAATCGCGCGTGTTGTCAGAGGAGCTTTTGACCGAGGCCAAATAGCATCATGTCGCCAAATCTGGTGCTATTTGGGGTCAGGCTGACACAATCGGACTCTTTCGCCGGTTGAAATTGGGCCTTAAGTTAAGTGCGGATACACGTGTAAGGCTATGAAAATGCAAGACATCAAAAAAATCCTGCATGTGGAGGATGATCCCGACATTCGCGAAATCGCCAGTCTTGCGCTGGTTGATCTGGGCGGATTTGAGCTATTGCAATGCGAGAGTGGTGATATTGCGGTGCAAAAGGCCGAAGGTTTTGGGCCGGATGTGATTGTTCTGGATATGATGATGCCAGGTATGACCGGCATTGAAACGCTCGCGGCGCTGCGTGAAATACCGGCGCTAGCTGAAACGCCGGCGATCTTTATGACGTCTAAAAACGTCGCGACCGAACATCAGGGGGCGATCCGCAATCAGGCAATTGGAGCGATTCAAAAGCCGTTTGATCCGGTGACGTTGCCCGATCAAATTCGCCAGCTTGCGATGAAGGCATTGGCCTAGGCCTGCGGCACGCTCACAACACGGCGCAATTCGTCCGACAGCAATTCTATTTCTGCTAGAATCTCATACAACGAGTCTTCGCTCATTTCGTGATTCTGCGCTTGTTCAATTTGCTCTTCCACACGTGCCGCCTGAACCCCGGCAGACGCGAGGCCGTAAGTCGCACAAATCCCGGCCAGCTTGTGCGTTGCCACATACAGGTTTTCCAGAGTTTTTGAGCAGTTTGGTTGGATCAAAAGCGTCGCAGTGAGGTCCTCCAACTCCGTCTCGCGTTTTGGCAGACCTGATAAGAAATGCGCGCGCAGTTGGGCAAATTTATCCTGATGTTCGGCCGGAAACATATGGGTTGCTTGGTTCATGATGGTCTCCGCAATAAGGGGAATTCGACATAAAACAGGGTGCCCTGACCGGGCTGGCTTTCGTAATCGATATGCGCGTCGTGGTCGGTGACAATCTGTCGAACGATGGACAGTCCCAGACCGGTGCCGTCGTGATTGCGTTTGTCCGAGCCATCGACCTGAGTGAACTTGCCAAAAACAAGATGCTCGGAATCCTTGGGAATACCGACCCCAAAATCGCGCACCTCAAGGATCGCAAAATCGTCTTCGGCCCGGGCGCTAAGGTGCACTTCGCCACCGGCGCTTGAAAATTTGACTGCATTGGACAACAAATTGTCCAGAACCTGCATCAACCTCTCTCGGTCTGCGCTAACATGAAGCGCGTCACTGTCGCCCGTGAGACAAACGGAAACGTCATATTTTTCTGCATACGGCGCGATTGAATGAGCAGCCTCGTTGATCAACTCAGTCAGATCGAGCGGTGCAAAATCATAGGTCATCTTGCTGGACTCCATCTTTTGGATATCCAGCAGATCATTGATCAGCTTGCTCAGCCGTTGGCTGTTTTTATGGGCGATATCAAGCATGCGCGCCGCGCTTTCGGGATTATTGGACAGATCGGAATCGCGCAGCAAACCCAGGGCGCCGTTTATGGATGTTAGCGGGGTGCGCAACTCGTGGCTGACGACAGACACAAACTGTGACTTCACCTCGTAAGCTTCGCGTGCGCGGTCACGTTCGGTGCGCAATTCATCTAGCTGGTCCAGGCCACGTTGATAGAGCCGCAGGAAGATCATCGAGCATTCAAGGACGAAATACAGCACGAATATCGCGGTCGCAAAGTGTAACCACATCTGAGAGCCGTAATATGGGCTTTCATTCCAGATGTCGCGGGCCGGGATGTAGATGAACAAGGCACCATAAATGATCAGTCGCACGGCGAGTACTTGGGGCAATTGATGGTTGTTCACTGCAGCAAACAACCCAGCCGCAAACAGGAAGAACAATGATGTAAAGTGTTCCGCTGGACCTTCGAGGTCCGCAACCAACAAGGTGAACGTGGCTACTGCAAGCGAGCTGAACAGGTTGGAGAAAAAGAGAAGCCCTAATAAGCGCCGGGTGTGTCTTAAAGAGCGATCAGTGCGCTTAACAACTTTGAGAGATACAAAGCTGTCAAATGCATCTGCAACCTGACACAGCAGATAACAGAGTACTGCAATCGTGATGCTATAGTAAAAGCCGCACAAAAGGGCTGCGCCAAAATAAATACCCTGCCGCTGCCAGAACAAGGCGAGTCCGCCGCTGGCAAAATCGCGGATCTGTTTTTCATGCCGCCGCGCGCTCTCAAGTGTCGGCTTGCCAGACAAGAACACGCGCGCAATCAAACGTTCGAAGCGTTGTTCGATTGTAAGCGGCGGCGCTTGATCATTTGAATAGTCGGTGTGCATTCTGCGATTTCCGGCTTTCAGGATGTCGTTTTGACACCTGTTAGTTCAAATCCAGTAAATCAGGCGAATGTGGCATCGCCATGTTCCAGTTTCGACCATTTGGGTTCAATGCATCCAGACCATATCAGGCATAGGGTAGACGTTCCCTTTATGGCGCGGGTCCGGCAGTCGGCGTGAACAGCGTACAAAGTCGAGCATCAGAAATGTCGTGTCGATGTGGCTGGTCTTGTGCGGGATATAAGCAGATTGAGAAAACGTGCCGGTCGCCTCGATCACGTCGCCTGCGGCGATGTCCTGATCAAAGCGCGATATCAGGTCTTCATTTGTCAGCGTGAAACACACCCGTTCTGGATAGGCGTAGCCTGGTGCTCTGGCTCCGGTGCTCACTTCCGGCGAAAGGTCGATCAGAAGCTTTTTCTGCGGTTCGCGCAGAAGCAGTGTTCCGGCGATTTCACCTTTGACATGAAAAGTCATAAAAAACGGTTGCATGGCATCCTCTTGGCAGCAATCAGGCGTTGCATATCAGGAGGCGAGCTCCAGAACGCTTACTGAATTTGGTAGGCCAAGGTGGCGATTTCGTGGTGTTGAGGGGGAATTTCCGCGAAGTCGCATTGCCGATTTTAGGAAAATCATTAGGCCGTAATCTGCCGAGGCGAGACAGTTTGACACATCAATGCCTGTCGCTACCGCAAAACGTGTAACATTTGGCGATTTTTCTGCCACAGTCAGAGTGTTGTTGGATGAATTGCGGCTTTTTCTTGTGGAAAGAGTGGCGCTTATGTGTCTCTATTAAAAGAAAAACGTTGAGGTGGAAGAGTGGTGAGCAGTATCGGTGGCAGCGCAGATATGAAATAGGGCGGCAAGTGCCTCGATTGGGTGATGTTCATATCGATTTCGGAGCTATTGTGGCTTGGTGCCAAAATAGAAATGCAATCGACACCTGTTTGAGGCCTGTTCCCTGGCATGTTGTTTACCATTTGTTAACCATTTCTGCCTGACTCTGCTTGGTAAACACTTCTGTTTTCGAACGGATTTGGTGAATTAGTTCTGCTTGTATTCCGCTGATAATCTTTCGACTGAGGAGAGATGGGGACATGCTTACGACTACCCTGTCCTTTGAAAATATGCACAACCATGGCGAGCTTTTGGTAAAGCTTCTAAAGGCGCGCCGTCAGTGTTTTATTGTTCAGAATAACTGGGACCTGCCCGAGGCTGAGGGCATGGAATACGACCAGTATGATACACCCGCCAGCCGCTGGATCGCGGTACATGAAGCGGGCGAGGTTCTTGCTGGTATCAGGCTGACGCCTACGACGGCAAAGTGCGGCATGTACACGTATATGATCCGCGATGCGCAAAAGGGTATGTTGGAGTCGATACCGTCTGACTTGTTGAATTTCGAGGCCCCAGTGGACCCCGATATCTGGGAATCCAGCCGCGTGTTCATTTCCCACAATGTTCCGGCAAAAGACCGTACCAAAGTGCAAGCTCAGCTGATGAACCAATTGATCGAAACGGCGCGTGATCTGCGGGCAAAAAAAGTCCTGGGGCTGGTACCCGCTGTGTGGTCTAGATGGATTGGTCGGCTGGGTCTTGTTGCTGAACCTGCTGGGCCGGTTATGTTGCTGGACGGTGTCAAAATTCAGGTTGCGCTGATGGACCTCGAACATACGCATCACCATTAACCCAAAAGGTTGTAGGAGGCCTTTTGGATTAGCTGTAGGCTTTTGTTCCGGCCCCTGACGTGTCCTCAGTCAGAGCGTCCTGCAACAACACTTCGTAAGCGCGGCGCTCCATTTCGTTTTGGAATCCGGACCGGCGGTGCAACCGCATGGACTTGCGCAGCAGCGCGAGGACTTCTTTCTGGTTCTTGACGCGCTGTTCTGCGTTCGCTGAGGCCTTCTGGAGCGAAAACAAAGCGCCAGCTTTGGTCAGAGACCGCATGGAAACAGGTTCGCCAACACAGGTTTTGACATTCTGGCCTTCCACATGAAGGGACGGTACAAAATCCAGCCGGCTGTTCAGATCAACTTCGAATTTCGTATGCGAGAAATGCCCCATCTTTGGAGCAATCACCAGAAATACGCCATTGCCGCGATACGTGGCCAGCGCGTTGTTATCTGCAAATACAGACACGGCCTCGCTGGCGATATCCGTGATCATTTGCTTAAAAGACAGGTGGCTGACGGAGTCAAAGAGACGCTCAACACCGGCAATTTTCACTGAAAATACCGAGGCGCGCAGCAATGAGGCGCGCGATAGCTGCATGATATAGTTCTCAAAGGCGACATAGCCGACGACCTGGGTCACACCCGAGATTTCGACCGGTTCGTTCAGGCTGTGGGCGGCATTCTCAAGCAAATCCCGTTTGAGTGCTGACATCTCCGAGATGCCTTCGTTTACACGCATCTGTTCGCTGGCGAGCTTTTCGGCAACGTTGATCCGGCTGAACAATTCCAGAAAATCAAATGGTTTCGTCACGTAGTCCGTCGCCCCTGCGGCAAAGGCCGAGTCGATGTATTTCTTCTGCGACATGGCTGTCAGCATGATGATCGGTTTGCGGGCATATCCTTTGGTCTTGCGGATCTTTGAGCACAGTGTGATGCCATCCATGACCGGCATTTGAATATCCAGCAGGAAGCAGTCAAATGGCTCAGTTTCACGCGCAATCATACGAATGGCTTCTGGCCCCGAAGGCGCAGTCTGGAGCGAATGAGATGTCTTTGCCGCAACTGCCTCGGTCAGCAGTTCACGGATACTTTCGTCATCGTCGACGGCCAGAATCTTCATGTTATCAGCCCTTTCAGTTTGGCTGTTCATTCGGTGGACCAAGCAAAGCACAATTTACAAACACGCCGGACAACAGAAAGATACTGTGTTCGACAGGCTGATTTTGCTGGTGGAATGCGTCGACAAATTGACGAAAAATTGGTTATTGCAATTTGACGCGAATTTGATCGGCTGAATGGCGGGTTTGACGCCAATCAGCGTGAAATGATCAGTGTTTGTTAGGCAAAAACGCGAATTTTGGAATAATCAAACCGCGTATTCGATATGCAATTGCGTGCAAATTGGGGGTGGAATCGTACTTTAAGGCGAGTGCGTCGCTAAGAAGGCGTGCATTTTCGCATCAGGTAAATGTCCATGATCCAGCCATTTTCGACTCGCGCACTGGCGCGGGTTTGCGAAATCTGATGTGCCACATCTGCCAGTGAACCGTGTATTAATATCTGTTGAGGCATGCCTACATATGCCCCCCACCAAATCATCAGATTGTCCGCGATCAGGTGTTCGAAAGAGCAATTTCCATCCAGCATGACGGCGACGGTTTCGGCGTCAGACGGCCAGCCGTGATCTCTGAGGTTGCGCCCTGTGGTGATCTGCACGCTGCCTGCGAGTGTATTCAACGGTATTGCATGGGCGGCGGTTAACATTTGCAAAGACGTTATTCCGGGCACCACATTGACGTCGATTGCCAAGCCTTGCGCCGTCAATCGTTCGGCGATGCGCAGGGTTGAATCATAAAGCGACGGGTCGCCCCAAACCATCAAAGCAACATGGCCGTCATTGGGGATGTGCTGGTCGATCAATTTGCCCCAGATCGCCGCCAGCGCGTCGTGCCATGTGTTGACCCCGTCCAGATATTTGGGGGTCGAGGTGTCGCGCACCGGGTAGTCGAACTCGACAATGTGCGGTGCGGTCTTCAGGTGGTCGCGGGCAATCAAACGGCGCAGATCGGCCAGTTCGGATTTGTCCGTGCCTTTGCGGGGCAACAATATGAGGTCCGCATTTTCCAGAGTGCGGATGGCCTGCAACGTCAGATGGTCGGGGTTTCCCGAGCCGATGCCAACAAGTGAAAGCTGGATCATAATCGTCCTTTCGCACCCTGTGTTCTGAACCTTCGGCTTGTGACCTAAGGTGACTCGGCCAGTTCCCCAAACAATATCAAACCCGGTGCGCCGGTGATGTCCTGCGCCAGCAGTGTTGCAAGGTCTTCCATCGTTGTTCGGAGCAACGTCTGATCCGGGTGGCTGACGTTTTCGGCCAGCAAGGCAGGGCAGTCGCGCCGCAATCCGGTATCAAACAGTTTTTCCGCAAGAGCGGGGAACGTGCGTTTGGACATGAACAAAACCGTGGTTGCTCCGGGATCGGCCAATGATTGCAGGTGCAGATCGCCGGGCAGGGCGCCTGCAACGTCATGGCCGGTTACAAATTGCACGCGCCGCGCCATCATGCGGCGGGTTAGCGGAATTTGCGCAGCGGCGGCGGCGGCACAAGCCGATGTGACGCCGGGAATAATCTCGAACTCAATCCCGGCGGCGCGCAGGGCGTCGATCTCTTCTTCGAGGCGCCCGAAAATACCGCTGTCACCTGATTTCAAACGCACAACGCGCGCTCCGGATTGGGCATAGTCTACAAGGAGCTGGCTGACATGGTCCTGTTTGGGCGAGGGGCGACCTGCGCGTTTGCCAACGCCGACGAGGTCACATTCCGGACTTGCGTGCTCAAGAATGGGACCGGATGAGAGGTCGTCAAACAACACCGCCTCGGCGCGTTTGAGCCGATCAACCGCCTTGAGTGTTAGGAGTTCAGGATCACCGGGACCTGAACCGACAAAACTGACAAAACCGCTCATGTCGTGGCCTCTGCGATCATATGGAAAAACGTGCCGGTGACGTTGCCACGCACAGACCCCGTTTCAGGGACGGGATTGCCGTCTGCGTCTCCAACCTGCGCAAGCGGTGCGTCAGGTTCTTCCAGAATGGTGGAATAGTGAAATTCATGGCCCCGCAAGCGGGCACCTGTGCCAAAGCCAGGCATTGGCGCGTGCAATGTCGCCTGACGATAGCCAAGATGGAACTTGCGTTTTTCGTAAGATGTCACCAATCCCAAAAGCCCGGCCATTTCATACCGTGTGCCTTCTTTGTCGATCAGTGCAGTGCCAAGCGCCATGTACCCGCCGCATTCGCCGTGCACGGGTTTGGTCTGGGCGTGTTTGCGCAATCCAGCCAGATATTGAGCGTTGTTGGCAAGCGTTCCCGCGTGCAATTCGGGGTAGCCGCCGGGTAACCAGACCAGATCGGCATCTGGTGCAGGAGCTTCGTCGTTAAGCGGAGAAAATGGCAGGATTTGCGCGCCGGCATTGCGCCATCCGGTCAAAACATGGGGGTAGGTAAAGGAAAAGGCGGCGTCTTGTGCCAGTGCGATGCTTTGTGCGGGTGGTTTGGGTAATGCACCGGTGTCGGCGGCCCCGGCGCGCGCCGCAGCCTTGATAGCGTCCAGATCGACATTTTCGCGCAGAAATGTTGCATAGCCCTGAATGGCCTGTTCCAGATCGGGGTGTTCGACCGCTTGTATCAACCCCAGATGCCTTTCTGGCAGTGCAAGGTCTCCGCGTCGTGGCAGGACGCCCAGAACGTTAATACCGGCCTTATCCATGCCAAGCCGCGCCAGTCTTTCGTGACGCGGAGAAGCGCAGCGGTTCAGAATGACACCGGCAAATGGCAGATCGGGATTGTAAGACTGAAACCCAAGGGCCGTGGCCGCGGCCGATTGGGCCTGCCCGCCAACATCAATCACGAGGATGACAGGCCAGCCCATTTTCAGCGCGGTTTCCGCCGATGACCCAAACCCGCTTTCACCTTTTGTCGCCACTCCGTCAAACAGCCCCATCGAGCCTTCGGAGATAATAATGTCAGCGCCGCCCGCTTGTTCCGAGATACCCCCAATCAGCGCCGGTGGCATGGCCCATGTGTCGATATTGAATGACGGGCGATGCGCTGCGGCGCGGTGGAACGCGGGGTCAATATAATCCGGACCGGATTTGAAAGGTTGCACGGTAAGGCCATCATCCGCGAGCGCGCGCAGCAGGCCAAGCATAACGGTTGTTTTCCCCGTGCCCGACGAGGGGGCAGAGATCAAAAGGCCGGGAGCTGCGGTCATGGTTGGACGTCCTTGGCAAGAATGGGCAGTTGTGCGCGTGGATTACGACAGCAAGCATCGCTGGGTTTAATCATCGCCATGTCTCCAGCCCGACCACTGGCTGTCGGCGGTTTGTGGGCGATAACGCCGGTCATATTCGGTGGCATAGAGGCAGGAATCATCAAAACCCTCAGCTCCAAGGGCAGGGCCGACAAGGATCAATGCGGTTCGGGTGATGTCCTGGCCAATGGCCTGTTGTACTGTGGATAATGTGGCGCGGATCACTTGTTGATCAGGCCAGCTGGCCCGGTACACCACCGCAACCGGGCAATCCGAACCATAAGCGGGTGTCAGATCGTTGATCACGGTTTCAAGATTTCCAATTGACAGATGGATGGCCAGAGTTGCGCCAGTGGCTGCGAAATTGGTCAGGCTTTCGCCCTGCGGCATAGAAGAGGCGCGCCCGGGCGTGCGGGTCAGAATCACTGATTGCGCCAGACCGGGCAGGGTCAGCTCGGTTTGCAGCGCGGCGGCGGCGGCAGCAAAGCTGGGCACACCGGGCGTTACAGAGACCGGAATATCCAAGTCCCGCAATCGTCGAAGTTGTTCGCCCATCGCGGACCAGACTGATAAGTCGCCGGAATGCAGGCGGGCCACATCCTGACCCGCGTCATGGGCGGATTTGCAATGTGCGATGATGGCATCCAGATCAAGCGGCGCGGTGTTGATGACAGTGGCGTTGTCCGGGCAGTGGGCAAGTATGCCCTCGGGCACCAGCGACCCCGCATAAAGGCAAACCGGGCTGGACGCGATCAAATCACGCCCGCGCAGGGTAATAAGGTCCGGGGCACCGGGACCGGCGCCAATGAAGTGGACAGTCACTGTGGCTCTCCTTTGGCAATGGCGCAGGTGGCAAGTCGATCCGGGGAAACGTGGCGCGGTGTCAAAAGGCGGGCGTTGTTGCCCGCTGCAGCAAGCGCGCAAGCCTCTGCGACGCTGCCAGTGCCACGCTTTGCGCGTACGGTTTCGGAATGCGTTTCTGTGGCCATGGTTTGCATCTTTTGAGGGGGGATCGGCAAAATTTCAAGCGATAGTTCCTGGGCAATTTGCCTGATACAGTCGGAATGCGCTTTGTCTGAAGGTGTGGCCAGAACGTCCGGCGCAGGGTGCCCGGTTGCCGCCATCGCGGCCCGCAAGGATGCCACGGTGGCGCTGGCTCGAAATCCAAAACCTGCGACAATCATTTGCGCACGCTCCATTGCACGATGGGATAAGATGATTTCCAACCGTGCTTGCGACCCAGAGGTTTTGCGTGCGCCAATTCGATGCGGGTCAGGTCGCCACCCTTTGTGCCATGCCAGTTAGCAAGCACCGCTTCGGATTCAAGCGTCACAGCATTCGCCACCAGACGTGTCTGAGCGGGAATAATTGTCCAAACGCTTTCCAGCATTTCATGACTTAGCCCACCCCCAATGAATACTGCGTCTGGGGAGGGCAGGTCGCGCAGCGCCTCGGGGGCGGTCCCGGTGATAACTGTCAGACGGTCGACGCCAAGTTGGGACGCGTTGGCGGAAATACGTTCGGCGCGCGTGGGATCGGTTTCGATTATTGTGGCGCGGTTGGCCGGGTGCGCCCAAAGCCATTCGATGGAGATCGACCCCGATCCGCCGCCAATGTCCCAAAGATGTTCGCCCGCAAGTGGGGCAAGGGCGCTAAGGGTCAGGGCCCGCACCGGTTGCTTGGTGATCTGGCCGTCATGATCAAACAGGCTTTCAGGGCGACCTGAGCTGAGCGGAATGACCGCGCCGTTGCCGGATATGTCCAGTCCGATACACACCGGATGCTGGATATCCCGGAATGTCATATCGCTCGCCAAAGCCTGCCGGATGCGTTGACGCGGTCCGCCCAACGCTTCGAGAATGTGCAAGGTTGTGTCGCCAAACCCGAGATCGGACAGCCAATTGGCAAAACCGGAAACGGCCGCGCCATCACGCACAGTGACAAGGGCGCGTTGTCCTGCGTGCAAATGGGGGCGCAGGCGGGCGAAAGGGGCAGCATGCAGGCCAATCGTTGGGGTCTGGTCCAGCGGCCAGCCAAGAGCCGCCGCCGCAAGGGACATGGTCGAAGGGGCAGGCAGGCAGCGATATTCGGAAGACTCCAAAAGCGCGGCGATTGTGCTGCCTGCGCCGTGCCAGAATGGATCGCCAGAGGCCAGCACAACTGTTGGCGTGCCGCGCTGCGTGATCAGCATGGGCAAACCGTCGGCAAATGGCACAGGCCATTCGATCGTTTTGGCGTTTAGGTACGGTAACAATCCAAGATGCCGCGCCGCGCCCATGACAATCTGCGCGTCGTCCAGCGCTTTGCGGCTTGCGGCGGGCAGGCCATCCGGTCCATCTTCGCCAAGGCCCACTATGGTCAGCCACGGAGTATCAGCCATGGACCCAAATCTCCTTATTCTCGGTGGTACCACCGAAGCAAGTGCGCTGGCCCGCGCGATTGCTGAGCGTGGGATTACGGCGGTGTTTTCCTATGCGGGCCGTGTGGCGACCCCCAAAGACCAGCCGATTGCCCAAAGGGTCGGAGGATTTGGCGGCGTCGACGGGTTGGCCCGGTATTTGCGGGATCATAACATTACCCATGTTGTCGACGCCACTCACCCATTTGCCGCGCAGATGAGCTGGAATGCTTATCAGGCGTGTCGAGCTCAGGATGTTGCTTTGCTGGCATTGACCCGCCCGCCGTGGCAGGCGCAAGCCGGGGATAATTGGCGGCACGTGGCGGATGTGACTGGTGCTGTGGCGGCGCTGAACGGACCTGCCAGACGTGTGATGCTGGCACTTGGCAAGCTCAATCTGCCCGCGTTTGGCGGCCAACCCCAGCATCATTATGTGCTGAGGCTTGTTGATGCGCCCGGTGAGTCGATACCCTTGCCGCACCATTCGGTTGTGCTGGCGCGGGGACCTTTTGAAATTGCGCAGGATACGGCGCTTTTCCGGGACCATAAACTGGACATTGTGCTTTGCAAAAATGCAGGAGGTGTCGGAGCCGAGGCCAAGTTGCATGCTGCGCGCGCGCTGGGGCTTCCGGTGATCATGATTGACCGCCCCGCACTGCCGCCCCGGCCGGAAGTGGCACATGTTGAGCAAGTGATTGACTGGATTGGTCATCCCTCGACAGACCGGGGTGTATAGACAAAGGGCGTGCCGTTACGCTGAATAATCCGTGTGCGCGACGATCCAAGCAAAACCACGGTGCGCATGTCGGCCATGTCTGGCGTGGCCTCTGTCAAAGGCACGATATTGATTGTCTGATCAGGGCGGGACACATTGCGCGCAAAGATGATCGGGCGCGCGTCATTGCAAGTATCCTGTAGCGTTTTCAGCGCTTTGGCGAACCCTTCGGGGCGTGATTTCGATCTGGGATTATAAAACGCCATTGCAAAATCAGCCTCGCCCGCAAGGCGCAAACGCTTTTCGATCAGGTCCCATGGCTTAAGGTTGTCGCTGAGGTTGATGGCGCAGAAATCATGCCCAAGCGGCGCGCCACAGGCTGCAGATGCGGCGAGCATGGCAGTAATGCCGGGCAGAACCTGAATGTCCAGATCGCGCCAGTCGGGTTCGCCGTGTTCGACAGCTTCAAAAACCGCAGAAGCCATTGCAAAAACACTCGGGTCCCCGGAAGATACGACCACGACTTGCCTACCGTTGCATGCCATGTCCAGCGCTAGGCGTGACCGGTCAATTTCCACCCGGTTGTCTGAAGGATGCAAGGTCAACCCCGGGCGCGCGGCGATGCGCGCGACATAAGGGATATACCCAACAATATCAGTCGCCCTGTCCAGCGCATCCTGCACCTCGGGTGTGATCAGCGCGTCATTTCCCGGCCCCAGACCGGCGATCACCAAGGACCCCCTCATGGTCTACGCCCCTGTCCATGCACAATGATGATCGAGAAATAAGGCGTGCCGGAATCGGTCATATCGGACAGCTTGGTAACGGTTTGTTTGCCCATGGTCGCGAATTGAACCAGCCATGCGTCATCGAATTTTCCGCCGTCTTTCAGCGCGGCCACAACCTTTTGGTAATTGCTGCCGATCTTCATAATGACCAGCGCATCGGTGCGTTTGATATGATCGACCAGTTTGTCTTGTGGCAACGTGCCCATCAACACTGTTAGAACATCGTCGCCCCACGTGATCGGGGTTTCGGTGGCCGTCCACGCCCCGGACATTCCGGTGATCGCAGGCACAACCTCGACCGGAACCACGTCGCGCAGACGGGCATAGAGATGCATGAACGAGCCGTAGAAAAACGGATCCCCTTCGCAAAGAACCACGACATCCTGACCGGATTGAACCAAAGCAATCAGGTGCTGGGTCACCTCTTCATAAAACGCTGACAGCAGTACGTTGTAGCGTGGATCATGCACAGGAATTTCGGTTGTGACCGGGTATTCCATCGGAATTTCAACCGCATCCTGTGCCAAAAGCCCATCCACGATCTGACGGGCCTGACCCTTGCGGCCTGCCTTGCGAAAGAAAGCGACATGATTGGCCGCGCCTAACAACCGATGCGCGCGTACGCTCATCAGGTCGGGGTCTCCGGGGCCAAGGCCAACGCCATAGATGGTACCTGTTTTGGTCATTCTTTACGGCTCGCGATTGCGTTGATGGCGGCAACAGTAATGGCAGAACCGCCCAGACGGCCCTCGACGATGCAGCATGGCACCGGTTGATCCTTCCAAAGCGCGTCTTTGCTTTCTTTGGCGCCGACAAACCCAACAGGACACCCAATGATGGCAGCAGGGCGCGGACAGTTCGGATCCTGAAGCATATTCAGCAGGTGAAACAGGGCGGTTGGCGCGTTGCCGATAGCGACAATGGCGCCGTCCAGCCGGTCGCGCCAGTGTTCCAGTGCGGCAGCGGACCGGGTGTTGCCCAGTTTTGCCGCCAGCTCGTGTATTCCCGGTGCATGCAAGGTGCAGATCACCTCGTTATCCGCTGGCAGGCGCGGGCGCGTGACACCTTCGGACACCATACGGGCGTCGCAGAATATCGGCGCACCATTTTCCATAGCGCTGCGCGCGGCGGCGACCATCCCTGCCGAAAATTTTACATGTTTTTCCAAGCCGACCATTCCGGTTGCGTGGATCATACGAACAGCCACCTGTTCTTCATCGGCGTCAAAGCCTGTCAGATCAGCCTCACGTCGGATGGTGGCAAAGCTCTCATCATAGATTGCCTGGCCGTTTTTTTCGTATTCATAGGGCATCAATGTCTCCGATATGTCGGACAAGCGTTTCAGGTGTGAGGTCGGTCAGGTGCGGCTCATCCCATGGGCGCCCATTGCGAACAAGGTCGAATTTACCATCTCGTCCCACAAGGGTTGTGGCACAGGCGCGCGGTCTGGCGCAGCCTTTGGCGCACCCGCTGATATGCAGTGGCGTGGGGGACACTTTGGCGAGCGTATGTGCCAGGGCGCGTGTCTCGACCGTCGCCGCATTGCACAGCGGGGCACCCGGGCAGGCGTCGACCTGCAAGAGCGGGTCCGCAGGGTGCGTGATGAAATTTGGGGCGTCCGACAAAAATGAGGTTGCGCACTCCAGCAAAAACAATCGCCAGGGTGTTACCCGCAAGGCGGTTGCGCCTGTTGTGTGCATCAAGTCGCGCAACTCTGTAGCGTTGATTTTGCCAAAGGCGGCGCCGTAGACGTCGCCTGCTTTGCAGGGGCCGGGTGTGATCTCTGGGGCAGGTCTGTCGGATTGTGCAGTCTGCCATTTTGATGGCAAAGGCTCATGCGACAAGTGCGCAGCCATGCGACGGTTTTCGACGCCGCCGGTTGCCACAAACCAGCGCGCCATATCGATAAGCGCGTCGATTGCGGTGTTCAAAGAAACGGCCAGACCTTTGGAGTTGCCATCGGCCCGCAACACAATCCCGCCATCGCTGCGCTCAAGCCGGAAATCTGCTGAATCCGATGAAAACAACGGGGCAGGGCCGGTGTCGATTGCAAACCCGATTTTGGCAGGCATGTCGGGCAGTTCACGCAGGCGGTTGGTCAACTCGGACGCAAGTTGAAAGGTTTCATCGTCCTGCTGCCAAAGCGGGGACACCAGAATATTGCGTCGGCTTTCCAGATCGGGATCATCCGGCAGCAAACACAGGGCGTTGAGCCGGGTCAAAACTGCCTCGTGATCTTTTTCCGCGACGCCGCGAATTTGCAGATTGGCGCGGCTGGTCAGATCGATAAGCCCCGATCCATATTCAAGTGCCGTTTCGCTAAGGCCCAGTATCTGGTCGCGATCAAGGCGTGCCATCATGGGGCGCACCCGTACAACCAGCCCGTCGCCCGACATCATCGGGCGATAAGCCCCGGGGCACCATCCTTTGCCCTCGGGGCGGCTCATGGCTGGTTCTCCAGATCGGCAAGGATCGAATTGCGCCGGGTTGACCAAAGTCCGGCCTCAAACAACGCTGCGAACCGGTCGCGCATCGCGGCCAGAGCCTGTGGGTTTTCGCGGTTCAGGAAATCAACAATGGCGTCATTGCCCAGCGTGGCGTCATGGTAGGCGTCAAACAGATGCGGGGGCACCGCGCCTGCGAGATGCGCAAAGGCCGCCATGTGATCCAGCGTTGCAGCTATTTCTGCGCCACCGCGAAATCCGTGACGCCGCATACCGGCCAGCCAGTCAGAATTTGTCGCTCTGGCATGAACGACGCGGGCAATTTCTTCGGTCAGGTTGCGGGCGCGGGGGGCGGTCGGGTTGGTATTATCAATGTGATAAAGCGCGGCAGACCCGCCTGTGATCTGTTGAGCAGCGGCAAAACCCGCTTCGTGGGCAGCATAATCCGCCGCCAGCAAAATGTCGGTCTCGGGAAGGTCCTGTAAATGCACGAAACTGTCGGCTTGGGCGACGCGTTCCGAAATGCCATCCCGGTCCATCGTTTGTTTGTCGCCGTCCAGCGCCCATGACGAGGCTGTCAGCCATGCCTGGCCCGCTGCCTGTCGCCCGGTATCCGTATAGTTTTCAATGTCCTGCCCCATGCCAAGCCCATAGCTGCCCGGCGCGGGGCCATACACACGCGGCGCGGTGACGCGCCCTGCAAATGGGTTCCAGTCCTTGGCTTCATCACGTTCACACAGGGCTTTGATTGCCTGACCAAACAGGGTTGAAAGCGTGGGGAACACGTCTCTGAACAAGCCCGAAACCCGCAATGTCACGTCAATGCGCGGGCGTTCCAGCAGCGTGATTGGCAGAATTTCAACACCGCTGACCCGTTCGCTGCCTTCGTCCCAGATCGGCTTGGCACCCAGCAGATGCAGCGCCATGGCAAACTCTTCGCCCGCTGTGCGCATGGTGGCTGATCCCCAGAGATCAACAATCAGGTTTCGCGGGTAATCGCCTTCATCCTGCAGATGTTTGCGCACCAGCTCTTCGGCAAGTGCAACGCCTTGTGCATAGGCCGCCCGGGACGGTACAGACCGCGGGTCCGTCGTATAAAGGTTGCGTCCGGTCGGCAGCACATCATGGCGGCCGCGATAGGGCGACCCGGATGGACCAGCTCCGACACGCAGCCCTTTGAGGGCGCGCAACAGACCGTCTCGTTCCGAATGTGCGGAAGGTGCGGCGTCGAAGCTGCCTTCCACTACAGGGGCACGGCCATAGATATGAAGACCGTCGCCAAACTGGCTTTCCTTGATGTCGCAAACAAACGTGTCGATCCGGGTGATGGTTTCCGCAAGTGAGATGGCCGTTTCCAGTCCCAGCTCTTGCTGTAAACCAAGGGCCTGAGCCTCGTCGCTGATGTCTTGCTGAAGCCGGTCGCGCCGCCGCGGGTCCAACCCGTCGGCATTTGAAAATTCATCCAGCAGTGTCTCAAGGCGGACAAACCGTTGCGGGGTGGCCGAGGTTTTGAGCGGTGGTGGCACATGGCCAAGTGTGATTGCCGCGATCCGACGTTTGGCTTGCGCGGCTTCACCGGGGTCATTGACGATAAACGGGTAGATGACCGGTATCGATCCAATCAGCGCCTCGGGCCAGCAGGTGTCAGACAGCGCAACGGACTTGCCCGGCAGCCATTCCAGCGTGCCATGCGCACCGATATGCACCAGTGCATCAATGCTGCGGGCATGACGCAGCCAGAGGTAAAAGGCAACATAGGCATGGCGCGGGGTGCGCGTCAGATCGTGATATTCTTCGTCGCGTTTGTCAGGCTGACCACGCTCGGGTTGAAGGGTGATCAAAGCGTTGCCGCGCGCTACGGCTTTGAACTGAAACGCGCCGTTTTGCACAGCGGGGTCAGCCTCTGGATCACCCCATGTTTCGTTCAGATCATCTTGAAGCTGCTGAGGCAGCGAATTCAGTGCGCCGCGATAGGCGTCGACTGACCAGTCCAGCGTTGCCTCGGACAAGACATTGGCAAGCGCCGGGCCATCACAAATGGAAAACCCATCCCTGGCAAGATCGAGTAAAATGCTTTCGGTACTGGCGAGCGCGTCAAGCCCAACAGCGTGGGCCATATTCCAGTTTTTGCCGGGATACGTGCTGAGCACAATGGCAATTTTCTTGTCACCGTTCGGCTTTCGCGCCAGTTTGATCCAGCCTTGAACCTTGTCGGCCAAAGCGCTGATCCGTTCAGCATGGGCGCGATGGGCAAACCGTGAATATTCAAGGGCGGCGTCTTTCTTGCCGGGTTCCTTGAACGACGAAACACCGGCGAACAGACGCCCGTCGACCTCGGGCAACACGACGTGCATCGCCAGATCGGCAGGCGACAGGCCACGTTCAGACCCGGCCCAGTCTTTGCGGCGCGCGGTGGATAACGCGACCTGAAACACGGGCGCATCCGTGGCATCAAGCGGTGAAATACCGGTGCTGCCTTTGCCTGAAAAAGCGGTGGCATTCACAATGGCGGATGGTTGCAGACCGCGCAGGGTTTGTGACAACCATTTCGCTGTGTCAGGCTGTTTCAAAGACGGGGCAAAAAGACCAATCACGTCGAACCCACGGGCGCGAAATTCGGTGAACATCGCCTCGATCGGGGCAGTATCCGCAGCGCTGATATAGGCGCGGTAAAAAGTGATTGCGATCAATGGTTTTGCAGGATCGCGCGTCGCTTCGATGGCGCAAAGCCCTGTTTCCGGGGTCCACGCACCGGTGTCTGGCAGGTTTTTTGAACCGTGCACGGGGCGGGCATAAAGCCCGGCTGCCAAAGCCAGTTGCGCCAGCGCGGCCTGCGCCGCAATCGCGCCGCCCGTGTCACACAGGTGCGTCAAACGGTGCAGCGTGCTGACGGGCAGCGTTGAAACTTCGTCCAACCGTTCATCAGGCCGACCATCCGCAGGCAACACGGCCAGCGCGATGCCTTTTTCCTGGGCCAGCGCGCGCAGCTGTTGAATGCCATAGGACCAGTACGAAATGCCCCCGATCAGGCGGATCAAAATGGCCTTGGCGCCTGACAACGTCTGTTCGACATATGTGTCTACGGACAAAGGATGCTTGAGCGCCGTCAGATTCGCCAGCCGCAGGGTCGGCAGGCTGCCGTCGGCACGGTGCCATCCCGCCGCGAAAGCGCCAAGGTCGGAATCAGAAAACGACAAAACAACCAGATCAGCCGGGGTTTGACCCAGGTCAATCGGGGTTTCGGTTTCATCCAACCCATGGCTTTCGCGAAAGACGACGTGCATCAGCTATCAATCCACCAGCGCCGCGCGGATCGCTTCTTCATTGACGTCGTCATGTTCAGCAATCACGACCATTCGACCTTGTCGCGCTTCATCTGGTTTCCATGGGCGGTCAAACTGGTGACGCACGCGAGCGCCAACGGCCTGAACCAGCAACCGCATCGGTTTGCCCGAGACAGCCGCATAGCCTTTGACGCGCAGAATGTTCTGATCCTTGGCCAGCTTTTCGATTTTCGCAACCAGCGCGGCCGGATCGCTTTGTTCCGGGATGTCAATCACGACGCTTTCGAAATCGTCATGTTCATGATCGTCATGGTCGTCGTGATGGCTTGGACGGTTGTCCATGTCGTCTTCGGCTGCGGCGCCAAGCCCCAGAATAATGCGCGGATCAACTTCGCCTTCGGCGACTTCGACCACTGGCAATGGGCGGGGGGCTTCGGCCAGCACCATTTCTTTGGCCTTGGCCACACCAGCCTGTCCTGCCAGATCCGGCTTGGTCAACAATACGATATCGGCGCAAGATACCTGATCCTGAAACACTTCGGACAACGGTGTTTCGTGATCCAGCGAGCCATCCGCCTCGCGCTGTGCATCAACAGCGGCCACGTTGGGCGCAAAGCGCCCATCCGCAACAGCTTCGGCATCGGCCAGCGCGATGACGCCATCTACGGTGATCTTTGAGCGAATATCGGGCCAGTCAAACGCCTTGAGCAAAGGTTTGGGCAGCGCCAGACCGCTGGTTTCAATCAGAATGTGTTCGGGGCGTGGTTCCAGCGCCATCAACGCTTCTATGGTAGGAATGAAATCATCCGCGACTGTGCAGCAGATGCATCCATTGGCCAGCTCCAGAATATTCTCTTCGGGGCAATCTGGGATCGCGCAGGATTTCAGGATGTCGCCGTCGACCCCAACATCGCCAAATTCATTGACGATCACAGCCAGACGTTTGCCCTGGGGGTTCTGCATCAAGTTGCGGATCAGGGTGGTTTTGCCAGACCCCAGAAATCCGGTGATCACAGTAACGGGGAGTTTTTCGAGAGTGCTCATTCAGGGATCTCCTGGGGTGGGATACGGGCGATACAGTTTTTGCGAAAATGGGTCGAGCGTTCGCGCCAGGGCACAAGACCATCTGGCGTTGCAGCGTATTTACTGGCCCCGTCTGCGATCAGATCAGCGTCCTTAGACCCGGTGAACTGACCATAAACATAAGTCCAGCGATCCGAACCACCGCGTAATGTGATTGAACAGCCAAAATCGCAGTTCGAAAAACATTCGACACCGCGCAGGGTGACGTTGTCTGGCAATTTACAGCCTTGAAGTGCCTCAAACAGCTGGGTGCCGGGGCGGGGCCCTTCCTGATCGGTTGGTGCGCCAGCGCGGCAGGTCGTACAGACCAGCAATTCGACAGGTGCCTTGGGGTCGGTCATGGACTCTTCCCTTGCGGGGACGGGGGGAAGGGACGGGTTGCCATGCGTCAGCCCGACACCGGAAACACCCCGTCCGGTTTACGTCAACTCAGTCGCTGGCAGGTCTCCCGGCTTGCGGATTTCGGCCCATCTGGCCTTCGGTGACCCTGCCTTCCCGGAAAACCAGTGGCATTGGGCAACCTCTCCGGTCACGGTCGCGGGGGCGGCTGCGCTTGGCGATTTTGTGAAACCGCGTGTCGCATTCCCTATTCACCTGTCCTAGAACAGGCACCAGCGCGCCCAAGTGAGGCAGCAAGGCAGGCTTTGTCAAGAAGGAGAGTCGCCCGTTGGTATCGGATCGTCCCCTAAGCGACCGGGTTTGGCCGAAAACCGGCTTTTGGGCCGCATCTTTTCGCGTAATGTTTCCGCTATCAGCGATTTGGGCGGCTGTTTGCGTGGCTTTATGGCAGTGGGGAAATCAGATTTGGCCGAATCTAGGGCTGACCCTGGAATGGCATATTCACGAGATGGTTTTTGGGTTTGGTGGCGCCGCGGTGGCGGGCTATTTGCTGACAGCCTGCAGCAGTTGGACAGGCCGCGCCCCAGTGGGCGGCGTGGCGCTGGTGATGCTTGCATCATTCTGGACGGCCACACGTGTTTGCCTTTTGCTTGGCGGTGCTTTGGCAGAAGGGGTGGCCATTGTCACAACGCTGGGGTTTTTCTGGGGCATTGCTGCCCTGTTGCTGCGTGAAGCACAGCAGGGAGGAAAAGCAGGCCGGCCATTTTTTGTGGCGGTTTGTCTTGCAGCAGGTTTTGGGTCAGCGATCTGGATCTATGCTATGCCGATGATTGATCAAGCCCGGTTTATCTGGCCGGTCCTTGGCTGTGCGGTGCTGTTGACCGTGGTGGGGGACGCATGGTGCCCGCGTATTTGGACACTGCCGACAAACGGGCGGGTAGAACCGGTTCAGTCATACCTGTCTGGCAAAATTGGCCTGGGATGGTCCTGCTGATCGTTGGAAACGTGGTATTCGTGGCTGGACATCAGCAGATTGGCGAGGCGGTTTTTGCGCTGGTTGCGTTTGTGCTTATCGTCCAGATGGTCCGGTGGCCATTGCGGGCCGCTTTACGCGACCCACTTCTTGCAATGCTGGTGATTGGATTCATGTGGTTGCCGATAGGACTACTGCTGTTTTTTATCGGCGGCGTCGGGACGTCCGGGGCGACCCACGCTTTGACGATGGGTGCGATGGGGGGCCTGATCATGGCCGTTTCAGCGCGTGCTTTTGCGCATCGTATGGACGACGGTCTCAGAGTTCGTGGACCTGTGGTTTTGTGCTTTGCTCTCATCACTCTGGCGACAGTTTTGCGCATGGCAGGAGTTCTGGACTTTGCCGCCATCGCATGGTGCTTCGGCTGGCTGATTTATTTCCTCACACTCCTGCCGTTATTGCACGGACCCGTGCCACGCCCGGTGTTCAGTGGCGCGCGCAGCCGCTGAAACGTCGCCACCTGCCTTGTGCTTGCAGTTTCGCTATGCTTTTTTGCCCGGCAAATGCGTACGCTCATGAGGCCTCTATGTCCGAGACAGACCAAAACACCCGCCACACCGAAAAGATGAAGAAAATCAAGGCCGCCCGCGACCGCATGATGGCGGGCAAAACCGACCAAAAAGGTCTCATCATCGTGCATACCGGCCCCGGCAAAGGCAAATCATCGTCCGGATTTGGCATGATCATGCGCTGTATCGCCCATGATATGCCGGTTGCGGTTGTGCAGTTTATCAAGGGCGCCATGGCCACCGGTGAACGCGCATTTCTGGAAACACATTTCCCCGAAGAGGTGAAATTCCATGTGTCTGGAGAAGGGTTTACATGGGAAACACAGGACCGCGAACGTGACATTGCCAAGGCAGAGGCCGGGTGGGAGTTGGCCAAAGACCTGATCCGTGATCCTGCCAACCAGTTTGTCATGCTGGATGAAATTAACATCGCGCTGCGCAACGACTATCTGAACATCGACGATGTGGTCGATTTTCTTCTGACCGAAAAACCCGACATGACGCATGTCTTGCTGACCGGCCGCAACGCCAAGCCTGAACTGATCGAGGCCGCTGATCTGGTGACAGAAATGACGCTGCTGAAACACCCGTTCCGTGACGGTATTAAGGCGCAGAAGGGGGTTGAATTCTGATGGTCGATAAGAGGCTTCTCACAGAATTCGGAATGGGCAGCAGCCTGCGCCGTCAGGATTATACCGAAGCTGCTTGTCGTGCGGTGAAGGATGCGTTGTGGCACAATTCGATCAATCTGGCCGAGCTGTTTGGCAAAGAAAAAGAAGACATGCGCATTACGGTTGAGGTTGGTGTGCAGCAACCTGACAAGATCGCCGTCGACAAGGTGGCGTCGATTTTTCCGTATGGTCAGGTCACGGTTCTTCCGGTGGCGGGCGGGCTGGATGTGCCGCGCGCGGATGGTGGAAATCCAACCGTTATTGCGAATGTCGCCATCTCGGTAGCGCTTGATCTGGAGACCGGGGCATGAGCGATCAGCGGTTCATTATTGAGATGGGCATGGGAAATGACCAATACGGTCAGGACTATACCAAAGCCGCGTCCCGGGCCATTGAGGACGCGATCCGCCATTCGACGATCCCGATGTTTGATGCTTTGGGGATGGATCATGGCGAGATGCGGGTTCAGGTGACTGTGGGCGTGCAAGAGCCGGATAAGGTGGATTGTGCGGCGTTGGTCGCCGGATTGCCGCGTGGACAGGCGACGGTTACGGCGGTTTTTGGCGGTTTGAACGTGACCAATCCAGACACTGGCAATGTGATCGTGGTGGCGTCCGCCGCCGTTGAAGCGTTTCTGCGGAAACAGGGGTGAATTGCGCTCGTCTGCATATTCTGATGCCGGAAATGATGCGGTTCGTCGGGTATCAATCTGACACGGTTCTGAGGGATGCCGGATGACGCGCGCGCTAATGATACAAGGCACAGGGTCGAATGTGGGCAAATCCATGTTGGTGGCGGGCTTGTGCCGCGCGGCCGCGCGGCGTGGGCTGTCGGTGGCGCCATTCAAACCCCAAAACATGTCCAACAATGCCGCCGTGACCAGCGATGGGGGTGAGATCGGGCGGGCGCAGGCATTGCAGGCCCTGGCCTGTGGCGTGCCGCTGGTGGTGGACATGAACCCGGTTTTGCTGAAACCGGAATCGGATGTCGGCTCGCAAGTGATTGTGCAGGGCAAACGGCTGACCACGGCCAGGGCGCGCGATTATGCCAAACTAAAGCCGCAGCTTTTGAAAAGCGTGATGGAGAGCTTTAATCGCCTGAAATCGCAGCATGATCTCGTGATTGTTGAAGGCGCAGGCAGCCCGGCTGAAGTGAACCTGAGAGCCGGGGACATTGCCAATATGGGGTTTGCCCAAGCCGCAAATGTGCCCGTTATTCTGGCGGGAGACATCGACCGGGGCGGGGTTATTGCGCAGATCATCGGCACGCAAGCGGTCATCGATCCGGGCGACGCGGCGCTGGTATCCGGGTTTTTGATCAACAAGTTTCGCGGTGATCCGAGCCTGTTTGACGACGGGTACGCGTTTATCGAGAAACACTCCGGTTGGCGCGGATTTGGGGTTCTGCCTTATTTCGATCAAGCGTGGAAATTACCGGCAGAAGATGGTCTGGACATTCGCGATGCGCAGCGTTCCGGTGCGTTAAATGTGGTGTGTCTTGGCCTGTCCCGGATTGCCAATTTCGATGATTTAGA
Source organism: Shimia sp. (assembly GCF_039969785.1). Classification (GTDB taxonomy): domain Bacteria; phylum Pseudomonadota; class Alphaproteobacteria; order Rhodobacterales; family Rhodobacteraceae; genus Shimia. The sequence continues at coordinate 174,585 of NZ_JBDVNC010000048.1, read as the reverse complement.
CCCGTTGCTACAGGAACCCGGTGTGAGCGTTACGATGTTGCGGGCCGGGCAGGTATTGCCGGGTGATACGGATGTTGTGATTGTTCCGGGCAGCAAGTCGACCCGGGGTGATCTGGCTTTTCTGAGGGCGCAGGGTTGGGATATTGACCTGAAGGCGCATGTGCGGCGTGGCGGGCATGTGCTTGGAATTTGTGGGGGGTATCAGATGCTTGGCCGCGTTATTCGTGATCCGGAAGGCATAGAAGGCCCTGCAGGAGATACCGAAGGCTTGGGTTTTCTGGATGTGGAAACCGTGATGTCACCGGACAAGCGGTTGACGGAAGCGAGCGCGGTTCATGTTGCCACAAATCAAAGCTTTCAGGGCTATGAAATTCATATTGGCCGGACCGAAGGCGCTGACCGGGCGCGTCCGTTTGCCACTGTGGAGTCTCGCGCCGAAGGTGCCACAAGCGCGGATGGCAGGATCGCGGGTAGCTATTTGCACGGTATGTTTCGTGATGATGATTTCCGGGCTGCCTGGCTGCAGGGGTTTGGCGCGATGGCACAGACGGACGGTTATGACGTGACAGTGCAGCGCGTGTTGGACCAGCTGGCTGACCATGTCGAACAACACCTTGATGTAGAACAAATTCTGGCGACTGCACGATAGGTTCACGGGTCTATTTTCGTGCCGATTGAGCTTGCCGGACCGCGCGTGCTGTGGTGCCAAATGCCGCGCGAAATGCCCGTGAAAAACTGGACGGAGAGGCAAAACCGGTTGCCAGTGCGATGTCGTGAACCGGTTGCAATGTGTCTGCTGCCAGCCGGTGTGCTTCGGCCAAACGTAACGACAGGTAATGTGCCTTGGGCGAGCGGCCAAGATGGGCGCGAAACCGAAGCTCAAGAGTGCGCAGAGAAACGCCTGCATGGGCTGCGATACGTGCAAGCGGCAAGGGGTCGTCCAGTGTTGTTTCCATTAACTCAAGAGCCCGGGCAATTTGGGGTTGGTGCCGGACAGGGCGCGGAGTTGAGCGTGGGCTTTGCTGCCCGGCGGGCATGGGATCGTACAAAAACGCGCCACCCACGCTTTGGGCCAAATCCGATCCGTACCGCGCGTCAATCAGATGCAACATCATGTCGATACATGGGGCAGCGCCGCCGCTGGTGGCAAAGGGGCCAGAGATACAAAACCGATCGCGGCGCGTTTGAATATTTGGGAATTGTGATGCAAATTCATCCAGATCTTCCCAATGCGTTGTTGCCTGATGCCCATCTAGCAACCCGGCACTGGCCAGCAAATACGGCCCGCCATCGATGGCGGCCATTGGCGTGCCAAAACGTGCCAACCGCTTGAGGCTGGACAGCAAACGCGGAGTTGCGTGGTCTTTTAACCGAAATCCCGCGACGATGATCAGAAGATCACATTGCACAAGATCAGCGATGGGCGCGCCTTCGACCCTCAGACCGCTGGTCAGATGCGCCGGGGCACCTAAGGCAGTGTAAAACTCCCAGTTAAACAAGGGTTTTCCGGCCCGTCGGTTGGCAGCGCGCATCGGGTCCACTGCTGCGGCAAAGCTGAGTGTGTTGCAGTCGTCCAGAACAAGGATCGCCGTTTTCAGCGGCGATGTGTCCGGAGAATAGATATTTTTTGCGAGTTTCATTAATTAAAATTCGTAAAATGAAAAGTTGTGCGGCGCAAGCCGGGGGATAGTGGGGGCAACTGAAGAGAGGGAAGTGCCGTGCCTTTGGAAATGAATCGCGATGTGTTTATCACCTGTGCTGTGACCGGATCAGGGGGGACACAGGATCGAAGCCCTCATGTACCGCGGTCTCCCAAACAAATTGCTGACAGTGCGATCGCTGCTGCCAAAGCTGGTGCGGCGATTGTCCATTGCCACGTGCGTGACCCGGACACTGGCGCGCCCAGCCGGGATATGGCGCTGTATCGCGAAGTCACGGACCGGGTGCGTGACAGCGCCACAGATGTCATTCTGAACCTGACTGCCGGGATGGGCGGCGACATCATCTTTGGCGGGACCGAAGCGCCGTTTCCGGTGGTGGACGGCACCGACATGGTTGGCGCGACAGAGCGGGTCGCACATGTGGCGCAATGCCTGCCGGAAATCTGCACACTTGACTGCGGAACAATGAATTTCGCAGAAGCTGATTATGTGATGACCAACACGCCGGGCATGCTGACGGCAATGGGAAAAATGATGACAGAGCTTGGGGTTAAGCCCGAGATCGAAGCATTTGACACCGGCCATTTGTGGTATGCAAAACAGTTGGTTAAAGACGGCGTTCTGGACAGCCCGGCCTTGGTTCAGCTGTGCATGGGGGTGCCCTGGGGCGCGCCGGATGATCTGAATACGTTCATGGCTATGGTCAACAACGTGCCGGACGACTGGACGTTCAGCGCGTTTGCGCTGGGGCGCAACCAGATGGCTTATGTCGCGGCATCCGTGCTGGCCGGGGGCAATGTTCGGGTTGGGCTAGAGGATAATCTGTGGCTGGAAAAAGGTGTTTTGGCAGAGAACTGGCAACTGGTGGAACGTGCGCAGACGATTGTTGAAAACATGGGGTCACGGGTCATTGGACCAGAAGATGCACGCGCCAAGCTTGGATTGACCAAGCGCGCGCCGGTCGATCAGTGAAGCTGGCTCGGGCCGCAAACGTGGCCGAAAACACGTTTCGGCATTGCGTCGGTATCCCGTCGGTATTGCGTCGGTCCGGGCTTGTTATTTTGTCAGCGGTGGTTCCTGCAGCGCTAGCTGCGCAGGACGCGCCACGCTGGGAGGGATTTTGGAGCGGGAACGCAAGCTGGTGCGCCCGGGCTGGCGATGTGGGGGATGAGACCCCAACATGGTTTGGACGCGATGGGTTTTTCGGGATCGAATGGAGCTGTGAGATCGAAAGCGTGTCCGAAATCGGCGTGGGGCAAAGCTGGGCCATCTCGACAACCTGTCTGGACGCTGGATTTGAGTACACTCAGGCGCAGATTTTCATGGTGACCCATGAGGATCGCTTGCTGATCGTCGATGAAACCGGGGTGACTGACAATCTGGTGCGGTGCATGGTCGATCCAAAGGATAAGGAATGAGCGATGCCTGAAATTTTATGTTTTGGAGACAGCAATACACATGGTTCACGTCCGATGTTGCCAGAGTTTGGCGATGTGCGCCGCTGGGGGCGTGATGTGCGCTGGCCTTGTGTGATGGCGCGGGATTTGGGCCCTGATTGGCATCTGATCGAAGAGGGGCATCCTGGCCGTACTACGGTGCATGATGATCCAATCGAGGGCCCGTATCGCAATGGACGCCGGATGATAAAGGCCGTGCTTGAAACCCACGGGCCCGTGGAGGTGTTGGTTTTGATGCTGGGCACCAACGATCACAAGGCGCGGTTTGGATTAACAGGACGTGATATCGCGCTGGGGGCAGGGCGGCTTGTGGAAATTGCGTTGGCCAGCGGCCTGCCGGAGCAAGTGTTGTTGGTATGTCCGCCCAAGGTATTAGAGCGCGGCGATCCGGCCGAGGTTTTTACCGGGGCCGAGGCGCGCAGCGCAGGTTTGGCGGCGAAATTCGCGGACGTGGCCCAGGAACAGGGGGTGGCGTTTTTTGATGCGGGGGGCGTGATTGAAAGTCACCCGGACGAAGGGGTGCATTTCGATGCCGCAGCGCATCGCGCGCTGGGGGCGGCGATTGCGGTTAAAGTACAATCAATGATGCAGGGTAATGCGACGTGACAATAGCAGCGATAATTGGTGGTGGTGTCATTGGCGGAGGCTGGGCGGCCCGGTTTCTGCTGAACGGGTGGGATGTGCGGGTGTTTGACCCTGACCCGGACGCTGCGCGTAAGATTGGCGAAGTTCTGGACAATGCGCGCCGGTCAATGCCCGGGTTAAGCGATACGGCGTTGCCAGCAGAAGGGCGGCTGAGCTTTCATACGACGATGTCTGAGACGGTTTCCGGAGCGGTCTGGATACAGGAAAGCGTGCCCGAGCGGTTGGAGTTGAAGCGCAAGGTGTATCAGACGCTGCAGGAGCATTGCGATCCGGGTGCGGTTCTGGCGTCTTCGACCAGCGGGTTCAAACCGAGCGAATTGCAGGGATGTGCAACGCGGCCCGGGCAGATTGTGGTGGCGCATCCGTTTAACCCGGTCTACCTGATGCCGCTGGTCGAGGTGGTGCCAACCGAAAAGAACCCACCCGAAATGGTGGTGCAGGCCAAGGAATTGCTGACCTCGGTCGGGATGTATCCATTGCATGTGCGCAAGGAAATTGACGCGCATATCGCGGACCGGTTTCTGGAGGCAGTCTGGCGCGAGGCGTTGTGGCTGGTCAAGGACGGCGTGGCCACAACCGAGGAAATCGATGAAAGCATCCGCATGGGGTTTGGCATTCGCTGGGCGCAGATGGGGTTGTTTGACACCTATCGTGTGGCCGGGGGCGAAGCCGGGATGAAGCATTTCATGGCGCAGTTTGGCCCGGCTTTGGAATGGCCATGGACAAAGCTGATGGATGTGCCGGAATTCACGGACGAATTGGTTGATCTGATCGCAGGGCAATCAGATGCGCAATCCGGGCATATGAGCATTCGCGAGATGGAGCGCATTCGCGACGACAACCTGGTGTCGATGATGCGCGCGCTCAAGGCGCGGGATTGGGCCTCGGGTGCGGTGTTGAACAAGCATGACGCGAAGATTTCCGAAGAGGCCGGGATGGTCCGGCGCACAGATCAGATCGTTGATCCGTCGTTGCCCATTGTCACGGTGCGTCGGGCGGTTCCGGTGGATTGGCTGGATTATAACGGGCACATGACCGAGAGCCGGTATCTGCAGGCGTTTGCGGATGCCACGGATCGGTTGATGGAGATTGTCGGCTGTGATCAGGCCTATATCGCGACTGGTGGCAGCTTTTTCACCGCAGAAACCCATATCCGCCACATTGATGAAACCCATCTGGGGTCGGTGATCGAGATCAGCACCCGGGTGTTGATGGCTGAGGGTAAGAAAATGCATGTTTGGCACGAGATGTTTGCCGGGGAGACGCTGTTGGCAACCGGGGAGCATATCCTGATCCATGTCAGTCTTGAGACCCGGCGTCCGGCGCCGTTCAGTCCCGAGATTGCAAAGAACCTTGAGATGATCAGCGCGGCTCAGTCCGGGTTGGCGGCCCCTGACGGGGCAGGGCGATATGTTGGACAACCCCGGTGACGCGGCGGGTTCTGATCACGGCTGGTGCGTCTGGTATTGGGCGCGCGATGGGCGAAGCGTTTGACCAAACCGGATGGCAGGTGTGGGTGTCGGACAAGGATGATGCTGCGCTGGCATCTGTGCCGGATCACTGGCAGCGCAGTATGGTGGACGTGACAGACGAAGCCGCTGTTTCTTCGATGTTTTCCGAGGTTGACGCGCAATGGGGCGGGTTGGATGCGCTTTGCGCAAATGCAGGTATCGCAGGTCCCACAGCGCCGATAGAGACGGTATCCTTGCAGGATTGGCAGTCTTGCGTGTCGGTCAATCTGGAGGGTGCTTTTCTGGCTGCAAAATACGCCGCCCCGATGATGAAATCCGCCGGGCGCGGGGCGATTGTTGTGACCAGTTCCACCGCCGGGCAATATGGCTATCCGTACCGCGCCCCCTATGCGGCGGCGAAATGGGCGGTGATCGGGCTGACCAAAACCTTGGCGATGGAATTGGGGCCTTATGGTGTGCGGGCGAACGTGATTTGCCCCGGTGCCGTGGAAGGCGCACGCATGGAGGGTGTGCTGGAGCGTGAAGCCGCCGAAAAGGGCATGTCGCGCGATGACGTCTATGATGGTTATGCCAGCGGTACGGCGATGGGCCGGTTTGTTGAGGCGCGCGATATTGGCGAGATGGCTGTATTTCTGGCCTCAGACGCGGCGCGGCTGGTGTCTGGACAGGTGATCGCGGTGGATGGGTTTACGGTGAACCCGGACCCAAAAGTATAACGACGCGGTTCCTGTTCCCGGCGTGATGGCTGGCGGATCAGATCAGCGTTTTGAGGCCTGCGAAGTGATCCGGGATCTGGCGTGCAGTGATGTCGGACTGGCGCACAAGATTGTCGAAATGTTCGGTAAAGGACGTGACCCGTTCAGTGTCGCGAAACGCAAGGTAGTTGCGGCCCAGATAGAGCACCGCGAGGAGCGGCCCGAAGATTGTGATCGGGCTGGAATAAAGTCGGCGGGCGTCAAACAGATAGAGGCGCAGACGTGGGTAAAGGTCTGAGGTGAGCTCGGCAAATTTGTCGAGCTGTTCGCGCCGCACGTCTGATGGAACCCCGCGATAATAGCCGGTGCCACGTGCAAAGCTATCCAGATCGTGCCGGGGTAACGCAATCTCATAATCCGATTGTGATGTGCTCATCCAGTTCAGCCGGTCGCGCGAGGCGTTGATCGCCTGTTCTGTGGTGCGACCCAGATGCGGGGAATATTCCCAAACCAGCATGTCGTTGGTCTTGAGCATATCTGGCATGCTCGCCGGGACGTGACGGATTTTGTAGCCTGCGGCCTCTTGATGCCAGTTGAATATCTGCTCATCCACCAGCGCGCGGGGGGCATGGGTCACGGTCAGCGAATTAGCCAGAATGTCGGCGGCACTTTCAGGACGGTCGGTCAGCGAAAGCAGCCAGTCCGCCGAAACACCCAATGCGGCGGCGCATTCTCCGACGACCTGCGCATTGGGCAGACGCGCGCCCTTGTCTTTGAGCAATTGCGAAACGGTGGAGCGGTCAACGCCAATCCGGCGCGACAGGGCGCTTTGCGTCATGCCCTGACCCTGCATTGCGGCCGCGAGCCTTTGGCGAAAACGGTCGGCGCGCAGGCGTTTGTCGATAATTTCAGTCATATGATGATTTATATCATCAATGCTGAATTTTGTTAATCATATTCAGAATTTCGCAAATCACACCCTGTCGGTAACAAAGTCGTGAGGCATCCGAAAAACAGGCAAGGTAACGAAATGGAAACCCGACGGCGTTCAATTCTGAAGGCAATGATCTGGAATGCAATTGGACTGGCTGTGATGGCGCTGGTTGGGGTGGTGGCAACCGGATCATTGGAGACGGGGGGCAAAATGGCGGTGATCAATACCGGCATCGGGCTGACGTTGTATGTGATTTACGAGCGTGTCTGGTCCAAAGTGCGGTGGGGTCGGCTGCATGTCTGACAAAGCGCGCCGCAAATCTTTGGGGGTCGAATGGCCCACTTTGGCGCTGATCGTCTTATGCTATAGCGCGTTTGGGTTGGGAACGATCTGGCTTGCGGACTGGTGGTTGCCTGCCGGGATTGTGGTGACAACATTGTCGATGGCGCTGCATTCATCACTGAGCCACGAAGTGTTACATGGGCATCCGTTCCGGTCTCGCGCGTTAAGCGAGGCATTGGTATTTCCTGCGATTGGAGTGTTCATTCCCTATCTGCGGTTTCGCGATACGCATCTGGCGCATCATCTGGATGCGATCCTGACCGATCCTTATGACGATCCCGAGAGCAATTATCAGGACCCGGAAATCTGGGCTGATCTGCCGCGTTGGCGACGTAAGGTTCTGAGCTTTAACAACACGTTGGCGGGGCGATTGCTGATTGGGCCAATCGTGGCGCAAGTGGCGTTCATGACCTCTGACCGGGTCGCTATCCGGGGCGGAGACAAGGCGACGTTGCGCGGTTGGTTGTGGCATATTCCCGCGCTGGCAATTGTTGTGGGGTGGATGATGAGTGTGGCGCAAATGCCGGTCTGGGCCTATCTGATGTCGGCCTATCTGGCGCTGTCGATCCTGAAAATCCGAACATTTCTGGAGCATCAGGCGCATGAGTGCGCGCGTGGACGTACCGTGATTATCGAAGATCGCGGGCCGTTGTCGTGGATATTCCTGAACAACAATCTGCACGTGGTGCATCACGCGCATCCGCGAATGCCGTGGTATCAATTGCCAAAAATGTTCCGCGATAACCGGGCGCGCTATCTGGCGCGCAACGGAGGCTATTATTATCGGTCTTATGCCGAGGTGTTCCGACGCTATTTCCGGGTGCGCAAAGATCCGGTGCCACATCCGCTCTGGCCAAAGTCGTAGCAGGCAGGCAGTAAGGCTGCATGGAATTCTGGATTGTCGCCTCGATCGCTGCAGCGTTGTTTCAAACGGTGCGCTTTATGTTGCAAAAGCATCTGGCGCAGGTGTCGTTGTCTGCCGCCGGGGCCACGTTTGCCCGGTTTGTGTATTCCGCACCTTTGGCCGTGGCCATTTTGGGCGTGGTTCTGTGGGGTTTTGCTCCAGAGGTCACGTGGCCCGGGCTGCGGTTCTGGGGGTTTGGGGCGGTTGGTGGCGTGGCGCAGATCACGGCAACCGTCTGTACCGTGATGTTGTTCGGGCGGCGCAATTTTGCCGTCGGTATGACCTTTATCAAAAGCGAAGTTTTGCTGACGGCGTTGATCGGTTTGGTGGTGTTGGGCGAGGGAATCTCCAGCGCCGGAACAATCGCCATTGCCGTGGGCGTGGCAGGTGTGCTGGTCCTGTCAGGTCCGGTTGAGGGCGGCGTGGGATGGCGCAAAATTGTGACGCCTTCGGCCGCTTTGGGTCTGAGCGCAGGGGCGCTTTTTGGTGTGTCGGCGGTGTGTTACCGCGGCGCGACGCTGACCGTGGCCTCGGACTTGCCGATGCTGCGCGCGTTGGTCACGCTGGCGGCAGTGACAAGCATGCAGATGATCGGGTTGTGGATCTGGTTGCGGTTTCGCGAGCCGGGCGAAGTGGGACGGGTGCTGGGCGCGTGGCGCAGCGCCGGGTTTGTCGGGCTGACCAGCATGGCCGGGTCGTTTAGCTGGTTTGTCGCCTTTACGCTGCAAAACGCGGCCTATGTCAAAACAGTGGGCCAGATTGAGCTGGTGTTCGGAATAATCGCGACTTTGCTGTTTTTTCGCGAACGGATCAGCGGGCGTGAATATCTTGGCATCGCCTTGTTGGCGGTGTCCATTCTGGGGCTTGTCGTGCTGGGGTGATTATTCGTCGGCGGGGTTCGCTATGCGCCCTTTGAGACGTTTGAACAGGCTTTCTTCGTCGCCATTCTTGAAGAATGGTACATTGGCAGGCGGTGCAGTGTCATGCACGCGGCCTGCGACCTCGGCCAGAACAACTTCGGTGATAAAGGGCAGGTCGAATTCGCGGGCTTTGGGCAAAGCGATCCATTGCAGGTGCGAAAGCTCGTCACAGGCGGCGGAAAAATCATCCAGATCGGTGTTGATTTCGTCGGCATCCAATAGGAAGAACCGGGCATCAAAGCGGCGCGGGCGTCCCGGTGGTGTGATGGCGCGAAATACAAATTGCAGTGCTTGCGCCGAGGGCACGTGGCCGGTTTCGGCGTAGGTTTGCCAATCTGCGGGCGGATTTACGTCCCAGGACCCAAGTGTGCCCAGTATAAGCCCGGTTTCTTCCCACAATTCACGGATACAAGCCACGCCCAACGGGTGCACCAGTGCAGGGTCCGCATCTTCGCCAAGCCGGTCGCGGCAGATGTCGGGCATTTGAGTGGCCAGCGGGATATCGGCGTCTTCCCGGTCGACAGCGCCGCCGGGAAACACGAATTTGTTAGGCATGAACGCAGCCTTGGCGCCGCGCTGACCCATCAGAATATGCGGATCGTTCTCACGGTCACGCAACACAATAACGGTTGCCGCGTCACGAATAGCTGTTTTGTCGATTGCCATGTCTGCCCTTTACCCGGATTGCAGGATCAGACGCACGGATCGGAAAATCCGTTCATGCGTCGGGCCCATTGAAACGCCACAATCACCCCTTTGAGCCGGGGCAAAAGGTAGAGTGACAGGGCAACAGCGCCAACCGAAAAGATAGTAAACATGATCAGCGGCTCGGGCCGCCAGTTCACGAATACAATATGCAGCAACGGTGCCATTAGATGGCCCACGATCAGAATCGTCAGATACGCCGGCCCGTCATCGGCCCGGTGCTGGCTGAGATCCAGTTTACAGACCGAACAATGGTCGCGCACTTTCAGATAGCCCTTGAGCATCTGCCCGCCGCCACAATTCGGGCATTTGCGTCGCCAACCCTTTCTCAGGGCTGGCCACATAGGTCGGTCTTCCGCCTTAGCAGTCATGGTATTCATTTTCGTCCTCGCTCGTCCCCCACCAAGATGAGGCTGCGTGTCTCTGTTTGAAAGAGTACAAAACGCCTTGCGTCCCGATGTCGCAAAAATGGTCCTTAGCATACCAGTTTATTTTTTTCGACGGAAAAGATTGGCAGGCGCGTTTTAGTATCAGAAATCGGGCAAGAGGCCGGGTTCAGGAAGCAGAGCAAAGAAAAGACTATAGGAGTTCTGAGATATGAAACGCACCTACTTTATCACAGGTATCATTGTAGCAGCGCTGAGCGTAACGGCCGTGGCTGCTTCGGCAAAAGGGTCTGGTGGCAAGATGCGCGGGCATCACGGACCACAGATCAACTTTGAAGAAGTCGACACTAATGGGGACGGGTTCCTGTCGCAAGACGAGCTGACCGCACATGCACAAGCCCGGTTCGACAAGGTCGATACCAATGGTGACGGCTCGCTGAGCGCCGAAGAGTTGCAGGCGTCAATGGAGCAGCGCATGAAAGATCGCGCCCAAAAAGGCAGCGAAAAGATGCTGGAACGTCGCGACGCAAATGGCGACGGGGTTCTGAGCCCGGAAGAAATGCAGCCCAAAGGTGATCGGACCGCTAAGATGTTTGACCGGTTGGACACCGATGGCGATGGCAAGATTTCGAAGGAAGAATTCGAAGCTGCTCGCGAAAAGATGCGCGACGGCCGTAAAGGCAAGAAACGCCATGGGCAGCCTGACTCCGAGCAAAACTAAACCCAGAAGTCAGGTTGGGACGGGCGCAAAAAGCGCCCGTCCAAGATTGCAAGTTTGAACGCAAGAGGCTAGCCATCAGGACCCATGGACATGCCCTATGACACACAGGCTGATATCCCCGATGAAACCTTGTTGGTGCTTTATGCCAACGGGGACGGGGCAGCGGCGCGCGCATTGACGTTGCGCCTGACGCCACGCGTGTTTTCGCATGCCTTTCGGATGCTGGGAGACCGGGCTGAAGCCGAAGATGTCTCGCAAGAGGCGTTGATCCGGTTGTGGAAAATCGCGCCGGAATGGCGTCAGGGCGAGGCCAAGGTGACGACATGGCTGTACCGCGTGGTTGCCAATTTATGCACAGACCGGCTGCGCAAAACGCGCGGAGTTGGGTTGGATTCGATTGCGGAACCTGCGGATGACGCCAAGGGGCCGCTTGAAACGATGCAGGAAAAGGCACGGCTTGATGCGCTGCAGGCCGCGTTGGCCACTTTGCCAGAGCGTCAGCGTCAGGCAGTGGTTTTGCGTCATATCGAGGGATTGGGCAATCCTGAGATTGCCGAGGTTTTGGAAATTAGCGTCGAGGCTGTAGAAAGTCTGACGGCGCGTGGAAAACGGATGCTGGCCAAAGCGCTGGCAGGCCAGAAGGAAGCATTGGGGTATTCAGATGACTGATACGGATCGTGACGAAATGATGCTGGATGCCTTGTTCGACGTTGCCAAAACGGATGCCAGCGCCGCCCCTTCGTCGGATTTTCTGGCGCGGGTACTTGCGGATGCCGAAGCGATGCAGCCTGATCCCACCACGCAGATTGCAGATAGGACCGAGGATAAACCCGGGCTTTGGAACGTGTTGTTGAAGGCGTTGGGCGGCTGGCCGTCTGTGGCCGGGCTGGCTACTGCGGCGGCGGCAGGTGTCTGGATTGGCGTGGTCGGGTCGACCAGCCTTATGGCGGACGGTATTGGGGCAACGTTGCTTTCGAACGGACAGGACAGCTTTTTGTCCGATCTCGACGCAAACTATGCCTTTCTGGTGGAATAGGGGACTGTGATGGCCAATGAAACCGATAAGAAACCGGGAATGCGACGCGGCGTGCGGATCTTGTTGATCGGCTCGCTGGCGCTGAACCTGTTGGTGGTTGGCGTGGTTGGTGGGGCCGTTGTGGGACACATGCGCGATGGTGACAGCCGTGACCGCTCTGACCGGTTTGGCTCGCCCTATGTGCGGGCGTTGAATGTTCAGGACAAGCGCATCGTTGGCAAGGCCATTCGCGACGCCTACCGTCAGGCTGAGATTGATCGCGAGGGATCGCGGCGCAGCTATGAACGGGTTGTTGGCTTGTTACGGGCGGCACCGCTGGATCAGAACGCGCTGACGCAAGAGGTTGCGCAACAAGACATCGGCGGCGAACAGCGGCGTAAAGTGGCGCAAAAAATCTGGCTGGACCGGGTGTTTTCGATGACCGACACAGAACGTGCCACTTATGCAGATGATCTGGAAGATGTGCTGAAACGCGGCAGCAAGAAAAAAACAAAAGAAAAGCGCGATTAAAGTCAGTGGGCCGGACGACCCATTGTGACCTGATCCCGCCCATCTGCCTTGGCGCCATAAAGAGCCTGATCGGCCACATCTATCAGGTCATTGGCTGTTCCGGTCATGGTGGTTCTCGATTTGGTTTTGCCATTGGCTTTGGATTTTTCGGTGCCCCCCATAGCAACTCCGATGCTAACTGTTACCGGTATTTGGATGTCACGCCCATGAAGATAGACAGGATCGTTGCGAACCGCTTCGCAAAGACGACTTGCCACAGCGGTGGCTTTCCTTTGATCTGTACGCTGCAGAACAACCAGAAATTCCTCACCGCCTATGCGAGCAATCAGGTCAGCATCTGACAGAGTTTCGCGCATACGCCTTGCGATTTCGGCCAGAACAACATCCCCGGCGTTATGGCCATAACGGTCGTTGATCGTCTTGAAATGATCCAGATCAGCGACCATAACGGCGAATTGCGTGCCCATCGCCTGTGATTGCCGGGTGATCCGCGCCAGCTGGGGCAGGGCATAGCGGCGGTTGTGCAACCCGGTCAGCGGATCGGTCACCGCGGCATCTAATCCATCCTGCACATTTTGACGCAACCGGTCGACAAGACGTTTTTGTTTGATCATACCAGCAAGCCTGAGAGAGACCTCTTCGGCGTCAAAACCGTGGGGCATGACGTCATTGGCACCAAGGTCCAGCGCATCTACCCACGCTGCATCGTCATCTTTGTTCATGATCACCAACACCGCCGACCTGCGGGTCGCGGATCGGGCGCGTAGTTCCGCCAGAAACCGCAATCCTCCTTCTGGGGCGTCAGCATCCAGCGAGACGACAAACGCATCAGGCGCCGGACATTTTGACAGGTTTTTTAAGGCGTTGGCGAGGCGATGGTGTCGCGTCTGGTATGGGGCCAGAGGTTTCAGAAGATTGCGCCATGCCAGCCCCTGTTCCGGCGTTGGTGTGGTAAAGAAAACCGAGGCGGGTGTTTCGTAACCGGCGGAAGGTTCGGCAAACCCCAGAACGCGCGCCGCTGTATCACGCAGTTTCAGGTCTTCGACCGTCTCTCGTGCCCGCATCAGGCTCCGGATTCGTGCCATTAGCAGATTGTCTTTCAAGGGCTTGGCGATGGTTTCGTCAGCACCTGCAACCAACGCTTCGAGCCGCAGGACCCGGGTGTCCTGATCCACAACCATGACCACCGGTATCTGTGATGTGGCGCGCCGCAATTTTAAGCGGCGACACAACGCGAGCCCGGTCATATTCGGCAAGTCAGTTCCCAGCAGAATCAAATCGGGCGCCGTGCGTTTGATCATCGCCATCGCTTCGGTGGCATCCGCCGCCTGTTCGACCTGATAAAAGGCCGCGCACAGTTTGGCCTTGAGCACGATACGGTTCGTGGCCACACTGTCGATAATCAGAATTCGTCCTGTCATTGAGAGACCTGAGAACTTGCCAAAGGGTTAAATCAATTTGTATGCGCATTGGTTAAGAAAAGATTTCGAAGGTGGAAAAAATGTCTCTGACTGAGGATGCTGCTGAAACTCTGGCGCTTAAGGCGCTGGCGTGGCTGGTTACCAATGACGAATTGTTGCCGGTGTTTCTGGGGTCAACAGGTGCATCAGTGGACGATCTGAAAACTTTGGCGGGGGATCACAGCTTTCTGGGATCGGTATTAGAGTTCATCACGATGGATGACGCTTGGGTGGTGTCATTTTGCGATGTTCATCAGGTCGCTTATGAGACCCCAATGGTGGCCGCACAGGTTCTGTTGGGCACCGCGCGTATGCATTGGACATAATTGCAATCCGGGGTGCGAAATGCGCTTGTGAACGCACCCGTGGCGGGGCAGTGTCGGGCGATCTGGCACAAGGGGTTCGGTATGCAGGTTGACGGGGTATTGTTTGACAAGGACGGCACGTTGTTTGATTTCGCCGCGACCTGGAATGTGTGGGCCGCAAACGCGATCACCGACTTTGCAGATGGCGACCCGGCGCTCGAAAAACGTTTAGCTGACGCCTTGGCCTTTGATCTGCAAGCGGGGTCTTTCCTGCCGGAAAGCTTTGTGATTGCGGGCACAAACCGAGAGGCTGCAGAAGCTGTTGCCGATGCGATGGGGCATAGCGATGTCGCGGCGATTGAGCTGAAACTGATGCAGGATGCGGCCGGGGCGCCATTGGTGCCCGCGGTGCCGTTGCGCCCGTTTCTGTCGGCCTTGTCGGCGCGAAAACTGCGGTTGGGCGTGATGACCAACGATTCCGAATTTTCGGCCCGTGCTCAATTGAATGGCGTCGGCATCGAAGAGATGTTCGACTTTGTCGCCGGGTTCGACAGCGGCTATGGTGCCAAGCCTGATCCGTCGCCTTTGCTGGCTTTTGCCGATCAGATGCAGATTGATCCTGCGCGGGTGGTCATGGTTGGCGACAGCACGCACGATCTGATCGCTGGGCGTCGTGCAGGGATGCAGACAATTGCTGTGTTGACGGGCATGGCGGGCACCGCTGATCTTGCGCCATACGCAGATGTGGTCTTACCGGATATCGGGCATATTGAGACCTGGCTGAATACCTGAATCCGGGCTCGCCGTTCTCGGTGAAATGCGAAATCCAGCTTTGATTTGGTGCGTACGGCTCGGGGATGCGCAACCTCAGGCTCAGCTTTGCTGAGCCATGCCCAACAGCCTGCAAGCAGCTTTGCTGCGCCAGCAGATTGGCGGGAGCGCCCCGGTTCGCGTGCGGTGCATGTGGCCAAAACGACCAGAAGCGTCGTAAATGCGCAGATATCGCCCGGTGCTTGCGGTCTTCTGAGATCAACAGCGGGACAGGGAGTGGCGTATGGCTCAGGATGGAAAACGCAGAAAGCGAAGCGGCGGACGTGCGGGCAACGCGGCGCGGCGAGGTAAAGCGGGCGCCATCGAACAAATGTCCTGGCGCTTGCCTGTCAATCTGGATCGCCCTACTGAACCGCTCAGCGAAGAGGGGGTTCAGCGCGTACATGAAGGCGCGATGCGCATTCTCGAAGAGATTGGTATTGAGTTCTACAACAAGGAGGCGCGCGACCTCCTGAAACAAGCGGGCTGCATTGTCGACGGTGATAATATCCGTTTTGGGCGTGATTTCATCGGCGAAATGCTCAGCAAAGCGCCATCCAACTGGACACTGACCCCGCGCAATCCCGATCACCAGATCACTTTGGGCGAGAACCATATCCTGTTTGGCAATGTCAGTTCGCCGCCTAACTATTGGGATATGGAACTGGGGCGCAAAGTGCCGGGCACGCGGGAAATGTGCGCCAATTTGTTGAAGCTCAGCCAATATTTCAACTGCATCCATTTTGTCGGCGGCTATCCCGTTGAACCACAGGACATTCATGCCAGCGTGCGTCATCTGGATGTGCTTTTTGACAAGCTGACCCTGACGGACAAGGTGGCGCATACCTATTCGTTAGGCAAAGAGCGGGTCGAAGATGCCATGGAGATGGTCCGCATCTCTGGCGGGTGGAGCGATGAAGAGTTTGAAGCCAGCCCGAAATTGTATACCAACATCAACTCCACATCGCCGCTGAAACATGACGAGCCGATGATGGATGGCTGGATGCGCATGGCGCGGCGCAATCAGGGGCTGGTTGTGACTCCGTTCACCCTTGCCGGGGCGATGGCCCCGGTTACGATGGCGGGGGCGGTGGCCCAGTCGCTGGCCGAAGGGTTGTGTGCGGTGGCACTGGCGCAATATATCCGCCCGGGGGCAGCCTGTGCGATCGGCACCTTTACCAGTAACGTTGATATGAAATCCGGCGCGCCCGCTTTTGGCACGCCTGAATACATGCGTGCCACTCAGATGACCGGGCAAATGGCTCGTTTTTATGGTCTGCCAATGCGCGCCAGCGGCGTTTGTGCGGCCAATGTGCCTGACGGGCAGGCGATGTGGGAAACGTCCAATTCGCTGTGGTCAGCCGTGCAGTCCGGGGCGCACATGGTCTATCACGCCGCCGGCTGGCTGGAAGGTGGGCTGATCGCCAGTCCCGAGAAATTTGTGATGGATTGCGAAGTGTTGCAGATGATCCAACGCTATATGGAGCCCGAATTGTGCGCGACCGGGCCCGATGAAATTGCCATTGATGCCATCAAAGATGTGGGCAGCGCCGGGCATTTCTTTGGGATTCAACACACGCAGGATCGCTATTCCACCGCATTTTATCAGCCTTTTGCTTCGGATTGGCGCAACTTTGAGGCGTGGGAGGCTGCGGGGGCCGTGTGGACACCAGAGCGCGCGCACCACATTTACAAAGAAATACTGGCCGACTTTGAAGCGCCGCCCATGGACCCGGCCATCCGCGAAGAGCTGGTCGCCTTTGTGGCGCGACGCAAGGAAGAAGGTGGCGCGCCGACGGATTTTTAACCGGTTCCACAGGGCGCAACGTGGTGCCCCACATGTCGCTCTACACGGCGCGCATGAATACCGCATTGTTCCTGAACGCAAAACCGGCCTAAACTGAACCGATTTTGCAGGAGAATGTCATGCGGGCAAGTGATCGTCGTACCCTTGTAAGTCGGGCCGAAATGGCTTTGATCGGTGCACTGGCCGGGTTGGCCTTGTGGGGTCTGGTCGAAAAGGCTCAGGACATTCTGACAAATCCGCACCTGTTTTTGACAGTGGCCAGCGCTGTAGCAGGTTTTTTCACCATCCTGCTGGCACTGTGCGGCCCGGCGACGTCTTTGCGCTCGGCCACTGCCGCCGCGCTGTTGGCGATTTTTGCCGCGTTGCTTGTGGGGTGGAGCAGTCTGCGGTTTGACAGCCTGGAAGCGTTTTTCAGCGCCGGGCATCTGATCTTTGCGTGGGGCGTTTTTCTGTTTGTGGGCACGCCATTCTTGGCGGTCTGGTTGGCGAACCCTCAGGACACGCGCAGCTATGTCCGTCTGTTTGATATGTCTTGGGGCATCGTGGTTCGCTACAGCGCGGCGTGGCTGTTTGTTGGCGTGTTTTGGGCGGTTGTTTTTCTGTCTGATGCGCTTTTGCAGATTGTTGGCGTGCCGTTGATTGAAAACCTCCTGGACATCGGGCTGGTGCCTTATGTGCTGAGCGGGTTCACATTGGGTCTGGGCCTGTCTGTGGTCTATGAGATGCGCGATTATGTGTCACCGTACCTGTTGTTGCGCCTGTTGCGCTTACTCGTGCCGGTGATGCTGGTTGTCGTGACGATCTTTGTGATTGCAGTTGTACTTCGTGGGTCTAACGAACTGTTTGGAGACCTCAGCCCGGCGGCCACGCTTTTGGCCGTTGCCATTGGGATGATCGCTTTGGTCAGCGTGGCGTTGGGCAAACAGGATGATGATGCGGTCCATTTTGGCTGGATGCGCGCGGCGTCGGCGATGCTGGCCCTGCTGTTGCCGGTGCTTGGGGCGTTGGCAGGCTATGCGGTTTGGCTGCGCGTGCAGCAATATGGCTGGACCCCGGCGCGTCTGTCGGCGGCAACCATTGCGGGTTTTGTCGGGCTTTATGCGTTGGCCTATGCCGGGTCTGTGGTGTTTCGCGGTGAATGGATGGAACGTATTCGTCAGGCCAATATCCGCGTCGCGGGTGGCATTCTGCTGATCAGCGCGCTCTGGATGACGCCAATCCTGAATATCGAGGCGATTTCATCGACGAGCCAGGTCAACCGGTTTCTGAAAGGCGAATCCGACCTTGAAAGCGCGCCCCTGTGGGAGCTTGCGCATGCCTGGGGGCGTCCGGGGCAGGCAGCACTGGAACATCTGGCGGCGCAGGCGCCGGATGGGGATGGCGCATTAAAGCAAGCAATTGCGGCAGCCAAACGTGCAGACAACCGGTATCAGTTTGCCACGGCCGAGGCGGTGGCTTTGGGGCAAAGTTCGGCGTTGCGCAACCTGATAAGGGTCTTCCCGGATGAAGCGGCATTGCGGGCGGATATGATGGATGGCGTTCCTGATTACCGGGTGAACGAGTGGTTGGCGCTGTGTCGCCGTCAGAGCAATCCGGGATGTGTGATGGTTCTGGATGACTTTGATTCTGCGCAGGCTGGTCTGGAGGGCGTGTTGCTTTTGCCGGGGCGTGACGGGGCGTTTGACGCGATGAGCGTGTGGGTCGAAGACGGCAATTTGCAGCTTGGGTCCTATCTGGGTGGGTACGGCGCAGGGGTCGTTACCCGTGATCAGGTGCGCGAGATTGTTCAGGGAAACTATCGTTTGGCCCCAAGTAGCCGAAAATCGCTGTGGATTGGCGATTTTGAGCTGTCTCCGTCGAATTGAATTTGTTGGGATTTTTTTAAGGTCCGTCTGTCCATACTGATCCCAATCACAAGGGGAAGGTCATGCACGGGCTGATCAACAGAGCGATTCAATGTTTTGTCCAGGATAGCTATGGGCAGGACCGATGGCTTGAAGTTACGAGACTTGCCGGGCTGGAACTCACCGAGTTTGAGGCGATGCTGCATTATGAAGATCAAGTAACCAATCAGCTGATCCAGGCAGCCGCGCAAACCATCGGAGCCCCGCCAGAAACTGTTTTGGAAGATATCGGAACCTATCTGGTTTCTCATCCAAATGTCGAAGCGTTGCGGCGATTATTGCGGTTTGGCGGGGTCACGTTTGTCGAGTTTCTGCATTCGCTGGATGACCTGCCGGATCGGGCACGGTTGGCAGTGGATGATCTTCGGTTGCCGCAACTTGAACTGCGCGAACATACTTTGCATCGGTTCAGCCTGACCTGCCGCCATGCGCAACCGGGGTTTGGGCATGTCATGATGGGCGTGTTGCGCACACTTGCGGATGATTACGGGGCGCTGGTGTTTCTGGAATTTCAGGGCGGTGGGGATCAGCGCGAAATCATCGAAATCACGTTGATCGAGACCGCTTTTGCGCAGGGTCGTAGCTTTGAACTTGGCGCAAGGGCCGGATAAGCCGATGCCGTGCATGCAGCAACTGACCACCATTTTGGATGTCTTATGTCCGATGCACGTCGTGTTGGATGACACTGGGCATATAACTCATGCCGGGCCAACAGTGGAAAAGCTGACCGAATGTGCCGATCTAAAGGATATGCGGTTTCTGGAAGTGTTTGAATTGTGCCGCCCGCGCTCGGTTACAAATATGAAACAGCTTTTGGCCGTCGCAGGTGTAAAGCTGCATCTGCGGACACGCAGCGAAAACCAAACCGGACTGAAAGCCATTCTGGTGCCGTTGCCGGACAATGGCGGAGCGGTGGTGAACCTGTCCTTTGGCATCTCGATCATTGATGCGGTGCGGGATTATGCGCTGACCTCGGCGGATTTTGCGGCGACCGACCTGACCGTAGAAATGCTCTATCTGGTTGAGGCAAAGTCGGCGGCAATGGAAGCGTCGCGCAAGTTAAATCAGCGGTTGCAGGGCGCAATGATTGCGGCCGAGGAGCAAGCGTTCACCGACACTCTGACCGGGCTCAAGAACCGTCGTGCGCTGGAACATATTCTGCCACGGATGCTGCGCGAACAGGCGCCGTTTGGGTTGATGCAGATCGATCTGGATTTCTTTAAAGCGGTGAATGACACGATGGGACATGCCGCCGGGGATCAGGTATTGCAGCGGGTCGCGCGGGTCCTGGTCGAATCCAGCCGGGATGACGATTGCGTTGCGCGCGTTGGCGGGGACGAATTTGTGATGGTTTTTCAGCGCATCACCAATCCGGAAACATTGGGCCGGATCGCTCGCCGTATAATCTCGGAAATCGAAAAGCCACTGCCGTTCAAGGATGAATTCTGCAACGTATCAGCCAGCATCGGGATTTCGCTGTATCAGGGAACGGGCGAAGCTGATGTTGATCAGCTTTTGGCGGATGCGGACACAGCACTTTATGCCTCAAAACATCAGGGGCGCGCGACGTTTACAATCTTTTCGCCCAAACTGCGGGAAGGGGGCGCAACCCATCCCTGAAAAGCAGATCATTGTGTGGCGATCTGCTCCAGATGCTTGCGTCCTTGCGATGTCATGAAATCTACAAACAGCCGGATCTTGGGATCCTGAAATTTCCGATGCGGATAAAGGCAGCCGAAACTGGCGGGCAGCGGCGGTGTGGCGGGCAGGATTTCGACCAGCTCGCCTGCCGTCAGATAGCGCGCTACGTCAAAGCGTGGCTTGTTGGCAATGCCCGATCCATCCAGCGCCCATTGCGTCAGCACGTCCCCGTCATCGGCGTCAAACCGGCCTTTCGCCTCGATTTTGCGCAATCCGTTTGGGGTTTGCAGCGTCCAGAAGTATTCGGGCGAGCGTGGAAACCGCAGCAACAGGCAATTGTGATCCCGCATCAGATCCTCGGGGCTTTGCGGAATTCCGGCGCGCTTTAAGTAATCCGGGGACGCGACCAGGACCCGCTGGCAATCGGCAATTTTGCGTAGTTTGAGGTTTGAATCCTTGAGTTCCCCAAGCACAAAGGCCACATCCAGACCGTCTTCGAACAGATCAACCTTGCGATCAGAAAGACGCAGACGAATGTCGACCATGGGGTGTTTTTCTGTGAATTGTGGGATCAAAGGCGCAATGATGCGGCGTCCGATGCCAAGCGGCGCGGTGACCCGGATGGTGCCACGCGGCGTGTCAGAGAACCCGGCGACAACGGCTTCGGCCTCTTCCAGCGTTTCGATGACTTTGCGCGCGTGATCGTAGAAAACCTTGCCCACTTCGGTGGGCGACAGATTGCGCGTGGTGCGGTTAAACAGGCGCACGCCCAGACGTTGTTCCAGTTCTTTTACACGGTTTGAGGCCACCGCCGGCGTCAGACGCATGTCGCGCCCGCCGGACGTGATTGAGCCAAGTTCAACCACGCGAACAAAAACCTTGAGGCTTTCCAAATAGGGCATCTGTGCTCTCCGCTGACGGTTCTCAGGCCGCGTCCAGTTGTATCATACTTCCTTTTGTTTGGCGGTATTTTCAACAATTCGTTGAAATAGATTAGCGAAAACCCTCATTTCATTGAAGGCGATCTGCCCCCTATGATGTAATTTGTGGTCAAGGCACCATTCAACGTCAGAGAGGGCAGCATGCAAATTCGCAATCAGATACGGTTTCTTCTGAACGGCCGGAACGTCGCGATCAGCGATGTGGGGGCAGATGATACCCTGCTGGACTTCCTTCGGATTGATCAACGCCTGACCGGCACCAAAGAAGGCTGCGCCGAGGGCGATTGCGGGGCGTGCACCGTCTTGGTCGGACGGTTGACCGCGGCTGGTTTGAAATACGAGGCAGTGAACGCCTGCATCCGTTTTCTGGCCTCGCTGGACGGGTGCCACGTTGTGACAATCGAATATTTGCAGGGCGCGGACGGTCGATTGAACCCGGTGCAACAGGCGATGGTTGAACATCACGGCAGCCAGTGCGGCTTTTGTACGCCTGGCTTTGTCATGTCACTTTATGCGTTGTGGATGGAAAACGCGCAGCCAAATGCGCAACAGGTTGAAACGGCCATTCAGGGCAATCTGTGCCGCTGCACGGGATATGCCCCCATCATTCGCGCCGCTCTGGCGGTGTCCGAGACGGGCGCACCAACCGCAGATCATTTGACTGCTGAGCGTGACAGCATCACTGCCCGGCTTAAGGCGTCGCGTGACGGATGCCGGGTTGAGGTGAGCAAAGACGGATCGCGCGCGATTTTGCCTGCGGATGTTGATGATCTGGCGGAAGTGTTGGCCAATGAGCCAGACGCAACGCTTGTTGCGGGAAGTACGGATGTGGGTTTGTGGGTCACCAAATTCCTGCGCCGTCTGTCTCCTGCGGTCTTTATCGGGCATCTGGACGGACTCAAAGCGATCAATGTGAGCGACGATTGCGTCACGATGGGTGCCGGTGTGACATATACCGAGGCACAGGACGTGATTGCGCAACATTATCCATATCTGGCAGAGTATTGGGACCGGATCGCCGGTTGGCAGGTGCGCAATATGGGCACCATTGGCGGCAACATCGCCAATGGGTCGCCCATTGGTGACACGCCGCCGGTTTTGATTGCGTTGGGTGCCTCGATCACCTTGCGCAAAGGCAATATAAGACGTGACCTTCCGCTGGAGGAATTCTTTGTCGCTTACGGGCGGCAGGATCGCACCCAAGGGGAGTTTGTCGAAAGCATTTCGGTGCCGCGCATCAGCGACGGGCATCATGCAGCTTATAAGATTTCCAAACGCCGGGACGAGGATATTTCGTCGGTTGCGGTTGGGTTCAACATCGCCGTGGATAACGGCTTGATTACAGGGGCTCGGATCGCATTTGGCGGCATGGCGGCAACGCCCAAACGGGCTGCTGGGGCAGAGGCAGCGCTGGTCGGGCAGCCTTGGGGAGAGGCGGCCTTTCTAGCGGCTGGCGCTGCACTGCCCGAAGATTTTGCACCGCTCAGCGATATGCGTGCGACGGCGGATTACCGGATGAAGGTGGCGCAAAACCTGTTTCGCCGGTTTTGGCTGGAACAAGCAGGTGCAGATGCGCGCCTGAAGAGCGCATGAGGGGTAGGGCCATGAAACAGACAGTGAGCATTCAGGGCGACGCCCATACCGATCTGCGCCATGACAGCGCGATCAAACATGTGACCGGGTCGGCAGATTATTGTGACGATATTGCTGAGCCGATTGGCACGTTACACGCCTATCTTGGCACCTCATCTGTGGCACACGGGCGGATCAAGTCGATCGACCTGAGCAAGGTCAAGGCCGCCGACGGCGTTGTTGGCGTGTTGACAGTGGATGATATTCCCGGCGTGAATGATGTCAGCCCGACCGGGCGTCATGATGAACCGGTATTTGCCACAGATGTCGTGGAGTTCTGGGGGCAGCCGCTGTTCGCGGTTGTCGCCGAAAGCCGTGACATTGCGCGTCGGGCGGTTGAGCTGGCCGAGGTGGATTATGAAACGCTGGACCACGTCACCGACGCAGCCGCCGCCATGGCCGCAGGCTATCCACATGTTACAGAACCGCTCAGGCTGGAGCGTGGTGATGTGGCCGAAGGGCAAAAAGCAGAGCACCGGATCAAGGGCCAGATGCGTGTCGGGGGGCAGGATCACATGTATCTTGAGGGGCACATCGCCTTTGCGATGCCTGGCGAAGATGATGATGTGATTGTGCATTGCTCGACCCAACACCCAAGCGAAGCTCAGCATATGGTGGCCCATGTTCTGGGCGTGCCATCCAATGCAGTGGTGGTGAATGTGCGTCGTATGGGCGGTGGATTTGGCGGCAAAGAAAGCCAGATGAACCTGTTTTGCGCCGTGGCTGCGATGGCGGCCAAAAAATGGAATCGTGCCGTAAAAATCCGCCCTGATCGCGATCAGGATATGGAAAGCACCGGCAAACGGCACGATTTTGTCGTTGATTATGATGTGGCATTTGACAACGACGGCCAAATTCAGGCGGTCGAGGGGCAGTTTGCCGCGCGTTGCGGCTGGACGTCAGATCTGTCTGGTCCAGTCACGGACCGGGCGCTGTTTCACGCGGACAATGCCTATTACTATCCGCATGTGCGCCTGACCAGCCGTCCGATGAAAACCAACACTGTGTCCAACACGGCGTTTCGCGGATTTGGCGGGCCGCAAGGTGTGATTGCCGCAGAGCGTATGATCGAAGAGATTGCCTATAAGCTGGGCAAAGACCCGCTTGAGGTGCGCAAGTCCAATTTTTATGGCCAGACTGACCGCAATGTGACGCCGTATCATCAGACTGTCGAAGACAATGTGATGCCCCGGCTGGTCGAAGAGCTTGAGGAAACGGGGCAGTATCAGGCGCGGCGCAAGGCGGTTTTGGCCCATAATGCCAAGGGCGGGATCATTCGCAAAGGCATTGCGCTGACACCTGTGAAATTCGGCATCAGCTTTACCGCGACGTGGTACAATCAGGCCGGGTCATTGGTGCATATCTATAATGACGGGTCGGTCATGCTGAACCACGGTGGAACCGAAATGGGTCAGGGGTTGAACACCAAAGTGGCGCAGGTCGTGGCCAACGCGTTTCAGATTGATTTCGACAACATCAAGATCACCAAAACCACAACGGAAAAGGTGCCAAACACGTCGGCAACGGCGGCGTCCAGCGGTACCGACCTGAACGGGATGGCCGCGCTGAATGCGTGTGATCAGATCAAGGCACGGCTGGTTGACTGGGCCGCCGGTGCATGGAATGTGACCCCGGAGGAGGTTCAGTTTCTGCCAAATCAGGTGCAGGTTGGCGCAGAAGTGATTGCTTTTGCTGACTTTATCAAACAGGCCTATATGGCGCGGGTGCAACTTTGGGCCGCTGGATTTTACAAAACACCCAAGATCCACTGGGACCGGGAAAAGGGACAAGGTCGCCCGTTTTATTACTATGCCTATGGCGCGGCGATGGCCGAGGTCAGCGTAGATACGTTGACCGGCGAATACAGCGTGGATCGCGTGGATGTGCTGCATGATGTTGGCAAATCTCTGAACCCCATTCTGGACAAAGGTCAGGTCGAAGGCGCGTTTGTGCAGGGCATGGGTTGGTTGACCACCGAAGAGCTG
Source organism: Shimia sp. (assembly GCF_039969785.1). Taxonomy (GTDB): domain Bacteria; phylum Pseudomonadota; class Alphaproteobacteria; order Rhodobacterales; family Rhodobacteraceae; genus Shimia. Next base: position 149,712 of record NZ_JBDVNC010000048.1, on the reverse strand, counting down.
GGGTGGGACGATGCCGGTCGGCTGCGTACCCATGCGCCGAGCACCTATAAAATACCGCTGGCCAGCGATGTGCCGCGTGAATTTAACGTAAGGCTGGCGGATTGGTCGGAAAACCGGGAGCTGACCATCAAACGCTCCAAAGCGGTAGGAGAGCCACCCTTTATGTTGCCGATCTGCGTGTTCGAGGCGCTGGGCATGGCGGTGGCGTCGGTCAATGATTATGCCGAATGTCCGCGTCTGGATGCCCCCGCGACACCGGAATGTGTGTTGATGGCCATTGAAGGCTTGAGCGGCTGATGAGACCCGAAACGCTCATATCGTTTCTGAGGCGCGAACCGGCGGTTATGCGGGTCGAACTGACCCGTGTGCGCGGATCATCCCCGCGCGAAGAAGGCGCCGAAATGTTTGTTTCGGCCGCTGAAGTGTTGGGAACTATTGGCGGCGGACAGCTGGAATATATGGCGCTGGACGAGGCCCGAAAACTGTTGATAAACAGCGTTTTGAGCGGAGTAATGGATGTTCCGTTGGGGCCAGAGATTGGTCAGTGTTGCGGTGGGCGTGTTGAGGTGTCTCTGACATTGATGGATCAGGCAGCCTGTGACGCTGCGATTGCGCGGGTCGTGGCCGACGAGGCGGCGCTGCCTCATGTTTATGTATTTGGCGCCGGGCATGTTGGTCGGGCTTTGGCGGATTTGTTTCAGCATTTGCCGGTGCGGTGTGTGCTGGTCGACAACCGGGCGGATGAGCTGGCTTTGAGCCATGCACAGGTCGAAAAACGGTTAAGCGCGTTGCCCGAGGCAGAGGTGCGGTCTGCACCGGCCAAAAGCGCGTTTATCGTGCTGACACATGATCACGCCCTGGACTTTCTTCTGAGCGCAGAAGCACTTGAACGAAAAGATACGGCCTGGGTCGGTATGATCGGCTCGGCCACAAAACGTGCGAAGTTCAACAGCTTTGCACGCAAGGAATGCGGCGGGTTAACCACCGACGCATTAAATTGCCCCATTGGGGCAAGCGGTAGCCGCGACAAGCGGCCGCCCGTGATTGCAGCGGCTGTGGTGGCCGAAGTGATCGCGGCGCTGACCTCTGAACCTGCCGCACAATCGCCCGAAAGGGCCACGCCCTGAGCTACGGCTTGAGGGAGATTGGAACTGGTCACTCACCCCTTGTTTGAGGAGAAACAAGAGCTGTGTGGTCAAAACAGAGGAGAACCGTTTATGAACGGGACCAGCTATACCTATAAGCTGTTTTCACGCAGCGATTTCAGTGCCTTCTGGGCGCTTTTTACAGATAACCTGATCAACCTGATGGTGCTGGCGGGGGTCTGCCAGTTTGTGTTTGGCATGCCGGTCGAGATTGTTTTCGGCCGCATTGTGCCGGGTGCCGCCGTGGCCATTCTGGCCGGTATCACCGTTTACACATGGCTGGCCAAGCGCACCGCCGAAAAAGAGGGGCGCGATGTCACTGCGTTGCCGTATGGGATTTCGACACCGGTCATGTTCGTGTACCTGTTTGGCGTGATTGGCCCGATTTACTGGTCCACCAACGATCCGCTGCTGGCATGGCAAGTGGGCATTGGCGCTGGGTTTATGGGCGGTATTGTGGCCGCATTTGGCGCCCTGATCGGTCCGTTTCTAAAACGGGTGACACCGCGCGCGGGCATGTTGGGCACGTTGTGTGGGATTGCCTTGGTATTCATTGGCACGGTGCCTTTGGCCACGATCTTTGAAGATCCCTATATCGGTTTCGCGTCGTTGATCATTATTCTTTGGGGGTTGGTGGGCCGGTTCCGGTTGCCATTCAACATTCCGGCGGGTCTGCTGGCGTTGATTGTCGGTACGGTTGTCGCGCTGATTTCCGGCAAAGCGTCGGTCAGCATCGAGGGTGTGGCGTTGTATCTGCCGCTGCCCTATATTGGTGATCTGGTGGCTGGTATTCAGCATCTTTTTGCAAATCCAGAGCTTTTTCTGGTTCTGATCCCGGTGCAAATCTATAATTTCATTGAGACAATGAACAATGTAGAAAGCGCCGAGGCGGCGGGGGATCACTATCCCGTTGGGCTGTGTCAGGTGACAGACGGGCTTGGCACGATGGTTGGCGCGGTTTTTGGGTCACCGTTTCCGACCACGGCTTATATCGGGCATCCAGCCTATAAACGTATGGGCGCGCATGCGGGGTATCTGATTGCTGTGGGTGTGGTTATTCCTGCGGCGGCGTTCTTTGGATTGCTGGCGTTTCTAAACAATCTGATCCCGGTTGCGGCGGCAGCACCAGTGCTGGTCTTCGTGGCGTTGTCGCTGATCACCAACACTGCGCATTCGGTGAAAACCGAACATATGGCTGCCGTCACTATCGCGATGATGCCGCATGTTTCGGCGTTCCTGATGGTCAAATGGGGCTCTTTGTTGAACGCGCTTGGCGCGACGGGTGTCGAGGGATTGCCACGCCTCGGAGACGAGGCTTTGACGGCAGCGTTGTTGCAACAGGGCGCGCATTTCAGCGGTCATCTGGCCCTGTCACAGGGCGCTATCATCACCGGTCTTGTCTGGGGTGCAATTGTGGCCAGCGTGATCGACGGGCGGTTCCGAAATGCGGGTGGCTTTGCCCTGGCAGGGGCTGCGATGTCGGCGATTGGTATCGTGCATTCAGCGAGCCTGCATTGGCCAGAATTGTCGGGCGTGACAGTTGGCTATCTGATCGCTGCAGGGTTCCTGCTGATCTATCCAATTTTTCATAAAGCCGAAGAAAACCAAAATTTGGTTGTCAAAGAACCTGATGTAAACCCGGCAGAGTAAACAGAACGTTCGGGCTGCTGATCAGTGGCCCGAACGCTTTTGAACGAGAGTTGACGAAATGAAAAAGACATTGCTGCGCGGACGGGTTCTGAGCTTTCACAGAGAGCCGCAAGGGCCTGATGACACGGACTCTTTTGCCTACCAAGAAGACGGCTATCTGGTGATGCAGGACGGTAAGATTACCGGAATGGGTGATTTTGCGCAGGCGGGTTCACTGGCGGATGATGTGACGGTTGTGGATCACCGGCCCAACCTGTTGTTGGCGGGGTTTATCGATACGCATCTTCATTTCCCGCAGGTGCAAGTGATTGCCAGCTGGGGGGCGCAGCTGTTGGATTGGTTGAATAATTACACCTTTCCGGAAGAGACCCGATTTGCGGATGACATGCATGCCGAGGCGATGGCGACTGCGTTTTTTGACCAGCTGATCGCGCATGGCACCACCAGTGCCGTTGCCTATTGCAGCGTACACAAAGGCTCGGCAGAGGCTTACTTTACTGAGGCCGCGCGCCGTGACATGCGGATGATTGGTGGCAAGGTGATGATGGATCGCAATGCGCCGGACGGGCTGAGGGACACGCCGCAATCGGGATATGATGACACCAAATCGCTGATCAACAAATGGCATGGGCGGGGGCGTGCGATGTATGCGGTGACGCCACGCTTTGCCATCACGTCGACGCCTGAACAGCTTAATTTGGCCGGGGCTTTGGTGGCGGAGCATCCCGATTGTTATGTTCAGACGCATCTGAGCGAGAACAGGGATGAGATCGCCTATACGCTGGATCTCTATCCGCAGGCACGAGATTATATGGATGTTTATCAAGGGTTTGGGCTGCTCAATGAACGAATGCTGTTAGGGCACTCCATTCATTTGGAGGCGCGTGAGATCGCGGCCCTGACCGAGACGGGCGCGCATCCGGTGTTTTGCCCGACGTCTAACTTGTTTTTAGGCTCGGGCCTGTTTGATGATGCGGGGCTGCGGGCGCAGGGGATTGTGAACGGGATCGCCACGGATATTGGTGCCGGCACCAGCTATTCGATGCTACAGACGTTGAACGAAGGCTACAAAATCCTTCAATTACAAGGACAAGCGCTGCATCCTTATCGAGCGTTTCACTGGATCACGCGAGGCAACGCGGTGGCGTTGGGGCTGGAAGATCAGATCGGAACGTTGGCCGTGGGCAGCGAGGCGGATGTGATTGTGCTGGACGCACGCGCGACACCTGCGATGGCGCTGCGTATGGGGCGGGTCGAGACTCTTGCGCAGGAATTATTTGTGCTGATGATGATGGGGGATGATCGGGCAATTGCTCAGACTTATGTCTCCGGGAAACCGATGATCGACAAGCATGATGCTTAGCTTGCTGAACGGTCGAAAATTCGCGTCGGCTGTGCGTCAGTACCGTGTCGGTATTCCGGCGGTGCCGATTTTGTGCGTGGGTTGAACTTTGACGCAGTAGATCAGATCGGCGGAAATTCTTTGGACAAGAAGGTGGACAACAGCTCGGCGCATTCTTTGGAGTGCGTCGCGGTCAGGAAATGGCTTGCCTTGTCCACAATATGGGTTTGTGAATTTGGCAAGCAATGACCCAGCACATTGGTGATTTCTTTCATGACCGGGTTTGCGTGTTCGCCACGTACCAACATGACGGGCATGGTCAATCTGGCATAGTCTTCTGTGGTCGCAAGAAACCGGAACGCGGTGTACTAGTCCAGAATGTTGGTGTGCGCGGTCGCCCGGCAATAGTCTTGCACCGGGTCTGGTAGCGACAGGAAAGACCCGTCGCCGCCCCAGTAGTCAATAATACGTCCGGGGGCGTTGTGTTCGTTTGCGTGATACGCATTTTCGAACGCATCAGCGACCTGTTTCGCATTTTGGAACAACGCGCCATTTTCGGGCGTGTCGATGATGTTGAAAGGGTTCGCCTCAAAAGTTGAGATACTGAGGATGTCGACCTTGCCAGAGAGCGCGGTGGCGAGCGCGACAGTGCCACCGAAGGAGTGGCCAACAAGGTGCACGGGTTGGTTTATTCGGCTGGCAACAGTTTCGATCACCCGGGTTTGGTGGTCCATATCCAGATCGCCATGGGTTCGGGTTTCATTGGTGGCGCCATAGCCGCACAGGCTGGTGCCTACAAAACGAAACCCTGACGGGAGGTGCTGCTGGATGCCACGCCATGCGGTTGACGTGCTGAACGAGCCGGGCACGAAAAGCAGCGCGGGACCCTGACCGGTATCGTGAAAGTCAACTTTTGGAGTGGCGGGTTCAGCCATTCGAAATCTTTCTGTTCGCGCGCTTGTCTTTAAACGCTCATGGCCAAAACGCGGCTGATCTGGGTGAGGCCCCGACCGCTTTGATCCATCCATGTGTTAAAGGCAGCCTGTACGTTTTTCATAGCGCCCTTGGAGGTGGGTTGTTTGTCGATCACGCCTTCGGCGATCAAACGGGCGACCACGTCGCGCGAAAGAATGAAGCTGTCCCGTCCCAAAAACCGCATCGCGTATTGGCCTGTATTGCCGCCAATGCGCGAACCACCTTTTTTCATGAACTCCAGAAGTCCGATATAATCAGAGGAGGGCCAGCCGCCCAGCACGGTGCCAGCGCCGCCCTGTTCGCGCAGCGATTGCAGGAAATGGGCATTGTCTATCACGGTGCGGATTTTTGGCCCATTTCGCACAATAGCAGTGTTAGACATCAGATGGTCCATATCTTCGTCATGCAGAAACGCGCATCGGTCGATGTCAAAGCCATGAAACGCGGTTTCGAACCCGTCCCATTTGGTTTCAATGACCTTCCAGTTAAAGCCGGCCTGAAACACACATTTGGTTAGTTGGGCGAGCCAGCGATCCTCTGGGATCTTGGCAAGCGCATCTGGCGCGACAGGGTCGCCAAGCAGGGTTTCCAGCGCGGAAGCGCCGCCTTTGCGGTCGGCGGCAATGGCATAGATGTCGTCAAAGCTGTGCATTGTCAGGTCTTCTTGTGACTGAGGAGAGACCAGAGTGGCATGTGGCGCGGATCGGGGAAAGGGCGGGGTGCCTGCGGCGCGAGTATTTTTGGCAAAATGAAGATGCGGTCGCGATGAAAAGACGTGTTTGGGGCAATTTGTGATTTGGGAAATTTGAGTACCCGGTCGACGACGTCAGAAGCCGACCGGGGTGATTATTCCGGGCTGGTGTTTAATGCCAGCTGGCGAACACCTCGCGCGCCAGAATGCTTTCCGGGCGCAGGTTTTCGATGCCTTCGTAAGGCACACCCTTGCCCAATGGCAGATGTGGGTGTTTGGCGATGGTCAAAGCGTGGCGCTTGACCATGTCCTGAAAGGCAGCCCCTGCCCATAATGCGATGCCGATCTGCGAGCTTTCTTCGCGTGGGTCGCGCAGGATGTTGAAGGTTTTTGCGGCCGCACCGGGCAGGCCGGGCGGGGGCAGGTGCATTTTGAATTCCTGCTTAACCACAGAACGCAGGACAGGACCCTCGTAGACGTACACATAGTCGCGGCGCGAATTGCCTTCGCCCTGAAGCAGCAGCGCGGTTTGATCGACACCGTCAATCACGCGGTCGCGTGGGATAAAGTCGGTGGCGTTGCCCAGACGTGCAAAGGTTGTGAACAGATCAGACACATGGACGATGTCGCCTGCAGTGCTGCCCGCTTCGATGGCGCCGGGCCAGCGGATAAAGGCATCTGTGCGCACGCCGCCTTCGAGATGATCGGTTTTGCCGCCTCGATAGATCAGTTCCATAAAGCCGGACTGGGCCGGGGCGTAGTAGTTGAAGATGCCGTTATCCGCCATCAGCATGACAACAGTGTTATCCGCGATACCCAGCTTGTCGACTTCGTTGAAAAGATCGCCTAGCCACATGTCGAGCAATTCGAGCTTTTCCGCCATGTAGCCGCCGTTGCGCGAGGTTTGCTGTTCCTGATCGTAGACAAAGTTCAGCGGGTATAGCGGCCAGTATTGCAGGAAGAACGGGTCATCCTTTGCTGCGAGACTGTTCAACTGTTCAAGCGCCTGACGTTGGTAGCGTTCGTTCATGTCGCGGTATTTGGCCTGGGTCCAGACTTCGCCCGCTTCCATATCAACTTCGCGCGCGAGAGAGCCGGCTTCGCCCTCAAGACCAGTGACCAGACCATAGGGTTTGAAACGTTGGTCGATGGCGAACGGGTTGGTCTGGCCCGAGGGATCAAAGCCGATCATGTTGTTGGCTTGCATGGCTTCGCGGGTCATCAGCGATAATTGCACTTGTTGATGGGTGGGAAAGGCCGCCCAGTCAAAACCCTGATTGTGGGGATAGGATTGTTCGATGTCACCCTGATGCCATTTGCCGACATGCGCAGTGTTGTACCCGGCCTGTTTGAGGATTTCGGCAATGGTGACTTCTTCGGCGGCGAGGCCTTCGCCGACCAGTGCGACTTTGACTTCTTCTACGCCAGCGCGCACCGGATGACGCCCGGTGAGCATCGCCGTGCGGGTTGGGGTGCAAGAGGGTTCGGTATACATGCGCATCAGCGACATGCCTTCAGAAGCAAGCTCGTTAATGTTTGGCGTGTCGATCCCGGTCACGTAATTCATGGCCCGGTTGCCCAGCATGCCAAAGCTGACATCATCAATCAGAACATACAGGATGTTGGGTGGCGCGCCGCCATTGGCCTCGCGCAGTTCGGCCAGTCGCGCGTCGATTTCGATATCCTGAGCGTCCCAGGTCTCACCGACTTGTGCCCGAAGAAATTCGTATTCGCCGTCGTGTATAATTGGATTTTCTTGTGAAATAGCGCCGGTTGCGCAAAGCAAACCGGCCAGAAATGCTGTTGTCAGTTTCATGGAACCCCTCGTCAATAACTATTCATTCACACTAGGCCAAAGGAACTGGCGCGCAAAGGATTTTCACTGACTTGTTAATTTGTAAAAGGCGACACAAAGTCCTGCAAATGGCACAGAACGCAAGCGAAAATTCGACAGAAAGGAGCCGCGACCTCGCGCTGGGTTTACGGTCTGTTAACTTAAAAACGGTCTGCTGGCCTTGCAGCCCCCCGGGACCAACATTATGACTCTGTTGGAGGGCCGTATTCCCGGTCCGGAGCGTTGAACAGGCAGGCGGATATGACAGACCCATACGAGACTTATATGAACACCCTCGTACCGATGGTGGTGGAGCAGACAAGCCGCGGTGAGCGCGCTTATGATATTTTCTCGCGCCTCCTGAAGGAGCGGATCATTTTTCTGAACGGACCTGTGCATGATGGCATGTCGAGCCTGATCGTGGCGCAGTTGCTGCATCTGGAGGCAGAAAACCCGTCCAAAGAAATCTCGATGTATATCAATAGCCCCGGAGGCGTGGTGACGTCGGGTCTGTCGATTTATGACACGATGCAATACATCAAACCCAAAGTATCCACGCTGGTGATTGGTCAGGCGGCCTCGATGGGATCGCTGTTGCTGACGGCAGGCGAAAAGGGCATGCGATTCTCGTTGCCCAATAGCCGTATCATGGTGCACCAGCCATCCGGCGGATATCAGGGGCAGGCGACGGACATTATGATTCACGCCGAAGAGACGCTGAAGCTGAAGCGCCGGTTGAATGAGATTTATGTCAGCCACACCGGCAAATCGCTGAAAGATGTTGAGGCAGCGTTGGAACGGGACAACTTTATGTCACCCGAAGAAGCCAAGGATTTCGGACTGATTGATGAGATCGTCGAAAGCCGTCCCAAAGGCGACGACGAAGAGAAGTGATGATTAATGCGCCATGCCGCAGATTGCGACATGGCGCACTTTGACATTGTACCCGTCAAACGGCTGGCCTAAGCTGACCGGAACGCGGGCGCCAAGCCGAAAAAACTCGGGGCGGCACGACAGGGCCTGAAAGGTAGGACATGGCGAACACTTCTGGCGGAGACAGCAAGAACACGCTCTATTGCAGCTTTTGTGGCAAGAGCCAGCATGAGGTCCGCAAATTGATTGCGGGACCCACTGTGTTTATCTGTGACGAATGCGTCGAACTCTGCATGGACATCATTCGGGAAGAGACAAAAGCAAGCGGGCTAAAGGCGTCTGACGGCGTTCCGGCGCCGCGCGAAATCTGTGACGTTCTGGATGATTATGTGATTGGTCAGGCTATGGCCAAACGCGTGTTGTCTGTGGCGGTGCACAACCACTATAAACGGTTGAACCACGCGCAAAAATCCGGCGACATTGAGCTGGCGAAATCCAACATTCTGCTGATTGGCCCAACGGGCTGCGGTAAAACGTTGCTGGCGCAGACGTTGGCGCGCATTCTGGATGTGCCGTTCACAATGGCAGACGCAACCACGCTGACCGAGGCGGGGTATGTCGGCGAGGATGTTGAGAACATCATTCTCAAGCTGTTGCAGTCCAGCGAATATAATGTCGAACGCGCGCAGCGTGGCATCGTCTATATTGACGAGGTCGACAAGATTACGCGCAAATCTGAAAACCCATCGATCACACGTGATGTGTCGGGCGAGGGTGTGCAGCAGGCGCTATTGAAGCTGATGGAAGGTACGGTTGCATCTGTGCCACCCCAAGGCGGACGCAAGCATCCTCAGCAGGAATTCCTGCAGGTGGATACGACCAATATCCTGTTCATTTGCGGCGGCGCATTTGCCGGTCTGGACAAGATCATTGCCCAGCGTGGCAAAGGGTCGGCTATGGGCTTTGGCGCGGATGTGCGGGACAATGACGATCGTGGGGTCGGAGAAGTGTTCCAGGATCTGGAGCCGGAAGATCTTTTGAAATTTGGTCTGATCCCGGAATTTGTCGGTCGTTTGCCGGTTCTGGCGACGTTGGAAGATCTGGACGAAGATGCGCTGGTGACAATTCTGACAGGTCCCAAGAACGCTTTGGTCAAACAGTATCAGCGTCTTTTTGAACTGGAAGACACGGCGCTGACCTTTACCGATGACGCGCTGAGCGCAATTGCCAAACGGGCGATTGAACGCAAGACGGGTGCACGTGGCCTGCGCTCTATTCTGGAAGACATTCTGCTGGACACAATGTTTGACCTGCCGGGTATGGACAGCGTGACCGAAGTGGTGGTCAACGTAGAGGCGGCCACCGGAGCGGCAGCGCCGTTAATGATCCACGGTGAGGCCGAAAAAGAACCGGCCTCAGCCGGATAAGCAAAATTGAGCAAAAATTCAGGGGCGGGCAATTTGTCCGCCCCTTTCCTTTGGCACAAGTCTGGACCTTGTCAGGGATTTGGTCCATATGGGAAGAGAATTTGCGGAGGCATCCATGGGCATTCTGAGCACGATCAACAGCGTCTTGACCTGGTGGAACGGCGGAACTCTGAACACACGTCTTTTTACACGTCGCCACGGCGTGAAAGTGGGCGAGGACGATCAGGGCAACATCTATTATCGCAACCCGGACGATTCGAAACGCTGGGTGATGTATAACGGCGAAGTCGAAGCCAGCCGGATTGGTGCCGATTGGCATGGATGGCTGCACCGCACCTATGACGAAGCGCCCACGGACAAGCCTTTGAAGCACAAAGAGTGGGAAAAGCCGCATCAGGAAAACCTGTCGGGTACGGCGATGGCCTATGCGCCTGCCGGGTCGATCCGCGCCGGTACACCGGCAGAGCGGCGCGACTATGAGGCTTGGAGCCCCGAGTAACACCATGTCGGCGGTTCGAACCGAAGCCACTGTAGGTGCCGTTGTTGTCGCTGCTGCGATTGGATTTCTGGTATATGCCAGCCAATTCGCGAGTTTTGGCAATGCAAGCACCGGCTATGCGCTGACCGCGTCGTTTCGGTCTATCGAAGGCGTGAGCGTAGGCACGGATGTGCGTTTGGCCGGTGTCAAAATCGGCACCGTGACGGACATTGTGCTGAACGGCCAGACCTTTCGCGCAGATGCTGTGGTTTCCGTTCAGGACGGCGTCGAGCTTCCCGATGATTCCTCGATTGTGATTTCGTCCGAAGGACTGCTGGGCGGCAATTTTGTCGAAATCCTGCCCGGTGGGTCGCCGTTCAATCTGGCGGCCGGGGATGAGATTGAAGACACGCAAAGTTCGGTCAGCCTGATCTCATTGCTGCTTAAATTTGTCGCCGGTGGGGATGACGAAGGATGAAGTGGCTGGTGACGGCATTTGCCATCTGCATGCCAGCCATGGTGGGTGCGCAGGAAATCATCATTGAAGAACTTGAGATCGAACCACTAACGTTTGAACCTTTAGAGCAGAACCTTGGGGACGCGACCCGCGAAACCGTGGCTCAGGCCGTTATTGCGCAGGGGGCCATGCTGCGTGGTCTGGACAAGCTGACAGGCGATGTGGTCGATTTCGAACTGGAAAACGGCTACAGCGTGAATTTTGGCGGGTTGCGGGTGGATATGGCGCAGTGTCGCCACCCCGAGGACAACGCCAATGGGGAAGCCTATGCGTTTTTGACCATTCTCGATAAAAACGGCGCAGGCGATGCGATCTTTCAGGGTTGGATGATTGCTTCCTCTCCGGCGCTGAGCGCGCTGGACCACGCGCGTTATGACGTCTGGGTGCGTCGCTGCAAAACATCGGCAACTGACGGCAACGAGTGAGCAGTGATTTCGGCGGAGTGCCGGGTCGCCCAAGTCAGCATCTTTTGATAATCGCGCCGTGGTATTTCGATCGCCCCTAATGACGCGAGGTGATCAGTTAAAAACTGTGTGTCAAACAGCGTAAAACCACAACGGCGCAGATGTTCAACCAGATAGGCGAGCGCTATCTTAGAGGCGTCACGGCGCGCCGAAAACATGCTTTCCCCGAAAAACGCCGCGCCAAGCGTGACGCCATAAACCCCGCCAATCAGCGTATTCTGGTCCCATATTTCCAGCGAATGCGCCTGATCGCGGGCATGCAGAGCTGTGTAGAGGTCGCGGATTTCCGCGTTGATCCACGTTTCCGCGCGGTCCGCGCAGCAATCCAGAACGCCGACGAAATCGCGGTTCAGCGTGACAGAATAATCGCTCCGGCGTAGTGCGCGCGCCAGCGACCGGGAAATGTGAAACTGATCGAGAGGAAATATTCCGCGCCGGATCGGATCAACCCAAAACACATCCGGGTCGTCGCGGTGTTCGGCCATCGGAAAGACGCCCAAACCATAAGCGCGCATCAGCAGATCAGGTGTCAATTCACCCATGCGAATGCGCGCCCATGTGGTTTAGCCCTGAGGCATGTTGGTTTCCAGCCAGCGTTCCAGCCAGTGGATGTTATAGTCGCCCGAATGAACGTCAGCTTCGGCCAGAAGCGCGTGGAACAGGGGCACGGTCGTGTCGATGCCATCCACGATCAGTTCGCCCAAAGCCCGGTTGAGACGTGCCAGCGCCTCGGGGCGGTCGCGGCCATGCACGATCAGTTTGCCAATCAGAGAATCATAATAGGGCGGGATCGAATAGCCATCATAAAGCGCTGAATCCACCCGCACACCCAGCCCGCCGGGCGCGTGATAATGGGTGATTCTGCCGGGGCAGGGCGCAAAGTTCGGCAGGCGCTCTGCGTTGATACGCACTTCGATGGCGTGACCATTGATGGTCAGATCGTCCTGCCCAAATGACATCGGGAAGCCGTTGGCGACACGAATCTGCTCGCGCACCAGATCAACACCGAAAATGGCCTCGGTCACAGGGTGTTCCACCTGCAAACGTGTGTTCATTTCGATGAAATAGAATTCGCCGTTTTCATACAGGAATTCGATGGTGCCGGCGCCGATATAGTTGATCCGCGCAACCGCGTCCGCGCAGGTTTTACCGATGCGTGCGCGTTCTTCGGGGCTGATCGCGGGGCCGGGGGCCTCTTCGAAAACCTTTTGGTGGCGACGCTGAAGCGAACAATCCCGTTCGCCCAGATGCACAGCTTTGCCCTTGCCGTCACCAAACACCTGAATTTCGATGTGGCGTGGAGTGGTCAGGTACTTTTCAATATAGACTTCGTCATTGCCAAAGTTGGACTTGCCTTCGGCGCGCGCCGTCAGAAAGGCGCTTTCCATGTCGGCAGCCGTTTGGGCCACTTTCATACCGCGCCCGCCACCACCTGCGGTGGCCTTGACGATCACAGGATAGCCGACCTCTTCACCGATCCGCTTGGCGGCCGCAAGATCAGGCACACCGCCGTCAGAGCCGGGCACACAAGGCACACCAAGGTCTTTCATCGTGTCCTTGGCGGTGATCTTGTCGCCCATGATGCGGATGTGTTCCGCCGTGGGGCCGATGAATGTCAGATCGTGGTCTTCGACAATCTGCACAAAGTTGGCGTTTTCGCTGAGGAAGCCATAGCCGGGATGGATGGCCTGGGCACCGGTCACTTCGCAGGCGGCGATGATCGACGCCATGTTCAGATAGCTTTCGGTTCCGGGAGCAGGGCCAATACAGATGGCTTCGTCAGCCATGCGTACATGCATTGCGTCGGCATCTGCGGTAGAGTGCACCGCGACCGACTGAATGCCCATTTCGCGGCACGCACGGATCACGCGCAATGCGATCTCTCCGCGGTTGGCGATCAGGATTTTATCAAACATGTCAGCGCCTTATTCGAGAATGACCAAAGGCGCGCCGTATTCGACCGTATCGCCATCGCCCACCAGAATACGTTTGATCGTGCCCGATTTAGGGGCCGGAATGTGGTTCATGGTTTTCATCGCTTCAACGATGAGGAGTGTATCGCCTTCGCTGACCTGTGCGCCGACGCTGATAAAGGCGGGCACGCCGGGTTCTGACTGAAGGTACACCGTGCCGACCATCGGCGATGTCACGGCGCCGGGGTGGTTGGCGGGATCGTCCGCTTCGCCTGCGGGCGCTGCAGCGGCGGGCGCGGCACCAATGGCGGCGGGTGCAACAGGTGCGGCGGCAACAGCAACCGGAGCAGCCGCGATCGGCGCCGGGTGCTGGCGGCTGACACGAACCTTCAAAGTGTCGTCTTCACCATATTCACGTTTTACCTGAAGTTCGGTCAGATCATTTTCGCGCAGCAGTTCTGCCAAAGCCCGAACAAAAGCGACGTCCGACTCATGTTTGTTGTTGCTCATTTTCGTTTCTACCCTCTGCGGCGCTGTGCGCGGTTTGAGTCTTTGTTTTTCCCTGCGCCGCTTTATAGGTCAAATGCGCAGGTGATGAAAGCTGATCTGATGCAGTAATATAAGGGGTTTAAGTGGGATTTTGAGGCTAAAATATCGATATTCTGTGACTCACTTATTTTGACTCACAATGGCATGCCGGACAGCTTGGCCACCAGTTCGGCCAGCTTGCGGGCGCCAAACTTGCGCAGCAGACGCGCGCGGTATTCTTCGACAGTGCGATAAGACAGGCCCAGTTCGCGTCCGATTTCTTTGGAGGTCAGGCCGCGACAGGTCAGGATGGCAACTTCGCGTTCACGCTGGGTGAGTTCAACAAGTGGGCGTTCATCGGACAGATCGGCAAACGACCAGATGCTGCGCTGAAACGGGCTTTCCGGGGTCAGCGATGTGCCGCGCACACGACACCAGAACAGCTCGCCTCCGCGACGGCGCATGACTCGTTCGTCATTATAGCGCCCGGCGGCCTGAAATCCGGCCAGAACACGCGCGCCAATGACCTGAAAATCCTGTTCTGAGGCATAAAACTCCCCCAGAGACACGTTTTCACAAAGTTCGGGGGCTTCGCGGAACATCTCGCCAAAATGCCGGTTACAGCGCCGGATGATCCGGTTTTCAAGTACCACAAGCCCGATTGGGGCGTGCTCGAAGGCAAGTGTATCCAAGTCCATGAGACCACTAGATTGCACATGCGTGATCAAAGGCCAAGCGTTTGTATTGGATAGACAAAAGGCCGGGGTGTCCGGCGTCGGTATTTCGGGATGTGATTAATGAAAAAAGCCCGGTCAGAACACCGGGCTTTTTCGTAGGTTTTAAAGGCGGTTTAGCCGACCAGCGTTGCCTGCGTCGAGGCGCGCATGTCTTCTTCGCTGACGCCGTCGGCGAGCTCAACAATTTTCAGGCCACCGTCAACCACATCCAGCACACCCAGATTGGTGATGATGCGGTCGACAACTTTCTGACCGGTCAGTGGCAGGGTGCATTCCTTGAGCACCTTGGAGTCACCGTGTTTGTTGGTGTGGTCCATAACCACAACCACACGGCCAACACCGGCCACAAGATCCATTGCGCCGCCCATGCCTTTGACCAGCTTGCCAGGGATCATCCAGTTGGCAAGGTCGCCGTTTTCGGCAACTTCCATAGCGCCAAGGATTGCCATGGCAATCTTGCCGCCGCGGATCATCGCAAACGACTGTGCGCTGTCGAAATAGGCGGTCTGAGGCAGTTCGGTGATGGTTTGTTTGCCTGCATTGATCAGGTCCGGGTCTTCGTCACCTTCAAAAGGGAACGGGCCCATGCCCAGCATACCGTTTTCCGACTGAAGCGTCACTTCGACACCTTCGGGGATATAGTTGCTGACCAGCGTCGGAATACCGATGCCAAGGTTCACATACCAGCCGTCCTGAAGTTCCTGAGCCGCGCGTGCGGCCATCTGATTACGATCCCAAGGCATTATGCTTCCTCCCGCTTGCGCACGGTGCGCTGTTCGATGAGTTTCTCGGACGTGCTTTTGATGATGCGGTTCACATAGATGCCGGGCAGGTGGATCGTGTCGGGGTCAAGTGAGCCTGTTGGCACAATTTCTTCGACTTCTGCGATGCAAACCTTGCCGCATGTGGCGGCGGGCGCGTTAAAGTTGCGCGCGGTTTTGCGGAAGACCAGGTTGCCGGTTTCGTCAGCTTTCCATGCCTTCACAATGGCCAGATCGGCAAAAATGCCTTCTTCCATGATGTAGGTTTCGCCGTTGAAATCTTTGTGGTCTTTACCTTCGGCAATCACGGTGCCCACACCGGTTTTGGTGTAAAAACCGGGGATGCCCGCACCACCAGCGCGCATGCGCTCGGCCAGCGTGCCCTGGGGGTTGAACTCAAGCTCAAGTTCGCCCGACAGATACTGGCGCATAAACTCAGCGTTTTCACCGACATAGGACGACATCATTTTGCGTACCTGACGCGACTCCAGCAAGATGCCGATGCCCTGGCCATCGGTGCCTGCGTTGTTAGACGCAAATGTCAGGTCCTTGACGCCCGAGTCGCGAATGGCGTCGAGCAGCATTTGTGGAATGCCGCACAGCCCGAACCCGCCTGAGGCGATCAGCATATCATCGCGCAAGACACCGTCGAGCGCTTCAGCGGCGCTAGCGTATACCTTCTTCATGGAACTCTCCCTGTGATCCGGAATTGTTTTTGTTTTGGCGTTCCGGGTGTGGGGAGTCAATGCGGGGCGTGGTTGTGCCGTATTACTACGGGGACATTCAGAAAGGCGGTGTCGGTATGCCAATCAGTGCGTATTCGATCCGGTTTCCGATGGCTTGGGTATTAAAGCCGATGCACCCATTCGGGTCGCGCCATCTTGTCATTCGGACGCCGTGAGGTGGCACGCTTTTTGCGCAACGCAGGCAGCACGACGAACACCCTTTTGAGAGACAAGAAAAAGGGCACCGTTTTAAAGCGGTGCCCTATCTGATCTAGCTCTGAGGCGCTGGCCTATTCAGAGGCAGCTTTTTTAGCGGTTGCTGCTTTCTTGGCTGGCGCTTTCTTTTTGGCCGGGGCCTTCTTTTTAGCGGCTGCCTTGCGCTTGGTTGGCTTTTTCTTGGCGGCCTTTTCGGTGATCCATTCGACAGCCTGTTCCATGGTCACGTCGGCGGCCTGCACATCTTTGGGGATGGTGGCGTTGACCTTTTCCCATTTTACATAGGCGCCATAGCGGCCTTCCATCACATTTACCGGCCCGCCGGATTCGGGATGTTCGCCAAGTTCCTTAAGCGGTTTGGCAGCCGTCCCGCCGCCACGCCGCCCGGGGTTGGCGCGTTTTTCAGCAAGGATTTCAACTGCCCGGTTCATGCCGATTTCAAAGACATCATTGGGGTCTTTGAGGTTGGCATAGACTGGTTTTGCCTCGTCCGCCAGCTGATGCATGACATAGGGACCAAAGCGACCAAAATTGGACGTGATCATGCCGCCTTCGGGGTGGGCGCCAATCTCGCGTGGCAGGCTGAGCAGGGTCAGGGCCTTGGCGAGGTCCATGTCGTCTTTGTTCCAGCCGCGGGGCAGAGACGCGCGTGGTGGCTTTTTGTTTTCGGGCGTGGGTTCGCCGCGCTGAACATAAGGTCCAAACCGACCGGCCTTGAGCCAGATTTCGTCGCCCGCATCCTCGCCCAGAACCCGTTCATCGCCATCGGCACCTTCGCCGGCAATGGGGCGGGTGTATCTGCATTCCGGGTAATTGCCGCAACCGACAAACCCGCCGGTACGCGAGGTTTTCAGGTGCAGCTGACCTTCACCACATTTCGGACAAACGCGCGGATCGGTGCCGTCTTCGCGTGGCGGATACAGCTGTGGGGCCAGCGCATCATCCAGCACATCCAGGACTTCGGTAATACGCAACTCGGAAGTTTCGGCAATCGCGACCGAAAAATCTTTCCAGAAGCGGTTCAGCACGTTTTTGTAATTGCGCTCGCCCGCTGAGACGTCATCCAGCTCTTCTTCGAGATTGGCGGTGAATTCATACCCTACATATTGCCGGAAGAAATTCAGCAGGAAGATGGTAACAATCCGGCCTTTGTCTTCGGGAAACAGGCGGTTTTTGTCCTTGCGGACATATTCGCGGTCCTGAATCGTGGTGATCACGCTGGCATAGGTCGATGGGCGGCCAATGCCCAGTTCTTCCATCTTTTTGACCAGCGTCGCCTCGGTATAGCGGGGCGGGGGCTGCGTGAAATGCTGTTCCGGGGTCACGGATTTCTTCGGCGCGGCTTCGCCCTCGGCGATCTGGGGCAGGCGTTTGTCGTCATCATCCACGACCTGATCATCGCGGCCTTCTTCATATACCCGCAGGAATCCGTCAAACAACACAACCTGACCCGTGGCGCGCAGACCGACCTGACCGTCATCGCTGGCGATGTCGACCGACGTGCGCTCCATACGGGCGCCTTCCATCTGGCAGGCCAGCGTGCGTTTCCAGATCAGATCGTAAAGCTTGCGCTGATCTGGTTCTGACAATTTCAAAGAGGCCGCATCGCGGGTCATATCCGTCGGGCGGATACATTCGTGGGCTTCCTGCGCGTTTTTGGCCTTGTTCTTATACATGCGCGGGCTGGAGGGTACGTATTCCGCGCCATACCGATCCTTGATCGCATCGCGTGCGGCCTGAACCGCCTCAGGCGCCATGTCGATGCCGTCTGTCCGCATGTAAGTGATGTGCCCGGCTTCATAAAGCCGCTGGGCGGTGCTCATACATTGGCGCGCGCCCATGCCGAATTTACGGCTGGCTTCCTGTTGCAGGGTCGAGGTCATGAAAGGTGCGGCCGGGTTGCGGCTGGCCGGTTTGGCCTCGACGCGGGCAATCGACAAATCACGCGACTGGATTGCCTGAACCGCCAGTTCAGCGGCAGTGTCATTGGCAATGTCATAGCGGTCAAGTTTTTTGCCGCCCAGAATCGTCAGGCGTGCTTCGTATTCCTGACCGCGCGCCGTGCCGAGCAACGCCTTGACCGACCAGTATTCGCGCGCATTGAATGCCTCGATCTCGGTTTCACGTTCCACAATCAGGCGCAGGCAGACCGACTGAACCCGCCCTGCCGAGCGTGCGCCGGGCAGTTTGCGCCACAAAACCGGGCTGAGATTAAAGCCTACAAGATAGTCCAGCGCGCGCCGGGCAAGATAGGCATCAACCAGCGGCTGGTCGACTTCGCGCGGGTTGCGCATCGCTTCGGTGACGGCTGATTTGGTGATCGCGTTGAACACAACACGGCTGACCGGCGTGTCTTTTTTGATGGCCCGGCGTTTGCGCAAAGCCTCTTCCAGATGCCAGCTGATCGCCTCGCCTTCACGGTCGGGGTCGGTCGCGAGAATCAGTTCGTTGTCGTCTTTAAGAGCGTCGGCTATCGCTTTGACATGTTTGCGGGAATCTGTTCCGATTTCCCATGTCATGGCAAAGTCGTCATCGGTGTCGACCGACCCATCTTTGGGTGGCAGGTCACGTACGTGGCCATAAGACGCCAGAACCGTGTAATCGGACCCCAGATATTTGTTGATAGTTTTGGCTTTTGCCGGGGACTCGACAACAACAACGGGCATGAAATCTCCTCTCGACTCGGGACGAGCGTTATGGCGGCGAAAAATGTGGGGCGAAAGTGGTAATTGTCAATGCATCTAAATTCTCGCCGTGACACAGTGACGTAAGGAAGATGCAGGTTGGGGGCAAGCCGATGTTTCGTTTCGTCACGATTTTGTTGATGTTGGTTGCAAGTCCGGTGTTCGCACAAAGCTGGACCACCCCGGCGCGTGGCACACAGACCCGTCAGGATTTGATGGATGCGATTCGCGCCCATGCCGAATGGCAACTGGGGGCGCCGGTACAGTTTGTTGTCGAAGATTTACGGCAGGCCGGGGATATCGCCTATGGTTCATTGCGGGCGCAACGTCCGGGGGGCGGTGCGATTAACCTTTATGACACGCCCGCCTATACTAGAGGGCAGCTCTATCCCGAAGAGCTGGACGGCGCATGGTATCACGTTCTCTATAAAAAATCGGGACGCACTTGGGTGGCTGTTGAGTGGTCGCTGGGTGCAACAGATGTGTGGTGGTCCTGGGGGCCGATCTGTCGCGTGTTCCGAACTGTGATCGAAGAATACTGCGTCGGAATTAACTGACGTCACGACCGGCTCAGCAGCCCGCCCGATTGGCGCGTGATTTTGCCATCCAGTTCAAGATCGACCAGCGCGGGTGTGATTTCAGCGCTTTCCGCCTTGAGATCGCGGATCAGTTGATCTTCGGCAACCGGCGCAGGCCCCAGCCGGTTGAGAATTTGCATGTGCAGGTCAGACACATCCCGCAAGCTGCGTTTCCGGGGGGGGGGCGCCGCCGGGATATTGGGCAGGTCCGGTTGAATTTGAGGTTGGATGCCGCTCAGGTCGCTGATGGCCTCAATGACATCTTCGGCCGAGCGCACCAGTTGCGCCCCGTCCCGGATCAGCATGTTGCATCCCGCTGCGCGCGCATCAAACGGATGGCCCGGCACGGCCAGCACATCGCGCCCCTGGTCCAAGGCGTTACGGGCGGTGATCAGGCTGCCTGACTTGGCGGCGGCTTCCACAACGATCACGGCGCGCGCCAATCCCGAGATGATCCGGTTGCGCGCCGGGAAATGGCGCGCTTGCGGGGACAGGCCCAGGGGTTGTTCGGACACGCACAGACCTTTTTGGGCAATGTCATGCGCCAGTTGCGTGTTTTCCACCGGATAGATCACGTCGACACCGCTGGCAAAGACGGCAATTGTTCCGGTATCCAGCGCGGCAAGATGTGCGGCTGTATCCACGCCTCGCGCCAGACCTGACACCACGACAAATCCCGATTGCCCCAGATCGCGAGCCAGCGCGCGCGCCATGCGTGTGCCCAATGAAGACGCGTTGCGCGCCCCGACAAGCGCAATCATTGGCTTTTGCAAAATTTCCAGCTGCCCCTTGGCCCAGAACAGGGGCGGGGCGTCTGCAACTTCTGTCAGAGAATTGGGGTAGGATGGCGTGCCGCGTGCCACCAGCTGGGCTCCAACTGCGCGCCCTGCGTTCAGTTCGGCGTGTATAACGCCTTCGGGGCAAATTTCGTAACGCTCAACACCTGCCGCGCGGGCAATCTCGGGCAAAGCGTTCAACGCCGCCTGCGCGCTGCCATGTTCATGCATCAATCGGTTAAAGGTCGACACCCCAACGCGCCGAGAGCGCAAGAGACGGAGCCACGCAAAACGATCTTCTTCCGTGGTGGGTGGGAGTTGGGGGTGAGTGGAAGAATGGTGGTCTTCGGTCATCCGTGGCTCCGCCTGCTTGCAGAATCAGGTTTAGCGTGAGGGTGGTTAATGGGGCGTAAACCACGTCAAAATAATTGAATGACCTGTTCGCATAATGCCCGCCTGACCGTCCTTGCCGGGGCAAGGACGAGAGGCAAGGAAGCGCGCCGTCCGGCGCACAACTGGTTTACGTGGCAGATCCGCCCACGGTCAGCCCATCTATCAAAACAGTTGGCTGACCGACCCCAACCGGAACCCACTGACCTGCTTTGCCGCAATTGCCCATCCCTGGGTCCAGCGCCATATCATTGCCAAGTGCACGGATCTGCGTCATCGCCGTGGCACCGTCGCCAATCAGCGTGGCGCCTTTGACCGGTGCACCGATCTTGCCGTTTTCAACGCGATAGGCCTCAGTACAGGAAAACACGAATTTCCCGTTGGTGATATCGACCTGTCCGCCGCCGAATCCAACCGCGTAAATGCCGTCCTTAAGCGAGGCCACCAAATCACCCGGATCGGTGTCGCCGCCTTCCATATAGGTGTTGGTCATGCGCGGCATCGGCACATGCGCATAGCTTTCGCGCCGTCCGTTTCCAGTTGGCGCGACCCCCATCAGACGCGCATTCTGGCGATCCTGCATATAGCCCACCAGAATGCCATCTTCGATCAGCACATTCTTGTTTGATGCGGTGCCTTCGTCATCGACCGTAATTGACCCGCGCCGGTCCGGGATGGTGCCGTCGTCAATCACGGTCACACCGCGCGAAGCCACCTGTTTGCCCATCATGTCAGCAAATTTCGAACTGCCTTTGCGGTTGAAGTCACCTTCAAGCCCATGCCCGACCGCTTCGTGCAGCAAGATTCCGGGCCAGCCGGGGCCAAGCACAACCTGCATCGGCCCCGCCGGGGCAGGGACGGCCTCAAGATTGACCAGAGCAATGCGCAGCGCCTCGCGCGCTTTGGCCTGCCAGTCTGCAGCGTCCAGCAGACCGTCCAGACCAATACGACCGCCGCCACCTGCGCCGCCGCTTTCACGTCGACCGTCCTGTTCGACGATGACCGATACATTCACCCGGGTCATGGGGCGCGTATCTGAAACATGCGTGCCGTCGGGGCGCAGGATCACCACCTGCTGATGGCTTGCTGCCAATGTGGCAGAGACCTGAACAACCCGGGGGTCCAAATCGCGTGCAAAGGCATCAATCTGGCGCAACGTGTCGATCTTGACCGGAAACTCCACCCCGCCAATTGGATCAGCATCGGTATAAAGCTTCCGATTGGTGGGCTTTGGCCCTTCGGCCAGAACGCCGCCACCTGCACCAACGGCAAGTCGCGCTGTGTCCACGGCGCGTTTTATCGCGGCCTCGGAAATGTCAGAAGAATGCGCGTACCCGGAAACATCGCCGTTCACGGCGCGCAATCCAAACCCTTCTGCCGCGTCATAGCTCGCCGTTTTCAACCGACCATCGTCAAATACCAGCCCCTCAGAGCTGCGCCGCTCCAAAAACAGCTCCCCATCTTCTGCTCCATCCGTCGCAGCGCGCAGGTGTCGCAGCGCCGTTCCCTCGTCCAAAGCAGTGTCGAAGGGGCGAAAGTTGTTCTCGGTCATGTGTGTTTTTCCCTCGCCTTTTGATCTAAATCAAAAAAAGCGTCTGTTTGCCGCAAGCTTATATCTTTATCTGCCGCGTAGAATATGGTTTCTAGGCGCGAAACAACAGCGGGATTCCTCTATCAGAGGGATTGTTCCGCGAATCCGATATAGAACAACACCGCAACCGATCAGGGTGATACATGCGACTTCTTTCGACAATCATGGGCCTTCTGGCAGCCTTCACTGCCGTTCCGGCCCTTGCACAGGCCGTTGAAACCGTGGGCAAACCAACGCCCGGCGGCATTGGCTTTCAGCCCGCCGCTACAGAGCTGGCCCGCCAAATTCATTCGCTGGACACGCTTTTGCTGTGGATCATCACGATCATCATCGTCTTCGTTGTCGGGCTGATTCTGTTTGTGATCGTGCGCTACAACCGCCGCGCCAATCCAACGCCATCCGGTTTTACGCATAACACGCCGATTGAGATCGCCTGGACGCTGGGCCCGATCATCATTCTGGTGTTCATTGGCGCGTTCTCGTTGCCAGTGTTGTTCAACCAGCAGGAAATTCCTGAAGGTGACGTGCACATCAAAGTCACCGGGTACCAGTGGTACTGGGGTTATGAATACACTGACCATGAGTTTGAGTTCGAAAGCTTCCTGCTGGGCAGAAGCGCGCTTGAAAGAAATGGGTACGCCGAAGACGAGTATTTGCTGGCGACCGACACTAAAGTTGTTGTGCCAATCGGCAAAACAGTCGTGATGGATGTGACCGGCGCCGACGTGATCCACGCATGGACCATTCCCGCCTTTGGCGTAAAGCAAGACGCCGTTCCGGGCCGTATCGCGCAGCTTTGGTTCAAAGCAGAACGCGAAGGCATCTATTTCGGCCAGTGTTCCGAGCTTTGCGGCAAGGATCACGCCTATATGCCAATCACCGTTCAGGTGGTTTCGGAAGAAGCCTATCAGGAGTGGCTGAAGGGTGCGATTGAAGAATATGCGGGCGACATGTCGACTTTGCCTGCAACCAAGGTCGCCTCGGCTGACTGATCTGGCCACTGGCGGGGCACGTCCCCGTCATAGCGAACAGGACGAAACATGAGCGACGCAAGCATCAACACTCAGGTCGATACCGGCGAAGCGAGCTTTGGCGATTACTTTGCCTTGCTCAAGCCGCGGGTGATGTCGCTGGTGGTGTTTACCGCTGCGGTCGGCCTTTTGGCCGCGCCGGGTGGTGTGCATCCGTTTGTCGCCTTTTGCTCGATCCTGTTTATCGCAGTGGGCGGCGGTGCCTCGGGGGCGCTGAACATGTGGTGGGACGCGGATATCGACCGGGTCATGAAACGCACCCAAAGCCGCCCGATCCCTGCGGGCAAAGTCACGCCGGAAGAGGCGATGTCGATTGGCGTGGCATTGTCAGGTTTTGCAGTTGTCATGTTGGGCCTTGCGGCCAATTGGGTAGCGGCCGGGTTGTTGGCCTTTACGATCTTCTTTTACGTTGTGATCTACACCATGTGGCTCAAGCGCTGGACGCCTCAGAACATCGTGATCGGGGGTGCTGCAGGTGCCTTCCCTCCGATGATCGGCTGGGCGGTTGTGACCGGGGGCGTGTCGATTGAAAGCGTGTTGATGTTCACGCTGATCTTTATGTGGACACCTCCGCATTTCTGGGCGCTGTGTCTGTTCATGAAGTCCGACTACAAAGATGCGGGTGTGCCGATGTTGCACGTCACACATGGACGCCGTGTGACCCGTAACCACATTCTGGTCTACACAATCCTGCTGTCGATCATTGCGGTGGGCATGGGTTTTACGGACATTGGCGGCCCGATCTATCTGATCACCGCGCTGGTTCTGAATGCTTTGTTCCTGATTGGTGCCGTGGCGATCTGGCGACGGGACGAAACTGTGGCCGAGGCGGACAATTACAAGCGTGAAAAGGCGTTCTTTGGTCTGTCGCTGCTGTATCTGTTCCTGCATTTTGGTGCAATTTTGGCCGAGGCTGCGCTGGCGCCTTACGGATTTGGGGGCTGGTGAGCATGAGCTTTCGCGACGATCACGAGCTGCATAAACGCCGTTTCGGACGCAACCTTGGGGTTGCGCTGGTGCTGGTTGGTTTCATTGTCATTGTCTTCGGGCTGACCGTGGTCAAGGTGACACGCGGCGATTATGAGCCTGAAAATGCAGTGGTGAGCAACTGATGACGATGCAGGGCAAGCATAAGACGCTGGCTCAGACCCTGAGTGTGGTTGTGCTGATGGGCGCGCTGGCCTGGGCTTCGGTGCCGTTTTATGACTGGTTTTGCCGTGTCACCGGATTTGGCGGCGTGACCAACGTGGCCGAGACCGGATCAGACGTCATTCTGGATAAAACCATCAAGATACGCTTTGACGCCAGCAGAGAGCGCGGCATGCCGTGGGACTTTAAGCCGGTTCAGCGCGAGATGGAAATTCGCATTGGTGAAACCGGGCTGGCCTTTTACGAGGCCTATAACCCGACCGACCGCCCGATTGCCGGATCAGCCAGCTATAACGTCGCCCCCTATGAGGCGGGTGGCTTTTTCACGAAAATCGACTGTTTCTGCTTTGAAGAGCAGATCCTGCAGCCCGGAGAACGGGTGTCGATGCCTGTCAGCTTTTATGTGGACCCTGAGATCGTAAGTGATCGCGATGCAAAATACGTTAAATCGATCACGCTCAGCTACACATTCTTCGAAATCGATCTGCCCGAAGAAACCGCGTCCTTGACGCGGGCGGGTAATACAGACCTAAATTAAAACAAGCCTTCCAACGAGGGAAACAAAAATAATGGCGCACGCAAAAAATCACGACTATCACATTCTGGCCCCCTCGTGGTGGCCATTCCTGGGCGCTTTGGGCGGCTTTATCATGCTGTTTGGCGCGGTATTGATGTTCCATGACAGTGGCCCATGGATGTTCCTGATCGGACTTGTGGCAGTTCTTTATGTCATGTTTGGTTGGTGGGCCGAAGTGATCAAAGAAAGCGGTATCGGAGATCACACTCCGGTCGTGCAGCTGGGGCTGCGCTATGGCTTTATCCTGTTCATCATGTCCGAAGTTATGTTCTTTTCGGCGTGGTTCTGGACCTTTTTCAAACACGCGATGTATCCGATGGGGCCGCTAAGCCCCATGGTGGACGGCGTTTGGCCGCCCGCAGGTATCGAAACATTTGACCCTTGGCATCTGCCACTGATCAACACGCTGATCCTGTTGTGTTCGGGCGCGGCGGCGACATGGGCTCACCATGCGCTGGTGCACGAAAATAACCGTGAAGACATGAAATGGGGCCTGATCATCGCGATTGCTCTGGGTGCGATTTTCACAGTCTTTCAGGTCTATGAATACGGTCACGCGGCGTTTGGGTTCTCGGGCAACATTTATGGTGCGACCTTCTTTATGGCGACCGGCTTTCACGGAGCGCATGTTGTCATCGGTACAATCTTTTTGTTTGTCTGCCTGATGCGCCTTATGGCCGGCCACTTTACCCCCGAAAAACATGTCGGGTTCGAAGCGGCGGCCTGGTACTGGCACTTTGTGGACGTTGTCTGGTTGTTCCTGTTCGCAGCCGTTTATGTCTGGGGTCAGTAAAGCCTTAAGGGCCGGTTGAATTCCGGTTCTGAAAAGAGAATAAACCATCGCGGGCCGCATGATGTTGCCCGCGATTTTTCTTTGTCCGGAGCGC
Source organism: Shimia sp. (assembly GCF_039969785.1). Classification (GTDB taxonomy): domain Bacteria; phylum Pseudomonadota; class Alphaproteobacteria; order Rhodobacterales; family Rhodobacteraceae; genus Shimia. The sequence goes on along the minus strand of NZ_JBDVNC010000048.1, from coordinate 123,773 downwards.
CACGCCTTGGCCCGTTACATCCTGCCTTTGATATTTGGTATTGTTGGCACTGCCATTCTGGTGTCGCTGGGCACGTGGCAGGTTAAGCGACTGCATGAGAAACAGGGTGTTCTGGCCGAAATCGATGCGCGCTTTGCTGCGGCACCGGCGCCGTTGCCCGACCCGCCGGACCCCGTCGCAGATCGGTTTCTGTCCGTCTCTGCCGAGGGCGTGATCACGGATCAGGAACTGCATGTGCTTGCCTCGACCCGCGATGTAGGGGCGGTGTATCGGGTGATTTCTGCGTTTGAGACATCAGATGGCCGGCGGATCATGCTGGATCGTGGCTGGATCAAACCGCCGCAGAAAGATGCGCCGCGCCCGGAGGTTGAGGCGCGTATCAATGGCAATCTGCACTGGCCCAATGAAATTGACAGCTATACGCCCGAAACTGATGTGGCCAAAAACATCTGGTTCGCGCGCGATGTGGTCAGCATGGCGGCGGCGCTGAACGCAGAACCTGTGCTGATTATCCTGCGCACGACGTCCGAAACAGACCCGCCTGTGACGCCTTTGCCAGTGGACAGTGCGGGAATTCCCAACGATCACCTTGAATATGTGCTGACATGGTATGGACTGGCGATTGTCTGGGTGGCAATGACACTCTATTACCTGCGTCGACAGCGCAAAATGAAAAAGGCCTGAGACAAGTGAAATACATCTCTACCCGTGGAAATGCCCCTGTTCTGAATTTCGAAGAGGCCATGTTGACCGGACTTGCCCGCGACGGCGGATTGTATGTGCCCGAGACCATTCCAACGATGAGCGCGGATGACATCGCGGCACTGGCCGGGCTGAGCTATGAAGAGGTTGCGTTTCGGATAATGCGCCCGTTTGTTGGTGATGCGTTCACTGATGACGAATTCAAGGGCATCATTGCCCGGGCCTATGACGGGTTTCGCCACGACGCGCGCGCGCCTTTGGTACAACTGGGCGCGAACCATTTCCTGTTGGAGTTATTCCACGGGCCCACACTGGCGTTCAAAGACTTTGCCATGCAGCTGATCGGCCAGTTGTTCCAGTTTTCGCTGGCGCGACGCAACGAGCGTGTGACCATTGTTGGTGCCACCAGCGGTGATACCGGATCAGCCGCGATTGAGGCGTTTCGCGGGTTGGACAATGTGGATGTGTTCATTCTGTTTCCGCACGGACGGGTCAGCGACATTCAACGCAAACAGATGACAACGCCCAACGATGCCAATGTGCATGCGCTGGCGCTGGATGGCGACTTTGACGATTGTCAGGCCAAGCTGAAAGACATGTTCAACGATTTTGAGTTCCGCGACGGGGTCAGATTGGCCGGTGTGAACTCGATCAACTGGGCGCGTGTTCTGGCGCAGGTGGTATATTTCTTTACCTCTGCAGTTTCGATGGGCGCACCACATCGCAAAGTGTCTTTCACCGTACCGACCGGCAATTTCGGAGACATTTTTGCAGGCTATATCGCCAAAAAAATGGGCCTGCCGATTGAGCAGCTGGTGATTGCGACCAATCAGAATGACATCCTGCACCGTACCATGCAAAGCGGCGCTTATACGAAAGAGGGCGTGACGCCGTCGATCAGCCCGTCGATGGATATTCAGGTCAGCTCGAACTTTGAACGCGCGTTGTTTGACGCCTATGGGCGCGATGGCAATGCGGTTGCGCAGCTGATGGAAGAACTGAAAGACGGGTCCTTTGCGGTCAGTCAGGGCGCAATGGAAATGTTGCGCGATCAATTCGCATCTGGGCGGGCCTCAGAAGGCGAAACACGTGACACAATTAAGAGCGCGTTTGCTGCATGCGGAGAAGTTCTTTGCCCGCACTCAGCAGTTGGGGTAAAGGTTGGAAACGAAAACCTTTCCGGGACACCGATGATCACTTTGGCCACTGCACATCCTGCAAAATTCCCTGATGCTGTAGAAGCCGCCATGGGGCACCGTCCGGACCTGCCGCCGCATATGGCTGATATGATGGGACGGGACGAACACGTCACCCGTGTGCCCAACGATCTGGCCCATCTTGAAGCACTTATCAAGGAACGGATTGCTCTGCGTTGACTGTAGAACTGCACACATTGTCGAATGGATTCCGTATCGTAACCGAGCATATGCCCGGTCTGGAATCTGCGGCTATCGGAATTTGGGTTAATGTTGGAGGGCGCCATGAGCGACCCGAGGAAAATGGCGTTGCGCATTTTCTAGAACATATGGCCTTTAAGGGCACCAAGCGGCGCAATGCGCTTGAGATTGCAGAAGCCATCGAAGATGTCGGCGGATACATCAACGCCTATACCAGCCGCGAGGTGACAGCCTATTACGCGCGGGTGCTGCGCAATGACGTGGCGTTGGCGCTGGATGTGGTCGGCGACATTGTTCTGAACCCGGTGTTTGACCCGGTCGAGATCGAGATTGAGCGCGGCGTGATTTTGCAGGAAATTGGGCAGGCGCTGGACACACCGGATGACGTGATCTTTGACTGGCTGCAGGAACGTGCCTATCCTGACCAACCGTTGGGGCGCACCATCTTGGGCGAGGGCGCGCATGTGCGTGGTTTTGACCGGGAAGATCTGGCGACGTTTGTAAAACAGCATTATCGCCCGGATCGCATGGTTCTGTCTGCGGCTGGCGGAATTAACCACGACGAGATCGTGCGCATGGCCGAGCAGATGTTTGGCCATCTTGAGCGTGGCAGCGATGTCATCATGACCCCGGCCAGTTTCCGGGGCGGTGAATACCGCACAGAAAAGGCGCTGGAACAGGCCCATTTTGCGTTGGGGCTGGAAAGCCCGGACTATCGCAGCCCGGACATTTATTCGGCGCAGATTTATACCACCGCTTTGGGCGGCGGCATGTCGAGCCGTCTGTTTCAGGAAATACGCGAAAAGCGCGGGCTGTGTTATTCGATTTTCGCCCAGACCGGCGCCTATGCTGACACTGGTATGACGACGATTTATGCGGGCACATCCGGCAGCCAGGTTGGCGAACTTGCGCAGATCACAATTGACGAACTGAAACGCGCGGCAGAAGACATGGACCCGACTGAGATTGCGCGCGCACGCACGCAGATGAAAGCGGGTTTGTTGATGGGGCTGGAAAGCCCTTCAAGCCGTGCTGAACGGCTGGCGCGTATGCTGGCGATCTGGGACCGCATTCCTTTGCTGAGCGAAACAGTTGAGCGGATCGACGCGGTAACGGATGATGATGTGCGCCGGATTGCGGAGCATATTGCCGTGTCCGCACGCCCTGCGATGGCGCTTTATGGTCCGGTGTCCTCGGCACCTGATCTGGAGTCCCTTGCGCGCAGGCGCGCTGCCTGATGCTTCTTAGTCGGCGTAAGGTGCGGGTTGATACCGAGCGATTGGTCTTGCGCCCGCCGGTGCATTCGGATTTTCGCGAGTGGGCCGAACTGCGCAGCAACAGCGCGGGTTTTCTGGTCCCCTGGGAACCAGTCTGGGCGGCCACGCATCTGAGCCGGAAAAGTTTTACCAATCGTGTCTATTGGGCGCAACGCTCGATCAGCAATGACACCGCGTTGCCGCTGTTTCTGGTGCGGCGGCGCGACAACGTGCTGATGGGGGCGATAACGCTGGACAATGTCCGGCGTGGCCCGGCGCAGGCCGGGACGCTGGGATATTGGGTTGGCGAGCCTTTTGCGCGGCAGGGCTATATGCGTGAGGCCATCGAGGCCGTGGTGCATCATGCCTTTCAACGTATGGACCTGAGCCGGATCGAAGCCGCGTGTTTGCCGGAAAACATGGCATCGCGCGGGGTGTTGGAAAAGTCAGGCTTTAAGTACGAAGGCGTTGCGCAAAGTTATCTTCAGATCAATGGGCGCTGGCGGACACATGTGCTCTATGCGGCGCTGCGCAATGACCGTCGTGGTCGCACGCTGGCCGGGCAGGCGTAAAGCACTCTGCCGAAGCGGTCTATGTGCCGCAGATTACTCTCAAGAAGACAGTAGACACAGAAAAACGCACGATCTGGCAGGAAATTGATCCGCCGGGCGCGATTGGCCTGTTATGCTGTCCGGCAGGAGGTGCGCGATGATCCGATGGCTGTTGGTGCTGCTGTTGGCAGCTGGGATGGGGCAGGCGCAAGAGCGTCGACCCAGTCATTGCATTGCTCTGGCAGAGGCGCCGGGCGTGACCTATCTGCACAAAGCGTCGTTTCAGGACCCCTTGCCGCGTCATTCGGTGCGCATCAGCTATATCGCACATGCGTCGTTTCTGATCCAAAGCCATGACGGGCTGAACGCCGTGACAGACTACACCGGTGTCATTGGAAACGTGGATCTGGTGCCGGATGTTGTGACGATGAACCATGCGCATGACACGCATTGGACAACATTTCCCGATCCCGGCATTCCCCATGTCTTGCCGGGGTGGGGGCCTTATGGTCAGGGCATCGAGCATCACCTTGATCTGGGCACAATGTTGGTGCGCAACGTCTCGACCGACATCCGGTCCTTTGGTGGTGTGGAAACAAACGGCAATTCGATATTTGTTTTTGAAGTCGCAGGGTTATGCATCGGTCATCTGGGGCATCTGCATCATGAACCCAATGCCGCGCAATATGCGGCGCTTGGGCGTCTGGACGTGGTTATGGCTGCCGTTGATGGTGGTATGTCGCTGGATGTCGCCACGATGATGACGGTATTGCGCAAGCTCAAGGCGCAAGTGGTGATCCCGATGCATTGGTTTGGAGACTGGACGCTGGATGGGTTTCTAACCGGTATGTCCGGCGAATATGTCATTGTCCGCGAACGCACGAACAACATTGAACTGAGCCTGCGCAGCCTGCCAAGGCAGCCGACAATCATGGTTCTGTCCCCGCGTTATCTGCAAACGCCCTAGACGCCGCACAGCGCGCGAACTATGCGTTGAGCATGACATTGAACCCGGCAAATGACGCATTTAGGGCCAGGCTGGAGGCAGACCTGCCGGCTGGCACAATTCGGACAGCAGACGCGCGCTATCTTGAAGAGCCTCGTGGCCGATACTTTGGCCAGCCGGGTATATTGGCCGCGCCGGCCTGCACGCAAGACGTGGCGCGCATTCTGAACGCCTGTAATGACGCGCGTGTTGGGGTGGTTCCTTTTGGTGGAGGCACCGGTCTGGTGGGCGGACAGGTCGATCCGGATACGCCCCAGCCGCTGATCCTGTCGCTTGAGCGCATGAATACGCTGCGCGACGTCTACCCGCTTGAAAACGTTATGGTGGCCGAGGCAGGTGCAATTCTGGCCGATGTTCAGGCAGCTGCTGAGGCCCACAACCGCTTGTTCCCGTTGTCTTTGGGCTCTGAAGGGTCCGCGCGGATTGGGGGCAATCTGTCGACCAACGCAGGCGGTGTGCATGTTCTGCGTTATGGCACGGCGCGCGATTTGTGCCTGGGGCTGGAAGTTGTCTTGCCCAGCGGGGAAATCTGGAACGGTCTGAGCCGATTGCGCAAGGACAACACCGGTTACGATCTGCGCCATCTGATGATTGGGGCGGAAGGCACGCTTGGTGTCATCACTGCCGCCGCACTTAAGCTCTTTGCGCGCCCGGCCTCTGTGGGAACGGCGGTGATGGTTGTGCCAAGCCCCGCAGCCGCGCTGGAGTTGCTGGCCATTGCGCGCGATCAGGTGGGAGAAGGTGTCTCTGCCTTTGAACTGATCCATCGGCAGGGTCTTGAATTTGTGTCCGAAAAGCTGCCTGACGTTCGCCAGCCCATGACCCCGTTGCCCGAATGGATGGTGCTGATGGAATTTGGACTTGCCGCAGATGCAGATGGCGCGCTTGAGACTGTCTTTGCCCAAGGGCTGGACGCAGGCCTTGGGCAGGACGGTGTGATTGCACAAAGCACGGCGCAACAATCAGCCTTTTGGCACGTACGCGAGGCCATTCCGATTGCCAATAAAATGATTGGTTCCGTGGCCAGTCACGACATATCGCTGCCTCTGAGTGCGATTGCAGAATTCATTGAAGAGGCGCGGTCGCGGCTTTTGTCGATGAGCGATATTCGGATCAATTGCTTTGGGCATCTGGGCGATGGAAACCTGCATTTCAATGTGTTCCCGGGCGTTGGTAAACAGCGGTCCGATTATGAGGATGTGCGTGGGCAGGTATCGCGGACCGTGCATGATCTTGTGCATAGCTATGACGGCTCATTCAGTGCCGAACATGGGGTGGGCCGGATGAAAGTGGATGATCTGGAACGATACGGTGATCCGACAGGGTTGGCGGCGATGCGGGCTATCAAACAGGCGCTTGATCCCAATGGGATTATGAACCCAGGTGCCGTTCTGCGCGCCTGATTTTGCGTGAGTATTGTTTGCGAGGCCGTTGAAATGGATGAGTTTTTGGACGTCGTGAACAGCGAAAGCCCTAGGTTCTAGAGCCCTTCGAATTCACACAGCACAGTCACATCCATTCCCATCTCTTCCAGCCGTTTGCGACCGCCAAGATCGGGTAAATCGATGATAAACACGCAGCCCATGATTTCACCGCCCAGACGTTCAACCAGCTTGATACCAGCCTCTGCCGTGCCGCCGGTGGCCAGCAAGTCGTCGACCAGCAATATCTTTTCGCCGGGCTGAATGGCGTCATCGTGGATTTCGACAATCGCCTCGCCATATTCCAGCTGATATTCTTCGGAGATCGTCGTGCCAGGCAGCTTGCCCTTTTTACGAACCGGCACAAACCCGACGCTGAGCTGGTGCGCGATGGCGCCACCCAGGATGAACCCGCGCGCTTCCAGACCGATGACTTTGTCGATGCGCTCGCCAGCGTAGGGGTGCAGCATCTGGTCAATGGCCATGCGAAAGCCTCTTGGGTCGGCAAACAACGTGGTCACGTCGCGAAACAGAATGCCTTCGTGAGGGAAATCGACGATGGTGCGGATGTAGTCTTTGACTTCGGTTCGTTTGGCCATCGGCGTCCCCTTTGCTGACTTGGTCAGCGCAAGGTTTCCCCGATGCAGCCAGCCAATGCAAGGGACGGGTGGTCGCAATGTCGTGGTCAGATGGTTGTATTGGTGGCAATTGGTTTGAGGCATGTGTTTGTAAGGTGCTCATTGGTGAAAAACAAATTGCCGCAACCAGTTATTAAGTGTTCCTTTTCGCGAATTGCTCGGCTATGAGTGTCTAGCTATTGTATAGAATTTGTATATACGCTCGGGCGAAAGATGCAGCGCACGTTGTGCGCGGGCCTGGAGATTACGGGACTGTCGTGGGTAAGAAAGATACCAAATCCAAAACCAAAAAGGACAGCCAGCTGGTGTTGCGTCTGGACAAGTCCGAACGGGATGAATTTGTTGATCTTTGCAAAGACTTAGACACCAGCGCAGCGCGCGAAATTCGCGGATTTATCCGGCGCTTTATGAAAGAAAATCGCGAAGAAACGTCCTGAGCCCTATGCCCGGCGCAATGTGGCCGTCAGAACACCCATCCCAATCAACGTGATCCCACCCGTGCGGGTCAGCCCACGGATCACCGAGGGCCGTTCGATGCGTGCGCGCAACTTGTCCGCGAGCAGGGCATAGGCCAGTGCGTTCAGGGCCGCGAGGCTGACAAATGTTGCAATCAGGATCGCAAACTGCAGGGACAGAGGGCGGGTCGGGTCGATAAACTGTGGAACAAAGGCGATAAAAAAGCCGATGCTCTTGGGGTTGAGTGCAGTGACAGCAGCGGCGTGGCCAAACGCTCCGCGTCCGGGCAGGGCGCGGGACGACATCAGATTGCCAAGCTCAGCGTGTTGCGCGCTTTTCAACATCTTTAAGCCCAGCCAGACCAAGTATATCGCGCCCAACCATTTCAAAACTGTGAATGCGGTGGCCGATGCCAGCACAATGGCACCAAGCCCCAGCAAAGATGCGGTCATGGCTATGAAGTCCCCCAGCGCCACGCCAGCAGCAGTCGCCACTGCAACCTGGCGCCCCTGGCTGAGCGCATAGGACAGCACCAAAAGGATGGTTGGCCCGGGGATCAGCAACAAGGCAATTGAGGCGGCAACAAAGGTGAGCCAGAGGTCGAATGGCATAGCTTAAGTCCTTGAATTTGAATAGGTCAGGCCGAAAGGACGCGCCCCGCGACCGCGTCGAGTTTGGCGATCATCGCCGGGTCCCGGGCGTCGGGTGCGGTGAGGATGGCAAATTCCAGCGCGCGGTCGCAGCCATGTGGACAAGGCGCGCGGTCAACCCCAAGCAGGGCCGGAAGGCGGCCAACCAGATCGCGCCCTTTTTGGGCGTTGCCGGTCAATGTGGCAATGATTTCGGTCACATCAACCTCGCCATGGTCTGGATGCCAGCTGTCATAATCGGTGACCATTGCCACGGAGGCATAGCAAAGCTCGGCTTCGCGGGCGAGCTTGGCTTCGGGCATGTTGGTCATGCCGATCACATCTGCGCCCCAGTGTTCGCGGTACATTTTGGATTCAGCCAGTGACGAAAATTGCGGGCCTTCCATGGCAAGATATGTGCCGCCTTTGTGCGCGGTGATCCCGGCGTCGGTGGCAGCGGTGAAACAAGCCTCGGACAGGCGCGGGCAAGTTGGGTGCGCGACACTGACATGGGCGACCAGCCCCGGTCCGAAGAACGATTTTTCGCGTGCAAATGTACGGTCAATGAATTGATCTACAACAACAAAATCTCCCGGTGCCATTTCTTCGCGAAATGAGCCGGTGGCCGAAATCGAGATTACATCTGTTACACCCAGCCGTTTGAGCGCGTCGATATTGGCGCGGTACGGCACAGAGGTTGGTGTGTGTACATGGCCGCGGCCGTGGCGGGGCAGAAAGGCCATTTTTACACCATCCAGCGAGCCGGTGAGGATCTGGTCTGATGGGGCGCCCCACGGCGTTTCGACGGTTTGCCATGTGGCGTTCCGAAGTCCGTCGATGTCATAAATGCCTGATCCGCCGATCACGGCAATCATTGTCTCGCTCATGGGGTGTTCCTTTGCGGCAAGTGTTTCGCGCAGTTTTGGGCAGCGGCAGGGTGAATTGCAACCGGAATAGAGCGACAGGGTCAGCGCCGTGAAGCCTGCGTCAGCGGCAGGGAGTGTCAGGCCGTGATCTGGCGGCAAATCAGGCATCGGCAGACCGTCGGTATTATGTCGGTATTACGTCGGTTTGGATTTGCCGTGTCAGTGGCGCACGCGTCACAAGCGGTTTTGCGAATTCAGGGCAGGTTGCGGGCCTGAGACTGGGCGACAAAATCGACATAGCTTTCAGCAAATCCGGCCAGAGACCAGGTGAGGTCCTGGGGGGTGGCGTGGCGGTCGGTGAAGGTGAAGCGAAACTCTGCGCCGTTGTGCATGGCGTCGAGCACGGGCGTGGCGTCGGCCCCGGCAAAGGTACAGGTTAGTCCGGTCAGACATCCGCCCCGGGCGGTCGACCACAGGACAGCGCCATTGTTGTCGGTGATGCGAAACCCGTCTGGCGCAAAGAATGTGCCGGCCTCGATACCAAAATCAACCTGTGGCCCATCGGGTTCCGGGGTGACGAACAGAAATTGCGCCGCAAATTTCGGCCGGGGGGAAAATATGTCGACCCAGCGGATGTAACATCTTTGGGATATCCCGTTCTGTTCAGGGCGTTCGTCACAGATGCTGTTCCAGATGCCAAAGGTTTCGTAATGGGTAACAACCCATTCGCCGGGGGTGTTGTTGCCGTCACGGTCCTGAGCCGCGAGCGGGGTGGAGAGCATTAGAAAAGCAATGAGCCAGCGCATGGAATGTCCTTTTTGACGGTATTTACAGGCTGATCGGAATGAGCGGGCTGGTCCACTCACAATGCCGAGACCGGAAAGTGCGCGATTTGGGTGACATTGCCTTAGCTGCATAACGGCTATGCGCCTTGGCTATTGTGTGCTTTGGGCAACTGCTTTAGGGACGGCCCAAGCGAACACATCCCAAATGACAGGTAGCTCATGAGACGCGCGGCGCTGGCCATGCTGGCAAAAAACATTTCTCCACCAAACCTTTCGATCATGCAGGACGAAGGTTTCACAGTTAGTCGCGTGCGCACCGAAGTGTTGTCGGGGCTGACCGTGGCACTGGCGTTGGTGCCCGAAGCCGTGGCTTTTGCCTTTGTGGCGGGTGTGCATCCGCTGGTTGGGCTTTACGCGGCCTTTCTTGTGGGCCTGATCACCGCAGTGATAGGTGGGCGGCCGGGCATGATTTCCGGGGCAACCGGGGCGTTGGCCGTGGTCATGGTGGCATTGGTGGCGCAACATGGGGTGGAATACCTGTTTGCGACCGTGGTGCTGATGGGGATTTTGCAGGTGATTGCAGGGGCTTTGCATTGGGGTAAATTCATCCGTCTGGTGCCGCATCCGGTGATGCTGGGCTTTGTGAATGGTCTGGCGATTGTGATTTTCCTTGCGCAGATGAGCCAGTTCAAAGTGCCCGGATCGATGGTGTCTGACGGGCATGGCATGTCTGGCGGGGAATGGTTGTCCGGGATACAGTTGGCCACGATGTTGGGCCTTGTGGGTCTGACCATGTTGATCGTTTGGGGATTGCCCAAAGTAACAAAGGTGATCCCTGCGCCGCTGGCCGGGATCGGAATTACCGCGTTTGTGGTGATTGGTCTGGGGCTGGATGTGCCGCGTGTTGGCGATATGGCCTCGATCCAAGGCGGTTTCCCGGCCTTTCACATTCCGTTTGGTGACGGTGTGGGCATTTACGGAACAGCTTTGGCGCCGTTTAACCTCGAAACGTTTTACATCATTCTGCCTTATGCGGTCATTCTGGCGGCAATTGGGTTAATTGAATCGCTGCTGACGCTGAACCTTGTGGGTGAGATGACCGGCAAGCGTGGCGGTGCCAGTCAGGAATGTATTGCCCAAGGCGTGGCCAATGTGACCACGGGTTTCTTTGGCGGCATGGGCGGTTGTGCGATGATTGGTCAGTCGATGATCAACGTTAAATCCGGCGGGCGCACGCGCATCGCAGGGATCGCGGCGGCCTTGTTCCTGTTGATCTTTATTGTTGCGGCAAGCCCGTTGATCGAAGTCATTCCGCTGGCTGCACTGGTGGGTGTGATGTTCATGGTGGTGATCGGGACGTTCGCGTGGAACAGCTTTAAAATCATGCGGCGTGTGCCGTTGATGGATGCGTTTGTGATCGTGCTCGTTACGGTTGTGACCGTGATGGAAGACCTTGCCGTGGCTGTGGTGGTTGGTGTGATCGTCAGCGCTTTGGCTTATTCCTGGCAAAACGCACGCCGCATTCACGCGTTCGAGCGGGAGTCTGAAACCGAGATTGGCGCCAAGGTCTATGAGATTCAGGGACCGTTGTTCTTTGGGTCAGCAGACGGGTTTGTCGAATTGTTCGATATTGCGCATGACCCGGACAAAGTGATCGTTGATTTCCAGCGCAGCCGGGTTGTAGATCAGTCTGCCTTGCAGGCGATCGAGGCTGTGGCGGCCAAATATGAAGCGGCTGGTAAAACGCTGATGTTGCGCCACCTGAGCCGCGATTGTCACCAGTTGCTCAGCCGTGCGGGCCATCTGATGATCGACAGCGACGATGATCCTGAATACGAGATCGCGGTTGATTACTCTGTACGCACTGGCATTTTGGGCGGTCACTAGCTACACATTCGCGAATGACCTTTGTCGCCATCCTGATCGGGCTGACCCCGTCCTTCCTGCTCGTCGGGCTGGGCGGTCTGATCAGGGGGCGGTTGTCCCAAAATGCGTGGCAGGGGCTGGACAAGCTCAACTTTGAGATCTTGTTCCCTGCGCTTTTGTTTGTGGCCGCTTCCACCCGGGAAATCCGCCCAACCGCGATTGTCACCATTGCACCCGTGGTCTGGGGGCTGTTGGCCGTGGGGTTGATTGTGGCGTGGCGCGCGCGGCGCTATGGCCCCGAGCGGTTTCTGGATTTTGCAGGGGCGTGGCAAACCGCATGGCGGTTCAACTCGGCATTGGCGTTCGTTGCGGTTGGCGTGACAGAACTGGCTGATCCGGCGTTGATGGCGGTGTGCATCGGTATGGCCGTGCCAATGAGTAACGCCATTGCGGTGGCTGTCCTGTCGCGCGGCGGCAGCATGGGCGTTTGGGCGACCTTGCGCAAAGTGGCGCTGAACCCGTTTCTTTTGGCGTCATTGAGCGGAGTGGCCGTGGGGCTGTCAGACTGGCAGATACCGGCACCTGTGTTGGCACCGCTGCGTATGCTGGCCGAGGCGGCCATTCCTATTGCGTTGATTTCTGTGGGGGCCACGATGAACTGGGGCGCGTTGGCGCGGCTGGATCGGTTCAGCGGGGTGATCTGCGCAAGCAAGCTGATTGTGACACCGTTGGTGGCAGTGGGTGTGTCGCTTGCGCTGGGATTGCCCGGTGCTGTGGCGGTGGTTGTGGTGATCTGGGCCGCGCTGCCGACTGCGTCAGGCGCGCATGTGCTGGCGGCGGGGTTTGGGGCGGACCGGGTGTTGTCGGCTACGTTGGTGGCGCAGACCACATTGTTGGCGTCGGTAACGCTGCCGGTGTGGATCGCGGTTGCGGCGATGATGTTCTAGGGGCGCAGTGCCTGCAACGCGGCGATGTCGCCTTTCATGATCGCAGGGATCGCGGTCTGGATAAGGTCCGTCGGCCAGTCCCACCATGCCAGTTCCAACAGGTGCGCGATGGTTTCGGGATCAAAGCGATACTTTGCCACAACGCCGGGATTTCCGGTGACAATTGCGTAATCAGGTATGGTGCCACGCACCACAGCGCCGGCACCAATGATCGCGCCATGCCCGATTTTGGCACCCGGCAGGACTAACGCGCCATACCCCAGCCACACATCGTGGCCAATGACGGTATCGCGGGTGTCCGGCTGATAACCGGTGCGCTGATCCGGGTCGAATATCGCGAAGGGATAGCATGACAGCCCATCAGTGGCGTGATTTGCGGAGGCGGTGATAAACCGAACCCCGTGCGCGATCTGGCAGAATTTGCCGATGCGCAACGTTTCCTGTGAAAATTCGAACAGATAAGGGGCCAGATGGGTCGCCCAATCTTTGGGATCCCCAAAATCCGAGGCATAGCTGTGCGCGCCGATTTGGAACCGGGGATGCGAGATTGCTGCTAACAGATGCACGGTGCCTTTGTGCGGCGTACCGTCCGGCAACAGTATCGGGTGCAATTGGTCAGGGGCGGGCAGAGGCATCAGTCATCCGGGCGTTGCAGCGTGAACGTATTGTCGACAACAGAGTAGTCCCGATAGCCCAGACGGGCCAGAGGGCGGAATGTGGTGACATCGAAAATACCGTCCACAATGCAATTGTCACGCAAGTGAATGCCCGAGACCTCGCCCATGATCATAAAGTTGTTTTCCCCAAGCAGCGGCACGATACCGGTCAGACGACATTCCAGACTGGCGGGGGCACCGTCAAGGCGCGGGCAATCGATGGTTTTGCAAGCTGCAGCGGTCAGACCGGCGCGCTGGAATTCATCAACGTCCTTGTCAAAGCCGGTGGTTGAGACATTCATCGCATCGCGCATGCTTTCCTGCACAATATTTATGCAGAACACGTTAGTGGCGCGAATGTTGGACAGAGAATCTTTGCCTTCGCTCTGATCCGGCTTGGTCCCGGTTGAGGCAAACATGACCTGAGGCGGCACGTAGGCAGTGCCGTTAAAGAACGAATAGGGTGCAAGATTTCTGACCCCATCCGCGTCGCGTGTTGAAACCCATGCGATTGGGCGCGGGGTGATCAGGGCATTAAACGGATTGTGGGGCAAGCCGTGGCCATCTTTGGGTTGGTAGAACATGAAACGCGCGTCCTTATGGTTTGCCCAAGAGGTAACGCCATGCTAGGGCCTGCGCCACAGCAAAAAGACCACAAGAGGTGCAGGGCAGGTGTTGAAGCTTGCACAGGAAACAGATCAGGACTGGTGGGAAGTCGAAGCGCTTTTCGACCTGTGCTTTGCGCCTGGGCGTGAGGCGCTGAGTTCTTATCGCCTGCGGGACGGCGTGAACGCGGTGGCGGATCTGTCGCTGGTGGCGCGTGATGAGCAGGACATTCTGGCCGGGGCCATCCGGTTTTGGCCGGTGTATGTGGGATCACATGCCTGTTTGTTGCTGGGGCCTGTGGCGGTGCACCCGACCCATCAGGGCGAGGGCGTGGGCGGATTGTTGATCGCTGAAAGTCTGGACCGTGCGCAAAAGCTGAATTGGGCGCGGGTTATGTTGGTGGGCGATGCGCCTTATTACAGCCGGTTTGGGTTTGAACCTTTGCAAGGCGTGACGATGCCGCCGCCGACAAACCCGGCGCGCGTATTGGGGTATAATCTGGTCGATGATGCGTGGGCACAGGTCAAAGGTGATGTGCGGTCCTTTGCCGATTCGGGCGCGGGGGCTTGAACCCGGGCCGATCGCTGCCAATGTTTAGCCTATGACAGAGATTGATCCGATTACCATTCATCACGTCGCCGATCTGGACCCCGAGGCAGAGCTGGCACGGCTGACGACGCGATATCGCAATGCAGGCGGGCTGGGTATCGATGTGCTTAACCTGCTGGGCGGACAAGCCGAGGGGTTGTTAGAGCGGCTGCCGGTGCAGATACGTGACAAGCTGGACGGCACAACCGAGCTGGCGTTGACGCAAGCGATGCGCGCCGCACAAGGGTCGCGCAAGCTGGTCGGAGAGCAGCAATCATGGCTGAACACCGCCATAGCGACCGCATTGGGTGCCGCAGGTGGCGCTGGCGGATTGCCCGGAGCGTTGGCGGAATTGCCGGTGACAACCACCATCCTTTTGCGTGCTATTCAGGATGAAGCTCAGAGACAAGGCTTTGATCCACAAGCGGAAAACGTACAGTTTGACTGTGTGCGTGTGTTTGCGGCTGCGGGGCCGCTGGCCAAAGATGATGGCGCCGATCTGGCGTTTGTCAGCACCCGGCTGGCGCTGACCGGCGGAGCGATGCAGGCGCTGATTGCGCGGGTCGCGCCGCGCCTGTCGATTGTTTTGGGTCAGAAGCTTGCGGCGCAGGCCGTTCCTATTTTAGGCGCTGTTGCGGGCGCGGCGACGAACTATGCCTATACCAGCTATTATCAGGAAATCGCACATGTGCATTTTGGTCTGCGCCGATTGGCGATAGACGCCGATCTGGATCACGATCAGCTGGTTGCACGTATGTTGGACCAGATGAAACCGTTTCGCGCGGCTTAAGGCGCGGTGCCGTTCTTAAGAACATTGCATATGCGGTCAATCGCGCGCCGCACCTCGGGAAGATGTCGATCATCCTGATGAAATACGATCCAACGGTCGTGAGATAACTCAGGAATGGTCGACCCGACGCGATTCAATGCGCTTTCGGCGTCGCCGATAAAAGTTGGCAGCAAGGCAATCCCGTCGCCAGCCAGCGCAAGGTCGAGCCCGTTTCGCGGTGAATTGACCTCGCACACCGCATCGTTGCCAATCGATTTTTCAAGCCAGCGGCCAGAGGGTGTGTCGGCCAACACTTTGATCCAGCGGTTGGCGTTGGGCGTGGTTGCATAAGGCGCGAATTCCACGCGTGAGAGTTTTCTGCCTGCCAGACCTCGTTCGACCGGTCGTTTGTTGCGAATCCCGATCACGACCTCACGACGTGGGATATCCAGAATATTCTCGACAGAAATAAACCGAAGCCGGGCATCGGGTGGCATACCTGCAATTTCATTGAGGCGTCTGATGAGCGCCAAAGTTGTCCAGGTGCCAGCGGATACCTTTACCAATCGCGTCACTTGTTCAGTGCCCGGCGATGTCGCGCGGATGATGTGGGCCTCAATTTCTTTCAACTCGCCCAAGAGCTTGCGCCCGTGGCTTGTCAGTTCGTAGCCGCGGTCATGTCGGACAAACAGGTCTTTCTGCATCCGGCGTTCCAACGCCAGCATGCGCCGTCCCAATGTGGCGGCACTGCGCCCTGTTGCTCTGGCTGCGGGGGAAAGCCCGCCTTCCTGTGCCACAGAAATGAAGAGCCGCAAATCTTCCCAATTGTCGATCTTATCATTCATGAAATGACCACTTCATACCGTTTCATTTAGGTGCTCTTTAAACATTGCTACCCTGTGTCAGGTCAAGGTCGGCGCCATCTGTGTTGCAAAGGCCAGCCAAGCCAAGCGAGTGAGGATGCGCCAAATGAAGAGCCGGGCCAATTTGGACAATCACAGCTACCCCTTTCCGAATGCCCGACAATCAAAGGCTTTGCGCGATGAAGATGAGTTTATGATCGACCATGGGGGCAGGGGGGCGAGATGGATATTCGTCTTTGTGTGTTGGGTTTGGCCTGCGGCCTAGGGGGGCGTTAGCCCAATATTTGGGTCGGCGGCAACGAGTCACAGTTTATGAAACTGCGGGATACGTTGCTTGTAACCCATTGAGACTCATAAAGCCGGTTTGCTTTACTGCGGGGCGCTGCGGTCTTGGGTTTGTTGATTTATAGAGGAAAGTGGTGGGCGACCCTGGAATCGAACCAGGCGTGCGTCTCCGCGAGGGAGTTACAGTCCCCTGCCACACCTTGCGGCCTGTCGCCCACTTTCCCAAGGTCTTGCAACCTTGATGTGTGGGGCTGATTACTGCGATGTGTAGGGGGCGTCAACAAGAAAATCCCTTGCGCCCTCCGCTTCTCCGGCGCATTGGTAACGCCACGCTATTCCAGAGGGATCAGGCCATGAAAAAACCCAAATGGGTCGTCGAAAAAGAGCAGATGAAACGCAAGGCGGCTGCGGAAACTTTGTGGTTGTTTGGTCTGCATGCCGTGCGGGATGCATTGAACAATCCTACCCGCGAAAAACTGCGTCTGGTGGTGACTAAAAACGCCTCTGACAAGCTGGTCGAAGCGATTGAGTTTTCTGGTCTGACCCCTGAAGTTGTTGAACCGCGCAAGTTTGATGTGCCGATTGATGCGCAATCGGTGCATCAGGGGGCGGCACTTGAGGTTAAACCTTTGAACTGGGGCGCTTTGGCGGACCGGGCACTGGGCGATGGCGAACGCCCGCCGCGCCTGTTGTTGCTGGACCGGGTGACAGACCCGCATAACGTGGGGGCGATTCTGCGCTCGGCCGAAGTGTTTGGCGCGCAAGCGGTGATTGGCACACGTCATAATTCTGCGCCAGAAACAGGCGCGCTGGCCAAAACCGCCAGCGGCGCGTTGGAGCGTCAGCCGTATCTGCGCGAACGTAATCTTGCGGACACCATCGTGGCGCTTCAGGGCATGGGATATCTTGTGCTGGGACTGGACGGCGAGGCGGAACAGACCATTGAACAGGTGGTCGAAGGGCGGCGGACCCATGCGGTTGCGCTGGTGCTGGGCGCCGAAGGGCCGGGGCTGCGCCAGAAAACCAAGGAAACTGTGGATCATCTGGTCAAGATCGATTTCGCTGGTGCATTTGGTTCGCTTAACGTGTCTAACGCCGCTGCGGTGGCACTTTATGCATCTTTGCCGCGCTAACGGCGTTTCCTATTCTAAAATATTGCTGCCGAAGGCTCCCAAAAGGGCCATTGGCGCCCTACATGGATTGAAACACGTAAAACCGCCGGAGCAGACCGATACCGCACGCATCTAAAATCGCCACTTGTTGTTATTGCGGCACGCGGGCCGCGTTGGTGCTGAGGGGGCAAACGCGTCATGAACTGGCTTGTGCATCCTGTGGCGCGCCATTGCATGATCTCAAACAGATGCCTGTTGCCCATGCTCCGCATGCCGCGTCCACGGGTGGTGGTGCTGGATCAGGAAAGACGCGCAAACCTGCTAAACAAAAGAAGAAAAAGCGAAAATCTCGCCGCAAGGGCTGGTTTGAGGAAATCTTTGACGTGGTTGAAGATATTTTTGACTGAACGTCTTTTGCTTGCGGGGGTAAACTGGATGTTCACATTCTGTTTACAAACTCTTTTAACGATCAAATCCGACCCTATATCTATAGCACAGACGCGGAGGTGGAACTCCCGTGTTCTGTTTCACTGTCCCTCGTTCCGTACCTGGCGCCCAAGGCTCTCTTGGGCGCTTTTTTCTTGTCGGACTGTGGGGTAGCGTAGGGACATGACATATTCAGATGATTTCCTGACAACAATTCTGCGCCGTTCCAAAGTGGTTGCGGTTGTGGGTGTTTCCATGAATCCGGTGCGACCCAGCTATTACGTGGCGCGTTATCTGGGGCTAAAGGGATATCGCGTTATTCCGGTCAATCCGGTTCACGTGGGCAAACAGTTGTTTGGCGAGACGGTGGTTGGTGATCTGAGTGACATTACCGAGCCGGTCGACATGGTTGATATATTTCGACGATCAGAGGCGGTGCCACCAATTGTCGAAACGGCGCTGGCGCAATTTGACGAGCTGAAAACCATCTGGATGCAGATCGGAGTTGAACATCACGAAGCGGCGGCGCAGGCTGAAGCGCGGGGCGTTGACGTGATCATGAACCGGTGTCCCAAGATCGAGTATCAACGGCTGTTTGGCGAATTGCGTATGGGTGGCTTCGCGACCGGTGTAATCTCGTCAAAACTGTAACGGGGTGTTAGCGTGCCTCGGCGCGTTTACGTTTGTTTTCAAATACTTCGACGCGGTTAATCCATCTGTACCGCGTGTCTTCCAATGTGGGCGCCCAGAATAAATAGCCGCCGTACCGCCACGGATCGAGCACGACACCTTCAAACATTGTGTCGCCAATTGCGCTGACAATGACTGTGCTGTGTTCGATCAGCAAATTGTCGGAATTGGCAATGGCGCGATGCAATTGCAGGGTCTGGAAATTCTCTTGCCGCAATCGTGCCTCAAGATCATCCGCCCAGTGCCAGCATAGTCCGCGCGGGCGATAGCCTTGGTTGACCTTGGTGTTGTGGATCAGGGCGGAATCAGTGACGCCATACTCTTTGCGCAGTTGTAGCGGATAGTCATAAGCGATGCGCGCCGCACGGCTGGCTTCTTCGGGATCGATGTCAGGGCCTAAAGCGGCAATTGTGCGCGTCAGACCAACAACGTCGCGTTGTTTGGCCTCTTCGGGCACCGAACAGGCCACAAGACCAATTGCAGCAAACAAAAACAATAACACACGCAACAATGTCAGACCTCCGGGGCGGGCAGCGGGGTGATTTCAGGCACTATACCGGTCTGAAACATATTAAAAAGAGGGGTATCAGGCGTCACGCGCAGCTTTTTCAACCAGACCGCTGACACCCTGACGCCGGGCCAGTTCAGCGAGGACGTCGTCAAAGGCGACATCGCGTGACTGCAGCATTACCAACAAATGGAACAGCACGTCGGCGGCCTCGCTGGTCAGTTTTTCACGGTCGCCTTTGACCGCTTCGATAATGGCCTCAACCGCTTCTTCGCCAAATTTTTCGGCGCACTTCTCGGGACCTTTGGCAAGAAGCTTTGCCGTCCAGCTGGACTCGGGGTCGGCGTTTGCGCGCGCGGAAATAGTGGCGACCAGATCGGTGAGAGTATTCATGTCAGCCTCATAGGGATACCGGACGCGATCATGTGGGCTTTGGCCTCTTGCACTGTGAATTCGCCAAAGTGAAAGATAGACGCTGCCAGAACGGCGCTGGCGCCGCCTTTGGTGACGCCTTCGACAAGGTGGTCAAGCGTGCCAACCCCGCCCGAGGCAATCACCGGCACGTTAACGGCGTCAGAGATGGCTTTGGTCAGGGGCAGGTTGAACCCGGCTTTGGTGCCGTCACGGTCCATGGACGTCAAAAGGATTTCGCCTGCGCCTTTGGCAACCACAAGTTTGGCAAACTCGACAGCATCAATTCCGGTAGATTTGCGTCCGCCATGGGTGAAAATTTCCCATTTTCCGGGGGACACAGTTTTGGCGTCGATAGCTACGACAATGCACTGGCTGCCAAATTGTTCTGCGGCCTCGGCGACGACATCGGGGTTGGCGACAGCGGCAGAATTGAAGCTGACCTTGTCAGCGCCCGCCAGTAACAGCTTGCGCACATCCTGAACCGTGCGCACACCGCCACCCACTGTCAGCGGGACAAAACACTGTTCTGCGGTGCGCTGCACCATGTCGATCATCACGCCACGGTTGTCATGGGTGGCGTGGATGTCGAGAAAACATATTTCGTCAGCGCCTGCGGCGTCATAGGCTCGGGCCGCTTCGACGGGATCGCCAGCATCGCGCAGGCCAACAAAGTTCACGCCTTTGACCACGCGGCCATCAGCGACATCAAGGCAAGGGATGATACGGGTTTTCAGCATTGCAAGCCTGTGGTTGCGGACGAAATTAGTCCATGTTTTACGGTGTCGACAGGTGGGATGCAATCACGCTGCTGCGCGCGCGATACGGCGCATCGCGTCGCGCACGATCAGCACGTGGAAGGGCATAACCACGGCAAGGTAGATGCGCCCCAATGGATTGTTGCGATGGACCCAGGTCGCCATGTGGATCAGACCGTTTTCACGCAGGACGCAAATTCTGAAATTCAGGTGTTTGTCATCTGTGCCAACCAGCATTTCATCGACGCTTTGATAGGTACATGGAAAGATCGCACCTTCACCAAAGCTCTTGGATTCAGTTTTGACCCCAAGGGGTTTCATGATGGTATTGCGTATTTTTAACAGAGCCTTGGCCCAGATCGGCATAGACAGACCAACCTCGATGGCGCGCTCGGGCGAGAGCGTGCTTTCTACGGCATAGCCATCAATGAAATCCCCGGGTTGTACGTGCTGCCACAACTGAGAGGTTTTTGGCAAAGACAACTTTTGAATACGGGACATGGGAGGCCTCCGGGGCGTTTGGAGATCAGGCTTTCATCACAGTCAACGCCTCGACAAGGTCAATCGCCCCGTCATAAAGCGCACGGCCCGAGATGGCACCGTTGAGCGGCGCCCCGCATGATCTGAGGTTGCGCAGGTCCTCCAGAGAAGACACCCCACCCGAGGCGATCACAGGGATGGATACCGCATTGGCCAGGGCCGCAGTGGCGGTGACATTGGGGCCTTTCATGGCGCCGTCGCGCATGATGTCGGTATAGATAATCGCCGCGACGCCTGCGTCTTCAAAGCTTTTGGCCAGACCAGTCACAGTGACGTTGGTTTCCTCGGCCCAGCCCTTGGTGGCGACAAGGCCATTGCGGGCATCAATACCGACCGCGACTTTGCCGGGGAATTCACGGGCCGCCGTGCGCACCAGATCGGGGTTTTCCACTGCCACAGTGCCAAGGATGACGCGGGCCAGCCCTTTGTCGATCCAGTTCTCGATAGTTTTCATGTCGCGGATACCGCCGCCCAGCTGAGCGGGCACTTTGGTTTGTTTCAGGATTTCCTCGACCGGTGCGGCATTCACAGGTTCGCCCGCAAAGGCGCCGTTCAGGTCAACAAGATGCAGCCATTCGCAACCGGCATTCACAAATTCCATCGCTTGAGCCGCTGGGTTTTCGTTAAAAACCGTTTCCTGTTCCATATCCCCATGTACAAGGCGTACGGCGTTACCGTCTTTGAGATCGATGGCGGGATAAAGGATCATGGCGGGCCTCTGGCTTGGGTATGTGGGGTTGGCGCGGTTTGGCATGCGCTTGCCGGAAATGCAATGTGACGACAGGTCAATCTTGATCCGATGTCGATGCTGGCCCAGACTCATTGCTAACGATCATTGGGAGGATCACCATGAAACAGACATTCCTTGCTGCTGCCGCGTTGCTGTTCGGCGCCTCTGTGGCGTCGGCAGACCCGGTTGAGGGCACGTGGAAAACCGCGCCGGGGGACAGTGGTGGCTATCTGCATGTCGTGATTGCGACCTGTGGCGCGGCGTTGTGCGGAACGATTGCACAGGCGATCGCGGCGGATGGCAGCAACACCGGCACTTATGAACATCTGGGTAAAAAGATGATCTGGGATATGAAAGCTGACGGTGGCGGTGCTTATAGTGGCGGCAAAATCTGGGCGCCGGATTCGGACAAAACCTATAAGTCTAAGATGAAACTGTCTGGCTCGAAACTGAACGTCAAAGGCTGTGTCGCTGGCGGTCTGATCTGTCGTGGTCAGGACTGGACGCGTTTGAAGTGATCTTCGTTTTGTAGAACTTTCGGTGGAGGCTTTGCCTAAAAAACCGGGGCAGGGCCTCCACTTCGTTTCGTGGACCTCAGGGCGTCCAGCGCAGGAAATTTCCAATCATGCGCAACCCGACGGACTGGCTTTTCTCTGGGTGAAACTGCATGCCCAGCATTGTGTCACGCCCGACGATGGCGGTGACATCGCCACCATAAGTCACATGCGCGATGCGGTCCTTGGCATCTGCGACGTGGAATTGGTAGGAATGCACAAAATAGGTGTGATCGCCGGTTTTAATCCCGTCCAGCACAGCATGCGGTTGATCGATTACCAGATCGTTCCAGCCCATATGCGGCACCTTCAGTGAGGTGTCTGACGGCGCGATTTTTTCGACATCGCCCGCCACCCAATCCAAACCCGGTGTTTGGGTATATTCATGACCGGTGGTGGCCATCAGCTGCATGCCAACGCAAATGCCCAAAAACGGGCGTCCCTTGGTCTCGACCGCTTCGACCATCGCGTCATAGATGCCTTTGTGGCCACGCAGTTCGGCGGCGCAGGCTGGAAAGGCGCCGTCTCCGGGCAGAACCAGCCGGTCAGCGCGCGCGACAATCTCGGCGTCAGACGTCACAATGACGTCGCCGCCATCAACTTCGCGGGCCATGCGCTGAAACGCTTTTTCCGCTGAATGCAGATTGCCTGATTCATAGTCGATAATTGCGGTCAGCATGGCTCGCTCCGTGTGCGTTCGGGACATCTGAGACGCTGACTATCCCAAAGCCCCGTCGGTTCCAAGCGAGGAAGCGGATTAACGGATATGCAGGATGTCGTGCGGTATCATGGGCTCAAGCGGGGTTCCGTCTGCGTCGGCGGCATGTTCACCGTAGGTTTTGAAACCAGCGGGCACCAATGTGCCGCGCGTGGCAGAGTCCAGAAAGATGTATTTGCTGTTCTCGGGTGAAAATTCGAACCAGTCGGGCGTGTCAAACACGCCGCCATAAACGCCCAGACGGTCGGGCCATCGGGCAAAAGTCAGGTGTGTCTTGGTTCCGCAATTGTCGCAGAAATGGACAAGGACCTCTTGTCCGCTGCCTGCAGAGATATGGGTGTAACATCGGGGCGTCCCCTGGATGAGAGCAAAGTCATCCAGATCAAAGATGGGTTCCACCATGCCCAACGCGCCTGTGGCGCGCTGGCAAAATTTGCAAAAACAGGCAGTGACCCAAAGCGGATCGGACTTTACCTGAAATCTTAAGGCGCCGCACAGGCACCCACCGGTTTGGGGCAACATGGGGTTTCCTCTCTGTCCCTGTTTGACAGAGAGGGTAGCATCAAAGGCGCCTCAGAGCGCGCCTTTTGTCGAAGGGATGGCGTCGGCCTTGCGCGGATCGGTTTCAATCGCTTCGCGCAACGCACGGGCGACGGCCTTGAATGTGGCTTCGGCGATGTGGTGGCTGTTGAAGCCGTGCAATTGATCCACATGCAAGGTGATGCCGCCATGAGTGGCAAAGCCCTGGAAAAATTCGCGCACCAGTTCCGTGTCAAAAGTGCCAATTTTCTGGGTCGGCATGTCGACATTCCAGATCAGATAGGGACGGGCGGACAGGTCAAGCGCTGCGCGCACCTGTGCGTCGTCCATGGGCAGGTGGCAGGCCGCATAGCGCCGGATACCCTTTTTGTCGCCCAACGCCTGAGCAAGCGCCTGACCCAGCGAAATGCCGGTGTCCTCGACGGTGTGGTGATCGTCGATATGGTAATCGCCTTTGGCGCGGATCGTCATATCGATCAGCGAATGGCGCGACAGCTGATCCAGCATATGGTCAAAGAAACCGATCCCGGTCTGGTTGTCATATACGCCGGTTCCGTCGAGGTCGATTTCGACGGAGATTTCTGTTTCTGCGGTGGTTCGCGTGACGCTGGCCTTGCGCATGGGGCTGATCCTTTGCCTGAGTGCGCCGTCCTTATAGGCAGGTGACCGGGCGGGGCCAAGAGCGCCCGTTTCGGGATTGTGCCGGGGGTGGCTTTTGTGCCAGCCTGCGGGCACATCGAAATGAGGTTTTCATGACCACCTGTGTCTTTATTCAGATCCGTTGCAAGCCCGGGCGCACGTATCACGTCGCTGAAGAAATTGCGCTTAAGGAAATTCACTCTGAGCTGCATTCCACCAGCGGGGAATATGACCTGTTGATGAAGCTGTATGTGCCTTCGGGTGAGGATGTCGGCAAATACATCAATGATCGTTTGCTGGATATTCCCGAGATTGAACGCACCCTGACAACGCTGACATTCAAAGCGTTTTAAGGCGGGACCAGAATGTGTGCGCCTTTGGCGCACGCTGGATATCTCGACATCGCCCTATGGGCGACATCTCGGAATTTGGCGTCTGGCCTCTGATCTCGTGATGTAATTTTTGCGGGTCATTTCGAAACGGATCGCAGTCAGGCGGCAGGCGTAGCGCAGGCGCCCCCGATCCAGGTGGCGCGGATGGCGCGGTCGTCACCCATCATCAGCGTGGGAAACACGCTTTCCCAAAATGTGTCTGCACGGGCGCTGCGTTGGGCAATGTCAGGCGTGGATTTGAGGTCAAGCACTACCAGATCCGCGTCGTTTCCGACCTGTAAGTTGCCGATCTTGTGCTGAAGGTGCAGCGTTTGGGCTGATCCGATTGTGGCCAGCCAGAGCAGTTGCGCGGCGTGCAGAGATGTGTGGCGCAGTTGGGCGACCTAGTAAGCTGCGGCCATTGTGCGCAGCATGGAAAAGCTTGATCCCCCACCCGTATCGCTGGCCAGTCCAACCCTGAGGCCCTGGTTGATCAGGTCGGTTGTCTGAAACAGCCCGGACCCGATGAACATGTTAGAAGTGGGACAATGTATCAGCCCGGCGCCGATGTCCTTTAGGCGGGCGCGTTCGCGGTCAGTAAGGTGGATGGCATGGCCGTAGAGCCCTTTTTCACCAAGCAGGCCAAACTGTTCATACGTATCTAAGTAGTCCCTTGCATTTGGGAAAAGCCCCTGAACCCATTCGATTTCATCGGTTTGTTCGCTGAGGTGGGTCTGCATCAGACAATCGGGATATTCTGCCCAGAGCTGGCCCAGCACGGCGAGTTGTTCCGGGGGGGAGGTGGGCGAGAACCGGGGCGTGATGGCGAAGGACAATCGGTCAACGCCGTGCCATGTTTCAAGGAGTGTCTTGTTGTCATCATAGGCGGATTGGACAGTGTCGCGCAGCCCATCGGGGGCGTTGCGGTCCATGCAGGTTTTCCCGGCGATCACGCGTTGGCCACGCGTCTGTGCTTCGGCAAAAAAGGCATTCACGGATTCGGGGTGGATGGTGCAGAAGCTGGCCATCGTTGTCACGCCATGTCGGGTGGTCAGATCAAGATAGGTGCGTGCGACCGCTGCCGCGTAATCGGGGTCCTGAAAACGCATTTCTTCGGGGAAGGTATAAGTGTTGAGCCAGTCGATCAGACGTTTGCCCCAACTGGCAATAATCCCGGTCTGGGGATAATGCACATACGCATCCACAAAGCCGGCGATGATCAGGTCTGCGCCATAGTCGATGATCTGCGCCTGTGGGTGCGCCTTTTTCAGATTATCCGCCGGGCCCAGTGCCGCAATTTGTCCCGCGCGCAAAAGCACGCCGCCCCGGTGTTCGTGGCGCGCAGCGGAGTCGGCAGGCACATCGAAAGGGCTGGCATCAAAGCCAAGAGTTTGTCCCAGCAGCAAAATCTCTTGCGTCATGGCGATCCGTGTCCTGTAATTGCTGCGGTCTGACACGTTAGCGCGCCTTTTTTGACCTGTAAATCGTCGCATCCCATTGAGTTTGTGGCCGGCTTTCCCCTATGGTCCGCGCGACCGGCAACAGGAGGGCGCAACATGACCGAAACACAGGATCAGATTGCCGCCGAAGCCGAGGTAGAAGACGACGCCTATAAGTTGGATCAGCGGACCGTTGCCAGAGCGCTGGATGCGGTGGAAACGGGCGACCGTCAGCAGTTGAGCGACGTGATGGAACCGCTGCACGCAGCGGATATTGCCGACATTCTGGAACAGATCAGCCCGGCCGATCGCCGCCGTTTGATTTTGCTCTACGATAAGGAATTTGACGGCGAAATTCTGTCGGAACTGGATGAGGGCCTGCGCGAGGAGATCATCGCGATCCTTAGGCCGGACGTTCTGGCCGAGGCGGTTCGGGAACTGGATTCGGACGATATTGTCGACATTGTCGAAGATCTGGATGAACCCCAGCAAGAGGCGATTCTTGATCAGCTTGAGGATGCTGACCGGGTCGCGGTGGAACAATCTCTGTCCTATCCGGAGTTTTCGGCAGGCCGTCTGATGCAGCGCGAAACGGTGTTTGCCCCTGAGCATTGGACGGTTGGCGAAACCATCGACTTTCTACGCAATGCCGAAGAGTTGCCGGAACATTTTTACCACGTGATTCTGGTCGATCCGAAAATGCGCCCGATTGGCAATGTCACGCTCAGCAAGGTGATGTCGACCCGGCGCAATGTGGCGATGGTGGACCTGACCGAAGAGCTGTTTCAGGTCATACCGGTCAATCAGGATGAGGCCGATGTGGCCTATGCGTTTAATCAGTACCACCTGATTTCAGCCCCGGTGGTGGATGAGGATGACCGTCTGATTGGCATGATCACCATTGATGACGCGATGGCGGTTCTGGATGAAGAACACGAAGAAGATATCCTGCGTCTTGCCGGGGTCAGCGACGAATCCAGCCTGAGCGACACGATATTTGACGCCGCGCGAGGGCGCGCAACCTGGTTGTTTGTAAACCTGCTGACGGCAATACTGGCCTCGTTGGTGATCGAAGCATTTGCCGAGACAATTGATCAGATGGTGGCGTTGGCGGTTTTGATGCCGATTGTGGCCTCGATGGGGGGCAATGCGGGTACACAGACAATGACCGTGGCGGTGCGCGCCCTGGCGACTAAAGATCTGACCACACAGAATGCGGTGCGCGTGGTGTGGCGCGAAGTTTCAGTGGGAGCATTGAATGGGTTGCTCTTTGGGTGTCTGATGGCGCTGGTGGCAGGGTTCTGGTTTGGCATACCGATGCTGGCGCTGGTGATCGGGCTAGCCATGTTGATGACCCAGATTGCTGCAGCGCTGGGTGGAATTGTGATCCCGATGGCGCTTGACCGGGCAGGGATTGACCCGGCGCTCGCCTCAGGGCCGTTTGTGACCACCGTGACGGATGTTGTTGGATTTTTCGCGTTCCTCAGTCTGGCTGCGGCCGTTTTGCTTTAAAGAGAGTTTGATATGACACTCGCTGACATCAAAGCGCAGGCCCGAAAGGATGCTTTTGCCAGACGCAAACAGGCGTTTGCCTCTGCTGGCCCGGGGCAGTCGGCCCATCTGTCCGAGGTGCTGGCCGGATATCGTGGTGTTGCAATGGCGGGCTATATGCCGATCCGTACCGAGATAAACCCGCAGGCAGCCATGGCCGAATGCGCGGCCCATGGCAAAGTGGGTGTTCCGGTCATTCAGGGTGCGGGGCTTGCGTTGAAATTCTCTGAATGGGAACCAGACGCGCCGCTGCGCGAAGGTCCGTTTGGGGCGCAGGTTCCGATCAAGGATCAGTTTTTTGAGCCTGAGATTTTGATTGTTCCGCTGGTCGCGTTTGATCTTAATGGTGGGCGGTTGGGATATGGCGGCGGGTTTTATGATCGCACGCTGGAGCGGTTGCGCGCGCGCCGGGCGACATTGGCGATTGGCTTTGCGTTTGAGGCGCAGCAGGCCGAAAGTCTTCCGCTGGAAATCACAGATCAACCGCTGGACATGATTGTGACGGAAAGCCGGATTGTTGAATTTGCATCTTAAGCCTCACCCGGTGCTTTGCGGCGCTTTTGATAGCGCCGCACGTAATCGCAGGTAAGCAAGCCGAAATGCTATGAAACCTAAGTCATTTTAGGCATGTACATCTGAACGGCTAAACATTTGAAGCGTAATTGTTAACGCCGTCCACCGCCGCCCGGACCGGCCGCTCCTGCGTTTGATGCGCGCGAGGCGTTGTAATCATAGTGCTCTCTGGCGTCGATTCTATTACCATTTCGCAAGTGGCATTTACCATCTGAGAAGTCGTCTTCTATGTGACGGCCTCCGGAATCGACGCAATATTGTGCGGCGGCGTTCGAATAGTTGGCTTCTGCGGGGGTATCTGAACAGGCGCTTAGCCCAAACAGGAGGCCGGCCGAAACCAGAGCTTTCATAGATACATGCATTTTCAGTACTCCCTTGTATTCAAATTAATGTGATCAGCATAACGGTCTGATTATATATGCAAGGAATGCAATTTATTATGCGTGATGCAGGGGAATTGATGGTCATTGATTGCGGTAATTTCATCTGGGGGTAGCCCGTGGGCAAGACGCAGTTACGATTTGACGCCACTATGCGGCTTTGATGGGCTATTGCGATATAGAATGACAGGAATACATAAGTTTCTAATCGGGCCATTCATTTTTGTGAAAAACTGAAAAATCTGAATGCGCCACTTGTCGTGAGGGATGAAGGCGGTTAGGCAAATTCCTCATGAAGATACTCTTTCTTGGTGATGTGATGGGCCGCGCGGGACGTGCGGCTGTGCAGGAGCGACTGCCAAAGCTGCGCGAGGCGTGGAAGTTGGATTTTGTCGTGGTTAATGGCGAAAACGCCAGCAATGGCATGGGCCTTTCGGGCGCACATGCCAAAGTCCTGCTCGAGTCCGGCGCGGATTGCGTGACTTTGGGCGACCATGCGTTTGATCAAAAAGACATGATGCAGTTCATTCAGTCTGAGCCGCGCATTCTGCGACCGCTGAACTATGCCAGAGGCGATGTGCCGGGGCGTGGGTTTCGTGTGTATGGCGCGCCGGGCGGGCGCAAGGTGCTGGTGGCGCAGGCATTGGGCCAGGTGTTCATGAAGCAGCCTTATGGCGATCCGTTTTCGGCCATGGATCAGGTATTGCGGGCGCATCCGCGTGGCGGCATGGTGCAGGCGGCCATCATTGACATGCATTGCGAGGCCACGTCAGAAAAGATGGGCATGGGCCATTTCTGTGACGGGCGCGCATCCCTAGTTGTGGGCACGCACACGCATATCCCAACCGCCGACACGCAGATTTTGCCAAAAGGCACCGGTTTTCAGGCTGATGCGGGCATGTGCGGAGATTATGACTCGGTGATTGGTATGGAAAAGACGGAACCGATGCGCCGGTTTGTCACCGGAATGCCCAAAGCCCGGTTCACGCCAGCGCTGGGCGAGGCCACGCTGTCGGGTGTTTATATCGAAACGGACGACCGCACCGGTCAAACCACACGCATTGAAATGGTGCGTCAGGGCGGACGATTGTCTCAGTCCGGTCCCGCCTGACATGACACGCACGCAGGGGATGCTTGCACTGCTGGTGATGGGCGCTGGCTGGGGGCTGACCCAACCGTTGACCAAGATTGCGGTGTCCGAAGGCTATTTGCCACTTGGGTTGATCTTTTGGCAGATGGTGATTGGTGCGCTGGGCATGGGGGCCTATCGGGTGGTCGCACGCAAGCCGATTACGTTGCCATTGCGATTAATGTGGTTCTTTCTGCTGATCGCCCTACTGGGCACAGTTATTCCTAACAGCTTTTCCTATCGTGCTGCGGCGTTTTTACCGGCTGGTGTCATGTCGGTTGTGATTTCGTTAGTGCCGATCTTTGCCTTTCCGATTGCTTTGTCTCTGGGCGTCGACAAGTTCAATTGGGTGCGGTTGGGCGGCTTGCTGGTCGGATTGGTCGGGGTGGTGATCCTCGCCGGGCCCGACGCGCTGCCGGACGCGGCGATGGCGATTTGGCTGCCGATCGCGGTTGTGGCGCCGTTATGTTACGGGTTTGAGGGCAACATTGTCTCTAAATGGGGCATGCATGGGCTGGGGCCAGGGCATGTGCTGTTTGGTGCTTCTGTTGTGGGGGCTGTTGTCGCGTTGCCATTGGCGATTGCCAGCGGACAGTTCATCGATCCCCGCACAGAATGGAATGCGCCTGAATATGCGGTTGTGGCGTCGTCATTGATCCATGTGGTGGTTTACACGTCTTATGTCTGGCTGGTGTCACGCGCAGGATCGGTCTTTGCCGCGCAGGTTTCGTATGTGGTCACGGGAACGGGCGTGCTGTGGTCAATGTTAATCCTTTCAGAGCGATATTCGATTTGGGTTTGGGGTGCGATGGCGCTTATTCTGGCAGGCATGTTTCTAGTCCAGCCCAGATCGCAGGACAGGGTTGCCCCTTAGGCGTGCATAAGCGATTGTAGTGTCAAACAGAATTCGGAAGAACGATGGACCTATTTGATTTTGGCCAGACGACACAGGCATTTCTGGCGCTTGGTGTTGTCGCGTGTATGTTTGCGCTGTTCATGCGCGAAGTTTACCCCACAGAAGTTGTCGCCATTGCCGGGGCGTCGGTTCTTATGGTGCTTGGCTTGCTGCCATATGAAGAGGCGTTGCATGTCTTGTCCAACCCGGCGCCGTGGACAATTGCGGCGATGTTTATCGTGATGGGGGCGCTGGTGCGCACCGGTGCGCTGGATTGGTTCACACAGCTTGCAGAAGCGCAGGCCGAGCGCAGCCCGGCAGTGGCAATTGGCGCATTGATGGCATTTGTCATGATTGCGTCAGCCTTTATGAACAACACACCGGTTGTTGTGGTGATGATCCCTGTGTTTGTGCAACTTGCGCGCAAGCTGAACATCTCTGCCAGTAAATTCCTGATCCCGCTCAGCTATGCAGCCATTCTGGGGGGCTGCCTGACCTTAATCGGGACATCGACTAACCTGTTGGTGGATGGTGTCGCACGAGCGCGTGGCATGGAACCCTTCACCATTTTTGAGGTCACACCGCTAGCTGCAATATTGGCGGTTTGGGGGGCACTTTACCTGCGTTTTGTTGCGCCCCGCCTGTTGCCCAGTCGGGACAGCATGGCGGATTTGCTGTCATCGGATAAATCAACCAAGAAATTTTTTACGGAAGCTGTCGTGCCTCCGGAATCCAACTTGATCGGCCGCGAAATTTTGGGGGTTCAGCTCTTTAAACGCGAAGGTGTACGTTTGGTCGACGTGATCCGTGGCGATGCGTCTTTGCGCCGAAATCTGGCCGAAGTAACGCTTCAGGTGGGTGACCGTGTGGTTCTGCGCACCAAGATGACCGAACTTTTGGGGTTGCAAAGCAACAAGTCCCTGAAACGGGTGGATCAGGTTTCTGCAGTCGAAACTGAAACGGTTGAAGCGTTGATCACGCCAAACTGTAAAATGGTTGGGCGCAAGTTGGGCGATCTGCGCCTTCGCCGTCGCTTTGGAGTATACCCGTTGGCAGCACATCGCCGGGATAAGAATATCGGGCGTCAGCTGGATGATCTGGTGGTTCAGGCGGGTGATACCTTGTTGTTGGAAGGTGCGCCCGAAGATATTCAGCGTCTGGCCAAAGAAATGAACATGCTGGACGTGTCCAAGCCGACTGACCGCGCCTATCGCCGCAGCCACGCACCGATTGCGATTGGTGCGTTGGCGGGCATTGTTGCGCTGGCGGCGATGGGTGTGGCACCGATCCTGTTGTTGGCGGTTCTGGCCATGGCGACCGTTTTCCTGACCCGGTGTATCGACAGCGATGAGGCATTTGGGTTTGTGGATGGGCGGTTGCTGGCGCTGATTTTTGCAATGCTGGCCGTGGCTACGGCGCTGGAAACATCCGGGGCAATTGAGCTGATCGTGCACGCGTTATCGCCGTTTATCGAAGGGTTGCCGCCGTTCTTTATTGTGTGGGCCATTTATCTGTTGACCTCTGTGCTGTCAGAAACCATCAACCACGCGGTTGCTGTGGTTCTGACACCGGTCGCGATTGGGATTGCCACATCATTGGGTGTCGATCCGCGCCCGCTAGTGGTGGCGGTGATGATTTCCGCAAGCGCCACTTTTGCCACGCCGATCAGTTATCAAACCAATATGATGGTCTATGGGCCGGGCGGGTATCGGTTTACTGATTTTCTGAAGGTTGGCATTCCGCTAAACTTGAGCGTTGGGCTTTTGGCATCTGCACTGATCCCGTTTTTCTTTCCGCTTTAGGGAACGAAGGCTCCCGCCAGCACGGCCGCCTGACGGCGTCCTGAGCTGTTGGGCCCAGCCGGGGGCGCTGCCCCCCCGGACCCCCGGAGTGTACCGAAAGAACGGAAAATTGATGCGGTGGTGGACAGCTAGGATGGGGACGGTTCAGGGAAAGAGAATTGACGCGAAAGTTGCGCAATTCTGGCCTTGGAATTTGCGATACGTTTGGTCGATCCGGAGGTAACGTATCGGGTATTGAGAGGAACCACCGCCCCGAAAACTGGGGCGGTGGCTTTGTATTGTTACTTTTTCTTCTTTTTCGGCGGCATGAGATCGGTGATTGTGCCTTCGAACATTTCCGCGGCAAAGTTCACCGTTTCGCTGAGCGTGGGGTGCGGGTGGATGGTATGACCCAGATCCACTGCATCCGCGCCCATTTCGATGGCCAGCGCCACTTCGGCAATCAGATCGCCTGCGTTGGGGCCAACGATACCCGCGCCAATCACGCGGTCATTTTCTTCGTCAAAAATGACCTTGGTGATGCCTTCCGAGCGGCCCAGAGACAAAGACCGTCCTGATGCGGCCCATGGGAAAGACCCTTTGCCAACTTTGATGCCTTCCGCTTTGGCTTGCGTTTCGGTCACACCGACCCAGGCCACCTCGGGGTCGGTATAGGCGACAGACGGGATCACGCGCGCGTCAAAGAAACGCTTGTGTCCGGCGCAGACCTCGGCTGCCACTTTGCCTTCGTGCACGGCCTTGTGTGCCAGCATCGGCTGACCCACCACGTCGCCAATGGCGAAGATGTGAGGCACGCCAGTGCGCTGCTGGGTGTCGACCGCGATAAAACCACGCTCGTCCACGCCAACTCCAGCTGCCGCTGCGTTGATCTTGGCACCGTTCGGGCGGCGTCCCACCGCGACAAGAAGCTTGTCAAACGTATCGGTTTTTTCGCCGTCCGGACCTTCCATCGTGACTTTGAGACCGGCATCGGTGGCTTCGACACCTGTGACCTTGGTTTTGGTCAGGATGGCTTCGTAGCGCGCTTTGATGTGGTTGTGCAAAGGCTTGACGATGTCTTTATCAGCACCTGGAATGATCTGGTCCATGAACTCGACAATGGTCACGTTTGACCCAAGCGTGTCATAGACGGTGGCCATTTCCAGACCGATAATGCCGCCGCCCAGCACGAGTAGCCGCTCTGGTACGTTTTCAAGTTCCAACGCGCCGGTTGAATCGATCACACGTGGATCGTCATGCGGGATGAACGGCAATGTGACTGGCTCGGAACCAGCAGCAATGATGCATTGATCAAAGCTGACGGTGGATTTGACGCCACCATTATCGACTTCGATCATGTTGGGGCCGGTGAACGTACCATAGCCGTTCACAACCTGCACTTTGCGGGCCTTGGCAAGACCAGCAAGACCACCGGTCAGCTGCGTGATCACGCTTTCTTTCCAGCCGCGCAGCTTGTCGATGTCGACGTCTGGTTTTGCAAAGGTGATGCCGTGATGCGCCATGTCTTCGGCTTCGGTCATAACCTTGGCAGCATGCAACAGCGCCTTGGACGGAATACAGCCCACGTTCAGGCAAACACCACCAAGCGCGCTGTCCTTTTCGATCAGGACAACTTTTTTGCCTAGATCTGCAGCGCGGAATGCAGCTGTGTAACCACCGGGACCAGAGCCCAGCACGACCACTTCGCCGTGTACGTCCCCGGCGCCCGATGCGGTGCCGGTTGCGGCAACCGCTGTCGGTGCGGCGGGTGCTGCGACCGCAGGGGCCTCGATGGCCTCTGCGGTCGCGCCACCGGCGCCTTCGAGCACAAGGATCAGAGATCCCTCGCCAACGTTGTCACCTTCGGCAACTTTGATTTCCCTGACCACTCCTGTGGCGGGTGAAGGCACTTCCATGGTCGCCTTGTCGCTTTCCAGTTCGATCAGAGGATCTTCGGCGGCGACTGTGTCGCCAACCGAGACCAAAATCGAAACAACAGGAACTTCGGAGAAGTCGCCAATATCGGGTACTTTAACTTCCATTGGTCTGTCTCCTTACCACATCAACTTGCGCATATCGCCGAGCAGATTTTTGAGCGTCACGCAGAAGCGTGCGGCCAAAGCTCCGTCAACGGCGCGGTGGTCATAGCTGAGGCTGAGCGGTTGCATCAGACGCGGCACAAATTCCTCACCGTTCCAGACCGGCGCCATTTTCGAACGTGTCAGCCCAAGGATCGCCACTTCGGGTGCATTCACGATGGGCGTGAACGATGTCCCGCCAATGCCGCCAAGCGACGAAATGGTGAACGTCGCGCCCTGCATGTCAGGACCTTTCAGCTCGCCGGCACGTGCCTTGGCAGAAAGCTCCATCAACTCTTTGGAGATGTCGACCAGACCTTTGCGGTCCGCATCCTTGATCACCGGCACCATAAGCCCGTTAGGCGTGTCTGCGGCAAAACCAATGTTATAAAAGGACTTCTTGATCAGCTTGTCGCCGTCCGGGTGGATCGAAGAGTTGAATTCCCAGTGGGTTTTCAAGGCGCTGACCGAAGCTTTGATAACAAAGCTCAGCAAGGTAACGCGATAGCCGTTCTCTTTGGCCATGTTGTCCATTTCCTTGCGGTACTTGTCCAGATCGGTGATGTCGGCCTCGTCATTATGGGTGACATGCGGCACGTTCAGCCAGGAGCGAAGCAATGCCGGACCCGAGATCTTTTTGATCCGGGGCATTTCGACATCTTCCACGGGCCCGAATTTCGAGAAATCGACAACCGGGATTGGTGGGATCCCCATACCGCCCGAAGCCGCGCCCGCCTGGGCCGGGGCCGCAGCGGTTGACGATTTCAGGAATCCAGTGACGTCTTCGCGCAGAATACGTCCCTTGCGACCTGTGCCATTGACCTTGTTCAGATCAATGTCCAGCTGGCGGGCAAAGGCACGCACCGAAGGCGACGCGTGGGCTTTACCAAATCCGGCATCTGTCACGGCCGGGGCAGGCGCCGCCGGAGCTGCTGGTGCGGCCGGCGCTGCAGCAGCAGGGGCGGCAGCGGCAGGGGCCGCCTCGACGGGGGCCTCTGCCGCGCCTTCTCCCTCGACAAGCAGCAAGAGGGAGCCTTCGGAGACCATATCGCCTTCGGCAATTTTGATCTCGACCACTTTACCGGCCGTGGATGATGGCACTTCCATCGTGGCTTTGTCGCTTTCCAGTTCGACAATCGGGTCTTCAACCGCGATCACGTCACCGACGCTGACCAGAATGGTGACAACCGGTACTTCCGAAAAATCACCAATATCGGGAACTTTTACTTCTACAGTCATATTAAATCCTCCTTACGTCCCGATCACACCAGGCGCGGGTTCGGCTTGGCGCCGTCGATGTCATATTTGGCAAGCGCTGTTTCCAGCACTTTCTTGGTGATGCTGCCGTCGCGATAAAGGTCGACCATTGCGGCGGCGGCGATGTGGTTTGCGTCAACTTCAAAGAACCGGCGCAGATTGACCCGGCTGTCCGAGCGGCCATATCCGTCTGTGCCCAAAACCGTGTAACGGCCCGGAACGCAGGCGCGGATTTGCTCTGCATAGTTCTTCATATAGTCGGTGGCCGCGATGACAGGGCCTTTGGCCTTGCTCAACTGCTGCGTCACAAACGAAGTTTTCGGCTCTTCGGTCGGGTTCAGACGGTTCCAGCGGGCCACGTCCTGACAATCGCGTGCCAGTTCGTTAAAGCTGGTGGCTGACCAGATTTCCGAAGTGACGCCAAAGTCTTCCTGCAGCATTTCCGCAGCTTTGACCGCCTGCACCAGAATGGTGCCCGATCCCATCAGCGTGACGTGCTTTTTGGTTGGCTTTTTGACGTCCTGGAACCGGTAGAGACCTTTGATGATCTCGTCTTCGACACCCATTGGCATATCGGGATGCGCATAGTTTTCGTTCATCAAAGTCAGGTAGAAATAGACGTCTTCCTGATCCTGATACATGCGCTTCATGCCATGTTGCAGAATGACGGCGACTTCGTATTGATAGGTCGGGTCATAACTGATGCAGTTCGGGATGGTGCCGGCCAGAATGTGGCTGTGACCATCTTCGTGTTGCAGACCTTCGCCGTTCAGCGTCGTACGTCCGGCGGTGCCGCCCAACATAAACCCACGAGCGCGGCTGTCGCCTGCGGCCCAGGCCAGATCGCCAATGCGCTGGAACCCGAACATCGAATAGTAGATGAAGAACGGGATCATCGGGACGCCGTGGTTTGAATAGGACGTCGCCGCCGCAATCCAGTCTGCCATGGCACCGGCTTCGTTGATGCCTTCCTGAAGAACCTGACCGTCGATTTTCTCTTTGTAGAACATCATCTGATCGGCATCTTCGGGCGTATAGTTCTGACCTTTCGGGTTGTAGATACCCACCGAGCGGAACAGACCTTCCATACCAAAGGTGCGGCTTTCATCCGGCACAATCGGCACGATGTTTTTGCCGATTTTCTTGTCACGCAAAAGCGTGGTCAGAATGCGGACAAAGGCCATTGTGGTCGAGATTTCGCGCTCGCCTGTGCCTTTGAGCTGGGTTTCGAACCGTTCAAGGCCGGGGATTTCCAGAGACGGGGCATCGCTGAACCGTTTGGGGAATTCTCCGCCAAGTTCTTTGCGACGGTCCGCCAGATAGGATTTCTGAGCATTGTTCAGTTTAACAAAAGGCGCTTTGGGCAGGTCTTCGTCGCTGACCGGGATCTGGAAGCGATCGCGGAAAGCACGAAGCTGATCTTCGGCCATTTTCTTTTGTTGGTGGGTGGTGTTCTGGCCTTCGCCGGCAGACCCCATACCATACCCTTTGACGGTTTTGACCAACAGACAGGTCGGTTGATCCTTGGTATCGGTGGCGCGTTTGAATGCGGTGTACACCTTTTCGGGATCGTGACCACCACGGCGCAGGGCCCAGATCTGATCATCGGTCCAGTCTTCGACCAGTTTAGCGGTTTCCGGGTACTTCCCAAAGAAGTGTTCGCGGATATAGGCGCCGTCCTTGGCTTTGAAGGTCTGATAGTCACCGTCGACGGTTTCATCCATCAACTGGCGCAGTTTGCCCGAGGTGTCTTTTTCCAAAAGCTGATCCCAGCCTTTGCCCCAGAGCAGTTTGATCACGTTCCAGCCAGCACCACGGAAGTCGCCTTCCAGTTCCTGAACAATCTTGTGGTTGCCGCGAACCGGGCCATCCAGACGTTGCAGGTTGCAGTTGATCACAAAGATCAGGTTGTCGAGACCTTCGCGTACTGCCAGATCGATGGCGCCGCGCGATTCAGGTTCGTCCATTTCGCCGTCACCAAGGAAACACCAGACCTTGCGGTCGGCCATGTCGATGTGACCACGGTTGTGCATGTATTTCATGAACCGCGCCTGATAGATCGCCATCAGCGGGCCAAGACCCATCGAAACGGTTGGGAACTGCCAGTAATCAGGCATCAACCAGGGGTGTGGGTAAGACGAAAGACCACCGCCGCCAACTTCGGAGCGGAAATTTTCAAGCTGTTCTTCGCTCAGGCGACCTTCCATAAAGGAACGGGCGTAGATGCCGGGGATGACATGGCCCTGAAAGAAGACCAGGTCGCCGCCATGAATCGCGGACTTGGCGCGCCAGAAATGGTTCAAGCCTATATCATACATCACAGCAGAAGAGGCAAAGGACGCAATGTGCCCGCCATATTCTGAAGAGACTTTATTGCGGCGCACGACGGTTGCCATCGCGTTCCAGCGGTTGATGGTACGGATGCGCCATTCCATTTCCTGATCGCCGGGTACAGCAATCTGTTCATCGGAAGGAATTGTGTTCTGATAAGGGGTTGTGGATGAAAACGGCAGGTTTGCACCGGCAGCGCGCGCTTGCTGAACAGCTTTGTCCAACAGATAATGTGCGCGATCGGCACCGTCGCGGGCAATTACATCCTCGACAGCTTCCTGCCATTCGCGGCTTTCAATAGGGTCGGTATCTTCGAATTGGTTCGCCATTAACAGCGTCCTCCTCCAGGTTGACGTAGCATTGCGATCTTATAGTTTAATATTAAACTACTTGGCTAGATAGCTGAGGACATAACAGTCATGCACCCAGCGGGAAACTCGTATTAGTGGGTATAAGGCAATAAAAAAGGGCCAGAGCGCAAGCTCTGACCCCAAGTTTTGGATTGAGGTGATTTAGTCTTTGTTGTGGCCAGCCATGCCACCCGAAACTTCTTCGGTCGCTTCCGCGGCCAGTTCTTCGGGTAGGACAAGGTTCAGGACAATGGCGATCAACGCGGCAGGCAACAGACCTGAGGTCATCAGGATGCGCAGCGTATCAGGCAGATATTGAACCGCGCCGGGTTCCAGCTGAAGACCAAGACCAATCGAGAGCGCAATGGCAAAGATCACCATATTGCGTCGGTTCCAGTCAACATCGGCCAGCATTGAAACACCGGCAGCAACCACCATGCCAAACATGACAATCACACCACCGCCCAGAACTTCGATTGGAACGGTACGAATGACAGCGCCAACCTTGGGCACAAGTCCGCAGATGATCAGGAAGATCGCACCACAAGTTACCACATGGCGGCTCATGACGCCGGTCATGGCAATCAGGCCGACATTCTGGCTGAACGAGGTGTTTGGCAAACCACCAAAGATACCGGCTATGGCTGTGCCGACACCATCGGCAAAGGTCGCGCCCTCGATCTCTTTATCGGTGGCTTCACGTCCAGCGCCGCCCTTGGTGATCCCTGAGACATCGCCCACCGTTTCAACAGCGGACACAAACGACATCAGCGCAAAGCCGATAAAGGCGGCAAGGCTGAATTCGAAACCGTATTTAAACGGGGTCGGCAGAGCAAAGGCCTGAGCAAAGGCCCAGTTCTGAGCGATGCCTTCCACGGTGATCATGCCAACCGCAAGGGCGTAGAAATAGCCAACGATCAGCCCCAGCAACACAGCGGAAACAGACAGCATACCGCGGGCAAAGAACTTGAGACCCAGGGTCACAAAAATCACCACCAGCGCCGCTGACCAGTTCAGCAGAGAGCCGTATTCAGGTTTTCCAATGGCCGGAACACCGCCTGCGGCGTATTGAATGCCAACCTTGACCAGTGCGAGCCCGATCATGGTGACAACCAGCCCGGTTACAAGCGGGGGCAGGGCAAACCGGATCTTACCGATGAACAGCCCGAGGATACCATGAAACAGACCGCCCACCAAAACCCCGGTGAACAGAATACCCAGCGCATCCGGGCCTTTTCCGGCGACCAGTGGGATCATGATTGGCAGGAATGCAAACGACGTGCCCTGAACGATGGGCAATCCGGCGCCAATCGGACCCAGAGTGATGGTTTGCAGTAACGTGGCTATGCCCGCAAAGAGCATGGACATCTGGATCATGTAGGTCATGTCCGGAAAGCCCATGGCGCCGGCGTCAGAGCCAAACCCAAACCCGGCGGCGCCAGCCACGATAATGGCGGGCGTGACGTTTGAAACAAACATCGCCAGCACGTGCTGGATGCCAAGCGGGATCGCTTTGGCAAGGGGAGGGGTATAGTTCGGGTCCTTCAGCTGTTGTGCTGTCCCTAGTGTAGTGTCAGCCATACTTTCATCTCCTGTTGTATGGGGTTCTCGCCAACTTCTTTGTGGTTGGCTGTGGGGTGATAACCGGGCGCCGCAAGGCACCCGGTATTCTGTGTCAGGTGCGATCCACGATAAACGGGGTTTCGAACCAGAATTCTTCAAGGTTATCGCCATCGCCGATCCGGTCGACGACGGCAAAAAGCCCGGGCGGGGTCAGCGGCGTGAGCACGCCATGCCAGGTGTTTCGGTGCAGGTTGATCGCCTGACCCGGTGCCGTGAGAAAAGCACGCGGTGTATCGGGATTTCCATTTTGATCCTGGGCAACGATCACCAGAAACGGCGCGGGTGTCATCGGGATGAACGTTTGCGACCCCATCGGGTGACGCTCAACCATGTCCAGGGTGTAAGGCAGCGTGCGCGCCTGGGCATCAAACAGGCTGATCCCGGCGTGCCCGTCTGCAAAATCAAGCGTTGCCAGATCATGATGGCGCCCGCACAGGCCCTGATTGATCAGCTTGTCAGGGGCAGATTTCAGCGCAAGTACATCGCCAAATGGAGCAAACGCATCGGCGGTGAGCGGCTCTGTCACGATGCGCGTCAAGGCAACACGTCCAGAAGCCGGAATTCTGCGATGCGCTCTACTTGCTTGCAGGCCTCGCCAAATTCGACCGTCGTGTCATGGTCAATCCGGCGGT
This sequence comes from Shimia sp., assembly GCF_039969785.1. GTDB lineage: Bacteria > Pseudomonadota > Alphaproteobacteria > Rhodobacterales > Rhodobacteraceae > Shimia. Next base: position 83,470 of record NZ_JBDVNC010000048.1, on the reverse strand, counting down.
GGAACGCCTCGAGAATGCTGGCCTTATTATGATCGCGGACTGCGATGATGAATGGAAAGCCGTGTTTTGCGACATATTGATCGTTTAGGTCGGTAAAAGCCGCCCGTTCGGCGTCGGTCAGCATGTCCAGACCGGCCGAGGATTGCTCAGATGTGCTTTCAGTGGTCAGACGCCCGGCGGCGGCGAGCTTGCCCGCCAGATCGGGGTGGGCGGTCAAAACTCCCATGCGTTCCTGGGCAGAGGCGCTGCGGAACATGCGACAAAGCGCATTGTGCAGACCTGTGGCGCAGTCATGGGCGGGGCCAAGTTCGAGGTCAAAGGCACGTTCGGCGATCCACGCGGAATGCTCGAATATGCCGCCATAGTTTTCCACAAACGTGGCACGTTCCATCTGACTTGGACGGTCGCGGCGTTGGTGGGGGTGGGTGTCGGCCCAGTGGCGCGCAATGTCGATGCGGCGCGGGGTCCAGACATGATCAAATCCCTGAATGTAGTCGATGAAGCGTTTGAGCCCGGCCAGCTTGCCCGGACGTCCAATCAGACGGCAGTGCAGGCCAATCGACATCATCTTTGGTGCGCCCGCTTCACCTTCGGCATAAAGCACGTCAAACGCGTCTTTCAGGTACTGAAAGAACTGTTCGCCGGTGGTGTATCCAGGCGCCGTGGCAAAGCGCATGTCGTTGGCTTCCAGTGTGTAAGGAATGATCAGTTGATCTCGTGCGCCAACTTCCAGCCAATAAGGCAGGTCGTCATCATAAGTGTCAGAGATATAGTCAAACCCACCTTCCTGGGCGACGAGTCGGACCGTGTTGAGCGAACAACGCCCGGTGTACCAGCCGCGCGGGCGTTCTCCGACAACTTCGGTATGCAGGCGGATTGCCTCGGCAATTGAAACGCGCTCTTCGGCCTCTGGCATGTCTTTGTGTTCGACCCATTTCAGACCGTGACTGGCAATTTCCCAGTTGGCGGCTTTCATGGCGGCAACCTGTTCCGGGCTTCGGGCCAGTGCCGTGGCCACGCCGTAGATGGTCAGTGGAAGGTCTGCCCCGGTAAACAAACGGTGCAGGCGCCAGAACCCTGCGCGGGCACCGTATTCATAGATCGACTCCATATTCCAATGACGTTGCCCCTGCCATTGTGCGGCACCGGGAATATCTGAGAGGAACGCTTCGGAGGCGGCATCGCCATGCAGCGTGCAATTCTCTCCGCCTTCTTCGTAGTTAAGGACAAATTGCACCGCCACCCGGGCCTGATTTGGCCAGTTCGGTTTGGGCGGGTTGGGGCCGTGGCCCCGCATGTCACGGACATAGCGCGTCAAAAAACTGCTCCATCTAAGTTCATTTGGTTCTACCGCAAGAAAATCTCCAAGACTTTCACATTATTTTTGAAAGAGCTATTGGCTTGGGAACGCTGCACTTGCAGTGTGAATGGGCGTTACAAGGGAACATGATTGAAAAAGGGGCAGGTTATGGCTGGCTATCTGACGACTCATATTCTTGACACGGCACGCGGATGTCCGGCCGAGGGCATTCTTATCGCGCTTTATCGGGTGTCGGGAAATTCACATACCAAAATTGCTGAGACCGTCACGAATGATGATGGGCGCACCGATTCACCGATTCTGCCTGAGGGAAAGTTTCAGACCGGAACGTATGAGCTGATCTTCTTTTGCGGTGACTATTTGCGCGCAACAGGGCAGGCAGTCGAAGACCCGCTGTTTCTGGATCAGATCCCGATCCGGTTTGGCATGGCGGATAGCGACGCGCATTATCATGTGCCGCTTTTGCTGTCGCCTTATGGGTATTCGACCTATCGCGGGAGCTGAGCGCGGCATACCTTCGGCCAGCGTATTTTTGGAACAATGAAAGCAGCGCCAGCGTATCAGCTGGTGCTGCCTTGTTTTTCGGCCAACACTTTTTGCATGTGCGTAGTCATAAAGTCGATGAACAGCCGGGTTTTGGGATCCTGATGGCGGCGGTGCATGTAAAGCAACGCCATCTGGATCGGAATCGGTGGGGTGCTTTGCAAAACGGGTACCAGGCGGCCCGATGCAAGATGATCGGCAATTTCAAAAACCGGTTTCAGGATAATACCCTGTCCATCAAGCGCCCAGTTGGTCAGGACATCGCCATCATCCGTTTCAAACGGGCCTTTGACGGCGAATTTATGGGTACCGCTTTCGGTCTCCAGCGGCCATTGAAACTCCGGCGCACCGGGATAGCGCAGGTTCAGGCAATCATGTGTGCCGTCGGTCAGTTCGCTTGGGGTTGTCGGGTGACCACGGCTTTCAAGATAGAGCGGGGACGCACATAGGACCCGCGGGCAATCCGCGATTTTTCGAATGCGCAGCGCGCTGTCTTCGGGCACGCCGAGAAAAAAGGCGACGTCCAGACCTTCGGCGGTCAGATCAAGTTTACGGTCACTTAACCGCAGGCGCAGTTCAATCAGCGGGTATTCTTGTTTGAAATCGGGCACAAGCGGCGCGATCAGGCGGCGTCCAACGCCCAGAGGTGCGGCCACGTGCAAAAGCCCGCGCGGGCTTTGGGTGATGGAATTCACCGCAGATTCGGCGTCGTTTATTGCTTCGAGAATCTGACAGGCACCTGCATAAAAGATGTTGCCCTGTTCTGTCGGGTTCAGCTGACGCGTGGTGCGCTGAAACAAACGTACGCTCAGGTAGCTTTCCAGCTGAGAGATTCGCGACGACGCGACCGCCGCAGAAATGCGTTGATCGCGGGCAGCGGCGGACATACTGCCCAATTCATAGACACGTACAAAGGTGCGGATGTTGTCAAAATAGGACATTTTCGATCTTCAGGATATTTTTGAAGCTCTTCGGCTTTTTTCTACAATAGAGAATAATCGGTCGCTGCGCTAGCTTGGTGGCAACTTTAATTCGGAGGCAGAAATGACAGAATTTGCCATCATCTGGGACTGGCTGGGCTTTGCCGTGCGCTGGCTGCATGTGATCACAGCAATTGCATGGATCGGGTCGTCCTTTTATTTTATCGCGCTGGATCTGGGTTTGCGCAAAGTTCCAAACCTGCCGGTTGGGGCGCATGGCGAAGAGTGGCAGGTGCATGGGGGCGGTTTCTATCACATCCAGAAATATCTGGTCGCGCCCGAGCAGATGCCGGATCACCTGACGTGGTTCAAATGGGAAAGCTATGCCACCTGGCTGAGCGGGGCAGCTTTGCTGATGGTTGTCTATTGGGTCGGCGGCGAGCTGTATCTGATTGATCAGGCCAAGGCGGACCTTTCGTTGTTCCAGGGCATCGCGATCTCTGCGCTGTCGCTGACAATTGGCTGGCTGGTGTATGATCGGTTGTGCAAATCCGGCTTAGCAGAGCGGCCTATCTTTTTGATGTTGCTGTTGTTTGTTTTGCTGGTGATCATGGGGTGGGGCTATAATCAGGTCTTTACCGGACGGGCGATGATGCTGCATCTGGGGGCGTTTACGGCCACGATCATGACGGCGAACGTATTTGTCATCATCATGCCAAACCAGCGCATAGTGGTGAAAGATCTGCAGGAAGGGCGCACGCCGGACCCGAAATACGGCAAGATTGCCAAGCTGCGCTCGACCCACAACAACTATCTGACGTTGCCAGTAGTGTTCCTGATGTTGTCGAACCATTACCCGCTGGCATTTGCGACCCAGTATAACTGGATCATTGCGGCGCTGGTGTTCCTGATGGGGGTCACAATCCGGCATTTCTTTAACTCGACGCATGCCCGTAATGGCAAGCCATACTGGGCCTGGGCGGTGACGGCGGTTCTGTTTGTGTGCATCATGTGGTTGTCGACTGCGCCTTTGACGCAAAGCGATTATGACGAGGAAGAAGCGCGTGCCCTGACCCCGGCGGAGCAGGTTTATGCCAGTGCCGAAGGGTTTGAGGGCGTGACCGATATTGTTCTGGGCCGCTGTTCTATGTGCCATGCGCGAGAGCCGGGATATGACGGTATACACCGTGCGCCCAAGAATATCCTGTTGGAAACACCCTCCGAAGTGGCCGCAGCCGCGCGACAGATATATCTGCAGGCGGGGGTCACTGACGCTATGCCACCTGCCAATGTCAGCTGGATGGAGTTTGAAGAGCGCAAGGCCATTATCGCGTGGTTTCGTGCGGCGCAGAACGGGTCTTCCTGACACACAAGTTTCAGTTTCAGGCGCCACTGTCCGGTGCGGTTCCTAGGGTGAACTGTCCGGCCCCTGGCGCCTGAATGCCGTTTGATGGTTAGCTTTGTGCTGAAAAGGCGGGTTGGATCGGGTATCCAGTTCCGGATGGTTGAATCGGGGACGTAGAGAGTTTGCTTCGGTTTGTGCCTAAAGGTACCGGATCGAAAGGAAATCTCATGGCCGCAACGCCGCCAGTGTGCGAATTTGGTTGGAACGCTGCAGCGTTTTCGCTGCCTGCGACAGATGGTTTAACTTATAGTCTTCAGGATGTTGCTGGTCAGAACGGGCTTTTGGCGATGTTCATCTGCAACCACTGTCCCTATGTGCGGCGGGTGTTGGACGACATTCTTAGCGACGCTGCTGACTTAAAAGCTGATGGGATCGGGGTTGTCGCAATCAGTTCTAATGACGCGGTGGCGTATCCGGCGGATGGCTTTGACGAAATGAGGAAACTGGGGCTGCCTTTTCCGTATCTGTACGACGAAAGCCAGTCTGTGGCGAAATCTTATGATGCCGCTTGCACACCGGATTTCTTTGGGTTTAACGCTGATCTTAAGTTGCAATATCGCGGGCGTCTTTTGGGACCGTTGCAAGACGACGGCGCGCCCAGCCGGGACTTGCGCGATGCGATGCGTCAGATTGCGAAGACCGGCAAAGGTCCGGCGTCACAGGTGCCTTCGATGGGGTGCTCTATCAAATGGAAAGTGGATACATGAGCGTTGTTATTTTCGACCTCGACGGAACGCTGGTCGACAGCATTGGTGACATTCATGTCGCGGTGAACCGGATGCTGACCGAAGAAGGTGTCGTACCCTTGAGCATGAAAGAAGTTATGTCGTTTGTTGGTAATGGCTTACCCAAGCTTGTTCACAGGGTTATTGAGGCACGCGAGATGGACAAAACCGAGTTTCAGCGCATTCATGACATCGTACTGGACCTGTATACAAATACGCCCATATCACTGACCAAACCCTATCCCGGGGTCATCAGGGCGCTGGATGATTTGCAGGCGCAAGGCATGCGTTTGGGGGTTTGCACCAACAAGCCCCATGCCCCGGCGATGCATATATTGCAGGCGTTAGACCTGCAGAAATACTTTGAAGTCATCGTTGGCGGTGACAGCCTGGCAGACCGCAAGCCACATCCAATGCCGCTGCAACATGTGGTCGATGAACTGGGTGGCGGGGATGTGCTTTATGTCGGCGACAGCGAAGTGGACGCTGATACGGCTGTGAATGCGGGGTTGAAATTCGCTTTGTTTACAGAAGGGTACAGAAAATCACCGATTGGCGATATTCCGCATCAATTTGCATTCTCTGACTACAGCACGCTTGCACAAATCACACGCGACGCCTTTGTTTGCACAGCCTGATCCCCTGCGAAAAGGTCAGAAATACTAAGATAACGAATTCGTCGCTTGCCCGGACGTGGGGTTCCCTTTTAGTCTGGGTCAACTGTTTAAGTTGGGTTTGGCCAAAAGGGGAGTGGTCCATGAGATCGATTGTTACAACAGTATTGGCGGGTGTGTGTGCGATGCTGGCCAGCGTCGCGGTGGCAGGTGTTATTGAACTGACACCGGCAAATCCGCAGCCGTCCGGAGTCAAGCAGGGCTTGCGGGTTTGGTACTTTACCGGGGACCGTCAGGTGCGCCGCCTTGTCGAGGCGCAGAGCCGCATCAAGAAACATCGGAAAGCGGGCAAACCATTGGCAGGATTTAATTATCCGGACAAAGGCAAGGGTGCGCCAGTGTTGACTGCTGGTATTTCCGAACTGGTTGTGGCTGACATTCGTGGCTATATCAAGTTTGACAAGCCCGGTGTGTACAAATTGGAATTCTTCTCTAATGACGGCTCGCAAATCTGGATCGGTGGCAAGGAAGTGGCCAAGTTGAACAAGATCACTGCTTGCGCCAGCGCGGGACGGCCTCAGGTCAATGTGCCCAAAGCCGGCTGGTACGATTTCAAGGCGCTGTATTTCCAGAAAGAGGGCACGGCCTGTCTGGAATCAGAGTGGACCCCGCCGGGTGGCAAGCGCAAGCTGATCCCGAACTCGGCGTTTGGCTACAAATAAGCCGCCACATACATGCGATGAGAAAAGGGGCCCGGGGGCCCCTTTTTTGCTGTCTGCAAAGCGTTGGTTTTCCGTCGGTATCACGTCGGTATCATTTCAGGTCCGGCAGATGCCTTTGAGCTGAGCGTCCTCCCAAGGCAGATAAACCTGCTCTGGTCTGGTCAGCTGCTCAACCGGGAAAACATCATCTAACAACCCCTTGAGCCGTTTGGTGCGCGGCGCTGTGGGGTCAAGAATGGCGCAGCACAGGTATTCTTCGACTATTGAGGCCTGTTGTTCATAGGCGTAGTCCAGAAACCCGGTATTGGTGTTAAGCTCGAACTGATAGGGATCACCAACCGTGCTGTGTTCGCGCGCCGCGCGGCGCGGGGAAAAACCGGTGATATCGCGGTTCTGCCATTGCCAGACATGTGTCATCTCATGCGCAAAGAACAGCGCCGCCTGCAGATTGATCTGTTCAGGATAGTCGGGCATGTAATCTTCAAGATACCAGCCCTCGGACGTGAGCAAACGGTTCCAGAGCACGACACCGGCAGGCGAGGTGGTGATCACCTTTTCCTTGGGTTCCGGGAACAGGCGTTCGCGACAGGCCAGCCGGGGGCGTTTCTTATACTCGAATGTGGCCACACCAAGCGGCACATCTGCCGTGATGCGCACCGGTTTGGCGTCAAACGTGTCGCCGCCGGTCAGATCAGCCACAAAAGCGCGTTCCCCCTCGCTTAGAGGGCGAGAACAGGACACAAGGAAAAGACAGAACACCAGTAAGACCAAACGCATGCCTCAAACGTAACAGGGACACCCTGTGGAGCAAGCGCTAAGTGTTTGTCAGAACAGGGCAACGATGGATTTGCCAACCCTGAATGGTGCTGCAAAAGCGACCAAGCAAATGGCGATGAATTGAATGGTCAAAAGATAGCGGTTGTCCTGAAGCAGGACCCAGTCGTTTCTCAGCTGACCCACTTGTTTGATCAGCGTGTCATAGGACAGCGCCAGCACACGGTAGTCGGCGGAAATACCGGGATGTGCCACGCTGACCCGGCCCAACGCCATGACTGTGTCGACATCGCGTGGATCAAACGCAAGCAGTTCTGAGGAATTGATCTGACGCATCTTGTCTTCCATATCCTCCATTTCGGCATTTGACCCAAGCGAGAATCCCAGCCCCTGTAGCGGCGCGGTATGTTTGGTCACATTCAGGAACAGCGGCAAAGCGCTGTTTTTCGCCGAGGACGCAGACAGGAATTCAACCTTGTCGCACAGTTGCCTGATGTCAGGCGTCGCAGCCGGAGCGCAATAATGCAGGCGGAACCGCGCGGCATCCGTGTCAAAAGCGTTACTGGCGGTATAGGCGATCCCGATCTGGCGTTCGAGGCGGGAGGTGTCTTCGTTATAGATGCCGACAATAATCGCTACCAACGTGCCAATCCCGCCCAGAATAACCCAGACAAGATCGGCAATTTCCCACGCAAGGCTGCCCTTGGGCTGTCGATAGATCAGCAAAGCGAATAAGCTGCCAATGATGAAGCCGACGACGACCAGAGTCAGTTGGCTGGTTTGGATGAAATCAATCATGTCGCGACTTTACCCAGAGTTTCCTGAAATAGGGATCACAGGTAAGTCAGAGATTATTTCGGCGTGGCGATCAGACGTTTTCCGGCCATGCATTCGTTGAAATGAAACGACTGGAATTGTTTGTCAGTTTTGGCGCCTTGGGCTGATCCAACTGCGCCGCCAATAATGCCCAGCCCCTCGGCCTGTTTTTCGTCGCGGGTGACGGCATAGCCCGTGGCGCGGCCAAAGGTGTTGCCGGTCTGGCTGCCAGTATTGCGCCCATTGGTGCCCCCGGCGGCACGGGCGTATTGGTCACAGAAGATCTGAGTGCGTTCCATGTCCTGTGGCCAGTGCTGCAGACCGGGCTGGCTGGATTGTTGCTGATTATGCGGTAACGCCTGATGGCGCGCGCTGTCGGCCCGGCTTTGCGCTAGGGCGGTCAGCGGGATCAGGCAGAGGAAGAGGGCAAGGGTACGCATGGGGCGAAACGCTGTCATCAGGAAGTTACCCGGAGACCTTTGATAATTTTCCAGATAAAGTCGAGGTTCTGTTTTCTGGTTCGGAAATAATGCAGGTTTCCGTTTGGCTTTACATAGGCCTTGCTGGTCAGTTCGGCCCTCAGAACCCCGCCGTCATCCAGTTGTTTTTCAAGGATAAAGCCGTTTTTCCTCTTTTTGTAACCAAAAACATCAACGTGCAGAGTGTGATCTAGATCGCGACTTGCGTTGAAATACAAGGTGGCCTTTCCGTTGGGCGTTTTCAAAACGCCATGCAGCTGATCTGACCGTCGGTGCAGCAAGGGTTTTGCGTTGATTGTGTGATCAACTTTGGTGAAATAGTAGAGTTTTCCGGCTGGGGTGTTTTTCTTGGCGAGGGGCGAATAACTGTCGCGTTCGGTTTTGCTCTTGGCGGAAATCTTCTGAAATCTTTTGGCAAACCCTGCCACGTCGTCCCCCCGAGCATCGCAGTAAACCGAGAAATAGAATTGCGGTTCCAGGGCAAATTTTGAAAAGGGTTGTGGGTATTTTTTCCAGAATGTGGGGTTGATCGAGAAATGATAGGAGTATGTGGTTAAACCGTTCTTCTGTTTTGTCTTGGTTTCGTAGATCCAGCGGGGGTCGACAGGAACCGACAGTCCACATTTGTCCAGCTTCACCTGTTGGGGCGTGTAGGGCAGCCAGTTGGCGTTATGCTTGGGCAGATTTTGAGCAGAGGCATTTAAAGGCGCGAACAGCGCACAGGCAAGGCATAGCAGAATAAGCTTGGGGAGGGAGAGACGTGGGGAGTGTAACAAAAGCGGCTCGCTTCTTGAAATGGTTTGAGTGTCAAATGGGTTGGGTGCCGCAGGACGCACGGCGGAAAGTGAGATTGGTAAGTGAGGGGAGTGTGGCAGAGGTTTGCGGGATTGTCATCGGGGTGGTGGGGTGCCGTGGAAGTTGCGCTTTGATAGGAGAGACAATGCGAAATGCTAGCATTTCGCTGCGTTCGTTCCTCAGGGCGGGCGCTGCAAACAACCGAAGATTGTAGTTTTTAAGTCAATTCTGGATCGCAGGATTCGAGTACGACACGCCCATTGGTAATCACGAAGACCTGTTTTCGGCTCTGATCTCGAATATTTTTCGATATGAATGATAAAACATAGCTTTTTTCGGGAACAATCAGCTTTTCCTTGAGGGACCGAACGGTAAATTCGCTTTCGCTATTTTCATTTAGATACCCCAGACTTCTGGCGATACCTTGGATTTCGTCGGTTTCCTCCATTTCGACGTTAAGATCCAGGCAAGCAGCTTCCACATTCCTGACATAGAACTTGTAATTTCGGACACCATCCATTGCTGAGCTGCCACCGCCTCTCAACTGAATATAAGGAAGTTCTTTGGAACGTTGAGCGGCAGATTGGTCACGTCTGACATCAATGTCTAATTCGAGTTGTTGTGTTGTGATACCGACCATAGCCTTTTGTTGCGCTACGGAATGCCTCAATTCTTCCGCTTGGAGATTTAGCGCGTCCACACTGTTTCGAAGTTCTTTTCCCTGCTGAAAGAACCCCAAAACGAGCCAAAAAATGGCCAATGGACCGAATGCTCCAGCTAAAAAATCACCTAGTTCGTTGAGCTTGAGGTGATGGAGCTCGACGATCCCAAAGTACGCCGCAGTAGGAATGCCTCCGAACAAAACTATTAAGTAAAGCTTGGTAAATTTGAGGCCATTCTCTGCAAGTCTTTCTGAACCAAACTCTTCTTCACTCAAACATCCAACTCCTCCACGAACCTCGCGTTCTCCTGAATGTACTCGAACCTTTTTTCCGGTTTCTTCCCCATCAGGCGTTCTACGAGATCGCCGGTTTCACCGGGCTCGTCTTCGTCGATGGTCACACGGATCAGCTTGCGGGATGTGGGGTCCATGGTGGTTTCTTTGAGGTCCTTGGCGTCCATTTCCCCAAGGCCCTTAAATCGGGACACGTCGATTTTGCCTTTGCCACCCAGACCTTTTTCCAGCCACACGTCGCGTTCGGCTTCGTCCAGGCAATAGATGCGTTTGGCGCCCTGGGTTAGGCGGAACAGGGGGGGGCAGGCCAGATACAGGTGGCCTGCGTCGATCATCGGGCGCATTTGGGTGTAAAAGAACGTCATCAGCAACGCGGCGATATGGGCGCCGTCGACATCGGCGTCGGTCATGATGATGACTTTGTCATAGCGCAGATCGTCGACGTTAAAGCGCGTGCCCAGCCCGACGCCAAGCGCCTGGGTCAGGTCGCTGATTTCCTGATTGGTGCCAATTTTAGAGCTGGCCGCACCCAGAACGTTCAGGATTTTACCGCGCAGGGGCAGCAGGGCTTGTGTCTTGCGGTTGCGGCCCATCTTGGCCGAGCCGCCCGCCGAGTCGCCCTCGACGATGAACAATTCGGTGCCGTCGCGGTTGGTGGCCGAACAATCGACCAGCTTGCCGGGCAGGCGCAGTTTCTTGGTGGCGGTCTTGCGGGCGGTTTCCTTTTCCTGACGGCGGCGCAGGCGTTCTTCGGCGCGCAGCACCAGAAAATCAAGGATCGCCCCGGCGGATTTCGTGTCTGCCGCCAGCCAGTTGTCAAAATGGTCACGGACCGAGTTTTCGACCATGCGTTGGGCTTCGACGGTGGCCAGACGGTCTTTGGTCTGGCCGACAAATTCCGGCTCGCGGATGAAACAGCTGACCAGCGCACCGGCGCCTGTGGTCAGGTCTTCGCGGGTGATGGTGCTGGCCTTTTTGTTATTCACCAGTTCGCCGTAGGCTTTGATACCCTTGAGGATCGCGGCCCAGAACCCGGCCTCGTGCGTACCGCCTTCGGGGGTGGGGACGGTGTTACAGTAAGACTGAATGAAACCATCGCGGGACGGGGTCCAGTTGATCGCCCATTCAACCTTGCCCGGGGCGTTGAATTTCTGAAACGACACGGCACCCGTGAAAGGCTGGTCGGCATAGGTGGTGGCGCCGGACAGGGTCTCGGTCAGGTAATCGGCCAGACCGCCGGGGAAATGGAACCTGGCCTCGCGCGGGGTTTCGCCGTCATCGATGCCGGTTTTCCAGCGAATTTCCACACCCGAGAACAGATACGCCTTGGAACGGGCCATTTTGAACAGACGGGCGGGTTTAAGCTTGAGAGAGCCAAAGATCTCCGGGTCCGGGTGGAAGGTCACAGAGGTTCCGCGCCGGTTGGGGGCCGCGCCGAGTGTTGCCAGTGGGCCTTGTGGGACGCCCCGACGGAATTCCATGCCATAGAGCTGTTTGTTCCGGGCGACCTCGACATACAGGTAGTCCGACAGTGCGTTGACCACGGATGAGCCAACACCATGCAGGCCGCCCGAGGTTTCATAGCTGTCGCCGGAAAATTTGCCGCCTGCGTTCAGGGTGCAAAAGATAATCTCGAGCGCGGTTTTCTTGGGGTCTTTGGGGTGCGGATCGGTGGGAATGCCGCGACCATTGTCGCGCACGGTGACATTGCCGGTGTCATGCAGTTCGATCTCGATCCAGGTGGCGTGACCTGCGACGGCCTCGTCCATTGAGTTGTCGACAATCTCGGCCACCATATGGTGCAGCGCGCGGTCATCCTTGCCCCCGATATACATGCCCGGTCGCAGCCGGACGTGTTCCATGTCTTCGAGGACCTGGATTGAGGACGCATCATAGGACTGAGACTTTTGCTCGGTCAGGAGATCGTTGGCCATTCGCGCTGCTCTTATTGGTGTTGTTTGGCAGGTATTATGGCAGGGCTTTGAGGGAGGGGGAAGGGACGATCCGGGATTGTTGGCCGGATCGTTTGGGGCGTTGGCGTCTGAGCGCGGTGGCGGCGCGTTGTTGCTGCTGTCTCTGTGTCAGGCTGACGGGGGCCAGACGATAGAAAGGTCTTCGCGAAAGGCAAAGCGCAACAAGTGTTTGTCTACGACGTCCTGAAAATGAGCGAGGTCTCCGTCGTCTGGCACGGTGACCTGCAGTGTCAGTTGGTTGGGGTTTGCGGTCATGGTCAGCGTATTACCTGAGGCAAATTTTACGGTGCCGGTGTCGGCGGTAAAGTTGGCTTCTGCCTTGTGAGACCAGTGTTTGCAAAGCTGTTGCAGATATTTGCTGGCGTTTTGGGTCGCAGTGGTGGCGGTCGCGGACAATGTCATGATGGGCTCCGTTGGTGAGAAAATTCGCTGGCGGACCCGGGTGGGCTGGCTGGTAGTGAAAATAATAATGTACCCATCGCAAAAAGGAAATGTGCGCCAAAGCACAGGGCAGGTGCGTGTGACGTCCGGAAAAGAGTTACAAAAGATTCACATTTTTTTGACGTGTATCAAAGTGGGCTTTGCGTGTTTGGGCTAGGGTGTGGGCAAGCCGTAAATTTCAAGGAGAGACCATGCCAGCCACGCCTGCGAACACCCCGGATTCTGTTAAGAAAACTGAACAACCAAGCGCGAATGCCAAGTCAAACGGCGTCAAGCCGCCTGCCGCACCTATTGCACCTGCGGACATTGCTGCCTCGCCAACAAAGGCACCTTCGGCAGAAGAGGTGCGCCGCGCATTTGAGAGCGGAAGTTACCCGTACGAGACCAAGCTGTCGCGTCGGGTTTATGAGCGCAAGAAAGCGCAATTGCAGGCTGAGTTGCTGAAAGTCCAATTGTGGGCACAGGAGACCGGCCAGAAATTTGTGATGATCTTTGAGGGCCGGGACGCTGCGGGTAAGGGCGGAACGATCAAACGTTTTACCGAGCACCTGAACCCGCGTTCTGCCCGTGTGGTTGCGTTGAACAAGCCCACCGACGAAGAACGCGGCCAGTGGTATTTCCAGCGCTATATCGATCATCTGCCAACCGCAGGCGAAGTCGTATTGTATGACCGGTCCTGGTACAATCGCGCCGGTGTGGAACGGGTGATGGGATTTTGCGAACCGCAAGAATATCTGGAGTTCATGCGCCAGACACCTGAACTGGAACGGATGCTGGTGCGTTCGGGTATCCGGCTCTACAAATTCTGGTTCTCGGTCACACAGGACGAACAGGCCCGCCGCTTTGCCAGCCGGGAAACCGACCCGCTGAAACAATGGAAGCTGAGCCCGATTGACAAGGCGTCTCTGAGCAAATGGGATGATTACACCGAAGCTAAAGAGGCGATGTTCTTTTACACGGACACCGCAGATGCGCCCTGGACGGTGATCAAGTCGAATGACAAAAAGCGAGCCCGGATCAATTGCATGATGCATTTCCTGAGTTCGCTGGATTATCCAGGAAAAGACCCGGAGATCGCGCATGTGCCTGATCCGTTGATTGTGAATACGGCCAGCCATGTGATCCATCGTTCCGATCATATGCTGGGATCAACGCTGCACCCGGACGGGCGACGCGGCTAAGCAGGTCAGTCAGGGCGTTCTGGCCGCGCGCTGGTCCATCAATGCCAGTGCGCCGCTGTTACACGGGGGGGTGTAACGCGGTCCCCAGGGGCAGAAGCTCTGCAAAGGCGGTTTCGATCTTTGTGATCAGACCGCCTTTTTTAATGTCCGCATCCGAGAGATCAAACCACGCCGTCAGGCTTTTGCGGCGCAACAAGTCGGCGTTTGGGTGATCCTTGTCATAGGGCGCGGGCACACGTTTCAATTCCGGGTCGCTGATACGAGCGCCTTTTGCGCTCAGATCGCTTAAGGTTTTGGTGATTTTGCCACCTGCCGGACCGTCCACCGAAGCGCGCCACGCTGTCAGCGCGTTTTTGTCAAAACCCATCGCGCCAGCCCCCACAGTGACATAGTCGCCGGAAATGCCAAAGAACCAACCGATTGGCGGAGTGGTCCACAGCAAGTGCAGGTGGGTGTGATATGGCGTCTTATCCTTGGAAAACCGCACATCGCGGTGCGGGCGAAACAGTTTGGTGCCGGGCACCTGTCCGGTTTGTTTCTCAAGCGAGGCTGCAACAGTATCGAGAAGCGCCAGTGCAGGAGCCTTGAGAGCCGTGTCATAGGTGTCTTTGTTGGCCAGGAACCAGTCGCGCGAATTGTTGTTCGACAGGTCTGCCAAAAAGGCGCGGGCATCAGGAACCAAAGTGTCAAAACCGCTGCTCATGATGTTGTTGTCTTCTGTGATTTTGCCCAGTCGATGGCATCCTCTAACCGATCGTCTCCCCAGAAAAGCTCTGTGCCCACAGTGAAAGACGGGGCTCCGAATATGCCAAGCTGGCGGGCGTCTTCGGTGGCTTTGAGGTATGCGGATTCGCAATCTGTTGATTCAACGGCGGCAAGAACCCGGTCCGGGTCTTGGCCGATGGCACGCAATGAGGCGGACAGATTAGGTTCACTGCCGGCTGGTGCACCCTGTTCAAACCACCGCTCGTAGGTGGCAATCGTATAGTCCTGAACCCAACCTTCCTGTTGACCCAGAATGGCGACTTTGTTCGCAAGATCAAACTCTTCAAGGGGATAGGAGGCCGGGATCTTTGGGCTGAGGCCATAGCGGGGCGCGCGCCGTTCAATATCGCGCCACATATGCGCCGTGCGTGCGGGTTTGCCGGAAAACGGAATGTTGTTCTGTTCAATCATAATGGCGCGCACACTGAAGGGACGCCAGTTGACCGTGATCCCGGTCTTATCCGCAAGCGCGGGCAGACGCATGACCGTGAGATAGGTGTAGGTACTGCCGATAGAGTACCAGAAATCGATTTGAGGCATCGGGGCATCCTCTCAGGGGTTCAGAAACTCAGCGTGCCAGAGCGCGCGTTTATTTTCAACGGTTGGAGAGGGCTTGCCGAAGGGGGGCTTCAAGCTTAAGCCTGTTTGATGAGAACACAAATGACATATCGCGAGCATCTGCGCAGCCTGCTTCGGCTGGGCATTCCGCTGATTGGCGGGCATGTGGCGCAATTCTCGATCACGCTGACGGATACGGTCATGTTGGGGTGGTATTCGGTCGAAGCGCTGGCGTCGGTTGTGCTGGGTGGCACGTTCTTTTTCGTCATTTTCATTCTGGGTTCTGGCTTTGCGATTGCGGTCATGCCGCTGGTGGCCGAGGCCGAGGCGTCGGGTGATGAAACCGGGTTGCGCCGCGTGACCCGCATGGGGTTGTGGCTGTCGTTGATATTCGGCGTGCTTGGGTTGCCCTTGTTCATCTATTCAGGACCTTTGCTGGTCGCGCTGGGCCAGGAACCGGAAACGGCGGCATTGGCGCAGGAATATCTGAGGATCGCCGGGATAGGGTTATTGCCCGCATTGTTGGTGATGGTGCTCAAAAGCTATCTAGCGGCGCTGGAGCGCACGCGCGTGGTGTTCTGGGTCACAGTGGCGGCGGTGCCAGCCAATGCGCTGGTCAACTACCTGCTGATTTTCGGCAATTGGGGCTTTCCAGAGCTGGGTGTGCAGGGGGCGGCGATTGCGTCACTGGTTATGCAGGCCGTGTCTTTGGGCGGAGTGGTTCTGTATGCGATGCTGGCCATGTCACATCATGATTTGTTCCGTCGTATCTGGCGCCCGGACTGGGAAGCGTTTGGTCATGTGCTACGGCTGGGCATCCCGATTGGCCTGACCAATTTGGCCGAAGTTGGATTGTTCGCGGCGTCCTCGCTGATGATGGGGTGGTTGGGAACCATTCAACTGGCGGCGCATGGGATTGCGCTGCAACTGGCGAGCCTTGCGTTCATGATGCATCTGGGGCTGAGCAATGCTGCGACGGTGCGGGCTGGCAATGCAATGGGGCGTAAAGATGCAGAGCATATGGCGCGTGGGGCCCGGGTCGCGATTGCCGCATCGCTGGTGACGGCGCTGGTGGCGGTGGCATTGTTCCTGACCATCCCCGAGATATTGCTGGGCGGTTTTATCGACCCTCAGGAGCCGCAACGCGAGGTTATTTTGGCCACCGGTGTGACGCTGCTTTATGTGGCGGCGCTGTTTCAGGTGGTTGATGGAACACAAGTGATGGCGCTGGGCCTGTTGCGCGGTGTGATGGACACGCGCGGCCCAATGGTGATCGCGGCCATCAGTTATTGGATGATCGGCGTGCCAACCGCCTATGTGCTTGGGTTTACGCTGGACATGGGCGGCGTGGGTGTTTGGCTGGGGCTGGTTGTGGGTCTGACATTTGCCGCGATATTGTTGATGTGGCGGTTCTGGGGGCCTGATCTGCGCCGATTGCGGGTGCGGTTCGACGCCCCGGCGAAATAAACAGCGGCACGGGGGAGCCGTTTGAACAAAGGGGAGGAACACGTGACGAATTTTCTGGACTGGGATGCGGTTGATCTGGTGGCAGCGCTGCGCGGTGGGCAGCTGCGCGCACAGGATGTGATGCAGGCCACGCTGGGCCGTATAGCGGTGCGCAACGAGGCTGTGAATGCCATTATTGATCTTCGACCAGCCGATACCCTGATGGCGGAGGCCCGGGCGGCGGATGAAGCCACCAGCCGAGGCGCGTTGCACGGTGTGCCGCTGGCCGTCAAAGGTCTGGCGGATGTGAAAGGCACCCGCAATACCGAAGGCTCGCCATTGTTCGCTGACAGAATATCGACCAGGGACGCGCGGTTTGTCGGGTTGATGCGTGAAGCAGGCGCAATTTTCATCGGCAAGACCAACGTGCCGGAATTCGGATTGGGCAGCCACAGCTATAACCCGGTGCATGGCGTTACACGCAACCCTTATGGGGCAGGCTACACGGCAGGTGGATCGTCTGGCGGGGCAGGGGCGGCGCTGGCCTGTGGGATGGTGGCGCTGGCGGATGGGTCCGACATGATGGGATCGCTGCGCAATCCGGCGGGTTGGAATAACGTCTATGGGTTTCGCCCCAGTCTGGGATATGTGCCGCGCGAGCCGGGTGGCGATACGTTCTGGCAGCAGATATCGACAATGGGTCCGATGGCACGTGCGCCACATGATATTGCGCTGATGATGCAGGTTCTGGCGCAGCCAAACCCGCGCGTGCCCCTTAACATGCCCAAACAAAGCTGGGACTTGTCCGGGCAAACCACGCTGAACGGGACGCGTGTGGGATGGCTGGGTGATTGGGGCGGAGCCCTGCCGATGGAAGATGGCATTATCGATCTGTGTCAGGGTGGTCTGAGCGCCCTGCAGGCGCTGGGCGCGCAGGTAACACCGATGGATGCACCTTATGATGCCGAGGCCCTGTTTCAGGCGTGGTCTGATCTGCGCGCCTTTGCGCTGGCGGCTGAGATGGCGGATATGTTTGAGGACCCGACCCGGCGCGCCCGATTAAAGCCAGAGGCCCAATGGGAGATTGAACGTGGGTTGGCGATGCAGGCGCGGGCCTTGCACCAGGCCTGTGTCACGCGGGCGCGGTGGTTTGAAACGGCGGCAGACATATTTGAAAGCTGCGATGTTTTAGCATTGCCAACCGCGCAATGCTGGCCGTTTCCTGCGGATTGGGACTGGCCCAAATCGATTGCCGGGGTGGATATGGATACCTATCACCGCTGGATGCATGTGATGGTGCCGGTGAGCCTGATTGGGGTGCCGGCGATCAGCGTTCCGGTTGGGTTTAATGCCGGTGGATTGCCGATGGGAATGCAGCTGATTGCCGCCAAAGGCAACGACGTAGCGCTGTTAAATGTGGCACATGCCTACCACGAGGCTACGCGGTGGCCGCAAAAATTCCCTCCAAATATTCAGAATGCTTGATTTGTTCTGATAAACCCTGTCTTTTGGCGGAAATACGAGACCATGCAGAGGGAGGAATGCATGCCGCAAACACCGCAAAGAGGTGTGCCCGAGCTGGGCGCAGTAGATGTCGCGATGCTGCGCGACGCATTGCGCAAGGGATGGCAGGATTTCAAGGCAAAGCCCGGATATGGGATTGTATTTGCGTTATTTTACGTGATTGCCGGATGGCTGATGGCGTGGGTCACGATGGCGACCGGGCAAACCTATTGGCTGGTTTTTGCGGCAATTGGATTTCCGTTGATCGGACCATTTGCTGCCGTTGGATTGTATGAAGTGTCACGCCGGCTTGAACGGGGCGAAGCGATGGACTGGTACGCGATTTTTGGCGTGATCGGACGCCAGAGCAAGCGGCAATTGCCTTCAATCTGCGCAGTGATCATCATTGTGTTTCTCTTCTGGTTCTTCCTGTCACACATGATTTTCGCGCTGTTCCTTGGAATGTCGGCCATGACCAACGTGTCCAGCTCGTTTGAGGTCTATTTGACGGGCACCGGGTTGCAGATGCTGGCGTTTGGCAGTTTGGTTGGCGGTGCGTTTGCGTTGTTGCTTTATATGATCACAGTTATTTCACTACCGCTATTGCTGGATCGCGAAGTTGATTTTGTGACCGCGATGATCACCAGCTTTACGGCCGTGAAGAACAACTTTGTGACGATGTTGATCTGGGCGGCGGTGATTGCCGGTTTAACCTTTCTTGCGCTGTTGCCGGGATTTCTGGGATTGCTGATCGTTTTGCCGCTTTTGGGGCATGCCACGTGGCATCTCTATTCTTTGATGCAGCACGCTGCCGAGGATTGATCAGGCGTCGCGCCCCATTGCCTTAAGCTGCAAGTGCAGTGCTGTCGCTGCTGGGTCGCCGGTTTCAAGCGCGTAGACATAGGCGTGTGTCAGATAGAACCCGGCGGCATCGGATGTGTTCGCCTGCCCGGCGGCTTGCGTGTAAAGCGTCACCAGCGCCTGTTTGTCATCTGCACGATGTGCATCAAGCAGACGCTGGTCAAGATCGCTCATTCAGCGACGTCAGGTTGCGCCGCGCGGTGCATTTGCAGACGCATGGCGACCCAATCATGAAAACAATGCGTGGGGCCGTCCATGGCGGGTGAAAAGCGTCCGCCGTCAAAACCCGGTGCGTGGCGGCCCTTTTGCATGCCTTCGACAACAAAGATGTCTTCCTCGAAAACTTCTTTCCACTGGGCTGTGTTTTTGGCGCGCAGGGCGTCATCGGTCGACGGTGTCGCATAATAGAGATGAATGTGTTCGACCGTGTTTTGCGTGTCGACCGGTTCAAGCACGATGGCAAAAGCGTGGTCACGTTGCACACCCAGCAGGACGTTGGGGTAGACGGTGATATATTCCGCGCCTTCGTCCCATTGTGATGAGAGGCCCGGAAAATCCGGGAAGGTTTCGCCGGTCTCGTCCTTGAGTTGGCGATAGACCAACGTGCCCTGACCTGAATATTTGCCGGGTTCCGCGATATTGTAGTGGTCTTCGAGCCGGGAATAGCTGTTGAGGCCGGGATGGACCCACGGCAGGTGATAGCTTTCACAATAGTTTTCGACCGCGAGTTTCCAGTTGGTGGCGACCGGCAGCTTAAAACAACTGTCTGCGCCGCCGTGAAAGAGCGGCTTGTCGTGTTCTGCCCAGCGGCTGATGAGATCGCTGTGCACCTCTTCAAAGGGCGGGGCATCGCCGGAGATGTTCACAAATACAATGTCGCGCCAGATGTAGCTGCGCAATTCGATCAGCCCCAGTTCGGAGCGGTCCAGGGCGTCATGGGTGTTCTGCCCCGGTCCGCCGACATGTGGCGTGGTGACAAGGCGGCCTTCTGTGGAATAGCACCAGGAGTGGTAAGGGCAGCGGATGGCGCCCTGAATGTTACGGGGGGCGTCTACCAGTATCATGCCACGATGGCGGCAGGTATTGTTGAACACACGCACCTGTCCCTGTTTGTCGCGCAACAACAGCAACGGCATGCCAAGAAACGTCATCGGCACCGCGTCGCCAGGATCCGGCACATCAGCAGCTGCGGCAAGACCAGCCCATGTGCTGGTCAGGACGGCGTGTTTTTCTTCCTGAAACTGCGCTGGATCGATGTAATGCGCATTCGACAGACCGTTGGCCATCTCAATTGGCTGGCGCACCGCATCCAGATTTGTCGGGGTCGATGACATGGCGATTCTCCTTGCCAGAATGACAAAAGAGTAGCCGAAACAAGGGGGGTAAATTGCCGGTCTGCGACCTGACGTGACGCAGACCGACACGCAGTGGCGTTACTTGGCATCAGCTTTATCAGCTGAATGGGCGTTCCAATTGCAATAATTTGCGGTGATAGGGCATCAATTCATCCGGGCTGCAAAAGCCGACAGAGCGCGCAGCCTGAAGAACTGTACCGGTGTTTTTACCCAGATGTTCATAGACAAGACGGGCCGCGCGGCACCCGGTCACGGTTTCGCGGACGGTGCGCGTTGCGTAGCCAATCCAGTAGTGGTTCTGAAACGACGCAACCCGGCTGAGGTAATTAAAGGAGGTCGCCATGGTTCGCGCATGGCTGACCATCGCGGCAACCCCATCTTCCTGAGGCAGTATCACGCCGCGGAATTCACGGGTCGCGCTGTCGGTGGGCAGACCTTGCTGACGCATTGCTTCTTTGGCTTCGTAACCGCGCAGAAACGTGTGGTCATCTTTGCGGAAAACATAAACAAGCCCAATGATGATCAGGTCTTGCTCGATGAAGCTACGGCGTGAAAAGCGGTAAAATCCGTCTGGAAATACATCCTGAGGGATATCCGTCATGCCCGTGCCGACATAGTCAGCAATCAACGGATGGTTGAGTACGCCACGGTCGCCGGACTGTTCGTCCATCGGTTCAAGCAAGATGCGGGCGTCTACATTGAAGAAGGTGCAAATGCGGTGCAGTACGTCAGGACGCGGAAAACTCTCGCCGGAAAGGTAGCGATTGAATTGGGTTCGGTTGATCCCCAGCTCCCTGCATAATCGAGACACCGACGGAAAGTCCTCCGCCAGAATCCGCAGATTATTGCCAAGCATCTGGCGCAGCTCGGCAGGAGATTTCTGCACTCTCATGGTCGAAGTTGCGTCGTTCAATTCTCTCTCCGGTTGGTGCTGTCGCGACTTGTTCTACTTTTTGGCGCGCGTATTATCATTCTGTGTTCGCTGTTGACGCTATTAAGCATCATCTTGACGCATAGTGGCATCAGCTATTTTTAAAGTCGACACAATTTTTCAAGAACCGACGCGCAAATTTCAATGTCGTGAGGTCGGTTCTTTTGTGACACTCAGTGTAGAGGCAAAAAGGAGTTAGAACTCAGATGCTTGGCGTGATTCTCTGGAGTGATACGAATGACAATAAGGCGGTGATCTGGTGCGAGGATCATGGCGATTTGGCATTCTTTAATGGCGGATCAGAACGACCTGACGCTCTTTTGGATTTTGATGCTGGTGATTTGGTACAATTTGATTTGCGCGAAGATCGGCATCAACGCCTCGCCAGAAATCCTCGTCGCGTTGGTCAGGGCGCCTTCGCGGGACTACCCGATACGTTGAGCGCAACACGGCCCGCAGCGAAATCGGACAACACCATTGTCGAGAAAACTGATCCCGAGGAGGCGATGGTTTCTGCAAAGATTATTCCGTTTGCACCGGCGCAGCCGCGTCAGCAGGAGCGTTCACTGGAACTTGCCTGATCCACATTCTGACCGTCAGAACGTGACAGTCAGACCACAAAAAAAGGGGCCAAGTGGCCCCTTTCTACATTAGACACTGTAGACTGCCTTACTCGGGTCCGCGCGCCAACGCAGCGACGCCGGTGCGCGCCACCTCGACCAGCCCGAGTGGGCGCATGAGATCTGCAAATGCGTCGATTTTTTCGGGCGCGCCGGTGATTTCAAACACAAAGCTCTCCAGTGTGCTATCGACCACATTGGCGCGAAAGATGTCGGCCAGCCGCAGGGCTTCAACGCGCTTGTCGCCAGCACCAGAGACTTTGAACAATCCAAGTTCGCGTTCGACCGACGGTCCTTCGACTGTCAGATCGTGCACTTTGTGAACCGGGACGATGCGGCCCAGCTGGGTTTTAATCTGTTCGATCACCTGAGGGGTACCTGTGGTCACAACAGTGATGCGTGACTGATGCCCGGTGTGGTCAATCTCGGCCACCGTCAAGCTTTCGATATTGTATCCCCGGCCCGCAAACAGACCAATAACACGAGCAAGCACACCCGGTTCGTTGTCGACCACAACGGCAAGTGTGTGAGTTTCCTGAACGTCCGAAAAATTGGGGCGTAGGTTATAGGCCGAATGCTTGTTAGAGCCTTTTTTGATTTTTAGAGCAGCCATATTCTTTCTCCTTACACCAACACCGCGCCGCCGGCTTCGATTGCGCCTTGCGTCGAGGTTTCGCCCAGAAGCATTTCATTGTGGGGTTTACCTGACGGGATCATCGGGAAGCAGTTTTCGTGCTTTTCGACGAGGCAATCAAAGATCACCGGACCATCATGGTTGATCATCTCAAGAATTGCGTCATCCAGATCGTCGGCGCTGTCACAATAGATGCCTTTGGCGCCAAACGCTTCGGCGAGCTTCACAAAGTCGGGCAGGGCTTCGGACCAGGAGTGCGAATAGCGTTCGCCGTGCAGCAATTCCTGCCACTGGCGCACCATGCCGAGGCGTTCGTTGTTCAGGATGAACTGTTTCACCGGCAGGCGGAACTGAACGGCTGTGCCCATTTCCTGCATGTTCATCAGCCACGAGGCTTCGCCAGCCACGTTGATCACGAGGCTCACGGGATGGGCCATCTGAACGCCGATCGAGGCCGGAAAGCCATAGCCCATGGTGCCCAGTCCACCGGACGTCATCCAGCGGTTTGGATCTTCGAAGCCAAGATATTGCGCGGCCCACATCTGATGTTGGCCCACTTCGGTGGTGATATAGCGGTCGTGGTCTTTGGTCAGAGCCTCAAGGCGCTGGAGCGCGTATTGAGGTTTGATAATCTTGCCTTCCTGCTTGTATTTCAAACAGTCGACTTTGCGCCATTCATCAACCTGAGACTGCCAGTTGGCAATGCCTTCCCGGTTCAGCGTCCGACCACGGGCCTTCCAGACTTTGAGCACGTCTTCCAGTACGTGGGCGATGTCACCAACAATCGGAATATCCGTTTTGATCACTTTGTTGATCGAGCTGGGATCAATGTCGATATGTGCTTTGATCGAGTTGGGCGAGAACGCGTCGAGCACACCGGTGATGCGGTCATCAAAGCGCGCACCAATGTTGATCATCAGGTCACAGCCATGCATCGCCATGTTGGCCTCATAAAGGCCGTGCATGCCCAGCATGCCCAACCAGTTTTTGCCGGATGCGGGATAAGCCCCCAGCCCCATCAGGGTTGAGGTGATCGGAATGCCTGTGGCCTCGACCAGTTCGCGCAACAGGGCGCTGGCCTTAGGGCCGGAATTGATTACGCCGCCGCCAGTATAAAAAATTGGGCGTTCGGCGGTTTCCAGTGCTTCGACCAGCTCGTTGATCATCTCGATATCGCCGCGCAGCTGGGGTTGATAGGTCGATGTATTGACCGCCTCCGGCGCGGTATAGTCGGCACCGGCGAACTGAACGTCTTTGGGAATGTCGACAAGCACCGGACCCGGACGGCCCGAGCGCGCGACATGGAATGCCTGATGAATGGTTCCCGACAGGTCGGCCGTGTCTTTGACCAGCCAGTTGTGCTTGGTGCAGGGTCGGGTGATGCCAACGGTGTCGGCCTCCTGAAAGGCATCCGAGCCGATCATAAAGGTGGGCACCTGTCCGGTCAGAACAACAATCGGGATGGAGTCGAGCAACGCGTCGGTCAGACCGGTCACCGCATTGGTGGCCCCGGGACCGGACGTTACCAGCGCAACACCAACTTTGCCTGTAGAACGGGCATAGCCTTCGGCAGCGTGCACAGCACCCTGTTCGTGACGCACCAGAATGTGGCGGATGTCATTCTGTTGAAAGATTTCGTCATAAATCGGCAGGACAGCCCCGCCGGGATATCCGAATACCGTGTCCACACCCTGATCCTTGAGGGCCTGAACTACCATTCTCGCTCCGGTCATCTGACGTGCCATTTATCTCTCCACTTACAACGTCATCAATTTATTCGCACAAAAAAACCCCCGACATTTGACGGGGGCGCATGGGGTACCAATATGGTGTCCGTTACCGGCCCATGCGCCATTTCTCTAATACGACGACTAGCATTTGCATTGTCGGGTTCCTTTTGTGGTCGAACCGGACCTTATTTGCGCCGCGTCGCGGCGTCAACCGCCAATGCAGTAGAAAAACTGTCGCGAGGACATCTTTTTCTTTTCGAAAGTTGCGTTTGAGGTGTTGTTCGGGACATATGCGCAAAATATTTGCCGATTATGGTTGTGGTTGTCGACATTTTGCCTCTTGCGGCGGCTTTGCCTGGTAATGGCACATCGGGTTTCGCCAATAGCATCGGGAATCGTGCTGTGAGAGCGGGGCTTCAGGGGCACCCACAAAAAAACCCGCTATGCCAAGGCAAAGCGGGTTTCGATCAACAGGGCAGGCGTTGGTTACCGGGTGCGCTTTTCCGCGACCAATGCCGTCATGTTGTTCAGCGGCAGGTAGCCGCGCAACAGTTGGTCCTGCATCACAAACGTTGGTGTCCCCGAGATTTTGAGGTTTTGCGCTAGTGCGCGGGTTTGGCGGATTTCTTCTGTCACCTCGTCGCTGTCCATTCGGGCCAGCAGTATATCGGCGTCAAATCCCAGACTTTCCGAAATGCGCGTCAAAGACCCGGTATTCACGTCGCCTTTGAATGTGATCAGGGCATCATGGGCCAGCTTATACGCTTCGTCGCCCATCGTTTGTTTCACGGCGATGGCGTAGCGCGAGCTGACAACCGAGTCTTCGCCCAAAATGGGGAATTCCTTGACGATCAAGCGAATATTACCATCGTTTTCAAGCAGCTGTTCAACCTCGTCAAACGCCTTGCGGCAATAGCCACAGCGGTAGTCAATGAATTCAACAAGAGTGATGTCGCCATTGGGATTGCCGCCGACCCAAGAATAGCCGTCATCAAACAACGCGTCTGTGTTGTTTTGCACAAGCGCCATATCATGCGCTGCGTCAGCCGCGGCGTTGCGCTGTTCCAGAAGTTCGACGGCTTCCATGATCACTTGTGGATTGTCGAGCAGGTAAGAGCGGATTTCGGCGCGGAATATCGCGCGTTCTTCGTCCGACATAGAGCCCATGTCAAACGCCATGACCGGCGCGGCGGCCAGCCCCAGAGCAAGGATAGTAGAGGATAATAGGCGTTTCATTTAAATCTCCGTTATTTTTTGGCGGCGCGTTTGGCCGCCACGAGAATGTCATCTGCACGCCGCCATGCACCCGAGCCACGCGGCAAAAGGCCGATGGCCCGTCTTGCATGTATTTCGGCGTCTTTGAGGCGAGCTGCAAGGGCATACCGTTCCGCTGTGGCCAGCGACGCCATGCCATTTTGGCCGGTACGTGCATAGGCAGAACCCAGATCGCGCAGGACTTTGGGGTCACGGAAATCGCGGGACCGCGCCGTTTCGAGATACTTGAGAGCTTCTTTGGGGCGGTCCACAGTCAACAACGACCGGCCCAGCCCGCCAAGGATCAGCGTGTTGTAGGGCGCTAGGTCAACAGCGCGTCTGTAAGCGTTGACCGCTGATTGAAATTGACGACTTTCCAGAAGGATCTGGCCTTTGAGTTCATAATAATAGGCATCGTTTGGGCGCAAGGCCAGCGCTGCATCAATACGGCTCAGCGCTTTGGTCCGGTCTGACAGCCGGTGATAGGCAACGGCCTCGCGCATCAGGCGGATGTCTTGGTGTTTGCTTTCGCGCGCGCGTTTCAGCGTCCATTTTGGCGGGTTCAGGAACGCGGTGAGTTTGCCACGCGCGCGTTCGTACCAGTATTCCAGTTCAGGCTGTGGGCGGGCTTTGCCGGAATAGGCGGCGACAAACCGCTCCATTGCCCGCACGCGGTCACGCGATAATGGGTGTGAGCGGGTGTAGGGGTCTTGCCGCGACACGTTCAGGAGTTCCTGCCCCACGAAATCCTTGTGCACTTCGACTGCGCCTTGCGGATCGATGCCTGCGGATGCCAGATAACGCACGCCGGATTGATCGGCCGAGGCTTCTTCG
This sequence comes from Shimia sp., assembly GCF_039969785.1. GTDB lineage: Bacteria > Pseudomonadota > Alphaproteobacteria > Rhodobacterales > Rhodobacteraceae > Shimia. The sequence continues at coordinate 57,315 of NZ_JBDVNC010000048.1, read as the reverse complement.
GATCTGGTGTGGGCCAGAAACTGGCGTTGCGCAGCGGATTGCGTTCCGGCCGCCAGTCCAAATCCGACATCCCCCCGTCCGCTTGCAGCCGCCGCGGCGATCGCCAGCGCGATACCAAGCCCGGCCAGAGAGCGGGTCGAATCCAGATTGGCCATGCGGCGGGCAATGTGACCATTGGCAATATGGGCCGCCTCATGCGCGATGACCGCCTGAAGTTTTTCCGGCGTGTCCATTTTGGAGATCATGCCGGTGTGAATAAAGATGTGTTGGGAATCGACGACAAATGCGTTCAGCGACCGGTCATTGACCAGCAGAATACGCACATTGCCTCCAAGTCCGGCAGCGGCCAGAATCGGGGCAGCCATTTGTGTCAGCGCGTGTTCGATGTCGGGATCGCGGATCAGAGAGGCGGCGCGTGCGGGCAATGCGGTCCAAACCAAAGCGCACAAAGCCGCCAGACAGGCGGCAAACAGTTGAAAAGCATGCATTGACGGCGCCGTCATTTCGCGGTGAAACCTCATGAACGACAATAGGGACGAATTTGATGCGGAACTCAAGACGCGGGGCAGTTGATCCCTTTATTGTGATGGATGTCATGGAAGCCGCCCGGCAAGCCGAGGCTGAGGGGCGTCATATTATTCATATGGAGGTGGGTCAGCCGGGCACTGCCGCACCGGAAGGGGCGCGGTTGGCGCTGACGCAAGCGATGCAGCAAGACGCGCTGGGATATACGGTCGCGTTGGGTATCCCGGAACTGCGCGCGCGAATCGCGGCGCTGTATGACACATGGTACGGCGTTGATCTGAACCCGGAGCGGGTGATTGTGACCCCGGGTTCGTCCGGTGCCTTTTTGCTGGCGTTCACAGCGCTGTTTGATGCGGGTGACCGGGTAGCAATCGGGGCACCGGGATATCCAAGTTATCGCCAGATTTTAAAGGCATTGTCGCTGGAACCACTGGACATTCAGACCGCGCCACAAAACCGGCTGCAACCGGTGCCCGATGACCTTGGTGCGTTAGATTTTGAAGGTTTGATGGTTGCATCACCTGCCAATCCAACCGGAACCATGCTGGATCGTCCGGCCATGTCGGCTTTGGTCGAGATGTGTCACGCCAAAGGGGCGGCTTTTATCAGCGATGAGATATACCACGGTATTGAATATGAGGCCAAAGCGGTGACGGCGCTTGAGATTACCGATGAGGCTTATGTTATCAACTCGTTTTCCAAGTATTTCAGCATGACCGGATGGCGGGTTGGCTGGATGGTAGTGCCTGAGGATCATGTGCGCCAGATTGAGCGGTTGGCGCAGAACATGTTCATTTGCGCCCCCCATGCCAGTCAGGTTGCCGCGTTGGCAGCGATGTCGTGTAAGGACGAGCTTGAGGCCAACATGGATGTCTATCGCACAAACCGGGCGCTGATGATTGAGGGTTTGCCCAAGGCGGGTTTTCGCCATTTTGCGCCGCCGGATGGCGCGTTTTACGTCTACGTGGATGTCAGTGCCTTTACCGAAGACAGTCGCGCCTTTGCGCGTTCCGTTCTGGACGAAGCCGGGGTTGCAGTGACACCGGGTTTGGATTTTGACCCGGCACGGGGACATCAGACGTTGCGGTTTTCCTATGCCCGTGCCAGCGCGGACATTGCTGAGGGTCTTGAGCGGTTGCAAAAATTCATGCGCAAGCGCGGATTTGTGTGACGGGCAGGGGGCGCTGCCCCCTCTTGGGTCGCGAGCGGCCCAATTCACCCCCGGAGAAGTTTTGGCAAAATGAAGATTGGGTGGGGTTCTCGGGGCCGTGAGGCTGGTGTAGGTTCACCGGCAAGAAACCCGTGTGAGGGGCAATGAGCAGAGTATTTGTATTTTTTGCGGCCGTGTTCTGGGCTGGGTTGGCCGGGTTGGCCAGTGCGCAGGAATTTTCCGGGCTGGCGCGGCTGAACGTGGCGCGCAGCGGGCTGTCTGAGGGATGGCGCGGGGCGATTACGTTGGAGATGGACCTTAGTCAGGGGGTGCCTTGGCGGGTGTTCCATCTGGATGAACCGCGACGGGTGGTGCTTGATTTTCGCGAGATTGACTGGAGCGGCGTGGCCCCGGCTGATCTGGGGACGGTAGAAGGCGTTGAAACGGTGCGGTTCGGTTTGTATCGGCCGGGTTGGAGCCGCATGGTTCTTGATCTTGCGGAGCCGATGCTGGTGGATGCGGCCGGAATGCAGGTGGATGAGACCAGCGGGCGGGCGCATTTGGTTGTTGAGCTGAAGCCTGCCGGGCCGCTGGACTATGCTGCACAATCGGGCGCGCCCTATGATCCGCGTTGGGACTTACCTGCCCCTGCCGACATCAAACGCACGCGCCCCGAGCGCCCGGACTGGGCGCCAACCGTGGTTGTAATTGATCCGGGACATGGCGGCATTGATCCGGGCGCTGAGCGGGACGGGTTTCTGGAGAAAGATCTGATGCTGCGCTTTGCGCGGGAATTGCGCGATACGCTGCGTCGTTCGGGCGGGTTTGAAGTGATCCTGACACGTGACGAGGATGCGTTTGTATCGCTGGAACGCCGGGTTGCCATCGCGCATCAGCAGGGGGCGGATGTGTTTATTTCGTTGCATGCGGATTCGCTGAGCCAGGGACATGCGCATGGTGCGACGGTGTACACGTTGTCCAAAGAGGCCAGTGATGCAGCCTCAGCCGTGCTGGCAGAGCGTCATGACCGGGCTGATATCCTGTCGGGCGTCGATCTGTCTGGTGCTGATGACGAGGTGACCGATGTTTTGCTGGATCTGGCGCGGATGGAAACACAGCCGCGCACAGAGCAGCTTGCCCGCGAAATGGTCGGAGCTTTGCGCGAATCAACCGGTTCTTTGAACCGCAAAGCGCATCGTGAAGCTGCGTTTTCAGTGCTGAAGGCCGCAGATGTGCCGTCGATCCTGATCGAATTGGGGTTCATGTCGTCGCAGAAAGATCTGGCAAACCTGCAGGATGCAGGGTGGCGTGCTTCGATGGCAGCGGGTATTCGCGACGGGCTGCAAGCCTGGGTTATCGCAGACAAGGCGGCGCGGGCGTTGGTCCGTCAGTAGCCAAACGGCATTGGACTTTAAAGTGGCATATTGACCAGACAGGCGGGTGCGTTTGGTGTCGCTGTAGTTGCCCATTCGCGAAAGGCCTTGATCTTTGGGTCGTCCCACCGGTCATGTGGTCCGATCAGCGCATATTGGCCGTTTTTGGTCTCAAAAGCCATGTCGGGAAAGGGTAGGGTCAGCTCTCCGCGATCCAGCTCTTCCCGGCAAAGATAGAGGTCGGCCATGACAATGCCGCCGCCCATGACGGCGGCGCGGGTGGCCATATCAAGATTTGGAAAAACCTCGCTGTGGTTCGTATGAAGCTCGGGAAGGTTGAAAGCCTGTGCCCATGCGGCCCAGTCGCCCTTTGACGCGTTTTCGTGCAGGAGCGTGAAGTTTTGAAGATCGGCCGGGTCTCGCAGGGGTAACTGTGCGTTGGCCAGACCGGGAGCGCAAGCCGGAGCCAATCGCATAGGAAATAATGGTTGGGCAACGATATTATCGGCCCGCCCGGGCCAGTGCTGAAGAGAGACGCCAAGGTCGTATTCCGAGCTGTCAAACCCGGAATAGCCGTAAAATTCAGTAGTGAGACGGACGCGAATGCCCGGGTGCAGCGCGCGAAACTGGTCTAACCGTGGAAACAACCAGCGGATCGACAGGCCGGGCGGACAAATGATCCTGAGGTCGGTTGCGCCCGCAGACAGGCGATCCGTCTCGGTTGAAATCCGTGCAAAAGCGTCGCTGAGGACTGGCAACAGCGATTGGCCTGCGCGGGTTAGCTCTACGCCGCGGTGATTTCTGCGAAACAGCTGGACGCCAAGATGCTCTTCTAAAATGGCGACGTGACGGCTGATGGCGCCGCGCGTGACATGAAGTTCACTGGCAGCGTCAATAAACCCATTGTGGCGCGCGGCGGCTTCGAAAGCGCGTAGGGCGTTGAGAGGCGGTAGGCGTGTCATGGATCAGTTTTCCTAATCCAAACTATTAAAAAGCTTGGTTTGAAGGCAAGGGTAATTCCGTAGATGCTAGAAATATACGCTATTTATAAGGACTAACTGACATGACCGCACAGTTTTCTGGATATGATTGTGTCAAAATACCTAATCCACCAAATCGAAGGCTAAAAGGTAGGTTTGATGTTTTACGCGATTACTTGGCCGTATTTTTCGAAAGGCGGCGCAAGATTAAAGCCTTGCAGCGCGTAATGGACACGTCTCTGCATTTGTTGGCGGATGTTGGATTTGAAACAGACGCAGATCGCAGTGATCACCAGACATCGTGCTTGACGTTGGATGATTTGGAGGTTGAGGTTTTTACCGTGTCCCAAGCGGGCAGGCTTGGGGATTAAGTCGAATGTTTTGGATGGTTTGTTGGGCGATGGGCAAGGTGTATGACGGATGTTGCGCCCATGTGGCGGCAAAAAGGCGCTGAAAACACACAACTGGGTGTTTTGACCGCGGTCCGGGTGAACTATATAGAAGGGTCTGAAGTGCGGGCGTAGGGGGCACAAAAGCGTGCTAAGATTCTTCTTTTCCTTTTTCGGGGCGATTTTCACCCTGTTGACGATGGGCGTGGCGGTGGTGGCTTTGTCGATTGGCGCGGTGTTTTGGATTTACGGGCAGGAATTGCCAAGTCACGAAAGCCTCGCGCAGTACAAGCCCCCCACCATCAGCCGGATTTATTCGGGTGAAGGGCAGATCATGGATGAATTTGCCAAGGAACGGCGCTTGTTTGTTCCGGCAGATGAAATTCCTGACATGGTGAAAGAAGCGTTCATTTCGGCGGAAGACAAGAATTTTTACAGCCACAAGGGCTATGACGCGCGCGGTATTGCGGCCGCCGGGGTCGAGGCAATCCAGTCACGCGGTCAGAATGTGCGCGGCGCGTCTACGATCACGCAGCAGGTGATGAAAAACTTTTTGTTGTCCGGCGACCGCAAGATTGAGCGCAAGATCAAGGAAATCATACTGGCGACGCGAGTCGAAGAAACGCTGAGCAAGGACCAGATATTGGAGCTGTATCTGAACGAGATTTTTCTGGGGCAAAACTCTTATGGGGTCGCAGCGGCGGCTCAGACCTATTTTGACAAGAACCTGAGCGAGCTGGAACCGCATGAAGCGGCAACGTTGGCGTCAATGCCCAAGGCACCGGGCAAATTTCATCCGGTGCGCAACAAAGAACGCGTGTTGGACCGGCGCAATTTTGTGCTGCGTGAAATGCAGGAAAACGGCTATATCACGCAGGCCGTGTATGAATCCGAAAGAGAAATGCCACTGCGGTCGGTTCAGAATGGCGACTTTGCGAGCTTTAAGTCTTCGTTGCCGCCGCGTGACTATTTCACGGATGAAATCCGTCGCCAGCTGAGCCGGGACTTTGGGGAAGAGGAGTTCTTTTCCGGCGGTATGACAGTGCGCGCCACGGTTGACCCGGAAATGCAGACTATTGCGGCGCGCGCATTGCGCCATGCATTGGAAAAATATGACCGATCCCGGGGTGTTTGGCGTGGTACGGGGGAGGTGATTGATCCTGCTTTGTTGACAGATGAGGCCGCGTGGCGTGAGGCGCTGAGTGCGCTTGATGTGCCGCGTGATGTTGATCTGGAAGGTGTTTGGCATCCCGCCGTTGTGCTGGAAGTCGGCAAGAATGATGCACGCATCGGGATCGAAGATATTGAGGAAGACGCTGACGGACATTGGGTGCCGGCCAAGGATGTGACCTGGGCGCGCAAGCGGCTGGAAGACGGGCAGCTGGGGCGCAAGGGCAAGGTTGCAGGCGATCTGGTTTCGGTTGGCGATGTTGTGCTGGTACGCGCCGTCACCAAAGATGACAGCGGCGAATTTGTACGCTGGTCGCTGCGCCAGATTCCTGAAGTGCAGGGCGGCTTTATGGCCATGGACGTGAATAACGGCCGGGTTATCGCGATGCAGGGTGGGTTTTCGTATCAGGATTCGGTGTTCAATCGCGCCACCCAAGCCAAGCGTCAGCCCGGATCGAGCTTTAAACCTTTTGTCTATGCTGCGGCTTTGGATAGCGGGTATTCCCCGGCGACAATCGTGATCGACGCGCCAATTGAGATCAACACACCTCAGGGATTGTGGCGGCCTCGTAACTCGACGAACAAGTTTTATGGCCCGACGCCCATGCGGACCGGGATCGAGATGAGCCGGAACCTGATGACCATTCGTCTGGCACAGGAAATCGGCATGAATCTGGTGGCCAATTACGCCGAACGGTTTGGTGTTTACGATCAGATGGGCGAGTTTCTGGCCAACTCTCTGGGGGCTGATGAAACGACGTTGTTTCAGATGGTTGCGGCCTATGCCATGTTCGCTAATGGTGGTGAGCGGGTCGAACCAACTTTGGTTGACCGGGTTCAGGACCGATACGGCAAGACAATCTATCGCCATGACCAGCGTGATTGCACCGACTGTGCAGACCCCGCCATTCCCGACACACGTGGACCGCGCATTGTGACCAACCGCGAACGTGTGATGAACGCGATCACCGCCTATCAGCTGACGTCGATGATGCAGGGCGTCGTGACGCGCGGAACGGCCAGCAGCCAGATCAAACTGCCGGTGCCTGTGGCGGGTAAAACCGGAACCACAAACGAAGCCAAAGATGTGTGGTTCATTGGGTTTACGTCGACAATTGTGGCGGGGTGTTACATTGGTCATGACCGTCCGCGCCCATTGGGTCGTGGAACATATGGCGGCACAACTTGCGGACCTGTGTTTCAGGAGTTCATGAAAGAGGCGATCGAGAAATACGGTGGAGGTAAGTTCCGCGTACCGCCGGGCGGACATTTCATCAAGATTGACCGTTATACCGGCGCGCGCCTGTCTGATGACGCAAGTGGTGCATCGGTTGTGGCTGAGTATTTCCGTGACGGTGAAGAGCCGATCTTTGGTATCTCATATGATGGTGGTTTTGCCATGGGGTCCAATTTGCCTCTGATCGAGGAAGTCGAGCGCTATGGTGGGCGTGAAGTGACCACCTCGTCGGGCAAGAAGGCGGTCGTGGGACCAAAGGCCGACTTTGGATCCGTCAGCTCAGGTGGGCTTTACTAAAGGACATCATTGGTTTGAGTCGCATTCCTATTGTTCCCAGGTATTTGCAGGGCTGTGGTGCCGACCTTGATATTTTGCCCGGGATCATTTCGGGCGACCACGTTTTTTTGACCGGGATGACGGGCAGCGCGCCAGATGGTGCCATGCCTCAAGACCCGGAAGATCAGTTCACGGGTGCTTTTGCAAAGATTGGTGCTGTTCTGGCCGAGGCGGGCGGTTCGCTTGACGATGTTGTTGAAATGACAAGCTATCACATCAGCCTAAAGGTGCATTTCGATGTTTTTGACGCCGTGCGCAAAGATGTCCTGAAAGCGCCGTATCCGGCATGGACCGCTGTTGAGGTGGCCGGGCTGAGGCGTGATGGCGCGCTTGTGGAAATCCGGGCCATTGCCCGCCGGGGCTGAGCGCTTTTTAAGGCGGCATAGGTTGCTCGTATGGGTGGGCTGGTCTATCACGCTGATCTGACCACTAAGAACGGAATTCCACCCATGCGCGCCGAAGCACAGAACACCGTTGCCGAAATTGAAAAATCCCTGAACCTGTTGCGACAGCGACTGGACTGGGAAACGGCGGAATATCGGCTGGAAGAATTCAATGCCCGGGTAGAAGACCCGGATTTGTGGAACGACCCGGATGGCGCGCAAAAGCTGATGCGCGAACGGCAAATGCTGGTGGATGCTATCGAAACCGTGCAATCCATCGAGACCGACATGAACGACAATGTCGAGATGATCGAGCTGGGTGAGATGGAAGAGGATGACGAGGTCATCAAGGACGCCGAACAGGCGCTGAAATCTCTGGCTGTCAAGGCGGCTGAGAAAGAGCTGGAGGCTTTGCTGGATGGCGAGGCGGACGGCAATGATACGTTTCTTGAGATCAATTCGGGTGCCGGAGGCACAGAGAGCTGTGACTGGGCCAGTATGCTGGCGCGGATGTATATCCGCTGGGCCGAAAAGAAGGGCTATAAGGTCGAGCTGCAATCAGAGACTGCGGGTGAAGAAGCCGGGATCAAGTCTGCTGCTTACAAGATTACCGGCCACAACGCATATGGCTGGTTAAAATCGGAAAGTGGCGTGCACCGGCTGGTACGAATTTCACCTTATGACTCGGCCGCGAAACGGCACACGTCGTTTTCGTCGGTCTGGGTTTATCCGGTGGTGGATGACAACATCGATATCGACGTGAACCCGTCGGATATCCGCATTGACACCTATCGGTCATCCGGGGCGGGTGGTCAGCACGTGAACACCACGGATTCGGCGGTGCGCATTACCCACATTCCAACCGGAATTGTTGTGACAAGCTCGGAAAAGTCTCAGCACCAGAACCGCGATATCGCCATGAAGGCGTTGAAATCTCGGCTGTATCAACAAGAACTGGACCGGCGCAACGCCGCCATCAACGAGGCGCACGAAGCCAAGGGTGATGCCGGTTGGGGCAACCAGATCAGATCGTATGTGTTGCAGCCCTATCAGATGGTCAAAGACCTGCGCACCAATCACGAAACCAGCGACACCAAAGGGGTGCTGGACGGCGATCTGGACGGGTTTATGGCCGCGACGCTGGCCATGGATGTGTCGGGCAAAAGTCGCGCAGACGCACAGGCAGAAGAATAAATTCTCTCGCGTCCGGGCCTTTAGTTTTTGCCTTTGATCAGACGGTCGGCCTTTTTGCGCACCAAAACAGAGCGCAGATCATGCATGGCCAGAAGCAACCCGTCTGTGATGTCTTCAAGCTGTTCTTCGCTGGCCTTTGATTGAACCCACTGCGTGGTCAGGTTCAGGTAATCCACGGCGCGGTGGATATCATCCATATCGCGTTGTGCCAGAAGCGCGCGTCGTTCGTCCATCCACGTGCGGATGGTATCAACGTCATAGTCTGACAATTTGCGGTCGCCCTGCGGCTTGACCTCGCCATTCTTGATGTTGACCACGGCGATCTGGTCCATTTCGATCCGGCGCTGGCGGTTTTCGGTATCCACCCGAAACACAGCCGCGCCATTTTCGCGAACCCGAAAGTAATACTCTGGCAGATCGCCGCTCATGATAGTGCCCCGTTAGTCGTTAGGTCAGTTTCGCGCAAAACGCCTGAATGCGTTCACACGCGGTTCTTAGTGCCTCGTCAGATGTAGCGTAGCTGACGCGAAAGTTGGGAGAAAGACCGAAGGCGGCCCCGAACACCACTGCAACGCCGGTTTCTTCGAGCAATGCCCGCGAAAAGGTTTCGTCATTGTCGATTGTAACACCGCTTGGCGTGGTTTTGCCAATCAGTCCGGCGATTGACGGGTAGACGTAAAATGCGCCCTCCGGGACCGGACAGGTCACGCCGGGGATCTCTGAAAGCATGGACACCACAAGATCGCGCCGCCGTTTGAACACAGCGTTATTGGTGGTCAGGAAATCCTGCGGACCGTTCAGTGCCTCGATGGCAGCCCATTGGCTGATCGAGCAGGGGTTTGACGTCGATTGCGATTGAATTTTGCGCATTGCCGCGATCAGCTCTACGGGGCCAGCCGCATAGCCAATTCGCCAGCCGGTCATGGCATAGGCTTTGGACACGCCGTTACAGGTCAGCGTGCGATCATAGAGAGCCGGTTCAATTTGCGCCGGGGTGCAGAATTCGAACCCGTCATAGGCCAGATGTTCATACATGTCATCGGTCATCACCCAGACATGAGGGTGACGCAACAGAACATCAGTCAGCCCTTTTAGTTCATCGCGCGAATACCCGGCTCCGGTTGGGTTGGACGGTGAATTGAAGATCAGCCATTTGGTTTTTGGCGTGATTGCCGCCTCAAGGTCGGCCGGCGTGATCTTGAAATTGTTCTCCAGGGTCGCGGGTGCGATCACAGGCGTGCCGCCGGCCAGCAAAACCATATCGGGGTAGCTGACCCAGTAGGGGGCAGGTATGACAACTTCGTCGCCCGGGTTCAGCGTGGCCATCAGCGCATTGTACAATATCTGTTTGCCGCCCGTGCCGACCGAAACTTGCTGAGGCGTATAGTCCAACCCGTTTTCGCGCTGGAACTTGTCACAGATCGCCTGTTTCAGCTCGGGGATACCATCAGGGGCAGTGTATTTCGTTTTGCCAGCATTGATGGCGGCGATACCGGCGGCCTTGATGTTTTCCGGCGTGTCAAAATCGGGTTCGCCCGCGCCCAGTCCGATAACGTCCTTACCGGCGGCTTTGAGTTCGCCAGCCAGCGTGGTGACGGCAATTGTGGGGGACGGTTTGACGCGTGAAAGTGTCTCAGACAGGAAAGACATGGGTGGCCTCGTTTGTAATCACTAGACCCATGTCTTAGGGTGCGCGCGAAACCCGTTCAAGTCTGATCGGAGAGAGGATCTGAATATGCCGCTGGAATATGACGATGAGACCAATTCTGAGGAATGGTATGGCGAAGATGTCGCGACATTCGGAGACCGGCTGGCCGCGGCGCGCGAAGCGGCGGGTCTGAAACGCATTGAGTTTGCCAAGCGTCTTGGCGTGAAGAAGGCCACGATTTCAGATTGGGAAGACGATCTGTCCGAACCGCGTGCCAACCGGTTGCAAATGATGGCGGGTCTGTTGAATGTTTCGGTGGGCTGGTTGCTGACCGGCGAAGGGGACGGCGTTGACGCCCCCGACGAAAGTCTGGACGGCGACGATCCGGGACTTGTTGCGTTGTTGGCAGATATCCGGGATGTGCGGGGCCGTATCAAAAGTGATCTCGACCGTCTGGCCCGGGTCGAAAAGGCGTTGCGCAAAAGGCTGATCGAAAATGAGTGAACTGCGTGAACATCGCCTGAAACGCATGAAAATGCGCTCTATGCGGCGTGGCATCAAAGAGATGGACCTGATCCTTGCGCGCTATGCGGATGACAATCTGGAAGATATGGACGCCGCCATGTTGGATCTGTACGACGCTTTGCTGCATGAAAATGACCAGGATCTTTATCAGTGGGTGACCGGGCAAACACCGGCACCTGAGTCGTATCAGGCGCTGATCAAAGACATTTCCCAAGCCATAAATGGCGCTGAATAGTTCGCATTTTAGCGGTCTTTGTCTCACTTAACTGATTGTTCGGCTTTATCCGTCAGGGTCCGATTAACATTAGTAGTCGGAGACGAAGATGAGCTTTCATACATCCATGGGGGGGAGCCCGGAGCAGGGCTTCATGGCGGGTTATCTTGACTCCCTGGCGCTGGTCGAGCGATTGCATCGGCTTTTGTTGGATGTGATCAAGGACGAGTTTGAACGTGTTGGCGTTTTAGAAATCAACGCTGTTCAGGCGCTGTTGCTGTTTAATATTGGCGACAACGAGGTCACTGCGGGCGAGCTGAAATCGCGCGGGTATTATCAGGGCAGCAATGTCAGCTATAATCTGAAGAAGCTGGTCGAGATGGAATATATGCATCACCAGCGGTGCGAGATTGACCGGCGTTCTGTACGGGTGCGGCTGACCGACAAGGGGCGCAAAATCCGTGATATTGTTGCAGCGCTGTTTGAACGTCATGCTGACGGGCTGCGGTCAAAAGGTGTTTTGGGGCCAGAGGGTATCGAAAGTATCATCCACGCGCTTCGCCGTGTTGAACGGTACTGGACCGATCAAATTCGATACATTTATTGACTGCGTGCTGCGACCAGCGTTTTCCACGCAGGTATTGCATTCCCAGTACGGGTCGCGGGGGCGGCAGGGAGCGTCGCAAGCGATGGTCCCTGCAACTCGCGTTTTAGCTTGCGCACCATCGCGCGTTCATAGTCCGAAAACCCAAGCGCAGTTTCAACAAATGCATCGGGGCCTTGAATGACCCACGCACGAAAGTAGCTGGATAAGGCAGCAATGTCGGCATGGCGGGCATCCCCAGAGGCGGCATCATCAGCCCCAATCACCAAAGCGTTGATCGTGATATTCTCCCCCAATCGCGTATCGCGGGGCAGGGGGCCAGTGTTGGACATACCGTCGCCGGAGATGTCGAGTGTGCGCTTCCAACACTCTGGCTTGCGCGCCAAAAGCGCGCCTCCAAACAGTTTTGCGCTGCCGATTGCGGTTGGCGGCCCCATCGGAATTCGCAGGACAGCTCTTAGATCGTTGGCGATATTGGTCAAAACGGGGGCCGCATCAACCTCGGTCCACGGGATGAGCAATCGCTGATCATTTGGGCCACTCCATTCAAAAACAGAAATCTGAACCGGATGTGCGGCCCACGCGAGCAGGGCGACTTGGACATCAGGATGCGCAAACGCATTGGCAAGCCCGTCCAATTGCATCCTGTATTCATCGGCATCGACCGATCCCGATACATCCAATCCTAGCGATAGAGCCTGACGACACCCTGCGAACAGCTGAGTGGCTGTTGTCAAAAGCAATAAGCCGACCAACGCAAGGTGTTTCATTTCAAAGGATTCAGCGACGACACCGCAATGGGCGCAAGTTCGCGTTCCAGTTTACGGCGCAACGCGCGTTCGTAATCGTCAAAGCCATTTGCAATTTCCAGAAAGGCTCCGGGTCCGTAAAGCACCTCTTCCCAGTAATAGTCGCCGATATGCGCGGGAACTGAAGTTTCTGCAGCGGCCGTTGATCCGGCCGTTTCGATGGCCAGACCATTCACCGTGACACCGGCAAATGGAAAATGTGCATAGGCCTGTTTCGGCGTGAAGCCTTCGTTGTTGCGCCCATCACCGCTGACATCGACGGTCTGTGCGTGACAAACGGGTGCGCTTTGTAACATCGTGGCGGCGTGCCCCATCGCATGCCCAAGCGCTGTCGGAAATTCAGACGTAGAACGCTGTGATCGTGCAAGGCTGGACGCCGCTGAAAAAAGGTCGGATTGCGAGCCGATCAACGTCCAGTCCAACAAAAGTTTCTGATTGCTGCGCCCGCTCCATTCAAACACGGCAAGCGCAACAGGTTGTGGCGACTGGAAAAATGCCGCCTGCACTTCGGGGGCGATCAGGGCGGCGGCCAAACCGGTGCGTTGAAGCGTGTCTTCTGATGCATCCACTGACGATGAAACGTCCATCGCGAGAACAAGCGCAAGGCGGCACGCGACCGCCTTGGCCGGCAGGCTTGCTGTGGCAAGCCCGGCAATGAGGCAGGCGCGGATCACCAGTGCCCGGTGCTTTCCATGCTGGCCCATGGTTCGGCTGGTTCCAGCGCCGGGCCCTGCTGAAGCAATTCGATGGACACATTGTCGGGCGAGCGCACAAACGCCATATTGCCATCACGTGGCGGACGGTTGATGACAACGCCATTGTCCTGAAGCTTTTGGCACATCTCGTAGATATTGCCGACTTCATAGGCGAGATGTCCAAAGTGACGTCCGTCGCTGGGCAGCCCTTCGTCGCCATCCCAGTTGTAAGTCAGTTCCAGCGGGCAATCGTGATCACCGTCGGCGGCAAGAAAGATTAGGGTAAAGCGGCCTGCTTCGTTTTCCCGGCGTCTGATTTCTTTGAGGCCCAGCAGCCCATAAAAGGCGATAGAGGCGTCAAGATCCGAGACGCGGACCATCGTGTGAAGGTATTTCAGGTGCATAGGTGCTCCGGCGTTGTTGCGATTTTGGGATTGCAATAGTGTATTGTCTGGCGCGCAGGAGTCGAGAGGTCGTGATCAAAACGAAGATCGAATGCCGAAATTTATAGCAAATTGTCTGGTGTCAAAACGGCTGACATTGGAGTTTGTTTCCAATGCGCGCAGGGTCACAACCGGGGCAAAACCGGCATATTGCATTTTCTGCAATGTGAAATCGACCTGTCCTGAAACCGACGTGTCCTGACGCCCACCGGGTACGACGATAAATCCGACGCGGTAATTGGCATAATCGCTGAAACCAAAATTCAGACCGGCGCTGACGTTCACCGCACCTATTGGTTTGGCAAATGTATAGCGAAATCTGGCGACAGTTCCGCGTGATGAAAACACGGGATTGCCGTCTTCGAGCCTGCTAAAGGCGAGGCTGGCCGAGACAGTGTCGCCACGCGGCGTGGTCTTGAATACCCCGCCGCGCAGATTTGTGTAGGTGTCGTGTTTTTGTCCGGGGGCATCTAGGTAGCGCCATTCATTTTGTGCCGTCAGAGAAAATGTCAGCGTTTTTGAATGTTGCCAGGTCGCGCCAGCTTCCAGGCGGGCGAGATCGTGCAGGGGATCATCTGCTTTCCACGCGCGCCCGACAGCAGCCCCCATGGACCAGATCGGACCGGATTTGCTTTGGCGAAAGCTATGACGCAGTCCGGTTTCCAACTGGGTATAAGCGTAATCGGAACCACGTGCCCCCGGAGCGATGGATTTTGCATCATCCGACAGAGCCACGCGTCGCGAGAAATACCGTCCAAAAATTCGGGTCTCGCTCGTCTGAGACTCGTTGAGACGATAACTAAGACGGGCATTCAGCATGGCCTCGACACCCGAAAGTGCCATTGCGTCACCAACGTTCACGCCAATCACTGGCACGCCGTCTATGATCATGTACCGCGACAACGACCCGTTGTTGACGTTGGATGACGGGGCAGCAGAAAAGTCGAGATGAAAGCGAAACGGGTTTTGGGCGCGTACCCGTTTGAAATCGCGTTCAACGCTGCGCTGTTGCACCTCGCTTGACGCTTCGCTGTGCGCGCGACGCAGCCAATATTGTGCCCAAGTGAGGGACTTGTCCTGATAGGCCAGCTTTGCGCTCAGGCTGGCTGAGTGAAATCGTTGCACATCAGTTTGCGCGTAGCGAAACGCCAGTCGGGAAGATTTACGTGCGGCGTCAACGGCGCCCTTTCGTGATTGTGTTACCGCAAGGGCATAATGGGCGGTGGGATCGCGTGGATCGTATTGAAGCAGGCTTCCGGCCACGACCTGAGCGGCTTCTGTCTGGTTGGTGCGCAAGGCATGAACCATGACCTGACGGGCTTGGTTGGGTGTTATTGCGTCTGTATTAATCAGTGAAACGTCCGGCGTTGACTGCGCCCAGACCAGACCGGAGTACAGCGCAATCAGACCCGCACAAGTGGCCGCCGCGACCTTAGGGAGAAACATTTGAGCAAATGCTCGCGTCGCCGGAAACACCGCATTGGGTCAGAACAAAGAAACCACGTTCAAGTTCGTCATCGATATCGTCCCAGAATTCGCTCAGGCTTGTTGCGCCGCCGACATAAGCTGAGTCTGTACCGCCAAATACACCGCCGTAGTCCCCGATATCTTGTTCAACAACGCCGGAAAATTCGACCTCACCGGTAAAGCTGCCATCGGTTCCAATATCGGTGACGATCAGTGCTAAGTCAGGCAAGTCCACAGGTGTTGTCAAAAGCAACTGACGGTCGTAGATGCCGCCGTTGACTGCCATGTCAGAGAAGTTGGCATTTAAAAAGACCTGACCGCTGATCATGATAGGCTCGCCAGGAAGAAGGGATGGATCCACACCCGGGACTGTGGTTGGTGACTGAATGTTGGTTAATGCTGCGTAGTCACCAGCATATGAAACCTGACCCGCAGCTGGACCTGTTCCAATATCGGGGGCGTCAAAGTCACCCTCTCGTTTATAGTAAGCACCTTGAAGAACGCGATTAAACTGGCCGCCATCTCCGACGACTCCGCTTTGAATTGAGCCATCGGCGCTTTCGCCGACCATAGCTATAAAGAAGCGATCCAAGCTGTCTTCTTGAACTGTATAGGCCTCGTATGCGCCGATGTCGCGTGTCACATCGCGGTTGTAGACAACATCAACTGGCGTAGAATCTAGTGCGTATACTGAGGCGGTCAAAGTTTTGGTTGTCGCGTCATAACTGAACGATTTCAAATTGCCTGCAATTTCGTCAGAAATGATGGATGTGGATTCCGTTTCGGTTTCTGTAGCCGTTTCTGTTTCCGTCGCGGTTTCAGTTTCTGCCACGAACGGATTACCTGAGCCACAGGCAATAAGTGTGGCCAAGCTAGCCACGCAAGTCAAAGCTCGGATCATTTTTGTGCCTCAAAACTGTTCGTCCGGTTTTCCGGATCGTTGCTGAGAGAGTCTGCGAACTGCCCAGTAAAGTCAATAATTGTTAACCCAAATGCCTTTGTGCTGTTGCTTTCAAATCGCCACAATCCTGTGGTTCCATGCGTCGTAACCTCAATATATAGTGGCGCGAAACCAACAAAGACTCACAAGGGAATCGCCCAAATGTCGTTGACCCCCGAACAACAGGCCGAAATTGACGAGCTTCGTGCCAATCCTGCCCCCACTTTGCGCGCCGTGAGCGAAGGGATGGAAAAGCATCTCTATTCGGCAATTCCAGTTCTGGATCATGGCTTTGTGCGGGTTATCGACTATATGGGCGACGATGCTGCAATTTGTCAGGCTGCGCGCGTAAGTTATGGCAAAGGCACCAAGAGCGTTCAGAACGACGAGGGGCTGATCCGGTATTTGATGCGCCACTGGCATTCGACGCCGTTTGAAATGTGTGAAGTCAAGTTGCACGTAAAGCTGCCCGTGTTTGTTGCGCGCCAGTGGATCCGTCATCGCACGGCCAATGTGAACGAATATTCTGCGCGCTATTCCATTCTGGATCGTGAATTTTACATTCCGGCGCCTGAACATGTTGCGGCCCAATCGCTGGTGAACAATCAGGGGCGGGGCGAGGCTTTGCAAGGCGAGGAAGCAGCCCGCGTTCTGGAAATGTTGAAAGCTGACAGTACGCGCAGTTATGACAGTTATGAGGCGATGATCAGCCAGGACGGACAACAAGGATTGGCGCGTGAATTGGCGCGTATGAACCTGCCCGCAAACATCTATACCCAATGGTATTGGAAGGTGGACCTGCACAATTTGTTGCATTTCCTGCGGTTGCGGGCGGATGCGCATGCGCAATATGAAATTCGCGTTTATGCGGATGCGATTTGTAAAGTCGTTGCCGATTGGGTTCCGGCCGCATACCGGGCGTTTGAAGATTATCGGATGGGCGCAGTCAGCATGTCGGCGCAAATGATGGACTGCTTGCGTCGTATGGTTAAGGGCGAGGTCGTGGAGCAGAGTACGTCTGGAATGAGCGCGCGGGAATGGCGTGAATTTCAGGATATGTTAAACGACTGATCAGATGATCGGTTAAATGTGCGCACGAAACATATTGTTTCCACATAGGAAATTGACAGTTTCCCGGTGCGCGCACTAGATTAACGGTATTAACCAGTTTGTCTGCAGCAACCGGAGCGATTGTCCAATGAAGAAATTTTACATTTTAGCCGCTGCGCTCGCGCTGACGGCTGCGCCAGCGGTGGCGCAGACCTGGAGTAGCAACGCACCCCAGATCGGTCCGGTAAATCAGCCCGAGGGTGTCTTGATTCATCCATATCCCGCCAGCGCAAATTATTGCCCGTACGGGCTTCAGCCTGTGACGATGAATGGCGTCGTTTGTTGTGGAACTCCAACGACTTCTGAGACGTATTACAACCGCGCAGGCGGCAAGCGTCGCGTCAGCACAAGCAGCTGCCCGCCCGGCGTCAAAGGCTGTTATTAACGCATAGCAGATCGGGGCGCCTGAATTGCGCCCCGACCTTATGAGTTAGAGTAGCTTGAGATCGCCAGCCATATCGCGGCCATCGCGCCCCTGAAGCATTTCGAATTCAACTTTCTGGTTGTCAGCCAGCCCTGTCAGGCCAGACCGCTCCACTGCTGAAATATGTACGAAGACGTCTTTTCCGCCGTCTTCCGGCTCAATAAATCCAAAGCCTTTTGTGGTGTTAAACCATTTTACGGTACCGCGTGGCATACCGTTCTCCTTTTATCACTTAAGTCTCTCTGCGTTCTCACGCACAGGGCGCACCCAAAATCAAATCCCAAAAATTCGTTTTCTGCGGACATCAATGATGAAATGCTCCGCGCGCAGGATTACATTTCGGATATAAATTGCAAGCAAAACCGGCGTGATATTCGATTTTGCTTGTTCAGGCAGAGCAGTTGAAAGTGGGGAACTCAAGTGAAACTATTTGGGATAAAAACATGCGATACGTGTCGTAAGGCACTAAAAGAATTGAACAATGTTGAGTTTGTGGATGTCAGATCAGATGGCATTTCATACGACCTGTTGACGCGCGCACATGCTGAATTTGGCGCCGCTTTGGTCAATACCCGCTCAACTACGTGGCGAGGTTTGAGCGATGAAGATCGGGCCAAAGACCCGCTTGTTCTGTTGCAAGAGCATCCAACATTGATGAAGCGGCCTTTGATTGAGAAAGGCGGTGCTTTGTTTCTGGGTTGGAATGAGCAAGTTAAGGCGGCCCTTGGATAATCAGTGCGCACGCCTTACATGAAACCAACGGAATTCAGGAGGCATTCATGCGCAACGCGGCTTTGACTTTGGGTATCATTGCAGGGGTCATTGGTATGATCGTTGGCTTCTTTGGATGGGGATATACAGAAGTCATAGCACGTTATGGCGAGGTACCGGACCTTGCCGAGCAAGTTGATAATGTTCAGCTGGTCAGAGCAGGCGCGTTAGTAGCGCCGCTGTTAGCCATAGCAGGCGGTGCTATGGCCCGCTCCCGTGCGTTGTGGGGCGGTATTTTGTTGTTGGCATCAGCGGCCGGTATGTACGCGGCCTTTGGGTTCAACGCCTTTACGATGTTCCCGATAAGCTTCGCCGGGCTGGGCGGCATTCTTGCGATTGCCGCCGGTAAGCCCGACGAAGAACAGGCGCATTTCTGACTTTCAGAGGCGTGCCTTGAGGATACGATCAAGCGAAATCGGCCCGGCACCTTTGATCAGAATAATCACAAACAGGAAAATCCAGAATGTGCGTTGGTCGATGATCACGCTGTCAGGAACCCGGTCGAACCAGGCGCCAACAGATTTGGGATCTTCGATCAGGTGGTGACCGTAAAGATCGGTCAGAGTCTGCACCACAATAAATCCGATCATCCCCACCGCAGCCAATCGGCTGAGCAATCCAAGAATGATCAAAAGCGGCAAGATGAATTCTGCCAGCGTACCGGCAACAACAACTGCCCAGTGGAACATGCTCAGCTGACTTGCGTCATACCCAACAGCCTCAATCGCTTTGGGGAAGATCTGCGCATAAGCGCCGACGCTGGGGATAAATAGGCCGAAGATGCCATCGCCTACTTTGGTCAGCGCTGAATTCCAGAAATACATAGCCAACGTCGCGGCAAAGACGAAACGGGCCAGTGTTGGCAGCAACCAGTCTAGACGCTCCAATCGTTCAGCAAGTCCATTGTATAGTGTAAGAAGTGTGTGCATTGGGTATTCCGTGAGTTTAGTGTTTTGTTTTTATTTTAGTAATTGCGTTGCCCGAAAGCAGGAGCGCGAGCAAAGCGCCCAAATCAAACTCGGCTGCTTGTTGAGTGCCCTTATCTGCAGCCGCCCCCAGAGTTTCACCTGACATTAACGCGTGCAGACAGGCAGCAGCGCCGGGTGCCAAGGCAGACGGTTTCGGGTCAAATTCTGCGCGCAGAATCACAATGTCTTGCGCGATTGCTTCGGGCTTTGGACCGTCGTCCATATTGAACGCCCAGATCGCATGAACAGGCCAACGTGATGATAGAACCTCGAGCGCGGGCGCAAACTGAAACCTGACATCGCCCAATTCCATTGGCGGGATCAAACCAAGTGCATCGGGTGCAATTGGCGTGGAATCCGCAGCGTGATAAGCGCGCCGCAGGGCGAGTTCCAAGCGTGCAACATCCCCAAGATACCCAAGATGGGCCAGCTGTTGCATCGTTTCGAGAAACTCGGGGAACTGCGCGCCGTAATGCATCATCAAAGGTGAAGAGGGCGGGTGTTGGCGCAGGAACATTCCGGCCAGGGCTTTGAAATTCTCTTCACCCAAAAGCTTTGCGATGGCGGGAAATCCCGTCTCAAGCGCCTCGGTCAGTGAAACGGCGACATTGTTGCGATAGACGTCAAAGCGGCGTCCGGCGGCGTGACCCTCGGAATCGATCAAGCCCGGTGGGCGATCCTGAGCTCTGTCCAAAAGTGCACCGCGAAAGGTGGTTTGATCGACGGAGGTGTTCATGCGTGCACCGGTGCCAGCGCAGCGGCGGCGCGCACTGCCTCGGCATGCAGTTCTGGCCATTCCGGAACGTCATTGTCCCATTCGATCAGGACCGGGCGCGGACCTGACAGGGACAGGACATGATCCAGCAATGCCCAGACGGGATCGAAGACGGGTTTGCCGTGACTATCGATCAGCAGAACATGGCCGTGTTCGTCTTCGTCCTCGTCATGCCCACCCAGATGAATTTCGCCAACTTTTTCCAGTGGGAAATCTGCGATGTAGCTTTTAGGGTCGTAATCCAGATTTGTGGCGGACACGAAAACGTTGTTCACATCCAGCAACAGACCACAGCCAGTGCGGTTGGACACTTCGCGCAGGAAATCCGGTTCTGACCACGTGCTTTCGGCAAATGCCAGATAGCTGGACGGGTTTTCGAGCATCATTTGACGCCCGATTGTATTCTGCAACCGGTCGATATGCGCGCAGACCCGCGCCAGGGTGTCCTGGGTATAGGGCAGGGGCAAGAGATCGTTCAGAAACGCGCCTTCATGGGTGGACCATGCGAGATGTTCCGAAAAAACAGCGGGTTTCAGCCAGTCATTGAGATGTTTGAGACGTGCGAGGTGGTCGGTATCAAGATCGCCTTCACCGCCAATAGACAACCCGACACCATGCACAGACATGGCAAATCGTTCGGACAAATGACGCAATTGGGCCAACGGACGTCCGCCCGAGCCCATGTAGTTTTCCGCATGTATTTCCAACCATGCAACCGCGCCCGGGTCTTCAACCAGGTTTTGGTAGTGCTGAGGTTTATAGCCGACCCCTGGCGCATTGGGCAGCGTCGTCGGACGGTGAGGCGCGTCGAACATTTGAATGTCTCCGGCTTAGGCAGGCAGATCGCGGTCAAGCGCTTCCAAGGCGGGCTGGCGGGGTGTTCCATCGGCCATGTCAGGTAGCTCAATGCTTAGACATGTACCTTTGTCGACCAACATCCACGAATTGCCCTGATAATCGACCGTTGAGGTCCCTGCGCAGCTTGTTCCCGGTCCGGCGGCACAGCCATTGTGACCGGCCTCGGAAATTCCAAAGCACTTTTCTTTGGTTGCGGCGTCAACTGGTGTCGCATGCGTCGAAAATACTGTGGCAACGGCGGCGGCCACGGCAATGGAAGAAAGGTGTTTGGGATTCATTTTACCGTTTCCTAACAATGTCTTGTTTCATGAATGCTACGTCCAAATGTGTTGGACCACCGCAGTTTAGCATGAACAGTGGAAATCTGGCGAACCCGATTATTCTGGGTAGGGTGGTCCCGGCAAAAGGGGCGCCGGGACCGGGAGTTTAGTTCAGCTTGGGATGTCGCGCTCAAGTGGCTCGAGCGAACCTGCGCGCGCGCCGCCGTCTGCCATTGCAGGCAGCTCCATGGTTGCGCAAGAACCAGCGTCAACCAATGTCCAGGCGTTGCCCTGATAGTCTACAGAAGACGTGCCGGCGCATGTTGTACCGGGGCCCGCGGCGCAGTCATTCTGACCTGCCAACGAAACACCGTAGCATTTCTCCTGACCAGCTGCTGAAGCGGTTGTTGCATGAGCGCTCAGTGCTGCAGCTACTGCGCCTGCAACGGCGAGGGTTTTGACAGTATTCGACATTTTCTATTCCCTTTCGGTTTTTGAAACTCGGCCACAAGTGCCGTGGATGGAATGAGATTAGCCCTGAGAGGTTATCAAAGGCTAATCACGGGGTTGTGTGTCACGAACGCGTCAGTGAGCGTGAGAATTCTGTGAACTTTTCCGCCGTGGATCGTTGTTTTGGGGCCGAAACTGAAACAGGCGCGCCGGGAAACCGCGACGCGCCTGTCAGAATGTTGCAAAAGGGGTTAACCAAGGTCGGGCGCAAGTGCCTCTTGTGACAATTGGCTCACGATCTCGTCCAAAGTCTGGACTTTGGTTTGTTTCTCACCAAGGCGCCGGGTCGATACAGTGCGTTCCTCGACCTCTTTCTTGCCGATGGCCAGAATAACGGGAACTTTGCCCACCGAATGTTCGCGGACCTTATAGTTAATCTTCTCATTGCGCAGATCGGTTTCGGCGCGCACACCAACAGCCCGAAGCGCTTCGGCGACTTCGGTGCAATACTCATCAGCGTCAGACACAATCGAAGCAATCACGACCTGACGTGGGGCCAGCCAGAAGGGCAGCTTGCCTTCCCAGTTTTCGATCAGGATGCCAATAAAGCGTTCAAATGACCCAAGACAGGCGCGGTGCAGCATATAAGGCCGGTGCCGGTCGCCATCCGCCGCAATATAGCTGGCGTTCAGACGTTCTGGCAGGTTCGGGTCAACCTGGAAGGTGCCGCATTGCCAGACCCGTCCGATGGCATCGGTCAGATAAAAGTCGAGCTTGGGCCCGTAAAATGCGCCGTCTCCCGGTTCCAGAACATAATCACGACCAACGGCTTTGATTGCGCTTTCCAGCGCGCCTTCGACGTGATCCCAGCTTTCCTCAGACCCGACTCGTTTTTCGGGCCGGGTGGCAAAGCGGATTTCAAAGTCTTCGAACCCAAGTTCACGGTAAATGTCCGCGAGAAAGTCGATAAAGCGCGCACATTCGTCCTGAATCTGATCTTCAGTACAGAAAATATGCGCGTCATCTTGCGTAAAGCCGCGCACACGCATGATGCCATGCAGCGCGCCCGAAGGTTCAAACCGCGCACAAGAGCCAAACTCGGCCAGCCGCAAGGGCAGGTCGCGATAGCTTTTGAGGCCTTGGTTGAACACCTGAACGTGGCACGGGCAGTTCATCGGTTTGAGCGCATTGATGCGGGTGTGGTCGCGGTTCTTAGCGCTGGCATCGTCATTTTCGCCGTCGCGGCTTTCGTCGACTTCCACAAGGAACATGTGGTGCTGGTATTTTTCCCAGTGCCCGGACGCTTCCCACAATTTGCGGTCCACCACCTGAGGCGTGTTGATTTCGCAGTACCCGCCAGCCCGCTGTTTGCGGCGCATATAATCCTGCAATGCGGTATAAATGGTCCAGCCGTTAGGGTGCCAAAACACCTGACCCGGCGCTTCTTCCTGCATGTGGAACAGGTCCATTTCGCGGCCCAGCTTGCGGTGGTCGCGTTTTTCGGCTTCTTCCAAAAAGTGCAGGTGCTTTTTCAGGTCTTCTTTGTTCTTAAACGCCACGCCGTAGATGCGTTGCAGCTGTGCGTTCTTGCTGTCACCACGCCAATAGGCACCCGAAACGCGCATCAGCTTAAACGCATCCGCCGGAATTTGCCCGGTATGCTGCAAATGCGGACCACGGCACAAATCCTGCCAATGCCCGTGCCAATACATGCGCAACGGCTCGTCGCCGGGGATGGCGTCAATCAGTTCCACTTTATAAGGCTCGTTATTGGCCTCATAAAACGCCACCGCACGATCACGGTCCCACACTTCGGTGGTAACAGGGTCGCGCCGATTGATGATCTCTTTCATCTTTTTTTCGATCGCGCCCAGATCTTCGGGTGTAAACGGCTCTTCGCGGTCAAAATCATAGTACCAGCCATTTTCGATGACCGGACCAATAGTAACTTTGACGTCTGGCCACAGCTCCTGAACAGCGCGGGCCATGACATGGGCGCAGTCATGCCGGATCAGTTCCAGTGCTTCGGCGTCGCTGTCTTTGACGGTGTTGATCGCGATTGAAGCGTTGTCCACGATGGGCCACTGAAGGTCCCAGTGTTTGCCGTCAACAGTTGCAGAAATCGCTTTTTTGCCAAGCGAGTTTGAGATCGACGACGCGACCTCGGCAGGGGTGATGCCGTTCTCGTAGGAACGTGCATTGCCATCAGGAAAAGTAAGGGAAATATCGGCCATGGGCCTCAAGCTCCTCGTCAGTTTGGCGCCTACGGGACGCCCGGTTGCGGGTATATGGTTCGGCAGAGGTTTTGCGCCCTTTGTGGGGGGCAAGTCAAGAGTCGTCGTGCCAGTGAATGGACCAAAGGTATCGCAGGTGCCGCAGGTTAGGTCTGATATCCTTGGAGAACGTTGCGGGAATTGATTGTATCCGCCTCTCTTATTCAGCATTCTGTCGCTGATAATCAGGCATGAGGATACCATGAGCGTCACGCAATTTTTCGACAGCCCGCAAGGGCGCCGCATTGCCTATCACAAGACCGAAGGAAGCGGACCAACAGTGGTGTTTCTGGGCGGATTGAAATCCGACATGCAAGGCACAAAGGCCATTCATCTGGAAGAGTGGGCTAGGGCGCGCGGTCAGTCTTTTCTGCGGTTTGACTATTCCGGGCATGGGGAAAGCTCCGGCACTTTCGAGGAAGGCTGTATCGGGGATTGGCATGAGGACACGCTGGCGGCCGTTGAGACGCTGACAAAGGGGCCATTGGTGCCGGTCGGGTCATCTATGGGTGGTTGGCAGGCCTTGTTATTGGCGCGCGCTATTCCTGAACGGGTGAACGGTATGGTCACAATCGCAGCTGCCCCGGATTTCACCGAAGACGGGTATTGGGAAAACTTCACTGACGCCCAGAAACAAACATTGGAAGATGTCGGTCAGGTGGAATTGCCGTCAGATTATATGGAGCCGTATGTGATCACCAAGCGCATGATCGAAGACGGGCGTCAAAGGTTGGTGTTGCGCAGCCCTTTGACGTTGAATTTTCCAGTGCGTTTCTTACAAGGCAGCGTGGACACCGCCGTGTCCAACCAAACCGCGCTGAAACTGATTGAACATGCCAACGGACCTGACATGCGGCTTGTGCTGGTCAAGGATAAGGATCATCGGTTCTCAGATGACGATTGTCTAAAGCTGATAGAAAATAACGTTGAAGAGGTGATTTTGGCGCCCGAAGTTTTCTGATGCGAACATTTGGCCAGTTTTTGGGACGATCTGTGATTTTCACGTCGGTGCTTGCTGCAGCGCTTTGGACCTGGGGGCCATACGAAAAGATTTCGTTAAAACCTGCGTTTCTGGCGGGCATGATGGGGCAGGATATTGACGCATATCTGGCGGATCAGGAAAGCGTATATGATGACATTACGCCGGGTGTTAAAAAGCGTGTCATCTGGCACGGGCAAGCCGGACAGAAAACAGAAACTGTAATTGTCTATGTGCATGGGTTTTCTGCGACGTCAGAAGAGATCCGCCCGGTGCCGGATCAGGTTGCCGAGGCTCTGGGGGCCAATCTGATCTATACGCGGCTCGAGGGGCATGGCCGTTCAGGCGATGCATTGGCAAAGGCGAGTGTTCAGGGCTGGGCGGATGATGTGGCCGAAGCGATGGAGATTGCCCGGCGTAGCGGCGACAAGGTGATCATTATCGCGACCTCAACCGGTGCCACGTTGGTTTCTGCGATGTTGGATCAGCCCAATGTCATGCGCGATTTACACGGTATGATTTTGATTTCGCCCAATTTTGGGATCAACAATCCGCTTGCGCGATTGCTGACGTTGCCTGCTGCGCGGGATTGGGTGCCACTGGTTGGAGGGCGAGAGCGAAACTGGGAGCCGCAGAACGATGCGCATGGTAGATATTGGACGACGTCTTACCCGGCTGAGGCTTTGCTGCAAATGGCGGCTCTTGTCGAGTATGCGGCAAGCAAGGATTATTCGGGGGTGAAGGTCCCAACGCTGGTCATGTTTTCTGACGCGGATCAGGTGGTATTGGCAAATAAAACACGAGAGGTGTTGTCCGGTTGGGGAGGTCCTTTGACTGTCGAAGAAATCGAACCCAAACCCGGTATTGACCCAAATGCGCATCTCATCGTCGGAGACATATTATCTGCTTCGGTGACGCCTGAGGCTGTGGACATTTTTATAAAATTTATCAAAGGTATATACTGAATACTTTACGTGAAAGGTAAAGAGTTATGGAGCAGCGTGTCAGCCTGATCACATTGGCGGTAAGTGAGCTGGAAGCCTCGGCGGCTTTCTATGAGGCGATGGGATGGCGGCGCGTCGATAGCCCGGACGGTGTGATTGCCTTTGACCTGATCGGGCAGACATTGGGCTTGTACCCCAAAGCAAAGCTGGCCGAGGATATGGGGCTTTCACCCGAGGATATTGGCGGATTTTCCGGTGTCACGTTTGCGCATAACGTGCGTTCTGCAGAAGATGTTGCTCCGATCCTAGCGCGCGCAAAAGCGGCAGGGGGAAAAATTCTGAAACCCGCAGCCGACATTTTCTGGGGTGGACATATTGGCTATTTTTCCGACCCGGACGGGCATGTTTGGGAAGTCGCGCACAACCCGTTTTCGCCGCTGTCTGACGACGGGGCATTTCGCTGGAACGGTTACGGCGCGGAACCTTCGGAAGACAGTTGACCACAGCGTGAAGGCTGGCAAACTGGGCAGCGAAACTGGTTAATACGATTTGAGGATTTTTGAATTATGCAGGAGCCGTTGGTTCTTATCCCCGGCATGATGTGTGATGCGCGGTTGTATGAGGCGCAGGTCACAGCGTTGTCGACTGAGCGGGTTGTGACAATTGCACCAATTACAGAAGGCGAACGCATCGAGGAGATTGCCTCGACCTTGTTGAATCACTTGCCCGCGCGGTTTGCGTTGGCCGGGCTTAGCATGGGCGGCATTGTCGCGATGGAAATCATGCGCCGTGTGCCGGACAGGGTGACGCGTATTGCGTTAATGGATACCAATCCGCTGGCGGAAACGCCTGCAAGTGCAGCGGCTTATGAGCCGTGGATTGTTGGCGCCAAGGCAGGGCGGCTGGAAGAAGTCCTGAGCGAAGTTATGCGCCCGGATTATCTGGCGCCGGGTGTTCAGCGGGCGCAGGTTTTGGCGTTGATGCGTGACATGGGGCTGCATTTGGGTGTGGACATTTTTGTGCGTCAGGCCCGCGCGCTTCAACGACGGCAGGATCAACAGAAAACGCTGCGCCAATGCAAAGTGCCTGCGCTGGTCATGTGCGGAGAACATGATGCTTTGACGCCGGTGAAAAGGCATCAATTCATGGCAGACCTGATCCCGGACGCCACATTAGAGATCGTTCCGGATGCCGGACATTTGCCGACGCTTGAACAATCGGATGCAACGACTGCGATTTTGCGGAATTGGCTGAGCCGATAGGGCTGTAGCGTGCTATTAGATTGCCCGGGTTGGATTGATTAACGAGCCTGCGCCTGCAAAGCACAAAAAAAGCGGGGTCAGTCAGACCCCGCTTTCAATTCTTACGCGTAAATTCGTTTAGACCGCTGCGATCTTCGGCTTTGGTGACTGCTTGGGTTTTGGTGCCTCTGAGTTGGCATCAATAAAGTCCAACACCAGCGGACGGATATTGCTACGCCAGCTCTTGCCCGCAAAGATACCGTAGTGGCCGGCTTCGGGTTCGACATGGCTGGCCTTCTTTTCGTCCGGCAGACCGGTCAGAAGGTCGAGCGCTGCAACACACTGGCCCGGCGCTGTGATGTCATCCTTGGCGCCTTCGACAGTTTTCACGGCAACAGTGGTGATTTTGCCGATATCAACCTTGCGCCCATCCACAACAAATTCGTTTTTCGCGATTTCACCGTTTTTGAAAATGCGTTCAACCGTGGACAGATAAAATTCGGCAGGCATGTCCATGACGGCCAGATATTCGTCGTAAAAGCGGTTATGAGCATCGTGGTCCGAGGCTTCACCACGGGTCACACGCTGAATTTGATCTGAAAACGCTTGTGAGTGACGTTCGCCATTCATCGACATGAATGAAGCAAGCTGAAGCAAGCCGGGGTAAACCATGCGCCCAACGCCCGGGTATTTGAAACCGACGCGCTGGATCATCATTTCTTCCAGCTGGCCCATACCAACCCGGTGACCAAAGTCTGTCACATCTGTTGCGGCTGCGTTTGGATCAATCGGGCCGCCGATCAGTGTCAGCGAACGGGGCTGAGCTTCGGGATCTTCTCCCGCAAGATAGGCCGTGGCCGCAAGCGTCAACGGGGCAGGCTGGCACACAGCGATGACATGCGTGTCCGGACCCAGCTCTTTCATAAAATCAACAAGGTAAAGTGTGTAATCTTCGATATCGAATTTGCCTTCGGATACCGGAATATCGCGCGCATTGTGCCAGTCGGTAATGTAGACTTCGCAATTCACCAACAGGCTTTTGACTGTTGAGCGCAACAAAGTGGCGTAGTGGCCTGACATCGGCGCGACCAGCATCACTTTGCGTGGCTGCTCTTTGCGGCCGACCACATTAAAATGCAGCAAGTCTCCAAACGCGCGCTCTACGACAGGCTCGACATTGACCAGGTGGTCCTTGCCGTCTTCGCAGGTAAAGGTCCGGATGCCCCAGTCGGGTTTGACCACCATGCGCTGAAAAGTGCGTTCTGTGACTTCACCCCAGGCGGCCAGCCAACTGAAGGCCGGGTTGGGAACCACTGAAAACATCGGGTACGATGCCATCGCAGAGGCGGTTGCCCCTAGCCACTGGTTGGTGTTTCGAACGGTCTCCATCAGATCGTACGTGGCCATGTACCGCATTTGCTTCTCCTAAACCTCAGGGTATCTACCCAACAGGCAGCGCTCTATACTGTATTGTAGTAGGGCAATACATTTTGAATGCTGCGTAGCGGCGAGAATAGGGCTAATTGTTAATTATGACAACAAACGAGAATGACGCAGGTCAGAATTTAGAGCGTTTGAATGAGAATTTGACCAAAGTTGAAGAGCTTTCGCGACGTTTGGTTGAAGTGATGACACACCGTAAGCCATTGAGAGATGAGCTGAATTCTCCTGATACCGAGGTGTTCACCAACGCTGCGGGTGCCTATTGGCAAGAAATGATGAGCAACCCCGGAAAAGTCTTTGAAAACCAGCTGGAGTTGTGGAGTAAGTCCGTTCGCCACTTTGTTGACGCGCAAAATCTGCTCATGAAGGGCGAAGATGCTGCAGTGCCGGAAGAGGCCCCGAAAGACCGGCGATTCTCAAACCCGCTGTGGCAGAACCACCCGTATTTCAACTTTCTCAAACAGCAATATATGTTGAATGCCGAAGCTATTGAGAAGTCCGTGACCGAGTTGGAAGGGCTGGATCCAAAAGAAAAGCAACGCATCGAATATTTTTCTCAGCAGATCATCGACATGATGTCGCCGACCAATTTTCTGGGGACAAATCCGGACGTGTTGGAGAAAGCTGTCGAAACCGATGGTCAGTCGCTGATCGATGGGCTTGAAAACCTGATCCGCGATCTGGAAAACAACAATGGCGAGCTGATCGTGCGCCTTGCTGACGAAGACGCGTTTGAGATTGGCCGCAATATTGCCACCGCGCCGGGCAAGGTTGTGTACCGCAACCGAATGTTCGAATTGCTGCAGTTTTCGCCGTCGACCGAAAAAGTGCACGAAATTCCGCTGATCATTTTCCCGCCCTGGATCAACAAATATTACATTCTGGACCTCAAGGAATCCAACAGCCTCATCCGTTGGGCGGTGGATCAGGGCTATACTGTCTTTGTTGTCAGCTGGATCAACCCTGACCGATCCTATGCGGACGTAAGTCTTGACGACTACATTGAAGAGGGGTTTCTGACCGCAATTTCCGAGGTCAAAAAAATCACCAAACAAAATCAGGTCAACGCGGTTGGCTATTGTATCGCGGGAACGACGCTGCACCTGACTTTGTCGTTGCTCAAACAACGCGGGGACAAATCCGTTAAGTCCGCGACGTTCTTTACCACTTTGACTGATTTTTCGGATCAGGGAGAGTTTACACCATTCCTGCAGAACGATTTTATTGACGGGATAGACGACGAAATTACCGAAGAGGGGTTGTTGCGGTCGTTTATCATGCAGCGGACCTTTAGCTTTTTGCGGTCCAATGACCTTGTCTATGGCCCGGCAATCAAAAGCTATATGATGGGGCAGACGCCACCAGCGTTTGATCTGTTGTACTGGAACGGGGATGGGTCTGGGCTTCCGGGGAAAATGGCGCATCAGTATTTGAGACAGCTTTGCCAAAGCAATGAATTTGCTGACGGTGGCGTTGAATTGTGTGGAGAGCGGCTGAGCCTTAAGGATGTTGATATTCCGATCTGTTCGGTGACCTGCGAAACGGATCACATTGCGCGCTGGAAAGATTGTTACAAAGGGTTCCAACAAACCAAGAGCCGGTCAAAGACATTTATTGTGTCTGAGTCTGGTCACATCGCCGGGATTGTGAACCCGCCCAGTAAAAAGAAATACGGCCACTATACAAATGCTGATGTCAAACTGACGTCAGAGGACTGGATGGAAGGGGCGACATTCCATGAAGGGTCATGGTGGCCGCGTTGGGATAAGTGGCTTTCTTCCCGGTCAGGCAAGCAAATTCCAGCCCGGGATTTTGGCGATTCGGAACATCCTGTGCTTGGTGATGCGCCAGGAACCTATGTGAAGGTCAAAGCAACACGTTGATTTTGAACGATCTTCAAAATTTATTCTGCAGTGCAGCAAAAAAAACTTGAAATGCTGCGCCGCAGAAAGCATATTGGGTTCAGAAGACAACGGCAGGCACACCCTGCACAGCAAATAGGAACCGAACAATGACTAAGACACAAGATGTGAACGCGATCCTGAAAGACATGATGGGTGCATTTCCAGTCGACACTTCCGCTCTGGACGACGCTTTCAAAAACACAGCCTCGCTGAACGAAAAACTGAGCGGCGTTGCTCTGGAAGCTGCAGAGAAATCTTCGGAAATCTCGTCGAAATGGACCAAAGACACTCTGTCCAAGCTGGCCGACATGTCCAAAGCCAAATCCGAGCCTGCCGATTACGCAAAAGCGATGACCGATTTCGCCTCTGCTCAAGCTGAAGTTGCTGCCGAAAACATGGCCGCCTTTGCTGAAGTTGCGAAAAAAGTTCAGGCCGAAACTGTTGAGCTGCTGATGGCTGCTGGCAAAGACGCCACAGAAGAAGCAACTGCCGCCGTCAAAAAAGCAACTGACGACGTAACTGCTGCCGCTAAGAAAGCTGGCAAAGTTAAATAAGCTTTAAGACAGGCAATCACTCACTTAATCCTCCCATTAGGTGCAGATTGCAGGGGCAGGCCTTAGGCCTGCCCTTTCTTTTTGTGCTGCAGTCGCATAGTGTTTTCTGCATTGCACAAAACTCTTGGGGAGACGATTGTGGCTGATGAAAAGAAACCACTGTTAATCAAACGTTACGCCAGCCGGCGGCTCTATAATACTGAGACCAGTGACTATGTTACACTGGAAGATATCGCGGGGTTTATCCGCGATGATCGTGAGGTTCAGATCGTCGATCTGAAAACCGGCGATGATCTTACCCGACAATACTTGCTTCAAATTATTGCCGAACACGAAAGCCGCGGCGAAAGCGTGCTGCCGATCAATGTTTTGAATGATTTGGTGAGAAGCTACACCACACAAGCAACAAGCGTTGTGCCTCAATTCCTTGCGGCGTCGTTTGATATGCTACGTGACGGTCAGGAAAAGATGATGGGTGGCATGTCACCCAGCATGAAAATGCCCGGGCTGGAAGCAATGCAGGCGCAGCAAGAGGCCTTTATGAAAGCCATCACCGGTGGCATGAACTGGACCGGCGGCACAGCCCCTGACGACGCGGAAGAGGGCGAACAGGATGATGGCGAAGATTTGGACGCCATCAAAAAACAATTGTCCGAGCTTAATGAAAAGCTGAACAAGCTCAAATAAATGAAAGGCAGGACACATTGTCCTGCCTTTGTCCGTTTACGTGCCAGTGACCAGTGGTCAGGTGCCGTAAGCGCGTTCCTGACCCATTACATCCTGTGCGGCACCAGTTAGTGCGCCAGAAATAATTTCCAGCTCGTCGCGTTTCAGGCGCGCGGGCAGACGCACGTCGCAGGCCTTCATCAACATTTTTCGTGTGGCAGGCAGCTCGGGCAGACCGGAGATAAACTGCCAGTTCCAAAATGCGCGGGCATTGTCGCTGGATTGACCAAAGACCTGAACTTTGACGCCACGCAGATTGGCTGCAGCCTGAAAGGCCTTAATCTGTGCGTTGTCCATCCCAACAAGGTTGAACTGAATGGAATCCGGCGCGCGTTCTTCCGGGGACAGCTTTTCCGGAACCGCCAACCAAGGGGACTGGTTCAGCAGACCGGCGACATAGTCATGGTTGCGACGTCCGTCACGGACCCGGCGCGGCACTTCGTTCAGCTGGGGCCGGATGATAGCCGCCGACAAGTTCGACAGGCGTAGATTGTAAAGCGGGAGTTGGTTCTGCCAACGGGCAAACGCGGCTTCAAGCTCACCCGTGTTATCGCCCACTGGCGATTTGTGCTTTTGCCAATTGTGTTCGTATGCCCCGGACATGATCACGGCGCGCGCGATCAGATCGGCATCATCAGTGATCAGAATGCCGCCTTCGCCAGCATTGATCAGCTTGTAAGACTGAAAGGAAAAGCAACCCACCCGACCGATTGTACCGATGTTTGTGCCGTTCCACGTCGTACCCAGCGAATGTGCGGCGTCTTCGACAATCGGAATGCTACGCGCGTCACACAGGGCCTGGATCACGTCCATATCGGACGTGTGGCCGCGCATGTGGCTGATGATGACGGCCGAAATGGTGTCATCCAGGCGACGTTCAAAATCCGCGATGTCGATGCGGTAATTCTCGCCCACTTCACAGAGAACCGGAATGCAATCTGCGTGAATGACCGAAGATGGCACGGCAGCAAAAGTAAAACCCGGGATCAGCACACGCGCATCGCGCGGCAATCCAAGCGCTTTAAGCGATAGAAACAGAGCAGCTGAGCAAGACGAAACGGCCAGTGCGTATTTGGCGCCCATCATCGTTGCGAATTCTTCTTCAAGAAGCGCAACCGGTGCATTTTCCGGAGCCGTGTACCGGAACAGATCGCCACTTTGAAGCAGTCGGTCTATTTCGGCGCGGGCGGATTCGGGGATGGGTTCGGCGTCATAAACATTCGGCGGAAGAGTCATAGTTTTCAACTTTCTTATGCTCGATATTCAAAAATATAAAACAAAGCGGAGTCGGTGCCAACTGGATTCACAGTAAATGTGTGAATATTCCGTCACGTTACACAAAGGCGTCGCGTCCGTTTGTCCGATAAGTTCTTAATTCAATAGGTGATTTTAGACACCCAAGCGATCACGCAAGGCGTACCAGGTCATTGCCGTCGCCAAAAGCGGGCTGCGCAACAGCGTTCCGCCGGGAAAGGGCGCGGCAGGAATGCGGGCCATAGTGTCAAAACCCTCAGCCTCGCCTGTCAGGGCCATCGCAATAAGCTGACCGGCGTGGGTTGCGGTGCCGACGCCATGGCCGGAATAGCCAGAGGCGCTGATGATGTTTGGTGCAATCCGGCGCAGATAGGGCATGCGTTTCATGGTGATTGCCAGCGTGCCGCCCCATGCATAATCGATGCCGACGTTATGCAGATGGGGGAATATTTCCGTCATCGGTTTGCGCACCAATGCAGCAATGTCCGGCGGGAACCGATACCCATAGCTTTCACCGCCGCCAAACAACAACCGGTTGTCGTGGGACAGCCGGAAATAATTTACGACGAACTTGCTGTCGGCAATCGCGACATCGCGCGCCAGAACTTTGCTGGTGTGGTCGCCCAGCGGTTCTGTTGCGGCGATGAAGTTGTTGATCGGCATAACGCGGGCGGCGACTTTTCGATCAAGATTGCCCTGATATCCATTGCATGCCAGCACAAGATGATCCGCCACAACGCGCCCCTGATCGGTCTTGACGGTGACTTTCTTGTTCCGGATCAGCCCGTGTACATGCGTTTTTTCAAAAATACGGACACCAGCGAATTTTGCAGCACGCGCCAGTCCAAGGCTCAAGGCGAGGGGGTGCAAATGGGCGGCGCCCATGTCCAGCGAACCGCCGACATATTTTCGAGATGGGCAAATCGACTGCATCTGCTCTTGGTGCAGCGGTTCGATCTGGTTGTAGTCGTAAACATCTTGCAGATGCCGTACATAGTTATGTTCCTGCGCCACCTCGCGCTTGGTAAAACAAGCATGTGCGACGCCGGGTTTGAGGTGGCATTCAATGTCATGGCGGTTGATCAGGGTTTTGACCAACATTTTTGCGTCTTCTGCGAGTTGCCAAAGCTTTTGCGCATCATCATTCCCGAGCAACTTTTCAAGCCCGTCCTGCTCCATGCGCTGCCCGGACCCGAGTTGCCCGCCATTGCGTCCTGATGCACCAAACCCAACGCGATGCGCGTCAAGCAAGGTAACGTCATATCCGCGTTCTGCCAGATGCAAAGCGGTGGACAGTCCGGTAAATCCAGCCCCGACCACACAAACATCGGCGCGTGTTTCGCCCCTTAGCTGCTCGAATGGCGGCAGCGGCGTAACTGTGTCCGCATACCAGCTTTTGGGATATTCTCCCTTGCGATCATTACTGTAGAGCAGGTTCACGAGGCGCTCCGGATTAGATTAAAGCCGACAATGTGGCTGCGAGCGTCACACGTTAAGCAAAAGGTGTTCGCGTTCCCATGGGCTGATGACTTCTAGAAACTCTTCGTATTCAGCGCGTTTCACGATGGAATATACACGTGCAAATTCAGGGCCCAGTACCTGATGCAAGGATTTGGCGGCATCAAACATATCCAGCGCGCCGCCCAGAATACGGGGGACAGCTTCTTCGCCATCGTATGCATCGCCTTTGAACTGACGATCTGGGCGTTCCTGTTCGATCAACCCGAGATAGCCGCACGCCAGTGACGCCGCGATGCCGAGATAGGGATTACAATCCATACCAGCGACGCGGTTTTCCACTCGTCGCGCCTGAGGTGACGACAATGGAATGCGGATGCCGGTTGTGCGGTTGTCGCGCCCCCATTCCAGATTGATCGGCGCGGCGTGATCACGCACATATCGGCGGTAGGAATTCACATAGGGTGCCAGCACGGCAATGGCCGAGGGCAGGTGGTTTTGCAATCCGGCGATAAAGTGAAAGAACGCATCGGTGTCGCCGCCTTGTGGTCCGGAAAAGAGGTTTTCATCGG
The DNA here is from genome assembly GCF_039969785.1 of Shimia sp. Classification (GTDB taxonomy): domain Bacteria; phylum Pseudomonadota; class Alphaproteobacteria; order Rhodobacterales; family Rhodobacteraceae; genus Shimia. The sequence continues at coordinate 22,269 of NZ_JBDVNC010000048.1, read as the reverse complement.
TTTCAATATCAATCACCGAATGATGGATATGCATTGCGGAACCGGGTTCACCTTCGATCGGTTTGGCCATGAACGTGGCATAGCAATTGTGACGCAGGGCCGCCTCGCGGATCAGACGTTTGAAATAAAATACTTCGTCAGCCAGCTTGACCGGGTCGCCGTGCACCATGTTGATTTCCAGCTGTCCGGCGCCGCCTTCTTGCGTGATACCGTCAATCTCGAACCCCTGATGTTCGGCAAAGTCGTAAATGTCATCGATCACCGGGCCGAATTCATCCACAGCCGTCATCGAATAGGCTTGCCGGGCAGCCGCCGGGCGGCCGGACCGACCCATCATCGGCTCGATTGCTTTAGCGGGATCAATGTTGCGCGCGACCAGATAAAACTCTAATTCCGGCGCAACAACGGGCTTCCAGCCTTTGGCGTGATAAAGATCAACGACGCGTTTAAGTACATTACGGGGGCTAAACGGGATAGGGTTGTCGTCGGTGTCAAACGCGTCGTGGATGACCTGCAGTGTCCAGTCCCCGGTCCAGGGGGCGGCGGTGGTCGTATTCCAATCAGGACGCAGGACCATATCACGTTCAATGAAACCACCATCGCCCGCAGCTTCGCCCCAATCGCCTGTTATCGTTTGGTAAAAAATGGAATCGGGAAGATGGAAATAGTCCTGGCGCGCGAATTTCGATGCTGGGACCGCCTTGCCGCGCGCAATGCCGGGCAGGTCTGAAATGATACATTCAACCTCGTCCAGACGCTGCCCCTCTAGATACGCCTGAGCAGCCTGCGGGGCGTTCTGAACCCAGTCGCTCATTACGCCCTCTCTTGGCGAAAGAAATCGGCGAACTGATCAGCGAGAGTTTGGTTGGCGGTGGGTTGGCCCAGGCCGTTCAGGGCATCGGTGAGTTGATCTTCGGGGACAACGCCCTTGCCTCGGATTTTGATCAAACCTTCGATAAAGCCCGCGTCGTATTCAGGGTGGGGTTGAACCGTAAAGGCGCGGTCGCCGTAGACGATTGCTGCGTGGGCACAATGATCCTGACTGGCAATCGTGGTCGCCCCCGGTGGCAATTCGACCACCTGATCCTGATGCCATGCGTGCAGGCCAATTTGCGTGCCCGCGAAATCATAAGTTTGATGTCCGACAACCCAACCGCCAGAGAACTTCTCGACCTTACCACCAAGCGCCTGCGCGATGATCTGATGGCCAAAGCAGACCCCCACCATCGGCACCTTTTCAGATATGGATGCGCGGATGAAATCTTCGAGCGGCGGGATCCAGTCGTGATCCTCATACGCGCCATGGCGGGAGCCGGTAATCAACCAGCCATCGGCGTCCTGAACCGAGGCTGGAAAGTCGCCGTCAACAACGCTCCAGCCTTCAAATTCAAATCCCTGGTTGGCCAGCAACGCAGTGAATGCGTCAATATAGTCGCCATAGTCCTGTAGCATTTCCTCAGGAGGTTTGCCGGTTTGAAGGATGCCGATTTTCATGTGTCACCAATTGGTTCGCGGTTTGAGTTGTCTGACGAGAGTCATACACGTTCCAGATAGGTTTTCCATTGCTCAGATTTAGGAATGTCGCCGAGCAGGCGTAACTCTTGTCGTTTGGTCATGACCATATTGCGGATGAGATCATTTGGCAGGCACCGGGCAATAAATGGGTCTGTTTCGAACAGATCGATTGCGGTTGCCCAGTCTTTGGCGAGTTGCGGCAAGTCCTGATCATAGGCATTCCCGGAAATGGGGGCAGGCGGTGACAGCGTTTTTTCGATCCCTTCGATGGCTGCGCCCAGTACAACGGCAAGCATCAGGTAGGGGTTCACGTCGCCACCAGCTGTGCGGTGTTCAATCCGCCGCGCGGTGGGCGATCCACCGGGAATGCGCAGCGCCGCAGTGCGATTTTCGTAGGCCCAACAGACAGTTGTGGGTGCGTGGGCACCCGGGGCAAAGCGATCATAGCTGGGGCCATGTGGGGCAAAGATAAGCGTGCTGGCCTGCATCGCTGCGGTGCATCCGCCAAGCGCGTGCATCAAAGTCTCGCTGCCCTCGGGCCCGCCATTGTCAAAGACATTGTTGCCTTGGGCATCCAGCACAGAAAAATGCACATGCATGCCATTTCCCGCGTCATCCAGATACGGTTTGGCCATACAAGTCGCCGCCATGCCGTGGTTACGGGCGACGCCACGCAGCAGCAGTTTGAACAACAGCGCATCATCGGCCGCGCGTAGTGCGTTCTGATGGTTCAGCGTAACTTCGAACTGACCCAGCCCCCCCTCGGACGTCATGGTTTGCACCGGGATACCCATCTCGGCAGCGCCCTCGTACAACTCGGTGAAAAAGAGATCAAAAGCGTCCAGTTCATCGAGTGAAAGCACGTCTCCGCAAAAGAGCGCGCGCCCTGAACGCGGGTCTGTGGGCGGCGTCAATGTATCGCCGCTGTCATCCACCAGCGTAAACTCCATCTCGGTTGCGGCCATCACGGTCCAACCGCGTTTTTCGTACCGCTCCAGCACATGACGCAAGGCCTGACGCGGGTCGCCCAGAAAGGGTGTGCCGTCTTCTGATTGCATCATCATGGGCACCAGCGCGGTTGGGGTTTTAAGCCACGGCATCGGGACTGGCCCGCGTTCTGTGGGCATCAACACACCGTCTGCATCACCGGTTTCAAACACCAGCGGGCTGTTGGCGATATCATGACCCCAGATGTCGACATTCAGCGCAGAATACGGCATGCGCACAGCGCCGTTTGACAGCTTTGAGGCATAGGCGGAGGGCAGTCGTTTGCCGCGCATCTGTCCGTTCAGGTCGGCCGCGGCAACGCGAAATGTTTGAAACGGGTCGAGCTTCATCAGACACCTGATCGAATAATTTGATCAAATTATTTACAGGCAATTACAGCTTGTCCAGCCCTAAATTGGCACGTCGGCGTAACGTCGGTATTGCATCGGTATCACGTCGGTCTGGTTTTCAGTCGGGCGCGGCATCGCCACCGCCCGGAAACAGAGAAAATTATCCGGGCAGTGCAGGTGCACTCAGCGAATGATATTCGGACGGAAGCGGATTTTGCGGCGGGCTTCCTTGGGCAAGTGGCGGTTCAGGCGGGCGTTCACCATGCCAAAGATGCTGACCACAACCAATGTCAGGGCAATGAAATATCCGGCCAGAATTGGATAAGGGATAAACGGGTTGAATGTTTTGTCAGCAAAATAGCTGGCGTAATACAACGCGTCGCCTTTTTGACGCCAAGCCGGAAATCCCGAGAAATAGACCAGCGTGGTGGCGTGAAACAGAAAGATCGCCTCGTTCGTGTAAGCAGGCCATGCCAATCGCAGCATGGTTGGAAATGTAACCCGGCGAAATCTATTCCATCCGGTCATGCCATAAGCATCTGCAGCCTCGATGTCGCCTTTGGGGATCGACAACAATGCGCCATAGAATATTTCGCCGGTATATGCGGCAGTGTTAAAGAACAGCACCACAAGCGCGCCAAGCCACGCCGCCGTAAAGGGCGCAAAGATCGGCAGAACCTGTTTCAGAGAGAGGAACAGGAAATAGGCGAAAAAGAACTGAATAAACAGCGGCGAGCCACGGAATATGAAGATGAACCATTCCGCCGGTTTACGCAGCCATTTGTTGGCCGAGCTTTTGCCGACGGCCAGAGCGGTGGCAAAGAAGAAACCGGATATCAGTGCCAGAAGGCCAAAGTAGATGTTCCAGATCATTCCCGAGCCGATCAGCGTGAACTGTTGGCACAGGGTGAAATCCTCTTTGGGCAAGAGGCGTGCGCCAATACCGACAGAACGCAGTGCGTAATCAGCGACGGTGTCCCAACAGCTCATGCGTTGGCCCTCCGCTGGGCTTCGCCGCCTGACGTGGCCTGTCCGTGTGTGAGCCGTTTCATCAGCCGGTCGAGTGCGATTTCAGAGACGCGGGTAAAGGCAAGGTAGAACACGAGGAGCGCAAAGAAGTACCACATGCGCCAGTCGCCATGCGGGTAGGCAGTAAAGCGGGTTGTTTTTGAGCCGCCCATTTCGCGGGCCCAGTAAACAATGTCTTCGACGCCCAGAAGGAACAGCAACGGGGTGGCCTTGATCAGCACCATCCACAGATTGGACAGGCCGGGCAGGGCGTAGACCCACATTTGCGGTACCATGATGCGCCAGAAAGACTGACGATATGTCATGCCATAAGCTTCGGCGGTTTCCATCTGGGCGCGGGGCACGGCGCGCATGGCGCCAAAAATCACGTTGGCGGCAAAGGCGCCAAACACGATGGCAAAGGTGATCACTGCAAGGCTGAAGCCATAAACCTCGTGCACCCATTGGGCGGCGGTCGAGAGCGGCATTTTCGCTTCGGCGCAGACAACAAAATCATTGCCCTGACGGATCGCGTCGGTCCAGTCGCGGCACAGCATTTTATGGCGGGACCATTCGATGGCCTGATCAAGCGCGATGACAAAGAACAGAAAGAAGGCAATGTCAGGCACGCCGCGCACGACGGCGATATAGGCCTTACCGATCCAGCTGAGCGGGGCAAAGCGTGCACGCGCGGCCATAGCGCCGCCGAACCCGAACAAAAGTGCCGTGGGGGCGGTGATGGCCAGCAGCAAGAGCACGGTGCCAAAGGACATATAGAAGGACATGTGCTTGCCCGTGGTCAGGTAGCATGAGAGCCAGGTCAGCCCTTCTAGTGTGGATGGATCAGAACAGTATGAAAACATGTGCATAATCGCGGGGCCGAAAAAGGATCGGCCCCGCTGTCAAATGGCGCAGGATCAGAAGCCCGGGCCGATTTCCCATTTGGCGATCAACGCATTCAGGCTGCCGTCAGCCTTCATCGAAGCAATCGCCGCGTCGAATTTGCCTTTCAGCTCGCCGTCGCTTTCGCGCACGCCCATGCCGACGCCACCGCCCAGCATTTCTGTCTCGGCCAGCATCGTCAGGTCATCAGCTTCGGCCGCAAACGGGCGCAGATAGGCGTCATCGGCCAGTACCGCGTCAGCTTCGCCGCTGCGTACAGCTGCAATGGTTTCTTCGGGGGTTGCGAATTCGACCAGTGTCGCGCCGGATGCCGCAATATGTGCGGCCTGAATGGTACCGGTCTGAGCCGCAACAATGCCGCCTTTGATATCGACATCAGCGCCCATCAGCGCCAGATAACCGGACGGATCGGGCTGTGTGTAGTTTTGAGTGAAATCAATCACTTCGTCGCGTTCGTCGGTGATCGACATGCCCGCGATGATGGTGTCGTAGTTGCCCGAAACGAGGTTGGGTATGATTGAATCCCATTCGTTGGTGACCCACTCGCAGGTCAGTTCGGCGCGTTTGCACAGCTCGTCGCCCAGTTCACGCTCGAACCCGTCAACTTCGCCAGCGTCGTTGATGAAGTTATACGGAGGGTAGGCGCCTTCGGTGCCCATGCGGACTGTGTCCGCCATGGCAAACCCGGTTGTCAGTGCCAAGGCCGCCGTGCTGAGGATTAGTTTTTTCATGTATTGCTCCCATGGTTGGTTTTTTGTTTTTTACGCGGCTGTTGAACTTAGAAATTGTTGAAGCCGTTCTGATTTTGGCGATCCAAACAGCGTTTTGGGATCACCTTGTTCTTCGATCATGCCCTGATGCAGGAACACCACGTGATTGCTCACGTCGTGCGCCATTTTCATGTCATGTGTCACGATCAGCATGGTACGGCCTTCTTCTGCCAGCGCCTTGATCACGCGCACAACTTCTTGTTCCAGCTCAGGGTCAAGCGCTGACGTCGGTTCGTCAAACAGCAGCGCTTCGGGTTCCATCGCCAGCCCACGTGCAATCGCAGCGCGCTGTTGCTGGCCACCCGAAAGCTGGGCCGGGTAGACATCGCATTTGTCCCCGATGCCGACCTTGTCCAGATATTTGCGCGCCGAAGCTTCGACTTCGGCCCGGTCGCGGCCGAGCACTGTCACCGGTGCCTCCATGACATTTTGCAGAATGGTCATGTGGGCCCACAGGTTGAACTGTTGAAACACCATGCTGAGATTTGTGCGGATGCGCAGAACTTGGTTTGGGTCGCTGGGATGACGGGCATGGCCCGATCCTTTCCACGACACCGGTTCACCTTTGAACAGGATCTCGCCTTTTTGACTGTCTTCCAGCAAATTGGCGCAGCGGAGAATTGTTGACTTGCCCGATCCCGAAGAACCGATCAATGAAACCACGTCGCCACGATGGGCGGTAATGTCGACACCTTTGATAACCTCAAGATCACCATATGCTTTGTACAGGTCGCGGATTTGCAGAACAGGCGCAGTATCAGCCAAGGGGACCCCAATTGTTTTCGTGGCATTCAGGACATCAATAGGAATGAAAAAGTGTGCGATTGCAATGTTCAAAAGGAGTGACGCGCGGGGAATTCTGCCGTTTTGCCAGAGAATCTGTCCAAATGGTCAGGGTTGAGGCGGCGTTGGTACGTTCAGATAAGATTGCGCCGGCATAAATACGATGTCTTTGAGCCGCAAAAGTCCACGGTCTGCGGCAGACAATTGCGCGACAGCCTGTGACAAGGCACAACGAATAGGTTCAGGGTCGCGATTCGGTGCTGTGATAAAAGGCAGAGCCGGTGTCGGGGCTGTGCGCGCGATCTCGGTCAGGTTGGTTGAGAAATCGTCAAACTGCTGGATCAGCGCCCATGTCAGAGCATCAACCGCGGCGATGTCAGCCTGTTGTTCTGCCACCGCTTGCGCCGATTCCCGATGTGCGCCAGTTGCGGTGCGTGGTCCGATTTTTAGCCCATGCTCTGTAAAATGTGCAAAAGGTGCAGCCCAACCAGATTGCGACATCGCTTCGTTATAGGCGAGGGATGCGCCATCAAAAGCCGATAACGGTTGGGCGGCTTGGGTGTGATGCGCCACCAGAACGGAATTGTAATAGCCCGGCGGACAACCGGGCAGGCCGTAGTCAGGGGTGGCGACAAGGCGGACATGGTGATGAAGCCGTGTGCGGTATGGCATGCCGCAGGTCTGGGCGAGCATCAGTTCGGGTGATTGCCAGACAGACCAGACATCCGCGTCCCGGGTCAAATCGCGGGGCGCGTCGGTCAGATGGGATCGTATTGCTTTCCAAAGCCGGTCATTGGCTTCTGCCGTCTCGGGACGGTCATACATGGAAAGGCTGGCGATCATGCCTTTTGGATCACCCTTTGACGGGCCATGGCGCTGTCGCGGTCGCTGATGCCCAGCAAATTGGACGCCAGACGCACCAGCGCGTCTTCTTCGGCATCGCGTTGCCCGTCCGCCAGCACAATCTGCCACATGGCCTCGATCACCGAGATACGTTGATCAAGAGGCACGGCATCTTTGATGGCCCGGGTAAAGCGCACCGTGTCGGGGGCTTCGGTTTCCAGCGTTTCGGCTTCTTTGCGCAAGGCTGTGACCTCAAATGGGCCAAGGCCATAGCGTTGTGCCGCGATGCGATCGATCTGGTCGGCTTCTTCGGCGGTATATTCGCCATCGGTGCGGGCAATGCGCACCAACAAAGCCATCAGGGCCAGTCGGGCGTCAGTATCATTCAGCGGTTCAGGGGCGGGAGCGGTCAGGCGCTTGAGAAAATCAGCAAACATGCGTTCAGATGTAGGATGCCAGCGCGGGCGCCGCAATGCCCCATGTGTTCGGGCGAGGTCCAACTATCGGCATTAGCTGGGTGAGATCAGCGAATCGTCCGGGCTAATGCCCAGCATGGATTCGATTTCCTGAAGGGTCGCATCTTCTTCGGGGGCGTGGTCGCCATCGGCCATAATGACCTGCCACAAGGCCTGCGCCATTTCCAATCGGTGTGGATAGTCGACGTTTTGGCGGATCAGCAGGGCAAAATCGGGTGTGCCGGGGGCGGCGGCTTCGAGCTTTTCGCAGGTTGCGCGCATTTTTGCGGCCTGGATTGGGTTCAGGCGGAATGTGCCTGCGAGAATGCGGTCGATTTCGCCAATTTCGACAGCGTCATAGTGGTTGTCAGATTTTGCCACACGCACCAGAAGAGCGCCAAGTGCGAGTTTTTCGTCAGGTTCCGGCAGGGCGGGTGTTGCCGACTTGCCGCGCAACCGGTTCAGCAAATTGTCCCACATCATTCATCATGCCCTTCGACAATGACCATATCGCATTCGCTGACCGGGGTGCGCAGCGCCCTGGCGGCCTGATAGCCAGCTGAATTGTAACAGTCGAGCGCTGCCTGATAGGAGGGGAATTCCAATACTACGTTGCGGCTGCGCGATGTGCCTTCGGGGTTTTCGAATTGACCGCCCCGCACCAGAAAGCGCGCACCATATTCGGCAAATGGTGCGGCGTTGGCCGTTACGTATTTCTTGTATTTCTCAAAATTATCGACGTCGACGCGTCCGATCCAATAGCCTTTTGCCATCATGTTCCCCGTTAAATTTTTTGTTTTGCAGGAGGCTGGAACAAGTTGGTTGAGTTGGCAAGCATTGAGCGCACGGGCGGGTCAAAAAAACCGGCTGGCGTTGCCCAAATGGATGCCGGGCTCCGAAGGGGTGATACGGATCAGCGCAGGGATAACAAGCTGAGCATGGCGTTGCGCTCAAAGCGCAGATTGTCCAGCGCGATGCCTTCGGGGTCCGCATTTTCGATGATCAACCCGGCAATATCGGCAGTATCATTGGCGCGCTGAAAGCCATAGGTCGCCTCGGACAGGGGACCAAGTGTCAGGTTGTGGATGCCGGTTCCGTCGCGGCGCAGGAATGTCACGATGGCCACGCCTTGTTCGCCGCCGCGAATATCAAACGCAACGGCGGACTGGTCATTTTCAAACAGCACCGCAATGGCGCCTTCTCCGGTGGCTTCCGCTTTGGGAAACCCTTCGGGACCGTGGCCGTGCAACACGCTTGTGGCCATCAGGCGCAGAATGCCCAGCGTTTCGCCGGGGGCACCGGGCAGGACGGTGAGTGGGGCAAGTGCGGTGCCGCCAACCCTGTCAAAATTGCCTTCGCGTGTCAGATCCTGGCCGGCAAAGCGTTCCCCAAAGGACACGCCGGGTTGCACCAGCACCTTTTCGACCTGACGACCAACACCAAAGGAACTGGGCTGATCATCAAAGGTGATGGTGCGGGAAAGCGACAGAGTTTCGGCATCCACCACGCAAACGGGCGCGTCGCACGCTGCGGCTGCAGTGGCGATCAGGGTGCTGCACAGGGTGAGAACCGGAATGATACGCATGCCGTCAGGATACGCGCGGAATGTAAATTCGCCAAAGGTTTTCCCGAATTTGGTGTTGAGGCTAGGGTGGTCAGGTGCGGTGACGACCGTGGGTTTTGCAAAAAATGCTTTGGCAATGCGCTGACCGCCCTTAACGTGACGCTTTATGCGGACAGGAGATTTGACCTTATTTATTAGGAGGATTGGAAATGCGACTATCTTTATCAGTGATTTTTTTGGTGACATCCGCCCATTTCGCGGCTGCGGAAGTGTCGGTTGAGCGCGGTGAATATTTGGTTCGTGGCCCGGCGGGGTGCGGCAATTGTCATACGCCTCAAACGCCGAACGGGCCGGACATGGACAACGAACTGGGCGGCTTCATCGTCGAGAAAAGCGCGGCGATGGAGGCTTGGGCGGTCAACATCACACCGGGCAGTCGTGTGGCGGATTGGAGCGATGCTGAGCTGGCCAAGGCCATTCGTGAAGGCATCCGCCCGGATGGATCCGTGATCGGGCCACCGATGCCAATTGGTCTTTACCGTGGATTGTCCGACGATGATCTGCATTCGATTGTCGCGTTTATCCGTACGGTGCCCGCAAGCGATAACGTCACGCCGTTTTCAACCTATTCCTTTCCGCTTCCCCCCGCATACGGCCCGCCGATCGAAAGCATTTCCGCGCCGGAACGTGGCGTTAGCGTGGAATATGGTGCCTATCTGGCGGGACCCGTAGCGCATTGTCTGGAATGCCATACCCCGCTTGGCGACAAAGGGCCAAAATTTGACACGCATTTGGGCGCGGGCGGATTTGAGTTTCACGGCCCCTGGGGAAAGTCAGTTTCGTCTAACTTGACACCACATGAAGACGGGCTTGCCGGGTATTCGGATGCAGAGGTGAAAGCCATGATCACCAAAGGCGTGCGCCCGGACGGGTCGCGGATGATGCCACCGATGGGATATCATCACTATGCGGCCATGACAGAAGACGATCTGAATGCCGTGGTTCTGTATCTGCGCCAAATGCCGCCATTGCCGGACGCTAAATAGCTTCCCAAAATAGAAATAAGCATCACCAAAGAAAATGGGCTCCGGATTCCGGGGCCCTGTGCGTTTGATGTGTGTCGGATTGGAAAAGCGGTAGGGCGGAAAGTGGGAAGCTGGATTTGCAGGGTGGGGTGATCGAAGTTGAAGGTTATGATTGCCTTGAAGCTCCCCAATTTCCTTGTTCACATACCAGCCATTGAACGCCCCTCGAAGGCCTGCTTTGTGTCCGATCTATTGTTTTAAAACTAGAGGAGGTCCATCACCATCTCATGCCACTGCACGCCTCCGTGATCAGACGCAGAAGGTTGCGTATAGCGATAGCCAAACTTCTCGTAGAGCGGAACGTGGTGCTCTTTGCACATAAGGTGGATGGTTTCCTTTTTCGCGCCTGTCATTCGTTTGACGAATTCCGACATAAGAGCGGCGGATAAACCCCGCCCCTGAAATTCCGGATCAACCACCACGGACATGATCACGACATTCGGCGCAGACGGATCGTGGCCAATGAGTTCTTTGAAATCCTCGTCAGACATTTCAACGTTATGGGCGCACCCGCTGTTTATGAAGCCAACAACAGTGTTATTCATTTCAAGGATCAAAAAGCCCTCAGGATAGTTCGCGATACGCTTTGAAATCTTTCCAAGCGTCGCTGATTCATCGCCATTGTAGGCTGATGTCTCTACATCAAAGCAGCGCCTTGCATCGGTTGGTAAAGCACAGCGATATTCGTGGGTGTCCATGTGACGTGTCAATCTGTGAAAATCTCAAAAATGAAGGATATTTGAAAATTCGATTGAAATCCAGTTCGCGGGGAACCGCTTAAAAATCCCGAAACGATAGAGGATGCACCAAATGGGGGGCGACCACGGAACCCTGCGGTGTTCAGTCCAAAAACGGCTGAGGGCGCCGCGGCCCCAGAGATCATGCCCTGCCAGCCCTGGATCAAAGCGCCCGTTCCGGGGAACAGGCGCATGATCGTTTTAAACCAGTCGCGAGTTTTCTTTGGCGGCGCGCACAAAGTCGCGGAACAGGGGGTGGGGGTCAAACGGTTTGGATTTGAGTTCCGGGTGGAACTGAACGCCGATGAACCATGGATGATCCGCCCATTCCACGATTTCCGGCAATCGCCCGTCAGGGGACATGCCGGAAAATTTCAGACCGCAGTCTTCAAGCTTGTCGCGATAGGTTGTGTCGACCTCGTACCGGTGACGGTGGCGTTCTTCGATGGCGGTTGCGCCATAGACGTCTGCCACGCGGGACTTGTCGGTTAGCACCGCGTCATAGGCGCCCAGGCGCATTGTGCCGCCTTTGTTGTCGTCTTGCTTGCGCGTGACTTTGGCGTTGCCCTGAACCCATTCCTTGAGGTGATAGACCACAGGTTCGAACCGTTTCTGGCCTGCTTCGTGGTCAAACTCTTCTGAGCCGGCCGATGTGATCCCGGCGACATTGCGGGCCGCTTCGATCACGGCCATTTGCATGCCCAGACAGATGCCCAGATAGGGCACTTTGCGTTCGCGGGCGAACTGGGCAGCTTTGATCTTGCCTTCGGTGCCGCGTTCGCCAAATCCGCCGGGCACCAGTATGGCGTCATAGCCTTCGAGATAGGGGGCTGCGTCTTCTTTGTCGAACACCTCGGCATCGACCCAAGAGACGTTTACCTTGACGCGGTTGTGCATGCCGCCATGCGTCAACGCCTCTTTGATCGACTTATAAGCGTCTTCTAGCTGGGTGTATTTGCCAACAATGGCGATGTTGACTTTGCCATCTGTGTTGTGGATGCGATCCACCACATCTTGCCAGACCCGCAGGTCCGGGCGTGGTGCAGGGGCGATGCCAAAGGCGTCCAGCACGGCCTGATCCAACCCTTCGCGGTGATAGGCCAGCGGAGCCTCGTAAATCGATTTCAGATCGTAGGCGGCCACCACAGATTCTTTGCGCACGTTACAGAACAACGCAATTTTACCGCGCTCTTTTTCCGGGATCGGATGTTCCGAGCGGCAGACCAGAATGTCAGGTGCGATCCCGATGGATTGCAGTTCCTTGACCGAGTGCTGGGTTGGCTTGGTCTTAAGCTCACCCGAGGCCGCGAGATAGGGCAGCAGGGTCAGATGCATGAAAATGCACTGGCCCCGGGGTTTGTCGTGGCTGAACTGGCGGATGGCTTCGAAAAAGGGCAGGCCTTCGATGTCACCAACCGTGCCGCCGATTTCGCACAGCATGAAGTCAACTTCGTCGTCACCGACATTGATGAAATCTTTGATCTCGTTGGTGACGTGCGGCACGACCTGAATTGTTTTTCCCAGATAATCGCCGCGTCGTTCGTTTTCGAGCACGTTGGAATAGATACGTCCTGACGAAACTGAATCGGTCATGCGCGCCGGAACGCCAGTGAAACGTTCGTAATGGCCAAGGTCCAGATCGGTTTCCGCGCCGTCATCGGTGACAAACACTTCGCCGTGCTCAAACGGGGACATCGTGCCCGGATCGACGTTCAGATAAGGATCCAGTTTGCGAAGGCGGACCGTGTAACCGCGCGCCTGTAGCAATGCTCCGAGAGCCGCAGAGGCCAGCCCCTTGCCCAGAGAAGAAACCACACCGCCGGTAATGAAAATATAGCGTGCCATTTGGTTGGCCATCCCCCGTGATCGTCAAAATTCTGTGCGCCCGGGACAGTCGAAACTGTCACTGCATCACGGGACTTAAGTATATCAGGATTCGCAAGCGTTTGGCAACCGGATCGCAAGATGCTGTTGCGACCGGATTTTTTGCCTCAAGCTATGGTAGTGGCCCGCTTGGGCCAGGTGATCAATCGGCGCGCGGCAGAAGCGGGCTGGAATCACCTTCGCCCGGAGGCAGAAGTGAGTCACCCGACGGTACAGCCGGAACCGAGCTTTCTTCGGCAGGCGCTTGCGTGCCCAAACGATCAAACACAGAGCTGGATGCAGAGTTTTGCGCGGCAATCACGGTCAACGCGATGGACGTTGTGATAAACGCGGCTGCAATCACCCAGGTGAACTTACCCAACGCGGTCGCTGCTGCGCGGCCAGACATGGCACCACCGCCGCCGCCGCCCATTCCAAGGCCACCGCCTTCGGAACGCTGCATCAACACAACCCCAATCAGGGTCAGTGCAAGAACAAGGTGGATGATGAGAACGACGTTTTCCATAGAGACCTGTCTGAGCGAGCATTCGGTTGGTTCAGCGCGCTATGTAGGCAAGTTTATCGCCGGGGGCAAGGTGGTTTCGCGGTAAAGACGTGTGGATTTCGGATCAAAGCGGGCAAATCAAATACGATCAAGTTTTCCCACGGTTCTATGCCGACAAAGTGTTTTCTGCGTGTTGCCTGCCCCGGACTACCCTTGAGGCATTCCAAACCTAATGCGGAGTGCAAAATGCAACGTAAAAAAATCTCATTATTACCCCTATCAGTGACTGCGCATTTTCTGGTGCTGGCGGCTGCCACCAGCGTGTCTCCGACCCCGGTCATGGCAAATGAAATCGGCTGGAAATGTGGGTATATCACGCAGCAGCATGCGACCTATACATACAGGCATGTTCGGGTCAGGCCATTTCCCGATGAAATAGATTGCACTGCAAAGTATCGCAAGAAATACCCCGGATTGGTGGCCGCCGAAGGCTTTCAGGGTGAAATTGACGATCAGGAAATCCGCGCGAATGTTGCCAAACGCGCCAATTCCCAGGACCGTCGTTAGGGCGAGATTGCCAAAATCATGCTGGACAAGGCAATTGGGTTCAGGTCAATTTCTATAATGCCTCATGATCATGACCACTCACATTCGTTACTGCCCCCTGATCCCGCACTTCGGGTGCGGGCCTTGGAAACCATTCTGACCGAAAAGGGATTAATTGATCCTGCGGCTCTGGATGAAATAATCGACACGTATCAAAGCCGGATTGGCCCCCAGATCGGCGCCGAAGTTGTGGCGCGGATGTGGGCGGATGATGCGTTTCGCCAGGAGATGCTGACCGACCCGATGCCGCGATTGCAGGACATGGAGATGTATGGGCGGCAGGGCGAACACATGGTGTTTGTGGAAAACACAGACGCTGTGCACAACGTTGTCGTGTGTACGCTGTGTAGCTGTTACCCGTGGCCATTGCTGGGTATCCCGCCCGGCTGGTACAAATCTGACGCCTATCGCGCGCGTGTGGTGCGCGAGCCGCGCGCCGTTCTGGCCGATTTCGGTATTGTGGTGCCGGAAGATAAAAAGGTGCGGGTCTGGGATTCGACGGCTGAAATTCGCTATCTGGTGGTGCCTCAGCGCCCCGAAGGCACCGACGGTATGAACATCGAGGGATTGGCGGAGCTGGTGTCGCGCGATTCGATGATTGGCACCGGGCTGGCAAAGGCGCCAACCGCATGAGCCGGGTGCATGACATGGGTGGTCGCTATGGCGACGGCGCCGTTGATCCGACCGATAACGCCGTTTTCGCCAAAGACTGGCATGCGCGCGCGTTGGCGCTGACATTGGCAGCCGGGTCATTGGGGCAGTGGAACATTGACATTTCCCGTCACGCGCGGGAATCGCTAAGCCCGAAGGATTACAGCCGCTTTTCATATTATGAAAAATGGTTGGCGGCGCTGGCGGATATGTTGGTGGAGCGCGGCGTTATCACGCGTGTGGAATTGACGACCGGGCATGGTGCGGGGCTGTCTGAGTTGGCCGACCGCGTGCTGAAAGCCGACAAAGTGGCGGGTGTTCTGGCCCAAGGCAGTCCGTATACGCGCCCAGATGTTGAGGCGCGATTCTCTGTTGGGGAGGCCGTGCGCACACGCCGACCGGCGCGAAATACCAAGGTGACGGGCGGGCACACACGTTTGCCGGTCTATGCGTCAGGAATTCAGGGCGAAATTGTGCTGCGGCACGGGACACATGTGTTGCCGGATTCCAACGCTCACGGATTAGGTGAGGCGGCAGAGCCGCTTTATGCTGTGGCCTTTTCAGCCCGCGATTTGTGGGGGGAGGAGGCGCAGGATGGCGACGAAGTGGTATTGGATTTGTGGCAAAGTTATCTGGAGCCGGCATGACGAAACGACCTGAACCGGTATTTGAAGCCCCCTGGCATGCACAGGTTTTTGCGCTGACTGTGCATCTGAATGAGGCGGGCCATTTTGGCTGGCCTGAGTGGACGCAGGCATTTGGCGCGACATTGAAACGCCACGGTCTGACGAGAGAGCTGGACGGGGGCGAGGACTATTTCAACGCCTGGCTGGAAACGCTGGAAGGCGTGTTGAAACAGCTGGGACTGGCCGAAGAGCACGGCATCGAAACCATGCGCGCGGCTTGGGAGCAGGCCTATCTGAATACGCCACATGGCAAGCCAGTGAAGCTTTCTGCCGCTGGATAACGCGGCACTTGGGATGGGTCGGGTATATCCTGAATGCCGTTTATGTGATCATTCAGCTTTGTCGTGTAAGATTTTGTAAGAAAAAAGATTTTAGATGATTTGCCTGGCAGCGATTAATCAGCTGTCGATGTCATCCATGTCATACTGACCAGACAACATTCGTCGCACGATGGACCAGCCAAGCCCGATGCCCAGAACAATCGACAGGGCCAAAATTGCGATCCATGTATTCTGGTCGCGGTTGTCCAGCCGCAGAATGCCCCAGTCGTAAAGAACCCAGATCAGCGCAGCGACAACTGCCAACACCAGAAACATGCCAAAGCCGCCAATTGAGCGGATGGTTGCCCGCAAATAGATGATGTAACCGATCACCAGCAGGAGGCCGAGCAATACCGCCAGCGGTGTTTCCTCGATGTAATTCTCCATGCTCCAGTGGATATAACTCCACTTGGTTGGGTTGAAGGTCAGTGCCAACAAAAGGAAGGCAAAGATCCAACGCAGCAACAGCCCCATTTCGGACCCCTCATTCGGCTTTTTTTCCCATGGTTTGCGCAAAATAGGGCGCCATGTCCAGTGCTGCGTCGAATTTGCGGTTTCGTGTCGCGATGAACATGGCTAAAAGGACGCGGGTTTGCACATGGGAAAAAGGACTCGGTCATGGCCAATGTGGTTGTCGTGGGCGCTCAGTGGGGCGACGAAGGAAAAGGCAAGATCGTCGATTGGCTGAGCGAGCGTGCAGACGTCATCGCCCGGTTTCAGGGCGGACATAACGCGGGCCATACGCTGGTCATTGATGGCAAGGTCTACAAGCTGCACGCGCTGCCTTCGGGCGTTGTGCGCGGTGGCAAGCTGAGCGTGATCGGCAATGGTGTGGTCCTAGACCCCTGGCATCTGATCAATGAGATTGAAACGGTGCGTGCACAGGGCGTTGAAATCAGCCCCGAGACGTTGATGATCGCGGAAAATACGCCGCTGATTCTGCCAATTCATGGCGAACTGGACCGGGCACGCGAAGAGGCATCCAGCAAAGGCACCAAGATTGGCACAACCGGGCGCGGTATTGGACCATGTTACGAAGACAAGGTCGGGCGCCGCGCCATTCGTGTTGCTGATCTGGCGGATGAGGCGACATTG
The DNA here is from genome assembly GCF_039969785.1 of Shimia sp. Classification (GTDB taxonomy): domain Bacteria; phylum Pseudomonadota; class Alphaproteobacteria; order Rhodobacterales; family Rhodobacteraceae; genus Shimia. Next base: position 5,543 of record NZ_JBDVNC010000048.1, on the reverse strand, counting down.
ATTGCCCGCGTTGATCGCGCGTTGCAGCACCATGATCCGCTGCGCAAAGGATTGGGCATCGAGCCGGTTGATCGGGACGCATTAATCGCCAAACTGCGCGATGTCGCATCGCTGATCCTGCCGTTTGCTGCCCCTGTTTGGAAAGTATTGAACGAAAAGCGCAAAGCCGGCCGCCGTATCTTGTTTGAAGGTGCGCAGGGCGCGTTGCTGGACATTGATTTCGGGACATATCCATTTGTGACATCGTCCAACGTGATTTCGGGTCAGGCTGCGACGGGTGTTGGGATTGGACCAAACTCGATCGATTTTGTTCTGGGTATCGTTAAGGCCTATACCACCCGCGTGGGTGAGGGGCCGTTCCCGACCGAACTGTTTGACGATGATGGTCAGCGGCTGGGCGAGCGTGGGCGTGAATTTGGCACAACAACAGGGCGCAAACGTCGCTGTGGTTGGTTTGATGCGGCGCTGTTGCGCCAGACCTGTGCGACGTCAGGTGTCAGCGGGATCGCGTTGACCAAGCTGGATGTGCTGGACGGGTTTGACGTGCTCAAAATATGCGTGGGCTATGATCTGGACGGCAATCGCCTGGACTATTTGCCGACCGCTGCGGATCAACAGGCGCGCTGTACGCCCATCTACGAAGAAATGCCGGGCTGGTCAGAATCGACCGAGGGTGCACGCAGCTGGGCGGAATTGCCGGCCAATGCGATCAAATATGTGCGCCGTGTGGAAGAGTTGATCAATTGCCCTGTGGCAATGCTGTCGACGTCACCGGAGCGTGATGACACCATTCTTGTCACTGATCCGTTTGCCGATTGAGGCCGTAATGTCTGTAAGATCGGGAATAAGGGGACAGGCATGGCGTTGAGCTACAAAGCGCGAAAGCGCGTGGCGATCCTGGTTCTGGTGGTTGGACTGCCGGTTTATGTGGTCGTGGCCGTCAATCTCGTGGCTTTGTTTGATCGTCCTTCGATCCTTGTTGAACTGGCCATTTATGTCGGTCTTGGGATCGTGTGGATTTTACCGTTCAAATCCGTCTTCAAAGGGATTGGACAAGCTGATCCGGATGAAAAACCAGAGCAGGACAAATAAAAAAGGCGGCCACCGGGGCCGCCTTTTTCTTTCGTTGGGTGTTCAGATCAACCAACAGCCCGGTCGTCGGGTTTGTAGTTGATTGATGCGTTGGCGGTGAAACGTCCGCCAGCGATTTTTTCGATTTTCTTTTCCCGCAGCAATTGGCCAAAGCTGCGCAAACCAACCTCACGCGAGAAATCTTCTTCGTTGGCGTCGCGGGCCAGTCGCATCAGCATCGGGCGTGAAAAGCGATCATGGCCTTCGACAAACGTGACATAGGCGGCGGCAGCTTCGAGAATTTCTGGCAGCCGCGAGGCGCCAACGCTTTGGGCATAGTCAATGAACCCGCCCTTGCTGGCAGAAGAAGAACCGACCGGGGCAGCAGAACGCGCGATTTCCTCGCGGTCCTTCCGGTCGGTGGACACGCGGCGCGGACGAACAGGAACGCGCGGTGTGGTGTCGTCTTGGATGACCTCCTCAGCTGCCTCAGCAGCAGGTTCGGGCGAATCAATGCGCTGTTCGGCCACCAACTTAAGCGGTGGCGCCGAAGGGCGCTCTGCGGTGGCGCGTGGCTTGTCTGCTTTATCGTCCGCAGGCACGGCGCGTACCACGCTGGCCAGATCATCGCGGTAAATATTAGAGACGTCGCGTTTGGTCAGATCGGACCCGGCATCTTTTTCAGCCTTGGTGGCTTTGACCGCGGCACGCAAATGAGCGATGGCGCGACGGCGGCGGTTGCCTTCGGGCTCTTCCATTTCGCTTTCGGCCTTGGCCATCAGGCGCGACAGGTCGTCTTCGCCTTTGGCAACAGGCTTGGCCTCTTGCGGAGTTGCTTCCTCGTCCGCGATCTGCTCTTCGGGCTGATCCAGTGTCAAGACCGGTTCGGTCAAAACAAATGCGGCTTCTTTCGCGGACGTGTCATCCTTGCTTTCCGGGGCAGGATCAGGCGCCTGATCTTCATCTGCGCCCTGCTCAAAAGCCGCGTCTGTTTCTGCCTCTGCAACAGCCGCTTCTGCTGCTGTCGCCTCGTTGGCGTCGGCGCGCTTGAGTTCGGCTTCAACCTCGGCCAATTCCGCCAAAAGATCGGCTTCGTCTTCTGGAGTCAGGCTGGATCCATTGGCAACCGGTGCGTCTTCTTCTTCGTCTTCGTCAACCGGTTCAGCTTCCAGAAGACCAGATGCGACGGCTTCTTCAAAGTCAGCCTTTTTCATGCGCACGACGCGCGCCCGCAGTGGATTAGATGAAGCTGCCTCGGCTTCGAAAGGAGAGATGTCAGCGTCGTCTTCGTCATCTTGCTGAGCTGTGTCTTCAAGGTCAGCCAGAATGTTGTCTTCTTGCTGGAAATCTTCGGCATGTTCGTCTTCAGAGAAGTCGTCTTCGGGGTCATTTTCGACACGCGAAACAACCGCACGGATGCGTTCGAGCTTGGCAGCAATAGAGTTTTCTTCGAATTCGGGCGCAGCATCTTCGCTGGTATCGTCATCCTCCCAGTCAGCGAATACTTTTTCCTGTGCATCTGCAACGTCTTCCAATTCGACGTCTGCTTCGGATCTATCCTGATCTTCAGCGAAAAGATCAATTTCGTCTTCCTCTTCGGCGTCGTTCAACTGCTCAGAGATGCTGTCCAGATCAGTGGCCTCAGACACCGCTTCAGAAACTTCTTCAGCGTCGGCAACATCTTCTTCGTCCTGCGCGAAGCCTTCTGAACGGACTTCAACAACTTCTTCTTCGACAGCTTCAACCATTTCAGGTTCAGCAATCTCAGGTTTCGCGTCCTCAAATGCAACGGCCTGCTGGACGTTGGTCAAGTCAAAGTCCTGCTCTTCGAAAGCCGCTTCCAGATCTGGAACTGCAACCTGTTCTTCCGCAGCTTCTTCGGTCTCGGTTGTGGGTTCAACAGCGGTATCTGCAGCAACAGCGGCGAGAACGTCGGCAACTTCAACCTCTTGCGATGCGGCGGTGTCTTGCGCAGCGACGTCGTCAACCAGATCGTCGGCAACAGTCTCATCAACCAGATCATCGGAAACGGACTCGTCGGCGCTCTGAGCAGGTGCTTCAATCACCTCGTCAGTCAATATTTCGTCGGTAACGTCTACAATTTCGGGCACTTCTGCAGTTTCTTCAACGTCTTCAACAGGTGCTTCATCTGCAGGTTCAGTTTCAACCACAGGCTCAGCGACCGGCTCGGCAATCGTTTCCTCTTTGACTGGGTCAGCGGCTGCTGGTGTTGGGGATGCGGCACTTAATACAATTGCACCGTGATCAACACGTGCCTGTACGCGCCGTTCAATTTCACGTTCGGCGATCCGCGCCAGCATTTCCGCATCCGGCGTCGGCGGTTCGGCGCCAAAATAGCGATCATCGCCAGCCAGATCGCGAAAATACTCCGCGATGGCTTTCATTGTGTCGAAAGAATCCTCGAACCCTTCCAGGGTGCACGAGAATGTCCCGTAGGAAACCGTAAGAACTTTGTTATTCGTAACCATTGAAGCTGGTCCTTTGCACTACTCGACATTCTGTTTACCACGAGAGGAACGACGAAACGTGACCGATTCTGTGGAAGGCAGCGTATCATTTTGCGGCCAATTTGTGTCATGTTGATCAATGCTAAAGGAAATCGCCGTCTATGAGGGCTATTGTTCACAGTTCGGAACCAATCACGCTGGTTGGCGCGGGTCAGGTCGACAAAAAGGACATTATTCGCTGTCTTGACGTCGCTCCGACTCTTGTGTCGGCGGATGGTGGGGCAGCGCATTGTCTGGAAGCCGGGTTAATGCCAGAGGCTGTTATTGGCGACATGGATTCGCTGGACGGGACGGTTGTACAGGGTGTTCCAGCGGATCGTATCCACAGAATGTCCGAGCAGGAAAGCACCGATTTTGAGAAATCACTGCGGTCCGTGACGGCGCCTTTGATCCTTGGGGTTGGGTTTACGGGGGCGCGGCTGGATCACCAACTGGCCTGTTACAACGCCCTGGTGCGTCATCCGGATAAGCGTTGTATTCTTCTTAGTGATACCGATATCGCGTTTTTGGCACCGCCCTCGATTGCGCTGTCGCTGGAGGCAGGCACACGGGTGTCGTTGTTTCCGATGGGCTTGGTCGAGGGTGTCTCTGATGGGCTACGTTGGCCGATCAATGGGTTGGTGTTCACGCCAGACGGGCGGATTGGCACATCAAATCAGGCGTTGGGTCCGGTGACGTTTGAGATGACTGCACCAAAGATGTTGATTATTCTGCCGCGTGATCAACTGGAGAAAGTGGTTCTGGAGCTTGCTGTGCAGCCCGGCTCATGGCCCGCTCTCTGAACACAATATAGAGACCCGCCGCGATTGTGATCAGTATCCCTGTGGCTGCCAGCCCATTGGGCAGGTCGGAAAACACGATCCAGCCGATCAGGGTAGCGATTGGGATTTCCAGATATTGCATAGGGGCAAGCGTCGCAGAAGGTGCATAGCGCAGTGACCATGTCATGAGCAAATGCGCGGCCGTTCCAAGCAACCCAATGGTCAAAAGCAACGCCATGGTCGTTGTGTCGGGAACAATTATCTTCATTTCAGGCATGTCAAAAACAAAGCCCAAGGCCAGCGCTGGCAAGGTGACCGTAACGGCCATGACTCCACTGACGGCTTGAAGTGAAATCGGATCTACCTCTTTGGCGATCTGGCGTGTCACCAGCATGAACAGGGAAAACACCACGGCAACGACCAAAGGCAAAAGCGCCGGTGGACCAACTTCGACAAAGCTTGGCTGGATGACAAGAAGCGTACCGATGAACCCAACGATACACGCCAGCAGGCGGCGCATCCCGACTTCTTCGTTCAATACAAATTTGCCGAGCAGAAGCATCAGGAACGGCATGACAAAGGCAATGGCCACCGCGTCCGCAAGCGGCAGGTGGCGCAGGGCAAGAAACATGGCGCCAATGCCGATGATGTGCAGCGCAGTCCGGAGAGCGACAAGCCCGAGAATGCGTTTGCGCATGCGCCACGGACGCCTGGTGATGGCAATGATTGGGATCAGCACCAGCGCCTGTACGCCAAAGCGCACAAGTAAGGTTTCCCCAATCGGAACAGAAGTAGATAGAATTTTAGCCACCGCATCCCCCATCGGAGCCAGAATGCAAAAGCACAGCATTAAAGTGATGCCGAGAAGGGGTCGGTCTTGCGCCATACGCGAACGCTACGATCTGTTTTCCGGGAAAGCAATCCAATAACCCATAGGTTGACGTTGGATTATGCAATACACCTTAATATACGGGCCGACATGGTTGCCGGCCCGTTTGGTATTTCTCATCAGAACTGCCACTGCGGGCATGTGTGCCTAGGTGTTCATTCTGTTTTTGATGAGGTCATCGACGACGGCTGGTTCGGCGAGAGTTGAGGTGTCTCCGAGGGCTCCGAAGTCGTTTTCTGCGATTTTTCGCAGGATGCGGCGCATGATTTTGCCGGAGCGTGTTTTGGGCAGGCC
>NZ_JBDVNC010000047.1:0-56527 GCF_039969785.1 Shimia sp. | reverse complement strand
TTGCAAATGCTCCGGCTCCGAAACGCTCCAAGATCTTGAAATTCGTGGTGCTGCACCGCGTGCTGGACGGCGCCTTGCGGTTTCCCGCGGCGATCCCTGAAAAACTGGGCTTGGCCTTGGCCAGTGCGATCGAAGCAGATGCGCCGATGGGCAACCGGCTGCGCGATGCGTTGCGCAAAACACCTGCATCAGATGCCACAGAAGAACGCGCCCGTCTTGAACGGGCATTAAAGAAAGGCGCCGCCCCTGCTCCGCGCACATCAGTCGATCCAATTGAGATCGCGCCGGGTGTGATGCTGGAACAAAAGCAAGGCCGCATGGTTCTGCGTGGTCGGGGTGTGGATGATGCGTTGGCTGCAGATCTGCGTGCATGGTTTGCTGCGCGGTCTGGGAATTCCGATAAGAAGTCTGAAAAGTAGTTTAAATTCAGCCTCTTGGAGGTTTTCGTTTCGCGTGCGAAATCACGAAAATCTAAGTTCAGAGAACAAAGTCGCTTTCGGTCAGGTTGATTTCACCCTGGATCGTGATCGATAGATCTGCACCGCCACCATCAATATCAGCCATCACAGTTGTGATGCCGTTTGACTGTGTGAAGGACAGCGTGCCCGCCCCTTCCGTGTCTCCTTCGCCGACGAAGGAGAAGCTGTTGATGTCAGCCGTTAGGGTGTTTGCGTCAAATCCACTGAGTGAGATCAAATCCCCTTCGTCTTGTGAGAAGTCGAGAACGTGATCGCGTTTGTTTGGCGCCAACGAGCTGTGGGCGACCGAAGCTACGGTGAAGATATCCGCGCCCAGACCACCGGTCAGGGTGTCGGCTCCACCGCCGCCCACAAGGATGTCATCGCCGTTGCCGCCGTACAATGTGTCACTGCCGCCGCCGCCGTACAACGTGTCATGGTTCTGGCCGCCATACAGGTCATCCAGACCTCTGCCGCCCTTGACCTGATCGTTGCCTGTGCCACCGTAAACGGTGTCTGCACCTTTACCGCCTGCGACAAAGTCGTCGCCGCCTGCGCCATAGATCGTATCAGCACCGGCGTTGCCATAAGCAAAGTCATTGCCGTCACTCACGACCAATGTATCGCTACCATTGCCGCCGCCAAGCGTGTCATCGCCCAGACCGCCTTGGAGGTAGTCCGCGCCGTTACTGCCAGTGACCGCGATGTTTTCGATGGCTGGGACGTCGCCCGGAGTGTCGTCGCCCGGTGCGTCCCCTTCGTCTTCGGGGATGTCGGTGGTGATGCTGGTGCCATCGTTTACGCCGTCTGCGGTTATCGTTCTGGACGTTACAGCCCCCGAACCACCGTTTGTAAGGGTGATGGTCACCGTGTCGTTTACGTAATCGATCTGCAGGTTGGCATCTTGGTTGCTCGGAAGCCCCTGCACTTGGATATCTTGGAATTCGCCGACAAGCTGGTCAACCGTGATCAGGTCGAATGTGCCAGCCAATCCGGCTGCATCGGACAGGTCGATAACCAGTGTGCTGTTCCCAAAGTCGACGTGTGAGGCCACGTTGGGCGCGTCCCCGAAGGCACCAGAGCGGAATTCGCGAATGGTTGAGAAACCGCCGCTGTCTGCATCGAAATGGAGTTCTGCATTGGTGTCAAAGGCCAACAGAGCCAGGCCACCGGTTTCGCCGTCAAAGCCCAGATTCGCCGCGCTGCCTTCAACGGTCAGGATGTCGCCACCGGATAGGTTGAATGTCGCGCCAGCTGTGGCCAGAATGGCCTGCCCGCCTGAAATGTTGATGGTCAGCGGATCTGCTGAACCTGTATCGACCGTGTTGACAAAGCGTCCGCCTGACACATCAAAGTGCAACGCACCCGAAAGATCACCCGTCAGCCAGAGTTGTCCGGCGTATGACACGTTGATGGCGCTGTCTGAGCCCCCTGTCAGTGTGCCGTCTATGGTCAAGCGCCCTTGTGCGACGGCCAATGTGCCATCTTCGCCCAGGGTCATATTGTTGATACGGAATGTGCCGCTGTAATTGACCCAGTTTCCGGCCAGATCGATTGAATCGCCGTTCAGGACGTCGTCTTCCGTGCTCCAGTTCAGGCGGTTGTCCCAGCGGACCCCGTCACCCCGTTCATCGGGTTCAAAGGTCAGAGTCTGGTTGGTTGTGCGAATTGACCCATCATTGACACCGAAGCCCTGTTGGAAATAGGCGATCAGTTCTTCTACGGACACATCGTTATGTTTGATGTATTCAGCCAGATCGTGTTGGTCGGCGTTCGGATCGTTCAGGACCAGTTTGGCCAGATTTTGGATCGTGGTCTGATCGGCCAGTTCTGGATCCAAGTCGTCTACGTTCAGCTCGAAATCGTCAGAGTTGCCGATTTCAACGTTCCGGCGGCTGTGCCAGTTGTAGATGATGGTGTCGTCATAGAACGGGTCGCGCAGATAGATACCGCTGCCCGAGTTGATTTCCTTGGCTGCCAGATCATCGGGATCGTTTGGATCAGCCAAGTGCGCGACAACGTTGCCGATAAGGCTTGAATCGTTGCCTGCACTGTAAAATCCATTGGCCAGAGCTCCAATCTGAAAGGCCCCTTTATGCGCCGCTGAGGTCACAACATTGTCGAGTACAAGGCTGTAGTTGCCCTGCGCATCGTTATAGCCGTCAGAGTTCCCACCAAGGGCGGAGAAACCCGCGTTGTTTTCGAAGAACAGGTTGCCGTCCAGAAAGCCGCCGCTTTTGGCATGTATTCCAAACGACGCAGCTTCTGCTGAAACGCTGTCGCGGAAAGTGAAATCTGTTACGCTGCGCTGTATGTAAATGTTGTGGCTGTATTGACTTGGGGGCTGGCCGTAATCGGCACTGCCATTGGGGTCATAGCCTTCTTCCCAACCTGTGTGGCTGACGACGATGTTCTCCAGCAGTATACCATCCGCATTGCCTACGTACAGGCCGCCGGTGCGGTGGGAATGGGGCGCCCAATCATCGAATCCCTCTCTCACTTCTTCATAGAAGATATCGTAAAATTCTGTATGCCGGAGGGTCACGCCTTCGGCATGCTGAATGGCCGCACCAGTTCCGCTGAACTCGATGTCTTCAAGGATGATGTTCTTGCCAGTCAATCCGTTGAAACCACCCTTTAGATGCAGGTCGGATAGCACAATGTTTTCGGATTGCTTTTGCCAGATTTTAATCTCGGAATTGATGATTGGCTTTTCACCCTCACCCCAGGATGTGATGTGGACAGGGTGCAAGGGGTCTTCGCCGAAGGTTTCGCGGGATACCACCTGACCTAGATTGTCGTATTCATAGCCACTTTCGAACAGCAACCAGTTCGAGTTGGGCTCAGATTGCGACCACGTGGTCGCATACCATAGAGCCATACCAGCATCTGGAGCCAGAGCCATGTCTTCAGATGCACCATAGTCGTCCAGCAACGCTTCGATCTGGCGGCCGACCTGAATGGCCCTGCTAGGGTTGTTGAGAAGGTCCGTCACATCACCAAAATCGATCCCTTCGCGAGCGGCAATGTCGTCTAGCGTCAATGCGTCTTCGCTGTTAGAGACAAATACTTTGCGGTGATTTTCACCGGTCTCAACGATGACGCGATCGTCTTCGTCTGTGGCCAGCATATAGTGGTTACCCTGTGCCCATCCGGCCACCTGCGTGCCTTCTTCGATGTCTAGGGTTTCATTCACAACGTCGATGGCGCCGTTGGCCTGAATGATCTGATAGCTCAACGAAACCGAACCGGTTTGCGCGGCGTCGGTCAGAACAAGTGAAATGGTCCCATCGGGGTTGATCGAGGCATGTCCGAATTCGGGTTGTTCGACGATCGTGACGGATTGCGCAGTTTCATAGCCCTCAGGCTGCAGAACGGTGACACGTCCTGCCATAAGGTTGCCTGTGCTCAGATATTCGGTCGGAGCCTCTTCCTGAGCAGATGTGGTTTCAAATTCGGGGGCTGCAGACATGGCTTCGACAGAGGATATTGGTTGATCAATTCCTACATCTAAGCCCGTATTATCCGAGTCCGTATCAGTCTCTGAGGCGCTTTCAGACTCTGGTATGGCGGCAGGAAGAGGGTTCGAGAATAGGGTCGAAGAAAGAGAGTCAGACATTAAGCGCATTTCCTCATACTTGCTCGCACAGGCGCATAGCGAACCCGCGTTCCGAGCAAGGAGACACGAGTAAAAAACGACATGGTTCTTTCACCCACTGCTTAAGCGGTGGTTACACAACCATGAGTTTTAATTCTTAAGATTTGTTTAGGTCCTGAGTGAGGCGTGAAGTGGAGTAGATGAGGACGAAAATAGGGCAGGGTTGTGTCAGATGTAATTCGCCCCCCTTAAATCGGCAGAGTCCTGCGTAGACTATGGTGTCGAAGCGGTCAAATTATGACGAAAAAAAGTTCGGTTTCCCCCTATCTTACGGATTCCCAAGGCGTTTTTGAGCTCGTTTTGATAAGCATTGTTCCGCCTGAGTGGACGGTAAACTTCGCGTTCGGAGATTGGCGAATTGGTGGGAGTTTTCCCATCGGCAAGATCCCGTTTACGTACCTTCGGAGTGATTTCAAAAGTACCAGGGGCACTTCGCAATTGTTTTGTGGCCCAATCACGACAAAAGCAGGCCACCACGGATTAAAAAATCACAACTTTTGCAAGCATTTCACCAAGTGTAGCCGTCACTCATTAGCAGAGGAACTATTGCATGACCCTAGGATGAATGCTGAGGCAAGGGCACATCCTGCGTACCGGAAATTAGGACCGGTGTTCGGCGATAAGCGCGTACTTCACCTTGCATCCTTTGTGAAGTACACGCCCCTTCCTAAGAAATCGGCGGTTTCGGCGAGCTCTGTGCTTTTGGGGCTGAGTATGCCACGTAGATCCCCGTTCAAACACCACCGTTTTCCACGTGATATCATCCTTTGCGCCGTGCGGTGGTACCTGCGGTTTCCGCTGTCGTTTCAGGATGTCGTCGATCTCCTGGAAGAACGCGGGATCATACCTATTGCATGAAGCGTTTTGCCTCTCTTGTCCGGAAGCATGGGGGTGGAGAATGCCCTGTGTGCTGTCGCATCTGCCGCGCGCCTATCTGCTGGCAGATGAAAACAGCCGGTGATTGAGTTTATTAGCGCAAGCCCAAGACAAGGCGGCGTGTCAGGCCTGTTTTCTCGGCAAGCTTGTGAACGACGATGGGCAACGCGATCCCAGCGATCAGGCCCAAGATTGTTTTGAGCATCAATGCATCCACGCCAAGCTTTTCCAGCACTTCGCGCATGCCGGATGTGCCAAATATGTGGTAAAGATAGATGGTGAATGCAAAGGGTGCCAAACGGTCCAGCAGGGCGATCCGCGGCATGGCCAGAAACAACAAGGTACAGGCTGCCACACCAAAGACCAACGCGCTTGGCGTGCGGCGGCCCAACATCAGCGTGCCCTCAGCCCAGTAATGCTGGGCCTGCAGGTAAGATACCCCCAAGACCGCAAGCAGACACAGGCCCATCACCAGGGTGCGGGCCTGATAAAACAGATTGAAATTGCGATAGAGCACCACGCCAAACAAGAAGAATGGCAACAAGAACGGTACGGTGCGCAAAGAAAAGAACACAGGTGGCCAGACGCTGGACAGCGAAAAGGCACAGGCCCCGAGAAACAGCCAATGTGTGTGACGCCCCTTAAGCAGGGCATCCGCCAAGGCGCTGCCCACAAAGATCACCATCATCGTTTGCAGGTACCAGTAATGTGCATAGGGAAAGAAAAAGATCTCCCAGATGTCGGTGGGGGTGCGGCCAAACCGATTGCCCATCAGCGTTCCCGCTAAGGCAAAGACCAAGGCGGCAATGGCGCCGGGGATCAGAAGACGGCGAACCTTACCTCCGATAAAGCGTCCGTAATCGGGTAAGTGTACAGGGCGCATCCCATACACAAACCCGGCGATCACAGCAAAGATCGGCATCCGCACATGGATCAGATAATCTGCGTAAAACCGCAGGAAATGCGGGTAATCAAGGCCAAGCCCACTGGTGGTTCCCAGACCCACCACATGGTAGCTGACCAGCATGGTAAAGGCGATGGTGCGCAGCGAATTGATCGCAACGAGGTCGCCCAAGACCTGCCCTGGGTGGCTTATGTGTTCTGTCACTGTCACGCTTTGCCTCTATTGGCAAAAGCGCTCCAGATCAACGAACTTGGTCCTTAGATCACCCTTTTGGAATGAATCGTGGCAGTGGGCCTTGCAATTCTTTCAACACTTCGTTCAGGCGGGTTTCGGCAGCGGAGTCATCTTCGCCGGGTTGAATCGATGTTGTCAGACGCACCAGCGCCCCATCGGTCCGACCTGTGCGGATACCATCCACCATCAGCCAGTACTTGGCCGCAAAATCCCAGGCAATCCGGCGTTCTTTCTGTTCGAACCAGTAATAGACCATCATGCGGGATTCACCCTTTTGGATGATCGCCCGGTTGATTTGGAAAGGGGTGTCGCTGTTCATTTCAGCGGTGATGTCCGTCCGTTCCAGCCATGCGATTTCCCAACCCGCGCCGGGCAGACACACTTCGGGGCTATGTACGCCGCCTGCGGATTGGTCATAATACCAAGCCATGAACAAGCCCACAGTCGTCTCAACACCGGGTTTGGCCAAGTTCACCTGATGATAATCATCCGCCGCCAACACCCGTTCCACATGAGGGTTCAGGAATTCGCGCGGGCCTGATTGTGACCATTCACCCAGCGTGCGCGGGAAGATAGCAAAGCTGTCGCGTGGGACGCGTATATCGCCACGATCCGGCAAAGCGGCCCATGTCAATGTCCCGACCACAAGAACCATTGCGGATACGATCAACGCTTTTGACGGTTGCACCAACCGCAGGCGCATCGCTTGCGTCATCAGGCCGTCCGTATCGAGATCAAGCGCTTCGACCAGGCTCATTTTTTGGCGGTTGAAGAACAACATGATGCGGGCCAGCGCGAACAAGAGAAGGATACAGGCAACAAAGATCACCCAACCTTCGAAAAAGTGCGTAAAGCCGTCGAGCCAGCTGACACCCCAGTGGTTCACAACATATCCGGCAATGCCGATCCGAACCGAATTCATCAGAACCGTGATCGGAGCCGCCGAGATCAGCAACACAGCCTTGTGCCACATTGGACCGCGATAGAGGACAGCGAAGATGTAGGAAAAGCTGAGGATCGGGAACAGGTAGCGCAGACCCGAACAGGCCTCGGCCACGTGCAGTTTGGTGATGCCCAGATCGATGATGTTACCGTCCAGAAACACCGGAACGGCCATCAGCTTCAGGAACCAAACCCCAAGCTCAGAGGAAATAAACTGCAGCCATGTGGTCATCTTGTAATAGATCACGCCGGGCAGGGGCAGCATATAAACCAGGTGCACAACGGGGGGCCAGAAATGCTTGCCGGTTTGCCAGCCAAAGCTGACCAGCAGCAGGCCACCAACCCACAGGATCAGCGCATAGGCTACGATATCATCGATATTGGCGAGCTTACCCAGCGTGCCCATCAGGACCGCAAACAGGATCAGCGCGACACCGGGCCAGCGGTTTTTGATAGCGCCGTGGTGCTCGGGCACCATTTTGAGTTGGCGTAGGAACAGCAATCCCGACAGAATGGGGATCAGGGGACCGTGACTGTATTCGGGCAATTGCCACGCAACCAACAAGGCTTCGATGCCTTCATAAAAGAAAACAACGGCTCCAAGCGTAATCACGATCAGCCAGAAGCTGCCCCAATGCAGGAAATCGTTTGCGATCTTCGATTGTTTTGAGACTTGCTCAACTGTCGACATTAACCCACGCGCTCTCAATAAATTTCAACTAAAGCATTTGACCGAACGATATGGCCTAAAAAAGACCATTTGCCAATTTATTTTAACAGATCAGGGCCAATGTAATCCAGTGTACCCTTATGTAACTATTTGTAACAATGGCATGATCTCGAAACTGTGATCTTAGTTTATGCCCAAAGCACTGCGAATGGCGTCCGGGGCGTCCGGGGCGTCCGGGGCGACGGCGACATAATCATGGGCTGTCGCGTGTTCAGAGAGGGGGGCCAGACGCACAGTCCACAGTGCACGAGGCAGGGTGTATAAGGGTGTAATCTCGCGCCTGTAATAGCTCGAGGGCAGGGGACAGACCAGTTTCCGGGTCAGGGGCGTTTTCCTCAAGCAGGATAACCGCAGGGCGGGTCTGCCCCAGAAAGGTATGCGCCCCTTGCAGGGCTTGGGTCTCGAAGCCTTCGACATCCATTTTGATCATCTTGACCTGTGTGATCCCGGCCGTTTGGGCATAGTTGTCGAGCGGTTCGACAGGCACCTGCACGGTTTCTGTGCCGGGCAGGTTTTCAAACTGGGTCGACAGCGACGCAGAGCCAGAATTGTTGAGCGGGATAGCCAATTCCAGTGTGGTGCTTTCAGGGCCGAGGCCGATGGGATGCAGGGTGATCGGCAAATCCGGGTTCAGATCCAGCGTGCGGCGAAAATAAACCTGCATACGCGGTTGCGGATCAAAGGCATGGACCTGCCCCGAAGGGCCGACCCGCGCGGCCATGCGCAAGGACACAAGCCCAAGATTAGAGCCTATATCAAGGGCGATATCGCCAGAGTTCAGTACTCGGTCGACCACCCATGACACTTTGGGATCAAGGTCCCCGACAAAGCGCATGGAGCGTCCGACATAATCACCCGCAGGGACCACGGCGCGCCCGCCTGTCACAGAGGCAATGCCATCCGGCCCGCCCGCTGGGTCAAGCCATCGAAACAGCCTGGAATTGGCAAGGGGCCCACACCCGGACTTTAGCGGATAGAGATGTCCGATATGTGCGGCGAGCCCAGCCAGCACCTGATCAGAATCCGACTCTGCGCAGGTGATATCCGATCCGGCGGTAAACGATGGGGGGCAGGATGTCCTTCATGATGGCACGGCGTGCGATCACGCTGTCTGCTTGATCTTCGGTGCCGGGGCGCGGTTTGAACAGCGTCGTGTGGGATTTGCGATCCGGACCCCAGGTGGCGGTGTAGTAATACAGCGCAATCGATTGACGCGCTTCACCATCGGGGTGGTTCATTGGTTCGGGGTTGCCATGGAACGTGTTCGAACCGGTTGAAAAACAGACCATGCGGTTGAAGGTCGGCGTGAAACTTTTGACCTTGGCAGACATGTCGTTTTCCCAGATCTCAAAGTTACCGCCCCATTCGGTCTGCCAGTCGCGGTTCAGATAGATCAGAATATTCAGGCGGCGCTCGACCTGCATCATTTGGTGCAGGTTGAAATCCGCATGGATGTTCAAATGCCCACCATTCTGGGTTTTATGGATACCAGCGCCCATGAAATAAGGATCGGGGATCAAGCCTTTGATTCCTGTCATCTCTTCGAGGAACAGAATGAAGGGGCGTGAATTGAACGCGTAAAAGAGATTCTTCGTATAGGACGGAAGACGCTCTGGGATATAGGAAGATTTCAGGTTTTCCTGTGCACGCCCAAAGCTGGATTCAGGGGCGGGCAATATACCCAGATCCGCGATCACGTTCTCTAGGACGGGTTCGGGTAGGAAGTTGTCGATGCAGATG
Organism: Shimia sp.; assembly: GCF_039969785.1. Lineage (GTDB taxonomy): Bacteria > Pseudomonadota > Alphaproteobacteria > Rhodobacterales > Rhodobacteraceae > Shimia. Next base: position 46,985 of record NZ_JBDVNC010000047.1, on the reverse strand, counting down.
TGACTATCGGGCTGACCGGCCTGATAGGTCTCGGCATAGGATGTGCCGATCTCCTTTGCTTTGTCGAATGGGATCAGGAATGATCTCGGGATCAAAGGAAAAAATAGGATCGGTCATGGGTCACTGTCTATCTGTTTAAATGCTAAGGGGTACCAGCTGAAACTGGTTGTTCTATGGCAGAAGCGTGTTCTTTTTGAAAGCCTGTGCACCCAGTTTGTCTGGTGGTTTGTGTGAGCAAAAGGTTAAGTTGCGACCGGATATCCCAGCCCTGTCAGGTCCAATTCAATGCGATCACTTAATCGTTGGTTTGATGCGGCGTATTCGATTCCGATGGTGTCATCGATAAAGCCGCGGATCGCGGTGATTTGACGGGCGCCGATTTTGGTGTGGCGCGACAAGATCGGATCGATCCGCTTGATCAGTGTATTCTTGAGCTTGACCAGACGGGTGTTGTCTTCGTAACGGGCCGGGCGCACGGCAGGCACAGGCACCCAACGGTTCAGCCAACGCTCCAGCAGGATCGCAGCATCACCGCGCCGGGCATAGACAACCTGTTCAAGGCGCGTTTCCTCAAGCGTTGTGCCCAAAAACCCATTCAGGCGCTGCATATAAGCTGCAGGGTCCGCACGCATCAGCTCGTGGGGCATGAACAGAACCTGTTCCCTTGGGAAATGTGCGCAGGCCAAATCGTAGCTTAGGTCATATTCGAAATGATCCCGGCGCAGAATGGGGCGAAACCCGGGGCGGTCCATGTTGCCCGTCAGCATGGTTTGGATCGTTTCAGATCCACCTTGACGGATATATTGCAAATACTGGGCCATCATCATGCTGCGTTGTTCGCGCACACAGACCAGCAGACGGGCTTCGGGAAACGCCTTGGCCATCCGTGTCAAAGCCGCTTCCGCGTGATAGCGTCCGTAAATTGGATAGCCCAGCAAGTCTTCGTGTGAGATCACCGGGATGCGCCCATCCGTATTGGCAAAATCGGCACGGATCGCGTCAGACTCAAAGTGCGCCGGGTGACTGAGAATGAACGCCTCGATTGCCATGGCGGATTGTGTGCCCCACGGCGCGGCAAAAACCGCCTGATCCGAAAAGATCTGGTTTTGCAGAAACGTCGAAGCCGTTTTCTGGTATCCCGCGTGGATCAGGATAGGAGGCGTGGTCGCCATAAGAAGCCCTTTGCCGTTTTAGACCTTGCGAACCCGGTCCAGATCAAGCCCGCGTTTGGCCATCACGTTGCGGGTGTCGATGATCGGGCAATCCAGATCCAGCAGGGCGGCATAATCGGTGGCGTCGTGATCTGTGGCGATCAGCACGGCATCAATTTGGTCTGCGGTCAGGGTTTTGGGATCGGTCGCACTGCGCGCCACGTATTGTTTGTATTCGCGCATGGGCGGGATTTCAGGCACATGCGGATCGATATACACCACCTCTGCGCCCGCTTCGTCCAACAGCTCCATCAGCTTCATGGAGGGGCTTTCGCGCATATCAGAAACGTTTTTCTTATACGCCACACCCACCAGCAGGATGCGCGCACGGCTTAGGCCTTTGCCGACTTCGCGGTCGACGATTTCACGCAGGCGGTCGACGACATGATGCGGCATGTTGGTGTTGATTTCGCCAGCCAGCTCAATAAAGCGCGTCGGCACTTCGTGTTCGCGGGCCTTCCATGTCAGGTAAAACGGATCAATCGGGATACAGTGCCCGCCCAGACCGGGGCCGGGATAGAAGGGCATATAGCCAAAGGGTTTGGTGGCGGCCCCTTCAATGACCTCCCAGACATCGATGTCCATTTTGTCATAGATCAGCTTGAGTTCGTTGACCAAAGCGATGTTGACCGCGCGAAAGATGTTTTCGGTGATTTTGACGGCCTCGGCGGTGGCGGGTGTTGGCACGCGCACAACCGTGTCCACGATACCGGCATAGAGCGCTTCGACCAGATCGCCGGCCAGATCGCCCATACCTGCAACCACTTTGGGGATCGAACGTGTGTTGTGACTGGTGTTGCCGGGATCTTCGCGTTCGGGGGAAAAGCCCAGAAAGATGTCTTTGCCCAGTGTCAGACCTGATGTTTCAAGGATCGGGGCGAGTACTTCTTCGGTTGTGCCGGGATAGGTTGTTGATTCCAGCACAACAACGGTGCCGGCGCTGATATGCTGCGCGATCTTATGTGTGGTCTCTTCCACAAAGGACAGATCGGGTTCGCGCTGCTTGGTCAGGGGCGTGGGGACACAGATCAGGATGGCCTGACATTCGGCCAGACGGCTGAAATCCGTGGTCCAGTCAAACCCGTCCTTGACCGCGTTCAGATCGGCATCTGTCACCGCCCCGATATAGCTTTCGCCTGCATCCAGACGCGCCATCTTGCTGTCATCGATGTCAAACCCGGTGACGGGAAACCCTTGTCGGGCGGCCGTGACGGCCAGCGGCAGGCCAACATAGCCCAGACCAACGATGCCCACACGGGCCTTACGGGAGGAAATTACATCCAGAAGCGCCATGAAATAGTCCTTTGAAGCTTAAAAATTTGCCCGGGCTGCTCCTGCCATGAGAGCGCTTGCGGCGCAATATCGAGGAGGTGGGTCGATTTCGTGAAAACACTGCGACACGCTTAAGACAGAGCTAGATCTGTCTCGGGGGGGGTATAGAGGGCGGTGTGAGCTGTGATATTGAGGTATGCATCTTTCAAACAAACTTAGATAATCGTCATAACAGGATAAGCGTCTTCTTGTCTGTGCTGTCTATATCGAACATAGACCAGCTATGAAACACGCAATTGATACCCGCGCTTATGTCGTCATTTCGCCCGGACGTAACGAGGCCGACTATATGCGCCGCACGCTGGACAGCATGGTGGCACAGTCCGAACGGCCCGCCCTTTGGGTTATTGTTGATGATGGGTCGACGGATGACAGCCCTCAGATTCTGGCCGAATACACGGCCGCACATGATTGGATCCGTGTGGTGCACCGCGAAGATCGGGGCAAGCGGGCCGTGGGTCCTGGCGTGATCGAAGCCTTTTATGCCGGGCTCGAGACGGTGACGCTGAGCGAGTACACTTACCTATGTAAGCTCGATCTCGATCTGGATTTGCCGCCGACTTATTTTGCGGGCCTGATGGACCGGATGGAGGCAGAACCCCGTGTCGGCAGTTGTTCGGGCAAGACGTGGTATAGCGGGCCGCAGGGCCAGCAGATTTCGGAAGGCATCGGAGACGAGATGTCGATCGGGGCGTCCAAATTCATGCGCGTGAGCTGTTTCAACCAGATCGGCGGCTTTGCCCGCGAGGTCATGTGGGATGGTCTGGATTGCCACAAGGCGCGTCAGCTGGGTTGGATTGTGGGCAGCTGGGATGCGCCTGAACTGGCTTTCGAACATTTGCGCCCGATGGGATCAAGCCAGACAAATATTCATGTGGGCCGCCGTCGCCACGGCTTTGGTCAGTATTACATGGGCACGGGGCCGGTATATCTGGTGGCGTCCGCCATCAACAAGATGCGCCAGCCACCCTATGTGACGGGCGGGCTTTCCATCCTGCAGGGGTATTTTGGCGCGATGTTGCGGCGCGACCCACAGCATGGGGATGCCGAATTGCGTGCCTTCATCCGAGCCTATCAACGTCGGGCTTTGTCTGTGGGCAAAGCCCGTGCAGCTTCTGAAATCGAAGCAGAACGGGCTGATCTCTGGTCCCCTGAAACCGTCTAAGCGAGCGGCACGATGCTGTTTACCGAACTCCAGTTCTGGATCTTTTACCACAGCTGGTGGGGGGCCTGATTGGGCGGGGAGCGAACCCGTTGCCCAATATCAGTCAGCCGCGACAGTTCGGCTGGGATGTGGGTTTATGGCATGTCCTTTTTTGGCAATGCGATACGCACCGCATCTCGGCGGAATTCGTCTGTCCGTTTTAGTTCCATATTCAGTCTCCTTTGTTGCAGTGAATGCTATCAAAGGAGCGGCATCAAACCGCGACAGGTCCACGATGATCACACCCGCGTCTGGCATATCATCGACATTCGGCACGCGAACGGTCACTCAGGCGGGCGGGGTTCAAACCTCATCTTATATTTCAGATTTTTCTTCCAACTGGTCCGGGACAGTGGCAGTGGCGTAGAGACAATTGTCACCTGGTGCCGTCATTTCACGGGTATGAATTGCAACAACATGATGCCTTCCGCTGTGTTCTGCGAAGGGAAGAACAAAGGTAATCCTTATGTTTGTTTTGAGCCTGTCAGAATACGCGCTGGAACACCAACAGCGGTGGCACCTGCTGGTACGTTTTGCAACACAACCGCATTGGCCCCGATACGCGCGCCTTTGCCAATGGTCACACCACCCAAAATGCGCGCTCCAGCCCCGATATAGACATCGTCAGAAATCTGTGGAGCCTTGCCCCCTTCGATTTCACCCAACGTCACATGCTGCATGATCAGGCAATTGGCCCCGACACGGGCGTTGCGGTGCATCACGATCCCGGTGGGATGAGGCATGCGCAGATTAGCGGCAAGATCGGCTTCGCGGTTGATGTCGGACCCGCTTAACAGCGACCAGATTTCGTGACCCAACTTGCCGCGCGCGCATTGCAGGCGCGCCCACAGCCCGCGCGCATCGCGATGATGTTGATAGCGGTGAATCGCCCTGATCAGTCTCTGGTCACGTTTATCAATCAGCATGAGTCAGGTATCTACAAACTGCGTGGGTTGCGCTGTGTCCAATCCTTCAGCAAAGGCGGCCTCGAAGGTGTCTAAAAAGGCAAACCGCTTGCGATACAAAGAACGCTTCTTTGGTTTGACGGTTTCAATATCACGTATTTCAGGCGCCACATCCAACCGCCAGAAACCCGCATCCATCTGTGTGCCCCCCCGATCTGTCCAGATTGCATCGTAATTGGGGCTCACTTCCTTGTCGCCAAAGAAAGGGTGCAGATGGTGCCGCTGTGCTTGGGCCACGGCGTGGATCTCTTGCACGCCGATGCGCCGCGCCAACATGCGGAAGATATCCAGCAGGAAATCCCGTGGCCGCAACCCATGCAAATCCTTGGTCAGTTGCCGGTACAGATCCAACGCGTTATCGCGATTACGCCCTTGTAATCCACCAATCACCCCGACCAGACCCTGATCCGTTGGCCACAGTGAAAACGCCAATGAAAACGCACGGAAATCCCCAACGAACAGGTTCACGGTCAATCCGCCTTCGCGCATGAACCATTTGGGTTGATCCAGAACCACACGCAGACCTGCATGCTGTTCATCCAGCGTCACAACCACCAACTGATCATCCAGATCAAAGCAATAGGGCCCACCAATCGCATCAACAGCTTGGTAATGGGCTGCGATCCGGTTCAGGCGTGTCTCGGCTTTCCAAGATGCACATTGATAAGGCCAGATCAACGCGCCCAGCATTTCGGGCCGCTGCGCCATGACACGGGCCAGCATTGTCTCGGGCGCGGGTTCTAAAAACGGCTTTAGCGATTGCTTTTGCCCCTGAGCAGCAGCCAACATTTTGGCCTTCAGCTTTACATTCGCAAGCTTGCGGCCGGGAAAGGTCTGTTCTGCGATACGCAACAGAGTGGGGGCTTGGGCCAGCACCATGATCCTCAGCCCTTCGCAAACGGATCGCGGTAAAACCCCAGCTTTTGCTTGAGAACCGCCCACAAAAAGGGAGGTTCATGAACCACATAGCGATGAAACCGGGCGCGTGGTTCTTTGATCAAACGATAGAGCCATTCAAAACCGGCTTCGGTGATCCAAGCCGGGGGGCGATCAAACGTCCCGCTTTCGTAATCGATGGTTCCCCCCAAAGGCAGCCAAAGCTTGACCCCGGGCATCCGATCCCGGTGTTTGATGATAAACTTTTCCTGACGTCCGCCGCCAAGCCCGACCAACAAAGCGGTGGCGCCGCTGGCATTGACCTGTGCGATCATGTCTTCGATCTCGTCAGGTTTGTCTTCGAAATCAAAGGACGGCGCATATGTGCCCACGATGAATTCGCGACCGACTTTTTCATTCACATTGCTGGCGGCCAGCTCTGCCACACCCGGCTTGCCCCCCATCATAAACAACGTCATGTCGGGGTTGTCCTTGTGATGCATATAAAACTTGGGAAAGTAATCTGATCCTGACACCCGCTGACGCACAGGCGTACCCAGAAACTTGGTGGCGAAATACATGATCTGGCTGTCACAGGTGACCACGTCGAACTGATCAAGGATGTCATAGAACTCCTGATCCTGCTGCAGCTTCATGATCATATCGACATGCAGCGTCAGCATCATGCCTTCGGTGAAGTTCTTCACCAGATCATCCATATCCAGATCATGCACAAATGCGTTGAGCATGGGCACGGGCTTAAGATTTTGGTTTACAAGCATTTTTGATCCGTCAGGCATAGGTTTCTTTTCCTACAGCACAAGTTCCATCGCCAAGAAAAAGAAACCGTCGCAATAGGAATTGTCTTATGAGTTAAATTTATCAAGTCCATCATATTCTTTCGACCTTATGTCGAATGGACCGCGCTATGTTCTCTATCGGCCATTCCACCCATCGGAAAGCCAGCACCCCAAAACCAAGCGCAAGGCATAGCGATACAAACACGAACAGCGAAGGATAGGATGTGATCTCAAGGCCCGAGTCCGCCTCTAGCTTATGCACGACCAGCTTAAAGAAGATCAACAAGGGCATATGTACGAGGTAAATGGCAAATGACGCTCGTCCTGGTTGATAAAGTGCCGATGCTTTTGATATTTGCACCAACGGACCGTGCTGGCTTGCCGTCACCAGTACCATCACCGCAAAGCAAACCAGTGCCAACAATTCCAGTCCTAAGCAGACACACAGCACGACCCCCACAAGGGTAGGCAGTTGCAGGCGTGCTTTAGCGACGTCTGACAGAACGTTATGCGCTTGCGCAATATACATCCCCAACAAGAACCCCGCTAATGTTCTAAATATAGATAGAGCCCCATGAATGATATTCATATCCTGAGCATACAACATCAACACCGCATAAAGGCCCGATGAAACGACCAGGTAAAACAGCGGGATCTTCAGCATCAGAAGCATCAAAGGGAAAACCAAATAGCACATCATCTCGGTCACGATTGACCATAGAGGTTGATTGATGCTGAGACAGGTTCCTCCGGACAGTTCCTGATACATAAAAAGATATGCCGTTGTCGTCTCGCGTAGACAATCCGGGAATAAGGCTTCAGAGCGCAAATGATTGATCAGTACAAATACGGTCACTCCTGCCAGAACACCCAGATAGTAATTTGGGATAACTTTCAGAGCCCGTCGAAGCCAATAACGTCCGACCGATCGCATCCAACCTGTATCGGTGTAAGATTTGCGCAAGCTTCGCCCATAGGTCTCCTGCATAATAAAGCCACTTAGAATGAAGAACAGGTCGACAAATAAGTAGGATGAATCAAAAAAAGCATAGATCGGATTGTAGCCGGGCGTATGTCCGGACAGATGAAATCCATGATGTGCGACCACGCACAGCGCCGCGACACCTCGAAGCGTCGTGTGTGCAAAGATTTCGTCCCGTCGAGGCTGGAACGCAGATGAAATCGTGTCGGGCACTACCCCGAAGGCCCCATATGCTGCGCAACCAGATCCCGTGTCGAATGGATATTGGCCCGGCTGGAGGCCCCAAAGACGATGGATTCCAGATTTGGCAATTCTGACACCCATTCTATGGCCTCGGCCGGTGGAATGGCACCGGATGCATAAACCGACATGGCCACGGCACGCACGCGCCCTGCTTCCATTGCAGCCTTATAGGCTTCGGCGCCGCCACACATACGGAACCCAATCTTGTTGATGTTGGAACAAATGATCGGATTTTCGATGCCTTCACGTTCTAGCACCTCAAGACACAAGGGCATGTTCATCGTGATGAAACCCGGCTCTGCATTATAGGTTTCGCGCACGTGATCGTGGAACACACGCAACGCCCGACCAAAGCCCAAACCCAATAGCAAATCCGTAAAGACGTTCTGCATGAAGACAACAGGCGTATTCAGCCCCTTGAACATCTTCATTTCCGCGTCGATCAGGATTTTCGCAATCCCGTCCACATCTTTCGTGGCCAGTGCAGCACCGCCGCGCAAGGCAGTCTGCAACATGCCACCTTCGGGCATGAAATGCTGAACCGCGCCCATCATGCCGAAATCTGTTACCGCATTGGCGTATTTATGGGCATAGGGCATGCAGGGGTAAAACAGGAAGTCGGGATAGCGTTCGGGGTTGTTGCGCACGATCTCTGCAATTTCGGCGATGCGGTCATGGGTGGTGCACATAAAGGTGCGGATGCCCGCATCATACGCGACATCCAACACGTCCATGATTGCGTTGCTGTCTTGAAACCGCATGGCCTGCGCGCGCGCTTTTTCTTCGGACATGTGGTTGATGCCAAAGAACTGGTTGTCGCCAAAAAGAAGCTTGTCCATCTGATGTTCCATTGTCGCGCTCCCCTAGCGTCCAAACCAGCCGCGCCGTTTGGCGGGCTGAGGTGTCACAGGGGCGGGCGCTTCGCCCACGGCCTGACCTGTTTCTGCATTCTGCAAGATCATCGCAATCGACCGATCTGTGGCCGCTGCATCGCGAAAATCAGTGCCCAACGGGGCAGTTTCCCCCAGACAGCTGCGGATAAACGCATCGATCTGGTTGGAATATTCTTCACCGCGCAAATAGAACCAGCTTTCTTGCGTCAGCTCGGTTGTATATTTCACGTTCCATCCCGTGCCATAGCCGTCAAGGCCCGGAACCTCTTCGCGCAGATAGACCTGACATTCCTGCCGGTCCGCATAAAGGCGCCCGTTGGTCCCGATCATCGAAATCTTGGTCGACATCTTCCGGTGACTTTCATCGGACCAGTTCACCGACATCTGTGCCGTCTGGCCCCCCTCAAAGCGCAGCGTCGAAAAGACTTCGTCGTCGGTGCCTTCCGAAAAGATCGAATTCAACACCGATCCAGTTACTTCGGCAGGCGTGCCAAAGAACCAGTTCAACAGGTTCAGCGGGTGCGCGGCATAATCATAAAGACACCCGCCCCCTTCGGATTTGGTTGTGCGCCAGCTTTGCTTTTTGGGGCGCAGCACCACCGGCCCATAGGCTTCGGCCATCACATGGGTGATCCGCCCAATCGCACCCGCATCCACAAGGCGCTTCATCTCTTGGAATGCACCCACATGGCGGTAATGATAGCCCACCTGATTGATCAGACCTTTTTCATCCGCCAGCGCGGCCAGCTCTTCGGCTTCGCGCCAATCCAGACAAAAGGGCTTTTCGCAAAAGACATGCACACCCTTTTCAAGGGCAGCCCGCACCATCGGGGCATGCAGGCGGGACGGCGTGGCAATCACCACAGCTTGCGGCGCGCCTTCGGACAGCAACTTGTCGTAATCTTTCCAGATCGTGTGTGGGACATTTTTGGACAACACATCGACCATGAAACCCGCAGCATCGCAGGCCATCGTTTCGGCTTGAGGATGCGCCCCAACCAACGAAAAATGTGAAAGACCCATCTTACCGAGACCAACCACGGCGATCTTGAGACGTTCGGTCATATATATAAACTCTGTATCTGTTCTTTGTTCCGCCAAAGGGGCGATCTAATCGCGGCCTCACATAGCGGGCCTTGCCATGCCCGTGCAATGCCAATGGGGTGATTTCATGGCAATGAAGGTTTTTCATGAACAATACACTGAATAAAGGGGTAATTTTGCTCTGTTATTCCCCAAAATATCTTGGATCAGGCCCTGCCAGTGCGTTTTAAATCAGGTACAGCTATCTTGAACCCGCCCCAAAGGCAGATCGAGCAAGGACAACCCCGCGTGCATTGCGTATTTATTCAGACCGGCCATTACGCCGATGCCTACCGGCGCTTTGCCGAAGGGGGGGCAGAAACCTATCGCGATCAGCGCGCCTCGGTGCAGTTTGTGGCCGATCTACTGGACCGGTCAGACCTGACACGTGTCACCACCGTGTCGACCACAGGCCCACATCAAGATGAATTGGCGCCGGGTCTGATATCAGAAGGCATTGCGCGTGATCAGGATGCAGGCGCATTGCTGGATCGTCTGGCCCCGGACCGGCTGATTTTGCGACTGCCCCATTTGCCCCTGATCAAAGCCGCCAAGGCCCGCAACATCCCGACCCTGCCTTGCTTTGCTGATCTGTTCCAACAGGGCGGCCCGCGCACACGCTGGACCAATTGGCAATTGATGCGCGCCCTGCGGAACGGGCCGTTTCCTTGTGTCGCCAATCACAGCTTGAATGCGTCGCAAACCCTCAAGGATGTGCTGCGCCTTGATCCGTCCCGGATTGTGCCTTGGGATTGGGCTCGCTTGCGCAATGTCGCGCCCGCCCGCACGGGCCTGCACGATGCCACAGCCCCTTGTGCGTTTTATGCAGGCGCCCTCAGCGAGGATAAAGGCGTCGGTGATTGCCTGCGTGCAGTGCAACAAACGCCGGGTCTGCGCATGACCTTTGCGGGGGGCGGTGATCTGGATCATTGGCGCGCTGAGGCGGCCCAAATGGATGTGGCCGGCCGGGTCGATTTTATCGGGCTGATCCCCCATGATCAGGTGCGTGCCCAAATGGCTACGCATGACATGGTCATCGTGCCCTCGCGCCACAGCTATCCCGAAGGGTTGCCCAATGTGATCTACGAAGCGCTTGCTTCGCGCTCACCCCTGATCCTGTCAGATCACCCCGCCTTTCGCGGACGCCTGACACCGGGCACCGATTGTCTGGAATTTGCCGCTTCTGATTCGGTGGCGCTGGCTGGGGCTATGGCGCAAATTGTGGCCGATCAGAGCCTGTTTTCGCACCTCTCTACTGCTTCTGAAGTAGGGCTTGAAGGGCTGTATATCGGTATGGAATGGAACGATCTGGTCACCCAGTTTCTGGATGATCCCCAAAATCAAACCGGTTGGGTCACCGCCAACAGCCTGACCCGCCTGACCTGAAAGGGCATGCGCACAGGTCGGGCCAGTGCCCATGCACGAAGGAATGTTAAGGAGACGCCACCCTTTTTTGAACGCGCATGGTTGCGCATTTTACCGATACAGCGGGTTCTTCTACACTGAGGTGTAATTGAGTTTTGTCGGTTTGGGTGTTTGTGTGTTGTGCCGAGATAATTTCACCATCTGCATTGAACAGCTGGCAAAGTATTAGGCTGCCAAGGACGGTTTTTGGCACCGATAATGTCATATCGGTGATGCGAGAAGACAGTATGCGACTTGAGTTCGACATCCGGGATGAGTTCGTAGATCGTCTCAAACTGATTATGTGATTTACCACCCCACAGATCAGCTTTGGCATCGGTACTTGCAAAAACCAGAAGGACAGCAGCGAAAGCGCGCACTATTTTTCATCAAACGCAAAGACAATACACCTCCGAAGTTTCACTTCGGGCGGTATCAAGTGATCTTGTCAGAACGATGGCGTCGAGGACGGGCTCTTTACAGCTGATAATAGTCTCTAAACCAGCCGACAAACTGTGCGACCCCGTCTTTGGCGCGGCTTTCTGTGCAATGCTCTAGGTTTGCAACGTCACCAACGCGACCTTTTGCGGATAATCCGACGACGGGGCACTACGGGCTCTACCTTCGGTTCAACAATCTTGATCACAGGTTCCGGAAAGCCAGAGCCGCGATTGATTTTCACACCGTGGCGCGCTTGGGTCTGATTTCCGGGCAGGGTGGCATCTGCTCTATCTGGCAATGTCAAAACCCGAGGCTTTGCGGTTTCAGCGTGCGCAATGGCAGAGCTGATTGTCAAAGTGACCGTCAGAACGAATGCGGGGATGCAGAGAGATTTTTTCATAAGTAGTATCGTGACAGAAATGTGGATAACACAAAAATCACGTTGTCGCGCGGAGCGGGTATAGCATGGGTGTTACATACATGGGCTGTGTCCAAAGCCATCTTACGGGTCTGTAGAGCACACAATGTTCGCACAGCAGACTTTGCCTGTTTCGCCCCTTAAAGCTGATAATAATCTCTGAACCAGCGAACAAACTGCGCGACCCCGTCTTTGTAATGGGTTTGCGGGCGGTATCCGGTTAGCGCATTCAGCAGGTCGGCATTGGCCCATGTGGCCGGGACGTCGCCGGTTTGCATGGGCATGAAATTGCGTTTGGCTTGTGTGCCGGTCGCGTCTTCGATGGCGACGATGAAATCCATCAGATGTACGGTGTCTGAATTGCCGATATTGACCACCCGGAAGGGGGCGGCGGGGCTGAGGCTGTCGCCGTTGATGGGTGTCATGTCCTCGGGGCGGCCTGCTGGGGTGGGCGGCACGGCATCGATCAACAGGCGGATGGCGCGGGCCAGATCGGTGACAAAGGTAAAGTCCCGGTACATTTCGCCATTGTTATAGATGTCGATGGGATCGCCTTTCAGGATCGCATCGGTGAATTTGAAAAACGCCATATCCGGGCGCCCCCATGGCCCATAGACCGTGAAAAAGCGGAACATGGTCACGGGCAGGTCATGCAGATGCGCGTAAGAATGGCCCATCGCTTCGGTCGCCTTTTTGGTGGCGGCATAGATGGTCAAGGGCGTGTCGGCCTTTTGCGTTTCTGCAAAGGGCATTTCGGTGTTGGCACCATAGACGGAGGAGGTGGACGCCATCAGCAGATGCTGCACGTTCAGGCGGCGCGCGGCTTCCATTACGTTGAAACTGCCGGTGACATTGCCATCGATATAGGCGCGTGGATTTTCAAGGCTGTAACGCACGCCTGCTTGCCCAGCGAGATGGATGATCACATCCGGGGCAAAGCGATCGACAGTCTGTTGCAGCGTGTCGTCGTCTTGCAGCATCGCTTCGGTGGCGGAAAAATCCGGGCTTTGCAGGAGGATTTGGTGACGGCGTTGTTTCAGGCGCACGTCATAGTAATCCGTCATCCCGTCATAGCCATGGACCTGGTACCCCTCTTTCAGCAAAAGCTGGCTAAGGTGAAATCCGATAAAGCCGGCGGACCCGGTGATGAAAACCCGCTGCATATTGCCTGCCTGTTGGGTGAGCGGGCGCGCGTATCAGACCCTGATTTGGGATCAGATACACGCACCTGCAGGATTATTTGCGTGAATAGACATCTTCGTAGCGGACGATGTCGTCTTCTCCGACATAGGCACCAGTCTGCACTTCGATCAGCACCATTGGCACTTTGCCGGGGTTTTCCATGCGATGCACAGCCCCGAGCGGGATATAGACAGACTGGTTTTCGGTCACCAATTTGACGTCATCATCCACCGTCACACGGGCGGTGCCTTCAACGACAATCCAGTGTTCCGAGCGATGGAAGTGGCTTTGCAGGCTGAGCGAGGCACCGGGATGCACAAGAATGCGTTTCACCTGAAAGCGATTGCCGACAACAAGGCTTTCGAACCAGCCCCAAGGGCGGTGGTCTTTGGGGAAAGCGACGGCTTGATCCGCGCCTTTTTCCTTGAGCGCGGCCACGGCCAGTTTGACATCTTGGGCGCGCGACATATCCGCGACCAGAACCGCGTCATTCATGGCCACGGCCATGATGTTGTCCAACCCGATGCCAACAAGTTCCAACCGTTCGCTTTCAGAGCGCAGCAATGTGTTGGAGCAATCGATGGCTGTGGCGCTGTTTGATGTGACCACACCCTTTGCATCTGGCCCGCTTTCGCGCCACACCGCATCCCAGCCGCCCAAATCGGACCAATCGGCGTCAAAGGGCACAACCGACAGGTTTTCGGCGCGTTCCATAACCGCATAGTCGATCGAGATATCATCCGCTTCGGCCCAAGGGTCTGGGGCAAGGCGCAAAAAGCCAAGGTCTTCTTCGGCTTCGTCCACGGCCCGCTGAACCGGGGTCAAAAGGTCGGGTGCGTGATCTTTGAAGGCGGCCAGCATATCGCCGGCGCGGAACATAAAGATACCTGCGTTCCACAGATAATTCCCGGCCTCTAGTAAGGTCTGTGCCTGCGCCGCGTCGGGTTTTTCGACAAAGCGTGTCAGCCCCATGGGGGCGCCGTCTGCATCAGGTGCGTGTGGCAGTTCCAGATACCCATATGCCGTTTCGGCATGGGTTGGTTTGATCCCGAAGGTGACGATCTGCCCTTGTTCGACGGCAGACAAGCCACGGATCATGGCCGCATGGAATGCAGCAACATCCGGAACCACGTGGTCTGACGGAGCGACAAGCAGGATGCTGTTTTCGTTGACTGCAGCCGCACGAATGGCCGCGGCCAGAATGGCAGGGGCGGTGTTGCGCACCGAAGGTTCGATCAGGATCGCACCGGGATCAATCCCCGCGCTTTGTAATTGTTCCGCAACAATAAAGCGGAAATCAGCATTGGTCAGCACCATCGGAGCGGCAAAGCCAAGAGCATCCGTGCCCCCGGACAACCGTTTGGCTGACGCTTGAAAAAGAGTTTCTTCCCCAACAAGAGGGACAAATTGCTTGGGATACGATTTACGCGACAAAGGCCAAAGCCGTGTGCCAGACCCGCCACATAGCAGAACCGGAGTAATGGTTTTCAAAGACTTGCTCCTAACTTACGAAGACTCAGGGCCTTCATATACCGGGACGCCGCATCTTTGCTCCCCCTATTTTTGTCTGGGGCGTTATCCGTTTCAATCTGTTCTTTTGGCGTGACAGGGCAGGGGCGCATTGGTAATGGGGCAGCGATATTGTGAGCGAGTGGATTTCGATGTGTTGATTGAGCAAACGGATTTAAGCGGCGTTGTTGTTCTGACGCCAAAACGCTTTGGCGATGCACGCGGGTTCTTTTGCGAAAGCTGGAGCCGCCAACGTATGGTCGACGCCGGATTCGATATCGAGTGGGTGCAGGATAATCATTCTGTGTCTGCGCAAGTGGGCACCGTGCGAGGTCTGCATTTTCAGGCACCGCCTCATGCACAGGCCAAGCTGGTGCGATGCGGACGCGGGGCGTTGTTTGATGTGGCCGTGGATATCCGCAAAGGATCCCCCAGTTTTGGCAAATGGTTCGGAACTGAGTTGAGTTTTGAGAACGGCAAGCAATTGTTGGTTCCTGCGGGTTTCCTGCATGGGTTTGTCACACGGGAACCCGATACCGAGATCGTCTATAAATGCTCGGATTATTATTCCCCGGAATGCGATGGCGCGGTGCGCTTTGATTGTCCGCAGATTGGGATTGATTGGGGCATGGCCGGGATCGCACCGGTTCTGTCGGCAAAGGACAAATCTGCGCCAACATTGGACAGCTTTGACAGCCCATTTGTCTATGAAGGATAAGCAGAGATGAAACTTCTTGTTACAGGTGGCGCAGGTTTTATTGGATCAGCGGTTGTGCGTCTTGCCGTGGCGCAGGGTCACACAGTCATCAATCTGGATGCGCTGACCTATGCGGCCTGTCTTGATAACGTCGCTTCTGTTGGCAACAGCCCGCTTTATACATTTGAACAGGCCGATCTGCGCGACCGCGCCGCATTGGACGCGGTGTTTGAACGCCATGGGCCCGATGCGGTGATGCATCTGGCGGCGGAATCCCATGTGGATCGGTCAATTGATGGGCCGGGCGATTTTATCGAAACCAACATCACCGGTACGTATAACTTGTTGGAAGCGGCGCGGACCCATTGGACCAATGCGGGCAAACCCGAAACCTTCCGGTTCCACCACATTTCAACAGACGAAGTGTTTGGGTCGCTGGGGCAAACCGGGCAGTTCACAGAAGACACATCTTATGATCCGCGATCGCCTTATTCCGCCTCAAAGGCCGCATCCGATCATCTGGTGCGCGCTTGGCATGAAACCTATGGGTTGCCGGTGGTGCTGACGAATTGTTCCAATAATTATGGCCCGTTTCATTTTCCCGAAAAGCTGGTGCCGGTTGTCATTCTGAACGCGCTGGCTGGAAAACCGATCCCAATTTACGGCAAGGGCGATAATGTGCGGGACTGGCTGTATGTCGAAGACCATGCCGATGCGTTGCTGACCGTTCTGGAAAAGGGCGCGTTGGGGCGCAGCTATAATATTGGCGGTGAAAACGAAGTCGCGAATATTGATCTGGTTCGGATGATCTGTACGATTTTGGATCGCAAACGCCCCAAATCCACGCCGTACGCCGATCAGATTACCTTTGTGACGGATCGCCCGGGACATGATCAACGTTATGCGATTGATCCCACGCGTATCGCAACCGAACTGGGCTGGCGCCCATCGGTGACCCTTGAACAAGGGCTTGAACGCACGGTGCAATGGTATCTTGAAAACGAAGCCTGGTGGCGCGCTTTGCAAGATCGGCACGGTGTGGGTGAACGTCTGGGCGTAAAAGCTTAATCCGTTTCAGAACATTCTAAAGCGTCTGGCCTTTAACCTGAGCCATCGAATATCACTTTTCGCGTTCGACCAAAGGGAGAGGCAGCGAAAAGCGATTCATGTTTAAGGTCGGGCGCTCTAGGATGGCAGAGAGGCAGAGTGCGATTGCGCGTCTGCCTTTTTTAATTTGTGCTGCTTTGCAAAAGGGCGGGTACAAGGGTGGGCACAAAAAAAGAGGCCCGGTTGGGGCCTCTTTTCAGAATTCTGTAAGAAACGATGCAGATTAGCTGCGGCGTTTCATCATGCGCATGCCACCCAGGGCGCCAAGCAGCAGAAGACCTGTTGCAGGTAGCGGAACTGGGTTTGGCTCTGTTTGGCCGTTGCCGATGGTCAAACGGACGACGAGGTCATCGTGGTTGTCATCGTTTTCTGCACCACCGTCATCAAAGAACAAGAAGATGCTTTGACGGAGCGAATCCCGACCGAACGATACGAAGAAGTTCGCGTCAACCAACGAGTTGTCAGGGTTGAAACCGTTGACAACTCCACCAGCAGAACCACTTGTCAGGAACGAGAAGTCCAGCAGACCAGCGCCAATGCCTGAGGCTGTGTAGCTTGACAATGGGCTTGCTTCGTCGGCAGCAAACTCTGATTGGCTGTCACCGTTTAGACCCAACTCTAGACCAGGAAGCGCGAGCGTCGGGACTTCAGTCGTGGTCGTCACGCCGCCGAATGAGAAGCTGTTTGTAAAGCCTGCTTCGTAACCGAAAAACGCGACTTCAATATCGGAAGCTGCGTCCAGCTCTACTTGTGCACCGAAGTAACCAGCCGCACCACCAAGGTTGAACGTTTCGGTCAGAACTTCGTTTGTTGCTCCGGCACCGGGGATAATCCCAGCTGTTTCACCGACCAATGAAAATGTAGATGCCGATGCTGCCGTTCCAAGTGCCAGAAGGGCCGCGCTGGCTGTAGTTAGAATACGTTTCATGCTATTTCCTCACTATTCCCCACAATTGGGAGACGCTTACACCGGCAGATAATAGCCTATTCCGACCAAGTGTTAAACATTTGTTAGCCATAATATTGCCCCAAAACAGATTTTTTTTGCGAATTTTGGCGCAGTTTTTCAACAGCTCCGGTTATTGGGGCTTATTAATGAAGGATTTCTGAACAATCTGGTGATGTGAGGTTGAAATTGATTCGTTTCAATTTCAACCATGGCAAGAACTGCTGGCGGCGTGCCACATTTCAGCAAAGTTTTGCCTATTCTACGTCGCCGTGGCCCACGCCTGACCCGCAAGCATTCAGGACAACACCCAGCACATTTGTATGCTCTGCAATCTCGCGTTCGGCTGTGTTGAACTGGCCATATCGGGTGATGCCGGCACGGGCGATGATCAACGCGCAATCCACATTTTTAAGGAAGGCACGGGTGTTGTCACCTTTCAGAACACTGGGCAGATCAAAAATCATGATATCGGGTTCATAGTTGTCTTGGACTTCGTCCAGAGCATGCATTGTCCGTTCGGCAAGCAGGACCTGTGTGGGGTCGCTTTCGACACGCGGGGACATCGATGCGATGACGTTTTCGCCAATGCGCGTGGCCTGATCTTCAAAGCTGATATCGCCGGTCAAAAACCGCTTGATTGAATCGCGGGGGTCCAGTTCGAAAGATTTGTGCACAGAGGGGGACGAAAAATCCATATCAAAGAGCATGGCGCGCAGATTGTTTTGACGCCCCAAGCCCAATGTCAAATTGCAGGCCGTGGTTGTTTTTCCGGATTGCGGCATAGGGGATGTCACAGCCAGGCGAGACCAGCCATGTTGTTGCATTTGAAGGATAATTTTAGTGCGCAAGATATCAAACGGGGTGGCTTCCTCAGATGCATTGCGGGTCACAATGCGATGACGGAGCAAGGCGGAATCTTGCAGCGCAACAGAGGGGATCGACGACCATAAGGTATCTACATTTGCCGAGCGTGCATTTTGCGCACGCGGGACGCGTTGTGGCGCGGTCTGAGCGGGCATTGTCCCGGAACCACCTCCGCGTTTCAGGCGGGCCTTTTCCAGCGCTGCTTGCAACTTTTCCATAACATTCTCTCCGGCTTGGCTGTTCTCAGATCACAAGGCGCGTTGCGCCCTGAGACTGAAGGGCGGCGTCAGCCAATACCCAGGCGATTGATGATCTTGTTGGCGAGCAGTTCCAGCGGCATGTACTGGGTGTCTATATAATATAGTATAGCCGGAACACTGATCAGGACGGCGACAAAGGCTGTGATCAGGATTGTGCGGCGCATGGTGCGTTCGCGGCGGCTTTCCATATAGGGGATGCTGGCCAAGGGTACGATGCCAAAGCGAGCTCTCAGCTCGGTTGGACGGCGGATGGTTCGGTTCAGAAATTCCAGCAGGAAAAAGAACCCCCCAGCCAGTCCCAGCCCGGCACCGATGCCCGCCGCTGCAATCTTGGTGCGCCCGGGGCCGGAGGGATCCTGCGGGACACTGGCGTTTTCAATGATTGTGATCCGCTGGCCCTGATCATTTTCCTCTTGGCGTTCACCGGCGCGCGCCAGGTTCAGATTGGTCACTGCGGCGTTATACTGATTTTGGATGTTTTCGTATTCTCGTTGTAACCCATCCAAAGTGATGGCGTTGGCGGCTGTGGATGAGATCGACTCTTCCAATGCGCCGAGTTCATCGTTCGTCCGCGCAATGTCGCGGTCTATATTTTCAGTACGTTGGTCGATATCCGTCAGGGTGACGTCCAAAAGCGAAGGCACACCAGATTGATCTTCGGTGTCTGTGTTGTCGATGCCGCTGTGTGCTCCGATCTCGGCTTCCAGCTGCTCGATTTGCGTTTTCAGCCGGAGTACACTTGGGTGAGTTTCGGAATAAACGCCAAGCGCCTCTTGAAGTGAAAGGCGCAGTGCGTTCAATCGTTGTTCTTCTGGGCTGAGTTCGCGTTGTGGCGTACCTGAGGGGCGCAAACTGCCCGTGGCTTCAAAAACAGCGACCATTTCAGCACGCTGATTGATCAATCCAGAACGATCGCCTTCCAAACGGCTCAAGCGTTCTTGCAGCAAAGTTTGGCGCCCCTGCCGATACACCAGATCATCGGGCAGGGCGGTTGAATTGGCATTCTTAAAGTTGATGATCTTGGCGCTTTGCTGGTCCAGCGCGCTATTCAGTCGCCCAACTTCTTGTTCATAGAATCTCAGGGCGTTCTCAACAATTGCGAGACTTGCCGATTTGTTCTTTTCGAGGACCAGCGTGACATATTCATTGACCACACCGGCCACAATCTGTCCGCTGCGTCCGGAAAACTGGATCGTCATCAGCGTCGCCTGACCCCGCCCACCGGACCGAAGAATCCGAGTATTCTCGCGCATTTCCGACACAATAGTATCGGGTGTCATCGACCGCATGTCTTCAAAGACACGCCATTGCTGAGCGATGTCGATCAGATTGGCACGCGTCATCAGTTGTTGTTCGATCACCTGCAGCTGCTGCGCGGCATCGACCGCCAATGTGACTGTGTCGACTTCGATCTGGGGTTCTTCAACCAACATCCGAGCTGCGGTGGAATAGATCGGCGGCAATTTCAGCGCTGTGACAACGCCTACACCAGAACAGATCAGCAAAAGTGCTGTCATCACCGGCAAGCGGCGCAGGAAAAGGGAGCAGTAAAATCTTAGATCAAAGTTCATTCTGCAGCCTTAGGAGAAGAAGAGTTAATCGGATTGGTGAGATAATAGGGCGCCTGTGCATTGGGCAAGATCAATTGATCGCGCGCAACCTCTTTGACCGTCTCTGACGACACCGTGGCTTCGCCAGCAGCTGCCGTATAGACAAAAGCCAGATCACAGATCTTGTTGATCATGCGGGGCACCCCGACCGAAATTTCATGGACCAGTGCAACGGCCTGTTCTGTAATTTCAGCACCGGTTCCCCCAACGTGAGTAAGGCGGTGGTTTACATAGGAAAGGGTCGTTTCCAAATCCATAGGGTCCAGATGATAAGTTGCAGTCACACGCTGTGCAAACTGGCGCAATTCTGGTTGGGTGATCATTTCGCGCAGTTCCGGCTGACCCAGCAGAATCATCTGCAGCAATTCATCTTTGCCTGAATTGATATTGGTGAGCATGCGCAATTCTTCGAGGACTTCGGCGGTCAAGTTCTGCGCTTCATCGATGATCAGCACCACGTGCCGTCCTTCTGAATATTCAGCAATGACGAAATCCTGCAACTGCTGGAACAGCTCGACGTAATCGCCGGAAGGGTGAGGGGCTATATTTAATGCATTCAACACCCAACGCAGCAAATCCCCGCGGCCGCCCTGTGCGTTTGAGATCAAGCCCACGGTCATCTCGTCTTCGGTGCGGCGCAGCAAAGCCTGAACCAAAGTCGTCTTGCCGGTGCCAACTTCGCCGGTCAGCACTGTGAGCGGAGCATGAGTCATCAAGCCATACTCAAGAACTGTGTAGGCGCGTGTATGTGCACGGGACCAATACAGGAAGTCGGGATCCGGTAGCAGCGTGAACGGCCGCTCGGAGAATCCGAAGTGTTCTGAATAAAGATCTCTGCCCACGATACCCACTCATTCAAATGCAAGCTGCCCTGTCGGCAGCTTATGATACTATATAATGGCCTTCTGCAGCCTTGGCACGGCTATAATATGGCGCTTTGGTCGTAAATGTCAGCCCCATGTGTGATTCGTTCCAAATTGTCGAGGTCATTGTGTAGGTTTAAGTGAGCGCACCCTAAGATCCGGTGAGTCGGTTTTTTGTGCAATTGTGCGCAGAGGTAGAAAATTATCCCTCTTAGGTAGAAATTTTGCGGCTTCTCTGTGGCCAAACTCTGTAAGAAAGTGGTAATAATAATAATAAATCAACCATTTGTGGGGAATAACGTGCCATCAAGAAATTCCATACTTTCCTAAACTTCGCCTGAATGGTACACCACTAGTATTGATTAACTTTAGTTGCGGATCATTTAGATCTGCAGAGTGTATACGGTTTCGAAAGGTTTGGCTGCCAGCCAGATATTTTATATATGACAATGCATTCACCGGATCTCGTTTCGGGCGTTCAGCCTGTTTTAAGTGCCTCACTTACGGCACACACCCCCGCACCACACAGCGCGTATCGTCGAGCCTTTAAACGCTTGTTCGATGTCACCCTTGTCCTTCTGTCCGCACCGCTTGTTTTACCGGTCGTTGCTATTATGGCATTGCTGGTTGCGTTGGATGGGCGGTCACCGTTCTATTCGCAAATGCGCGTGGGCCGCAAAGGCCGTATGTTCCGTATGTGGAAGATGCGAACCATGGTTCACAATGCAGATGTGCTTTTGGAAGCCTATTTGGCCTCCAACCCAGAAGCCCGTCGCGAGTGGGACAGCACGCAGAAACTGAAAACCGACCCACGGATTACACGGATCGGAAGCCTTCTGCGTAAAACCTCACTGGATGAACTGCCCCAGCTGTGGAACGTTCTCAACGGTACAATGTCCCTCGTGGGTCCACGTCCGATGATGACAGATCAACAGCGTTATTATCATGGGCAGTCCTATTATCGTATGCGCCCCGGCATCACTGGCCTTTGGCAAGTGTCTGACCGCAATCATTGCGATTTTGTCCAACGTGTGGATTACGACGATCTCTATGATCAGACCTTATCTTTCAAACGGGATATGCAAGTTCTGTGTCAGACAGTTGGCGTCGTCGTGCGAGCCACTGGGTACTGATCCCAACGGGTTTTCCTTACTGGCGCCACATTTATACGGCTGAGCTCACGTAGGGTTGTTGGCAGGACCATCAATCTTACGTTAGACTCGCCTAAAATGTTCACCCAAAGATATAGCTCAGGGAAAACCTTAATGTCTTTTGCTTCTTCTATCGTGAAATACACGGCCATCGGCCTTCTGTGCGGGACCCTAGCGGCTTGTAAGTCGGCCGAAGAACAAGCAGAGGAATATTACCAATCCGCGCTCGAACTGATTGAATCAGGGGATACGGACCGTGCGCTGGTCGAACTGCGCAATGTATTCCAGTTGGATCAGAACCACCGCGAGGCGCGGGTGACCATCGCCCGGATGATGCTGGAACAGCGCAACATCCAAAGTGCCTATTCAAATTACCTGTATCTGGCCGAACGGTTTCCCGATGATCAGGAAGCCCGCATCGTTCTGTCCGAGCTGGCCTTTGAAGTGCGCAACTGGGACGAGCTTGAACGTCACGGCAAAGTGGCCATGGAACTGGCTCCAGATGAACTGCGCGTGAAGGCAATTGCCTTGGCGCGCAACTATCGCAGCGCGGTACAAGACACGGATCAACCCGCGCTTGAAGCGTTGAGCACTGAAGCCGAAGCGTTGATTGCCGAGATGCCGGACAATCATATCCTAAGCGAAATTCTGATCGACACTTACACGCGAGGCGGGCGATACGAAGCAGCCCTCGCACAGATCGACAACCGGATTGCAAACGAACCCGACAGCCGACAGCTGTATGAACGTCGGATTGGGTATCTGACGCAGATGGGCGACATATCAGCCGTCGAAGAGCAGCTGCGCGAGATGGTCGACCGCTTCCCTGATGTGCTCGAAGTCAAAGCGCAGTTGATACAATATTATATATCACGTCAGCAGCTGGATCAGGCTGAAACCTTCTTGCGTGAAATCTCGGATCCGGCGGCAGATGATCCTGGGTTCTTCTTGGATCTCATCCGGTTTGTCGGCGAAGTTCGGGGCCCAGATGCGGCACGAGCCGAAATTGAACGCGCCATTGAAGTGAACCCCAAGCCCGAACGGTTTATCGCGATGCGCGCGATGCTTGATTTTGGAGCAGGCCAGCAAGACGAAGCGATTTCGGCATTGGAAGCTATCATCGCACAAGACTTGCCGGAAGATGATCCCGCAGCGCTAAGTGCGCGCAACGACGTGCGGGTCATGTTGGCGCGGATGCTGGCAACGCAAGGCAATGAGGTGGGCGCACGCCGACAGGTGGAAACAGTCCTCTCAGCGGATACCGGGCATGCCGATGCGTTGAAGATGCAGGCCGCCTGGCACATTCAGGCTGACAACACAGATGGGGCAATCGCCAATCTGCGTCTGGCATTGGACAGCGAACCTGAAGACGTGCAAGCGATGAACCTGATGGCCGAAGCCTATACACGCTCCGGCAGCCATGATCTGGCGCGTGATTTCCTTGCCCTTGCTGTGGATGCATCCAACAATGCCCCTGAACCCGCACTGCGTTATGCGCGACTGCTGGCAACAGAAGAACGTTACAGAGCCGCCGAAGATGTTTTGTTGCCGGCCCTGCGCCAGCAACCCCGCAATATCGAACTGCTGTCGGCCCTGGGGCAAATCTATATCCCGATGGAAGATCTGGGGCGTGCGCGTCAGGTTGTCGACACGTTGCGTCGCCTTGAAACTGATGATGGAAACCGCGCGGCCGATGGTCTGGAAGCCACTCTTTTGAATGCCACGCAAGGCACCGCACAGGCTTTGGATTTTCTGGAACAAGTGGCCCAAAGTGGCGATGCGGATTTGGACGACAAGATGATGTTGGTCCGGGCCCGCCTGTCGGTTGGGGAAACGGATGCGGCCTTGGAACTGGCGGATGAACTGGCCGCTGAGAATCCGGACAATGATCTGCTGCGTTTTGCACTGGCCATTGTGCGCACAGTGGCAGGCGATCTGGACACAGCCGTCACGGAATACAAAGCGCTTCTGAGCGAAGACGATACACGTGGTCGGGTCTGGCTTGAACTTTCACGGGCGTTGGCACGCCAAGGTGATCGGGCCGGATCGGTCAAAGCCATTGAAGATGGTTTGGCTGTACAGCCTGAAGATGGCGCATTGCTGTGGGCTCAGGCCTCGATTTTGGAACAAGACGGTGACGTAGATGGCGCCATTGCCATCTATGAAACGCTTTACGAGCGGAATTCGAATGCCGTGGTGATTGCCAATAACCTCGCCAGCCTTTTGTCGACCTACAAAGAAGATCCAGAAAGCCTTGACCGGGCTTGGGCCATTGCACGGCGTCTGCGCGGTGCTGAAAACCCAGCCTTGCAAGACACCTATGGATGGATTGCCTTCCGCCGGGGGGACGCTGAGGACGCATTGCCTTATCTGGAAGCCGCGGCCAAAGGTCTGCCCGGAGATCCGCTGGTTCAGGCGCATCTGGGCTTTGTATTGGCCCAAGTGGAACGCGAAGAAGAAGCCTTAACACAACTGCAAAAGGCGGTTGAGTTGGCCGGTCCAGCCGATACACGTATCCAAATTGAACGGGCGCGTGAGGAAATCAGCCGTTTGCGGACAGCCTCGCAACAGAACTGAAGAATGTGTGCAACCGTTGCGCAATGACGACAGAGAACCGCCGGTCAGACTGATTGGCGGTTTTTTCTCTTTTGATCATGACATTTAAAGGTCACAATGCACCTCGAAGCGCTTGAGGGGGCCTCCGGATCAGGATGACCAGGATGAAGAACGTTTTTCGCGTCGTTATATATACGATCGCCCTATTGCTACCGGCTTTGGCTGTGCAGGCCCAAAGCACCTATCAAATTCGGCCAGGGGACACCTTGGTTATTGAGGTGCTAGAAGACCCAGGCCTGAATCGTTCTGTGCCGGTTTTGCCCGATGGTAGCTTCAGTTTTCCGTTCACGGGCCCTTTGCGGGCGGGTGGGCGCACAGTGGATCAGGTCCAAGCTGCAATTGGCAACGCGATCTCCAGTAATTTTGCAGCAACGCCAAATGTTTTTGTAACGGTCCAACCTCAGGAACGTTTGCCCAAAGCAGCAGGCCCTGCACGTGCACCACGTACGATAGATGTCTTTTTCATGGGCGAAATGGCGTCGCCTGGACGTGCCGAATTAAAACCCGGAACAACGCTTTTGCAGGCGATTGCGACTGGCGGTGGATTTACCCGCTTTGCCGCAACCAAACGTGTGCAGTTGCGTCGGACCGATCCCAAAACCGGCCAGCAAAGCGTAACGCAAATTAACTATAAGGCCCTTGTAGACGGGGCGCTGGCCACAACAGATATCGAGCTGACTGACGGTGACATTATTCTGGTGCCGGAGCGCCGCCTCTTCGAATAGTCCGGTAAAGGGGGCAATCAGACGTATGGCACGCCCTGCTGCTGGTGGGGTGACTGGCTTGTGCGTTTTATCCCTTTTGCCTGTGCAACCTTTTGCGCAAGGCCGTGACGAAACGGGCGGGCGACGCACCGAAATCACGATCGGGCAAAATCTTGAATTCAGTGATAACCCGGATTTCGTGGTCGATGGAGACTCGCAACTGGTTTCGCTGACATCGCTCGGCCTGACCCATGAACGCAGCACGGGCATCGACACTCTGATCTTCCGCATCGGCGGAGATTTAGAGCTGGGTACAGGGGATTTGGAAGGGAGCGCCTTTCAAGACCCGTTTGTCGTGTTGAGCTTTGACCGGGATGTACGACATACCCGTCTGGGCCTGAGCCTGCGATATAGCGAAACGGATGTGTCAAATTCAGATTCAACCGGATTGACCGATCTGGATGATGACATTCTGGGGTCAGATGTAGGCACCCGTCAGAACCTGACATTGGAAATTTCCGGGGCCACCGGGATTGAAGCGCCGTTTGGAACCGACTTCAATATTCGCCGGGATCAACTGCGCTATTCGGATACAACCGATACCAGCCTTTTGGACGAAGACACCGATACAATTGAAAGTGGCTTTACCTTTCGCTTCAGCCCACGCCTGAGTCTGCGCAGCTTCTTGCGGTATACGGATCGCGATGTGGATGGCCTGGGCGGGGTCGATCGGGAAACGACGGTTTTGGGTGCCACTCTGGATGCGGAAATTTCCGACATTCTTAGTGGGAACCTGACGCTGAGCTATGATGAGATCGAATTCCTTGGGCCCACCCCAAGTACAACAGACGGCCTGAGCATATCCGGCGGATTGACCCGTTTGACGCCGAACGGGTCCTGGGGGCTGACCTTCAGTTCGGATGTGGCCGAAAGTGGTCGACGCGATCAGCTTAATCTGCGCCGAGATCTAGAGCTCAAATCCGGATCTCTCGGCCTATCCTTTGGCCTCACGCACACCGAAGGATTAAGCACAGACCCGCTTTATGGCATCGACTGGATCCGTGATCTGGCCCGAGGCAGCATATCGCTGTCGCTGAGCCAATCAGTGACATCAGATGCGCTGGCCAATGAACAGATCGATACGTCGCTATCTCTTGGTGTGACACAAGAGGTGACGGATTTGTCCAGCCTGTCGCTGGATGCGTCTTTGCGGGACAGTAACGAACTGGGGGCCTTGGGCATAGACAGTCGTCGGGTTGATATCAGCCTGACATATCGGCGTGAACTGGAACGCGACTGGGACATGGTTGGCGGGTATCGCTATAGCCATTCCACACAAGACGGCACGACTGACCGCGACTCAAATACGATCTTCATCGGGCTGGAACGCAGTCTGGTCTGGAACTAAAGCGCGCAGGACATGCCAAACCGGATGATCCTGTCATTCCAGCCTTGCCAACAGGTGCGTCCTTTGAACACTCTGGCCTTATGACTGCTTCGGAATCCGGTTCTCATTCTGATCCACAAGAGACCTCTGCTTCAGAGCCTGCGGACATGTCCGAAACGCAGCCCCCCAAAGGGCGGTCATTCCTGATCATCCTCATTGCGCTGTGCCTTGTGATCGAAGCGATATTATGGCTGAGCGACCAAGGCATTGTCGGGCCACAACGTTTGCGCACCTTGGCGTATGATTACGGTGGGTTCTGGGCGGGGCTTTGGAAAGACTGGCCTGCCAATTATCCAGCGCAGCCTTGGATCATGTTCCTGACATACGGTGTTTTGCATGGTGGCGTTTTGCATGTGGTCGCCAATATGGTCACCCTATGGTCACTTGGCAGTGCGGTGCTGGACCGTGTGGGGGCAAAAGGGCTGGTTCTGCTGTATGCGGTGGCACAGTTTGGCGGCGGCATTGGATTTGTGTTGTTGGCGGATCGGGCGGTTTTCTTTCTGCCCATGGTGGGGGCGTCGGGGGCATTGTTTGGGCTGGCAGGGGGCTTGTTGGCTTGGGCCTATGTTGATCGCTACACATTCAGCGAAGCCATCTGGCCGGTGGGGCGCATGGTGCTGATTTTGGGCGCGCTTAACCTCGTGATGTGGTGGGCCTTGGATGGCCAACTGGCTTGGGAAACCCATCTGGGCGGTTTTGTTGCCGGGTGGATTATGGCTTTGTTGATCGATCCACGCCCGCAGCAGCTTTGAAATCCTCAAAATGGCCATAAAAAAGCGAATATTGCAGGCCATCTGCACGCTATGCCTTCCTGCAGTTGACCTGAATTGTTATGAGGCGCGAAACTTTGCGCGCAACGGAACCCATTAATGCAAGATTCTTTATTTGAGACCGGTCCTGCGGATGCTCAGCCTTTAGCTGAAATCCGTCTGAACACAGGCCTGTCGATTATTATTCCGACCTACAAGGAAGTGGAGAACATTCCGCATATCCTGAACCGTCTGGATGCGCTGCGCCAGAATTATAACCTGACCCTCGAAGTGCTGTTCATGGATGATGACAGTCAGGATGGCAGTGTCGAAGCCGTGGCAGCCAGCGGGTTTGATTGGGCGCGTATGATCGTGCGTACGAAAAACCGCGGGCTCAGCTGGGCCGTCATCGATGGATTTAGCGCAGCACAATACCCTATTCTGGTCTGCATGGATTGCGACCTGAGCCACCCCCCTGAGAAAATCCCCCAGATGGTTCTGGGATTGGCCACAGATCAACAGATGATGGTGGGTTCGCGCTATGTGCCGGGGGCCTCAACGGATGATGACTGGGGCTTTATGCGTTGGCTGAATTCTGTTGTGGCCACGATGCTGGCCCGCCCCCTGACATCCGTGCGCGATCCGATGTCCGGCTTTTTTGCTATGCGCAAAGCTGATTTCGACCGGGCGCAGGATTTAAACCCTGTGGGGTATAAAATCGCGTTGGAACTGATCGTGAAATGCGCCTTTGGCAATGTTGGCGAAGTGCCTATTCACTTTACCGACCGGGTCCACGGGGAAAGCAAGCTGACCCTGAAAGAACAGTTGAAATACATCCAACACCTGCGCCGCCTGTATTTGTACCGGTTTGCCAATGCGATGTATCTGGCTCAATTCCTTGTTGTTGGGGCCTCGGGCGTTGTGGTGAACCTGCTGGTGCTCAGCCTGTTGCAACTGATAGGCCTACCTGACGCCTTGTGCTTGGCGGGGGGAATTGGTGTCAGCGTGGTCACGAACTTTATGCTGAACCGACGCTTTACCTTCTCTTATGCGCGAGATCGCAACATTGCTGCGCAATTTGCAGGGTTTGTCGGCGCCTCTGCGATTGGTGTGGCGGTCAGCTTTGGCGTGTCATTGATCTTGCGGGAAGGGTCATTTGAGGGAATCTCCTATGGTCTGCAGCTTGCAGCGCTCTGTGGCATCGCGGCGGGAATGATCTTTAATTATTTAGGGAACCGTTATTTTGTCTTCCGTAAAACCCATATCCGCAAGTGATCGCGCCGTTCTAGCGGCGGCTTTGGCCCTTGGGGCAGGGGTGTTGTGGTTTCGGCTCGGCTGGCAAAGTTTTTGGTGGGATGAACACGTCACACTGATGTTCACGCGACTGGATTGGTACGCCCTGATGGTCGAGCATTGGGGGCTCGATACCCATCGTCCTGTCTATTATGGCCTGCAAAAGCTGTGGATTGGGCTGGTCGGAGGCAGCGTCGCAGCCGTGCGCAGCTTGCAGGTGGTGTTGATCCTGCCAGTGATTGCGATTTTCTTTGCCATTGGGCGCCGCATCGGTGGGCCACAGATGGGGTGGATCGCGGCCTTGCTGATCGGATCGGCCCCGATGTTCCTGTATCAAGGGCGCGAGTTGCGCATGTATGCCTTGGTCAGCCTGTTACTGGCCCTCGCACTTTGGATTGCCGTGGTTCTGGCCAACCGCGCCCGCACAGGTGAAGCTCATAAATCCACAATACCACTTTGGATCGCCTTTACTGTGCTCATGGCGGCGGCGTTCTATACCCAAGCTCTGGCGGCGTTTGTGGCGTTGCTGTTTGGGCTTTGGATCCTGATCTGTTGTGCCTTTGGCATTTTACCCCTGCGGTTTCTGGGGCAAGCCTTGCTGGCGGGCGTTCTGTATCTGGTGCTGCTGATCCCGGCATTACAGCCCTTCTTTGCCCACGCCACAGGAACAATCGGATCTAATTTCTGGCTGCCCGAACCCAGCCTGTCTTATGTCTATGCTCAGATGACCACGGCCTATGCCTATCCCAAATTGATGAAACCCGTTATTGGCCTGATGCTGATCTGGGGGTTCTGGTCTTTGCGCGACCGGCCACATGTCTTTTGGTTATGTGTATTAATGGTCATCGGATTGCCCGCACTGGTCATTGGTATCAGCTTTTGGAAACCGATTTTCATGGCCAAGGTCGTGGCCTGGGGGTCACTGGTTTCTATTCTGGTGCTTGCGGCCGGGTTGATGGCGCTGCCGCGTATCGCCCGTTGGGGCGGTGTGTTGGTGATACTGGTCTCGCAATTGATGGCTGCCTGGTCCTTTTATCCTGCGGCCCCCGAGCAGGATCCTTTGGCTGAAGTCGCCGCAGGATTTGAAGGCTTTGACCTTACCCAAGATATCTTGGTGCTGGGCAATCAAATGCAAGAACCGGCCTTGCGCTGGTATGCGCCTGATGTGTTCGCGGCAGGGCGTATCTATGGGTTCACCTATGGTGACTGGACCCAGAATGTGATTGATGCCGCACTCGCGTCGACCCATGTGAAGCGTGCAGACGCGTCCCAGCTTGCTGCAACAGAACATCCCGGAAAGGCCCGCCTTTGGGTTTTTTCCGAAACCACCCGCAATCCCCGTGGAGCCCCCGAAGATGATACGGACGGCGCACTTCAAACTTTGATCCAAGGACGGCAGGCCAGCACATCGCTGCGCGCGGGCCGATTTGCCCTGCATGTCTATCCCCTCAACTGAGCCACGCGGCTTTTCCGCCCGTCTACAAGGGCTGATTCACGGCGATGGCCTGAAGGCACGCGCCATGCGTGGTTCGGTCCTGTCCACAGCCAATTTTGCAGGCGGGCAATTGCTTCGCCTGATTTCGAACCTGATCCTGGTCCGACTTTTATTCCCCGAAATCTTCGGCCTGATGACCATTGTGCAGGTCTTTCTAGTTGGGTTGGCGATGTTCTCTGATATCGGACTGAATTCAGCCATTGTGCAATCCAAACGTGGCGATGATCCGGCCTTTTTGAATACAGGTTGGACCATGCAGGTGATCCGCGGTTTCCTGTTGTGGATGATGACATGGGCGCTTGCTGGACCAGCAGCCGAGTTTTACGGCCAAGAGATGTTACGCCAGTTACTGCCTGCCGTAGGTCTGACCGCATTCTTGCAAGGGTTTCTGTCGACCAAAGTGGTCACAGCGCAACGCCATTTGCTGTTGGGCCGGACCACTGTTTTGGAACTGGGATCTCAAGCCGTCAACATCATCGTCACCATCGGGTTGGTTTTGATCTGGCCGTCCGTCTGGTCCATCGTCGCGGGAGGCATTATCGGCATGTGCTGCAAGGTAGCAATGTCCCATTGTTATTTTCCAGGGCCAGCCAACCGATTTCAATTTGAACGCACGGCCTTTGATGAATTGTTCAATTTCGGAAAGTTCATCTTCCTTAGTTCAATCTGCGGCTTTCTGATCAACAATGGTGACCGTGCCATTCTTGGGACATTCGTCTCGCTCACCGAATTGGCCTTGTACAACATCGCTTTCTTCTTTGCGTCCGTCCCCCTGTTGCTGACCATGCGCCTTGTCAGCCAGGTGATGATGCCGCTGTATCGCGAGCGCCCCACGGAGGCATCTGCTGAAAACCGGCGCGCCATTGCAAAAGCCCGCGCCATGATCACCGGTACAATGATGACCGGCACCTTGATTCTGGCTCTAATTGGCGACTGGATGATCCGGTTTCTGTATACGCCGGAATATCACGGAGCCGGACCGATCCTTGTATTCTTTGCCATTGCCGTACTGCCGGGTGTGATAATCGCCAGTTATTCGAGTTTGCTGATGGGACGCGGCAATTCACGCGGCTTTTTCCTGATCCTGTTGTTGACCGCCATCGTACAAACTGCTGCGCTGTATTTTGGCATTGGGCATTACGGTATTGTCGGTGCGGTCTTTGCCCAGGCCATTGCCGCCTTTGTGACCTATCCGTTGATCCTTATGATGTTGCGCCCGTATCAGGGCTGGGATCTACGCCATGATATCGGCTTTGGCCTGATTGCGTTGATGATCGTTCTGTTGACATTCACCCTGAAATCCAACGCATTAGGCGAATTCCTGGCCTTGATGCCAGCTGCGTAAATTAAAAAAATTAACATAACGAATATTACGCGGTTCACCTATCGCTCACAACAACCCTTGAGAATCCACGCAAAGCGATAATATCGCCTGCAAGCGAGGCTTGGCCGACAGAAGTTACTTGCATCCGAAATCGTTGAAAAACGATGCCCTG
The DNA here is from genome assembly GCF_039969785.1 of Shimia sp. GTDB lineage: Bacteria > Pseudomonadota > Alphaproteobacteria > Rhodobacterales > Rhodobacteraceae > Shimia. The sequence goes on along the minus strand of NZ_JBDVNC010000047.1, from coordinate 15,141 downwards.
CCTGTCAAACTATGTGCATTAAAAGACATTTATTGACCGATCTGCCCCTCTTTTTTGAACTATCCGGCAGAGATTTTTATGTAAGGCATTGAACTATGATGAAAATCATTTCTCCTAGAATATTTTTTTCAGTAGAAAAATCTGAAGCTGAAAAAGGCATGTTTCGCAGTATCTGGCTGCGGTTCGCGGCGCGCTTTTGGGATTTCACAGAACAGTCAAGACAATCAGATACATCCAGCTACAAAGGGCTTCTGTAGCGTTCAGGAGGGTGGGTGCAGCTTAACGCTGGGCCATCGGGCTTTTGCTACCGTACGGCTCAAAGTTCTGGTTGATCTTGTCAGGGATGGGCCAATACAGGCTTTGAAGATCTAGTGCTGGTCTGGGCTCGTCTGTTTGTGATTGCCACAGGGTAAACGGCCCGGATTGCGCCAATTTCGTAAATCCACTTGGCGGCGGCGCTGAAGCTTGCGCGATGATATGTGAGATCGCGGCCCGGTCACCGGGTCGATCCAATCCGATATGAAGCCGGGCGGTTTGTCCAAGCGTGGAATATCCCCCCAGATGTTCAATCGTCAGGCCAAGGGTGCGGATATCAACGCCTGTCACCCATCCGGTGTCACGGGCTGCACGCATCAGAGTGATCCCATGACGTGCCGTCTCTTGATAATGCCCCAAGGGGGCTCCGACCCCAGTATAGCTGGCCACAAACACAAGGCTGACCCCCGCCCCCCAAAACAGCACAAACGCAGGCGCCAAAACTGCTGGTAAACGTGGATGACACGCAATCACAGCAGCCGCCATCACCACAAAAGGTATGGCACAGGTGACAAACCGAAATTCCTTATGTGCCGGGATATGCAGGAAGGCGACGCAGGTACCCACAGACACGATCACTGGCCAAAAGCGGGGCCAGAGCACGACACAGCCTGCAGCGGTCAAAAGAACCAAACCGCCGGTTTCTGCACCAAAACGCTTGGCATAGAACTCAATCGGAGCCGTACCGAAATTCGAAGCGATATCGTACATGAAATTTATTCGGAAATTATCGATGAACGAGGACAAAAAACCACCCCATGTCACCAGATCCAGCAGGCCCGCTGCCAACAGCGCCACTAGATTTCCAAGGAACATGGGTAAATATCCCTGACGCAAGCGCATCAAGGCAAAGAGGTTCAACAGCCCCAAAGCCGGGACAATTTGGTAGCGCAGAGTAAGCGCCAATCCAGACAACAGGCCGGCCATCCACAATCGCGCAGATGTCGGGGCGCGCAGCATCAGAACCAGCATCCAGATCAAGGCATATGTGGCCAGAATATCGGGCATAGGTTTGTGCGCATAATAGAGAAAATGATGCCAGAAACAGCCGAATAAAAAAGTCACGATCGCGGCGCGTTCCGAAGCAACACCTTGCGTCAGGCGATACAGTCCGACAGGTAACACCAGACTGATTAGGCATAAAGTGGTTTCGACCAGCGTGCCGATCTCAGCCGGGGTGTCGATCCCCACCAGATTGCCAGTCCAAAGTAGGCCCGCCAAGAGACCGGGGATCAACCAGGACCGAATGCCTGCAGAATATTCCCAAGGAACAAACCCATAACCATGCACCACACGAAAGGCCTGTTCATGATACTGATAGGTCTCGTCGGGATGCACCGGCACATCCCCCCAAAAGGCAAGCGCCAGACGCGCCAGAAAGGCCAATCCAAGAACTGGCCACAACCATGACCACGTCACTCGAGAAGCTATCGCTGTGTCAGGGAATAATGCGCCAAATGTCATGTGGACGCCCCAGATTTGTATTCGATCAATCCTGTACGCTGGCCGCGCAACCGGGCTATGAAATATTGTATGGCGCCCAAGGCCTCGGGCAGTTTGGCGATCACCAGAAAACTGGCGCGGGTCCACCCCATACCCTTGCGGGCAAGGCGTATGACCTGCAACGGCCAGAGTAAAAGCAACACGAGGCTTAGAGGGCTAATGAGTAGGCCCAGCAGGGTCAACATCGGCACCCCCGCCCCCCAAAGCAGTGCAGAGCGCAATGCCCCCACCTTGTGTCGTTCGGGCGGGTGCCCGTGCATGGCAGCCCCTTCCGCATAGGTGAATCCGCCCCGGCGCGCCCGGCGCCACCATTGACCAAACCGTGTCATGGCCGCGTCGTGTAAGGCCATTTCATCGGGCAAACGCCAGATATCCCAACCCGCGGCCCGCAACCGCACGCATAATTCGGGCTCTTCGCCTGCAATCATTTGGGCGTTAAATCCGCCAATCGTTACGAAAGCGTTACTGCGGATCATCGCAATCCCACCGCAGGCTTTGACCTGCCCAGTGGGGCCATTCCATTCTTGATCACAAAGCCAGTTGTAAAGGGTGGCATCCGGAAACCGTTCGCGCAGACGGCCACAGGCAACCGCCGCATCAGGATGTGTATCCAGAAAGGTCGACGCTGTGGTCAACCAATTCGGGTCCATCTCACAATCACCATCAATGAACTGGATATAGGCCGGGTCGGCGATCTCTTTGAGGCGCGCCACCCCTTCGTTGCGGGCGCGCGCAGCCGTAAAGGGAATGGACATATCCAAGGCAATTGTTTCGGCGCCGCGGGCCTGTGCCGCGTCCAAGCTGCCATCATTTGATCCGGAATCCACATAGACAATTTTACGCCCTGCTCCGGTCAGCGCCTCTAGGCAACGGATCAACCGTTCGCCTTCATTGCGCCCAATCACTATGATCCCGATATCCGTTTGCGGTGATGTCGTCATGATCCCGGGCGCCCATCCGCTGCCAAGGGGGCTGTGAAGCCGGTCCAGATGTCTATAGGTTCCCCAATCGTTGCCGTTGGCGGTCTCCGCCGGATCAGATGACGCAAGCGCGCCAGTGCCCATCCAGCCGTCCAGCACAGATTAGCGGCCAGCAGCCCCAAACGACCATGTGCCTGATAGAAAAACCGCGAGCGTGAACGCCAGTAATATTCAGGCAGACGTGCACGCGCTTTCTGAGATGACACCAGCGTGCCGCTGCCTCCTCCCACATGGGCGGCCTGTGCCTGCGACACCAAAGCGGGTGACCATCCTGCGCGTGCGGCGCGCAGATTGTATTCGCAATCTTCGAAATAGAGGAAATAGCCCTCGTCCATAAGCCCAATTGCATCGATCATTTCGCGGCGCAGCAGAACGCAGGCAAAACTAACCCAGTTAATATCGGTTGGCTTTGGGTCAAACGACAAGGGCACGTTCCAGCGGGCAAACGCACGCGTGACGGGCCCGCTTTGCGCCCCGCGGATCAGTTCACTGAAGGCTGTGTGCCAGCGAAAGCAACTAACTTGAGGGGTACCATCTGCCTCTTCCAGACGTGGGACAAAACGCCCAGCCTTAGGATATTCCTGTGTGGCTGCGAGCAGTGGGGCAAAAAAGCCCGGACGTAGCAATGCATCCGAATTCAGCACGAGAACAAAATCGCTGCGGCTGGCGGTGATGCCCTGATTGTGACCGTGAGAAAAGCCGGAATTCGTTGGCGAGCGGATCAAGGTCACCTGTGCACTGACATCTTCTGCGGTGATCCAGTCTTCAATCTTATCGGCAGATCCATCCCCGGATGCGTTATCAACGACATATGTGTGAATGGTGATATCAGGCACATCTGCCGCCGCCTGCAGAACAGAACGGACACAATCAAGGGTCATCTCGGCGGTTCGGTAATTGATAATCGAAACCGAGATTTGCGGGGGAGACATATCTTGGGTCATGAACTTTTGGACAAATTGGTCCTGAGGCTGCGGGCATATGATGAGCCGGGTATCATATCCGGCGCCAGCCCTTTTGTGCCTCGCCGGCGGTATTTATGTGGCATCCGCGTATAGGGAGAGTCGGAGTCGATCAAATCGGTTTCGGCCTCTACCGGACCGCTCTCAGTGACACGGGCATATTCCAGACGTCCCCACAAAGACCCCGCCGCCATCCAAAGGGCCGTGGTCAGGGATGCATTCGGGACAAGTTCAGTCATCCAGACCGCAGTGATCAAGGCCATCGCCGCCCCTTCTGGTCCAATCTCATATCGTCGCCGGCGCAAGAAAAGCAATACAACTGGCAAACCAAGCAACATGAATTCAGACAGATATCGCACCCAGCCGCCCCCTGTGATGGCAATCGTCCAATAGCCATCGGTGATGGTCGTGTTGGCGCCGTTTTCTTCATAGACCCTATTGCGCCCCCAGCCGCCCCAACCGAACAGAGGGCGTTTGGAAGCATGATCCAGCAGACGTTCCTCGTTAAATAACCGTGTTCCCATAGACGCGCCGCGAGATGCATCAAAGTTGGTGGCCGTGGTCTGAAGCCAGTTGATTGGGAGGATCCCTGCGCCGCGACTGATGGGATAAAAAATCACCAAGACCGCGACAACGGCCGCGACAAGAAGTTGACCTCGCGTGCCCAGGAAAAACACAACAGGCGTAAAGAGGGTCGACAAGATCAGCGCACCCAGCGAATTGGACAAAACCAACGTCATGAAAAGCCACAGCGCCGCCAACAAATATTTGCTGCGCTGGTTTCCTTTGTGCATCCGCATCAGAGCCGTGGCGGCCAAAATAGTGCCCATAAAGAACCCCGCCAGAACGAGTCCGTGCGATAGGAATACAAGCGGGCGGTACCCACCTCCGCGAATATGCTGAAGCCAAGAGTGCGGGAAAAAGCCATAGATCATGCGATTAAGCTGTGGCGACATACGAACTTCGTACAAAGCCAGCAACGAATACCCCAAAGCCGCAACACATATGACGATCAAAAACCGGCGTTGTTGATCGGGGTGGCCCAGAAGTTTGCGCGCCAACAGTAAAGGCAACAAAATAATGCCAGTCTGCATAACAAAGGAAAACGCATCATAAATCTGGAGTCCACGAATGTAGCGCGGCCCATAAGACAACGAATCCTGATTGGTCAGCACGGTCAGGAAACTACCGATAACGACGCCCGCAATCAGCAATTTGGGCAAAACCCCGGCTGGGAACAGGCCTGGTAACGATGCCGGATCACTTGATTTGGGCCGCAGTATGTAGACAAAAGCCAGTACCGCAAGCGATGGAATCGAGTACTTGTCGAATGATGGCAACAAGGGGAAATCGATCCCCCCTTCGACCGGCAACAACAGAAACCCACCCAAAAAACCCAACATCACAGCCAGGGGGCGGTCAAATTTCTGGAAGAGGATCAAGATAACAACAGGCCAAGAAAACAAGGCAAGTGTCGCAACTGAATTAGCCATGGCAGGCGATCCAACCCTCTGTATTATAAACAAAATACCTTGCAGACTTAAATCCACGGCCTGCCTAGGTGCCGTCTTACACCAAATGTCCCCTCAGAGACAACGGATCCTGCAAGATAAGCCCCTCATAGGCATGCGTAGGCCGCATCAAAGTAATCCGCAACGTTCGCAGGTCTAGGGCGGTATTAAGGCTTTTAAAAGACCTTCCACGCGTCGCATCCGTTCTCTCGGATGCTGCTATCTCAGGGAAGGGAATTATTCCATTGGCTGATACATTCGCTAATTACGCACCGGGTCTTGAAAGCCCGGCCACACATCTCGTTGCAGTGACCTCCAATGACACGGTCGATCTGACCTTTGTCAGTCGGGCCATCAATGTCGGGCAAAGCGGGTATGTCCGCCTGACGACCACGGGCGGGGAAACCGAAACGATTTACATTGCAGCCGGTGGGGCCTTTCCGATCAGGGCCACACGTGTGTGGGCCACCGGGACAACAGCTGCAGCAATGGCAGTGGCATTCCCGGTGCGATCGCCCCAAGCTATGTGGTGACACAAGCAGATGTCGGTCAAACGCTGGCTTGTTCCATCACGGCCACGCAGCCGGACCGCGACATCCTAACCTTGGTTTCAGACACTGTGGTGGCACAAGGCAAGACGATTGCTTTCAGCTTTCTGGAACAATCAAACATGGTGGGTTGGGACACATTTGACGACGGCGCTGGATATCCATCCGGTACCTTTCAAGTCGCCCGGGAAGGGCGCGCATCGGGCGGCAGCAATGGTGAATTGGTTGCCGCAGACCATCTGTTGGATCATCACAATGGCAATGCGTCATTCATGGGTCTCGCCCTACAATTCAGCATCGATTATAAGGCCGCGCATCCTCACGATACGCTGGTTCTTGTGCCCGATGCTCGGGGATCAATCCGGAGCGCAGATAATCAGTGGTACTCCGGGGCGCGGTGTTCTACCGTCACAGATGCTATGTCTGGGTAGTGCAAACTACACCACAGGTTTCACAAATGATTTCGAATGTGCTGAATGGATGATATCAAACAGCTATATGGACACTGTCGAAATGGGGGCCATTTATCAGCGCAGCATCACACGGCTCGGAGGTCGTGGAATCTCGCTCACCTAAGAAATACGACACCAGGCAAAGACCTGAGTATAAAGGAGCAGGTAAAATGGCACGTTTTGGTTTTTTTGGACTTTCGACCCACGATTCCGTGTACCTAACCGCAGGCGCGCGCGAAGCACAGACTGGATCCAAAGGTTGGGGCGCAAATGGGCCCAACGCGACCATTCAAGTGCACCGCAGTGATCTACAGGTCGCCCCTGAAGGTATGAATTTCGAGGTTGTTCTTGAAAACTTCGACACTCCAGGGCCCAGCTCTGCAACGGGAACCTATGATCCACAATTCCACGACATTCATTACGTCTGGAACTTCGGAGACCCTGGCAAAACTTATGACAAGCCCGAGCATATTCTGCCCGAGCATCGCGACGCCAATATCGCTTATGGGCCGCTTGCCACACATGTCTATGACGCTCCAGGAACCTATACGGTCACAATGGACATCATCGAACCTATCTCTGGCAAAACTGCCCAAGCCACTCTGGACGTGACTGTTGGTGATCCGGACAGCCAGTTTCCAGGCTTTCGGACGCTCTATGTCGATCCGGACGGAGATTTCTCAGGCGCACCCGCCGGAGCACAGCTGTTTGATGATCTGCAAGCTGCCTTTAAACGCACTGGTCAAAACACGAGTGACCTGGACTACTTCCGCATTATGCTGAACCGAGGCAAAGTTTATCCCAACTTTATTGGTGCACAGATGCGGTCTCACTGGAAAAACGTCTATTGGTGTGCAGGGTCAGGGGATGCTGCACGTCCAGTCGTCCAAGCCATTGAGGAGACGGGCACGGGCCGGCTGGCCGTGTTCGAGGACCGGACAAGCAAAGATGCACCGGGAAAAATGACTGACATCAATTTCTCAGGCATCGAATTTGAAGGTGTGTGGGATACACGAACTGAGGAACCTGTTGATGGTCTAATTAACTTGATAATCAACCGGCCAGATCGCTGCACATCCCTCTTGGTGCATGACTGTGTATGCTCAGGCTTCGGCACGATGGTTGCTGACCAGAGCATCGCTTACACGACACCCGTACCCGATGATGTTGTTACAGATCACGTTAACATTATCAGCGACACAACAATCACAAACTGGAATAACTTCGGCATTTATGCTGACCGGGCATCCAGCCACGGAGTTGTTGGTTGCTTGATTGCACAGGATGTAAATGCGCTCTCAGGTGGCGTTAAGGGCATTGGCCATAACGCACATGGGCCTATTCGTATTCAGGCAGGCAAGGGCCAAGTTATTGACGCTTGTGACTTCTTTAGCCGGAGTGGCTGGTTCCCTAACACTGTTGGCATGCACACACCACAACCCGGCTTCCGTTGGAACCAAGTGTCTGACCCCGAAGCTAAGTTGAATATGCAGCGGACTTTTGTGGAAAGCCCGAACCAAGCCCTAGCCCTGACGGCGCTCCGGTCTCACGCTCCGGTTGCTTGTAACGGGATCGTGGACAAATGCCACGTTATCGGAGGCTACTTCAGCCCAGAGATTGCGAATATCCGCTTTGGTGGTATGACCCTTCGGAATTCTATCTTTATCCAACCTAAAATCGCAGATCGGACTATCTTTGGTACGATTAAGGCCGGTACTTGGTTGAGACTAGAGACCTACACGGGAACCTCTTTAGATACCACGCCGGAAGCTCTTGCAGCCCCCATCAAGGCGTATAACAACACCTTCATAGACTTCTCGGATACAGATGAGACGTCTACTTCTGGCATGCTGCCTACTGTGAAGCAGACGGGTGCTACTCCGTTCGCGGACGTAACAGAAGAGAACAACATTCGTTATCGCCCTAATGTTGGTGAAACACCACACGACATTGATACGTCGATACTCTTTGTGCCGCGCTATACCGACTATCGCGACCGCTTCAATCCGGTTCCAGATAAACTGACTGAAGACGTTGCACCGGGGCAGTCAATGTCGGTGCCTTACTCTCATTTCACCGGTGGGTTCACGCGTGCTGATTTCACGGAAAGTAGTACCGATCCGCGATATCAGCCGGAGCTTTACGTGGGTGCACATCGAGCCCCAGAGGACTTCTCGTTCAGCTTCAGTGATACGGAGATAACGATCACCAACACCAGCGCAGTGAAGTGGGCCGGTGGCAGCACTCGTGTCATCGTGCCTGTAATGAATGAACCTTACATACGCCCAGAATTTGGAAGTGGTCAGGGATCAATCCTTCGGGCCTCGCTCACCCCATCATCAACTGCCGTAGGCGCCGCACTCAGCGGATTGACCGCTGTGGACGACATGTTGGGTCGGGTCAGACCCGCCTATCCGTCCATCGGGGCCTATGAACTGCCCTAATCATCACGACCCTCAGGCTTTACTTCGTCGCAAGCGCCCCGCATAAGCAGGGCGTTTTTTTATGTATTCGGAAGTCATGTCACACACCGCCCCTGCACGTATCGCTTATCTGGCCGCTGAGTATCCGGCGGTTTCGCATACGTTCATCCTGCGCGAGGTCGCGGCCCTGCGCCGCCTTGGGCTTGAGGTCGAAACCTGTTCCATCCGCCGCACCGATCCGGTTCACCACAAAGGCGACGCCGAAGCGGCCGAAGGCAAGCGCACCTTTCACGTGCTGAACACCGCGCGCAACCCAAAGGCGCTGTTGGCCGCCCAAAAGCCCGCATTGACCCAACCCAAAACCTATTTCAGCGCCCTACGTCGGGCCTGGAGCATGCGCGCACCAGGAATCAAAGCCGCCCTCTATCAACTGATCTACTTTGCCGAAGCCACCGTGCTGGCCCGTCATTTGCAAACCACCGGCATCACACATCTGCATGGGCATTTCGCCAACGCCTCGACCACGGTGACGATGCTGGCCGCAGAACTGGCCAATATCCCCTTCAGCTTTACCTTGCATGGACCATCTGACCTGACCGACCCCGCCCGCTGGCGGCTGGATCTCAAGGTCGCACGCGCTGCATTTGTGTCCTGCATCAGCTATTACGCCCGCAGTCAGGCAATGCTGGCCGCGCACCCTGACCATTGGGACAAGCTGAAAATCATCCATTGCGGTGTCGAGCCCAGCCGATATGCCCCCGCGAAAGCCCTCAATACCGCCCCCGAGATCGTCTTTGTCGGGCGTCTGGCTGCCGTCAAAGGCGTGCGCCTGCTGTTTGATGCGTTTCAAACCGCCCGCGAAACCGTGCCCGATCTGCGCCTGACCCTTGTGGGGGACGGCCCGGATCGCGCCGCATTAGAAACCGCAGCCGCCCCGTTGGGGGATGCTGTGACCTTTGCCGGATACCAAACCCAAGACGCCGTGGCCGATATTCTGGCCCGCTCGGACATGATGGTTTTGCCCAGCTTTGCCGAAGGCGTGCCCGTGGTGTTGATGGAGGCGATGGCCAGCCAAATCCCAGTGATCGCCACCCGTGTGGCCGGTGTGGCCGAACTGGTCCAAGACGGCACCAGCGGCTTTGTTCTGGCCCCCGGAGACGTTGATGCATTGGCCCGCGCCATCGTCACACTGGCCCAAGACCCCGCCCGCCGCGCGATCATGGGCAAAGCGGGCCGCGCACAAGTCGAAGCGGATTTTGCCATCGACGGCGAAGCCCAGCGTCTGGCAGCCCTGTTCCGCAACACCCACCCAGATCATCCACGCCCGGAAGGGGATGCGTTTTAAAAAGCCAATGTTGCTTGGGATCACATAGGGGCTGGGGCGCCTTCCGCTGCATCGTAGCGATCATAACACAAATGGCAGCAGTGAGCCCATAGTAACCGCGCGAAACGTATGCGATGCTCTTAAAATGAAGCGAATTCCCATCGACATATCAGAATGCAAAACCGTTGATGGATTTTATAGTACTTTGCTTTTATCGCTCGGTGCGCCTGGTTGGCACGGGCGAAATTTGGATGCTCTATGGGATAGTATCACGAGTGATATCAACAGCGTCATGCCACCTTACTCCATCGAATTGTCTATAGGCACTAGTCTGCCACCAAGCGTCGCCGCTTTGGTCCCTCGCGTTAAAGCGCTCTACGATGACGCACGTCAGCAGGAACACCTCCAAATCGAGTTCAAGGTCGGTTAAGTCCCACACCGCAGACATCGGTGTCGATGCGCAATCCATCCCCGAAAGCACCAACATTCAGGGTTTGATCAGAGGCAATATCCCGCCTGCGAATTGGGCGTCGGCCTCGGGTTGATAATGGCCGCCGGGCTGGAAGGCGTTGCGGGGGTCGGGCTGCGTTGTTGCCATCATAGCGCCAATGGCAACAATGAGCCCAACTCATCAAGTTATAAACTTGAAGAAGTTGAGCCGAAGGATCAAAACCTGTTTTCGCAACTTTCCAATGCCGCAGAAGCGGGGCTTGAAGGGTTGTATATCGGTATGGAATGGGACGATCTGGTCACCCAGTTTCTGGATGATCCCCAAAACCAAACCGGTTGGGTGACCGCCAACAGCCTGACCCACCTGTCCTGACGACAAAGCGGTCATGCGGCTTGGAGGGACGGTCGCGAATGGCTGCTCTGAGCCCAGAGCTACCATCCTTGGTGAATACTTCAGTCCTCGAACGGAAACGTGTCTTCGTGTCTTAGACCACGCACGAAAGCCTCAAAGTTGCGTGCGACGAATGTGATCTGATAGTCGCTCTCTTGATCAACATGAACAACAGTTGGTTCGCCGCCGTCCCGAACATTCCTGTAATCAAGGCATAGCATGTCATGGCCACCCGAAGGGCAGTTGGCAAAATAAACACCAATCGGTGGGTAGCCCCATTCCTTCATCATAAACTTGCTGCCGAGCTCTCCGCACAGCGAGTAAATTGGTCTCCGATCAATCGCAGAAATCCCTCTTATTGCGACGTGATCGACGGCCCAAGAAGTTTCTTCGGCAGTTGCGTGGCATGTGTTGTTGGGCGTTCCGCCATTCTGAACACTCATCAATTCGACGTAGCTTTGGGGGAGTTGATATCCCAACTCGCGTTCTACAGACGCAACCAAATCCGGCTGCAACAAAGCGCCTACGTAGTTGTCGCGTTCATAGTCATCACCTGACCAAAAATTTCTCAAGTCGAAATCACTATAGACCTTCATCCAAAAGTATCCTCTGCCTAAAGAAATGATGCGCCTCTATAGCTTAGGCCGTGGCAGAGCATCAACGTGTGGGTGTCTGTTTTGTCCGGCAAGGTGACCCTACCCGGTGCGTTTCTTGATCCAGCCCAGAAAGGCTTTGTCCGGGTTGCGCAGGCGGGGGCTGCCGCTGGTGTGCCACATGGCGCGCCATTCGGCCTCTAACGCATAGACATCCCAACCCGGCATCAGATCGCGCGCGGCGTCCAATGTCGCAATGCTAAGCTGAGGACCGCCCGGCCCCACCGGCTCCACAACCACCTGCGGGCGCACCACAATCAAATCACCCGGCTCTTCGGTCAGGTCGTAATCGGGCAAATGCCCCTGCTTGATGATATCGCGCACCATCGCCCGAAACACCCGGCGCGGGCTGGCCGACCCGGTTTTCTTAAGCAGCGTTTCCACCGACACCCGCCATTCCGGCTGGCGCCCGCAATGTTTGCGCGCCAATTCGTACAGCCGCCGTTCCAGCGGGCGACGCAGGGAAAAATATTCTCGGCTCAGCGTCAGCACGCTTTTGGACAGCACCGCACGATATAACCATTCACTGAGCGTGACGCTGACACTGACCATGCGCCCGGCTCGCGTGCGCCGCACGATCTGCCAGCTTTCGATCAATCCAAACCCGGATGTCGTGTCCTTGTCACCGGTCACGATATTGGTGGTGATGCGCGTGCCTGCCAGACGTTCGAACGCATCGCGCAGACGTCGATAACTGTCGCCACTGGTTTCACGCCCCGTTGCAATCAACAGATCATGCGCCGTCAGCGTCAGATTGCGCGCTACGGGCCGCCCCGCATTCAGCGCCGCCATCAGCTGACTGATACAAAAGATCAGAATGTCCGCATCAAAGATTGTCGCGCGCCCTTTCACGGACGGGGTCACGGTGACTTCGACATCATTGTGCACGTAATTCAGGATCCGCCGATCCGGACGTGTGGACAGCGAAAACAGCGGATGCTCCATCGAGGCCAGATCATGTTTGGGCACGGCCGCAAAGAAATCACAGACGAAAAAATCGTCCACCGCGCGTCCCAACGCACCCCCCCTGCCCGGGGTTACTGCTGCTGTCATGGCCTGCTCGCCTCTTTACCCTTGGGCGTTTTCGCCTCTGTCAGGGTTTCGTCGTTTCATTAACACCCAACGCTAAGACCTCGCCGCGATTCTGTCCACAAGCCTTCACGTTTTCATCGGTTTCCATCGGGGGATCAGAGTCGGTCATTCGAGGGATCAGAGTCACCCTATCGGGGGTTCAGAGTCGCCCAGGTTCAAAAAAAAGCTCTGGATCGTTTTAATATCAATGACTTAGAGAATTCGTCAAAGACCCGTAACTAATTAAATAACAACAATATAACAGATACACCGTAAATGTCCGTATCCAGACAGACGCCATACCACCTGCATAACCCCTTGATTTGCTTAGAAAAGGCTAGAGGTGAGATGTATATGCTTGCATGTGACGTGTTTTAGGGTACTCTACCAAAAACACGATACACAGAGGGTGCGATGAGCAGTTCAGACCTCCCACCATATTTCAATATCAACGCCGATTCCGCGATGGCGGCGATGGATGAACCCAGCTCTACGGGTGATTTTGCACGGATTGCAGCCGCTTGCCAACAAGGCAGAAGCGATCTGGCCGGACGCGGTTTGGATGATCTGGGCCAGCGGCATCTGCGGCGCTTTTCAACATGGGAGATCACGAAATACCTGATCCCCGTGGCGCCCGCCCATTTTCGCCGCGTGCTGCGCCAGAACCTGGATTTGCCCCAAGGGGTGACTGAAACTGATGGCGGGGCCAAGTGGTTCACATTGGACGAGGTCCTGCGCCTGCGGGCTCATTTCGGGGCCGAAGGATCAAAAACCAAAGAATACTTGCCCTATCGCCCCAAGGGACAGCCGGCCAAGGTTGTGGCTGTGGCCAATTTCAAAGGCGGGGTCGGGAAAACATCCACCTGTGCGCATCTGGCCATGTCGGCGGCGCTGGATGGCTATAAGGTGTTGATGATCGATCTGGACAGTCAGGGATCGATGACGTCGATCTTTGGCGCGCGCATCGAGGATGAATGGCAAACCGTGTTTCCGCTTTTGGCGCGTCACTACGGCGAACACTTGCGCGCGGACAATCAGCGCCGTCTGGACCGTGGAGAGCCGCCCCAACCCCTTGATGAGACGCTTAGCGAGGCCTTGGGGGTGCGGGCCCCTGACATCATCCAGAAAACGCATTGGCCCAATATTGATCTGATCGGGGCACAGCTGAACCTGTATTGGTCCGAATTCCAAATCCCGGTCTGGCGGATGGCGGCACGCGGTTGGAAGCTATGGGATGCGCTGTCGGATATACTGGCGGCGGATGGGGTGCTGGATGAATATGACATCGTCTTTCTCGATACGCCCCCTGCCCTTGGGTATTTGACGATCAATGGTTTGGCTGCGGCGGATATCTTGTTGGTGCCGATGGGCGCGTCCTTTGTGGAATTTGACAGCACGGGCCGGTTTTTCGACATGCTGCATTCGACCTTTCAGTCCATCGAAGAGGGCGAGAACATGGCCGCACGCGCCTTGGGGCGCGAAGAGCTGCGGTTTGAATGGGATGCGGTGCAGGCGGTCATCACACGCTTTGACGGCGCACAGCAGGCCGAGATGGCGGCGTTGATCCAGGCCTATCTGGGGCCAACCCTGTGCCCCTACCGGCAGGATTATACCGCCTTGATTGGTCAGGCAGGCGAAACCGTTCATGGGATTTACGAGGCGGATTACCGGGATTTCAATCGCGAAACCTATGCGCGTGGACGGGCCACGTTTGATGAAACCTATGCCGCGTTCAAAAAACTGCTGATCGGGGCGTGGCGTCGCGATGCAAAAGAGGATGCAGGGGCCGCGTAACAGACTCTAATTGGCAGGCACGGCTCTGAGGAGGAACATAGTTATGGCAAAACGCAAACGTTTGGCTCCGGCACAGCTTGAAGTGCCTGCAGGGCTTGAGACCAAAGCGTTCAAGGATGGCTGGGCCGGTGTGCGGCGCAGTCCGCCCCCGATTGCGGATGTGGCCTCGCAGGCGGCGTCACAGGCGGCCTTTGAAGAGGTTGCAGGCGTGTTAGAGACCGCGCGGCGCGAAGGGCGCTTGGTGCAGGCTCTGCCGATTGCGGCCATCGAAGTCGATCATCTGGTTCGGGATCGATTGGTGCTGGCGGATGAGGACATGGACGCCTTGACCCAAAGTCTGGCGGCACGTGGACAGCAAACGCCCGTCGAAGTCGTGGCCTTGGCCGAGGGGCGGTATGGGCTGATTTCAGGGTGGCGCCGGATCGAAGCCCTGAGGCGTTTGGGCCAGTCGGATGTGCTGGCGATGATCCGTGCGCCTGAAACCGCATCAGATGCCTATGTGGCCATGATCGAGGAAAACGAGATCCGGGCCGGTCTTAGCTTTTATGAGCGCGCGCGTCTGGCAGCCGAAGCGGTTCGGATTGGCGTGTATCGCAATGCAGGCGCGGCGGTGGCGGCGTTATTTGCAAATGCTCCGGCTCCGAAACGCTCCAAGATCTTGAAATTCGTGGTGCTGCACCGCGTGCTGGACGGCGCCTTGCGGTTTCCCGCGGCGATCCCTGAAAAACTGGGCTTGGCCTTGGCCAGTGCGATCGAAGCAGATG
>NZ_JBDVNC010000046.1:0-98172 GCF_039969785.1 Shimia sp. | reverse complement strand
GGCTTTAGCCAAGCCAAACTCAGCGCCGTCGCTCGCCAGCTCAACGAGCGACCTCGAAAGACCTTGCATTACCAAACGCCAGCGGAGAAATTTGAAGCTTGTGTTGCAGCGATCAATTGAAACCACAGGGACAATACGGTCGTTCGCTGCGCCTGCGCGAATGTCTGTATTGACTGATTGAATCCATTTCGATTCTGTTTTTCGAAGTATCGTTATTTATCTAACCGACCGGCGCCGCGTAGAACAGCTTGACTAACAGTCTAAATCCAAACTCTTCAATAATTCGAAGATTTGGCTCCGCATCCAGGCCGCCATCGGGGCATTGTCGGAACGCTTGTGCCAGATGCCGATGATCAACGCCGGTTCAATCTCCATTGGAGGTTTGAACACATGCAGCCCAAATGCCTTGGCCACTTTCTCAGCAAGTTGCGCGGGCACAAGCGCGATGAGATCGCTTTCGCTCACCGCGCGGCAAACGCCGCTGAACACAGGAACAGTCATCGCGACCTGTCGTCGTTTACCAACGCGCGTCAGCGCAGCATCACCCATCGCAGCGAGGTTTCCTTCAGGAGAGAACAGAACGTGGTGAAGCGCGCAAAAGGTATCCATTGGCATCTGCGTCCGGTCCTTAAGCCCCTCAATGCCAAGATTGCCTTTGCGGGCGATAACGTGGAACGGCGAATGGAAGAGCGGTTCTCGATTGACCCAGTCCGGCAGTACCAAATCGGGGACCAACGCAATGTCGGCCTTGCGGTGTTCTAGGCTGGCCACATAATCGTTCGGAACCAGATCAACGAGCTGAGCACGAAGATTGGGCGCTGACTTTTGCAGAAGATCACCCAAAGGCGGCATCAGAAGTTCCGCGAAAAAATCACTGCCAGCAATTCGGAAAGTGCCTTCGGCGGTTTGCGGGTCAAATGTAGTGGGCGGGACCAGCAGGAGCTCCAGACGTTCGAATTCCTCTCGCAAACCGGTTTCGATCCCAGCTGCATAATCCGTAGCAACCAATCGGTTCCCCTGCCGGACAAAAAGCGTGTCATCCAAGGCATGGCGAAGACGTGATAGTGCGCCGGAAACAGCGGATTGTGACATGGCCAGCCGATCGGCTGCCTTTACGGTTGAGCCTTCGCGAAAGAGAGCGTCCAACACGCGCAAAAGATTGAGATCGAGTGTAGCAAAATTCACTTGGCCGATACCCTATATCAGAAAATGCGGTTTGCCTGATAGGTTGGCTATAATGTAGCTATCTGTCAACGAAAGCGCATTCGTTTCAATCCAATACCGAGGGAGCGAAACAATGAAAGATCTGGCCCAAATCGACGGAGCCATCGAATGGCTCGGCGTACAATACAAAACAATCCTTCATCCAGAACAGACCGGTGGAGCGATGTCCATTGTGGACAGCTGGTCCCCCGCAGGCAGCGGCCCGCCGCGACATGTGCATCAGAACGAAGACGAAACCTTTGTGATCGTTACCGGGACTTGCAAGTTCTGGCTGGAAGGCGAAGAGTTCACCGCCGGTGCGGGCAAAAGCGTGTTCATCCCACGCGGCAAGGAACATACATTCAAGGTGACCGATGACGGCCCTTGCCGCCATTTCGTGATCCTGACCCCCGGCGGTTTCGAAGGTTTTTTTGCAGACATGGCTGCCGGTCAATGCCGCATCCCCGAAGACATGCCTGCTATCGAGGAGAGCGCCAAGCGGCACAACATGGCCTTCACCGGCCCCGCGTTGGATTAATCACATGACCGAAAAGCACATCGTCTATCACATTCCCGCCTGCCCATTTTCACAACGTCTGGAAATCCTACTGGCTCTGCGGGGGCTAACAGATGCCGTGGAATTCCGGGTCGTGGACATCACCAAGCCGCGCGATCCGGATTTGCTGGCCAAGACCCGAGGCACTACTGCCTTGCCGGTGCTGGAAACCAGCGACGGGCGCATTCTCAAGGAAAGCCTGGTCATCCTGCGCTATTTTGACGAAGCCTTGCCGGGGGCACCGCTGCGCCGCAGCGACCCGGTCGAACATGCCATTGAGTCGATGCTGATTGCCCGCGAGGGCCCGTTCACGATGGCAGGTTATCTCTTTGTCATGAACCAGGACCCGGCACAGCGGGAGGCACATCTAGACAAGCTATTGGCGCTGTATCGGGGCATTGACGATTTCCTGAGTCATCACAGCCCAACCGGTCCATATCTGTTTAAGGACTTCGGTTTGGCAGAGGCCGTCTTCACGCCAATGTTCAAGCGATTTTGGTTCCTTGAATACTACGAGGGTTTCAAACTTCCCGAAGGCAAGGACTATGACCGTGTTCGAGCGTGGCATGGCGCATGCGTGGCGCATCCGGCGACAAAGCAGGTGACCGATGAAGAGATTGTCAAGTTGTACTACGACTACGCGCTTGGAGCGGGAAATGGTGCCTTGCCAGAAGGGCGCAATGTTTCAAGCTTCGCCTTCGAGCCGCCTTGGCAATCAAGACCTATGCCCCCCAGGGAAAAATATTCGGCAACAGCCACCGACCAAGAACTCGGACTTGTCGCCTGACCATGGCGTCGAAAACCAGAACCGGACATTCATGCGCCGCGCGGCATCGGTTAAATTGGGCTCGAAGCCAACATAAAGAGGCGTAAACCCTTAGCGCAGGATTTCGCCCCTATTCGCAACTGACCCCATACTCAGCGGACCCAGGGCAAACGCGAAAGCATGCGTCCAAAGATGGATTTGTTGGGCTGGGCGGTGACCACTTCGGGGTTCTCAATGGCTTTCAAAGCTTTTGCTTCAGCGCTTTCGCCTTCTGTGTTGAATTGCAGTCGATAGAGTTCGGCGTAAATTCCGCC
Source organism: Shimia sp. (assembly GCF_039969785.1). Taxonomy (GTDB): domain Bacteria; phylum Pseudomonadota; class Alphaproteobacteria; order Rhodobacterales; family Rhodobacteraceae; genus Shimia. The sequence goes on along the minus strand of NZ_JBDVNC010000046.1, from coordinate 95,333 downwards.
CCGCTCCAACAATTCGTCATGCGTGCCCTGATCTACGACCATGCCTTTGTCCATGACCACAATCTTGTCAGCCTGGCGCACCGTCGAAAGCCGGTGGGCGATTACCAGTGTGGTGCGTCCCTGTGACAGCAGATCAAGCGCCTTTTGCACCACGGTTTCGGATTGTGCATCCAACGCAGAGGTGGCTTCGTCCAGCAACAGGATCGGTGTGTTGCGCAACAGGGCACGGGCAATAACCACGCGCTGGCGTTGGCCTCCCGACAGGTTGGTGCCGCGTGGACCGACCTCTGTGTCGAGCCCGTCGGCCAGTTTGGGCAGGAAATCCGCAACATGGGCGGCCTTGAGAACCTGCTCCAGCCGTTCCGGGTCGACGTTGGATTGACCCAGCAGGATGTTTTCCCGGAGCGTTTCATCGAACAACATGGCGTCCTGAGAGACTACAGAGAAGAGGCCTCGCAAATCTGCCAATGTCAGATCGGCTGCACCAACCCCGCCGACAAGCACGTTGCCGGATTGCGGGTCAACCAGACGGGTCAGGATATTGAAAACGGTGGATTTGCCCGCGCCGGATGCGCCCACGATTGCAGTGGTTTTGCCGGGTTCAGCGGTGAACGTGGCGCCCTGTAGCACCTGCGTATCTCCATAGGACAGATGAACATCCTGCAGGTCCACGCCGGGTACTTCTTTTGGGGGCGCAAGAGGGCGTGCGGGATCAATCAGGGTGGGCTGGATGTCCAGAAGTTCCTTGATACGCTCAATCGACGAGGCGGCGATCTGCCAAATCCCGGCAATGCTGCCCAGTCGCCTGAGCGGTTCAAACATCATGCCGATCGCTGTAAAAAAGCTCATGAACTGGCCAACGGTCTTATCACCAGCAACAATTTCGCCACCGCCGTAAAGCAGAACGCAGAAAATGCCGATGCCTGCGGTGAAATCCACCATGGCGCCGATAGTGGCCGAACCGGTTGCCGCGCGCACTTCGGAGCGCACCAGCTTTTTGGTGGACACTGTGAATTTTTCGGTCTGATAGTCTTCGAGGCGGTTTAGTTTGGTTGGCACAATTCCGTGAAATATCTCGTCCAGCAGGGTCGCGATTTTGGCCCCAAGATCACGGACTTCGCGCGCGCGACGACGCACAAATCGCTGCACGACGAATGTAGGCAGGATCAGAAGCGGCGTTGCGATACAGGCCAGCAGGGTCCATTTCCAATCGATGCTGATTGCGACGCCGAGCAGGATGATCAGTGAAAAGAAATCGCGAGCTGCCCTGGTGATGAAGGCACCCCAGACGTTGTTTATGGATTGCACGTCTGATTGAATGCGCTGGAGCAGAAACCCCGGCGGATGTGTCTGATGATAGGCGGTATCCTGTCGCATTAGGTGGCCCAGCAGGTCGGTACGCAGATCAGCCGCAGCTTTTTGCGCAATCGCAGTCATCAGAACCTTGTGCAAAATGCTTGTTGCGCCACGCACCGCGAAAATGCCGCCAAAGATCAGTCCTACCACCAAGAGCGCATCCGTGCTGCCTTGTGTAAAGGCAGAGTCAAACATCGGCTTCATCATGTAGCTGAACGCGCCAAGCGATGAACCCTCAATGGCCATAAGCACCGCGGAGATAAACAGAAGCCACTTATATTTGCTGAGGTAGCCACGCCAAACCCAGAGCATCAAAGAACGGGCGTCGTGGGCTGTTTCTGTTTCGGGCTGTGCCAATATGGGGCCTGTGCGTTGGACTATGGTCTGGCAGGTTTACAGGGCCGGGAAACGCAAAACCAGAGCCAATGGGTCAGCGGTGTGAAAATTGGGCGTATGCAGCAGAAAAACACTATTGATGACTGCGGGTTGTTGACGTCGGCCCGCATCGGGATAGGGTCGGATCGCTAAAGCGGGAGTGGTGAACATGGACTTGAGTCAGGGGCGGTCTTATCTGGCGATTCCGGGGCCTTCGGTTATTCCGGATGACGTCTTGCGGGCGATGCACCGCGCGTCGCCCAATATCTACGAAGGTGAACTGATTGACCTGACGGACACTGTGTTGACGGATCTCAGAAAAGTTGCGGGCACACGCCATAATGCGACGATCTATCTGGGCAACGGACATGCAGTCTGGGAGGCATCTTTGTCTAACGTCTTGGCCCCCGGAGATCGTGTTTTGGTTCCTGCGACCGGCGCCTTTGGGCACGGCTGGTCGGAAATGGCGGTTGGTTTGGGCGCAGAGATAGACGTGCTTGATTTCGGACGCCGTAGCCCGATTGATCCGGACCGCGTGGCCGACGCATTGGCGAACGACACCGATCAGACCATCAAGGCTGTACTGGCGGTACATGTGGATACTTCCTCCTCGGCGAAGTCCGACATCCTGGCGCTGCGGCAGGCCATAGACGCAGTCGGGCACCCCGCGTTGCTGATGGTGGATTGTATCGCTTCCCTGGGGTGTGATCGTTTTGAGATGGACGCCTGGGGTGTCGATGTCATGGTCGCGGCCAGCCAAAAAGGCCTGATGGTTCCGCCGGGCGTGGGCTTTGTTTTCTTTAACGACAAGGCGGCGGCCGTGCGGGCCCGGATGCCGCGCGTCAGCCGGTATTGGGATTGGCAACCGCGTGCGAACCCTGAAGCATTCCCGCTGTTGTTTTGTGGCACAGCACCAACGCACCATCTTTATGGATTGCGCGCGTCACTTGATATGATCATGTCCGAGGGTCTGGAGCATGTTTTGACGCGCCACAAGGTGTTGGCACAGGCGATTTGGGCGGCTGTGGATGCCTGGGGGCAGGGCGGACCGATGGAGCTAAACATTGCAGATCCTGCATTTCGCAGCCATGCAGTGACATCGCTGAGGCTGGGCGCGCCGCACGGGACCGCGCTGCGTCGCTGGTGTCAGGACAAAGCGGGTATCACGCTTGGGATAGGACTGGGCATGGCAACCGACGAAGATCCCGCAAGCGACGGGTTCTTCCGGTTTGGTCATATGGGGCATGTGAATGCTCAGATGATACTGGGACTGTTGGCAACGGTGCAAACCGGTCTTGTGGCGTTGGACATTCCGCACGGTTCAGGAGGGTTGGAAGCCGCGTCAAAGGTGATTGCCCAAGCTAGTCGCGACGCGAGCTGATACGGTTTATGCCTGCGTTCAGAATGACGGCCAGAACCATCACCGCAGGCATACCCCAAAGCACCCACAGTGTGCCAAATATCCAGAGCAGGTTTACGAACCCCATCACAAGACAGGTGTTGGTGTAATCCTCGACTCTTTGAATTGGGCGGGACATGCGTGGACTCCTTGAGTTACAAGGATAACGCCGGATCGCGAGCTTGGCGAAAAATTTTTCGTGACTGCCCGTGTGATCAGCCGAGTTCTGCCAAAACAGCTTCGAGCGCTTCGTCAAACAGTGCCAGATTGCTTTGTGGTCCGCAGCTGAGACGGATACACCGGTTCTGAGGCGCGACAAAAGGCATACGCACAAAGATGCCGCGCGCGACCAGCCCATCGAGTATTGCTTTGGCGTATTCCCCGTCTTTGCCGCAATCTATGGCGACGAAATTTGTGGCCGAGGGCAAGGCGGAAAGACCGTATTTGGAAGCGATATCTGTGATCGTATCGCGAGCCGCAGCGACGTTTTCGCGTGTTTGTGCCAACCAGTCGGCATCCTGCAGGGCCGCCAATGCCCCGGCCTGAGCAGCGCGATTCATACCGAAATGGTTGCGGATTTTTTCAAACGCGCGGATGAAACTGGCTTCTCCCATCGCGTAGCCCACCCGGGCGCCGGCCATACCATACCCTTTGGAAAAGGTGCGCATTCGGATCACGCGCGGATCATCAATATCAATAGGCGCTGCGGTGCCTTTTGGGGCCAGCTCGACATATGCTTCATCTAACAGCAGCACGCACCCATCCGGAATGGCGCCGAACTGGTCTGCGATGTCTTCGCCCTTGCACCAACTGCCCATCGGGTTGTCGGGGTTGGCAAAATAAACCAGCTTAGCATTCACTTCTGCCGCTTTGGCGAGCAGTGCAGACAGGTCTTCTGCGTCGTCGCGATAGGGAACTTTGTGCAATGTGCCGCCAAATCCCGAGACATGATAATTGAACGTCGGATAGGCCCCGTCGGAAGTGACCACAGTATCTCCGGGACCGACCAGCAGGCGCACCAGATAGCCCAAAAGCCCGTCAATACCTTCACCCACGACGATGTTTTCACGTCGGATGCGGTGATGCGCAGCAAGAGCATCGCGCAGCTCAAAGCTTTCCGGATCGCCATACATCCATATGTCTGCAGCGGTCTTTTGCATGGCGGCAATAGCTTTGGGCGATGGGCCAAACACATTTTCATTTGCCCCCAGACGCGCGGCAAATGGATGGCCCATGGCGCGTTCCTGTGCTTCGGGGCCGACAAAGGGAACTGTGGCGGGCAAGCTTTGAGCGAGCTTTGTAAATCGGGGTCCTGTCATTTCTTAAGAGTGGCCGAAGTGGGTTGTCACGGCAAGTTTGAAATGCCCCTACGTTAGGGTGGATTTCGTTGCAGGTGCAGGAAAGACTGGGTGCAGCCAGCCCAAAGGAGGTGCCCATGGCCCGTGTCTCAGTTGAAATCGAAAACCACATAGCGCGCGTGACGCTGACCCGCGGCGACAAGATGAACGCGCTGGACCCGGAGATGATGCAGGCCATTGTGGCTGCCGGAGAAGGGTTGATGGACAATGATGACGTTCGGGTTGTGGTGCTCTCGGGCGAAGGCAAAGCGTTTTGCGCAGGGCTGGACGTGATGTCGTTTGGCGCGATGGCGGGGCAAGATCCGGAAGAGATGCTGATGCCGCGGTCTCATGGGAATGCAAACCTGTTTCAGCAGGCATCTATGGTGTGGCGCAAATTGCCTGTACCGGTGATTTGTGTATTGCAAGGCGTGGCGTATGGCGGCGGGTGTCAGATCGCGCTGGGCGCTGATATCCGCATCGCGGCACCGGATACGAAAATGTCGATCATGGAAATGAAGTGGGGCATTGTACCGGATATGGGTGGCATGGCGCTGTTGCCGCATCTGACACGAAGCGATGTTATACGGCGACTGACATATACGGCGATGCCTTTTGACGCGCAGCAAGCTTTGGATTGGGGATTGGTGACGCAAGTGGCAGGCGCGCCAATGGATGTGGCAATGGCGTTGGCGGGAGACATAGCCCTTAAGAGCCCTTCTGCGGTTCGGGCGGCCAAGGCATTGATTGGATTTTCCGAAGAGAATTTGGATGATGTCGATGCTGTGTTGCTAGAGGAAAGCCGGGTGCAATCCACGTTGATCGGGAAACCGCATCAGATGGAGGTGATCGGCGCTAACATTCAGAAACGAAATCCGAATTTTGAGTGAACTGGTAGGTCGGACAAACTTGTCCGACCTACGGAGGTGGCCATTCTAAGACTTGTGACAGCCTCGGCGCAATGCGCTGAAATTCAACAGGTCAGTCCAGCTCGGCGAGCTTGGCCAGAGCCGCATTGAGTTTGGCCTCTTCCTCTTCGCGGGCAGCAAGATTTTCGCGCGCCTCTTCAACCACGTCTTCCGGGGCGGATGCCACAAATTTCGGGTTGTTGAGACGGCCGCGCAATCCGCCCAGTTCCTTGGCTAGCTTACCAAGCGTTTTTTCCAGCCGCGCCTTTTCCTCGTCGATGTCAATGATATCGGCCAAAGGTAAACCAAAGCTGCCGCCTTCGACCGCAACCGTGATCGAGCCCTTAGGGAACTCGGACGTTTCGGTCAGGCTGTCGATGCGGGCCAGCTTCATGATCAGCGCTTCGTTGCGGCCCCATGCGGCGCGACCTGCGGCGTCTAATTCGCTGACCAGCATCGGGATTTTCAACCCCGCAGGCACGTGCATCTGGGCGCGCGCCGAGCGGACATTGTCGATCACCGAGATCACCCAGTTCATTTCAAGATCTGCATTTTCATCCACAAAATCAGCGGCTTGATACGTGGGCCAATCTGCATGCACCAGCATTTTCTCACGCGTTCCCAGCTCTGCCCACAGCTCTTCGGTGATGAAGGGCATGATCGGGTGCAACAGCAGCAGGCATTGGTCAATGACCCAGCGCATCGTTGCCTTGGTTTCGGCAATTACGGCTGCGTCGCCTGAATTGAACAGAGGCTTTGAGAACTCCAGATACCAGTCACAGACTTTGCCCCAGACAAAGGCGTAGAGCGCGTTGGCCGCGTCGTTGAACCGGTAGTTTTCAAGCGCGTCGTCGACGGTTTCGCGTACTTTCGCTGTCTCTCCGATGATCCATTTATTGGCAGTTTGGATGCCTTCGGCGTCACGTCGGTATTGCGTCGGTATTACGTCGGCCTCAAATACGCCGTTCATTTCGGCAAACCGCGCAGCGTTCCAGAGCTTGGTACCAAAATTGCGGTAGCCCGCGATGCGCTGCATGTCCAGTTTCAGGACGCCGCCAAGCGCGGCCATGGCCGCCGAGGAAAACCGCAGCGCGTCGGCGCCGTATTCGTCGATGATTTCCAGCGGGTCCATGACATTGCCGGTGGATTTCGACATTTTCTTGCCCTTGGCGTCGCGCACGAGGCCATGCAGGTAGACCGTGTCGAACGGGATCTGATCGACCACGGCCAGTTGCATCATGATCATGCGCGCGACCCAGAAGAAAAGAATGTCCTGACCTGTGATCAAGTCCGAGGTCGGGAAGTACTTTTGCATTTCCGCTGTGTCTTCGGGCCAGCCAAGCGTGCCGATGGGCCAAAGGCCAGAGGAGAACCATGTGTCGAGCACGTCGGGATCGCGCCAGACCGGATAAACCAGTTTGGTTGGATCTTGTGAAACCTCGTATGCCGCCAAGCTGGCAGCAAAACTCTTAACGGCTTCGTTACGATTTTCGACTTCAACGACGGCCGCATGGTTCAACGGCGTTGGCAGGCGCGCTTCGTCGTCAGAGAACTGCGCCTTCACATCGTCAAAGGACGCTGCGCAGTGATGCGTTTCGTCGCCGATTATCAACTGTTGATCAGCCAAAAGGCGCCCCATTTCAACGAGGTCCAGAACGCCGTCACCTTCGTCGTCGTAAACACCATCCGCCTTGAGATTGAGACCATACCAAACCGGAATCTGATGACCCCACCACAGCTGGCGCGAGATGCACCAGGGCTCGATGTTTTCCAGCCAGTGATAATACACTTTCTCACCGGACTCGGGCATGATCTTGACGTCGCCATTGCGCACCGCGTCCAGCGCGGGGCCAACAACTTTTTCAGCGTCGACAAACCACTGGTCGGTCAGCATCGGTTCAATCACAACTTTGGAGCGGTCACCAAAGGGCTGCATGATTGGTTTGTTTTCGACCATCGGCACGATCTGGGTGACTTCCGAGCTGTTGCCGTCTTCGTCCTTGACCGTTTTGGTTTCCGAAATCATCACAGCGAGGCCTTCGGACGTGATCTGATCGACCACCAGTTTGCGCGCCTCGAACCGGTCGAGACCGCGCAGGTCGTCTGGCACAAGGTTCACAGCATCGGCTTCGTTTTCAGAAAGCGTCTTCTCACCTTTGGCGACGGACATGGCGATGGCGGCGGCGGCGTCATACGCCTCGCCATCCGCGCGCATTGCACCTTTGGTGTCCATCAGGCGATACATCGGAATGCCGCCACGTTTGGCGACCTGATAGTCGTTAAAGTCATGTGCGCCGGTGATTTTCACAGCACCCGAGCCGAAATCCTTGTCAGGGTATTCGTCGGTGATGATCGGGATCAGGCGGCGGTGTTCTTTGGGGCCGACCGGAATTTCGCACAGCTTGCCTACAATAGGCGCGTACCGCTCATCTGATGGGTGCACCGCGACTGCGCCGTCGCCCAGCATGGTTTCAGGCCGGGTGGTGGCGATCGAGATATAATCGCGCGTCTCTTCCAGCGTGATGTTGCCGTCTTCGTCTTTCTCGACATAGGCATAAGTCGCGCCGTTGGCGAGCGGGTATTTGAAATGCCACATGTGACCGGCAACTTCGACATTTTCGACCTCAAGATCGGAAATCGCCGTTTCAAAATGCGGATCCCAGTTGACCAGCCGCTTGCCGCGATAGATCAGGCCCTTGTTGTACATGTCGACAAAGACCTTGAGCACGGCGTCGTGGAAATTGCCGCTGGCCACATCCGCAGGCGCACCGGGGGCGCCGGACATGGTAAAGGCCTCGCGATCCCAGTCGCACGACGCGCCAAGACGCTTGAGCTGATTGACAATGGTGCCGCCGCTTTCAGCTTTCCAGTCCCAGACTTTTTCAAGGAATTTTTCGCGGCCCAGTTCGTTGCGCGAAGGCTGCTGGGTTTCGGCCAGCTTGCGTTCGACAACCATCTGGGTGGCGATGCCCGCGTGGTCGGTGCCGGGCTGCCAAAGCGTGTCATAGCCTTGCATGCGTTTCCAACGCATCAGGATGTCCTGAAGCGTGTTGTTGAAGGCATGGCCCATATGCAGCACGCCGGTGACGTTCGGGGGCGGGATCATGATGCAATAGGTCGAAGCACCGGGCTTTGCATTTGCGCCTGCGCTAAAGCACCCGGCCTGTTCCCAGGCGGCGTAAAGCCGGCTCTCGGCCTCGGCTGCGTTAAAGGTTTTTTCCATCGCCATCGGTTTTGATCCCTCTTGTCGTCGCCGGATGCTCTATCGAATGCAGGCGCAAAGGGGAAGGCGGGAATGCTGGTTTTTACCGCGCCGCAGGCGCTGATCCTGTGCGCGCCCTTGGGCGCGCTCCGCTGGATTACGCCCGATTCCGGTCTGCGGCGACGTTTTCATCGCGCAGCGCAACACGTATTCCGGGCTGAATGACGGCCGGATCATAAGGCTGTCGGGCGAACACGGCGCGTACCATGTCGGCAAAAAACGCGATCGGGTACGTGTCATAACCGGGATCAAAGCTTGCCTGATCCCAGCGTTCACAAAACTCCACGTTGTCCTGAAAACAAGGGTGATCGCGGTGGCGGTCGCGTTTGTTCTGATCAAACCCGTCCAGATGGTGGCCATAGTAGAGCATCTGAAAATCACCATGGGTTTGCACCACCCACGCGCATTGTTCACGCACAAACGGTTTCAGGATCGTGGCGGCATACTCATCGTGATTGTAGGGCGCATAAATGTCGCCGATATCGTGCAGCAGTGCCGAAACGACCCAGTCAATATCCGCACCGTCGCGCCAGGCGCGGGTGGCGGATTGCAGCGAATGGCCGAGACGGGTGATCTGATAGCCTGACAAGCTTTCGTCGAGATCGACCAGTGCCTTAAGCAATCGGTCAGCAGTGTGTCTGGTGTGATCAATTTCATGCGCGGTCAGGAATTCATATTCTTCCCTGGTGCCGTCCTTCATGCGGGTAAAGCTGACCTTGTCCATTTTCGTGCGCCGCCTTTTGCATTTTCGATGGTCTGAGCGGACCTGAAATCGTCAGGGAACGCAAGATTTTCTGTATTCGAGTGGAAAGGATCAATGCTCAGGCGCGAATGCGGTTTAGCTTGGTGCTGAGATGGATCAGGCTTTCGGAGCTGCGCACGCCCTTGGTTTCGCCAATTTTATCAAGCGTTTCGTCGAGCTCGGTCGTGGTGTCGGCGGCCAGTTGCACAATCAGATCGACCCGGCCAGAGCAGGTGTGCACCGTTTCGACCGCGGCTAGGGTTTTGAGCTTTTGCAATACGGACGGACCCGCGCGCAATTCAATGGAAACCAACGCCGTAGCGCGGATGCGGGGGCGGGCGGCTGCGCCCAGCGTCACTGTGTATCCGGCAATGGCGCCGCTTTGTTCTAACCGGTCAATCCGGGTTTGCACGGTGGTGCGCGCGAGAGTCAGTTGACGTGCCAGCGTGGCCACCGGTGCGCGGGCGTTTTCGGACAAAAGCGACAGCAACTTGTGATCAATTTCGTCTAATTGCATATTTGCTCCGTCGCTTAGGTGATTCAGAGTTGCATATTGTAGCAATTGTCGCGTGATTTCGACCAAAACCTGTCTCAGTCTGAAAAGAAACAGGACATGAGGCAGACATGCGCAATCATCCGGCTCTTTGGCCGTCGTCGAAATGGCATCTGAAAAAATTCCAGCCTGACGCGCCTGTGCTTTATTTCGCGCCTGCCGTTTTGCAGGCGACCCTGCACCGGTTTCAGGCGGGGTTTGACGGGTTGGTGAGCTATGCGGTCAAAGCCAATGATCATGCTTGTGTTCTGGAAAACCTCGTGGGGGCCGGGTTGGGCGCGTTTGATGTCGCTTCGTTAAGGGAAATGCAGCAGGTGCGCGCCGCCAAACCGGATGCGGTTTTGCACTATCATAATCCCGTGCGGTCCATCGCGGAAATTGACGGGGCTGTGGGGCATGGTATCGCCAGCTGGTCCGTGGATTGCTTGCGTGAGCTGGACAAGTTGCGTGATGTTCCGCGCGCGGGGACCGAGATTTCGGTGCGATTGCGGATGCCTGTGCCCGGCGCGGCCTATGATTTTGGCGAAAAGTTTGGCGCGGACCCTGATCTGGCGGTCAATTTATTGATCAGGGCGCGAGACATGGGGTTTGCAACCTCAATGACTTTTCATCCCGGCACACAATGCAGCGATCCACAGGCCTGGGCGGTTTACATTCTGGAGGCTGCTGATGTGGCGCGGCGTGCGGGCGTCGAGTTGTGCCGTCTGAACGTTGGTGGTGGGTTCGCGGCGCATCGCACCGGGGACGCGCCCGATCTGGAAGCTATCTTTGATCGGATCGCATCAGAAACCACCCGCGCCTTTGGCGTATCGCGCCCGAAACTGGTGTGCGAACCCGGGCGCGCAATGGTCGCCGAGGCATTTACGCTGGCCTTGCGGGTTAAGGCGGTGCGAGAAGGTGGAATTTTCCTGAATGACGGTGTTTATGGCGCGCTGACCGAGCTGCGCGACATTGGATTGCCTGACAGGGTGACTGTGCTCAGAGCCGATGGGGCCGACGTGCAGGGGGAAGTCAGACCAACAATTGTGTTTGGGCCAACCTGTGACAGCATAGATCGCCTGCCGGACCCTATGCTTTTGCCGATAAGCATTGCGGAAGGGGACCATGTGTTGGTCCGTGCGATGGGGGCTTATTCGACGTCGATTTCCACAGGGTTTAACGGATATGGGCGCCAGGAGATTGTGACCGTCGCTGAATTGTGAGGGCGATGCCCTCTGGACACTGCACGGATGCTGTTTACATTCGATGTTAAGGACAGCGCGCAGGAGATCCGTTCATGGAAAAATTTGGCAAAAGCCAACCGGTCAAGCGGCTGGAAGACTCTCGGTTTTTGACCGGGCAGGGACGGTATGTTGATGATATTGCTCCTGAGGGGGCTTTGCATGCCTATTTCCTGCGTTCGCCTGTGGCACATGCCGACATAACCGAGCTGGATGTTAGCGATGCGCGCGCCGCTGACGGTGTCAAATCTGTGTTGACGCAGGGCGATTTAATGGCGGCGGGACTGGATGCGACCTTGTCCGGGGAGCTTGTGAAGAACCAGGATGGAACGAAAGGTGCCAGCCCTGAGCGGCCTTTGCTGGCCAAAGGTCGGGTGCGCTATGTCGGCGAGCCGATTGCAGTTGTCGTTGCCCAAACGATGGAGCAGGCGCGCGATGCAGCGGAAATGATCCTGTTCGATTTTGACGATTTGCCAGCGTCTATGGCTTTGGCCCGGGGCGGCGAACTGCTGCACCCGGAGGCGCCAGAGAACCTTGCGTTTGACTGGGCCCTCGGAGACGAGGCGGCGACAGAGGCAGCGTTTCAATCCGCGGCGCATGTGGTGTCGATGGATATTGGTGACAACCGGATCATCGTGAACTCGATGGAGCCGCGCGGCAGTTATGCCGAATGGCAGGATGGTCGGGTGCATGTCGCGATCAACGGTCAGGGGGTTTGGGTGCCCAAATCCGATATGGCGCGCATATTTGACATGAACGCCGATCTGGTGCGGGTCACAAACCCGGACACAGGTGGCGGGTTTGGCATGAAGGGTATGTCCTATAACGAACCCTTTGTGATTGCCCAGGCGGCGCGCGAGATTGGCCAGCCGGTACGCTGGATGGCGGACCGGACCGAGGCGATGTTGTCGGATAATGGCGGGCGCGATCTGGTCTCGGTCGTGGAAATGGCGTTTGACGAAGATCTCAAGGCAACGGCCTATCGCGTGAAATCTGTTTGCAATATGGGGGCGTATAATTCCCAGTTCGCGCAAGCCATTCAGACCGTTCTGTTCAGCCGGGTTTTGATGGGGGTTTATGACGTTCAGACCACGTGGTTGCAGGTTGATGGCGTTTATACCAACACCACGCCGGTGGATGCCTATCGCGGGGCGGGACGCCCCGAGGCAATCTATGCGCTGGAGCGGCTAATGGACCGTGCTGCGCGTGAATTGGACGTTGATCCGCTTGAGCTGCGCAAACGCAATTTCATTTCGGCAGATGCGTTCCCGTACAAAAGCGCGACGGGCGAAACATACGATGTTGGTGATTTCCACAGGGTTTTGGATCGCGCGGCAGAGTTCGCAGATTGGGATGGCTTTGGGGCACGCAAAGCGGCCAGTGCGGCGGCAGGTAAACTGCGCGGATTGGGCTTGTGTTACTATATCGAAAGCATTTTGGGCGATCCTTCGGAAAGCGCGAAGGTGGAATTCAATGAGGACGGCACCGCGTCGATATTTGTCGGAACCCAAAGCAACGGTCAGGGGCATGAAACGGTTTACACGCAATTCCTGTCGGATCAGACCGGCATTCCCGTGCATCTGATCGAGGTAGTACAGGGCGACAGCGACCGGATCGCCAGCGGCGGTGGCACCGGTGGATCACGTTCGGTCACGGTGCAGAATACCGCGACGCTGGCCACGGTGGACAAGATGGTGGCGGCGTTTACGACTTATCTGGCGGATAAGATGAGTGTAGATGCGGACAGTGTCGTGTTTGATCATGAACAATTCCGCGCCGAAGGGTCAAACCTGACGCCAACCCTGTTGGAGGCGGCAGAAATGGCGCGTTTGGACGGGCGGGCTGATTTGTTGATGCATGAGGCGCACACAACGCTTGATGCTCGGTCGTTCCCGAACGGGGCACATGTGGCCGAGGTCGAGGTTGATCCGGAAACCGGGCAGGTGTCGCTTGAGCGCTATAATGTGGTGGATGATTTCGGCAATCTGATCAATCCGATGCTGGCCGAAGGGCAGGTGCATGGCGGTGTGGCGCAAGGCATCGGGCAGGCATTGATGGAGCATGTGGTTTTTGACGAAGACGGCCAGCTTTTGACCGCAACGTTCATGGATTATGCCATGCCGCGCGCTGGCGACATGCCGATGATTGGTTTCACCACCGAAGCGGTGCCATCGACGGCAAATGTAATGGGCATGAAAGGCTGTGGCGAAGCGGGAACCGTCGGCGCGATGGCGGCGGCTGCCAATGCGGTTCAGGACGCCTTGTGGGAGCGTGGCGTGCGGCAGGCTGATATGCCGTTCACACCGCTCAGAGTTTGGGAAATGTTGCAGGATGTCACTGAGCCAGCTGCATAACAAAATTCGGGGATGGCTGAGCGAAAAGCTGAGCACAGGCCATTCCCCCGCTGTGGCCAGACGTGGACCGCTGACACATGTGATCATTCTTGACGGAACAATGTCGACGCTGGAACGCGGGCTTGAGACCAATGCCGGGTTGACCTATCGCCTGTTACAGGAATTGGGGTCTGAGGTATCTCTGTACTACGAGGCGGGGGTGCAGTGGCAGGGCTGGCGAAAAACGCTTGATGTGACGATGGGGCGTGGGATTAACCGGCAAATCCGGCGCGCTTATGGATACCTCGCGTCGCGTTATCGCCCGGGTGACCGGATTTTTCTGATGGGCTATTCACGTGGTGCGTTTGCCGTGCGGTCGCTGGCCGGGGTGATCGACAGGGTTGGGTTGATCAAGGCGTCCTGCGCCACGGAACGCAATATCCGCACTGCCTATCGCCATTACGAATGCTCGCCCGACAGTGATGCCGCCGTCGCATTTGCAAAAGCCAACTGTCATGACGACGTGTCGATTGAAATGCTGGGTGTGTGGGATAGCGTCAAGGCGCTGGGGCTGCGGTTGCCGGTTTTGTGGCGGCTGACCGAAGCGCGGCACAGATTTCACAACCCGCAATTGAGCGCGGTGGTGAAACACGGGTTTCACGCCCTCGCGCTGGACGAAACCAGAGAGGTTTTTGCGCCGCTATTGTGGGAATGCCCCGAAGGTTGGGAAGGTCACGCGGAACAAGTGTGGTTTCGCGGGGCGCATGGCGATGTCGGCGGTATGCTGAGTGGGTTTGACGAAGCCCGGCCCTTGTCGAATATTTCGTTGGTCTGGATGCTTGAGTGTATGGAGCATTGCGATCTGACGCTGCCGGAAAACTGGCGCGCGCGTTTTCCTATGCAGGTTGATGTGGAAATGGTGGGCACGTGGCGCAGTTGGGGCAAATTGTTCTGGTTGCGAAAGCGCCGGGTATTTGGCCGCGACATGTCCGAAAGCGTGCATCCCACGGCGCAACCTTATGTGGACATCGGTGATGTCAAAAGCATGCTGGTGCCCGGAGAATGAAGCCTTTTGCGGCTTATAGCACTTCGCGAAAAACCTGAGTCACTCAATGCTGCCTGAAATCAAAGATTTCAATGCGTTAATTGATGCTTGATGTATCAAGAATTCGGCGAAGTGCTTTAGAAATTGAATTTCCCGTTGTCATTTTTCCATACGCTGCGTGGCGGGATGGCTTCGATTGTGTCCCAGTGTTCGACGATCTTGTCGTGGTCGATGCGGTAAAGGTCATAAAAGCTGGAATGTACGCCCATGCGGTGACCTTCGCAGATGCAGAGCACGAAATTACCCTCGGCCAGAACTTTGTGCAGATGGTCATAGCGCAGGGCAGGCCCGTCCTGATGTGTGGCTTTGAGAGCCGTATTCAGCGCCTCTGCGCCATCTGACATTTCGGGATTGTGCTGGATCAGATCAGGGACGACGAAACGGTCGATCTGGTCGTGGTTTCGCCCGATCAAAACGGTGTGCACAAAGTCACTGGCCAACGCGCGGTTGGCTTCGGTCTTGTCCGGATCGGTGATCTCGGTGGTGCCGCCCAGCATAGCGTGGCCGGATGGGTTCGGGCCGCGCATGGGTTGGATATTGTCCCAATGTTCAACGGCTTGGCCGTCTTCAAACCGGAACACTTCAAAGGCGACCCGCAAGCTGGCGAAGTCATATTCGTTATGGGCAAAGGCAAAATCGCCGTCTTCGAACACCCGGACAAAGCGCACTTTGGGGGAGGTTTTCGCAAGGCGCGCAAACAGAACTGCGAGACCTTCGCCGCCTTCGTGGGTCTGCGGATTATGCTGGATGTATTTGTCTTCGTTGACCACAGACGCCGCCATGGCATCGCCGGTTTCGATACCCTTAAGCAGTTTCTTGAGCAGGTCTTTCTGAGTGGTCATGGGATTGCCTCTGACGTCTTGAATATGCGGCTGCCTAGCCATTCCACGTGACGAATTCGTCAAGTGCGGCGCGGTTCGTGCGGAAATTGTTGGCAGGATGATCGGTGTCGGCAAACCCAAAGGAAACGGCCGCGAGCACGTTTTGGCTTTCAGGAATGTCGAAGTGGTCGCGCACCTCGTTGGCGTAAAAGGCCAGAGCCGCCTGTGGCACCGTGGCGATGCCCTGCGCCTGAGCGCTGAGGCAAAATGCTGTGATGAAGCCACCACAATCCAGCGCGCCATATGTGCCAAGTTCCGCCGCCGACGTGATCAGGGCGACGTGCGGCGCACCAAAGAACCGATAGTTTTCGCGCATCTGAGCCACGCGGCCGGGTTTGTCACCACGCCCGATGCCGACAGCTTCGTAGAGCTGAAATCCGCAGGTGCGGCGGCGGTCCTGACGTGGGCCGGAATAGCCGGTTGGCGGGTCGTAATCACAGGTTGAGGGCGCGGTATCGAACGCGGCCAGCATGACATCGCGAAAGGCGTCGGTTTCGGCGCCGTTGGTGACATGCACGTGCCAGGGCTGGGCGTTGCACCATGACGGGACGCGCCCGGCATCTTGCAGAATTGCTTGGATCACCGCGCGGGGGACGGGATCGGAGCGAAAAGCGCGGCAGGAATGGCGGGCGCTTAACAGGTCTTGCAAGGCAGTGTGGGTGGTCATCCAGGCAGTCCGTTATTGGTTTTGGGCGATGATATAGCCAATTCCGGCTGCGACAATGGCCCCAAGGATCACCGCAATTGCGATCTTCCATGCGGACCATGGGCGTTCGCCGCGCACGCGTCCGGTTTGGCCGTTCACCACAAAGCGATAGCTTTTGCCGCGGTATTTGTATGCGGCCAGCCAGACGGGCAGCAGGATATGCTTGAAGGTCACGTCGCTGACGGATGTCGAGACGCGGTGGATGCGTTGGCGGTCGCCGCCAATGTCAAACGCCACATCGCGCCGGATCACGTTGTCCATATGGGCACGGGCCTGATCATAGCCTTCTTCCAGCGTGACGGTGTAACCTTCGGCCTGAAAGCCGGCGAGGAATTCGGGCGTGTAGGGTTCAATCGCTGACAGATCCCACGGTTCGAGCGCGTCCGTGTAGGATTTGGGCAGGGCTTTGGAGGCGAGCACAAGAACATCGTCAAACCAGCGTTTGACCCGGCCTGACACCGGGGACCAGCGGATTTTCTGGACCTGTTTCCGGACCTGCTTGCCATCCTGCATCACCGTTTGGGTGACATAGTAGACCGTGCCGCGTTCACCGGAATAGCTGGATTTTGTGTCGGCGTCATAGGTCCAGTAGGGGACATAGATGCCATCCATTTTGCGGCCTTTGCGCGCGTATTCCTGTAATCCGTTGGGGGCGAACCATAGCTTGCCCAGCCAGTCGTTCATGGCCTTGTGCGCTGCGCGTTCGGCCAGTTGAAAAGGCAGGACCGCCTTGGGTTTGATCAGCCGGTGCGTTCCGGTATCAACCACCACGGGCGTTGCGCAGAACGGGCATTGAGTGGCGTGCGTGTCGCCTTCGAACACCACATGCGCGGCGCAATTGGGGCAGGTGGTCGCGCGGGCCTGGACAATTTCGGCTGAGGGCAGTTGATCGGCGAGGGCCTGTTTGAAGTCCAGTTCGCTGATTGCTGCAGTGCGGTCGCCTTGTTCCGTCGGCTCCTCGTGGCCGCAATGATCACAGACCAGCATGGATTGCTGCGGGGCAAAGCGGTAATCAGCACCGCAATTCGGGCAGGGAAACCGATGCGTGTCCTGTGGGGCGGGGGGCGGCGTTTCGGTCATGGAGCTATCCGCAATAAGTTGAGTATTTTTGGAACAATGAAAGGCACGGGCCGTTCGTGCAAGAGGTTAAGGGGGCACCTACGCGCGGGTGCCGCCCAATCCGATTTCTTAAGTATGTCTCAGGCACCCGGTGGGGGGGGCGGCAGGATGGTGAAGAGCTGGGCCAGTTCGGCCACGTCTTCGGCGTGTTTCCAGCCGTCCTGACCTGCGGTCCAGACATGTGTTTCGCGGGTGATTTCCCCGGCTGTGGCCATGCGCCCCAGCGCCGCTTTGGAGAACGGGCCTTTGGTCTGGCCGTTTTCGGCAATGTGCCAGACGTGTTCAACCGGCGGTGGGGGCGGCGGTGCGGCGGCGGCCTGAGGGGCAGGGGCGCTGTGTGCGGGGGCCGCTGCGGCGGGGCGGCTGCCCCATGGGCCGGGATTGGCCATTTGCTGAGCCATCGCCATGCCCATACCCATGCCCATTCCGGCGCCCATACCCGAATTGGGCGTCTGGGCGGCGGCGGTCATGGCTTCGGCGGCGGAGAATTGCGTGTATTTGCCCAGATCGCCAACGATGCCCATCGATGTGCGTTTATCCATCGCCTCTTCTACGGCTGGGGGCAGCGAGATGTTTTCAATGTAAAGTTCGGGCATCGACAGCCCGTATTCCGCAAGCGTGCCCGAGATTTCGGCAGCAACCAGCTTGCCCAGGTCGGCCGTGTTGGCGGCCATGTCGAGCACCGGAATGCCAGAGCCTGCAATCACGCGAGAGAATTCCTGAACAATGATATTGCGGATCTGAAAGCTGATCTCGTCCATGGTGAATTCACCATCCGTGCCCACAATCTCGGTCAGGAAGCGGGCCGGATCAACGACGCGGATCGCATACGTGCCATAGGCGCGCAGGCGGACCGGGCCAAATTCGGGGTCGCGCGCCATGATCGGGTTTTTCGTGCCCCATTTCAGGTCAGCAAACCGGGTCGTGTTGACGTAGTAGATTTCCGACTTGAACGGGCTTTTGAAGCCGTGATCCCAATGCTGCAGCGTCGTCATGATCGGCATATTGTTGGTCTCAAGCATATAGAGACCGGGGGTGAAGACATCGGCCAGCTGGCCTTCGTGTACAAACACCGCTGCCTGACCTTCGCGCACCGTCAGCTTGGCGCCATACTTAATCTCGTGGCCCTCGCGTTCAAACCGCCAGACCAGCGTGTCGCGGGTGTCATCGACCCAGTGGATGACGTCGATAAATTCGCCGGTGAGAAAATCAAAAATACCCATGGGTTCGGTTCCTTTCGGAGGGGTTGGTTCTTAGTAAATACGCCCGGCTTGTTCGCGCGCCAGTATGCGCACAACGGGGCGGGCCCGGTCGACGTCCATTCCGATGGCAAGGCGGCTGTCATACAGGATGGCCAGCAGCATTTCGTCATGGGTGGTCAGATAGGCAAATTCATCATCGTCGTTAAAGATCGACGGACGGGCTTCGGGGCTGTCATTGGCCAGTCCAAGACCCTGCGCAAGCTCTTCGTGGATGCAGGATTTTCGCAGGATGTCAGGGTGTTCAGCGCGGATCAAAGCGATCGCCGAGTTATATTCCCCTGCATTGGTTTCTGACGAAAAAGCGACCACCAGACAGTGAATGGTTTTGGGGATATTGCGGAACAGGTTCAGCGTGGAAGTGCTGGCGCCCGGAACGATCTGCTTGATGCGGGTTTCCAGCACGGATTTGTCGTCTTCGCCCATGACCAGCACATGAAAATTCGCACGGCTGGATTTCTGGGAAATCGAATGGCCGGTGACGCGGGCCAGTCGCGGGATATAGGCCTGAAGTGTCTGGCGGTCTGTGGCGCGCTGGGCCTCGGGCACCGAGGGGCCAAATTCGACATTCATGCGCACCGGTCCGGCCCAGCGGCGCAATTGTCCGGCGCGCCCGCTGGAGGCGCGCAGCCCGCTGTCGATTGCGTATTCGTCGTAAAATGCGATGCGTTCAAAATTGCGGGCCAGCATGTCCGGCGTGAAAGGCGTGTCCGGTCCGCCGCCATCGGTGCGCAATAGTCCACGGGTAACAAGGTCGGACTGGACATGCGCATAGTAGTTGCGCAGAGATTCGCTGGCCTCAGAAATCCGCACAGGTTTGGGCGCAACGGCGACCGGTGGTGGTGTAACCGTTGTGTCGCAGGCGGCGAGCACAGCAAGCCCCGCCACCAAACCTATGGCCCGCAAAATGCTCACTTGGCAGGAACAGAGGTAGAGGCCGTGTCGCCGAGGCCGGTTTCACGCGCCTTGGCAGAGGCCAGCGTGTCGCGCAATTCTGCTTCCATCTTTTTCATGTCCTCTTCGGCGGCGGCACGGCGTGTCTTGCCTTCGTCCGCAATTTGGAGGCTTTCGTTGATGGTTGCAATCAGGTCGGCATTGGCCTGTTTCACGGCGTTGATGTCAAACACACCACGTTCCATTTCTTCGCGCACCACCTTGTTGGATTCGCGCAGGTTGGCAGCGTTGGCGGTCAACAATTCGTTGGTCAGGTCATTGGCATCGCGCACAGCAGCGGCGGCTTCGGCGCTGCGCTGAATGGTGACGGCCTGCGCCAGTTGGGTTTCCCAGAGCGGCACGGTATTGACCAATGTCGAGTTGATCTTGGTGACGAGCGATTTGTCGTTCTCCTGCACCAGACGGATCGAAGGCAGCGATTGCATTGTCACCTGACGGGTCAGTTTCAGATCATGCACACGGCGTTCCAGATCGTCGCGCGCGGCGCGCAAGTCGCGCAGTTCCTGCGCCTTCATCACCTGAGCGTTTTCGTCTGCGGCCTGTACGTCAGCTTCTTTGGCGGGAATATCTTTGCTGTCCAGTTCGGCTATTTTGGCTTCGCCTGCTGCGATATAAAGCGCGAGTTCGTCGTAGAAATTCAGAGTTTTGTCGTAAAGGATATCAAGCGATTTGATGTCCTTGAGCAGTTTGTGTTCGTGGGTCAGCAGATTGTCGGTGATATTGTCGATCTGGCCCTGCACCTCTTCAAAGCGGGCGGTGAATTTGGCAAAAGGTGCCGCGCGGCCCAACAGCTTTTCCCAGAATGAGCGTTCGCGGCGTACGTCCAGTTCGCTGACGGAAAAACCACGGATGGTGGTCACAATCGTGCGCAGTGAATCGCCCGCCGGGCCGACATCTTTGTTGCGCACGTCCTGCAGCATCGCCTGACTGATTTCCTGCAGCTCTGCCTGTGCACCTGAACCGAAGGACACAATCGAGTTTGTGTTGGACATGTCCAGTTCGGCCATGCGGCGTGTGATTTCCGCAGAAACCGGTGCGTCGGCTTTTTCCAAAGGGACAATGGCGGTGGCTTCGATGGGTTCGGCCAGTTCTACGGCGGTCACTGCGTCAAGTTCACCGAGAACGGCTTCTGCCTTTTGGCGGATGATTTCGGACATGTTGGGTTCCCTCACAATTTGGAGTTATCGCACGCCTTCGCGCTGCAAGCGTTCGCGCAGGACGTCAATTTCGATAGTCAGGTCGCTGCGGTCATCCAGCAGCAATTTCTGGTTTCGGGTGGCAAAGTTCTCTTCCAGGTCGTCCAGAAGCGATTCAAAATCAGCGCGCGCGTCTGCGTCGCGGGTTCGGGCATAAATATCGGCAAACTTGATGGTCGCGTCGCGCGCGCCCAACAAATAGACGCCCAGATATCGGCGGGCCGCTGTCAGATCGCGCGGGTCGTTCTCAACGGTGCGGAACAGGGCGCGCGCGGCTTGTTGGAACCGCTCGACCCGACCTTCAAGCGTGCGCTCACCGGCGCGGCTTATGGCGTCGGACATGGCACGCAGGTGTTCTTCGGCTTCATCCACGGCCCGTGCCACCCGGTCGGTCTGAAACAGATCGATCCCTTCGAGGCCCTTGTTACGCATTGGATCGATGCCGAAGGCCATGCTGTGCAAAGCGGTTCCGACAATGGCATAAATTGCAGGCGCAATGATGTCGCCAGTGGCCGCAAAACCGGCGATGGCCAATCCAGCGCCAGTGAGCACAGAGCCCAGTATTTTGCGCGGCACTGCCGGGCGACGTGCAACTTTGCGTGCGTCATAGGCTTCCTGCGCCAGCAACCCTTCGCGGGTCAGCCAGGCGGCCAGCAACAACGTGCCAAGCGCGGCAAGATTGAGGATAAGCGCGGAAGGCCCATTGCCAAACGCCTGCCAGATCAAAGGCATGGGCGCGATGAACAAGAGATTGATGCGTCCGCCCACGCGGCTGCGACGCGCGCCCTGAAAGGTCTCACTTTGCGGGGACTGCGTTCCGCCGGGGCTGAATTTACCGCCGAATTTCTGCGCCATTACACCCCTCCTGCGATCGACACGTAAAGGATGAGAATGACGAGAAGAACAAACGAGAGTTTTTGTAATCCGGTTCCGGACATGTGGTTTGATCCTCTGCTAAGGCGTGGAGAAACTTAAGAACTATGGCGGTTGATAGCTAGGGGGAAGTTTGCCGCGCAGAGATCAAAAGCGGAAAACCCCGTCGAATGGCAGGATCAGAGACATAATATGTGCAATTGGGGCGTCGCGTGCCGGATTTTGGGGTCGGTTGCGTCATGGCGCCGACCGCCGCGCCCATGGGCGCGGCCGGGCCCAACGGGCGGCGCTGCATCTTTGATGCGGCAACAAACGGCGGGAGCGCTGGTTTTCAGTAATGAGGGGGACGTTCGTCGCCCATGACTATGCCGCCCCCACCATCGGTTTCCCGGGTGGCTTCACGTTCCATAAGCATCTGCACGCGGCGCGTCAGCAGCGCAATTTCGCCGTCCTGTCGGGCCACCACGTCGCTCAGGTCTTCAAGCGTACGTGTCAGGTGGGCGATCTGTTCTTCCAGGTTTTTCATGCCACCGGCCTATTGCGCGGATCGTGCGCCGTCAAGCAATGCAGCGATTTGGGTGAATTTCCGTCGCCATGCCAGCCCATGCTGCGCAGGGTTGGCTTGCCCCCGTGACGGGCATTGGGTAAAGCCCTGTGCGAACGTTCTCCCATAGGGACCCTGAATATGGCCAAGCAGAAAAAAGCCCCCCGCCCCAAGGCAATCACACCGAAAGGGTTTCGTGATTATTTTGGCGCAGAAGTCAGCGAACGCACTGAGATGTTGCATCAGATCGCCGGGGTTTATCATCGCTATGGGTTTGAAGCGCTGGAATCGAGCGCGGTTGAGACGGTCGAGGCGCTGGGCAAGTTTTTGCCGGATGTGGACCGTCCTAACGAGGGCGTGTTTGCGTGGCAGGAATTTGACGAGAATGACCCCGAAGGCAAACGCGCCGACTGGATGGCGCTGCGCTATGATCTGACGGCGCCCTTGGCGCGGGTATATGCTCAGCATCGCAATGATCTGCCGACACCTTATCGCCGGTTTGCGATGGGGCCGGTCTGGCGCAATGAAAAACCGGGTCCGGGCCGATATCGTCAGTTCTATCAGTGCGATGCCGACACAGTGGGCACCGCATCCATGGCGGCGGATGCCGAGATTTGCGCGATGCTTAGCGACACGCTGGAGGCGGTTGGCATTCCGCGCGGTGATTATCTGGTGCGGGTCAACAACCGCAAGGTTCTGAATGGTGTGCTTGAAGCGATGGGATTGGGTGAAGTATTGCCCACACAGACTTCCGACTTCAATGTTGCGAAAGAGGAAGCGTCGCGATTGCTTACACGCGTTGCTGTGCTCCGCACGATCGACAAATTCGATAAAGTTGGTGAAACGGGTCTGCGAGAATTGTTGGGAAAAGGGAGGCGCGATGCTTCTGGTGCCTACATTGATGGAGTAGGGCTTCAGGACGAACAGATTAATCGATTGGTTAATTTCCTTTGCGGTGCGAACTACATCTTCACCGAAGATGACATCGCAGAATCTCTTTCCAATATCGGTTGTAAGCTTGCTGTTAGCGACACAAATTCGGGAACTTTGCATAATCTTTGGCAAATGGTTGAAGGTAGTAAAGTTGGTGAAGAAGGCGTGCGAGAACTTTCGCAAATAGCTGAACTACTAGCAGCTCAAAACTATGGTGTTGATCGAATAAAACTTGACCCCTCGGTCGTGCGCGGCCTTGGCTACTACACCGGGCCGGTGTTCGAAGCGGAACTGACCTTTGAAATCTTTGATGAAAAGGGCCGCAAACGTCAGTTTGGCTCGGTCGCGGGTGGCGGGCGCTATGATGATCTTGTCAAACGCTTCACTGGTCAGGCTGTACCGGCGACAGGTGTGTCTATCGGCGTCGACCGGCTTTTGGCGGCGTTGCGCGAAAAGGGGCGTCTGGGTGCGGTGAATAAGGGGCCGGTTGTGGTGACGGTAATGGACCGTGACCGTATGGCCGATTACCAGACCATGGTGGCCGAACTGCGCAATGCAGGCATCCGCGCCGAGATGTATCTGGGCAACCCGAAGAATTTTGGCAACCAGCTGAAATACGCAGACAAACGCAATGCGCCCATTGCCGTGATCGAAGGCTGTGATGAAAAGGAAAAAGGCGTTGTTCAGCTCAAAGACCTGATCCTTGGGGCGAAAATTGCCCAAAGCGCGACCCATGAAGAGTGGAAAGAGCGTCCGAGCCAGTTCGAAGTCGCCCGCGCGGACCTTGTCGCAAAGGTACGTGAAATCCTGGAGGGTCAGGACGACTGATGCCAAACAAGGCTGACATTCGGGCCCGCGCGTCGTCGCTGCGGGATACGTTTGAGGCGGCGGGCGCTCTCCCTGTCGAAACCACGATTTTGCAACCCGCCGAAGTGTTGCTGGACCTCTACGGTGAAGACATCCGCGCGCGCGCCTATGTCACCAGCGATGCATTGCGCGGCGAACAGATGTTGCGGCCAGACTTTACGGTTCCTGTTGTGCAGATGCATATGGAACATGGCGCAGAACCCGCGCGGTACACCTATTCCGGTGAGGTGTTCCGTCGTCAGGAAGATACCGTCACGCGGGACAATGAGTACATTCAGGTCGGGTTCGAAGTATTCGACCGCAGCAATGCGGCCGCGTCGGATGCCGAAGTGTTCTCGCTTATTCGGGATGCACTGGGCGATTGCGGTTTGGTCGCGTCGACCGGAGATATTGGTATTCTGACCGCAGCGGTCAAAGGGTTGAACACGACGGACCGGCGCAAACGCGCGTTGTTGCGCCATATCTGGCGCCCGCGTCGGTTCCGCGCATTGCTGGACCGGTATTCCGGACGCAGCCCGGCCCCTGCCAGCCGGACAGAATTGCTGAAACAGACCTCGCCTATGGAGCATCGTTTTCCAGACATTGGTATGCGCAGCCAGGACGAAGTTGCACAGCGGATCGAAGCCCTGCGCGAAGATGCCGAGGCCGCGCCGATCAGTGCCCGGGAAGTGGAGCTGATCGATGCGTTGCTGAATGTCCGCGAAACGCTGCCTTATGCGCTGGAACATATCCGGGACCTCGCGGTTGATATGCCCGCGATCACGGAAGCGATGTTTCGTTTGCAGGAACGCATCGAAGCGTTGGCGGCGCGCGGTGTTGACGTCGACAATCTGGGCTTTGAGGCCAGCTATGGGCGTACGTCGATGGAATATTATGACGGCTTTGTTTTTGGGTTTTCTGCCCCGGGGCGGCCTGATCTGCCTGCGATTGCAACGGGCGGGCGCTATGACGCGCTGACCCGCGTGTTGGGGCAGGGACGTGAAATTCCCGCGGTTGGGGGGGTGATCCGCCCCGGTCTGTTGCTGTCTGTGGAGGGCGGGGCATGAGTATCAAGCTGGGAGTTCCGTCTAAGGGACGGTTGATGGAAAAGACGTTCAGCTGGTTCAAGGCGCGCGGTGTGTCATTGTCGCGCACGGGGTCGGACCGGGAATATGCCGGCGCGGTTGAAGGCATTGGTGATGTTGATCTGGTTCTGCTGTCGGCTGGGGAAATCCCGCGCGAACTGGCGGCGGGGCGTCTTCATCTGGGCGTGACCGGTACGGATCTGATCCGCGAAAAACTGGGGCGCTGGGAACAGCAGGTTCAGGAAATCGAACTGATGGGATTTGGTCAGGCAGATTTGATCATCGCCGTGCCGGGATGCTGGGTGGATGTCGATACGCTGGATGATCTGGACGCGGCAGCGGCGGCATTTCGCGCCAGGCATGGGTTCAGATTACGGATTGCCACCAAATACCACCGCCTTGTGCGCGAGTATATGCGCGAGAATGGCGTGGCGGATTACCAACTGGTCGACAGTCAGGGTGCCACCGAGGGCACAGTCAAGAACCTGACAGCCGAAGGCGTGGCCGACATCACTTCGACGGGTGAGACATTGCGGGCGAACCATCTGAAGATATTGTCGGACGGGCCGTTGCTGAGATCGCAGGCGACGCTGTGGCGGAGCCGGGTTGCTAAAACAACCGATCAGGAACGTGCAACGTTGAACCAGTTTCTGGATATGCTGCGCTAGATTTCGCAAGCCCGGGTAAGGTCGATCACTGCGACGGGCCAGCCATGTATGGCCCGTTTCGTTTGGATTTTGATCAGGGCACTAATCTGGGTGCGTTTGTGTTGGGTTGAGTACCGAGGCACAGGTGTCGGTGACTCAAAGCACGCCAATTTCGGCCAAAGCCCGGTTCAGATCATCCGGCAACGTATCGTCGTTTTCACGTGATCCGGGCAGGTCAGGCGGGCTGTCTTCGGGTTTGAGATAACGCCAGCCCTGAAACGGGCGTTTGAGTGCGGATTGCGTGCGATGCAGCTTCGGGTCCAGCACAATGGCGCAGCGTCGTATGCCGTCGGCGCCAATCACTTCGTCCATCCGCACGACACGCTGACGACACTGGATCGTGCCTTTGATCACCCAGAAAATCGACCCGCCTTTCAGAATTTCGGCCTCTCGTTTGGGCCACATGCGGGTGATGTGACGTGGCAAACCATCCGGAGATTGCGCCGCGCGGGACGCTTGCCAGTCGGTCAGCGTCTCGACGCTTTCGGTGCCCACGCTGAGCTTGATCAGATGTACAAACTTATCCACAGCTTCCCCACAGATTCGTCCCATGACGGACGCGTATATTGTAGTTGGGCTGTCGCGCGGGGCAAGCAGTTGTGTCTGTTAAGGTCCGTTTCCGGGACAATTGCGATTGTGTGAAACAGTAAATTCGGGTTAGTCTGGCACCTCTTCTCACATCTGCTGACAAAAAGGGAATCACGTTGATGAGCCGCTTTGCTGCCCCTATCGCTGAAAATATCTGGGACATGAAATACCGTTTCAAAGAGGCGGACGGCACACCGATCGATCAAACGGTTGAGGATAGCTGGCGCCGCATTGCGCGTGATCTGGCGAAGGTCGAAAGCGACCCGGCGGCTTGGGAAGACAAGTTTTATGCGGCCTTGGAAGATTTCAAATATCTGCCTGCGGGCCGGATCACAGCAGGCGCGGGTACTGCGCGCAATGTGACCTTGTTCAACTGTTTTGTGATGGGCACGGTCCCGGACAGCATGGGTGGGATTTTCGACATGCTGAAAGAGGCCGCTCTGACCATGCAACAGGGCGGTGGCATTGGGTATGATTTCTCGACCATCCGGCCACGTGGGTCGGATGTGTTGGGGGTTGCGGCGGATGCGTCCGGGCCGCTGAGCTTTATGGATGTGTGGGATTCCATGTGTCGCACGATCATGTCGGCGGGGTCGCGCCGGGGCGCAATGATGGCGACGATGCGCTGTGATCATCCGGATATCGAACAGTTCATCACCGCCAAGTCCGATCCTGCCCGATTGCGCATGTTCAACATGTCGGTGTTGGTCACGGACCCCTTTATGGAAGCGGTCAAAGCCGGCGGGACGTGGGAGCTGAGCTTTGGTGACAAGGTGTATCACACCGTCGACGCGCGTGATCTTTGGAACAAGATCATGCAGTCCACCTATGACTATGCTGAACCGGGTGTGATTTTCATCGACCGCATCAACAAGATGAACAACCTGAATTATGTTGAAACGATTGCGGCGACCAATCCGTGCGGCGAACAGCCTTTGCCGCCTTATGGGGCGTGTCTGCTGGGATCGATCAACCTTGCGCGGCTGGTGAAAAACCCGTTCGAAGCCGACGCGGCGCTGGATCAGGACGAATTGAGCGACCTTGTGGCCACTGCCGTGCGCATGATGGACAACGTGGTGGATGCATCGCGTTTCCCACTGCCGCAGCAGGCTGCAGAAGCACAGGCCAAGCGACGTATCGGTTTGGGTGTCACCGGTTTGGCGGATGCGCTGTTGATGTTGGGTCAACGTTATGGTTCCCAAGAGGCCGCCACACAGACCGAAATCTGGATGAAAGCAATCGCGCGAGCGTCGTATCTGGCGTCGGTTGATCTGGCCAAGGACAAGGGCGCGTTTCCTCTGTTTGATGCAGATAAATATCTTGCGGGTGGGCTGGTCAGCCAGTTGGACGAAGATGTGAAGGAAGCGATTGCCGAACATGGCATTCGAAATGCCTTGCTGACGTCTATTGCGCCCACCGGAACAATCTCGCTTTATGCCGGGAATGTCAGTTCGGGCATCGAGCCGGTGTTTGCCTATGCCTATACGCGCAAAGTTCTGCAAAAAGACGGATCGCGCACCGAGGAAGAGGTGGTCGATTACGCCGTGCAGATGTGGCGAGACAAGTTTGGCGACAAAGAGCTGCCCGAGTATTTCGTGAATGCTCAGACACTGGAACCCGCAGCCCATGTGCGCATGCAGGCGGCGGCGCAGAAATGGATCGACAGTTCGATTTCCAAAACCATCAATTGCCCGGAAGACATTGATTTTGAAGCCTTCAAGGATGTCTATATGCAGGCGTGGGACACCGGTTGCAAAGGCTGCACCACCTATCGCCCTAATGACGTTACCGGGTCCGTATTGGCGGTGTCTGAAAGCGCCGAAACAGCGCCGGGCGAAAACCCCGGTGATCACGTGGCCGATGGTGGCGAAGTGATTTACATGTCCGAGCCGCTGGAACGTCCGCAAACCCTGGAAGGCGCGACCTATAAGCTGAAATGGCCCGACAGTGAGCATGCAATTTACCTGACGGTGAATGACGTGATTATCAATGGTCATCGACGTCCGTTTGAGGTGTTTATCAACTCCAAAAACATGGAGCATTACGCGTGGACGCTGGCATTGACCCGAATGATTTCGGCTGTGTTCCGGCGGGGCGGCGACGTGTCGTTTGTCGTGGAAGAGCTGAAAGCGGTGTTTGATCCGCGCGGCGGGGCATGGATGGAAGGTAAGTACATCCCGTCTATTCTGGCGGCGATCGGCGGCGTCATTGAACGTCACATGATTGCCATCGGATTCATCGAAGGCGAAGGCATGGGATTAAAGACCGACCCAAAGGCAGAAGTCGTCGCCGTGGGCGAGACACCACGCGGCAAATCCTGCCCCAGCTGCGGACAGTTCGACATGCGTATGGTCGAAGGGTGCATGACCTGTGCCAGTTGCGGGCATTCCAAATGTGGGTGAGCGGGTTTTAGGAAGTTGTGAATTGGTGGGAAGGTCATCGCCATGACAAATCCATCACTCTTCACTCTGCCAGCCTGTTTCAAGCAAGGCGAACCGTTGACCGAGAGTCTCAGGTTCATCGCCGTTGATGTCGAAACCGCAGGATATGACGTCGCGAGTATCTGTCAGATCGGCCTCGCTTTCGTTGGATTTGACAGCTCAATAGCGACCTATAGTGCCTATATTGACCCCCGCACGCCATTTGCCGCAGGCAATACGCGATTGCATGGGATTGATGCCTTGACCGTCAAGAATGCACCCGGTTTCGAGGCGGTGCTGACGGATTTACGTCCGCTCCTTGAGGCATATCCGCTGATTCAACATAGCCGCTACGATGAGAGAGCTTTTGACGCGGCGTGTGGGCTCGCCAAGTTGCCAGTGTTGAAGTCGGTGTGGTCAAACAGCGTCACGATCGCCCGTCAAGCCTGGCCAGAGTTGCGGGGGAATGGTGGGCATGGATTGGCCAATCTCAAAAAAGTTCTTGGGCTGCGTTTTAAACACCATGATGCCGGAGAAGATGCGCGTGCCGCCGCAGAGGTTGTTCTGAAGGCGGAGGAAGTTATGGGGCGTAAGATCAGTATGCTGAATGCGTCGCTGCAGTTGGTTTTTAACTTTGAATGACGCGTACTGGGCGGCGACGAGAAATGTTTAAGACCCGCTCAATCGTCACAGGCATAAAACGCGGCCAATGTCAGACGTGCTGAGACGCGTTCGAGCGCGCAATAAGCCGGTCGCGGGCCATCTGTAGTTTGAGACGCGCCACTTGCAGGCGTTCCAGCGCGCGGTGCCTTTCTTCGTATAGTCTGCGAATGCGCGATCCGGGCTGGCCGATGCGCCATATATTGTGATCCGTGACGTCCGGCACAAACTGGCGGGCGTCGTCCAGCGCGCGGTGCAGGTCATGGTCCGCGCGCACATAAATAACACTGGCATGGGCCATGATACGACGGCGGGTTTTAAGAGCAGGGTGCATTTAGGGGCCTCCATTTAAGGGGGACTGTTCACGTGCAGCCGTGCGTTTAGTTTAGAAAACCCGAGGTCGATCCGTCAATAAAACACGGCGTGAATATGCTCATGGTCGGGTTTTGCCGCGTGAAAACGGGTCAGAGCGGTATGCATCTGACCTGCTAGAAGGATTGAAAAGCAATCGTTTAGGCGAAGCTTTGTTCGATCCGGTCCAGAGTTTTCATTGCCGCAAGGACTTCGTGTACGGACCCGTTCGGCTGGCGCCCTTCGCGGATCGCGGCGATGAATTCGCGATCAATCAACTCGATTCCATTGTTGGATACGGCCACCTCGCTGAGATCAATCGGGGTCTCGTTGCCATCAAACAGATCGTCATAGCGCGCGATGTACGTGCCGTTGTCACAGATGTAGCGAAAGAACGTACCAAATGGCCCATCATTGTTAAAGGACAGCGACAAGTTGCAAATGGCGCCTGACGGGGTTTTCATGCCGATGGCCATGTCCATGGCGATGCCCAGTTCCGGGTGGTGCGGCCCTTCGAGCCCAAAACACTGGGACGCGGTTTCGCCTGTTTGATATTGAAACAGATCAACTGTGTGACAGGCGTGATGCCACAACAGGTGATCTGTCCAGCTGCGCGGTTCACCCTTGGCGTTCATGTTGGAACGACGGAAGAAATACGTCTGCACATCCATCTGCTGTACTTTAAGCTCACCGGCGGCAATCTTGTTTTGAATCCACTGATGGCTGGGGTTAAAGCGGCGCACCTGACCAGCCATCGCCAACACACCGGTTTCGGTTTGCACCCGGCAGATTTCTTCGCTGTCGGCCAGCGAGTCCGCCATGGGGATTTCGATCAATACAGGCTTGCCACCGCGCATACAGGCGATGGCCTGTTCGGCATGTTTCTGGGTTGGCGTTGATAGGATCAGCGCATCAACATCATCGCGGGCGATGCAGTCTTCGAGTGATGTCGAGGCGTGACCGATACCGCGTTCCGCTGCCAGCGCGTCGATCTTGGATTGGGTTGGCCCCATGACAGAGGTCACGGTGACGTCTTCGATGGCGGCCAGCGCATCCAGGTGTTTGATTCCAAAGGCGCCGTATGCACCAGCAACACAAATTCTCATGGGATCCGTTCCTAGCTTGCTTTGTTTTCCAGAATGATATGTCCGACGGCTGTGTTTGATGCCGGGACGTGGTAATGTCGGTGTACTTCTGTCACGTCATCATCCAGCGCACCGCGCATAACGTGCCACATGACCATTTCAACGCCTTCTGACCCGGCCTCGCGCAAGTAGTCCACATGTGGCATCTGTGCCAGTCCAACGGGATCGGACGTCAGGCGGTTGAGAAAGTCGGTGTCCCATTCTTTGTTGATCAGGCCCGCGCGTTTGTATTGAAGCTGATGGCTCATGCCGCCAGTGCCAAAGATGACCACGTTCAGGTCTTCTTCATAGCTTTCAACGGCGCGTCGGATGGCCTTGCCCAGGTTGTAACACCGGTTGCCCGTCGGCGCCGGGTATTGCACCACGTTTACACACACCGGGATGATCAGCGCGGGCCATTCGTCGTCCGGAGTTTTGTCGCCAAACATAACCGACAAAGGCACGGTCAGACCGTGATCCACCTCCATCTCGTTCATGATGGTAATGTCAAACTCATCCAGAATAAGTGACTGTGCCAGATGGCTGGCCATTTTCTGATGGTTCCTGACCACCGGTACGGGGCGCGGCCCCCAGCCTTCGTCAGCGGGTTTGAATTCGGCGGCACACCCCAACGCAAATGTCGGGATGCAGGAGGCGTCAAATGCAGTGCAGTGATCATTGTAGACCAGCACAATAACGTCAGCCTTTTGCGCCTTCATCCAGTCGCGCGATTTTTCAAAGCCGTCAAAAACAGGCTGCCAATAAGGTTGTTCGGTGATCCCGGTGTCCATTGCGACACCAATTGCGGGCACGTGGCTGCACCCGACGCCGGCAGTAATACGTGCCATCAGTTGTTATCCTTTTCGTCCCATTCAGATTGATACCGGTTGCCATCGGGCGAGCGCCCTCCGTGCAACATCATTTCGCGATAGGCGTCCCGGCCCATACCGGTCATGATGCCCGCCAGATCCTGAAAATTGATCCCGTCATTGGCGGCCAGTTTGCTGGTGTAATAGATGTTCCCGCCCAATTCGAGCAGCCGGTTCCATTCCCGTTTCAACACAGCGTCGCGTTGTTGAGGCGTCATGGGATATGCGTCCAGATACCCGGTCTCATCGGCGTTAAAGGCATCGCGGTTTTTCTGCAGACGCAAAGAGATGCAGAACTGGTTAAGGTGATACCCTTCTCGGCCCCGGTCGGCGTCAAAGACAAAGGTGCCGGGAATATCCTCGTAATCCTTTTTCATGGCCATGGGCGGTTCCTTCCTGTTCGTTCAGGTTTTCGGTTGCGGCAAAGCGGCGAGAATGGCGTCGGTCATGGTTTCCAAGCTTTGGTCGTCCAGCGCGGACGCGTCCAGCCCCAAGTCGCCCACGGTTTGTTGGTGATTGGCCGTTGCGGTGGCCATGTCCGCCGACAAGTCGAGGTCGCGTAGGGTCTGCGCAACTTCGCGCATTTCGGCGGCGCGACGCACGCCGTGGGTCATGGCCCGTTCCAACATATAGGGCGCGCGTTCGGCCCAGTTGAAACCGGGAAAGCTGGCCTCTAGCGAGGCCAAGACATACGGTTCCTGACCGGCCCTTCGGGCTGCCAGAAAGCACTCCAGTGTCAGCGCTTCCAGCCCCTTGATCATGATTGAGCGTAGCATTTTCCGCATCGATGCTGCGCCGATATCCGGGCCCGCAATCTCGGCCGCCATGCCCAGGTGCAGCGCCATTTGCAGGGCGTCCGGTGCCCATGTGCCTGAAAACAGGCAGGGCGTTTTATGCAGGCGCGGATGTACTGGCGCCATAATGGCAACATCGACATATCGCCCGCCTGCAGCAGTGATTATGTCCGCGGTCCGGCGTTTGGTTTCCGGGGCGCAGCTGTTGCCATCAAAAAAAAGCGCGCCCTCGAAAGCGGCCTCTGCGAGTTGAGAGGCGGCGGTTTCCGATTGATCTGCGGTGACCAGCGAAATAATGAGGTCGGCGCCGTGAATGCACTGCGTCGGTGTCCGGGCAGGGGTCACATCCAGTACCGCCATTTCCGCGCGCTTTTGTTGCGCATTCGGACCGTCGGTTTTGATGTCAAAGCCTGTGATGTTAAGCGAGGTCGTGCTGTCACGCAGTCCTTGCGCAAAGGCCTGAGCCGCTTCGCCAAACCCGATAAATGCAATTTTGGGGTAATCGGGGATCAACGATGGTGCCTCCTTGGTGGTCGTGATGTTGTAGCATCCTTCGGCATTTCCCGGCCAATTCAATTGCTTCTGGCTGCATTGGAAAAAGCTATACTATGCGAATTTCATTAGTTTGTTGTGGATCAAATGTTGCTGAACTTATGCAGGTAATCAATGAATTGAGATTGGGTTTCTGTTGGGCGCCAACCTTTGCGATATGTCAGGCCAATATCGCGATAATGCCCTGTCAACGGCAGATCCAGCGCGGTGATCATATTAAGAGATTCGTCAACGCTGATCTGATGGCGCGAAACGATTGAGACATAGTTTCCTTCGGCAAGAATACTGCGCAATGTGACCATTGACGACGATATAACCCGCACAGGGGATTGGTCGCGCTCGTGTATGCGCAAGGTCTCGAACAGGTATTGGCCGGCTGGAGTTTCGCGAGGCGGTGCAATCCACGGAAAGTCCAGAGTGTCTTGGAGGGACAGGTTCTTGCGGTCTGCGAGTGGGTGTTTTGGATGCGCCACAATCGCCAGTGCATCCTGAAACAACATTTCTTGCACGACGTCATCTGCAGGCGGCGGATCACGCAAAGCTCCGATCAGGCAATCAAGATCGCCCTCGCGCAATGACCTCAACAGCTCAGAATAACGACCGTCAACAACCCGAACCTGAACGCCGCTGGTGGCGCTGATCATGGCGTGAATGGCTTTGGGAACAATGGATGTTCTGGCCAGCGGCAGGCTGCCAAGCACAAAGGTGCCACGGTCTTCACCCAATTCGCGGCTGATTTCCTCGACACCCTGTCGGATTTCTGCTTGTGCCAGTTTTGCCCCAAGAACAAAGGCCTCTGCGGCGGAGGTGAGTGCTACTCCAGAAGCGCGTGCCGTGAAAAACTGTACACCTGCCAGGGCTTCGAGACTGCGAGCCGCGCGGTGGACTGTGGGTTGTGACAGATCAAGATTGCGGGCCGCTACTGTAAAACTGCCGCTGTTGGCGATCGCTATCAATGTGCGCAACTGAGCGGCCGTCACTGCCCGATCAAAGCTGAGGTGGCGGCGACCAGAGTCTGTTTTCGAGCGCAACGCTGCGCGGGCACCGTTGCGCAGGTGTCGCAGTGCTGCGGCGGCGCGGGGTTGGAACGCGGCGCCCGATGGGGTCAGCGCAAATTGTCGGCGTCGCCGGATCAGCAAGGGTGTCCCAAGGTCTGTTTCTAACCTTGAGATTGCCTGAGTGGCGGCAGGTTGTGAAAGATGGCATTGTTCAGCTGCGGCTGAGACAGAGCCGCTGCGGGCGGCTTCCAGAAACACGCGCATGTGGCGAATATTGGGGAATCCGGTCAACAATTTTCACCCTCATATAGCTTTAAATTATATTAGGCGCTGATTTCGAAATAGGCAAATTGCAATGGTCCACGTAATATCTGGGGAACAGGTCCACTCAGGATAGAAACGCGAATAGCTGGAGCATGACAAGATGTCCGATAAGAAAACAGCGTTGGTGATCAGCGCACATTCTGCCGATTTCGTTTGGCGCGCGGGCGGCGCGATCGCCCTGCATCAAGCCAAAGGCTATGAGGTGACGGTTGTATGTCTGTCTTACGGTGAACGCGGTGAAAGCGCCAAGTTGTGGAAGCAGGAGGGCATGACCATCGATAAGGTCAAAGCCGCACGCCAGGTTGAGGCTGAAAACGCCGCTGCCGCGCTGGGCGTGAACGATATTCGGTTTTTTGATGTTGGGGATTACCCTCTGGATCTGGGGCGCGAGACACAGGACCGCATGGTAGATGTGATCCGCGAAATACAGCCTAAGTTCATGATGTCCCATTCCAAATGGGACCCGTACAACACCGACCACATGAACACGACGCAATTTGCGCTGGAATGCCGGATGATTGCACAAGCTTGGGGTCATAATCCCGGTCAGAAAGTACTGGGCGCGCCGCAATTGTACCTGTTTGAGCCGCATCAAACGGAACAGATGGAATGGAAACCCGACGTGTTTCTGGACATCACAGATGTCTGGGACAAGAAATGGGCCGCCATTCAGTGCATGCAGGGGCAGGAACACCTGTGGAATTTCTACAAGAATGTCGCCGAAAACCGCGCCAATCATTTCCGCCGCAATTCGGGTGGCATGGCAGGCGGGCGCGCGGCGCAATATGCCGAAGGCTTTCAGACCATCTTTCCCCGTACAGTGGATGAATTGGAATGAACTTTCAGGCAGGCACAACCGGGGTCGTGGTCCGGAACATCGAGCGAGCCGATCAGGCGGTTGTAGACGGGCTGGCCGAATGCGGCGTGGCCACAGTGCACGAGGCACAAGGGCGCAAAGGCCTGCTGGCGGATTATATGCGCCCGATTTATGCCGGGGCGCGGATCGCCGGGTCCGCGGTGACGATACTGGCGCCCCCATGTGACAATTGGATGATCCATGTTGCTATTGAGCAATTGCAGCCGTGTGATGTGCTTTTGCTGGGCACGATCACACCGTCAAATGCGGGGTATTTCGGCGACTTGTTGGCGACCTCAGCACAGGCGCGTGGGTGTCGCGGATTGATCATCGACGGCGGCGTGCGTGATATTCGTGACCTGAGCGAGATGGATTTTCCGGTCTGGTCAAAGGCCGTGCACGCGCAGGGCACCATTAAAGAGACGCTTGGTTCCGTGAATGTGCCGGTTGTTTGCGCTGGTGCGCTGGTCAATCCGGGCGACATCGTTGTGGCAGATGATGACGGTGTTTGTGTCGTGCGCCGGGAAGAGGCCGCCGACGTGTTGGAAAAGGCACGTGCGCGAGAGGCCAATGAAGCAGCCAAACGCGCGCGATTTGAGGCCGGAGAGCTGGGGCTGGATATCTATAACATGCGTGAACGGCTGGCCGAAAAAGGGCTGAAATACGTCTGATCCAGTCGGGTACGCGAAGAAGGAAGTTCAATGATGACCAACGGTGTGCGTTGTATGTGGATGCGAGGCGGGACGTCCAAGGGCGGGTATTTCCTGGCTGATGATCTGCCTTGTGAAGCGGGCGCACGTGACGCGTTTTTGTTGCGGGTCATGGGATCGCCGGACGTTCGCCAGATTGACGGCATGGGCGGAGCAGACCCACTGACCTCTAAGGTTGCGGTTGTGCGCAAGTCTGAACGACCGGGCATCGACGTTGATTACCTGTTTTTGCAAGTGTTTGTGGACCAACCCATTGTAACTGATGCGCAAAATTGTGGGAATATATTGGCCGGTGTCGGTCCGTTCGCCATTGAGCGTGGACTGGTGCCTGCGCGAGACGGAGAAACCCCGGTTTCGGTCTATATGGAAAACACCGGCCAGGTGGCTGAGTTGCAAGTGCAGACGCCTGAGAAAAAGGTTTCCTATTTTGGCACTGCCCGTATCGACGGTGTGCCGGGGACGGCGTCTGCGGTTCCAATTGCGTTCAAGGATACGGCAGGGTCGTCTTGCGGTGCGTTGTTGCCAACGGGCAATTCGGTGGATGTGATTGATGGGATCTCGGTGACTATGATCGACAATGGCATGCCTTGTGTTGTGATCCGGGCGTCCGATGTGGGGATTACCGGGACCGAAACGCCAGAAGCACTAGAGGACAACACAGCGCTGCGCGAAAAGCTGGAAGCGATCCGGTTGAAATGCGGGCCGCTGATGAATTTGGGGGATGTGTCTGCCAAGTCTGTTCCCAAAATGACAATGGTCAGTGCTCCGCGTGACGGTGGGGCCGTGTCGACACGCACTTTTATTCCGCACCGATGCCACAAGACAATTGGTGTGCTGGGCGCGGTCAGCGTTGCAACGGCCTGTCTGATTGACGATGCGCCAGCCTTTGCCCTTTCCGAGACAGGCGACGGCGAAATCCGCACGTTGTCGGTGGAACATCCCACTGGTGAAATGACTGTGATTGCCACGCTGGATGAAACCGGCACCGTGGCGCAGGCTGCGATATTACGGACTGTACGCAAATTGATGGACGGAGAGGTGTTCGCATGAGCGATCAAAAAATGGACGCGGACTGGCTGGAATTTCACCCGGACCCGAAGAAACCCGATTTTGTTTTGCCCCAAGGGGCGGTGGATGCACATTGCCATGTTTTTGGACCCAGCCCGGAATTTCCATATGCGCCCGAACGCAAATACACGCCGTGCAATGCGGGCAAGGACAAGCTTTATGCGTTGCGCGACCATTTGGGTTTTTCCCGCAATGTGATTGTTCAGGCGACATGTCACGGCAAAGACAATCGCGCCATGGTGGATGCCTGCCGCACAGCCGGTGATCTGGCGCGTGGTGTGGCCAGCGTCGGGCCGGATATCACCCGCGACGACCTGTCTGACATGCACGCAGCCGGCGTGCGGGGGGGTCGGTTTAACTTTGTCAAACGGTTGGTGGATGCCACGCCGCGCGAGGTTTTTGTCGGTATTGCAGAGAAAATTCAGGAATTTGGTTGGTCAATTGTCGTCTATTTCGAGGCCGCCGATCTGGAGGATCTGGAGCCTTTTCTAAAGCAGCTGCCCGGGATCATTGTTGTTGATCATATGGGGCGCCCGGATGTGCCAAAAGGCGTCGATCACCCGGATTTTCAACGTTTTATCAAACTGATGACGGAAAATGAAAATATCTGGACTAAAGTCACCTGCCCGGAACGGCTGAGTGTGGCTGGTCCGCCATATGACGACGTCATTCCATTCTACCAAACCATTGTCGACAAGTTTGAAGACCGTGTTTTGTGGGGTACGGACTGGCCTCATCCAAACATGAAATCACACATGCCCGATGACGGTGCACTGGTCGATTATATTCCGAAAATCGCGCGAACGCCTGAACAGCAGCGCAAGCTGCTCGTGGATAACCCTATGCGTCTTTATTGGGCGCAGTAATCAAAGGAGGCGGCGATGGATCAGCCAGGTTTTGACTATCACATCGACATTCCCGGGACGACGATCTTTGACGGCAAACAGGCCATGAAAGGCTATGCGCTGAACAAGATGTGTTATTCCTTTAACGCCCAAAAATGCCGTGACGCTTTTGTTGCCGACGAAGAAGGCTATATGGATCAGTTCGGCCTGAATGATCAGCAAAAAAAGGCCATTCGCGACCGCAATGTGCTCGACCTGATCGCGGCGGGCGGAAACATTTACTACCTCGCAAAATTCGCGGGCATCTTCAAACTGGGGGTGCAGGATGTGGGCGCTCAGCAGACCGGTGTGACCACCGGCGAATTCAGGCAAAAACTTCTGGATGCGGGGAAATAGGATATGGCACGTATTTTAGGCGGCATCACGACATCCCATATTCCGGCAGTCGGAAACGCCATTCAAAACAATTTGCAGGACGATCCGTATTGGAAACCGTTTTTCGACGGCTATCCAAAGGTACATCAGTGGATCAAAGACAATAAGCCGGACTATGTGATCAACATCTATAATGATCACGGTCTTGGGTTCTTTTTGGACCGGATGCCGACATTCGCGATCGGGGCGGCCCATGAATATCGCAACGAAGACGAGGGCTGGGGCCTGCCGTCATTGGATCCGTTTCCCGGCGCGCCCGAGCTGAGCTGGCACATCATTGAAAGTATGGTGGCGGATGAATTTGACATTACGTCATGCCAGGAGTTGGCCGTGGATCATGGGTTTGTCGTACCGATGCAGCTGTTCTGGCCTGGTGCACCCGACAATGCTGACATGCCGCGCGCGGTACCGATTTCCGCAAACACTGTGCAGCATCCCATTCCAACGCTGAAACGCGCGTTGGATTTCGGCAAAGCTCTAGGCAGGGCGATCCAATCATTCCCCGAGGACTCAACGGTTGTGGTGTTGGGCACAGGTGGATTGTCGCATCAACTTGACGGCGCGCGAGCTGGTCATATTAACAGGGAGTTTGACGAATACTGCCTTAAGAACATCGTGCACAATCCCGAAGAACTGACCAAAATCTCACGGATGGAGCTGGTCGAAAAGGCTGGTGCGCAGGGCACCGA
Source organism: Shimia sp. (assembly GCF_039969785.1). Lineage (GTDB taxonomy): Bacteria > Pseudomonadota > Alphaproteobacteria > Rhodobacterales > Rhodobacteraceae > Shimia. The sequence continues at coordinate 56,357 of NZ_JBDVNC010000046.1, read as the reverse complement.
GTTCCTGATGTGGATGATGATGCGGGGTGCGTTGGGGGATAATGTGACCGAGCTGACGCGCAATTATCATATCCCGATTTCAAACACCGCTGCGGGGACATTGCTTTTGGAATGCGGGGCCTAGGCTTCGGGGGCGGCGTCTGACAAAGCCCGCGCTCTGAAATTTCGCGGAGCCAGACCCGTGGCGCGCGAAAAGACCCGGCTGAAATAGGCCGGGTCTTCGAACCCCAATGCATAGGCAATCGTTGAAACTGGTAGGTTTGTATAAACAAGATTGCGCCGTGCCTCGCGGATCAAACGTTCTTCGATCAGGCGCGTTGCAGGGCGACCGGTTGCTGCGCGGGTCACGCGGCTCAGATGTGTTGGGCTGACAGACAGGGCGGCAGCATATTCTGCGACGGTCCAGTGCAAAAGGTATTTGTCTTCTATCAAAGTTTCGAACCGGCTGAGCAATTCCGGTTTTTGTGACGCTTCGGGCGCGGATCCCGAATGGAAGAGCGATTGTGCGATCTGTCCAATCAAAAGCGCACATAAGGCGCGCAACACATGCGCGCGGGCAAAGTCGCGGCCGGCAAAGCAGATGGCGATTGATTGCATGGTTGAGGCGATGTCGCTGGATGCCGTTTGAACAGTGGGCTGGTTCAGTATTTGGCCAAGCCCTTTGGAGTGTCGGAGCGTGTCATCCAGTATTTCAGCGGCCAACGTGATGACCAATCCGCGCGTTCCCGGTTCAAATGAGAATCCGTGCACAATTCCAACGGGAACGTTAACAATTGAGGCGGGCGGAATTGGGTGGTTTCGACCATCCAGAGACACTTTTCCGCGACCCTTTTCCAAGATCAATACCTGATGCAACCGTGCGTGGCGATGAGGAGAAAACTCCCAATCGTGCAGACGCGACCGGGCTTCGATTGTTTCGCAATGAACCACATCAGGCAGATCGCCGGACTCTCCGAACAGGTTGTAATTCAGAATGGTGTTTTCCGAAGTATTCATGTTCGAAATGTACAAGTTTTTGGCAATCCAGTCCATTCAAACTGTTCGCATAATATCTGATCCTTACACATCGTCAGAGGGAGAGCGAGACATGAAAACCCAAGTTTGCATCATTGGAGGCGGTCCGTCGGGGCTGATGTTGTCGCAACTATTGCATCTTAAGGGCATCGACACCGTCGTTTTGGAGCGCCAAAGCCGCGCATATGTGCTGGGCCGCATTCGGGCGGGCGTTTTGGAACATGGTTTTGCCGAACTGATGCGCGAGGCCCAATGTGGCGAGCGCATGGACAATGAGGGCGAAATTCACGGTGGGTTTCATATCTCTAACAATGGCGACATGAAACGCGTGGACATTAACAAGTATTCCGGCGGGAATTCGGTTGTTGTGTATGGTCAAACCGAATTGACCAGAGACCTGTACGAGGCGCGCGACAGGATGAACGGGATCGTCATCCACAATGTGGAAGACGTGAAATTACATGACCTTAAGGCGGAAAAACCGCATGTGACGTATCGTGATGGTGACGATATTATACGCATTGATTGCGACTATGTGATCGGTGCGGATGGGTTTCACGGTCCAAGCCGAAAATCGATCCCTTCGGATGTGTTGAAGGAATATGAAAAGGTATATCCGTTTGGCTGGCTGGGTGTTCTGAGCCGAACCAAACCGGTGAGCGACGAATTGATTTACGCCAAGCATGATCGTGGATTTGCACTGTGTTCGCTGCGCAGTCAGGTGCTGAGCCGCTATTACATTCAGGTCCCGCTGAGCGATACGGTCGAAGACTGGTCTGACGATGAATTCTGGACCGAACTACGTCGCCGTCTGCCGCAAGAGGTTGCTGACAAGCTGGAAACCGGGCCGTCGATTGAAAAGTCGATTGCGCCATTGCGTAGTTTTGTGGCTGAACCGATGCGCTATGGCAATTTGTTCCTGGCTGGTGACGCCGCGCATATTGTGCCACCCACGGGTGCACGTGGTCTGAATTCGGCCGCGTCTGACATCTACTATCTCTATCACGCGATGCTTGGGCATTATCTGAAGGGCGACGATTCAGGCTTGGAAGCCTATTCGCAAAAGGCGTTAGCGCGGGTGTGGAAGGCGCAGCGGTTTAGTTGGTGGATGACATCGATGCTGCACACTTTCCCGGACAACATTGAATATGATCGCCGGTTGCAAGAGATCGAGATGGAGTATCTGTTTTCCTCAGAAGCCGCGATGAGCTCGCTTGCCGAAAACTATGTTGGCCTGCCATTTTGATGTGGCTTGGGGTCAGTCCTGCTGACCCCAGTTCGCATCCTGCATCTCGCGCAGGCGGCTTCCGGTGCGTTCAAATTCGAACGTGCCTTCGCCTTCGACATACAGCATTTCCGGTTGCGCAGCGGCAGAGCAGATCAAGCGCACCTTTGCCTCGTAGAGGGCATCGATCAACGTCACAAACCGTTTCGCTTCGTTGAAATTATGGCGTGATAATTGCGGAATATCTTCCAATATCAGTACTTTGACGGCATTCGCGATGGCCAGATAATCCCCAGCGCCCAGCATCTTGCCACATAGGTCAAAGAACGTAGCCCGCGCGACACCGTTGCGAAAGGCGGGCAATTCGACCTTTCGACCCTTGACGGTCAGCACCAAAGGCTCGGCATCACCGCCTGAAAGATCAGTCCAGATTGCGCGAATTTGCGCGCGCGCTTCGGTTCCGGCCTGAACGAAATAGACCTGATTTCCAGACAATCGATTCTGGCGGTAATCATTCGGGCTGACCAGTTCCCACAGGCACATTCGTTCTTTGATGAGTTCTATGAAAGGCAGGAAAAGCTGACGGTTCAGACCGTCCTTGTAAAGATCATCCGGCACACGGTTGGACGTGGTCACGACCACCGTACCAGCCTCAAACAGATACTCAAACAACCGTCCGACAATCATCGCATCCGTGATGTCGGTGATCTGCATTTCATCAAAAGCAAGTACCCGCACACTTTCGATAACACTTTGCGCAATGGGTTGAATCGCATCTTCGACGCCTTGTTTGCGGGCCTCGTGCATCGCCTCGTGGATTTCCTGCATGAAGGCATGGAAATGAACCCGCCGGACCGGGACATCCAGCGTTTCGACAAACATATCCATCAGCATGGACTTGCCGCGTCCAACGCCACCCCAGATATAGAGTCCCCGAACCGGTTCAGGGGTCGATTTTCGGAACCAGCCCTTTTTGACGGGCTTGTCCAGCTCTTCGCGGATGCGTTCGAACTGGGGCATTACTGCCTCTTGGGCGTCATCAAACTGAAGCTCGCCTGCGAGGATCTTGTCTTGATATAATTCCGGAAGAGTTCGCATATCAACGTGTTAGACGATACGCGCGCCAGAAGGAAGATCGTTTGGGTCATCGCAGTTTGTCATGTGATGATGAACAAATGCTGAATTGACCGAAATTCTGCGACAGGTCATTCTGAACCTGCGGAACAGGAGCGACGGATGCAGCAGAAAACATCAATTTTTACACCTGTTCTGGTGGTCGGATGCATCATCATTTTGGTGTCCTTTGGCATCCGCTCGACGTTTGGAGTGTTTCAAATTCCGATTGCGCAGGAGTTTGGATGGTTGCGCAGTGAATTCTCTATGGCGATTGCGATTCAGAATCTCGCATGGGGGATTGGGCAGCCGATTTTTGGTGCGATGGCCGAGAAACTTGGTGATCGTCGGGCGATTGTTCTGGGGGCAATTACCTATGCGGCCGGGTTGGTGTTGTCATCAATGGCTGTGCGCCCCGAGGCACATCAACTCTATGAAATTCTTGTAGGTTTCGGGATCGCCGGAACGGGGCTCGGGGTGATTTTGGCCGTGGTTGGCCGGGCGAGCACAGACGAAAACCGATCCATGTCTTTGGCGATTGTAACCGTGGCCGGGTCTGTGGGGCAGATTTTTGGACCACCTCTGGCCGAGTGGATGTTGTCGTTCACCAGTTGGCAAAACACGTTCCTTGTGTTCGCAGCGGCGGTGCTGACGACCCTGCTGCTCTTGCCGCTGATGCGTGCACCCGCGGTTAACAAGGCCCAGCTGGAAGAGAGCATGGGCAAGATCCTGATGCGCGCCTTTCGCGATCCGTCTTATACATTGATATTTTTGGGATTTTTCAGCTGTGGCTATCAGCTTGGTTTTATTACCGCGCATTTTCCGGCGCTGATCACCGAGGCCTGCGCGGCGATTGACCCGTCCAGTATGCTGGCGAGCGTCGGGGTTTCCACAACTTCGGCGCTGGGGGCGGTGGCGATTTCGGTAATTGGCTTAGCAAACATTGTCGGGACGCTGACCGCTGGTTGGGCGGGCAAGCGGTTCCAGAAAAAGTATTTGTTGGCAGGGATTTATACCGGTCGCACCGTGGCGTCGATTGTCTTTATCCTTCTGCCGATCACACCTTTAAGCGTGGTTATTTTTTCAGCTGCAATGGGGTCAATGTGGCTGGCGACTGTGCCGCTGACCTCGGGGTTGGTCGCGCATCTTTATGGGCTGCGATTTATGGGCACGCTTTATGGCATTGTTTTCTTTAGCCATCAGCTGGGCAGTTTTCTCGGCGTCTGGTTGGGCGGGCGTATGTATGATCTTTACGGTGACTATACTGCGGTCTGGTGGATTGGTATTGCTGTCGGGGCCTTTAGCGCCATTGTGCACCTGCCAATCCGCGAAATCCGGACGGATCACGTTGCGGCGTAATGACTGTTAAGTGTTTGGATTAGTGCGAAAACCGATGTCGGTATTACGTCGGTTTTACATCTGCATCGCGTCAGTGGTGATGCGGCACACCTTGGATTAACCTTTTGCCGCTATCCTGGGCCAGCGTTCCAGCGGTCGAGGATAAATCGGGACGTCATCAGGTCCAGATGAGCGCCACCGCCATTTTTGAAAATGGTGATCTCGTCATCGCTTTGACGCTGAAAGGCGGCGAGGTTGTAGTAATCCGCCAGAATGTGGTCACGCGTGATGGCGCCAGAGGCAAGAGGAATTTTTAGCTCGCCTATGTGATCCAGTGTGGTGTCAAAGCTGTCCACAAAGACGCGCGCCCGTTGCAGCGCGGTGTCGTCGGTTTCCCGCATGTCGGGGCGGTAGGCGCCGATCAGGTCGACATGTTGACCGGGACGTAGCCATTCGCCCTTTAGGGTCGGTGTGGTGGACATGGTGGCACATGTGATGATGTCCGCCTGTGCAACCGCGTCGGGAAGGGTGGGAGCAACCTGAAGGTCTGGAATTTCGGCGGCCATCTGTTGTGCGTTGGCCGCAGTTCGGTTCCACACGGTAAAACGCGCCTGTGGAAAGGCGGCAGAGTATGCTGCGTGCAGATTGCGCCCAACGGTGCCTGCGCCGACGATCAGGATATTGCGGCTGTCTGGTCGCGCCAGACGACGGGCCGCAAGCAAGCTGTCACCGGCCGTTTTCCATTTGGTGACGAGATGGAAATCCAACAAAGCCTCAAGTCGGCCATGCGCATCGTCAAACAAGGTCATGGCTCCGTGAACCATCGGCACATCCTGGGCCGGATTACCGGGAAATATCGTGGCGGATTTTACACCAATGCCTAGCCCGTCGATCCAGGCCTGTCGTTGGAGAAGAGTATCCTTACCGCGATAGAGAAACGTGTCAGAAATTTCTGCCTTGGGTAGGGTATGACCCGCAGCAAACGCGTCTGTCAGACCCAGCCAGTCGAGATTTTCCTGACCCTCTTGGAATGGGATTATCGTTGTCATGCCGCGTCCTCCTTGCTTAGCAAGCCTTCGGCGACCAAACGGTCAGCCCAACCTTGGGGATGTTCAAACTGATGTACCTGCCAGCCTCGATCTGCGGCGGCTGCGATGTTTTCCGGGCGGTCATCGGCAAACAGCAAACGTTCAGGTGCGATCCCGCAATCCTGTTCAACATGCGCATAAATTGCCGGATCAGGCTTGACCAGCTTAAGGCGGCCCGAGACGTATTCGCGATCGAATTCCTTCAGGAATGGAAAGGCTTGTTGCGAGATTGGAAAATTATCGTGGCCGAAATTCGTCAGGGTAAAAACCGGCACGCCAGATCGTTTCAGAGCATAAAGAAGACGCACCGAATGATCGATCGCGGGGGCTGCAAGGTCATTCCAGTTGTCGTTCCACATGCGCAATTCTTCCTGCCATTCGGGGTAGCGCGGGAGCAGGCTTTGGATCAGACCCGGCAAGGACGCGCCAATGTCGATCTGGAGATGATGGGTGTGCATGTCGGTGGCGGCAAAAAAAGCTTTACGGCGGGCCTCGCCTATGGTGCGGTCGTAGAAATTCTCGGGTTGCCATTCGATCAGAACGTTGCCGATGTCGAAAATGACGGCGTCGATGCGGGTCATGTGGGGTCTCTTGAGCAATGTCTTTAGACGGGAAACCTAGACGGGATTATGGTGGTTTGAAACCCGTTGTATGAAGCCCCGGTCAGCGCCGGGTGCGTGGGCGGTTTGGCTGGGTTGGCTGGCGGGTGCGCGCTTCGCGCCAGAAAACAAACAGCCCCGCGCCGATGATCAGGACCATACCAACCCAGGTGGATGGCTCGGGCCATTCACCAAAAACCAAAACGCCAAATATGACGGCCATTGGCATGGCGGCGTATTCCAGCGGGGCAATCAAACTGGCTTCGCTGATCCGGTAGGCCTGACTGATGAAAAATCCGCCTCCGGCGCTGGAGACGCCCAGCAGAATGAGCAGGGGCCAGTCCATGCTGGCGGGCCAGACCCAGCCGCGCAGAAGAAAGCCGATCATGGCGCCGCCCTGTTCGGCAAAATCGCCATGACCCAATGTAATCCCAACGCAGCTGCTGACCAGAATAAAGACGATTTGGATATAGACCGCCATTGTGGCCGCGCTTTCAGTGTCGCCGATTTTGCGGGTCAGGATGTGTAGTGTGCCATAGGCAAAGGCTGCCAGAAACGGCAGAAGCAGGGCGACGTTGAAGGCGCCCGCACCGGGGCTGATCATGATCAGCACACCAACCATCCCGGCGGCGACAGCAATCAGGCGACGTGGCCCAATGTGTTCGCGCAAAAATATGGCGGACATGGCGGTGATGATCAGGGGGGAGACAAAGAACACCGCCACCGCGTCGGCCAGTGGTAAGACCGACAGGCCAAGAAAGAAGGTGGTGTTGGCAAAGACCACACAAGCCCCACGTATCAGATGCATGCCAATACGTCTGGTCCGCAGGACCCTAAAGCCGCCGCCGAGCGGGACAATCAGCACCAGCAATACGGACAGGCCGACCAGCGAGCGCACCAGCACAATTTCGTGCAGCGCGTAGTCACCAGATAAAAATTTGATGGTGACATCGTTGATCGAGAAGAAAAACGTGGCCACGAGAGCCGAGAAAGGGCCCAGCGGAATGCGATTGGTCATCGCGGCAGTTGAACCGCCATGTTGGGGCGGGTCTAGTGGAAAAACGACAACGGGATGAAAAAGGCGGGGCTGCCCCCTCGGGTCACGCCCACCCGCCCACCCCATGCCCCGACGGGGCAGGAGAAAGCGGTGTTGGCGTGTTGATTGTGGCAGAGTTTGTGAGGGGTTAGGGTGTGGATTTGGCAAGTATCAACACCAGAGCATAAGGCGCGGTTTCAATGGTAGTATATGCAAAAACAACTGCGGATGTCGCGGCGTGTTGGGAAGAAAATGCCCAAACATGGACCCGGCTATCGCGGGCTGGCCATGATGTGTATCGCGACAAACAGAACACCCCGGTTTTTCTGGCGAGCTTGCCGGAAATCAAAGGTTTACGGGGGCTGGATGTTGGGTGCGGAGAAGGCAGCAATACGCGTGAACTGGCGCGAATGGGCGCGCGGATTGATGCGATAGATGTGGCGCCGACATTTGTTGCACACGCCAACGCGACCGAACAGCAGGACCCGCTGGGGATCATGTATAGGGTCGGGGATGCGACGGCTTTGCCGTTTGATCAGGCGACATTTGATTTCGCGACGTCATTTATGTGTATGATGGATATTGCCGATGCCGCGCGCGCGGTTTCCGAGATCTTTCGGGTGATCCGGCCCGGCGGGTTTTTTCAGTTCTCCATTCTGCATCCGTGCTTTGCGCCACCGTCCCGCACCAATCTGCGCGATGAAAACGGAGTGGTGCGTGCGGTTGAGCTGGCGGATTATTTTGTTGAGAATGACGGAACTGTTGAAGAGTGGACCTTTGGCAGCGCGCGTCGCGCCGGAGAGGACATTCCGGCACTGTTCCGTGTGCCGCGTTTTCACCGTACTTTATCGGGCTGGGTGATGATGTTGATTGCCAGAGGATTTGTCATTGAACATGTCGCAGAGCCGATGGCGTCAGAAGAGGATGCGCGGAGCTGGCCCGACATTGCCGATACACGTGTGGTGCCGTTATTTCTGCATATCAGGGTCCGCAAGCCTGCCCTGTAAGACGGTCTGGAGCCGTCAACCAACCCGCAACGCAGCCCGGATTTCCCGTTCGAGCGCGTCCAGAAACCTAGAGCGATCAGCCTTGGTAAATCCTTTGCCGCCGCCCTGACGAAATGGATCTGCGGCGCGCAGGTCGGTCATCAGGTCGCGCATGGCCAATGCGTTGCCGACATTGGCTGCGGTCAAAGCCTCGCCATTGGGTTTTAACACCTGCGCCCCGGCCTCCACACATTTGGCGGCCAGCGGAATATCCGAAGTGATAACGATGTCACCGGGGCCGACGCGGTCGGCAATCCACATGTCGGCCACGTCGGGGCCGTCTGGCACAATGACGTTTTGCACCAGCGGGTTGCTCGATGGGCGTAACCCGCCATTAGAGACCACATGCATGATCACCTTGTGGCGGGTGGCGACCCGTTCGGATTCAGCCCGGACGGGACATGCATCGGCATCAACATAAACGGCTGTCATGATCAGTCGCGATACAATGCTTCGGCGTGAAAGGCGACGTGGTCTTCGATGAAGCTGGAAACAAAGAAATAGCTGTGGTCGTAGCCCTTTTGTAAACGCAGAGTTGCTTCCTGACGACGTTCGGCTGCAGCGGCGGCAAATGCCTCGGGGCGCAATAGATCGATGAACTGATCCTGTGTGCCGGTGTCGACCAGAATGGGGCCGTCAAAACCATTTTCGCGCATCAGATGAGTGCTGTCATGTGCGGACCATGTTGACTGGTCATCGCCCAGATAGGCCGCCAGTTGTTTTTGTCCCCAGTCTGAGGCGGTCGGGTTGGCGATTGGCGCAAATGCCGAGACCGAGCGGAACCGTCCGGGCAGGGACATGGCCAGCGTCAACGCACCGTGCCCACCCATCGAGTGGCCGGTGATGGATTGGCGGGTCATGTCGAGCGCAAAGTTTTCCTGTAGCAGTGAGGGCAGGTCTTCTGCGATATAGTCCCACATGTTGTAATTCCCGGCCCAGGGGGATTGCGTGGCGTTCACGTAGAACCCGGCGCCTTTGCCAAGATCGTAAGCGTCGTCATCGGCCACGGTGTCTCCGCGCGGAGAGGTGTCTGGGAATACCAGCGCGATGCCTTGTTCGGCGGCCCATTGCTGAGCCCCGGCTTTGACCATGGCGTTTTCATGGGTGCAGGTCAGGCCAGAGAGATACCAGAGTACGGGCACGCGGCCGTATTGTGCTTCTTCCGGGAGGAACAGTCCAAATGTCATTTTGCAGCGGCAGCTGTGCGAAATGTGGTTATAGACGCCCTGTACCCCGCCAAAGGCGCGATTTTCGGATACGGTTTCCATGGACTTCTCCCTGTCGATAGTCTGGTCAGGCGCTCACGATGTCAGAGTTGGCTGACCCATGCAATTACAAGTGAGACGGTTGCGACGCTTATCACCGTTGAAAACAGAATTGCGGCTGAGGCACGGTGTGGCGCGACGCCGTAATGCTGGGCCAGAATGAACACGTTGCCCGCCACGGGCAGCGCTGCGGCGGATATGACCACGCTTGCCGAATAGGGGTCGATTGGGAATAGGATCAGCACGCCAATCGCGACAAACAGCGGATGCAGGGCCAGTTTGCAAAAGCTGAGCCAAAGCGCGACATGCACGCGTTCTGCGGATTTGCTGGCCAGCGACGCGCCGATGGCAAAGAGCGCACCGGGCGTGGCTGCGCCACCAAGAATGCCAAGAAATTCGTTCATTGGTGCGGGGATCGGGATTTCCAGCGCGGACCAGATCAGGCCCGAGGAGATAGCGACGATCATTGGATTGCGGACCAGTCCCAGGCCGACGGTGCGCAATATCCCGAGGCTCATTCGGCCATCCCGTGCACCGGTGATCAGCACGACGATGAGGCTGGAAAACACAATAAGATCAACGGCCAGCACGAGGATGACGGGGCCGATGGCCTGTTCGCCCAGCAAAAGCACCAACATTGGCGCGCCGAGAAAACCGACATTGCCAATAACGGCGCATTGCGCCTCCATTGCGGCCGTTGGGATGTCGAGTTTTCGCAACAGCGCCACACCTGTGGCAATGCCGTAAACGACGCCCGTGCCCCAGAGGTACGCACCGACAAGGGTCCAGTTCAGCACCTCAGACAAGCTGAGGTTGGCGGCAAAGCGGAACAACATAGCCGACAGAGCAAAGTAGAAGACGAATTTGGTGAGATAGGCGGTTGCTTCTTGACTGAAAAACCGGGTGCGCCCGGCCCAATAGCCAAGGCCGATCAGTGCGAAAAAGGGGACGGTTTTCAGAAAGACGGCCAGCATGGGTTCTTGGTAACACCTTTGAAGGGGCGGTCAATTGGAATGCGAACCCGAGCTGGCGGGGGGGTGAACAGCGTCAGCCCGAGCCGATCAGCGCACCGGCGGCAAAAACCAGCGCGCCACCCAGGACAACCTGAAAGGCCGCCCGCATAAACGGGGTTTCCATGAATTTGTTCTGTATCCACGCGATTGCCCAAAGCTCGATAAACACCACGATCAGCGCGATCACGGTGGCAGTCCAGAAATCGGTGATCAGGTAGGGGAGCGCGTGACCCAGACCGCCAACAGTGGTCATGATGCCAGAGGCAAAGCCGCGTTTGACGGGGCTGCCACGGCCCGAAAGTTCACCATCATCCGAGGCAGCCTCGGTAAAGCCCATCGAAATGCCCGCTCCGACAGATGCGGCGAGACCAACCAGAAAGGTGGTCCATGTGTCCTGGGTGGCAAAGGCGGTGGCAAAGATCGGGGCCAGTGTGGACACAGAACCGTCCATCAAACCGGCCAGCCCGGGCTGAACCCAGGTCAGGATAAACTGGCGCCGGGCCGTCGCATTTTCATCGGCCAACACATCTGCACCCAGATTGTCGGCTTCCAGCGTTTGTGCGGTATGTTGGTGGCCGGCCTCGGCGGCGGCGAGATCGCCCAGCAATTTGCGGGTATCCGCGTCGGATGTGCGTTTGGCGGCTGTCAGGTAAAACCGCTCTGCGTCCCGCTCCATCGCTTCGGCTTCGGTGCGGATGCGTTCGATGCCAAGGTTGGAGACCAACCAGATCGGACGGCGGGCATAGTACCCGGCCACGTGTTCGCGCCGGATCAGTGGGATGGTGTCGCCAAAGCGGCGAATGTGCAAATCTATCAGACGTTTGCGGTGTTGGTCCTCTTCGGCGGCCATGCCTTCGAACTTGGCGGCTGTGCCGGGAAACTCGGCGCGCAGCATGTCGGCATAGCTGCGGTAAATGCGTGCGTCATCCTCTTCTGACGCGATGGCCAGAGCAATGATTTCCTGTTCTGACAGGTCACGGAAGTGTTTGCGGTGGGTTAAGAAGCGCATGAGTCGGCCTTAGGTTCACGTTAAGTTCAGGCTATGGCGCACGATCAGCAATGACAACCGGATGGGGGCGCTTGCTGAAACTAAACCGTTCAGTTTATATTCAGGGTCTCTCATTTGAGGAATACCCATGAACCAAGCCACGCCAGTCATTCGAAAGGGTCGTAAATTCGATCAGGTCCTGGCGACGGCAACAACGTTGTTTTTGCAACATGGGTTTGAGGGTGTCGGAGTTGACGAAATCGCCCGGCAGGCCGGAGTGTCCAAGGCGACGTTGTATGCCTATTTCCCGGATAAACGACATCTTTTCATGGAAGTGGCGCGTGTTGAATGCGCGCTTCAGGCTGACCGGCTTGAGGCTAAGATCGATTTTGATGCGACGGTTCCAGAGGTTCTGGGAGTTGTTGGCCGGGGCTTTATGGAGATCATTTTGTCTGAGTTCGGGCGCAATATTTTTCGGGTCTGCGTGAGTGAAGGGGATCGGTTTCCGGAATTGGGCAAACAATTTTACGAAAGCGGCCCGGCGGTCATGCGGGCTGGTATGATCGACTTCCTTGAGTGCGGGATCTCTCGGGGTGAATTGGTGATCGATGACGTAGAGCTGGCGGCGGATCAGTTTCCGGAACTGTGCAAGTCTGGTGTTTTCATGAAGTTGATTACCGGTGTTCAGGCAACCTTTGACCGCGAAGAGATTGATCGCACGATTGACGGAGCTGTCGCGACCTTTATGGCGCGGTTTGGGGCGCCCAAAGCCGACGGTTGATGCGGGCAAACAGTGATCGGCAGCAGGTCGGTATAGCGTCGGTATGACGTCGGCCTTGTTGATGTGACAGGCAGGCGCGCGACGGTTAGCCGGGTTTGTGTAATTTCAGGAAATCGCTCAGTTCGCCAAACAGAACCTTGCGCTCATCTTCGGACAGAAAGCTGCCGATTTCGACGGTGCGATCATTGCCGGACAGGGTGATGTAGTGGGGCACCGGGCCGCCATGCACGTGCATCTGAACACGGGCCCAGTAGACGTTGCACGCCCATGTCTGGAGTGGGCCACGTGGCGGGCGGTGAGTCAGGCTGAGCGTGGCGTCCGTCAGGCTCAGGTCTTCGAAGATGTCGCCGTCGCGATAAGAGCGTTCTAACCCCCACCACAGCCCGACGACCATGATCAGGACAAACGGCAGGATGCCCCAGAGGAACACGGTGCCCAGCAAGCCATAGAGCGGCATTGTCCCAAATGTGAAAGCCATCAGGACCATCGCCGCAAAACCCCGGCGTGGCAGCGAGCGGTGCGGCCAGAGGGTGAGCACAGAATGCGTGTCAGGATCGTCGGAGGACCAGCGATAGGGCATGGGTGTCAGGTTCGCGAATTGGATATGGCAGTGATATGTTGGGCGGTTGACCGGGCCATCGGCTAAGAAAAAAGGCCCCGGGGCGGTGATGCTCCGGGGCCTCTTGGTAATTTGTCAGAGGCGTCGCTTAGTGCGCGTTGCCTTTGTCCCAGTCTTCCTGCTTTGGCAAGATTTCAAAGGTGTGCTCTGGTGGTGGGCACGGCAGTGTCCATTCCAGCGTATCCGCGTATTCATTCCAATAGTTGTTTTCAGTGATGCGGGCACCACGGAACAGCGTGTAGAACACGATGCCGAAGAACAACAGGAACGAGGCGAACGACAGCAGAGCGCCATAGGTCGACACTTTGTTCCAGAGGGCAAATGCCTCGGGATAGTCGATATAGCGACGTGGCATGCCCTGACGACCCAGGAAGTGTTGTGGGAAGAAGGTCAGGTTGACGCCGATGAAGAACATCCAGAAGTGGATTTTCGCCGCAAACTCGGGGTACTGGCGCCCGGTCATCTTGCCCATATAGAAGTATATGCCGGCAAAGATGGTAAAGGCCGCCCCCATCGACATGGTATAGTGGAAGTGCGCCACGACGTAGTAGGTATCGTGATAAGCACGGTCTACACCAGCCTGCGACAACACGATGCCGGTTACACCACCGATGGTGAACAGGATCAGGAAGCCCAGAGCGAACAGCATTGGTGCTTTGAATTCCAGCGAACCGCCCCACATGGTGGCAATCCAGCTAAAGATTTTCACACCCGTCGGCACCGCGATGACCATGGTGGCCAGCATAAAGTAGGACTGCTGGGTCAGGGACATACCAACCGTGTACATGTGGTGCGCCCACACGACAAAGCCCAGTGCGCCAATCGCGATAATCGCCCAGACCATCGGCAGGTAGCCAAACACCGGTTTGCGCGAGAAGGTGGCAAACACGTGGCTGACTAGGCCAAAGCCGGGCAGGATCACGATGTACACTTCGGGGTGCCCGAAGAACCACAGGATGTGCTGATAAAGGATCGGATCACCGCCACCGGACGGATCAAAGAAGGTTGTGCCAAAGTTACGGTCGGTCAGCAGCATGGTGATGGCACCGGCCAGAACGGGCAGGGCCAGAAGGATCAGCCAGGCCGTAACAAAGATCGACCACGAGAACAGAGGCACCTTGAACAGGGTCATGCCGGGGGCACGCATGTTCAGGAAGGTGGTGATCATGTTGATCGCGCCAAGGATCGAGCTGGCACCAGACACGTGCACCGCAAAGATGGCGAGGTCCATGGACATGCCGCCTTCGGAGGTGGAGAGCGGCGGGTAAAGTACCCAGCCAACGCCAGACCCGAGCTGATCATTACCGCCCGGACTGAACAGAGAGGCCACACCCAGCGATGTACCGGCCACATAGAGCCAGAAGCTGAGGTTGTTCATACGTGGGAACGCCATATCCGGCGCGCCGATCTGCAGCGGCATGAAATAGTTGCCGAAACCACCGAACAGCGCTGGAATCACCACGAAGAACATCATCAGGACGCCGTGATAGGTGATCAGAACGTTCCAGAGGTGCCCGTTGGGTGTGCAGACCTCAGGGGTTGTGAACAGATGAAAGCCCTCGAGACACATGTACTGGACGCCAGGTGTCATAAGTTCAAGCCGCATGAAGACGGTGAACAGAACTGCGATCAGGCCGACAACGGCCGAAACGATCAGATAGAGAAGACCGATGTCTTTGTGATTGGTCGACATGAACCAACGGGTGAAGAATCCGCGTTCGTCATGATGGTCGTGGCCTTGAATGGCTGCGTCTGCCATGCCTCGCCTCCTGCTTGGTGGTTTCAAAGGCGCACGAGTCTTGCCCACACGCCTCACGTTGGCACTTGTTTTAGTCGGGAGAGGGGGCGGCGGCAATGTCCGTCTTTGACGCAGATCAAGAAAAAGTGCCGCAGCGGCTTGATCTGACACCCCGGCAGATTACCGCCGGGGCATTTCTTACGCAGAATCAGGTTAGTTTGATTCGGTCGATTCGGCTTCTTCGGCCATTTCCGGTGCCGGAGCGACCGACGCCAGGAAGGCCGCAATGTCTTCGCCGCCTTTTTTCAGCTTGAAGGACATTTTGGACTTTTTGTCATAACCGTTGTCGCCGAGCCATTTTTTCGGGTCTTTGATATATTCGGTGATGGATTCTTCGGTCCAGACAAAGCCAGCTTCGGCGGCGCCAGCCAGCCCGGTGCCGTACTTAAAGTCTTCGGAACCAGCGACGCGACCGACAACGCCATAAAGGTTCGGGCCTGTTTTTCCGCCCTTGATCACGGCTTCACCTTCCGGAGAAACGATCGTGTGGCAGGATTTGCATTTCTTAAAGCCTTTTTCGCCTTTTTCCACATCACCCTCGGCGAAGGAGGGGGTGGCCAGCGCCAGGGCCGCGGCTGCTGATGCAATGATGAGTTTCATGTTTTGCCTCGTGTTGAGTGTTGCTACGCGTCCGGAGCGCACTTTTCAGCAAACCGGCAAATTGTGCAACGCGCAAAAGCGCGCGGGGGGTAGGTGCGTGAAAAGGCGGCTGAAATCCACCGATGTTTGAAAATGTGCAACGGTACCGGCAGACCATTTTCTGGTCTGGCGAATCGATTTTCTGGAAGAAAGAGGGTCTGATCGCAGAATGCCTAAGTTCCGCGGTGGTGCGTTATCTGAGATCCGGCGGCTTTTTGGCGAACAGGCACCAGACGACCATGGCGATATAGACAACACACAGCACAACCAGCGTGATCCACGCATAGGTGAAGACCGCGGCTGCAACAAAGGCGAAAGCCACCAGGAAAAATTTTACGTTTTCCCGCGAAACCCGCGTGGTTTTAAAGGACCACGTTGGGATTCTGCTGATCATCAGCAGGCCAATCAAGACCATATAGAGGCAGATCAGAACGTCCGGCAGCAGGGGCGTTTCGGAAAACGCAAACGAAATGGACATGGGCAGCAGGACAAGCAACGCGCCTGCAGGCGAGGGCACACCAGAAAAATATGCGCTTGAGGCGCTGGGGGTGTCCTCGGCATCGGCTTTGATGCTGACATTGAACCGGGCCAGTCGCACAACACAGCACACGGTAAAGACCAAAACGGCGAGCCACGCGGCGCCGCGCATATCCTGAAGGGCCCAGAAATAAATCACGAGCGGTGGGGCAACACCAAAGTTCAGGAAATCCGCCAGCGAATCCAGTTCTGCGCCCATTTTGCTGTCGCTGTTGAGCAGACGCGCGATACGCCCGTCCAGACCATCGAGCACACTGGCGGCAAGGATCAGTTGAACAGCAAACACATAATTGCCCTGAACGCCGAAGCGGATCGCTGACAGCCCGGCGCAAATGGCCGCAATCGTCAGCATATTTGGAATCAATTGTGCCAGAGCAAAATCATTTGTGACTTTGTCCGGGTGTTTGTTCATGACGCCGACTCGTCGTTGTTTTTGGGTGTTGCACCCAACTCTGCCAGAACGGTTTCGCCGGCCACCATGGTCTGGCCGATGCTGACCATCGGTTCGACACCGTTGGGCAGATAGACGTCAAGGCGTGATCCAAATCGGATCAGGCCAAAGCGTTGACCGGCCTGCATCTGGGCGCCGGGTTCGACAAAACACACGATCCGGCGCGCAACCAGACCGGCGATCTGAACCACGGCCAGATCCTGACCATTGTCCATGCGGACACACAAGCTGTTGCGTTCATTGTCTGAGCTGGCTTTGTCGAGCGATGCGTTAAAGAATTTGCCCGGGCGATAGGAGACGGCGGTGATCTCGCCCGCAATTGGCGTGCGGTTCACGTGGCAGTTAAAGACATTCATGAACACGCTGACACGGGTCAGCGGCTCGTCCGCCATGCCAAGTTCAGCCGGGGGCACCGCAGGTTCGATCAGCGAAATGACCCCATCTGCAGGGCTGACGATCAGACCGGGGCGTGAAGGCGTAACACGCTCGGGATCGCGAAAGAAATAATAGCACCAGACCGTCAGACCGACGCCGATCCAGCCCAGAAAAGTTGAGACAAGAAACAACAGCGCAGCGATGACACCAAAGATGGAGACAAATTTGATGCCTTCGGGGTGCATCGGTTTGACGAAAGTGCCAAGCATATTCATTGGTATTGTTCCTGTGGGCAGTCTGAGACGTCCGTCATAAAAGGAACGGGCCTGAGTGCAAGACTTTTCGGTGCACTGCGGTCACGTACGGGCGTGTGTTACGGGACGTTACGCGTCTGCCGGGGCCTGAAAGGTCGCCTCGAAACACTGACGCAGGGCAACATCCAGATCGTGCATCGTAACCGGCAATCCAAGATCGACCAGTGAGGTCACGCCATGTTCGATGATGCCACAGGGCACAATTCCGGTGAAGTGATCAAGGTCAGGTTCCACATTGATCGAGATGCCATGGAAGCTGACCCATTTGCGCAGGCGAATGCCAATGGCGGCAATTTTGTCTTCGGCTTTTGCACCGGTTGCAGTGCGGGGTTTGTCGTCGCGTTCGATCCAGACACCCACCCTGCCTTCGCGGATTTCACCACGCAGGTTGAACTCGGCCAATGTGGCAATCACCCATTCTTCGAGTTTCTGAACAAAGACGCGCACGTCTTTGCCGCGTTTGTTGAGATCAAGCATGACATAGGCAACACGCTGGCCCGGCCCGTGATAGGTGTACTGCCCGCCACGTTTGCTGGTGTACACGGGAAATCGGTCGGGGTCGGTCAGATCCTGAATTTTCGCAGAGGTGCCAGCGGTATAAAGCGGGGGGTGTTCCACCAGCCAGATACATTCCCCGGCCGTTCCCGCCGCAATCCCGGCGGCGCGGGTTTCCATGAAGGTCACAGCATCCCCGTAGTCCGTCAAACCTTCGGTAATGATCCATTCAACCATGTTTGGCATCCACAAATGTTGCTTGTTTCCCGACTAAAACGTCTGGCGTGCCAATGTCCAGAGCCGGAGGCGGCCGTTCGATGGGGAATTGGTCTGCGTGTGAGGGGAATAAGGACGGTCTGGTGCAGGTTTAGGGTGGCGGGTGAACGCCATTACAAAAGTTGCGCCGGGCCTGTTTTTGTCTCTTCACATCGCGCGCGGCCTCGTCTATACGCCCCTCACCCACCAGGGCAAGTGCGGTCGTGGCGGAATTGGTAGACGCGCAGCGTTGAGGTCGCTGTTCTTTAACCGGAGTGGAAGTTCGAGTCTTCTCGACCGCACCAAATACTCAGCTTAACTATCTGTAAAAACATGTTTGACGTGTTTTTTGATATTTGCACCCCACATCCTATTTTGAATTGCCGTCCGTTCCCGGATTGTCCGACATCAGGCTTAACGCGGCAAAGGACACATCCGTGGCGTCGATTGCGTCCAGCCGATGCGCAGACAAATGACCGAAAGCTCGTGATGCTCGGCAAAGTAGGCACCGGTCCTTTCGCTAAACAGCTTTGACATACGATAGGCGTTCACCGGGCCCGGCGGTGCGGAGCTGTTGAGCGCATCATCAGTGAACCGTTTGTCCCTATGGATCCAGTTTGAGCTGGCGAGGACCACCTGTTTGACACCCGTCGCCGCCGCGTGTTGAAACAGCGAGAGCGTTGCATCCATATTGTGTTTGATCGCCGATTCCCATGTGGCGGCTGGTTCTCAGTCGCCGGCGAGATGAACAATCACGTCAACGCCTTTCAACAGGCCCATCCAGCTTTTGTTGTCCAACAGATCGGTGGTGTGAATATCGGGATGGTCTGGTGGTCGGATATCGATACCTGAAACCTGACAGTCTGGATCGTCATCTGGCCAAATGAAGAATTGTTGCTGAAATTTCAGCGTCTCGCCGGGCTTCAGATCGGCCACAGGAGAATGCCATTCGGCTTAGCAGTATACATAGTCGCCTGATTTGAAGACCGCGATCGGGTATTGATGCGCATATCAAAAGGTCAGCGGCATCGTCCGAACAATGCGGACGCATCTGTCAAAACGCCCGGCACGGACGGCGAAATCCTTCGAGGAGCATGACGCTATCGCAACACACCTACGCGATGGAAAGGTCAAATCGGCAAAGAACGTCCTGAAACGGCAAATCACGCGTGATGAGCGGTCCTATTCGGATCTGATCGGGCCAAACCGACAATAGGACACTGGATTACACCCGGAATTTCAGCCTGCCGCGCAGTTTGAATTCGCGGGTTGGGCTCGTTGCCGACATTCTTGACAAACCGGACGACGCATTTCAACTGCTGGTCGTCAGAACACTGCCGAGGCAGCGGATGCAGACAAGCCCGCCAAAGAGGATGCAGTTCAGGTTGCGACCTGTCGCGGCTGGCTGGCCATGTGTGTCAGAACACGGGTGAAGGTTTCGACGCCTTGGGCGCCGGATGTTGCCTGTCGAGCGTCAAACACCATTGTAGGAACACTGCTGACGCCACGGGATGTCCAGAATGCTTCTTTCTCGCGCACGGTTTCGGCAAAACGCTGGTCTTTCAGAACGGCGAGTGCTTCTTGGTGATCCAGTCCTACGGACGCCGCGACGGTTGCAAGAACATCTGGGTTTGAGATGTCTTTTGCCGCCGTGAAATAGGCGTCAAACAAGGCCAGTTTCAGCGCCTGTGCCTGCCCGGATTGCGCCGCCCAGTGCAAAAGCTGGTGTGCCGCGAACGTGTTGAAAATGCGGGACTCTGCCGTAAATTTAAACGTGATACCCAGCGGTTGACCGATGTCTGTCAGCTGTTTACGTGCGTCATTAGATTGTTCGGGGGTGCTGCCGTATTTGCGCTGGATGTGTTCGCCAAGATGTTCACCTGATGGGATCATGTCGGGGTTCAGCTCGAACGGGTGCCAATGGACGTCGACCGGGATCCCGGATTGCGCGCTGGCGTTCATCAGTTGTTGATAGCCGACAATACACCATGGGCACACAACGTCTGAGATTATGTCGACGCGGATTGGGTCTGTGGCCATGGCTTGGGTCCTTTTGCGTGTGGCGGAAGGATGGGTGTTGGTGGCGATGTGTTCAAGTCACGCTATTGCGAGACGGCGATTTCTGAAGGGCAGAAATGGTCTAGGGGATCAGGAACAGCCAGAGCCAGATGGACAGGATCGACACGGCTGTGGCGATCAGCACCGTCGAGGCGGCGATGCGCTGGGCGCGGCCATAGATGCTGGCAAAAAGGTACACATTGATACCGGGCGCCATGGTGGAAGTCAGCACCGCCGAGCGAAAGCTGTCCACGCTGAGCCCGCCAAGCGTACCCAATGTCCAGGTGATGGCAGGATGCAGGATCAGCGAAATACCGCAGCAGAACAGAATGATCCGCATGTCGCCTTCGGGGCGGTAGCGAAACAGGACGCCGCCGACACCAAAAAGCGCGGCGGGCAGGGCCGAGGCGGCCATCAGGTCGACGACACTGCTCAGAGCGTCGGGAACATGAATACCGGTGATGTTGACTGCAAAACCCAGCCCAATGCCGATGATCAAGGCGTTGGAGAACATGGCCTTGAGCACGGTGGGCACGATGGTTCGTTTTGGACCATGGCGGGCGCGCATGACCTCCATAACGGTGATGCCAAGGCCATAACAAAATGGTGCGTGGATTGAGATGAGCGCATAGTTTCCGGCGAGGGCGTCAGTTCCGAAAGCCCGTTCCGTGACGGCCAGACCCAGCAGCACGGAATTTGAAAACAGGCAGATAAAGCCGATGGCGGTGGCGTCTTCCCAGTCGCGACCAAACAGAAAGCGTGCGCCCAGCATGCCGGCACTGAAACAGATAAATGCGCCTGCGTAAAAGCTGGCCATCATGGTCAGGTCAAATTCAGAGCCAAGGTCGATTTCCGAGATCGCACGGAACAACAGAACCGGCACTGCGAAATTTGAGGCGTAGCGCATCAGCCCGTCAACATTCGAGGCGCTGAAAAACCCACGCCAGGCGGCTGTATAACCAAAGCCGATCAGCAGGAAGACCGGCAGGATGACTGAAATCAGGGTTTCCATATGGCCCTTGCGTTAGTCATCGTAGGTGATTTTCATTCCGTCAAAGGCCGGGGTGATGTGGTCGGCTGTCTCGGTTTTGACGGTTTCGTAGTCCAGATCGATATGCATGTTGGTCAGCACGGCGCGGCGTGGCGCAGCGCGCGCGATCCAGTCGAGCGAGTTGTCAAAGTGAGAATGGGTTGGGTGGGGCGTACGGCGCAGCGTGTCCAGAACCCAGCAATCCAGCCCCTGAAGCTGATCCCATGCTTCACCCTCGATATCGGCCACATCAGGCATATAAACAAGATCGTTCACACGAAAGGCCAGTGCGTCAATGCTGCCGTGATTGACCTTGATCGGGGTGAGGGTGATGTCGCCGCCAGCGCCGGATATTGTCACGTCGCCGTCGATCGTGTGCATGTCCAAAATGGGGGGGTAGGGCGAGCCTTCGGGTTGGATGAACGCATAGCTGAAGCCGGAAAACAGACGTTCCTGCGTGGGCCCATCGGCCCAGACCGAAATGCGTTTGCGCATGTTGTAGACAACCATGCGCAAGTCATCGATGCCGTGCACATGGTCGGCATGGGCATGGGTGTACACCACGGCGTCGAGCGTGCCGACATTCTCAGTCAGCAGTTGGTTGCGCATGTCCGGGGACGTGTCGATCAGAACGGTGGTTTTGCCCTCGGTAGTTTCCCGTTCCACCAGCATTGAACAGCGCTGGCGCCGGTTCTTGGGATTTTCGGGGTCGCATTCGCCCCAATGGCCGCCGAGACGCGGCACGCCTCCCGAGCTGCCACAGCCCAGAATGGTGAAGGTCAGCTGCGCGCTCATGCGGCCTGTGCCTGAAGACGGGCGCGGGTGAACAGCCGGTCGAAATTGGCCTGTGTGCGAGCCGCGAAATCAGCGTAGTCCATGGCAAAGACCTCGGCCCCGACGCGGGCCGTTTTTTCGACATAGGAGGGTTCGTTGCGTTTGCCGCGATAGGGCGGAGGGGCCAGATAGGGCGCGTCGGTTTCTACCAGAATACGGTCGACCGGAGCGGCGGCGAAAATATCGCGCACCTCCTGGCTGCGCGGGAAGGCGGCGATGCCCGACATCGACAGGTAAAACCCAAGATCAAGCATTTTGAGGGCCAGTTCGGGCCCGGAGCTGTAGCAATGCATGACACAGGTATAGGCGCCCTGTTTGAATTCATCGGTCAGGATGCGGGCCATGTCGTCATCCGCGTCGCGGCTGTGAATGATCAGCGGCAGACCGGTTTCGCGTGCGGCGGTAATATGTGTGCGCAGCGAGGATTGCTGAATGTCCATGCTTTCAGCGGTATAGTGATAGTCCAGCCCGGTTTCACCGATGCCGACAAATTTGGGATGTTTGGCCAGCGCGATCAGCTGGTCGACCGTGGCAAGCGGCTCTTCGGCGGCGCTCATCGGGTGGGTGCCAGCGGCATAAAACACCGGATCGTGGGCTTCGGCGATGGCGCGCACGGCGGGTTCGTTGCGCAGGCGCGTGCAGATCGTGACCATGCGGGTGACGCCGACGGCCTGGGCGCGGGCGACGATGTCGTCCAGCTGGCCTTCGAAATCGGGGAAATCCAGATGGCAGTGGCTGTCGGTAATTTCCGGGACATTCTGAGGCTGGTTGGTCATGGGCTCACGCGCTGGCAGTTTTCTGAACTTTAAAAACCGTATCCAGCACAAGCGCGGCAGGGTCAAGGTTTACGGCCTGACCATGCCGTGAACGATCCGAGATTTCCTGAGCCGTGGTCGCCCAGTCGCGCGCTTTTTGGGCGTTAGGAGACAGGCGGATGAGCAAGTCAGCCTCGCCCGGGGCGGCCTCGACCGTAGGGGGATGGCCTGTAGCGCCGGTGCGCGCAAGGCGGGTGACAATCGTGTCGATCAGGGTCAGCAACAGTTCGAATTTGTCAGCAGCGCCGCGCTGGGCGGCGGCGTCCGCCAGTTGCAGAGCCTTTTGGCGATCAAAGGAGGGCATACCGGAAAAGAGCTGCACCAGATGGTGATACATCTCAAGCCCGCCAAGGCGCACGATGCGCAGCGCTTCGCCCACTGAGCCTGCGGATAATTCGGCCAGTGCGGGGGTTTCTTCAACATCCGACCCGGCCTGTTGCAGTGCGGCGTGCATGTTTTCCGGCGAAAGCGGGTGCAATCGCAATTCGCGACAGCGCGAGCGGATGGTGGGCAGCAGGCGCGAAGGTTGGTGCGAGATCAGCAGGATGGTGGTGCGCGCGGGCGGTTCTTCGAGCATTTTTAGCAGCCCGTTGGCGGCGTTCATGTTCATGTCGTCGGCGCTGTCCACGATCACCACACGACGTCCACCTTCGGCAGCGGACATGTGCAGAAAGTGGGTCAACCCGCGAATATCGTCGATCACTATCTGATCGCGCAGGCGTCCGGTTTTCTCGTTCACGCTGCGGGTGATGGAAAACAGCCCCGGTTCCGAGCGCGCGGCGATGCGGCGTGCAACCGGGTGTTCGGGATCCACGTGCAGTGAGTCGTACTGGGGCGGCCTGCCAAATAGCCCGCCATCGGCCTCTTCTGATGTGGCCAGCAAGAACCGCGCCATGGCCCAGGCCAGCGTGGCCTTGCCCACCCCTAAGGGACCTGTGATCAACCAGCCATGATGCAACCGGTCTGCGTTAAGCGCCTGAAGGAAGTCCTGAGTTGCCGCGTCCTGACCAAATATCTGAACGGTGTCGCGCGGATGCGGCGCACCGGGTACACGATCTGGTTCGGGAGCGTCGTCGGTCACGCCATATGCTCCAGCGCGATACGGGTGACATCCTGCGCAACGGCGTCCGGGCTGCGCCCGCCATCGACAATGCGGAACCGGTTGGCAAATTCGTCGGCCAGCGCCAGAAAGCCCGCGCGCATCTGTTCCTGAAGCGCCTGGCCAAAATCTTCGAACCGTTCTTCTGAGGTCTGGCGCGATTTCGCCCGCGTTAGGCCAAGCGCCGGGTCCATATCGATCAGCAGTGTCAGGTCTGGTTCGCGTCCGATCATCAAGGCGTGCAGCTGGTCAACAACGTCGCGCAAATCACCACGTGAGAGTCCCTGATACATGCGGGTGCTGTCGGCAAAGCGATCACAAACCACAACCTTGCCCATTGCCAGCGCTGGCAGGATTGTGCGTTCCAGATGGTCGCGGCGTGCGGCGGTGAACAGCAAAATCTCGGTTTCAGCTGACCAGCGGTCCGGATCACCTTCGAGCACCAGAGAGCGGATTTCCTCGGCCCCAGGTGAGCCGCCGGGTTCACGGGTGAGAACGACATCATAGCCTTCAGTGCGCAGGGCGTTGGCCAAAAGGCGGGCTTGCGTGGATTTGCCAGAGCCGTCGATGCCCTCGAACGTGATGAACATCGCTCCGTGTTTCATATTGGCTGTCAAAGGGCACCGTCCGCAGACGGGCCAAACTGGCCGATCAAAACACCGGTGGCGGTGCGAATGCGTACGGTAAAGCCACCCTCGGAGACGTCATTTTCCGCTACCAGTGGTATGCGAATCTCCGGCAAGTCTTCGGGCATCAAAACCAGTTGCGCCAATTCCTGACCTTTGCTGATCGGAGCCTGGACCGGACCCTGATAAATCACTTCGGCTGTGACTTTGTTCTGAGCCAGAACCGGCAGCAGCACAGTGACATCGGCGGCAGGCACAAGGCCGACATGAGGGAATTTTCCCATCCACACATCCGCTTCGGCGACGCGTTCGCCTGCGCGAACGAGGGTTGTTTCGGAAAACTGGCGGAACGCCCAGTTGACGATTTGTTCGGAAACTTCGGCGCGGTCCGGCGCGCTTTGCAGGCCAGACAGGGCAAAGATCACCCGCCGCCCGCCCTGAATTGCAGACCCAACAAGACCATAGCCTGCCTCAGACGTGTGGCCCGTCTTTAGGCCGTCTGCGCCAATGTTCAGCCGCAAAAGCGGGTTGCGGTTGCGGGTGTTCTGTGGCGCCCGCCCGTCAAATTTAAACTCGGTTTCCGCAAACATCGGGTAGAATTCGGGAAAATCGGTGATCAGGTGATTGGCCAGCAAAACAAGGTCGCGCATGCTCATCCGGTGACCGGCGGCAGGCCAGCCATTGGAATTGGCGAAGGTTGAATTGGTCATGCCCATCTGGCGGGCTCGGCGGGTCATCAGGCGGGCAAACCCGGCCTCGGTCCCATCCGGGCTTAGCGTTTCAGCGATCACCGCACAGGCGTCATTGCCGGACAAAACGATGATTCCGCGCAAAAGGTCGATCACCTTGACCCGGTCGGTGGTGTCCAGAAACATTGTCGAGCCGCCATAGTTCATAGCGTGTTGCGACACAGGCAATTGCTCTTCGGCGGACAATCGACCGTCGCGGATCGCCTCGAACGCCATGTAAAGCGTCATCAACTTGGACATCGACGCAGGTGGCAGTGGATTGTCCGCGTTTTTGGCCATCAGCACGGTGCCTGTGGACTGGTCCATCACAAAGGCGGCGGTGGCGCGTGTCTCAAACGCCTGTGCTGCGGTAAACGGCAGCAACAGCGCAAGTAACAGCGCCAGAAGTGGTGCCGCAAGGGCAGGGGACCGGGGCATTCAGTGTCTCCGTCAGTTGGTCACGGCGTAAGCATCGGTAAACCCGGTGCCATGCACTTTCTTAATCATCGCGTTCAGGTCGGATTTGCCGATGGCAGGACCCACAAGAACGCGCCAGAAGGTCTTTTTGCCGGACGTGGTCTTTTTGACCAGCGGGGTCAGGCCCGCGCTGCGCATTTGTCCGGCTGCGCTGTTGGCGTTGGCTTCAACCGAGAAGATGCCGATCTGAACATAAGGTTTGCTGAGCGATGAGGTTGCTGGTTTTGGTGCAACCTCGGACTGGGCCGCGGTCGACACCGGCTCGGCGGTTTCGGCCTCTGCTGCGGCGATGGCAGCGGTGGCGGCTGCGATGGGTTCCAGCGGGGCCTCTTCTACGGTGGCGGGTTCTGTCACACCCAGCGCGTCATCGGCCGCCGGGACGGGGTCTTCTGCGACTTCTTCACGCCGCAGCGCCGTGACGTTCAGCTCAACAGGCTGTCCTGCCAGCATTCCCAGGGCTTCGGCCGCGTCCGAGGACACCTGAATACGAGGTCCCGGAATTTCCCGTTCGCGCCGGAACAAAGCGCCGATCACAAATTTGCCGTTGGTCTGGTTGCGGATGATGACCCGTTCGGGATCGTCCACGTCAGGATGTGCGGCCCAGACACCGCCCAGCGACGGACGCCCATCCCAAAGCCCGGCTTCGGTCGCAGAGAACACCTCGGGGGCCTCGACATCACGTTCGACAAGTTTTGTGGTCTGGCCCGCCGCGGGTTCAGCGCCCGGCGTGGTTTCCTGTTTCTTGAACGGATTGAACTCTTGCCCTTCGGAGCAGGCGGTCGTGGTCAGAGCGATTGCTAGAATGGCCACCGACATACGGCGCAGACCTTTGCCGTTCGGTGCGTTGAAAATCGACATGTCTTGCCCCTTGCCTGTCTGCGGTCGTTGCCGCGTCCGGGTTCAAACGCAAGTTGTTATGCATTCAGAACCGTGACTGATTGCGCGGAGTTTACGCGGTTGGGGCTGGCAAGGAAAGTCCGGGGTTTAAGATCGGCAAAAATTCACTGTGGTAGGCCTTGCACATGACGAATTGCCGGATTAATCAGTGCAGGTCGGAGGAGTGGCAGAGTGGTCGAATGCACCGGTCTTGAAAACCGACGAGGGTTAACGCCCTCCGTGGGTTCGAATCCCACCTCCTCCGCCAATAAAACAAGGGCTTTTGCGCAGGCCCGCGAAGAACAAACAGCCCTTACAAAGTAACTGGCTAAAGTAACATTCGCATTTTTGCAGCATTTGCAGCACATGACGCGAATTACGCAGCTTTCAACGCCGCCAGAACTTTTTCGAGAGGTTCCCCGGTCTTCATCGCATACTCCAATGCCAGCTTTTGAACCGCAGGATCGACGGACCCGTCCGGACCGGGCGCCGGTTTAACCCCAGACAGCCCCGCGCCGATCTGGGCGATCTGCTGCTGGGCCATGTCGGACGTCACCCAGCCATACGCCGTCTCCGTCATTGACGTATCGGCATGTCCCGCATGCTTGGACACCACGTCCAGAGGAACGCCCTGTTCAAGCAAGTGGGTGATCCCACCATGCCGACGGCTATGCAAGCCACCGGTCACGCCAACACGTTTTGCAGCCTCGGCCACCGAAGACGACACCATCGACGGGCGCCAGATGCCGCCCTTTTTCGGATTGGGAAAAACCAGATCATCGGGGTTCATGTTGGGGCCCAGCTTCGCACCACACCGCCTGTCCAGCAGCGTCACGGCCTCTGGCACCAGATAGGCACGTCGCCCCGCCTGACCGGTCTTGGCGTCGGTCTTGGTGCCGGTCCGCAGCCGATACACACCACCAGCCTCTTCAATAACGTCAATGATCAGAACAAATGGCGTCGTCGTTTCCAGATGCACATTGCACCAACGCAGGCCCAACATCTCCTGCCGACGACAGGCGGTCAGGAAACCAAACTCGATCAGGTCGGCCATGTCCGGACGTTGCCCCCGCAGCTTCTCATGCCCATGGCGCAGAGCGTCCACCAGCACCATAGTCTCATCCGCCCCGGCGTACTTCACATTCGGTCCACGCTTGGGCACCTTCGGTGCCTTCAAGCCTTCCACACGCGGATTGAAGGAAATCAGATCGGTGTCATAGGCATGGGCGATTGCCTTCTTGAAGAACCCCCAGTGATGGTGAACCGAGCGGGCACCATAGCGCGCCTGCCCAGCCTTGGGATGCCCAGCCGGGTGCGTCTCGGTTCCGATCCGATCGACCAGAGCCACGAAGTCAGCCTTGCCCACAGCGGATAGTTTCATGTCGCCGTCCAGAACCCGCAGAACGCCACCGGCAAGCTGGGCGTCACGATGAGCGGTCTTGATCGCCTTGGTCGATCTTTGATGTGGGATGAATACGCCGTTCAGATACCACGCCAGCGACCCTTCGGTCTGAACAACAACAGGTGTGTCGCGCGCGTCCTGTTCCATTTTGGCGGCGATACGCTCTGCGGCCTTCTTGGTCTTCGCGGTCAAAATCTTGTTCTTTCGAATCAGGACAGGTGAGCCGTCGGCCCGTAATGTCCCAGCGGGACACGGCACACGCATCGCTGCGGTCCATTTCCCGTCGCCCTTTTCATAAACAGACGCCACATCAGGTCTCCTTTTGCTTTTCCCGCCAGAACGCGGTCTGACAGCGGCCACCGCAGAACTTCCGGTCGGATCGTTTGAGTGTGAACCAGCCACCGCACCACATGCAGTCGCGGAAGTCGGGTGTGTCATGCAGATCACGCGCCGCCTCAAAGGACAGCTTCGCGCGCAGGGTTGAGAAGTTGATCTCAGGCAGACCCTTGGCGTTCAGCGTCACGCCGACTTCAAACGTGTGCATCAACTGTTGATTAACCATAGCCACCCGCTGCCGCATCCGGTCCAGATCGGGGTGGTTGTCGAACAGGACGTGCTGCCCCCGTTCCTTTGACCAGAGCCCATAGACGTCCCGGATCAGCCCCATAACTTCGTCGGGGTGGGTGAACTGGAATAGCTGACTGTCGTCGCGCCACGACAGGCCAGAAGCAGCGAGCGCGTCCTCCACTTGGTCAAGGTCCATTTGCGCAACGCGGGCGGCAAAGCCGGGTGTCTTCGGGTCGAACCATAAATCGGGTCTCATGTTTGGCCGGTCAGGCAGGATGCCGTCATTCATCGATATTTCCTTTCTGTTCTCACTTTAAAGCTGCGTGTCGAATGCAGCGGTCACAGTCAATTGCAGCCCATGCAGCATTAGTCAAGGACCAAAAAAGCGCAGCGGTCCGCCGAACCGCTATGGATAGCCAATAAAATAAGGGCTTTTCGCGCAAAACACTTGCTGGGCGAGGAAATAGCTAATAGCGTCACGAACGATTATAACGCACACAAAGGAGAATACCCGTTATGAAGATAGATAGAGACAAGAGCCGCTTTTTGAGCCCGTCGCAGGTCGGGCGGGAACTCGGCGCAGCGGATACGACCATCACCAGATGGGTCAAAGAAGGGAAAATCCCGGCAACCAAGATCGGAACACGGATATTCATTCCACGGTCGTACATCGAGCGGCTGGAGCGGGATGCGGCGGAGAACGAGGCATGAGCGACGCCGAACGCCGCGTCCAACACGCCGTCGCCCTGAACATGCGGGTCTCACTTCCAGCCCGTAGTGATGCGGAAGCGGAAGTCATGCGCGCCGCGATCGCCAACCGCGACGCACAGCGCCGCGTCCGCGTCTACATCGCCCCCGAGCGGTTCGCCTACAAGGAAAAGACATGAGCATGACAAGCATTCACATCGCCAGCCACCAAGACGGCAGCACAGCAATAGCCCTAGGATACATCAAGCGGGACGGCAGTTTCACAGATAGGCGCGAGGTTACGGTCGACAGTTACAACCAATACGAAGCCCTGCAAGAGCTAGTCAGACTTCACGCGGTAGTCAGTGATATTTCGCCCGAAACGCCGGTTATTTACAGGCTAGGTATTACCGACATTGAACCCGGCGAGGAGGAAGTAACGACCGTCGCGTTTTTCCTAGACACGTAAAAAACCCAACTACGGGTAAACGCCCGTAGTTCTAACCCCCGACCTCCAAACGCTTTCCCCCGCCCCGGCTCAGATCAGCCCTTACAGCCTGCCAAGACTTTACCGCCTGTAAGGGCTAAGTGTCTGCAAACAAACGGTAAAATGACAATCTCAGGGTCGCCAAATCGTGTCTAATAGGGCAGGATGACCAAGAACAGAAAGGAGCAAAGAAAAAGGGACGCCCCGAACGACGCCCCAATCCCTGTGTGATTTACCACCACCACTCCAACTGGTGCCAAGGTAATCCACAGCAGCGATGAAGGCAAGCTCGGACGTTCCACAACAGGTGGAAGGAAAAGACGTGTCTAACGACATTGGTAAGGGCCCGAGCATCGGGGATATTGACCACGAAGAACTTGCAAAAGACCTGCAAGACGACGCGCGGGCCATTAAGGACATAGACGACGCGCCGGGGAAAACGCTCGGGGAAAAAATCAACAACGCGGTGCGGGACGTTGCGATGATGGGAGCAATGCCGCCGCAAGTCAGCATATCCCTGAAAGCCATACTCGAAGAATACAAGCACCACGGCGTCACGATGGCCGACCTGCGCGCCTTATACAGAAAGATGGAGCGCCTAGTCGCAGACCATCGGCAGGAACAAATCACACAACAGCGGCTGGCCCAGATGACCAGCCTTAGCGACCTTCCATATGATGTGGACAGCATGAACAAGCGGTTTTCCGTCGTCATGCTAAACGCCTCGCTGCGCATCTTCGACCACACAACCCGCAAATTCGCAAAGCCCGCCGATATTGCCCAGCTTCTACAACACGTCCCTGTTGCAGACCCAGACACCGACGCGACAGGGCTCGGAGCCTATTGGATGGCGCACCCAGAGCGCGCGACATTCGACAAAGGCATTGG
Source organism: Shimia sp. (assembly GCF_039969785.1). Lineage (GTDB taxonomy): Bacteria > Pseudomonadota > Alphaproteobacteria > Rhodobacterales > Rhodobacteraceae > Shimia. Next base: position 25,794 of record NZ_JBDVNC010000046.1, on the reverse strand, counting down.
CCTGTTCGTTGACAAGAAACCACCGCAGGGCGTCCTGAACATCTGGGCCGGATGGGGCGTAAAACCGACCAAGGGCAACTGCGACGTGTTCCTGAAACACATCAAGGAAGTCATTTGCAGCGGTAGCGAGGCACAAGCCAAATACGTTCTCGATTGGATGGCGCAGGCAGTACAAAAGCCCGACGAGCCGGGGCAAACAGCCGTCGTCGTTCACGGCATACCCGGCGCAGGAAAAGGCATCGTTGGGCGCGCGCTGGAACGCATCTTCGGGGAAGGCGACACTGGGCACAGCTACCACGCCAACACCGAAAACAACGTCGTCGGAAAGTTTAACGCCCACCTTCTCAGTAAGTGCTTTCTATTCGCCGACGAGGTCAGCCTCACTAGCAAAGTGACACTGGGCAGGCTCAAGGCAATGGTCACTGAAAAGTGGATTTCAGTCGAACTCAAAGGCGTAGACGCGGGACAGCTACAGAACCACCTGCACATATACGTTTCGACAAACAAGGAACACGCCGCCTGCATAGAACCAGACGACAGGCGGTTTGCAGTCTTCGAAGCATCAAGCCATGTGGCCCAGAACGCGGAATATTTCAAACCGCTGATCGAATTGGTCGAAGGGCCGACGCTGGGCCACCTCCTCCACCACCTCCTGCACAGAGACATTTCGACATTCAGCCCGCAGCGCGACATTCCACAGACACAGGCCCGCGCCGCGCAGAAGGCCCTGTCATTCGAGCCGCTCGAAGATTGGTGGTACGACGAACTGAAAAGCCCACGCATAGCGATCGCCCCCCGCAGGTATTTCGCGGATCACGAAAAACCAATGGACGACAACGACGAGGCGCTGCGGTGCGTTTGGGACAGCGCGGGGTTCTGGGCGGAAGGCGGAAGCCTAAAACGCCTCATGGCGATTTGGTGGACTGTGAACAAAATGCAGGGACCAACACCCTCCACAAGAGAGGTTTTCAAGTTCCTTCGCACGATCAGTCACAGCGAAAGAGCATCAAACGGGATGCAGCTTTTCTGGTTTGAGCCACTGCCCACTGCCAGACAGAGGTTTTCAGAACTGACGAAGGTGCCCTGCTCAGACCTGTTTGACACTCTTATTTGACCCAAAATAGTGGGGAAACGGGCGATTAGTGGTGAACGAAAAACCTTTATAACCGTCTAAGCCCATGAAAAGAAAAGGAAAGTGGTAAAGTTGCCAAAAAGTGGGGAACGAAATTGTTTTATACACGTGCGCGACATGTTGGTGTGTGCACGTGTGTAAAACTTAGCGCGTATGTATCATTTTATATATATTTCATCACTTATCTTAAAAAGAATAATAAAAACAAAGGATTAGGCAGTGGAGACGGCAGTGGTAAAGCAAAACCGCTTACCACTACAAAAAACGAAACGTAGTAAAAACAATGGGTTATATCGGCTTTAGAACAGTGGGCAATAATCGTTGAAGCAAGAGACCGACGCACAGGCCAAATGGGCCGGAAAGGGAGACAAATCGATGACCACCCGAACACAGATCACATGGCGCAAGCCGGGAGGCCGCAAGCCTGTTTGCATAATCGCGCGCGCGATGAGTTTACTAACGATCGTGATATGATGGCCGCAGCCGAGTTTAGACAACCGCGCGCGCGGTATGATTAGACCCACACAGGAGGATCACAGGATGAGCCACAGAGGTAACAAGAATAAGTATTTCCCCGAGCAAAAGGACAGGCAGTTGGTGCAAACCCTCGCCAACAACGGGCGTGGTGAGTTAGCGATAGCAAAAGAACTCGGCATCAGCCGCGCCACTCTACGCCGCGCACACGCCGAAGACTTGGCACTTGGCCGCGAAGGTATCGTTGCCGGGTGCATGCAGGCATTGATGCGCAACACCCTTCAGAACGGCAACCTGAACGCCAGCAACAACGCAGCCAGAACATTGTTGGAAGCGCAGGGCGTCATAGGCCGCGACAAGTACATCGATGATGATCTTGACGACGCAACCGCGCAGGAACGGATCGACGCACAGGTCGAGGCTCTGGAAATCAAAATCGCCCCCTTCCTTGCCCTTGAAAAGAAGATGCACCCCCCAAAAAACGGGGCAGAAAACGACGGTAGCGACTGACGTGGCGCAACCATGCCAGAACGGCCCCCAACTGGGCTGTGTGACGCATTTTTCAGGGGTGATTGATGGGGTGTGTTCCAACTTGGAGCGAAGCGTCTGGGTCCGCCGAATTCGGCAGACCCAGTAATCTTGAGGCTTGATGGGGTGTGTTCCAACTTGGAAGACACCGCCAAGTCGTAGCGGTTACAGGGACCGCTGCCGGTAAAGAAAAGGCCCCCCGCTGTCACAGGCAGCGAGGGGCCTTTGGGCCGAGCGAGGGGAACGGCAAGGAACGACCCCACCCGGCATGATCGGGCGGGGGTTACATGAAAACCCCGATCCAAACAACCGAACAGTAACACGACAATAACCGACAAAAAAGTGGCTTATAGTCGTTGCAATCCATTATAAATAACACGCTCAGCGACACACATAGCCGACAGGCAGAGTAAATCGGAGTAGCAGGCACAACCGCCCCGCGCCCCAAGCGCGTCGTGCGTTTGGCTCTCTAATGACGAGTGCGGTCTGACGTTGTTGTATTCGTACCGCCAGAGCGCCAATTTTCTTCGGGTGTCATTTAACGTGTCGAAGATCAAATCATTCAGCAACTCGTCTCTTAGGCTGGCTGGCCGCACATCAAGCCTTCATGCCCGACTGCGGCAGGCAAGGGCAGAACGCCGCTTGATCTAACGAGAATAGCAGGAAGTGGACCGCAACACACCCAAAGGAGGATTACCGAAAAGGTGAAACGAAAAGATACTAAGGCCGAACGGGAAAACCGCAAGCGCGATTTCGAGATCCAGCGAAACAGGAAGCAGATGGCGGATTTCTTCGGGGAGCGAGCAAGATCTTGAAGCTAATAGATTTCTACTTTCCCAATTGGAAGGCGCCAGAATGTAATCTATTTCCGATGAGTCCCAGACTAGCTTGGCGCGAGAAATCCGTCCGCTCAGGCAACTCATTTCGCACGTGCGGGAATTGTTTTTTACTAGCCGACAAACTCTTCAAAGGTTTGGAACTGGTTTCGCGCGCAAAGTGTGGTTTTGCTTTCGCTATGACTACGCGCTATTGATCTCCAAAAGGCCAGATTTTATCGAGTGAAATGCCATCCATGATCTCCGACCCCCAATAATCGTTGATGGCTTTGGAGAGGTCATACATTGAAGCCCCTGTTTCTTCGATCAACCACAGCGCGCCCGATTTGGTGGCTTCCATGTAACGCTCCCAATTGATTTCGAAGTCTGAAACCTCAGGCAAGCTCGGCGTGTAGCTCTTCGCCTGAGCCCACGCTTGCGAGGGGGATTTCGCAACCATTTTAATCAACTCATCTTTTGTGGGGACTTCTATGGAGCAAACAGTTTGAACCTCTTCAGGGATCGCCTCGGTTGGGTTAAACGCGACATTTAGATCATAGTTTGCTTTCAGTGTCTCGCAGGCATCGGTAATCTCCAAGGCTGTGACCCCTACAATCGCCGCAACTCCAAAAAAAGGGATTGCTTCCGCTGCCATGGAGCCAAAGTTTCTGAAAGTGGCCCAAGTTACTATTCTGCTGATGCGCGAAGTGTGGAAGCTGACTGCCTTTGCGGCTTGCATCTTCTTTCCTCGGTAGATGACGTGCTTGTATCTTAGCTCCGATGCATCTTTTATCAGACGTGCATTCATCTTTTGCAGCCGGTCGCGCTCAGCGATAAGCCAACTGGCTTTAAGATCTGGTGTCATGATTGATTTAGGCAACCGGTGTTTTTTTCTAATTTCCATTACGTCGGCCAAAACTCGATCCGCTTGGCTTTCAGAAAGCCGACGTATCGCGAACTCTTCTGCGGACATGGCTCCCTTGGCCCTGTTGGTGCGCCAGTGTGTTAACCGCAGGTTGTCTGGATCATTCGCCAATTTTTTGAGTTCATCCGGGTCGCAAATACCGTTTTTGTGCGCGTAGCGCAGCGAAATAAGGTGGTCGACTTCCATTTCTTCACAGGGAAAACTGAGCGCAGGGTCATAGGCATCTGCGACCATCTCTCCAACACTACAGAATTTTTGGCGTGAAGGATAATAGGGCCGAAAAAACTCTGTCGAACAAACTGATTGTGAGGCTCCTTGCGCACGAGAAATCAAGGGGAGCAGCAGCATTGGGAAAAACGCCACGATCACAAGGAAGACAGTACGTATTTTCTTGTTCATCCCTTTTTATCCGTTGCTTTCATATTGCCTGCTGAAGAGGTGCTAGTTCGCAGTTACCCATGGGGCTTCAAAGAACAAATGTTCCAACCGGTTCCAAAGCGCGCTTTCGGTTGCCGATCCTAAACAGCCAAATGGCTGTCTCTCTAAAAGAAAGGTGCTTTAGCTCAGCTTGCTTCTAAAAAACGTCGTCGGCAAAATGTGCGGACGCAACAAAATCGTCTGTCTGCAAAACGGCAATCGTCAGATCTAGTGTTTGATCTGCAAATTCCAGCCTCTCGACCGATGTTAGCACATCTACACCGTCGACGCCGGTCAGGTCCGTGACTTGGTATCCCGTGTTTATTGCCAATATCTCGTAGTCAGCGAGATCACCGCTATAAACTGCAGTATCGATGCCGTCGCCACCGGTCAGGCTGTCATTGCCACCCGCGCCCGACAATACATCGTTGTCAGTGCCGCCAAAAATAAAGTCCTCACCTTCGCCGCCATCTAGGCTATCGTTTCCGTCACTACCGTAAAGGTAGTCCGTATCGCCGCCACCTTTGAGGCTATCATCTCCTGCATCGCCCCAAAGACTATCCTTACCTTCGCCACCGAAAAGGGCATCGGCATCTGCACCGCCTCGAAGTCTATCGTCTCCACCGTCACCAAACAGGCGGTCGGTCCCCCTCTCACCTCTTAGGTCGTCATTGCCTTCACCGCCGTATAGCCTATCTGCGCCTTCATCGCCTCGAAGGAAATCCTTGCCCATGCCACCGTATAGCGTATCTGCGCCGATATAGCCGAAGAGGGAATCCTTGCCCATGCCGCCGTATATTTCATCATGACCAGAATGTCCTTTTATGTTGTCAAAGCCATCCCCACCAAAAACTAGATCATTGCCTCTCGAGGCTGAGATGGTGTCGTTGCCACTACCGCCTCTCAATGTGGCGTTAATCTCTCCTAGTCCGTACAGGCGGTCATTGCCATCACCGCCGTTTAATTCGACTAATTCACCGCGACCTCTTAACTCGTCATGGCCCTGCCCACCATTAATCACCCCTCCACCGCTAATTGTGTCGTCACCCAGCCCACCATTTAGCTGACCAAAAATATCGCGGAATTCGTCATCTCCTTCGCCGCCTTCCACTAAACTATATCCACTTAGGTCGCCTCTCCCATGAATAAAGTCGTCACCTTGCCCACCAATAATAGTGTTGTCTCCGGATAGGACGTACAAAGAATCGTTGCCTTCCCCGCCGTCCAGCAAGCCTCTCCCATTCAAATAGTCGTCGCCTTGCCCCCCAATCATAGTGTCCATAGTGTCGTTTCCGGATTGGCCGTACAAAGTATCGTTGCCTTCCCCACCGTCCAGCAAGTCGTCGCCGTTTCCCCCTCGCATGTAGTCAGCGCCTTGATATCCAAAAAATTGAACATTCCCGGACCCTTCACTCACAACCATAGCGTCCTTCATTGAGGTTCCGTGTACAAAGGGTATTTCATTCGTGTTTAGGCCCGCTCCTTCGATGCTCCTACCATCGAGAACTGAAAGTGCGCTTGCGTCTCCAGTGATTTCAACGGTCCCCAACAGCGGTGCACTATCTTTTATTACCCAACCAGCATTGCTGCCTGTGACAGCCACAAACGGGTCTTTTACATTGGTACCGTAACCGCTGGCCTTTCCGGAGATTTTGAGGGTATCCCCGCTCGCTTCTGCGATCAGATTTGTCGGAGCATCGGGAAAATCGATGGTTTGATCGGCAAATTCTAGTTTTTCAACGTGCAGAAACCGGTCGACACCATCGGCACCGGTGTTATCGGTGATTTGGTACATTTGGTTGATGATCTCGATCTGGTAGTTTGCGCGGACACCGCGAAACACCGCTGTATCAACACCTTCTCCACCTTGGATCTCATCATCCCCTGAGGAACCTGTGAGACGGTCGTTGCCAACTCCACCGACCAATTTGTCGTCGCCAGTATCACCATTTAAAAAGTCATTGCCAGCACCACCTTGAACAAGGTCATTGCCTGCTCCGCCGGTGAGAAAGTCGTCATCAGCGCCGCCGAATAGCTCGTCGTTCCCATCGTCTCCGTGCAAGCGGTCATCACCTGCGTTGCCGTGAAGAGTGTCGTTGCCGCTTCCGCCATACAGGCTGTCTAATCCGTAGTACCCATCAAGATAGTCGTTATCTGCGCCACCATGAATTTCATCATAGCCTTTGCCGCCTGAAAGAGTGTCATCACCATTGTGACCATAGAGGAGGTCATATCCAACCATTCCTTTCAGCCTATCGTTACCTTCGCCACCAAAAATTGTGTCGTAGCCATCTCTGCCAATTAAAGAATCATCGCCATCATCGCCTTCCAAAAGGTCATCTTGGTACATTCCGTATACTGTATCGTCGCCTTGCCCTCCGCGCAGTTCTCCACTCCCAAGGAGATCGTCGTCGCCTTGCCCACCCAGCAAAGTGTTTTCACCGTCACCATACCTCGCTCGCAGTGTATCGTTTCCTTCGAGGCCTTCTAAAAGAGCGCCAATACCGCCAACGATGCTATCGTTTCCTTTGCCTCCAATGAGTGTGTCGTTGTCAAATGCTCTCTCAGAACCGCCATGGAGAGTATCGTCGCCATGTCCACCTCTGAGGACGTCAGACTTTTTAGAACCGGTGAGTAAATCGTCGCCGGCATGGCCGCGAAAATGTACACCGCCTGACGATGCTGAGCCGTCTAAAATGTCATGTGAAAAAGTGCCGTCAATGTACCGTAAGTCGGTGGTGTGCAGACCAGCGCCTTCAATGCCTCGGGCATCAAGGTATCCGACGTCGGATGCGTCACCAACGATAGGAACATAGCTGAACGAAGGGGCGCTATCAGAAATCTCCAATCCGGCCGATCCATTTGAGACGGTGACAAGAGGATCGGGTTCACTTGTTCCGAATGCAGCAGCTCTCCCGGAAATGACGAGGTCGCGACCACTCGCAGTTGCCGATAAAATGGTAGGAGCGATAGGGGCGTCCACAATTTGGTCTGCAAACTCCAGCTTCTCTACATTTCGCAACTGGTCTGTGCCGTCGTCGCCTCTGGTGTCGGATACTATCAGGTAAGTGCCGGTCCACCGGATGTCATATTGAGCATGGTTGCCATTGAAGACGGCAGTGTCCGTCCCGTCTCCACCATCGACTTCATCGTCGTCAACGCCTCCGAATAGCCGGTCGTCACCGCCTTGGCCGCTTAGCGTGTCAGTTCCGATACCTCCAGTTAAACTGTCATTTCCGCTTCCGCCGTTCAAAATGTCCCATCCGGTACCACCAGTGAGACTGTCATCCCTACTACCACCCGTGAGTTGGTCATCGCCATTACCACCGAACATTAACCCGCTACCAACGCTGTTGCCGAAGATCAGAACGTCGTTTCCATCGTCTCCAAATAAAACTTCACCTTGGAGAGTGTCGTCCCCAGCGCCTCCATAAAGCGTATCGTAATCGCCTTCGCCATCGAGAAAGTCGTTGCCGTCGTTGCCTTCCACGCTGTCGTCACCCAAAGAACCCCTGATCGTGTCGTTGCCGCCCAATCCCTTGATTTCATCAGACGCGGCGGTGCCAACGATGCTATCGTCACCGGGCGTTCCTAAGATCACCGAACTGTTGGAAATAGTTGCAATTGAATCCATAGAAAATTCGGGGCCGATCTTAGTACCAAGGCTTGAGGGCATGGTTTTCTCCAAATTTTTTTTTAAAGGCACGAATAAAAAGCTGAGCATTCTTGGGGATCACCATAACAAATTTAGCTGATCGTTGATATTTAATACGCCGTCACTTCTTGGCATTTTGCGACAGTAGCGGTCATGGTCCAATCGCGAATATGGGGAAGTTACGCTTTAGGAAAGCAACATGCCAAAACAGAGGAAATGCTTGGCTTAATCCCCCTTCCTTCACGGGCTTCGCGATACAAATCGGCATCGTAGCCCCGGTCTTCCAGCATGTGTTTTACCGCCAGTGAGCAAAACCTCAAAACAAGTCTGGTTTTCCTCGGGCAAACTTGAGGCAGAGGTTCTCCTGTCGGTTCCAGAGATATGAGAGTGTCGGCACTGTCCTTGACCTGCGCCATGAAATCCAAAAACGCAGCATCTTGGCGGTAAGGAATTGGCCGGTCTGTTTCATAGCGTCCCGATGGGCTCCGTTGGTTAGTTTCAAATCAGTCACCGCAGCGACATGACAGGACTTAAGGACAGCCCTGCCCTGTGTCAATTATAGCCCTCACATAATGTATATAAAGATCACGGAAAGTAACAGGCAGAAGTAACATCCACATACGCAGCATGGGCTGCGAGGGGATATAATTCCGACCCGAAGGCCGGAATTAGTCAACGTTTTCAAGGGTGTTTAGGGCGGTTTAGGGTCTTGAAAACCGACGAGGGTTAACGCCCTCCGTGGGTTCGAATCCCACCTCCTCCGCCATCCCCGAACAAAAGTGGGCACCGGTGAGGGCGCCACACTTTCAAGAGCGACAGCGCGTTCAATTTGTTCTCTTCGCCCATAAATTTGGATAGAGTCTTCTCCAACTTCGACGGCATCGACTGCGGCACGTATGTAGGCTCTTTTGTTCGCAATACTTTCTGAGTTGAGCGCGTTCTGCATTGACGCGACGAACTTGACTATCTTGTCGTGATTTATTCGGTTTTGTGGGGCAATCTCTTGAGCGATTTGATCACGCTCTTTTTGGGCACGCTGAAACTCAGATTTAGCGTCCTGAAAGCGATCTTTAAATGCAGCGTCGGCAGCCTCTACCACCCCTGCCTCGATCATCGAATACAGGTTGTCCATCTTTCGTTTGGCTTCCTGCACCTCAGTTTCGCGGTCGACCAAACGTTTCTCGAGATCCTCTGCTGATCGAGATTGACGTTCACGCAGGGGAGACAGAATTTCGTTGACCTTGTCGAACGTGAAGAGACTGGCTTTCAGCGCTGTAGTTATAAGCTCGTCCATGGCTTCCATCGGGACTCTCCGCCCCTCGCAACCGATTGACCCGGTGCGCATGCGGTTCGAGCATGCGTAGTAACGGTAGCGGCCGCTCTTTCCTGTGCTTGTAGTCATGCCGCCGCCGCAGTTCGGGCATACGACAAGACCAGTTAACAACACGTCGCCGGAAACAACTCTTGGTGGTGCTTTTTTGGGGTTCTTCTCGGCCAACACCACCCGAAGGTTTTCGAAGTCATGTTCGCTGACGATTGACGGAACGGCAATTGGAATTTCTACGCCGCCGTTCTCGCCGCTGTGAAAAATTTTGACGCCGGTATAGATACTGTCTGTCAGCCGTCGGTGGACTGCGCTCACGCCCCATCGTGAGCTGTTGCGGGTCTTGTAGCCTCGTTCGTTTAACCAAGAGACAATTTTCTTAATGCCAAGTGGACCCGTGGTGCCGTCGCCCTTGAGCGCGAGGGTAAACATCAACCGAACAGTTTCTGCCTCTGTTTCGTTGACCTCCAACCCCTTCTTCAGTGTTTTTCCTCGCCTGCCGACTTCTACGACGCGGTAGCCAAAAGGGGTGGTGCCCCCATTCCAAAATCCCTGGAGAGCATTCTCGTGCAGGCTTCGACGAACGTGTTTGGCGGTTTCGAGGGACGTGTATTCGTCAAAAATCGCCAGAATTCGGCGAAGAATTTGTCCTTCGCTACTGTCGTCCGTTCTTTGTGTCAGGCTTATGAGACGGATCCCACGTTTGGCCAGAGAGCGGATATGAAGCTCCGCCATAACTTCATCTCTAAAAAACCTGCTATAGGAATGCACAAGGATTATGTCGCAGCCAAGTCCACCATGCTTGATGTCCTCCAGCATTGTCTGAAAGCCAGGTCGATTGTCGTCCCGACCGCTTTTTGCATCACTATACTCGCCGGCAATGATGTAAGCGTGGTGTTTGCAATGCGAGCGTAGCTGTTTCTTCTGGTCCGGTATGGACAAGTCGTTCTGGGCTTGTTGTCCAGTTGAAACCCGCATGTAAAGGACGGCGCGACTGCCGGCAGGGGCTGCCAAGAAATCTCGGGTCATGAATTCTCCGGTGATGAGCTTGTGGAAGGCGGCGAGGGCTTGAGTAAAAGCGCTCATTTGTAGCGGAGCTTTGCTTCATGACGCAAGGAAAAGTTCACTTTTGTTCTCATTTCTTGATCGGGCACCTGCCTTCGTTTTTTTCGAGCGTTCTGAGGTGAACACACGCAAAAAAGAAAGCCGAGTTCGCGAAAGAAGGAGAGTCAATATTGGCGGAATTTCCGAAAACCAAAGGAAAAAAAGTGAAATAAAACAAATTTTTAGAGTTGAATCGCGTGTTTCCGCCTCTTAGGTTTTGGCACATGATCGTAAGATACTTCAGCTTCTCATTTCTTGTCCGGGCATTGGGTCCGAACGGGTTCGGATTAAGTGTCCCGAACTCTGGATACTACGGCCGGTTCGCTTTTGGCGGCCCTGCCGGAGCCAGGGAGATGCGAAGATGCACGCTAACACAACACCAATCCGTCGCGGCGTAGAACTCGGCCGCAAACCGAAGAAACACAAAAGCGATACATCACGGTTTTTCGTGATGAACGAGCTGAAAACCGTTCAATTCGTTTCTGAGGACGAAATCCAATCGCTCCAAAGTCACCTTTTGGATGACCTTCGAGAGTTGATCAACTCACGCGGTTCTCACAGTGCAGTCAGCAGCACTCGTCAAAAGTCAAACCTGACGATCTCTGAATTGGAGGAAAATTGATGCCCGCAAATGTATCTCTGCCTAAGGAAGGGCCAAAGCGAGCTGTTCTGTATACCAGAGTTTCTACCGGCAGACAGGAACTAATGAAACTGTCCATCCCCGATCAGAGTCGACAGATGCGGCAATACTGTGCCAGTCACGAAATTGAGGTTGTTGCCGAATTCAGTGATGCGCAAACCGGGACAAATGGAAACCGATCTGGACTGGAAGAGTTGAGAAAATTGGTCCAAGCGCGCTCAAATGAGCTTGAATTCGTTTTGGTCCATTCTTTTAGCCGGCTCTTTAGGGACCAAATCGAGCTCGAACTATTACAACGCGATCTCAAGAATTCTGGAATCGAATTAGTGAGTATAACGCAGCCCATCGGTGACGACCCAAGTGGAGATTTGTTGAGGAACATCATCTCTTTAATGGACGAGCACCAGTCCAAAGAAACGTCAAAGCACGTCGCTCGCAGCCTCGCCGAAAATGCGCGCCAAGGCTACTGGAATGGTGGAACACCACCTTATGGGTATAGGTCGGTGGAGGCGGGTATGCGTGGTCAAACCATCAAGAAAAAGCTCGAAATTTCTCCCGTCGAAGCGGAAAATGTGGCGTTGATCTTCAGCCTTTATGACAGCGGGAATGGCAAGTCCGGGCCCATGGGCGTGAAGCGGATCACGGAATACCTCAATCAAAACGCCATAAAGCGACGCAAAGGAAAGAATTGGACGGTCGGCATGGTGCACCGTGTTCTGAACGACAACACATACGTCGGTGAATTTTGCTTCGGAAAAACAAAACCAAAGGACGAACAGGTCATCATCGATGTGCCGGTGATTGTGGATCCAACACTGTTCGCAGCAACTCAGCAAAGGCTTCGTAGCAGAAACCCTCGAAAGGCGGCACCACGGACTGTGAACGGGCCTATCCTACTAACGGGTCTCGCAATATGTGGAAAATGCGGCGGGGGAATGACACTCCGAACGGGCAAGAGCGGGAGATATCGCTACTATACTTGCGGCAATCGAAAGAACCAAGGAAGTGCACTCTGCGAAGGGCAATCATTGCCGATGCCAGAGCTGGATCGATTGGTAACGGAAGCTGTTGCCGAGGTTCTTTTTGAGTCATCCCGCATGGAAAAGGTGTTGCAGAAATTGTTCGAATTTCTCGCAACGCTGGACGATGACCAGCGGTTGCGAATGGAGCAATTAAAGCGGGAGCTGACGGAAGCTGAGTCGGCGCTTAGCCGTCTGTATGATTTGGTTATGAAAGGGCTCGCAAGCGCTGGTGACGAGGACTTTGATATCCGATTTTCCAGGGTGAAGGATGAACGGGACATAATCCGCTCTCAGCTGAAAACGCTTTCAGAGGTTCAAAGCCAGCGACGCACGGTTTCCGCGGCTCAAGTGGGCGAGTTCGCAAATTTGGTGGCCGAGAAGTTTTTGACCGGCCCGATTGAGTTTCGAAAATCGTATCTTCGAGCCTTTGTTGAATCGGTTGTCGTTGAGGACGACACGATTCGGATCATCCCAACGGCGGCTTGATGTGAAGTAATTTTGATTTATCCCGCTGCTGGGGCACATCGCGGATGCGCTGCGGGTTGTGCGATTAGCTAAGATGACGAACAGAATGTGCCCAAGTCTGATTGGTCAAGCAAAACAACAACACAGCGCTCTGACACAAAATGAAACCACGCATGAGGTGAAAGGAGATCCCCCACTCGTGTGCTTGTCGTCCGCTGGGGGCGGCCTAACTTGGAACAACACTATGAAACGTTCAAAGAAACTTGAACTCTGCAAATCCTTCCTTTCGACAACTGATCTCGAGCTACAGAACGCTGTTCTGCTTCTCGGAGGCTCCCCGGCGCTGATGCGTCTTCAACGATTTCGCGCGAAGGTCGCGACCGCGGATGGTTTCAAAAGCAGTCACCGTCGCGAACTCAACTGGCTCAAAGGGCTGTTGGGACTCGACCAATTCGAAGAAACAGAGAATGACGAATTCTTCTGTTTTGCGGAACTGTCGCCAGAAGATCCTATCGTGCCATCTCTGTGTCTGCTTTACGAGCAAGTCGTTGAGGTGATTGCCAACATCAACGCCGTTCCTGTCGCAGTTCACAACTGTGACATCAACCAAGCTGCGTGAGGAGGCAAGAAATGGGATATACATACATTCGCCGTGAGCTTTCGCTCGAAGAATTGGCCGCTCAAGTGATTTCGCTGGCCGCGCAATTTTCGGAGGTGTGCGCATGGCACGCACAAGTTCCGAAAAGCCCGTGGCGCCGGGTGTTTCCTCACATGCTGGAACGCTTGGCGTATGGGAATGTTGTGGATGATCGAGATACGGAGTGCATCGCTGAAATTGGGCGCGGTTTTGTTACTGCGGCCAATGCGAGACTGCCCGGATATGGCGACCACGTGCTGAACTGTCCGCACTATGTCGAGGAGCCAATCGACGATGGATTGGCACTCTTGAAGTCCCATATTGAGCTGCATCACCTGTTCCAGTCTCTTCGAAGTCAGTTGATCGCTCGCATGCGTGCACGTGAATTGATTGGTTGCAGCGAATGAGCCCAAAGCGGGCGTTGGTCGACCCAACGCCCGCGGAAAGTATGTCCTCTGTGAGTGCTTTCGCAAGCTTTTTGGAAAACGTTTGCGCTTGACTTCAGAAGCTGCCGCAAGGCGGTGCCGCTCACAAATGAGGTGGCATTTTGGCGTTGGCGTTTCAGGTAAACCATGCAGTTGGCGACGAGCTAAAGTGACAACCTTGGACAGGCGAGGACGGCTGGTATGCAAAGGACAGACAGTTAGAAAGAAGCCCATAAAGGGAGGGAAATACATGAAAAAATCAAGAATACATCCCGTCACAGGAGAAAAGCTGACACGCGACGTGCGCTCATTTGAGGTCAAGGTTGGCGACATGTCGGAGACGGTCATGTTGCCGGGCTGGTATCCCGAAGGTGATGGTGATGGAATCCATACCGGAAAAGACTTTGAAAATGTTGATGACGCCGTCAAACGTCTTCGAGAGTTGCAACCTGAATTTCGGTTCAAGACACGCGGTCGGACACATGACTGAGCAAGAAAAGTGGATCAAGGACTCCTTGCTCGGCATCGAAGAGGATCGCTGTTCATTGTCACTGAGAACTGAGCCGGTATTTTCACCGAGATTTGATCCGCCCTGAGTTATGCGTCGTTCTCTATGACGCGGTCAATGTTTGGGTCTCCAATCCTTTTTCCTTTGCAGCGTCCAAACTTGCTTTGAAGCGGTAGCTGTCGTCGCCTGTTTCGAGGATATTTGGAGAGCGAAGCCGAAGCCAAGATCAAAACCAGCGGCGCAGTCAGACTTCAAACCAGTTGTCACAAGCGATGAAGGCTCGGGAATTTGAGAACATGACAAAAGAGATCGACGAAAAGACCGCGCTATTCCTGAGAATCGTGCGCTCCAAGGCACAGGAAGGCTGGTCTTCATTGAGTTCGGAAGAGTTGATGACATTGATCCCTTCTGGCGGTTTCGTTGATCTCGATGGCAAGCCGATCGACGTATCGACAAAGAAAGGCTCTAACAAACTTGTCGAGCTGATGTCTGAGCCAACAGCAGAAGAGATCGCGTTTTTTGACGACAGAAATCGCCGCGGCCTCGGCGTTGGAAGAGACAAGACGGAAAACATCGTGACGGCAACAACAGATGAATATGTTCAAGATAATCGCGAAGAGAGCCGGCAAAAGATTCTCGAAAAGGTCGAAGTCCGCACCGAAATGCTGAGCGTTTCTCAAGTCGCTGAGTTGCTGCGTGTGAGCGTTCCCGAAGTCGCTGAAATGGAAGCACAGAACCGGTTTTTCGGCTACGAAACTGACGAAGGCTGGCGCTATCCTGGTTTTCAGTTTGATCGTGAAGGAAGCAAGCCATACGCAATCTTAGAGCGCATTCTTACTGAAGCTGGCGACATGCTGCCGGTTCATCTGATGAAGTTTTTCATGACGGACAACTGGAGTCTGACCTCAAATTATGGCGACTTCATCTATGGTAACAGAAAGTTGGCATGGCCGGGCACTTGGCTCGAGTTTGACGAGCCGCGCGTCTACGATATGTTTGTCGAAGAAATGCGCCGAGATAGCCTTGGATGATCGACTGAATGTCGCTGTGAATTGGACATGAGAGCTTCGCGATAGCGGGCAAGGCTCGGGCCTTTCTCGTCGAGAATGCGCCTCCTTTCTTCGATTGCCGGGCGGGCCTCCTCGATCCACTTCTCTTGATCAGTCATCACCAATCCTCTCGTGCAACACCATGCCAGCAGACCTATGCCGACACCTATTCCATGGTGGCGCATGCCAAACTCTACCCGAAGTCGACGCAATCCCAATAACCGTTCTCACTGCCGCCTACATGGCGGCTAACTCCGTTACAAACGGAAGCGTTTGTGCACGTGCTCAATGATGAATAAGTAGAAGCAAACGCGTTTTGGCATTCGCAGCCGCCTATATGGCGGTTTATCTTGTTGTATTGGCCGAAATTTGAGAACAAGGCGATTTCTGAAAAACCACCTGGAGGGTGATCTGAGCGAATTTATAGAGTATCATATTTGATACCTTAATGCCTCATATTAGACTTTAGGGATCATTTATGAGACTTACCATAGACATAAAAACCGCAGCAGAAATCCACCAAGGCATCGCGGCCGCGGCAAAAGCTCGACGGATATCGATGAATATTACTCAGGCTGAACTGTCGTTGCGCTCGGGCGTCGCCATCGCCACCCTGAAGCGCTTTGAGCAAGGAGGGACCGCCACCTTAGCCACCGTGCTGGCAGTTGCCGAATGTCTTGACGCAAGGGAAGAGTTTCAGGAGCTTTTTCCTGCACCGGAGACAGCGACATTGGATGAGATTGAGGCTTACGGCACGCCGAGACAACGAGTTCGAGCAAGAAAAGTAAAATAACCGACCGAGGCGGTCAACTGGGTCGTGAAATCGCGCCGATCGCCAAATTCAACGCGGTTCCAGTTGCAGCTCACAACTGTGACATCAACCAAGCTGCGTGAGGAGGCGAGAGATGGGGTATACATACACTCGTCGAGAGCTTTCGCCCGAAGATTTGGCCACACAAGTGATTTCGCTGGCTGCGCAATTTTCGGAGGTGTGCGACTGGCACGCACAAGTTCCGAAAAGCCCATGGCGTCAGGTGTTCGCACACATGTTGGAACGCTTGCGTTCACGCGACTTGATTGGTTGCAGTGAATGACGCCAGCCTGGTTCTGGCGCAGCAAGATATCGCTTAGAAGGTTTTCGCAAGCAGTAATGGATTTGTTTGCGCCTGAGTAGCAAGAACGTTCACCGGATTGGCGTCGCTACGAGCGAACATGAGAGGAAGGTTTGAACCGCCGAGCTAACCATATAGGTGAATTCCTGACTGACACCCCTATCAAAAGTTGCGCATTGAACTACAGACCATTGTGTTCGAGTATTGCGCCAATTCATTTCGATTGCGGCATACGAATTGTTGTGAGCCGCAAACAACAAAGGCAAAAAATGAACATCGAGAAAACACTCTTCGACGCGGCCGACAAAATGCGCGGCTCCATGGATGCCGGAGAATACAAACACATCGCCTTGGGGCTACTCTTCCTGCGGTATGTGTCTGAGTCCTTCCAGCGTCTGCATGACGAGTTGTCAAAGGACGACTACGCAGATCCAGAAGATCGTGACGAATACCTCGCTGAAAGCGTGTTCTGGGTGCCAGAAGCGGCCCGCTGGGCGACGCTGTCCAAACAATCCAAGGATCCCCGTATCGGTGTGATGCTTGATGACGCCATGCGTGCCATCGAGAAGGACAACGAAAGCCTCAAGGGCGCCCTGCCGAAGGTCTTTGGTAAGGAAAGCATCGACCGCGCCATGCTCACCGGCCTTTTGGACCTCTTTGCCAATATCAAATTTGAGGGCACCAAGGACGACTTCGACCTGATCGGGCGCATCTATGAATACTGCATCGGCGAATTCGCCAGCTCCGAGGGCAAGCGCGGCGGGGAATTCTATACACCAAAATCCATTGTGGACACGATGATCGAAATGATCGAGCCGACCAAGGGCCGCGTCTATGACCCGTGCTGCGGCACCGGGGGCTTCTTTGTGCAGTCCGAGAAGTTCATCGAGGCGCACAAAGGCCAGAAAAACGACATCGCCGTCTACGGACAGGAACGCAACCACACCACCTTTGGTCTGGCGCGCATGAACCTCGCCATTCGAGGCATCTTTGGCGACATCCGCTGGAATTCCGAAGGCACGCTGGTCAAAAACGCTTTCCCGGATGAGCGGTTTGACTACATCCTCGCCAATCCGCCGTTCAACATCTCTGACTGGTCGGGCGACATGCTGCGCGAGGATGCGCGCTGGAAATACGGCGCGCCGCCGGTGGGCAATGCTAACTTTGCCTGGATCCAGCATATCTATCACCAGCTTTCCACCTCCGGCATCGGCGGGGTGGTCATGGCCAATGGGTCCATGTCGTCTATGTCGGGCGGCGAAGGTGACATTCGCCGTTCCTTGGTCGAGGGCGACGCGGTGGACGCCATGGTCGCGCTGCCGGGGCAGCTGTTTTATGGCACGCAAATTCCGGCATGCCTTTGGATTCTGGCCAAAGACAAATCCAACGGCGTAGCCAAGGATGCCAAGCTGCGCGACCGGCGCGGTGAGGTGCTGTTTATCGATGCGCGCAAGATGGGCGCGCTGGTGCCGGGCAGCCGGAAGCAGAAAGAGCTTTCCGGGGATGAGATTGGCCGCATCGCCACCGCCTATCACGCATGGCGGGGGGAGCCGGACGCGGGCGAATACGAGGACGTGCCGGGGTTCTGTAAATCAGCCGGTAAGGATGAGATCGCCAAACACAATTTTGTGCTGACACCAGGGCGCTATGTCGGCGCTGGCGCGGCTGAAGAAGACAGTGAACCGTTTGAGGAGAAGTTTGCGCGTCTAATGGGAGAACTGCGGGGGCAGTTTGCCGAGGGGCAGCGACTGGAGAAAGAGATTGAGGATCGCCTGGAGTCGCTTAAATGATTGAGGAAATTAGGCTTGGGGACGTTTGTTCCAAGATCGGAAGCGGAGCGACACCCAGAGGCGGCAAGCAGAGCTACTTGCAAGAAGGTCCGTTCAGCCTTGTTCGCAGCCAGAATGTCTACAATCACGGCTTTGAAAAGGCTGGTCTGGCATTCATAAGTGAGGATCAAGCCAAACGATTGAACAATGTCGCAGTGGAGTCTGGTGATGTTCTGCTAAATATCACCGGTGATAGCGTTGCTCGAGCATGTCAGGTGACGGATTCTGTTTTGCCGGCGAGGGTGAACCAGCATGTGGCCATCATCCGACCAAACCCCGAGATATTGGATCCGCTATTTCTTCGCTATTTCCTTGTCCAACCCTCTTTTCAAGAACATATGTTTGCCCTCGCTTCAGTAGGCGCTACGCGAAATGCTTTGACAAAAGGCATGGTTGAGGACTTTGTCGTTCCTGCTCGGGATATTTTGGAACAACGCAAAATCGCAGCCGTCCTCGGGGCGCTGGATGACAAGATCGAGCTGAACCGCAAGACGGCGGCGACTTTGGAAGAGATGGCGCGAGCGCTGTATCGGTCGTGGTTTGTCGATTTCGACCCCGTCCACGCCAAAGCTGCGGGCCGCGCCCCCGCCCACATGGACGCCCAAACCGCCGCGTTGTTTCCGGATCGCTTTGGTGAGGATGGCTTGCCGGAGGGGTGGGAGGCGGAGTCTTTTGCAGGATACATGGATATCAAGGGGGGAACGCAGCCACCGAAGAGCGAGTTCCTATATGAGCCAAGTGAAGGGTATGTTCGACTTGTGCAGATTAGAGACTATGATGGCGACAACCATCTGACTTTCGTCAGAAACACCCCAAAGCTTAGAAAATGCGAAGCTTTGGATGTCATGATAGGTAGGTATGGTGCTTCGGTCGGACGTATCGGGTGGGGACTTTCAGGTGCCTACAATGTTGCTCTCGTAAAGGCAGAGCCATTTTATTCTGGTGACCGTGAATTTGTCCGTTCGGTGTGCTTATCCTACGAATTCCAAGAATACATTCAGGCCATTAGTGGTCGAAGCGCTCAATCTGGTTTCAACAAGGGGGACATAGCGGCTTTCGATGTGGTGGCGGGAAGTCGAAGGGTTCGAGAAGCTTTTTCTGAGAGCGTTCTCGGGTTGAGGCTTGCTCAAGCTCAGAAGCAAAAAGAAAACCAAACCCTCGCCACCCTCCGCGATACGCTCCTTCCGCGCCTGATGTCCGGCGAATTGCGCGTTGGCGCTGTGAAAGAACAGGTGGAGTCCATGACCACATGATGGCCTCGGGTGACTTCCGCGCATACTTACGGCTGCTTGCACACAAGGTGTGGGCAGATCAAGGCGACGCAATCAAATACGGCCTGACCCTACAGGAAGAGACGATCACAGAAACGCTTTTGCTGCAGATGGCTCGTGATCTTTCCCCAATGGGTTTGAACGTCAAAATGTTCTCCCGACAGGAGGAAGGCGGTGTCACTCGCAAGGATGGCACAGTCGAAAAAGTGGGAAACGGAGCAGACTGGGAATGGTTTGTGGACCTGCCGGATTGCATGATCGGGTTTCGTGTCCAGGCTAAGAGATTGTTTGGGTCACCCGCTAAAGATGGATCTTATGACAGCTTCCATCCAGGTGGGAAACAGATCACAGACCTTATCAATGCAGCGAGCGGGCTGAACCCAATTTACGTGTTCTACAACCACGGTCAGATCAAAAATCGGGACCTATTTGATCGTTCCCCAAAGACCACATGGTATGGTCGAAGCTCGTGGGGGTGCTCGGTCGCAACAGCGAACTTTATGCGGTATGCTAAGAGCAAATCTCTTTCATCTCTTCGACCTGGAATGGTGCCGTGGCATCAGTTTTTTGCAATTGCAAACTCTGCACAACATGGCTGTGGGGTCGTGAGAGTCATGGGAAAAATGTCGGGGCAGCAGCAGTTCAAACTGTCCACAAAGCGTCCCAAATGGGTTTATGAGCTGCTTGCACACCATGCCGGCGATCTTGGCGTGCAAGCGATCGATCCTGAGTTTTTTGAAACGGGTGATGGCGAAGCGAGTGAGCTCTCGACACTTGAGCAAACCTTGAACGAGCGCAATTTGGGCGGGGTTGCATACATAGACTTTAGAGAATTTGAGAGTGATTGATGTTCCAAGTAGATTTGACAGAAAACCGCATTCAAAAGCTTGAAGAAAAACGCTTTGCTGACCTCAATTTGCGTGAACGGGAACACCTTCAGGAATGGTTGGTTGGCCAGCCGGACGCCTTGGGCGAAGAACTTCTGATTATCCAGAAAGAGTTCGATGGATTTGCTGACACACGCGAGCGGCTGGACCTGCTGGCGCTCGACAAAGACGGACAATTGGTGGTGATCGAAAACAAGCTGGATGACTCCGGCCGGGACGTCACCTGGCAGGCGCTTAAATACACGGCGTATGTGTCCAGCCTGACCAAGGCGCAGATCGTGGAGATCCACCAGAGCTATCTGGAACGCTACTGTGGTGGAGGCAAGGCATCAGACCGCATTTGCGAGTTCCTTGATGCGGAAGAGCTGAGCGAGGTTGTTTTGAATGAAGGCAACGGGCAGCGCTTGTTCTTCGTGGCCGCGAAATTCCGCAAGGAGGTGACGTCAACAGTGCTGTGGCTGCGTGACCACAAGATCGACGCGCGGTGTTTCAAGGTGGTGCCCTATGCGCATGGAGACGAGCTGTTTGTCGACATCCAACCGGTTATACCGACCCCTGAGGCGGCAGATTTCATGATTGGCATGGCCGAGAAAGAATCTGAGGCGCGCGGGGCGCAAGGCGAGCAGAAAGCCCGACACAAGTTGCGCCGGGACTATTGGGAAGCGACGCTCGAGGCGCTGAAGGACGCTGGCGACCGGCTCTATCAGAATATCAGCCCAAGCAAGGACCATTGGCTAAGTGCCGGTTCAGGCATGCGGGCCTGCCACTATGCTTTGATCTTCGGGAAGTCCGAGATCCGGGTGGAATTCACATTTGGCCGGGCCGACGCAAGCGAAAACAAATGGCTGTTTGACCGGCTCCATGAGCGCAAAGACGAGGTAGAGGCGGTATTCGGGGATGAAATCTCGTGGCTTCGTCTCGATGAAAAGAAGGCAAGTCGGATCCAGTTCGGTATGGCCTGTGATGGCTATAACCGTGACAACTGGCCGGACTATGTGTCTTGGCACGTGGCGCATATCGCGAAGCTGGAAAAGGCTCTTAAAGCGCCCATCAGCGAGTTGAACGTTGAACTGAAGGCACAGGCAAACTGAAATGGGGTCTATTTCCGAAGCAACCCAAACTATCCTCCGCAAGACTCTCTTACCGAACCGAACGTTCGAAGCATTGTGCGTTTTTGAGGCAAAGAAACAAGTGGAGAAAGCATGACTGTCATTTGCTTGAATCACAGAGAAGAGATTGAAGGTGCGATCCGCCATTGTGACGACGATCTCATTATTTACGAAAATTTCGATCCAAATGATTATGACTGCGGCCCTTTTGCACTTTGGCATCCTGACTGGGAGGACGACGAATGTGAAAAGACTTTTTCCAAAGAAATTGCGTTAAGCTACGGTCTCGACAGTTGCCTTTTTATTGAACATGAAGAGGTCGGTATATGGATCGATGACTACTTGTTTAAACTCGGAATAAGAGACCATGTTGCCGGTTTCATTGATGACGATGGAGCAAAGAGATTGTTCTCCGGTCTAACCGAGCGCTTGCTTAAATATGGTTACGTGACGTTTGCGGAGTTTGCGATGGCGTTCCTCGGTAGCATTCAGCGAGCGATGTCCATCTCTGACCAGAATGTCCAGCGCGCAAAAGTGTCCCTTCAATTGGCAAGGCAAGAGGTAAAGCGGTGCTACCTCGAGGCCGTGCTAAATGAGGATGTCTCTGATCTGACAGTCCGACTGATGGAGGCGCCGAGTATAGTCAGGTTGGCGACACTGCCGGAAATTGACGAGATACTGGCTGGCTTGCCGGTGCCACCACCTATTGGCGTGGTTTTCAGATGAAACGCGACCTTCCAAACCAAACAGATTGGTGATCATTGATGGCATTCATTTCAGAAGCAGACGTGGAAGCGTTCTTGATGGAAGAGTTGGGCGAACTTGGTATTTCGCTCATGCATGGCGCAGAGACGGCCCCCGACAACAAGCCTGCTCTTCGTGGGTCATATCATCAGACAATCCTTGAACCTGAGCTACTGGCGTCGCTTGAGCGCCTGAACCCAGAGGTGCCCAAGCGTGCCCTGGAGGCAGCCTCGAAACAAGTCTTGGACGCGGTATTCACCACGGATTTGATGCAAGAAAACCAACGCCTGCATCAATTGATGGTCAACGGCGTCAAGGTGTCTTTTGTCGACGACGGTGAAGAGCGCAATACCGTGGTGAGCTTGATCGATTGGAGCAACGCGCAGAACGATTGGCGCGCGGTAAACCAATTTGACGTTGTAGGGCGCAATCCTCGTATTCCTGATGTCGTGCTCTTCCTTAATGGAATGCCGCTTGTAGTGATCGAGCTGAAAGGAACGGAAGGCAAGGATATCGATGCCGCTTTCAACCAGATCGAGACATACAAATCCGACCTACCCGAACTATTCCGAACCAACCTGATCAATGTGATCAGCGATGGGCACGTGGCCCGCTTCGGTTCTCTGTCGGCCAATCTCGACCGGTTCATGGCCTGGCGCACCATCGATGGTGAAACACTTGTTCCTGTTGGAACCGACCTTGCGCTTTTGACACTGTCGCAGGGGCTTTTGAAGCCTGAAACTTTGCTGGATCTTCTGCGGTGGTGCGTTGTCTTTGAAGATGAAGGAAAGGGCCCAGTCAAGAAAGTCGCCGGCTATCACCAGTTCTTCGCCGTGCAAAAGGGTCTTAAGGCCATCAGGAGCGCTCGGGGACGTGATGGCAAGGCCGGTGTGGTATGGCACACACAGGGTTCCGGGAAGTCGCTCCTGATGACCTATTTGGCTGGCCGCGTCATGCATGACCCAGAGATGGAAAACCCCACGTTGTTGGCGCTCACCGACCGCAATGACCTGGACAATCAGTTGTTCGCGACATTTGCGCGCTGCAAGGACATATTGGGGGAAGAGCCGGTTCAGGCCGAAGGGATATCCGATTTGAAAACCCTCTTGGACCGTCAAGTTGGGGGGATTGTCTTTTCGACCATCCAGAAGTTCCGCGCTGAAGACGGCGGCATATTTCCAGAAATCACCGATCGTTCAAATGTCGTGGTGATGGTCGATGAGGCCCATAGGACGCAATACGGCTTCGATGCAAAGGTCACAAAGACCGGTGAAGTCCGATACGGCTTAGCCTATCAGTTGCGACAAGCTCTACCCAATGCCGTATACGTTGGCTTTACGGGCACGCCTGTGGACTTGGTCGGCGCAGATACCCGCGGTGTTTTTGGCGAATACATCGATGTCTACGACATATCTCAAGCTGTCGAAGATGGAGCAACTGTTCCGATTTACTACGAGGCGCGGGTAGCTCGGGTCGAGCTTGATGAGGACCTCGCGGATCAGATTGATGACGAGTTTGACGACGCCACTGAAGGGCTCGAGGACAGCGAAGCCAACTCCGTTGCGCGAAAGTGGGCCACTGTTGAAGCGCTTGTTGGCGCCGACAAGCGACTTGAAAAAGTTGTTGGAGATATCCTCAAGCACTTTGATGCGCGCATAGAAGCCATCGATGGCAAGGCCATGATCGTATGCATGAGCCGGCGGATTTGTGTGGACGTATACAATCGCCTCGTCGCTGAAAGACCGGAGTGGCACGGCGACACTGACGACACAGGCGTCGTCAAAGTGATCATGACTGGCAACGCGACGGATACGGCGGACATGCAGCCGCACATCCGATCGAAGTCGCGACAAGAGGCCATTCGGAACCGCTACAAAGATGTAAGCGACCCTCTGAAGCTCGTGATTGTCCGAGACATGTGGCTCACCGGTTTTGACGCTCCATGTATGCATACTTTGTATGTCGACAAACCCATGAAGGGCCATGGGCTAATGCAGGCGATTGCGCGGGTGAACAGGGTGTTCAAAGGCAAGCCGGCTGGATTGGTTGTGGACTACATCGGCCTTGCGGCCGACCTCAAGAAGGCACTCGCCCACTACTCGCAATCAGATCAGGCAAAGACCGGCGTCAATGAAGCGGAAGCGATATCCGCATTCCTTGACGCTCTGGACGTGGCGCGCCAACAGTTCTTCGGTTTTGATTATTCTGCTGCGCTAAATGGAACCGCCAAGGACCGGTTGAAGGTGCTGCCCGCCGCGATTGAGCACATCCTGGCCAAAGATCAATCCAGCGAAGGCAGCAAAAAAAGATTTCTCGATGCTGTAGCGGCATTGATTCAAGCCTTTAAACTTGCATCTGGTAGCCCCGCGGCAACCGAGCACTCCGTAGAAGTTGCGTTTTTCACTGCCGTGCGCACGGGTCTCGAAAAGCTGGATGCTGCCGGCAAGGGCTCCAACGGTCGATCTCCGGACTTCGCGCTCCAACAACTGGTCAACAGTGCGGTTGCTTCAACAGAAGTAGTCGATATTCTCGTGGCCTGCGGTTTTGATAGGCCAGATATCAGCGTCCTCTCAGAAGAGTTCATGCTCGAAATTCAGAACATGGAGCACAAAAACCTTGCCGTTGAAGCGCTGAAAAAGCTCCTGAACGGTGAGATTTCAGCTCGGACCAAGTCAAATGTAGTCAAACGGGAAGAATTTTCGGAACGGCTGCAGCAAGCAATGGCGCGCTACCACAATAGAAGCGTCGACGCGCTTCAGATCATTCAGGAACTGATTGATCTGGCCAAGGAGCTTCAGAACGAAGCGGATGATGGATTGAACTCGGAAGAGCGGGCCTTCTACGACGCTCTCGCACAAAACGACAGCGCTGTTGAGGCAATGACCAACAAGGAGCTTCAGGTGGTAGCGGCAGAGTTGGTGTCGACAGTTCGAAATAACTCAGGTGTCGATTGGTGGAAACGTGAGGACGTCAGAGCAAAAATGCGTGTTGCCGTTCGCCGAATTCTGAAGCGCCATGGGTTTCCGCCTGACCTGACGGCAGACGCCGTCAAGACCGTGCTCAAGCAAGCTGAAGCAATGGCGACGGAAATGCAGCATTCCACCTAATGCAGAATTCACGTTCGAAGCGTTATGTGTTCCGCGCAATGCGTGCTGACCGGCTCAAGATGATCTGGTGGGATGGGACCGGTCTCGTGATGGCATACAAACGGCTGGAGCAGAATGCGTTCAAATGGCCAGCCATTCGCGATGGTGTTTTGTGGCAGGAAGCATGGCAGGTCCAAATTGTGTCAAATGCGACACGAAGACCGGCTGCCTAAGGGCAACGAAGCACATGGTTCGGGATCTTGCCTGCATTATCCCTCATGGTTGCCAACAACCGAGGAACAATTCGCGCTAAAATCCAACAAGTCGCGGCCTAAATCGCTGTCTCCGGTCGCAGCTGCCATTCGATCAAAGAAAGGAACGTAGGCAACCGCTTCTGACTTCGCCACCTGACAGAAGAATTCATTAAGGATGGTTGTTTCACAAAGCTGCGTTCTATGACAGAAAGCAACTTGGCTGTAGAAGTTATCCAGGAGAGGCAATGTCAGAGGAAACTCGGTTGTGAAGGGCAGGGTGGCGACCTAGCGTTGCCGAATGACAAAACGGTCCCCTTTTCGCTACTTCAAAACGAGCCCTGAGATTATCCGCCTTGCGGTGATGCTCTATGTCCGATTTCCA
>NZ_JBDVNC010000045.1:0-24451 GCF_039969785.1 Shimia sp. | reverse complement strand
CAATCCGTTTGCCATGTTCGGCCCAGAACGCATCAGGATCCGCAATCGACGCCGCATACATCGCATCATACGTCGCCAAATCTGCATGCGCTCCAGACGATAACTCAGAAGATGGGGGATAGGTTTGATCGGTCATGGCATACCTCGAAGTTAAATTTCGGTGCGAGGTTAGGGAGCCGTACGGAAGAGTCAACCAACCCTAAAGTACAGCCCCGATGCCAACCTCAAATTGCGAGATATTCTGAGCGCAGTTCTTCATTGGCCAGAACTTCTTCGGCCGCGCCGTCAAAGACAATGCCACCAGTGTCCAGAATGACAGATCGGTCCGCCAATTCCAGTGCCCGCACTGCGTTTTGTTCGACGATAACAGTGGTGATGCCCTGTTCTTTAATGATGCGCAGCGTCTTTTCAATTTCGTCCACGATCACCGGCGCCAGGCCTTCGTAAGGCTCGTCCAGCAACAACACTTTGATGTCTCGTGCCAATGCGCGGGCGATGGCCAGCATCTGCTGCTCACCACCGGAAAGCGTCACGCCTTCTTGCTTGCGACGTTCGCCAAGGCGGGGGAACAATTCGTACAGACGTTGAATAGACCAGCCAATGGGCGGCGCAATCTGAGCAAGCTGAAGGTTTTCTTCAACAGTGAGACCGGGAATGATGCACCGGTCTTCTGGCACAAGCCCAATTCCAACGGCGGCCGCTTCGTGGCTTTTCATCAGGTGCAGGGGTTGGTGATCCAACCAGATCTCACCATGTGTGACCTGTGGGTCGTCCATGCGCGCGATGGAGCGCAGGGTCGAGGTCTTGCCCGCGCCGTTACGGCCCAGAAGCGCAAGGATTTCGCCTTCGTGCACGTTGAACGAGATGTTCTGCACGATGTAGCTTTCGCCGTAGTAGCTTTCCATGTTCCAGACGGACAGGAAGGCCGGGGCGGTTTCAGCGTGACTGTGACCTTTTGAGAAGTCGGGTTTGACGTTCATGTGATCTCTCCCTTACGCCGTTTCGCCCAGATACGCTTCGCGTACCTTGGGATTGCCACGGATGTTTTCCGGATCGTCTTCGACCAGCGGTGTGCCCTGAGCCAGCACCGTGATGCGATTGGCCAGCGAGAACACAACATGCATGTCGTGTTCGATGATGGCGATGGTGATGTCACGTTCGTCGCTGATCTGTTTCAGCAGGTCGATCGTGTTGTTGGTGTCGGCACGTGCCATGCCCGCAGTTGGCTCGTCTAAAAGCAGCAGACGTGGCTCTTGGGCAAGGCACATGCCGATCTCGAGGCGACGTTTGTCACCGCGCGACATAGAGGCCGAGTGCATGTGGCGCTTGTCCGCCATGTTCATGTCCTCAAGCATCTTTTCGGCTTTCTCGACGATTTCCTTTTCGTTCAGCATGTTTTCAATGGCATGCATGCGGAAAGAGCCATCGCGTTTGGCGAAACACGGGATCATCATGTTTTCCATGACCGTCAGATCGCTAAAGATCTCCGGTGTCTGGAACACCCGCGAAATACCCATCTGGTTGATCTCGTAAGGCGTGCGTCCCAGCACCGACTGGCCGTCAAACATGACGGAGCCGGTGTCGGGGATCAGCTTGCCCACCAGACAGTTGAGCAGGGTGGATTTACCGGCCCCGTTGGGACCGATGATGGCGTGAACGCTGTTTTCTTTAACGCTCAGGTTGACGTCGCCCAGTGCCTGTAGGCCACCGAACCGTTTGCCAACGTCTTTGACTTCAAGAATTCCCATTGTTCAGGTCTCCTTATTCTGCGGGTTCAGTGGAAGCGGAATCGGTGTCGGTGTCTTTTTTGCGAGAGATGGCGCGCTTGATGCGTTGACCACCTTCGACCAGACCACCGGGCAGGAAGATCACGACGAGCATGAACAGGATGCCCAGTGTGAGGTGCCAGCCTTTGCCGATGAAGGGATGGATGAGGAAGACAACAAAATCCTCAAGACCATCGGGCAGGAATGCAAACCAGTTGTGCAGGATCGAGTCGTTGATCTTCGAGAAGATGTTCTCGAAATACTTGATGAATCCTGCACCCAGAACCGGCCCGATCAATGTACCGGTACCGCCCAGAATGGTCATCAGAACAACCTCGCCTGATGCAGTCCATTGCATGCGCTCAGCGCCTGCCAGGGGATCCATCGCAGCCATCAGGCCACCGGCCAGACCAGCATACATACCCGAGATCACAAAGGCGGCCAGCGCATAGGGGCGCGGGTTCAGGCCAGTGTAGTTCAGTCGGGTCTGGTTGGATTTGATCGCACGCAGCATCATGCCAAACGGCGACCGGAAGATGCGGATTGCAAGGTAGAACACGACCATCAGGATAATGGCACAGAAGTAATAGCCATTGTTAAAGGTGAATTCCCATGGGCCGACATTCAGTTTGGCAGAGTTGTTCATCACGATGCCAAACAGGTGCGGGCTTGTGGCTTCGTTGGCGCCCAACAGGACCTGCGGGTCATTGGTATAGACCTGCAAGCCGGTTTCGCCGTTGGTGATCGGTGTCAGAACCGAATAAGCGAGGTTGAACGACATCTGCGCGAAGGCCAGCGTCAGGATCGAAAAGTAGATACCCGAGCGGCGCAGGCTGACATAGCCAATCACAAGGGCAAACAGGCCTGAAGTGATGATCGCCAGTGGCAGGCCCCAGATTACGTTGTAATCCAAGAGCTTGTACATCCAGACAACCGAGTAGGAACCGATGCCCAGAAAGGCTGCGTGGCCAAAGGACAGGTAGCCGGTCAGGCCAAACAGGATGTTAAAGCCAATCGCAAAGATCCCGAAGATCACAAAGCGCTGCATCAGGTCAGGATAGCCTGCGTTGAACTGCGCCATGGCGCTGCCTTCGGGGAAGGGGTTCAGGATGAAGGGGGCGAACAGCGCAAGGCAGGCCACCACGATCATGAGGGTTGTGTCTTTTTTATTCAGTCCGAGCATGTCTTATTCCTCCATCACGCCTTTGCGGCCCATGAGACCCCGAGGACGGGTGAGCAGGATGATGATTGCGACAACGTAGATAATGATCTGGTCGATGCCGGGGATGAGAGACTTAACTTCGTTCATGGAGGCAAAGCTTTCCAGGATACCCAACATGAAGCCAGCCAGAACGGCGCCGGGCAAAGAGCCCATACCGCCAACAACCACAACAACGAAAGACAACACAAGGAAGTCCATGCCCATATGGTAGTTGGGCGAGTTGATCGGAGCGTACATCACCCCGGCCACACCCGCGACGGCGGCTGCGATGCCGAACATGATGGTGAAACGTTTGTCGATGTTGATGCCCAGCAGGCCAACAGTTTCGCGATCCGCCATACCTGCGCGCACAACCATCCCGAAGGTGGTGAACTGAAGGAAGGCAAACACGCCCCCGATCACAAGTGCGGCGAAGAAGAAATAGACCATGCGCCAGTAGGGATAGATGATCACGTTTGGATCAAAGCCCAGCAACACGCCGAAGTCGAACGAACCTTTGAATGCATCGGGCGCCCCGGTGGGGATGGGGTTTGCGCCGAAAAAGTACTTCACGACTTCCTGCATGACGATGGCGAGACCAAAGGTCACAAGGATCTGATCCGCATGCGCACGTTTGTAGAAGTGCTTGATCAGGCCGCGTTCCATAATAAAGCCGACGGCGACCATGATTGGGATCGAGAACAGAATGGCGAGCGGGACCGACCAGTCGATGATGGCGGCGCCGGTTTCAGGGCCAAACCAATCCATCACGTAAGGTGTCTTGACCTTCAGCGGATTACCGAGAAAGTCGGTCTGGGTCGCATCGACTGTTTCAAAGCTGATGTTCAGGATTTTTGTCAGTGTCACGGCACAAAACGCGCCGATCATAAACAACGCGCCGTGGGCGAAGTTCACCACACCCAGCGTGCCGAAAATTAGTGTCAGTCCCAGCGCAATCAGCGCATAGGCCGAGCCCTTGTCGAGCCCGTTCAGGATTTGCAGGAGTATTGCGTCCATGGTCCCCACCTTTGGTGTCTCATTGGAAGCTTTCCACGGAAAGGACGTCGCGCATAAAACGGGGTCACTGGGCCGGGAAAGGCGAGACCGGTCGCACCTGATGGCGCGACCGGTAGTTATTGAGGCTTATGCGCCCGGGTTACATGTACCCAAGCTGCCACCCGCAAACATTGGGTGATCGGGTGCGTAAGTAACCTGAGCGGCCGGAGTAACTTCGACAACTTCAAGAAGGTCGAATTCCGACGTTGGGTTTTCTTTCCCACGCACAACCAGAACGTCTTTGAAGCACTGGTGATCGTCGGCGCGGTACAGCGTTTTGCCGTTGCCCAGACCGTCGAATTCGTAACCTTCCAGAGCTTCGCCGATGCCACATGGGTTGAATGTGCCTGCACGCTCTGCCGCGTCTGCATAAAGCAGGGTCTGGCAGTAAACAGTGTGCGCAGCCTGGCTTGGCGGGAAGCCGTACTTGGTGCCGAAGGATTTCACGAATGCTTTGGAAGCATCGTCCTGCAGCGACCAGTGCCAGTTGGTGGATCCGTGAATACCTTTCACGTTTTCACCAGCACCTTTGGCCATCAGGCGCGAATACAGCGGAACAACGATTTCGAAGTTCTTGCCGTTCACCTGCTTGTCGCGCAGACCAAACTGAACTGCGTTGGTCAGCGAGTTCACCATGTTACCGCCGTAGTGGTTCAGAACCAGAACGTCAGCACCCGAGTTCAGAACTGGTGCGATGTAGGACGAGAAGTCGGTCGACGCCAGAGGAGTGCGCACCTTGTTCACAGTGTTCCAGCCCATTGCCTCGGTCGCAGCAGCGATCGATTCTTCCTGTGTCCAGCCCCATGTATAGTCGGCTGTCAGGTGGTACGCGTTCCGGTCGGTGCCATAGAGGTTCTTAAGCACTGGTGCCAGAGCGGCTGCTGACATGTAACCGTTAAAGAAGTGACGGAAGCCATTGGCTTTCTTGTCTTTACCGGTTGTGTCGTTTGAGTGGGTCAGACCCGCCATAAAGATGACGCCTGCTTCCTGGCAGAGACCCTGCACAGCAATCGCAACACCAGAAGACGAACCACCGGTGATCATCACCGCGCCGTCTTTTTCGATCATCGATTTGGCCGATGCGCGGGCGGCGTCAGATTTTGTCTGAGTGTCGCCAGTCACATATTCGACTTTTTTGCCCAGGATACCGTTGCCCTGCAAGGCTTTGGAGCTGAACGTATTCATCATGCCGCCGTCGCCGCCACCGTTCAGGTGCTCGACCGCAAGCTCATAGGCGCGCAGTTCGTCTGCACCTTCGTCCGCGTATGGTCCGGACTGTGGCACGTTGAAGCCCAGTGTGACGCTCGAACCGGTTGGTTCATTGGTATAAGCAGCCGCGGACGACGCCGTGAAAATTGTGGGCAGTGCAACGCCAGCGCCTGCAACTGCGCCGGTCTTAAGCACGCCGCGACGTGTCATAGTTGTTTTGGACATGTAATCCTCCCTTTGGTGAAGAGCGTCACGGGTCTCCTCAAACCCGCGCGCAATGCACTTTTGTGCAAAATCATTATCAGGGCGGCATGTAAAAACACGCAACAACTGCTTTCAATCAAACAATTTTTTTGTAAAGTAATTCGCAACTCATGCGTATACTGTGTAAAGAAGTTATTCGGCAGCGCAGAAAGTCGTTGAATCTAACAAGGAATTGTTCATGGCCCGCGACACATTGACCGGCAGCCGAATTCGAGAACGCCGCGTAATGGCAGGGATGCGACAGGCAGAACTTGCCCGAAATGTGGGAATTTCGGCCTCATACCTCAATTTGATCGAACATAATCGCCGCAGAATCGGCGGTAAACTGCTGATGGACATTGCCCAGGTTTTGAACGTCGAAACGTCGCTTTTATCCGAAGGTGCTGAGGCTGCCTTGATTGCGACGCTGCGCGAGTCTGCGGCGGATATCGGATCGCTGCAAGTCGAGCTGGACAGGGTGGATGAGTTCGCTGGTCGCTTTCCCGGGTGGGCCGCGTTAATCGCAGAACAACATCGCCGGCTGGGTAGTTTGGAACGTACAGCGGCTACATTGACGGATCGGTTGACACATGATCCGCATCTGGCCACGTCGATGCACGAAATGCTGACCATGGTCACCGCGATCCGATCCACGGCGGGCATCTTGGCCGATACCAAGGAAATTGAGCCGGAATGGCGTAATCGGTTCCATCGCAACCTGAATGAAGACAGTCAGCGTCTGGCTGAAAGTTCGCAACAGCTTGTGGCCTATCTGGACGAGGCGGGTGACGCGGGCGCGAGCTTGACGCTGCCGCAGGAAGATGTTCAGGCGATGATGGAATCCAATAAATTCCGATTTGACCAACTGGAAAACGCTTCTGAGGTCGAGATGACCACGTTTCTGGAAACCCAAAGCGACCTGACATCCTCAGCCGCGCGCAATCTTGCAGGCGTCGCGCTGAAACAGCTTGCGGTGGATGCGCGGATCATGCCGCTTGAGGAAATGCGCGCCCGCGTGGGCGAGGGACCGATTGATCCAGTCGCGATTGCGCGGGCTTTTGGGGCGACTCTTCCGGCGGTATTTCGCAGGTTGGCAGTGGTTTCGGACGAAGTTTTGCCGATGCCGTTGGGGCTGGTCATGTGCGACGGGTCCGGCACTTTGATGCTGCGCAAGCCGGTCGAGGGGTTTCCCTTGCCCAGATTCTCCGCAGCTTGTCCGAAATGGCCCCTGTTTCAGGCCTTGTCACGCCCGATGCGTCCTTTGCGCCAACGGGTCACAGTAACGGGACGCGACGCGCGTCAGTTTGAATGTTTTGCCGTGACCAAGCCCGTCGGTCGGTTAGAAGTCAATGTGGACCCGCTGTATCACAGTTATATGTTGATCGTCCCGGTGGAGGGTGCGGTCGAGGCTGGCCGTGAAGTCGGGTCGACATGCCGGGTCTGTCCGAGCCGTGATTGCGAGGGACGGCGCGAACCTTCGTTGCTGGCAGGGGGGATTTGAGCTTGGCATTTTGCGCAACGCCGCTAAGAATGGTTAAACGCAGAATAATAATATGCGTGCATGTAGGGGAGAATGCATGGGGAAGAGCGTTCTTCTGATTGAAGACGAACCAAACATCATCGAAGCGATCAGTTTCATACTGTCGCGCGATGGCTGGGCTGTTGCGACCCATTCAAACGGGCATGATGCCGTTGGGGTGGTTCAGGACAAATTGCCTGATCTTGTTATTCTGGATGTGATGCTGCCGGGAAAAAGCGGGTATGACATTCTTAGAGAGCTGCGTGATCTGGACGCAACGCGCAATTTGCCGGTGCTCATGCTGACCGCGCGCGGTCAGGTCAAAGATCGCGAAATGGCCGAACGGGCCGGGGCGAGCCGCTTTATGACCAAACCGTTTTCCAACGCCGAAGTTCTAGAAGCGGTGCGGGAATTGGTGCAACCGTGAACGAGGGCCGCAAATCGGTTTTTCTGGAGCGTCAGAGTTATCGTCGCCGCCGTCTGGTCGATACAATCCGAATATTGCCGCTGATCGGCGCTTTGCTTTGGGCCGTACCACTGCTGTGGCCCAATCAGTCTGAAGGCGCGGTGTCCGGCTCGGATGCTGTGATATACATTTTTGTCGTCTGGTTCGGGCTGGTGATCGTTGGGGCGATGTTGTCCCGTGCCGTCTCGAAAGGGGGCGTGAACGAAGATCAGGGTGAGCTTTGATGGGCACGCTGAATATTCTTGTCTCGGTTTGCCTGATCTACGTGATCTTTCTGTTTCTTGTGGCTTTTGGCGCCGAACGCGCCGCCATGCAGGGGCGCAGCGGTTGGTTGCGCTCTCCTATTGTCTATACGCTGTCACTGTCGATCTATTGCACGGCCTGGACGTTTTACGGCGCGGTTGGTTTCGCCGCGCGGTCCGGGCTTGAATATCTAACGATTTATATCGGGCCATCACTGGTTATGATTGGCTGGTGGTGGGTTTTGCGCAAACTGGTCCGGATTGGTCGAAGTCAACGCATTACGTCAATCGCAGATTTAATATCGTCGCGATACGGCAAATCGAACTTGTTGGCCGTGGGCGTCACAGTGCTGGCTGTGATCGGAACCACGCCCTATATCGCGTTGCAGCTGCAATCCGTAACCGTGAGTTTTGCTGTTTTTTCAGATGCTTATAATGCCGGTGGACCAGTAGAAAGCCAAGAGAGCAATGCGCTCTTGGTGGCCGCGGGATTGGCCTTGTTCACGATTGTTTTTGGGACACGAAATCTGGATGTGAATGAACGTCACCACGGGGTGGTGATGGCTATTGCGGTTGAAGCCATCGTAAAGCTGTTTGCGCTTTTGGCAGTGGGCGTTTTCGTGGTCTGGGGCATTGGCGGCGGTGTGTCGGACATTCTTGACCGCATTGATGCGTCAGAGATTGGCACATGGGAAGTGCAGGGAGATCGCTGGGCCGCGCTGATATTCCTGTCTGCGGCCGCATTTTTGTGCCTGCCGCGCATGTTTCAGGTGATGGTGGTTGAAAACGAAGACGAAGGCCACCTGCGCACCGCATCCTGGGCGTTTCCGGCTTATCTGATGGTGATGAGCCTGTTTGTGGTGCCAATCGCCGTTGTTGGGTTAGACCTGATGCCAGCCGGATCAAACCCGGATTTTTTCGTGCTGACCTTACCCTTGGCCAACGGAAATGAAGGGTTGGCGATTTTGTCGTTTCTGGGCGGATTTTCAAGCGCGACTTCTATGGTGATTGTTGCTGCTCTGGCTTTGTCGACGATGGTGTCGAACCATATTGTCATGCCGATCTGGTTAAAGCTCGCCGGAACCGGGGCCAGTGTGTCGGGGGATGTGCGTCATGTTGTGTTGCTGACCCGCAGAATCTCGATCGGGGCAGTTGTGACGCTCGGCTATCTCTATTTCCGCTTGTCGGGCGGGGGCACCGCTTTGGCCTCGATCGGGTTGATTTCGTTCGCCGGGGTTGCGCAGTTTTTACCTGTGTTGATCGGCGGTATTTTCTGGCGCGGCGCCACAAGGACAGGCGCCTTTGCAGGGCTGACTGTTGGCTTCGTGATATGGGCCTATACACTGTTGCTGCCGGGGTTTGGGGCAGGGGCATTGTTTTCCGCAGACATGATGGCACACGGCCCGTTTGGCCTGTCATGGTTGCGCCCGCAGGCGTTTTTCGGGATCGAAGGCATGGATCCGTTGGTACATGCGATCCTTTGGTCGATGTCTTTGAATTCGCTTGTATTTTTTGTGGCTTCTCTGGTTGGATTCCCTTCGCCGCTGGAACGGTTGCAGGGCGCCCAGTTTGTGAATGTCTATGCGCACAGCTCTAACCCGCAAAGCTGGAGCGGCAGTCTGGCGCAGAGCGAAGATTTGATGGTGATGGCACAACGTATTCTGGGCGCACGCGAGGCGCAGGATCTGTTTGAACGCGAGGCGCGCAACCAGGGTGTGACCGGATTGCTGCCCGAACCCAGCCCGGATTTCCTTCAGTTACTGGAACGGGAATTGTCCGGCTCTGTTGGGGCGGCGACCGCACATGCGATGATTGGCCAGATTGTCGGCGGCGCGTCGGTTTCGGTCGAAGATTTGATGGCGGTGGCCGACGAAACCGCGCAGATGATGGAGTATTCATCGCAGCTGGAAGCCAAGTCCGAAGAATTGACCCGCACAGCACGCCAGTTGCGGCAGGCCAACGAAAAGCTGACGCAATTGTCCGAACAAAAGGACGCCTTTCTGGGACAAGTCAGCCATGAGTTGCGCACCCCGATGACCTCAATCCGGGCGTTTTCAGAAATATTGCGCGACAGTGAATTGATGACCGAGGCAGAAAAGACAAAATACTCGACCATCATTCACGATGAGGCCATCCGCCTGACCCGGTTGCTGGACGATCTGCTGGATCTGAGCGTGCTTGAGAACGGACAAGTGAACCTGAATGTGCAGTCTGGACCCTTGGCAGAGGTGCTGGATCACGCCGTTTCCACGGCTTTGACCGGCGGCGGGTCTGACCGATTGAAAGTGACCCGCAGACGCACACAGGAACATGTGCGACTGACAACTGATCTTGACCGGCTCAGCCAGGTTTTCATCAATCTGATTGGCAATGCGCAAAAATATTGTGACGCTGAAAACCCGTCGCTGACTATTTCGGTAAGGCGACGGCAAGGCGGGTTGATTGTCGATTTTGTCGACAATGGAAGTGGGATTTCCAAGTCAGATCAGGCGGTTATATTTGAAAAGTTTGCGCGTGTCGGAGAACAACGGGCCAGCGGTGCCGGCTTGGGTCTTGCGATCTGTCGCGAGATCATGGCCCGCTTGGGCGGTGAGATTGATTATCTGCCCGGACAAGGCGGCGCGGCCTTTCGTGTTGTCCTGCCAACGGAACAGGCCATGGCGGCACAATAACCTGTTGGCATCAATCCTATGGTAACTTCCTGACGGTTAATGTGAAGCCACACCGGTTGTTATTACATGGCTGAGCGAACAGTGGCGCGCAAGATGGACGAAACAGGCAAAGGCTCAATACTCAGGCGCAAGGCCAGTGAGGGGCGACAGGACTTTCTGGCGCGATCCATGTCACCTGACAAAGCGATGCGTCTGGCGCTGGAACGCGCGGCGGAGAAGGGCCTTGATCTGGCATTGGAAGTGCTGGGAATGTCGTCCTACAAGGTGGCGCATGACGCGTTGTCGGGGCATCTGGATAGTAACGCGTTGTTGGCGGTGCTGGACGGTGCAGATGGCGAACCGGCGGCAGTCTCGATTGGCCCTCAGGTTCTGGGTGGGTTGGTTGAACACCAGACCATTGGCAGAATAATACCGCGACAGAGCAGTGGGCGCATGCCAACGCGGGTTGATGCCGCATTGATCACACCGTTTCTGGACGATGCTATGGCGCGGTTTGTTTCAGCGCTTAATGACGACGACAGCGCGCCAAAATGGCTTCAGCTATATCGGTTTGGTGCGATGGCGGCGGGTCCGAGGACATTGTCGTTGGCGTTGACGGCGCATGAATACCATCTTTTTCAGTTTGATGTTTCTTTGGCAGGTGGCGCCAAACAGGGGCAGATTTTGATCTGCTTTCCAGAGTGCAAAATTGAACCTGATGTGGGTGTGGATCAAAGACACTCAGATGCTGCCGCTCAAGAGTTTCGCAACAGCATCATGATGGCGCCCACTGCGTTGCGCGCTGTTCTGACCCGCATCAGCTTGCCGATCACACAACTGCAAGCCCTGTCAGTTGGGGATGTGCTGCCAATCTCGTCAGAAGCGTTGAAGGATACAATTCTGGAAACAACGGCAGGAGAAGAGATTTCGCGTGTGCATTTTGGTCAGGTCAACGGGTTACGCGCCATTCGTCTGAGCGGTATGGGATTGCCGCGGGTCGCTGACGGTGGGGATGATCCGGAATTTGTTCAGGACCAAACATTGCCACCAACTGAACAGGATCTGGACGATTTGCTGGCAGCGGAAACCGCGCTGGATGCGCTGTTGCCACCTGTTGAAGACGACGCATCGGCGCCAACCGGATTTGACGAAGATCTCAGCGATCTGGACGAGCTTATCCAACTGAGCGCTGACGACATTGGTGATCCGACCGCCATGGCAAGGTTGGGCAGCGCGCAAGAGCAATCCCAGCCGTCAGATTCAACTACCCTTGGCGATGGCGTGTAGGGATGGGGCCAACCCGCTGAGATCATATCCGCCATCGGCGGCAGCGGATAAAAGGTCGTCGACAGGTGTGGTCTGTGCATGCGCCAGTGCCCAGCAGATGGTGCTGCGAGTGCCTGACCGACAATAGGCCAGGACTTTGCCATCCGATTGTTCCAACGTGTCGCGTTGAACCGCCTGACGCTCGGGCGTCATGGTGTTCATGGTCAATTCGTTCAGAACGAATTTCAGACCCGCGGCATCGGCAGCCTGTGCCATGACGTCGGCCTGCTGGTCGACGTCGATTTCAGCATCGGGGCGGTTGTCGATGACAGTGGTAAACCCGGCCTCGGCAAGAGCGGTCATATCAGTTGCGTCAATTTGAGGCGCAACGAAGTAGCGGGGGGTAATCTGACGAATATCCATAAAGCCTGATTACTCGGCAGGCAGCGCAGTGTCCAGTTGCGCCCGCACATAAGGTGCCGCACCGAAACCAAAGAGCATCGCCGCTAGGAAAACCCAATGCGGCCAACCGCCATAGCTGAGCGACGCGACGGCCGGACCCGGACACAGGCCGGCGAGCCCCCATCCCATGCCAAACATCACTGATCCCAGCACCAGGTTTCTGCCCAGTCGCGGGTCTGGTGGCGTTGGAAATTGCCCGCCGACGAACGGTTTGCGCCCCTGTGTCAGTCTCCAGGCGATGGCCATCGGAAGAATTGCACCCCCCATCACAAAGGCAAGCGTTGGATCCCAGTTGCCAAAGACATCGAGCCACCCCTGAACCTTGGACGTGTCGGTCATGCCTGAAATAAACAACCCGGCCCCAAACAGACCACCCGCGAGAAATGCAAAAAACAGACGCTTCATCAGATTACTCCCAGAATATGGCGGAACAGCACGACGGTTAATCCACCAGCCATGATGTAGAACACGGTGGCGACCATGCCGCGCAGCGATAATCGGGAAATTCCGCAAACGCCGTGCCCCGACGTGCAGCCATTTGCAATGCGTGTGCCTATGCCAACCAAAAGCCCAGCGGCGATCAGCACTGCGATGTTATCGGTAACGTGGGTCGAGAAGGGGCGATAAACTGGGCGTAGAATGACCGGCAACAAAATGACACCAGCGAGAAAGGTCAATCGCTCGGCCGTACTAGTGCGTCCGGTGCCGTCAATCAAACCGCCGATAATGCCGCTGGCGCCCATGATACGCCCATTGGCCAACAAATAGACGGCGCCGCCAAGTCCAATCAACAAGCCGCCAAGCAATCCCCAAAGCCAATCGGCCGGTATCGAGTTCAACATTGCGTTTCCTTATCCTGATGTTCGAAGCCTTTATCGTCGGGGCTGGTTCGCAATCGCACCGACCGAGCTTAGATTTACGGCGTGATCATAGGGTGTCAGATCTTGTTGACAGGGACCTTGAGAAAAACGTCACCCTGTTCATCCGGTTCAGGCATTTGACCCGCCCGCATATTGACCTGAAGCGACGGAATAATCAGTTTGGGCATCGATAGCGTTGCATCCCGCGCGTCCCGCATTTCGACAAATGTCTCCTTGGAGTTGCCAGCGCCGATGTGAATATTGCGGGCCTTTTGTTCGCCCACGGTGGTTTCCCAAGCGTATTCGTCTCGCCCGGGCGCCATATAATCATGGCCCACAAAAATCCGGGTATCATCCGGCAACGCCAGTATTTTCTGGATCGATTTGAACAACAATTCCGAAGACCCGCCCGGAAAATCACAACGCGCGGTGCCAAAATCGGGCATAAACAGCGTGTCACCAACAAAAGCGGCATCGCCGATTACAAAGGTCATACAAGCTGGAGTGTGCCCCG
The DNA here is from genome assembly GCF_039969785.1 of Shimia sp. Lineage (GTDB taxonomy): Bacteria > Pseudomonadota > Alphaproteobacteria > Rhodobacterales > Rhodobacteraceae > Shimia. The sequence continues at coordinate 10,996 of NZ_JBDVNC010000045.1, read as the reverse complement.
GTGTGTGCAGGACATCGGCCCGCAACTGGCCGATCATCAGGCTGTCGCCATCGACAAACAGCTGGTCAAACTGTGACCCATCACGTTGAAACTCGGTGCCTTCGTTAAAGACTTTTCCAAATGTATCCTGAACGACAGTGATGTTTTTGCCGATGCCAATTTTGCCGCCCAGCTTTTCCTGAAGGTAGGGCGCTGCGGAAAGGTGGTCGGCATGTACGTGACTTTCCAACAACCATTCAACCCGCAGATCGTTTGTCTGCACAAAGTTGATAATCTCATCAGCTGATTTCGTATCGGTGCGCCCGGACGAATAATCAAAATCCAGAACTGAGTCGATGATGGCGCAAGACGCACCGGACGGATCTTTGATCACGAATGAAATGGTGTTCGTCGTTTTGTCAAAAAAGGCTGTTACATCTGGTGTCATCACGAATCCTCCAAGTTCCAATAAACATATATCAATTTATGCATGTGTTTCAAGGCTGAGCGCAAACATAGGGATGAAAGGGGAATTATTGATTTGTATCAAGGCTCGCAGGCCGAAATTGTGTGAAACTTTTGAGGACGCGAAAGGGGGGTCTCATGACAGATTTCGCAACTCAAAAGCAAACGCTGTTGAAACGGCTTTCCGAGCTGGACCATCGCCTGCACAGTATCGAAGCCGAGCTGGATGCTGAAAATTCCAAAGACTGGGAAGAAATGGCTGTCGAGCGCGAGGGCGACGAAGTTCTCGAAAGTCTGGGGCAAAGCGGACAGGGCGAAATTCTGCGCATTCGTGCAGCACTTGGGCGAATACGTGCCGGAGAATACGGCATTTGCGGGCGCTGCGGTGAGGATATTTCACAAACCCGGTTGCAAGTTTTGCCGGACACACCTTTGTGTAAAACCTGTGCTGCGACAGTGTCTCGATAGGTATATTTTTGAAGCGCCGCTTCGGGAGGGCCGCGCTATTTGGAGGAACTATTAATGAATATTGACCAATTGCTCGAAAAGGCTGCCGAGTTGGAATCGACCATTCAGGGCACAAGTGGTGATACACGATATCAACTGCACCAACAGTTGCATCGGACCTTGGAAAACATCCGACTGGTGGGGGGCAAAATTCCGGCGCACTTGCGCAAGCTTGATCTGGATCTTGTCGATGAAGAAGTTGAAGACAGTTTCGACAATATGCCTGTGTAAGTCTGTTTTTTTGACATCGGGGCGCGTTCCACGTCGGAGCGCGCCCCTTTTTGTTCCCTTGCACGCTCGTCAGAGACCGCTAATGTTTCCAAAAGGCGCAAAACTCGTTTTGCGGGGCAATGAGTAAAGCATGTCGCAAGAAGTTACGTACAAGGTTGATGACGGTGTCGCGGTTCTGACACTACAAAACCCTCCGCTAAATGCGTTGACGGCAAAAGTGCGATCATCGCTTATGAAGTGCATTGACCGGGCAGCTGCCGACGAAAATGTTCATGTACTCCTGATTTGTGGAAGTGGCGACAGTTTTTCTGTTGGCCAAAACAATGATGATTATGGAAAACCGGCCACGGATGTCACCACGGCCGAAATCTGCAATGCAATCGAAGGAATGTCGAAACCGGTTGTAGCCGCAATTGGTGGCGTTGCGCTGAAAGAAGGTTTGGAGTTGGCGCTCGCCTGCCATTATCGCGTCGCAAACACGCAGGCGTCGGTAGGTTTTACGCAAGTTGCTGTCGGCCTGTTGCCCGGAGCAGGGGGAACGCAACGCGCTGCCCGTTTGCTTGGCGCGGATGTCTCTCTCGAAATGATGCTATCTGGCAAAATTGTGCAGGCTGCAGATGCCTCATTAGAGCCGCTTTTTGATCTGGTTGTTGATGAGCAGGCAGATGTCGTCGGGTTGAAATTTGCAGTGCAGATTTTTGCTGAGAAGGTGCCTGTGCGACGAACACGCGATATGCGCGCGCGTTTGACTGACGCGGCCGGGTTTCAAGCGGCGGTGGACCGATGGCGCAAACGCATTGGCGGCAGATCGGAACCTGCGATTGGTGAAATTTTGCGATGCGTCGAAGCGGCTGCCCTGTTGCCGTTTGAAGTTGGTCTGAGTTTTGAACGTTCCGCCTTTGAGGAGCTGGAGAAATCTGAACAGTTTCGCGCCCTGTCGCATATGCAAATTGCCCGACATAAGGCGGCACAAAATCCGGAGAGAACCAAGGGTAAGCCTCGCGTAATCCGTGTAGTTGGCGTGATTGGCGGCGGGGCGCGTGGTGCAGGGTTTGCCGGTGCTGCGTTGATGGCAGGTTACGAGGTGGTCTTGGTTGAAAAAGATGCACCATCGATGGAACGCGCCCAAAAAAATGTTCAAAGGCTGCTGGACCGTAATCAAAAACGTGGGCGATTGTCTTCGGTGCGACGGGAAGCCTTGGATGGGAAGCTGCAGGCGAACACGGATCTGGTTGCTTTGTCTGATGTGGATTTGATCATTGAGGCCACAGGCCCGGAAGCCGCAACACGCGCTCAGGTGTTTTCGCAGCTGGATGGTATAGTCAAGACCGGCGCTGTTTTGGCTACAGCCTGGCCCTTTGCGGACATTCCGCATCTGGCATCGCTGTCCGGCTGTCCCGGCGATGTTCTGGGGATACATATTCCGACGCCAACGCAGACCTCGGCGGTTGCGGAAATCGCAACGACACCCCAAAGCGACCCGGATGCCGTTTTGACGGCGCAGTCATTTATTCAGAAGATCGGAAAATCAACGGTTCGGTGCAACGCCCATCCTGGGTTGGTCGGACATCACATTATGGCCGCCTATCAGCATGCAGCGGATCGACTGGTCTTACGAGGGTGCAGCCCGCAAGAGGTTGACGCTGCGATGCGGGCGTGGGGCATGACACTTGGGCCTTTTCAGAATGCCGATCTGATGGGATTGGATCGCGCATGGTTGCGCCAGAAAATATGTGGAGTTGATGGGTCGAGCGGTGTTTTGCATCGCATGGTCAAAGCGGGTCGATTGGGACGCGCCAATGGAAAAGGGTGGGTTCGCTATGAACGTTCCAACCCGCTAGGCGCCAGCGATCCCGAGGTTGACGAAATATTGAAACCGTTGCGCGATGCAATTTCGCCGGAGCCGCACGCTGTTGGCCCGGAGGACATTCAGGCGCGATGTCTGGCGGCCATGGCCAATGCCGGGGCGGGATTGTTGAAAGAAGGTGTCGTGCAGCGCCCGTCTGACATTGATGTGGTGATGGTTTTGGGATTTGGTTTTCCCAGCTGGCGGGGCGGACCAATGCAGGCCGCAGACGAAGCCGGATTGCTGAACATTCGCAACCATATACGCGACTTCGCTGATTCCGACCCGGGGTTCTGGGTGCCCGAACCACATTTTGATTTGCTGATCAAAAACGGGCAGAATTTTTCGGATTTGAACGGGTGATGTCAGCCTTTTGTGGTCAGCTGAACGAGATGCCCAGAATGACAACCATCAGGCCGATGACCGACAAAAACAGGGCGCCCATATTCAACGGCATGATCTTTTGAATGGCTGCGCGCAGCTCTTCGTCGCTCAACCCTTTGCGCCGGGCCTGACTGGCCTTGATGATCGACAGGATCAGACCAATCAATCCGATAACAGACAAAACCGCGCCTGCCCAAACCAACCATTCCATGGTTTAAATTCCCGTTGTTGTTGCTAATGCTGCCCCTACCTCAAGCGAAGTCTTGCTGCAAGGGGCCGGGCGAGTCCGAAAACTGGTTCAGGTGGCACAACAGCTATTGCGAGGGGGAAGATGCGGCGCTAGATTGCGGCTTCATTTTTAACGGATCATCCTGTCAGGAGCCCCCATGAACGACTCTTCACCCGACTCCAGCTATCGCGTGACTGCCAATGAACTGCGCCAGTTTGTCGAGCGTTTTGAGCGGTTGGAAATGGAGAAAAAGGACCTTGCCGAGCAGCAGAAAGAAGTGATGGCCGAAGCCAAGGGGCGCGGCTATGACACGAAGGTTCTGCGCAAGATCGTGGCTTTGCGCAAGCGCGACAAAGATGACATCGCCGAAGAAGAAGCGGTGCTGGAAATGTATAAAGAAGCGTTGGGAATGAGCTGAACTAGCTTGCCAGATTAGTTCAGATCCTCCAGCAGCCGTCCGTGTTTGCGGGTTTGTTCAATGACTTTTCCGAACGTGTCAAACCCGCGCGACGCCAGCATTGGTAACATCAGGCACAACACTTCGGCGGTGGCCTGAGCGTCGCCCAAGGCCGTGTGGCGCAAGTGTTCAGGGATTGTCACGCCCAATCGGTCGCACAGCGCGTCCAGCGTGTGGGTTTCTGACGCGCCAAACAGAACCGCCGAGAGCAAAACAGTGTCCAAAATGGGGTGATCCCATTCAATTTCCATTTTGCGGGCGTGGCGGCGCAGAAAGGCCATGTCGAACGGCGCGTTATGCGCGACGATCACGGCGCCTCTGGCAAAATGGTGAAAATCTGTGGCAACCGTCTGGATTGGTGGGGCATCCGCCACCATTTCGTTTGTGACGTGGTGCACCTTGATCGAAGCGGCCGGGATTTTCATACCCGGATTGACCAGTTGATTGATCTGCTCTCCGATCACAATTTTTCCGTTGATGACACGCACCGCGCCCAGCTGAACAATTTCGTCCTTGTGCGGCAAAAGCCCGGTGGTTTCGCTGTCAAACACAACATAGGTCATGTCGGTTATGGGGGTATTCAACACGTCTGAAACCTGAGAAGCATCAAACAGATCAAAATCATAGGTCAGTGGGCGCGCAGCGTCTGGCGAGATTGAAATATGCGCGTCATCGATCAGGATCATATATCCCGGGGCATGGCCCAAAGGTTTCAGGCGGGCATCAAAACTGAACCGGTCACCTGCGCCAATTGCCTGAAAAGAAACTTCTTTTCCAGTTTTATCAAGTTCGGCATGTGCCTGATTGAGAGTGTCTGCCTGAAAGTAGTCAAACACCGACGCGTTCAGACGCGGTGGCGCAACCTGCGCCAAAGCCTCGGCGGCCTGACCATCGTAAAGCACAATCTGATCGGAGGGGCTGACAAGGATCATTGCCACCGGGATTTCGGTTAACAGCGCAGTCAGCCGCTGTTTTTCTTCGGTCAGGCGTTGGGTCTCTTCTGCGACGAGTTCTGCGGTATCCAGCGTGGAACGATTGAGCTTGGTTGAAACAGCTTCGGCTGCCGGGGCGAGATCGCCAAGATAGCGGGCCGCGTGGGTATCGACATCGGCGTCCACCCGGGCATGCGCGTGAGTGCGCATGGTTGCTGCCAGCCTTTCAATAGGCTTGGCGACGTTTTCGTCAAACAACAGCCAGATACCGACAGACAAACCAATCAAACCGAACCCGGCCAAAATTCCAGAAAGCAGGAACCCTGAGGCAGGGCCGTCTGTCAACGCGCTGCGATAGCCAAGAAAAAGCGCCAATCCGACGATAAACGTGCCCCCAAACGCCATCAGGGCAAAGAACAGCAATATCCGAATACGGAGGGAAAGGGCGCTGAACATTACGGCACCTCGCAAATCGCGGCTAAGGTGGGATCAGCCTCTGAAACGGTGATCCAATCGGCGCCCTGAACGTTGCCATCATCATCAAATTCAATCGCGTCAACCAATGGCGCGCGCCGTTTCGCAACGCAATCAGCCATCACCGTCATGCGATTAACGGGTGACCAGCGGCCGTAGAAAAACAAATCCGCCATGCGCATGTCTGGGAGTTTCTGGTTCGTGCGCACAGAACTTGTGTCGAGTGCCACAAACCGTTCCGTATAGGGCCAGGCATAGGTCCATGGTCGATAAAACGCTTTGCTTTCAACGGTTTCGATAATGGTTAACCCTTCGGGCAGGGTGTCCCGCGTGCGTTCAAACCAGCCGTATTCACTTGAGATGGTGGCGATGATCATTGCCGCCCCTGCGGCGATCGGTGTCAATGATTTGGGCAGACGACGCCCGGTCAGGCGCCCGGTCAAATGGGTGACAAGCATCATCAGACCTGCAGCGCCAATCCCTGCAAATAACGTGGCGACGAGTTCCAGAAACATGGTCATCCTCCCTTAAATTTTACCCGCCGTGCCGACCTCTCCTCTGATCGAAACGGCGGCTTGTCAGCTACCCCAGCATGCCACGCCCATGCCCGATGGCCGATTGCAGCGATTTGACGACAACAAAGGCGTCGCGCAAATGGCTGCGTTCGAAATCAGACAGGGCAGACGGGCTGAGAAAATTGTCTGGCTTTTGGCCATCTTTAACCAGTGCAACCTGATGCTCCAGTCGGGCTTCGGCAATTAGATCGTAAGCGTCCAACAGGTCAGCCGCGCCTGACGCGCTAAGCACGCCAGCGGTTTCGGCCGCTTCTAGGCGCGCGCGGGTGTTGACCTCGGTTAGCCGCCCCTGAAGCGCATAGACCCGGCCCAGATCAACGACCGGCACAACGCCGTTGGCTTTGAGATCGAGCTGGTTTTTATGCTCGCCCGACCGGATTGTGGCAAAGCCGCGCAGCAGCCCAAGGGGCGGCGTATGTTTCAGCGAGTTGGACACCATATGGGCAACAAAGATCGAGTTATTTGCAGCAGCCCCCAACGTGTCTTCCTGAAGGTCATTGAACAGATCGAAATGGCCGCCGATGGGGCGCAGGTCAAACATCACGCTGGCCAGCATCTGAGCTTCGGGGTCAGGCGTGTTGATCCAGCCTGTGAAATAGGTTCTCCAGACACTTACGGATTGGCACCAACGTGGATTGGTCGCCATCATGTCACCCGGACAGTAGAAATAGCCGCAAACATCCAGGCCATCTGACACAAATTTAGCGAGATTTGCGAAATAGCCCGTGCGCATGTCATCGGTCACGCTGTCGTCCAGGATCAGGCAGTTGTCCTGATCCGAAACGCCGGTCTGTTCCTGGCGACCTTGAGAGCCACAGGCCAACCAAAGGTAGGGCACCGGAGGTTTGCCAAGCTGGTCTTCAGCCAATGCAAGCAAACGTCGGGTCGCGGTGTCGGCAATATCGGTGATCAGGCGGGTGACGATTTCGTGCCGGTTTCCCCCGGCGACAAGCTGAACCAGAAGTTGCGGAATGCGGGCCGTGACTTCGGCCATTTCGGCAGCAGAATTGGCACGGGCAATCTCGGACACAAGTTCGGCCGAGCTGACCGCCTGAAACCGGGTCAGATCGGTTTGAGTGACAATGCCAACCAGCTTTCCGGCGTCGACGATTGGCACGTGACCAATGCGATGTTCCATCATCGTGTGCAGCACATCAGAGCCGAGGGCAGTTGAGGGCAATGTGCGCGGTGACGTGGTCATGATGTCCGAAATCGGTGTGTCATGGGGCAGGGCTGAGGCCATCACCTTGGACACCAGATCGCGGTTTGTCACAATGCCTTCCAGTGCGCCGTTTTGAGCAATGCAAAGCGATGAAATGCGATGATCCCGCATCATCTGAGCTGCGTGTTGGGCTGTGTCCTGTGCGGCAATGGTTTTGGGATCGTGTGCCATAAGCGTATCGACCCGGATGGTCGCCAGTTCATGAACCTGTTCTTTGCGCTGCGCGCGAGAGCGGTCGAAAAACCGTTTGGCTGCCGGGTGCGTTTCGATCAGCGCGTGAAACTCGGGGGCCGGCAACATCAACAGGATGGTGTGTTCATCCGCGCTGGCGCTGGTGACGGCCTGACCTTCCCGCATCAGTCCGCGTTCGCCAAACGAGTTGCGCAAACCCAGATGAGAAACAACCACGTCGTTTTCATCCGAAACAGCAATTGCACCTTCATAAATCAGGAACAACCCGGGCAGTTTTTCACCCAGCTCATAGACTGAAAAGCCTTTTTCGACCTCCCATGCCTCAAACTTGGTTGCCAGATCCGGCAATTCTGCGGGGGGCATAGCATCATAAGGATGAACAGACTGAAGAAAACGGGAAATCTGATCTTGGGACAGCGGCATGGCGCGCACCTTTTGGAAGATAAAATGTCCCGCCCGGCATGCACCGAACGGGACGTTATTGGAAGATGGCGGTGGGTCGCAGTTGCACCCACCGCATAGCCGCTATCAGTGATCCTGAGCTGCGCCTGCACCTTTTGGTACGCGAACGCTTTCCACAAGGTCTCTGATCTCTTGTGGCACGGGCTTAGTCATGCCTGTGACGAGGTAGGCAACCGCGAAGTTGATCATCGCACCAATCGCACCGAACGAAGTCGACTTGATTGTACCCAACAGCGGATCAGCATCTGTGAAGCTGTTGGTGCCAGCAACAAAGAACCAGCCTTTGTGCAGGAAGATGTAGATCAAAGTTACTGTCAGACCTGCCAACATACCCGCTACCGCACCAGTGTTGTTCACCTTCGTCGAGAAGATACCCATCATCAGTGCCGGGAAGATCGAAGCCGCCGCGAGACCAAAGGCCAGAGCCACGGTTTGCGCAGCGAAGCCCGGAGGGTTAAGACCCAGATAGGTCGCAACCGCGATGGCAACTGCCATTGCAACACGAGCGGACATCAGTTCGCCTTTTTCCGAGATATTCGGGTTCAGCGAGCCTTTGATCAGATCGTGAGACACAGCAGACGAAATCGCGAGCAACAAACCAGCCGCCGTTGACAGCGCAGCCGCCAGACCACCTGCAGCCACCAGACCGATCACCCAAGAGGGCAAGTTGGCAATCTCAGGGTTGGCCAGCACAAGAATGTCGCGGTTGAACTTTGTCAGCTCGTTACCGGTCCAGCCTTTTTCAGCCGCTTTGGCCTGCATGTCGGCATCTTTGTCGTTGTAGTACTGGATTTTGCCGTCACCGTTTTTGTCTTCCCAGTCCAGCAGACCGGTTTTCTTCCACGTGGCCATCCAATCATAGCGCTTTTCAGTTTCGATTTGCTCAACCGAGACCGCTTCGCCAGCTGTGCCTTTGGGCCACATCATGTCGGTGATGTTCAGGCGTGCCATCGCACCCACAGCCGGAGCCGTCAGATATAGCAGCGCAATGAACACAAGCGCCCAGCCAGCTGACCAGCGTGCATCTGCAACGCGAGGCACAGTGAAGAAGCGCATGATGACGTGTGGCAGACCCGCTGTACCGATCATCAGCGACAATGTGAACAGAACCATGTTCAGCGTGTCGGCGTGATGCGTGGTATACTCGTTAAAGCCAAGTTCGGCCACAATGGCGTCCAGCTTTTGCAACAGCGGCTCACCCGACGCAACGTGGTCGCCAAACAGACCCAAAGCAGGGATTGGATTGCCGGTCAGTTGCAGCGAAATAAAGATCGCTGGAATGGTGTAGGCCATGATCAACACGACATATTGCGCAACCTGCGTATACGTCACGCCCTTCATGCCGCCGAAAACTGCATAGGCAAACACCACACAGGCACCGATCAACAGACCGGTAGTGTTGCTGACTTCCAGAAAGCGGCCAAAGGCAACACCAACACCGGTCATCTGACCGATCACGTATGTAGTTGATGCCACGATCAGACAGACCACAGCCACCAGACGGGCTGTTGGCGAATAGAAACGGTCGCCGATAAATTCGGATACGGTGAACTTGCCGAACTTGCGCAGATAAGGCGCGAGCAGCAGGGCAAGCAAAACATACCCACCGGTCCAGCCCATCAGGAATGACGAGTTGTCATATCCGGTAAAGGCGATCAGACCAGCCATCGAAATGAACGACGCAGCTGACATCCAGTCAGCGGCTGTGGCCATCCCGTTGGTGACAGGGTGTACGCCGCGACCCGCAGCGTAAAATTCAGAAGTTGATCCGGCGCGTGCCCAGATCGCGATGCCGATGTAAAGCGCAAATGACGCGCCCACAAACATCAGGTTAATGGCAAACTGACTCATTGTCCCAGGGTCCCTTTACTCTTCTTCAACGCCGTGTTCGGCATCAAGTTTGTTCATCCGCCAGGCGTAGAAAAAGATCAGCGCCAGAAAGACCAGGATCGACCCTTGTTGGGCAAACCAAAAGCCCAGGTCGGTGCCGCCGACGGCGATGCCGCTCAGCATTGGGCGCAGCAGAATGCCGAACCCGAAAGAGACCAGCGCCCATATGACGAGGCTGATCAGAATGATCCGCACATTTGCGGACCAGTATGCAGTGTTGGATGAGTTGTCGGCCATGATGGCTCCTCCCCCGTTTCCAGTTTCCTCCGCAAGGCACGGCGGGTTGCCCCACGCGCCTTACAACTTCCCTTTACGCAACTGCCTTTTTGACAATGGCGCTCAGATTCCCTGCGATTGCATCGATGTCGCCCATGGCGTCGATGCGTTCCAGGCTGCCCGTGCCGTCGTAATAGGCAATGAGCGGTGCCGTTTGTGCGTGGTAAGCCTCAAGGCGGCTGGCCACGGTTTCGGCGTTGTCGTCAGCACGGCGTTTCATGTCCGTGCTTCCGCATTTGTCACAGACGCCCTTTTGGGCGGGCTGTTTGAATGTGTCGTGAAATCCTTCACCGCAGGCGCCACAGGTGTAGCGCCCCGAAATCCGCGTCACCATGGCAGCGTCCTGAACATCAAGGCTGATAGCGGCGTTGATTTTCTGACCACTTTCGCCCAGCAGCGCATCCAGCGCTTGCGCCTGAACCGTGGTGCGTGGAAAGCCGTCCAGTATCACGCCTTTGGCGCAGTCCGCGTCGCCCAGCCGGTCACGCAAAATGGCAATGACAATCTCGTCGCTGACCAGATCACCGGCCTCCATAACGGCTTTGGCGGCTTTGCCAGCGTCGGTTCCGGCGGCTACGGCCGCGCGCAACAGATCCCCGGTTGAGAGCTGTACAAGACCAAACTGGTCTTCCAGCATGCGGGCTTGCGTGCCCTTCCCGGCGCCCGGAGGGCCGAGAAGGATCAGAACGGGTGCGGTAGGTTTTGCAGTGTCTAACATGACGCCATTACCCCTGGTTCATTCTGTTTTTGATGAGGTCATCGACGACGGCTGGTTCGGCGAGAGTTGAGGTGTCTCCGAGGGCTCCGAAGTCGTTTTCTGCGATTTTTCGCAGGATGCGGCGCATGATTTTGCCGGAGCGTGTTTTGGGCAGGCC
>NZ_JBDVNC010000044.1:0-156290 GCF_039969785.1 Shimia sp. | reverse complement strand
TGTGTGCCAACGTTCGGATCGCCAGAGCCAATACGCCCGGCCACAAAGATACCGGCGAACGCCGCGAATACCGCACTTAAGACATAGGCCAATGTGATATTGCGCTGATCAGGCAACCCATAGTTATGTGCCGTATCCGTTTGTCCGGACGCCACACCACCGCCAATGGCAAACAGGTGCAATCCGAAACGGGAACCATGTAGCACTTTCCAAGCCGCAAGCGTTATCCCTACAGCCCAAAAAGCGGGCGCTGGGATACCAAACAACGTTCCATTCACTGCCATCACGACGATTTCGGGGACTGAGCCACCAGCAACCGGTCGCAGCAATTGTGCGATACCAAGTACGATGAACTGCATTGAAAGCGTTGCGATAATGGGGTGCACGTTGAGCTTGACTATCGCCACGCCGTTCACTGCACCGACCATCATAGCCGCAATAAAGACCAAAGGGATCAAGACCAGCGGCGACCCATCCAGTGCAAGGATCGCCGTTGTCATGCTCATCACCGATCCGACGGACAGGTCCATACCTGCAAGAACCACGACAATCATTTGACCTATAGCGACGATGATCAGCGGCATCGCTTGCGCCAAAAGGTTTGTCGCGTTTTGCGGGGTCGCAAAATCAACCGTCGTCGCCATTAGTAACGCCGTGGTTACGCAAATGATGATGAGGGGTGCCCACCAATTGCCCTGCCGGGAATTTTTGCCGAACATTCGGCTGGCTTTGATTAAGTGCATTTTATCGGAGATCCAGAGTGTTCAAGAGTTCAACGCCGCATCAAGTATGGCGTGTTCGGTTGCAGTTGCAGCGGGCATTTCTTTGGCAATTTTCTGATCGTGGATGACGAGCAAGCGATCACAAAGACCGATCAGTTCGATAGTTTCACGGGAAAGAACAAGGATCGCCTTGCCCTGATTTGCCAGTGCGCGCAGCAAGCGGTAAATCTCAGCCTTAGCCCCGATATCGACGCCACGGGTTGGCTCTTCGATGATCAGGATGTCCATGTCAGCCGCAAGGTATCTGCCCAAAAGAACCTTTTGTTGGTTCCCGCCAGAAAGTGAGGCCACTGGCACTGCGCTGTTAGGCGCTTTCACGTTCAGGTTTTGCATTGTCTTGTCGACAAGCGATGCCAGCTTTGCCACAAAACGGTAGCCCGGGCGCGCGGCCTGCAGGCTGATGCCAATGTTCTCGCGGATTGGCGCAGAAAGGAGCAGACCCTCTTCCTTTCGGTCTTCCGGCACGAAGCCGACACGCAAGGATTGCAGTTTTCTGACGCCGCTACTTTTTGGAATGGGCAGTGAGAGCGCATGCTCATTGATCCTCAACTCGCCACTAAGCGGCGCATGTTGACCAAGCAAGGACCGTGCGATTTCCTGCTGCCCTTGACCTTCAAGGCCAGACAGGCCGAGGATTTCACCTTTATGGAGGTCGAAAGAAATTGGGTCCGCATCGGGGGTTAGAACCAAATTCCGGCAGGACAGGCACGACTTACCGATCTGGTCAGAACCGGGTGGAAATAAATCCTGTAACTCGCGTCCAACCATCAACGCGATCAAACTATCCGGTGTCAGGTCTTTGAGGTTGTGGGTTGCCACAAGCTTGCCGTCTTTCATGACAGTCACGTCATCACACACCTGAAATATCTCATCCATCCGATGGGAAATGTAGACGACAGCTTTGCCTGCATCAGTCAGCTTTTGTATTTGTTGATTTAGGATTTCCACATCAGCGGCGTTGAGCGCGGCCGTGGGTTCGTCCAGAACGAAGACTTGCGCATCAGCTTTAATACCACGTGCGATTTCGACAAACTGGCGTTCAGAGATAGATAATTCCGACACCAACGTATCCGGATCAAGCGTCATGCCCAGCTCATTAAGTGCATCACGTGTCCGGCGGTGCATTTCCCTTTGATCTAGCCCACCAAAACGCCCGGTCAGTTCTTTGCCAAGGAACATATTCTCAGCAATACTCAGGTTTGGGAGCAGCGACAGTTCTTGAAAAACGGTCGAGATACCCGCAGCAAGTGCTTGCCGCGGATCGTCAAACCTAACAGGTTGCGATCCGATTTCTATTTTGCCTTCTGTCGGCTTCAAAACGCCGGCTAAGACCTTCATGAGGGTGGACTTGCCAGCACCGTTCTCCCCCATCAACGCATGGACGCGACCAGGCATGAGGCTCAGGCTTACATCTTCAACTGCGGTAATGGGGCCGAAGCGCTTGGTCACTCCAACCATAGAAACAAGTGGCGTCATTCTCTTTACAATCAATTAGAAGTTGGTCCCCCGCAGATCAAATCTGCGAGGGCTGGATTGAAGGGTAAATCGTCAGTTGCCGTAGAGTTTCTGAAGTGTCTCTTCGGGCAATTCTGTCGGCCACCAAACGTTGGCGGACAGCTCATCCCGATAGAACTCAGTTGCCTTAGCAACATCCCAGCCTTCCGGTTCATAAATGTAGTGTTTCTGCATCTCTTGACCTTCGAGTAGAGCAATAGCGGCGCGTACACCGGCGGCGGCCTGAGAGGGGCTGTATTCTGCTGAGATCGACGGATAACCCTGTTCAATCCATTGACCAAAGAAGCCGTTGTTACCTTCGCCCGTGATCGGGGGAATGTCTGCGCCGAACTCGGTCAAAACGTCCACACAGGCACGTGTCATGTCTGCGCCCGAAGACCAGATCGCATCAACGTTGGGATCGTTGAGATAGAAAGTCTCGCACAAGCTCTTACCGAGGTCGTAGACCCAGTTCCCATGATCTTCCTGAACGATCTCAATCCCGGTACCCTCAAGGGATTGAAGCAAACCGTTGTAACGGTTGATATCTTCTGGGTGGGACGGAAGACCGCGCAGGACCCAAATCCGACCTTCGGCGCCCAGCTGATCAACGATGAAATCGCCCATAACGCGTCCAAAGTTTTCGGCCCCGCCTTGGATTTCAACTGTGAAGTTTTTGATTTCTGTCCGGCCCGTGTGCACGACAACCGGGATACCCGCATCGATAGCTTTTTGAATGCCCGCATCAGCCGATGTGCCAGTGACAGGCATCACGATAAGAACGTCTGGGTTCTGCGTCAGCAAGTCTTCGATGTCGGCCACTTGCTTGGCTTGATCGAAATTCGCGTCCAGCATGACAAAGTTCGCAATCCGGTCATCGCCGTCTGCGATGCCTTGGGCTTCGTGTGCCGTTTGAACCGTCCACGTATTTGCGTTCACACCGAAATGGCTCATCGCAATCGTCCAGGGGCCGTCTTTTTGAAACGCGCCTGCGGCAACGGTTGTGTTATTATCAGGCCGCGCTTCGACACCGGCCATAAGGTTCACATCCTGCGCGAATGCGGCAGTGCAGAGAAGTGTTGATGCTGCCAGATAGCCCATCAGGTGTTTCTTATTGGATGGTTTCATTTGAGTTTCCTCCCTTATTTTTCCACAAGACAAGCGGCCACAGAGTATCGCGCCCAAAAAACGGTCGAACCGCCCCTGAGATGCGCAGCTTGCCTGCGCTTTGACACTGCGAATGCATATCTCCTCCGCCGACTTACAAACGCAAAATTTGCGCCCGAGTCAATACTTATTCATGGTGAGTGAATAAGTATCCTGATTGATCTTCGATCGGCGAAGTGCAAGGTTGCGGTGAACGACATGACCTATACCGCTCGGCTGGCGCGGCAACGTGAACTGGAATATAATATTGAAATCAGTACTTTGCTTTGGTGATTCAAACACGCACGGACAAATGCCCGGCGGGACGCCGCTTGAGCGTTTCGGGCCCAATGTACGTTGGCCGGGTGTGCTGAGAAAACAATTGGGCTCATCGTGGTACGTTATCGAAGAGGGGTTGAGCGGGCGCACAACCGTTCACAATGATCCCATTGAAGGTGATTTGAAGAATGGCCGTACCTACTTAAAACCATGCTTGATGAGCCATGCGCCACTGGATCTTGTCATACTGATGCTCGGTACAAACGACCTAAAGGTTCGGTTTAGACAGCCATCTACCGAGGTTGCGATGGGCATCGGATGCCTCGTCCATGACATCAAAGAACTGGCCCCTGGCCCCGCAGGTCACATCCCTGAAATCCTCGTTGTCGCTCCTCCGCCGATGCTTGGCGATATTGGAGAGTGGGAAGGAATTTTCTCAGGTGCTCAACCAAAAAGCCATCAGCTTGCCCATGACTTTGAAGTCATCGCGGATTCGCTCGAAGTGCACTTTTTCGATGCAGCGACGGTAATTCAGTCCGATCCGGGTGACGGTTTTCATCTCAGTGAAGACGCTCATAAATCTCTTGGCATAGCTTTAGCAGAAGAAATCAATGTTATTGGCTGGGGCGATTAACATGCCTGATATGCGTTTTGCTCCGCCAAACCCCATCCGCATTGCCGACCGATCCAGCGGCATGAACGCCGTTAGCGTGCGCAGCTATAATGAACGACTGGTGCTGTCGCTGCTCTTACAAAACAAGGGCCTGTCCCGGATGGAAATCGGAAAAAGGACAGGCCTATCGGCACAGACGATTTCTGTTATCGTCCGCTCGTTGGAACAGGACGGGTTGGTCGCCAAAGGAGAGGCCCAAAAGGGCCGGATGGGCCCACCCACGATTCCGCTTTCCCTAAATCCCGGTGGTGCCTACGCCGTTGGCATCAGCCTGGGACATCGCCATACAGATGTGGTGCTCATTGATTTTGTTGGCGAGGTGAAATTCCACGCCACGCTGCCTGCTGAGACGCCATCCGAGCCAACAAACCACTCTCACCTGGTCGAAACCGTCAGGCAGGCAATGGCCGAGCTGCCAAAAAAAGAAAATGAGCGGATTGCCGGTGTTGGGCTCGCTTTGCCGGAGGACCGGGATGAGCTGGCACTTGGGCCTGCCGGCATGTCTGAGCGGTTCGAAGCGATCAGTCGAGAAATCGAAGATGCGCTCGGGGTAGAAGTCTACGTACAGAACGATATTACGGCAGCTGCTGCGGGCGAGAGTATGTTTGGCGCAGCAAAATCACTCGATGACTATCTTTTCTTCTATCTTGGTGCACGGCTTCATCACCGGTTGGTGCTGAACCATCAGATCTTTCAAAGCCCGGTTCAAACAAGCAATCCTGCCGGGCTGATTGCATTGGAAAATCACTTGATTTCCAACGGTGAATCCTCTGAAGCCTTATGGACCCGGGGTGCCGATTGGCCTGACTATGGAGACCTAAAGGAAAGTTGGCTGGATGAATGCGTAACTGCATTGAGTCAATCGCTCTCGGCAGCATCCCAATTTCTCCCTGTGAGCACCGTGATCGTATCCTCTTATGCGCCAAGCGATATTTGCGCAGAATTGGCTAAAGTCATTACAAACAGGCACAGCGGTATTGATGCAAAAGCCGGACAATTAAGTGTTTCGCCCAAGGCGATTGGTGCGGCAAGCCTGCCATTCAGTTCGAAGTTCATGGTGGGCTAAGAACGTGAAGGACGAGTCTTTTGCGAAGTTCGCACCAAGATCCACCTTCACCGATCGCATTTCAAGACTGCAGGGCAGCGAGGTCTAACGTCCATTGCGCCATGGAATGCCCGTTTTCTTCTGCATCGCAGCATAAGCGATAGACTAGAAATCACGTATTCTAAGCTGCGCACGTTTGGCGCAATGTGGCTGAATTCACGGGTTGGGCTCATTGCTGACTTTAGCTGCATCGGGTGCGAAGGTCCGGTTTTTCGTTTTTGGGGCATGTGATGACTTAAAGTTCAAAGTCATCTGACGTTTCACAATGTGGGAGATGCAAAAAAAGGGCGCCGTAACGGCGCCCTTGTCTATTCGAATATGGGGCGGTGATCAGCCCTTTTTGAGCACTTCGCGGCCCAGTGTTTCCGCGATCTGTACTGCGTTCAGGGCAGCACCCTTGCGCAGGTTGTCGCTGACGCACCACAGGTTCAGGCCATTGTCGATGGTCGGATCCTGACGGATGCGGCTGATGAAGGTGGCGAAATCGCCGACGCATTCTTTGGGCGAGACATAGCCGCCGTCTTCGCGTTTATCGATCACCATGATGCCGGGTGCCTCGCGCAGGATATCGCGGGCTTCGTCTTCATCCAGAAACTCTTCGAACTCGATGTTCACGGCTTCGGAATGGCCAACAAAGACCGGAACGCGCACACATGTCGCCGTGACCTTGATCGATGGATCAACGATCTTTTTGGTTTCGACAACCATCTTCCACTCTTCCTTGGTCGATCCGTCTTCCATGAAGACGTCGATCTGAGGGATGACGTTGAAGGCGATTTCTTTCTGGAACTTTTTAGGCGGGACGTCGGTGGTGGGGTTGTAGACCGATTTGGTCTGTTCCCACAGTTCGTCCATACCGTCTTTGCCCGAGCCTGAAACAGACTGGTAGGTCGAGACAACAACGCGCTTGATCTTGGCACGGTCGTGCAAAGGTTTCAGCGCGACAACCATCTGCGCAGTCGAGCAGTTGGGGTTGGCGATGATGTTTTTCTTAGCATAACCGTGGATCGTATCGGCATTACATTCCGGCACGATCAGCGGCACATCAGGGTCGTACCGGTAGAGCGAGCTGTTATCGATCACAACGCATCCGGCGGCGGCTGAGATGGGGGCGTATTTTTTGGTCGCATCTGAGCCGATGGCAAACAGAGCGATGTCCCAGCCAGAGAAATCGAATTGATCGATATCCTGGACCTTGAGCGTGGTGTCGCCAAAGCTGACTTCGGTGCCCAGCGAGCGACGGCTTGCCAATACAGCAAGTTCATCGACAGGGAACTGACGTTCCGCCAGGATGTTCAGCATTTCGCGACCCACATTGCCTGTGGCGCCAGCGACGACGACGCGATAACCCATTTCAGGTCTCCTTAGTTGAGGACGGGCTCTCTTAGCTGTGTTTTCCGTCAGAAAAAAGGGGGGTTCTCACGGTTTCTCGTGAAGCGGTGTATTTCGGAACATGATACGCCAATTGCGCCGTTAAAGGATCAGTCTGTTCGGTCCTGTGAAAACAGATAGATCAGTAACCCGATGAGCAACAGAGCGCCAAAGGTGGCGAACAGCACCTGATAGGCCAAGGTTGGGTGTGTGGCGGACACTGCGCTGTGCAGACGGCCAGAGCCAAATTGCATCACCCCGACGCCACCGATGCCAAACAGGTTCAAAAGCGTGACGCCGCGCCCGAGCAGGTGTGGCGGGATAAAGCTGCGGCCATGGGCGACAATCAACGGAAAGCTGGTGCCGAAAAAGCCAAGTGTGGCCATCATCGCTATGGCGAACCACGGGCTGGTATCGTGCCAGAATGTCAGTGCAAATAACGCGGCAAGCGCACCGGAATTGCCCACCACCACCACCCATTTGCGGGTGCCAAAGATGCGATCTGCCGGGCCATAGGCCAAAGTGCCGATGATCATGGCGAGCCCCATAACAAGAGATGCCTGACCAATCTGACCGGTCGTCAATGCAAACGTATCCGTCAGATACGGACCAATCCAAAGACCACGTACCCCGGCGACGGGCAAGTAGTTGACCAGCAACAAGGGCAGGATCAGCCAAAGTGCCGGTATCTTGAGCAGGTCAAGCACCGACCCTTTCTCTTCGTGATGCACATGCGGAGGGTCCTGCACCATGATCCACAGGCTGATCGCCGTGATGCCGGAAATCCCAGCCAGCCCCCAAAGAGCTGCGCGCCAGCCAATAGTTTCTGCCGCCCATGCCATCGGGTAGGCCGCCACAATGTTGCCGATTGACCCAATGCCAATCATCAGGGCCGCCAGCGTTGCGAACCGCGCAGGCGGGTAGCTGCGTGCAAAGATATAGAAGCTGGCCATCAGGACCGGCGAACACCCAATCCCGATAAGGGCCATGGCCAGCGACACATGCGTGGGCGTGGTCGCAACGGCAAACAGGGCCGCGCCCCCCGCGCCACCGATCAGTAGCAACAAACCGGATGTGCGGCGTGGTCCATAGCGATCCAACGCAACACCAACCGGAATTTGCATGGCCGCAAACACGAGAAACCACAGACCTGACGCCGAGGCGAGATGTTCAGCGGTGGCGCCAATATCCTCTTTGAGCACTTGAGACAGCACGGCAAGAAAGGCACGGAAAAACTGGCTGAGCACATAGGCCAAACACAGCAGGATCAAGTCTGCTCGCATAATGAAAATTCACTCCCTCGGTGTATGCGACTTGATCCCAAGCCCGCGAGAATGGCAAGTCCAAGCTTCACGGGCTTGTGCGTTGCAATGATCCGGTCGTAGCGTAACTGCGTATAAGCAGTAACAACCGAACGCGGGACGCGCACATGACGCAGACGACACAGTCATATTATGAGAATCTGCCCCGTGTGACAGAATTTGAAGTTCTGGCCGATCCTGCATGTTATGCGCCTTTGCCCGATGATTGGGTTGTGGGCGTTGCCGATATTGTCGGTTCGACTCAGGAAATTGCGCGGGGGCGGTACAAGACCGTTAACACCGTGGGCGCCGCTGTGATTTCAGCTCAGTTGAACGCGGCGGAATTGCTTCGCTTGCCCTATGTGTTTGGTGGTGATGGTGCTGGTTTCGCGGTCTGGCCAGAACAACGCGGCGCTGCTGAAAATGCGTTGGACGCCGTACGGCGCTGGGCGCGGCGGGAGTTTGACATCGAATTGCGCGCCGCCATGGTGACTGTGGGCGAGATACGCGCTGCAGGTCACGACATTCGCGTGGCGCGATATGCGCCTGCCGAAGGGGTCGATTATGCCATGTTTTCGGGGGGTGGGGTGGCCTGGGCGGAAGACCAGATGAAATCCGGTGCGTTGCGGCTGCCAGAAGACGGCATGCCAGACAAGGAACCAGACCTGAGCGGGCTGTCCTGCCGCTGGTCAAATCTTGAAGCAAAAAACGGAGCTATTCTATCTTTGGTAATAAAGCCGGGAGTTGGCGTTTCTGTGCGCGCTTTTGCCAAAGTTTCCCGGTCTGTAATTGCGGCCTCGGATGGCTCTGGTCGAGGCGGGCATCCTGTCCCACGTCAGGGGCCGAATTTCCGGTTCCCGCCGGTTGGATTGTCTCTGGAGGCGCATGTCAGTCATGGTGCACGGCCTGTGTGGGTTCAAAAACTGGCATTGCTGGGTGCCAATTTGATGATCTGGGCTCTGTTCCGATTCAATATACGGTTAGGAAATTTCTCTCCCCAAAACTATCGCGAGGAGGTTGGGCACAATGCAGATTTTCGCAAATTTGACGATGGTTTGAAAATGACACTGGACTGCGATGCTGAGGCGCAAAAAAGGATCGAAGCTGTTTTGCGCGCCGCCGCTGACAAGGGCCTGATCCGCTATGGGATGCATGCCCAGGACGAGGCGCTGATGACCTGTCTTGTGCCTTCGGCCACCGACAACACGCATATGCATTTTGTGGATGGTGCGGCGGGCGGCTATGCGCGTGCGGCGGAACAGCTGCGCTGATGCGCAGGGGTTATTTGCCTTGGCGCAGACGCCCGACAATGCCGGTTGGAAAGAAATAGACCGACAGGATAAACAACACGCCCAGCCACAGCAGCCAGCGATCGGCGTTCAGCAAGTCTGGCAGGATCGGGATGCCTTCGACAGCGCCTGAGGCGATATTCATCAGCCCCTGAAGATAATTCTGTGCCAGCACAAACAGGGTCACGCCAATCACGGCACCATACATCGTGCCCATACCGCCAATCACCACCATCAGCAAAATGTCGATCATGATCTCCATCGACAGGGATGTATCCGGCCCGACATAGCGCAGCCAAATCGCATAAAGGGATCCCGCCAGCGCGGCAATGGCCGCAGAGATGCACGTGGCCGCAACCCGGTAATGCACCACGCGATACCCAATTGCCTCGGCCCGAAAATCGTTTTCCCGGATCGCCAGCAGGACCCGTCCAAACGGGGAATGCACAAGGCGCAGCATCAACAGGAACAGGGCCAGACAGGAAAAGAAGATCAGATAGTATTTCAGCAGCTTGCCATTCATTTTGACGCCCATCAGCGTGCCATCGGCGAATTTGAAGGCTGGCCCCAGCGCGCGTGGGATCTTGTAAGACAGCCCGTCTTCGCCCCCGGTCAGGCCCGACATCTGGCTGACCAGAACTGCCACCGCAGACGCCACGGCCAGCGTGATCATGGCAAAAAAGATCGCCCGCACCCGCAGGCTGAACAGCCCGATCATAAGCGCCAGCAGCGCCGCAATCAGCGCCCCCGCCACAGATCCGATCAGTATGGCATCAAACCCGCGCCCGATATGCGTGCTGGCCAATGCCACGCCATAGGCGCCCAGCCCGAAAAACATCGTGTGCGCAAAGCTGACAATGCCGCCATAGCCCAGCATCAGATCATAAGACGCCACCAGCACAATAAAGATACAGATACGCGCAGCGGTATCGACTGACCGTACGCCTGGAAAGATAAAAGGCGCGAACGCCAGACAGATCAGGATCGTGATCAGCAATCCTGCCAGCACGGTTGAACGGGGCATATCGCCGGAAAGGAGTTTGTGCAGCATACTCATTTCGCCTTTACAACCGGGATCATGCCCATGGGGCGCCACATCAGGATCGCCACCATCAGCCCGATATTGGAAATCAGCGCCACTTTGGGTTCCAGAAACGCAACATAATTCTGCAGCAGCCCCACCATCAGCGCGCCAATAAAGCAGCCTTCCACGCTGCCCAGTCCGCCAATGATGACAACGATAAAGATCAGGATCATGGTCTGGTTGCCCATATGGGCCGTGATGACCTCCTGATAGAGTCCCCAAAGAACTCCGCCCAGCCCGGCCAGCGCCGAACCTGCCAGAAACACGCCGACAAATACCAGCCGCAACCGGTACCCCAGCGCTTCGACCATCTCGCCGTTTTCAACCCCGGCGCGCACGATCAGCCCGATTTTAGTGCTGCGCAACACCCAGCGCATGGCCAGAAACACCACCAGGCCAATGCCAACGGCCACCAGCCGGTACTTCTCCAGCGCGGCTCCGGCAAAGGTAATCGCGCCTTTTAAGGCTTCCGGGCGGGTGATGAATATCTCTTCGGGCCCCCAAAGCACGATGATCAGCTGTTCCACCACGATCAGCCCGCCCATGGTCACAAGGATCTGTTTCAGGTGATGGCCATAGACCGGCTTTACAATCACACGCTCAAACGCCCAGCCCATGGCGGCCGTGGCCAGCATAGCGCCGATTATCGCCACCAGCATCGCCGTAAGGTTCAGCGCCAGCGACGGTGCGCCGGTCATGTGTTCCAGCATCAGCAGGAAACTGACCCCGACAAACGCGCCCACCGACACAAACGCGCCATGGCCAAAATTGATCACGTCCATCAGGCCAAACACCAATGTCAGCCCCGAAGCCATGATAAAGATCATCATGCCCATCGCCAATCCCGACACGGTCAACGTCAGCCAGCTCGAAGTCGACGGAATTGCGATCAGACCGGCAAGCACCAGCCCGATGATCAATAAAACAGGCGCATAGGGACTCAGCCGTTCGGCCCAAGACATGCGCGCCATGGTTGGGGTGTGATCCGGTGCCGTATTCATAGCGACGCCCCTGATTTCATTTTGCCAAAAATACTCAAAATCCGACCTCTCCGACTGCGCATCATTGCCCCTCCATACTCAGGCCCATCAGCCGTTCCTGCAGATCGGCATCGGTTGACAGTTGCTGCATCTGCCCGGACCAGATCATGCGCCCGTCATCCATCACATTGGCACTGTCCCCCAGGGCACGCGCGACCGCGAAATTCTGCTCGACCAACAGGATTGAGGCACCCTGATCCTTAAGCTCCCGCAACGCCCGCGCCATCGTCGAGATGATCGCCGGGGCCAGACCCTTGGTGGGTTCATCGATCAGATACAGCCTGCGCTCTTCGATCATGGCGCGGGCAATGGTCAGCATCTGCTTTTGACCGCCCGACAAGGTGCCCGCATCCTTCTTCCAAAAGGTTTCCAGCGCGGGAAATACCGAAAACAGCCATTCCAGCCGGGTGGAATCAATCGGACCCGACACAGCGGCAAGGATCATGTTTTCCTCGACGCTCAGATCGGAAAAGATACCCATATCCTCGGGCACGAATCCAATGCCCAGCCGCGCGATGGCCGGTGTGGGCAGGCGGGTGATGTCCTGCCCGTCAAACAGGACCTGACCCTGATGGGCACGCCAATGGCCAATGATTGTGCGCAGCGTTGTGGTCTTGCCCACACCATTGCGCCCCAACAGCATCGTGACCGCGCCGCGGGGTACGTCCAGATCGACGCCCTGCAGGATGTGGTATTGCGCGATGTTGGTATTGACGCCCTGAAGCGAGAGTATCGGATCAGACATCTTCCAGTTCCTTGCCCATATAGGCTTCCTGGACCACATCACTGGCCATCACTGTGGCCGGGTCGCCGTCGGCGGCCAGCGCGCCGTTATGCAGTACGATGATCCGGTCGGCCAATGTGCGGATCACATCCATTTTGTGTTCCACCAGTATGATCGCGCGGTCTTTGCGGTGTTTCAGCTCGGCAATCAGGTCCAGCACAACAGGGGCTTCGTCGACGCTCATTCCAGCGGTGGGTTCGTCAAACATATAGACCAGCGGATCAAGTGCGATCAGCAGGGCAACCTCAAGCTTGCGTTGATCACCGTGGGACAGTTCGCTTACCGGTTTCAGTGCCTGATCGCTCAGGCGCACACGCTCGACTATTTCCAGCGCCGGGGTGGTCAGGTCGTCATGGGATGAGGCCAGCGAAAACATGCGAAACCCGCGCCCGGCTTTGGACTGGATTACCAGCCGCACATTTTCCAGCACGTTCAGGTTTGGAAACAGGTTGGTCAGCTGAAACGCACGCCCGATGCCCAAATGAGTGCGCTGCGCCACAGACAGCCGGGTGATGTCACGCCCGTTCAACGCGACGTTGCCTTCGCTCGACGGGATTTGCCCGGAGATCAGATTGAAATAGGTGGTTTTTCCGGCACCATTGGGCCCGACAATCGCGGTCAGTTCTCCGGCGTTAAAGGCGCAGGAAATATGATCAACCGCCACATGCCCGCCAAAGCGGACCGTCAGGTCGGTGGTTTCAAGAAGCGGGTGAGACATGGGAATGGTCCCTTGGCGGGGAAGGGGAAGCCCGGCAGAGGAGGCCGCCGGGCTTCGTGCGTTTGGGTTGATTACTGGTTGCGGATCGGAATCGGCAGGTCGTCGATTGTCAGTTCGCGCACCAGTTCCGGAATCGCCCATTCAACGCCGTCTTCGACTTTGATCTTAAAATGATACATGGACTGCAGCGCCTGATGGTCTTCAGCGCGGAACTTCATCTTGCCCTTAGGCGTCATCCATTCCATGCCTTCCATCGCTGAAATCAGCGCTTCGGTATCGGTGCTGCCCGCTTTTTTCAGGGCCTCAACAACGGCTATTCCTGCCGACATGCCACCGGCGGTGAAGAAATCAGGCGGGCTGTCATAACGTTCCTGATGGGTTGTCACCAACCAGTCATTCACGTCGTTATTGGGGTTTTCGTAGTAATAATACGTCGCGCCTTCCAGACCGGGGAAGTCTTTGTAGCTTTTCAACGCGGCCAGAATATTGCCACCGGTGGCGATTTCGATGCCAAAGCGGCTGGGGTCCATGGCTTGGATTTTGCCCATTGGATTGCCGCCACCGGCCCAGATGATGAACAGTTTTTTGTCACCTTCGACATCTTTCATGGCGTTGAAGATGCGTTCGGCGGCAGCGGTGAAATCGGTGGTGTCGGTGGGCACGTATTCTTCGTGTGTGACCGACTGTCCCTGACTTTCCAGCGCTTCCTTAAAGGCGGAAATCCCGTCGCGCCCAAAGGCATAATCCTGCGCCAGCGTGGCAATCTGAACATCCTCACCGGCCAGCGCGATGGCGTTGGCCACGGCATCCTGAGACGAGTTGCGCGAGGTGCGGAAGATATAGCGGTTCCAGTTGGCGCCGGTGATTGAATCGGCAACCGCAGGTTCGACAATCAGAATTTTTTCGTATTCTTCGGCCACTGGCAGCATCGCCAGCGCAACACCCGAGCTGACCGGACCTACGGCCAGATCAACTTCGTCATCGCCGTAGGCCTCTTCCAGAAGGGCTTTGCCATTGTCCGGCTTAAGCTGTGTGTCCTTTTCGATCACGACAATCTTTTCGCCGTTCACTTCCATGGTGCCGCCAGTGGCATATTCGAGCCCCAACATCAGACCGTCATGGGATTGTTTGGCATAGGCCTCGTAGGGGCCCGTTTTGCCATAGATGTGGGCGATCTTGATATCGGCATGGGCAGCGCTGGTCAGCGCAAGGGCCGACACCATGCCCGAAAGCAGGTATTTTTTCATGAGTTCCTCTCCCTGAAATCTGCCCGGTTCAAAGACCGGGCGAATTGTGATCATGGTAGGGGGAGAGCCTGAATTGGGTCAATTCGGGGAAAATACGTAGGTCGGTTTTCAGGTCAGATCAGCGGCGAGTTCCTGAATAACTTCAAGGGCAAAGAGCACATCTTCGCGGGTTGCCGCGAAGTGTGCGGCCTGAAAACGGATCACAAGATCACCATTGACCCGAGTTTGCGTAATGTAAATGCGCCCGTCATCATTGATCCGGTCAACCAGCGTTTGGTTGAGCACATCCAGATCATCCTGTTCGGGCGGCGCATAGCGGAATGTGAACAGCGACAGCACAGGTTCAGTGATGATCTCATAGTCGGGCGCGGCGCGGATCAGTTCGCAAAGCTCCTGGGACCAGCTGACATGATTGCGGATCATTTGCTGCAAACCGTCCAGCCCATAGATGCGCAACACAAACCAGATTTTCAGCGCCCGGAAGCGGCGCCCCAGCGGCACGGACCATTCTGAATAATTGATAACACCGTCCTGACCATGAGTTTTCAGGTATTCGGGTTGAATGGCCAATGTGCGCACCAGATCGTCGGGGTTTTTGACAAAATGCGCGGAGCAATCGAATTGAACCCCCAGCCATTTATGCGGGTTGAACACAACCGAGTCGGCGCGGTCGATTCCGGCCCACAAATCGCGGTATTCCGGGCAAATCATTGCGGCCCCGGCCCATGCGGCATCGACATGTACATACAATCCGTATTTCTGCGCCAGGTCACACACGGCCGAAATATCGTCACAGGCCCCAGTGCCTGTCCCGCCGGTGCAGGCGACGATTCCTGCCGGTTTCAACCCGGCGGCAATGTCGGCCGCAATCGCGGCGTCCAGCGCGGCGGGGTCCATGGCGCGCTTGGGGCCGCTGGTGCGAATGCGGACCAGATTGTCCTGTCCAATGCCAGATACCCAGATGGCGCGGTCAACCGACGTGTGGACCTCGGCCGAGCAATAAATCCGCAATGCAGCTTGACCCGGCAGGCCCTGGGTGTTGCCTGTCCAGTTCAGCGTCTTTTCCCGCATCGTCAGCACTGCGGCCAGTGTGGCCGACGACGCGCTGTCCTGAATGACGCCCGAGAAATGCGCGCCCAGTCCAAGCGATTGGCGTAGCCAGTCGATCATGCGGGTTTCCATTTCGGTTGCCGCAGGAGAAGTTTGCCAGAGCATGCATTGCGGCGCGATGACGGTGGCAAGAAATTCAGCCAGCATCGAAGGCGGTGTCGCATTGGACGGAAAATAGGCAAAGAACCGCGGATGCTGCCAATGGGTGATGCCGGGCATGACGTCTTGTTCGAAATCCGCAAAAACGGTTTCCATATCCGTTCCTGCCGATGGCGGCGCCTTGGGCAAAGCGTTCAGAATGTCACCCGGCGCGACCTGAGCGCGCACGGGACGGCTGCGGATGGTTTCGTGATAGTTGCGCCCCCATTCGGAAATCCGGGCACCCCAACGCGCAAATTCTGACCAATCCATGTGACTCTCCCTTGTTCGGTTAACACGTTAATCAATATCGCGACTATTTCAAGATAATGAATTTGCCTTTTTGCACACTGCGGTGCATGAAGAAAAAATGACAGATGCGACCAACATTCCCGCCACATCCAAGTCTTTGCCCATTGCTTTGTTGCGTGCACGAGAAAAAGTAATGGGTCCGATCCGTCACATGTTGGCAGATGCTGGTGTCACAGAACAACAGTGGCGCGTGTTGCGTGTGTTGATGGAAGAAGGGCCGCTGGACCCAACAACCATTGCGGACCGTGCGGTTTTGTTGTTGCCCAGCCTAACCCGTATTCTGCAAAAGCTGGAAGAAAAAGAATATGTGACGCGCACGCGCGACGAAGTTGATCGGCGGCGTCAGGTGATTTCGGTGGCTGAAAAAGGCCACGCATTGATCGCCAAGAACATGCCCGAAAGCCAGCGCCACGCCAGAGCATTACGTGAACAGCTGGGCGATGAACGCTATAGCAGTTTGCTGGATTTGCTGGACGATCTGAATAAGCTCGACCTGTAAAGTCGGCTCAGGCCGGTTTGACCTGTTCCGGATGCGCGGCCGCAAACGCGGGGTGATCTGCGCAGGCGGCCTCAACCGCGAGAATGCGCGGACAATCTGAGACATCAACATTCCACCGCCGCGCATTATAAATTTGTGGCATCAGACAGATGTCTGCGAGCGACGGTGCGCTTCCTGCGCAATAGGGTGTTTGTTCGAAATTGTTCAGCAAGGCTTCAAAGGCCGTCAAACCCGGCGCAATGAAATGGGTCATCCAGTCTTCTTTTGCTGAACTTGCTTCCGGCATTAGTCTGGATACATGCGCAACCACCTGAAGATTGCAAACCGGGTGCACATCGACCGCCACAGAATGCGCCAACGCGCGGACCCTGGCGGCCTCGACCGGATCGGTGGGCAACAGGCCCATGCTTCGGGTGTCGTTCAGGTAATCGAGAATGGCGAGTGATTGTGTCAGCTGGTGCCCGTCGATATCCAGCACCGGTACCAGCCCCTGAGGGTTGCGGGCCAGATGCTGCGGTGCTCTGTGATCGCCTTTGACGAGATCGACCGGGATCGCCTGATATGGGATATCCGCCAGATTGAGCGCGATGCGCAGCCGGTAAGAGGCCGAGGAGCGCCAATAGTCATAAAGTTTGGTGTCGGTCATCAGCTCTGCCTGTTCTCTATTGGAAAACATCCGACCCAATTGGGCCGGATGTCATAGTTTTACTGCAACTAAGTTGCGATGTTAATCGGTTTGAGCATCTTTGTTCAGCTCTTTTGCATGCAGCCATGCCGCGTGCTGAGGCGCGCGTTTGGTCACGGACCATTCTTCGAGCATATCCCACTTCACTTCGTCCATGCGTTTTAGCAGGGCTTCTTCCTTGGGATCGGGGCAGGCCAGCTCGACCCGATGGCCGCTGGGGTCAAAGAAATAGATCGAATGGAACAACGAGTGATCGGTGACACCCAGAACTTCGACGCCATTGGCCTCAAGATGCTCTTTGAATTCGATCAGCGTGGCGCGATCTTTCACTTTGAACGCGATATGCTGGACCCAGATCGGGGTGTTAGGATCGCGTCCCATTTCCGGTTTGGTGGGCAGTTCAAAGAACGCCAGAACGTTACCGTTTCCCGCATCCAGAAACAGATGCATGTAGGGGTCGGGTTCATGTGTTGAGGGGACTTTGTCTTCGGCAATGGCCAGAACGAAGTCCATGTTCAGCATCTTGCCATACCATTCGACGGTTTCCTTGGCATCGTTGCAACGATAGGCAACGTGATGAATTTGTTCGATTTTCATAAGAATTACTCCTGTTTCAGGGCGGCGGCTGCCAGCGCCTGAGTAAGAACGTTGCGTTGGCCGATATGGTTGGCCAGGATCAAGATCAAGCGGGCGCTTAGTGCGTCACTCTCAGGTTTTTCCAACCCTTCATGGACCGCCAGAAGTTCGGCGTAAAAGTCATCGGCGCCGTCAATATTCGGGGTGAGATTCAAGCTATCTGACATGTACCTTACTCCTTTCCTGTTGTGCGGCGCAGCGCTGCGCGAAAGTGGTTTTCGTCAAAGCTGGGCCGGCGGGCAGCAACATGCTGGTCCGGGCGGATCAGGTAAACGGCGCTGTCACTGTCGCCCAGATACCGGCGTTTCAGTTCCAAAGTGGCGTCATCTTTGACCGACAATGCCAACCGTGTGACTTCGATACCATCTTCCTCAAAGCTGTCGGGTGCGTCAGCATCGATGGTCAGCAACGTGAACTGATTTCCCAGTTTGGGCAGAAGAAAGTCGTCACCAAGCGGCGCATCCGGGCAGGGCGAGCCGGGACGTGTTCGCGCCGGACCGTCAAGCGCATCCGCTGAATTCAGCGATGAGCCGTCATAGGTGCAAGGCACTGAAAGGCGCCCGGAATTCACCAGTGGGCGGGCAAATTCGAATTGCTCGCTCAGATCCAGAACCGCATCACGCAGGGTACGGCTCATTTCGGACTTTGGTGTGATAAAGTCGGTGGATCGCGATGAGTTCAGGATGTTTTCATCCGCGCCGTGCACCCGTTCGGAATTATAGCTGTCGAGCAGCGATTCCGGTGCTTTGCCATCCAGTACAAGTTTGAGCTTCCAACACAGGTTATCCGTGTCTTGCAGTCCTGAATTCGCCCCACGTGCGCCAAATGGTGAAACCTGATGTGCCGCGTCGCCTGCAAACAGAACCCGACCATAGCGGAAATTCTCCATGCGACGGCATTGGAAGGTATAGATCGAGACCCATTCCAATTCGAATTCGACATCATCGCCCAGCATTTCCTTGAGGCGGGGAATGACGTTTTCAGGGCGTTTTTCACGCTCTTTGTCGATGTCCCATCCCAATTGCAAATCGATGCGCCAGACATTGTCCGGTTGGCTGTGCAGCAATGCGGATTGGCCACGGTTGAACGGTGGATCAAACCAGAACCAACGCTCGGTTGGGAATTCGGCCTCCATGATCACGTCTGCGATCAGGAAGTTGTCTTCAAAAACCCGACCGACAAAGTCCAGACCCAGCATTCGGCGCGACGGGGACGTGGCGCCGTCACAGGCGATCAGCCAGTCTGCTTCGAGGGTATAGCTGCCCTCGGGGGTTTCGACCTCAAGCGTGACGTGATCATCA
The DNA here is from genome assembly GCF_039969785.1 of Shimia sp. GTDB lineage: Bacteria > Pseudomonadota > Alphaproteobacteria > Rhodobacterales > Rhodobacteraceae > Shimia. The sequence goes on along the minus strand of NZ_JBDVNC010000044.1, from coordinate 137,296 downwards.
TGGGTGCCGATGGCCTCAACCTTGTTGCGACCCCGAATTTCGATGGGCGCGCCTTCGGCCTGCAATTCGCGGACCCGGTTCACCAGATATTCTTCAAAGTAGTATTGCTGAAGGTTGATAAAGGCGGGGCGTTGATGGCCGTCTTCGGGTTGAAGGTTGAAATCATAAACCTGACGATCGTCAAAGAACACTTTGCCAAGGTTCCATTCGACGCCCTTGTCGACCATCGGTTGACCACAGCCAAGCCGGTCGAGAATTTCCAGCGGGCGTTTGGCGTAACATACAGCGCGTGAGCCGAAGCTGACCTTGTCATTGTCATCAAGAATGACAACTTCGACGCCTTGCTGAGCAAGGTCGATGGCTGCACCAAGTCCGATAGGTCCGGCACCAATCACGACAACTTTGCGTCGAACCGGGGTTGCGGCGTCCTGATCCGAACTGCGCTCGTAAGCATAGAGCGGTATTTCGAAGATTTTACTCATAGTCTCCTCCCGAATTGGGCATAACTTCCCTGTGCCCCGGCGCGTGTGTGCGCCGGAACGATTGTTTTAAGTGTCTCATGTTCGCTGCGTCCGTCACACGATCTGGATCAAGGACGCGTTTCCGGGTTAGCCCTGAAGGGCTGCCCACATATCCAGATCGCGTTGTGCGGTCCAGATGCGGGGTGTGTCGATACCGCGGGCTTCGTCATAGGCGCGGGCGACGTTAAAGGGCAGGCAGTGCTCGTAGATCGCATAGTCGGCGAATTTCGGATCGCAAACTTCGCGTACCGCGTCCCAGGCTTCTTTCAGCGATCCGCCACGCGCCGCAACTTTGGCGGCTGGTGCGTAGGTGCTGTCTACGAAGTCACGTGTGCTTGCGATGGCGCGGGCTACGGCGTCTTTACCCACCAGCGCGGCACCACGACCGGGGGCGATGGCGTCAACGTCATACGCCGCGATATTGTCCAGTGTCTGACCCCAGTCACCAAAATGTCCGTCGCCACAATAACAGGCCGAGTGATCCTCGACGATGTCACCGGTGAACATGACGTTCTGGTCGGGCACATGGATGATCGTATCACCGGCCGTATGGGCGCGCCCGATCTGCTTGATGTCGATGCGACGGTTGCCGAGGTAAACCGTCATGCTGTCGCTGAAGGTTGTAGTTGGCCAGGTCAGGCCGGGAATGCTTTCATGGCCTTCAAACAGGCGCGGAAAGCGTTGGAATTCGCTGTCCCAGTCTTCCTGGCCGCGTTCCACAACCATGGAGCGGGCTTTGTCTGACATGATGATTTGCTGCGCGCCAAATGCGCTGGCGCCCAGAACGCGTACTGCGTGGTAGTGGGTCAGTACAACGTGGCTGATCGGTTTGTCGGTGACAGAACGCACACATTCGATGACTTTATTGGCCAGACGTGGAGTGGCCTGAGCCTCGACAATCATCACGCTGTCATCGCCGATGATAACACCCGAATTGGGGTCGCCTTCGGCGGTAAAAGCGTAAAGACCTTCTCCGATTTCATCAAACGTGATTTTCTTTTCGGACATGTCCCCTTGGGACGCGAATGCCTTAGCCATGTGATGTGTATCCTTTTTGAGGTGCGTCGGGGCGGGGTGAGGTCGCCTCCGGCAGGAGTGTTTCGGGAACAATGTAAGGGTTAGCGGGCGTATGGATCTTTGAGCGCGGGCAGTATCGAACCAGTGCAATCACCAAACCCGATGGAATAGCCGTCGCCCCGCGCCGCGCCTTTAAGCGTGAGCGTATCGCCGTCTTCGATGAAGCTGCGGGTCTCTCCGGTGTCGAGCGTGAACGGTTCTTTGCCGCCCCATGAGAGTTCAAGCAGCGAGCCGCGATTTTCTTTCTTGGGTCCTGAGATTGTCCCGGACCCGATCAGATCGCCCACATTCATCGGCGTTCCGGAGGTCGTGTGATGTGCGAGCTGTTGTGCGGCGGAATAATACATCTCGTTATAGTTGGTCCGCGCGATGGTGGTGGCCTCTTTGCCTTGGGGGGCCATTGAGACTTCGAGATCGATTGAATAGAGCATCGGGCCGCAGTCTTTGAGGTGATCGAGCAGTTCAAATTCCCGATCCGGCGTGTCTGTGCGGAAGGGTTCCAGCGCGGCTTTGGTCACAATCCAAGGTGAGATCGAGGTTGCGGTGGCTTTGGACTGAAACGGGCCAAGAGGTTGGTATTCCCATGCCTGAATGTCACGCGCAGACCAGTCGTTTAGCAGGACGTAACCGAAGATATTGTCATCGGCTTCCTGAACGGTGATTGGGCCATCGGATGACGTGCCGATGATGGCGCCCATTTCGAGTTCGATGTCAAAACGGGCACAAGGAGCCCAGCGGGGCAGGTCATCGTTTGGTCCTTTGAGCTGACCCCATGGGCGGCGCACGTCAGTGCCTGAGATGCAGATCGACGACGCCCGGCCATTATAGCCGATTGGAATGTGCAGCCAGTTTGGCGGCAGCGCGTTTTCGGGGCCTCGAAACATGGTGCCAACATTAAACGCGTGGTGGCGACCGGCATAAAAGTCAGTGTATTCGCTGACGGCGATGGGCATGTGCAATTCGGCGTCCGACATTGCGACAAGATGCGGCTCAACTGAGGATTGTTCGGCGCTGCCGTCTGATAACAAAGCCACGAGGCGTGCCCGCAATTCGCCCCATGCTTCGGCACCGAGATCCATGAAATCGTTCCAGTAGGGTGCGTCAAACACAGGGATTTCAGACAGGCTTATCAGCCCGGCCTGTTCAGCCGCGGCCATATCGAGGATCATGTCCCCAATGGCCACGCCACAGCGTTCTTCAGTGCCTGTGGTCGAAAATACGCCATAGGGCAGGTTGTTCAGCGGGAAGGGGTGGTTTTCGTCGTTGGCCGAGGCCACCCAGCTTTTCATCAATGGCATGTTTATTGTTCCTTATTTCTTGCCCGGAGTGCCATCGAATTTCTTTTCGATGTCGGTCCAGCAATCAATGTAATCATCCTGAAGGGGGGCGTCATCTGCGGCAAATGTGGTCAGATGCTGTGGAAAGCGGGTTTCGAACATGAACGACATCGTGTTGTCCAGCTTGTCCGGTCCCAGATTGGCGTTTGAGGCGCCTTCAAAGGCGTTTTTGTCTGGCCCGTGGGGCAGCATCATATTGTGCAGGCTCATACCGCCGGGAATGAACCCTTGTGGCTTGGCGTCATATTGGCCGTAAATGTTGCCCATCAGTTCAGACATGATGTTCTTGTGATACCACGGTGGGCGGAATGTATCTTCGGCCACCATCCAGCGTTCGCGAAACAGCACAAAGTCGATATTGGCGGTGCCGGGCTGGCCCGAAGGCGCGGTCAGAACCGTAAAGATTGATGGATCAGGGTGGTCAAACAGGATCGCGCCGACCGGGCAATAAGTGCGCAGATCATATTTCACCGGTGCGTAATTGCCGTGCCATGCCACCACATCCAGCGGCGATTGCCCAATATGGGTTTTGTGGAACTGGCCACACCATTTCACGGTGACGGTCGAGGGCACTTCGCGGTCTTCATACGCTGCCACCGGGGCTTTGAAGTCGCGCGGATTGGCCATGCAATTGGCGCCAATTGGACCGCGTCCAGGAAGTTCGAATTTCTGCCCGTAATTCTCGCAGACAAACCCACGCGCCGGACCTTCGAGCACTTCGACGCGATAAAGCAGGCCGCGTGGAATGATGGCGATTTCCTTGGGCTCAAGATCAATGATACCCAATTCGGTCGAAAAGCGCAGCACGCCCTCTTGTGGCACTACAAGCAATTCGGAATCGGCCGAGAAGAAATAGTCATCCACCATAGAGTCAGTCACAAGGTAGACATGTGTGGCCATACCGACCTGAGTGTTGACATCCCCGGCTGTGGTCATACTGCGCATGCCGGTGATCCAGTTCAGCTTCTCGTCGGTATGGGGCACCGGGTCCCAGCGGTATTGCCCCAGTGATGTCACGTCGGGATCGACATTGGGGGCCGATTTCCAGAATGGCACGTCGATCTTTTCGTAGCGGTGCGAGTGTTTGACCGAGGGGCGAATGCGATAACACCAGGTGCGTTCGTTCTGATGGCTGGGCGCGGTAAAGGCCGTGCCCGAGAGCTGCTCACCATATAGGCCATAGTTGCATTTTTGGGGTGAGTTCATGCCCTGGGGCAATGCGCCCGGCAACGCTTCGGTTTCATAATCATTACCAAACCCGGGCATATAGCCGTCATGCGGACCTGCAAGAGAAGGGGCCATTTGCATACGGGTCGGAACCATGTGTTGTGTCATGTCGCGCGCTCCTGTTTCGAATTTAGTTGCTTTGGTAATAGTTCTTTTTGTAACTAACAAGCAGGAGGACAGCCCCATGCCCGATAAAGACGAATTTTCTTTGCAGGATTTCCTGCCATACTTGCTCAACCTGGCTGCAGAAGAAAGCAGCCTGTCGTTTCAACGTGTATACAAGAACCGCTATGGAATGCTGAGAACGGAATGGCGCGTGCTGTTCCACCTTGGGACATATGGTGAAATGACCGCGACTGAAATTTGCGATAAGGCTCGGATACATAAGACAAAAATTAGCCGCGCTGTGCAAAAATTGGTCGACCGGCGGTTTTTGGTCAGAGAGAGAAGTGACGAAGACCGACGGGTGGAAAAGCTGAAACTTACCACCGCCGGGCATGCGGCCTTTCGTGACCTACGTGCCGTCGCAGAAGACTACGAAGAGAAGCTGCGGGCGCAGTTTACCACCGGAGAAGTTGCGTTATTGCGCGTGATGTTGCGCCGGCTGGCCGGGTTGGATGATCCGAAATGATTCGCAAAAACGGGCTTTTTGAAAGCCCGCAGCCGGTTGTGCCTTAGAAATCCACAGTCACGTTGGGCAGTTTTAACGTCTTTATCAAATCGCGCAGTTCCTGACGTGCGGCGACATTGGAAATGTTCAGCTGTTTGACCCCGATATCCCGCAAGTCCAGCAAGGTCAGGCCGCGTGGGAACAATTCACGAAACACCACCCGTTCATTGAAACCGGGTGCGACACGAAACCCGATGCGCTTGGCCAGACGGTCCAGCGCCTTGCCCATCTTTTCTTTGTTGACCATTTGCTGCGCGCCCATCCGGTTGCGCATCACGATCCAGTCGATTGGCTGCAATCCTGCCTGCGCGCGCAATTGACGGGCGTTCCAGACCATCTCGGAATAAACAGATGGGCCGAGGATTTTCTCTCCGTCGCCATCAATTTTGGCCAGCAGATCAAAATCCACAAAGCTGTCGTTCAGGGGTGTAACCAGCGTATCCGCCAGCGAATGCGCCACTTGGCTAAGACGGGTATGCGAGCCGGGACAGTCGATCAGGATGAAGTCATTGTCTGGCTCAAGTGCGGCAACCGCAGCAGACAGGCGATGATCATAGACGTTTTCGCCGGGCTTAAGCGTGTCCGTGTCGATCTCAGGCAAATCCTGATAATTGGGTCCGGGAAGCTCCAGTTCGGCCTGCTGCATGAATTTCTGGCGGTTTTCGGCATAGCGGCCAAAGCTTTTCTGACGCAAGTCCAGATCGATTGCGCCGACCCGATGTCCCATGCGGGCCAGGGCAGTGGCGATGTGCATTGAGAGCGTCGACTTGCCGGCTCCGCCCTTTTCGTTGCCGACCACAATGATATGTGCCATGCGTTCTGCGCCTCTGATCGTTCTCGTTTTGGCCCGGAATACGGTGCGTTACCTGTCGTGTCCACTATATGTTGTGTTTATCCACAGGAAAAATGGCCCGGCTGGCCTTCATGCATCACTCCACTGGCCCGGGGGCAGCGCACCCAATGTCCAATCACCTATGCGACACCGGATCAACCGCAACGTTGGGTGGCCAACGGCGGCGGTCATGCGTCGGACTTGACGGTTTCGTCCTTCGCGAATGGTGAGTTCCAGCCAGCAATCAGGCACGGATTTGCGAAAACGCACGGGCGGCGTGCGTGGCCAAAGGTCCGGGGGGTCGTCAATTCGGCGGGCTTCTGCGGGGCGTGTGGGCCCGTCCTTGAGGTCAACGCCTTGCTGCAAAGCCTTAAGGGCGGCGTCATCTGGCAAGCCTTCGACCTGTACCCAGTATGTTTTGGGCATTTTATGGCGCGGGTTTGAAATGCGCGCCTGCAGGCGACCATCATCGGTCAGAACCATCAAGCCTTCGCTGTCGCGATCCAGTCGGCCAGCCGGGTAAACCCCCGGCACGTCAATGAAATCTGAAAGAGTACGACGCGGGCTGCCTTCGGTGCCTTTGTCGGTGAATTGCGACAGGACATCAAAGGGCTTGTTGAAGAGGAGGGTGCGGGTCATGCGCGTTCCTAACATTTGACCCGTCAGAGCGCGAGGGGGCTTGCATGTTTTTGCGATGTCGAGACAGTTGGCGAAACCATCAAGGAGCGACGCGTTATGGACCCCAAAGATATGCACCCCGATACACTGCTGGCGCGCGCCGGGGGCGCCATTGATCCGGTGAGCGGGGGGGTCGTGCCGCCGATACAGCCATCGACGACATTTGCACGGGACGAAGACTATGGGTTGATAAATGCGGACAACACATATGGCCGGGACCACAATGATGCGGTGCGTCAGGCCGAGCAGTTGTTGGCACAGCTCGAAGGGGGCGCGGCTGCGCTTTTGTTTCCGAGCGGCATGGCGGCGATTGCGGCGCTGTTTCGCACGGTTCCAACCGGGGGACGGGTGGTTGTGCAATCCGGTATCTACTGGGGCACCACCAAATGGATTCAGGATTTTTGTAAGCGTCGCCAGGTGGTTATGGATGTTGTTGACGCCAGCGACCCCGATGCGTTGGCCGCGGTCTGTGCCAAAGGTGCGGCGCAGATTGTGTGGGTCGAAACGCCGTCCAACCCGTGGCTGAAGATCGCAGACATCGCCGCAGCGGCCAAAGCGGCGCATGGATGCGGTGCAGTGTTGGCGGTGGACAGCACTGCGGCCTCGCCAATTCTGTCTAACCCATTGAAATTTGGCGCGGATATCGTGATGCATTCGACCACCAAAGTGATCAACGGTCACTCAGATGCGTTGGGCGGTGTTTTGGTTTGCCGCGAGCCTTCGCAGGTTTGGGAAGAGATCGCCACGGACCGCACCAGCGCAGGGGCTATTATGGGGGCGTTTGAGGCGTGGTTGTTGTTAAGAGGCATGCGGACTTTGCCAGTCAGGGTCGAGCGGATGTGTGATAATGCGTTGAAAGTTACCAGTTTTCTGGAAGATCATCCACAGGTCGAGGCGGTTTTGTTTCCCGGCCTTGCCAGCCATCCCGGGCATGACATAGCGGCGCGCCAGATGCCAGGCGGATTTGGGTTTCTGATGTCAGTGTTGGTCAAAGGTACGCGGGAAAACAGCTTGCAAGTTGCTGGAAAGCTTAAGCTTTTCCATCGGGCAACATCTTTGGGTGGCGTCGAAAGTCTGGTTGAGCATCGCTATACCATCGAGTCGCATACTGGCATCCCTGACAATCTGCTGCGGGTATCGGTGGGGACGGAACATGCCGATGATCTGATCGCGGATCTGGCACAGGCGCTGGGACAATAGGCGCGTTTGCTTGTACCAGCCCGAACTGAAATAGCCGGATCGGCAACACGTCGGTATCATGTCGGTGTTGCATCGGTGTCATTTTGTGGGCTGATCGGGTAGTCGTGCCTCAAGGTCTCTGCAACCGCTGGCCTGAGCCAGCCTTTTTCGCGGGCGGTGTAAATGTCGAAATTGCGGGAATAAGTTTGTATTCGCTGAAGCAGTGCCAATGATGCTGACGGAAGACACTTGTTTGACGGGGTGAAGCGACCATCTGAGTTTTGTTTTCTTGAGTAAAAAGAAACCGCCGCACTACAAAAGACCCGACGACCATCTGATTATCGTCGTCGGTATCTTTCTAATCGCTAATGGCCTAGTTGTTTGCAGTCAACGGATCGATGATTTGCGAAATTCTAGTGATGTTCGTCACAGGAATGCCGCTCAGTTCTGCATGTTTGGTAATCTCCTCTTCGCCCTCGGCCAGATAGACACAGAACGTTTTCTCGCCTGCCACATAAGAATGTTGCCATTGAATGCTGGGGCCTATTGTTGCCAGCGCCTGATTTGAGGCACGGGCAGCGCCGCAGAGCTCAGTCAGGGAAAATTCGCCGATGCCTGGAATGTCGCGTTCGATGATGAAGCGTTCCATTTTGTTGATCTTCTTTGTCGGTTTAAGTGATGTCGCCCCGTGAGTCTGAACGAGTAACAGTGAAAATAAAAACTCAATTTTCTTTAGCGTGGTAAAGATTTTCCTTAGTTGAGGTGCTTGATATTTTGCAGAATAAAGATAATCTTTAGTAATGGTCACCCTAACACATCTAAAATCACTCCAGGCGGTCGAGTTATCTATTCGTAAGGGCTCGCTGAAAGCTGCGGCAGATACGCTAGGTATAACGCCAGCTGCAGTCGGGCAGCGCGTTCGAACACTTGAAGACTTTTTGGGCGCAGATCTCTTGCTGAGGGGGCGATCAGGATTGCGGCCAACACCACAGCTTGAGCACGCTCTTGCAGATTTACAGTTGGCTTTTGCGGCGCTTGAACGCGTGACGGATACTCTGGATTTTCAACGTGTTAGTGAAATTCAGATTGTTGCCGAACCCGATTGGGCTGAGCTTTGGCTGGCGCCACGTATTGACGCGTTTCGTGAAGCGCATCCCAATATCTTGTTCTGTATAAACGGAGCAGGAGACGTTCCGCTGAGATTGGGCACACCTGATATACGCATCGACTACGGAGACGGGCCCGGTGAGCCGCTGTTTACCGAAGCTTTTCTGCCTGTAACCGGCCCCGACAATCTGCGCCGAATTGCAGATTGGGACCCGGTCCTCCAGATGGAGGGAATGCCGCTGCTGCATCTGAAGGTTCAGCAAGAAAGCTCAGAGCATCCTGGGTGGGTTGAGTGGTTTCAAAAATTTGGTCACCGCAAGAGCGGCCCGGATCGCGGCGTTCATTATCCAAATGCCAGGCTTGCACTAGAAGCCGTGCGGCAGAATGTAGGCTTTCTGGTGTGTGGCATGTCTTTGGTCTTGAGCGATTTAGAAAACGGTACGATTGTCACCCCTTTCCCTACATCTCAGCACATCACTGCGCCGCACCCATACAGGATGCAGTTTCGACCTGACGCCGCAAAGAGACCCCAAGTGCAGAGATTTGCTGCGTGGCTTCGCAACATGGCAGGCGAAACGCGCAGCGAAATCCAGCGAATGGGAAACTTGTTATCCTGATTAGACGTATGACGGACATTGGCCCGAGCTGCAGCATCGGTGAGCCCGGACTTGTAGACGCAATGCGCCGCGCCCTGAGCAGACGACAGTTTTGCGTTCATTCTCGCGTTTGGGTCAAAGTGGTGACACGGGGAACACCTTCACAATCCGGTAGGGTCGGTTAACGCGTCGCTTTTGCGCTATACACCTGAACTGGCGCGCCCTAGCGTGGCGGGATGACAGATCACAGCATTCTTGACAGTCGCTATAGCTGGGTGCGGCTTGGGGTTACTTTGGCGATTGCCGTCGTGGCCAATGTGGGCATGTGGGCGGTGATCGTGGTCATGCCGGCCATTCAGACCGAATTTGGCATTGATCGGGCCGATGCGTCGTTGCCTTATACGCTGACGATGGTTGGGTTTGCGCTGGGCAATTTCGCCATTGGACGTGCAGTGGATCGGTGGGGCATCACGCTGTCCCTGATCGGCGCGGCGGTTCTGAGTGCATTGAGTTACGGCCTTGCCGCGATGTCGCAATCGATTTTGATGTTGTCGTTTGTGCATTTGTTTCTGGGGTTTGGCACGGCGGTTGGATTTGGCCCGCTGATAGCGGATATTTCGCAATGGTTTCAGAAGCGCCGCGGCATTGCCGTGGCGATTGCCGCAAGTGGCAACTACCTGTCTGGCGCGGTCTGGCCCATTCTGTTGAGCGGGGTGTTGAGCGATTATGGCTGGCGCGCCGTGTTTGTGGTGCTGGCGGTTCTGACGCTGGCGGTGGTGACACCCTTGTCGCTTTTGTTGCGGCGCCGGGTGCCCGCAGATTCTTTTGCGGCACAGGACACTGCAAATTTGGCCCGGCAGGGCGCGGCACCGTTCCGGCCTGTCACGTTGCAATGGATATTGGGGATGGCCGGGATCGGGTGTTGCGTGGCGATGTCGATGCCTCAGGTGCATATTGTAAGTTTCTGTGTCGATCTGGGCTATGGCCCTGCGGTGGGCGCGGAAATGCTGGCTTTGATGTTGCTGGGCGGTGTTGTATCGCGCCTGATTTCGGGATTGGTCGCGGATCAGCTGGGCGGAGTTGTGACCTTGTTGATAGGTTCGGCGCTGCAATGCATGGCGCTGTTTCTGTTTCTTCCGTTTGACGGGTTGGTGCCGCTCTATCTGGTCAGCGCGGTGTTTGGATTAAGTCAGGGCGGCATTGTGCCTGCATATGCGCTTGTCGTGCGCGAATACATGCCCGCACGAGAAGCGGGCGCCCGGGTTGGATTCGTGTTGATGGCGACCATTCTGGGCATGGCGCTGGGCGGATGGATGTCGGGTTGGATTTACGACATCAGCGGGTCCTATGAATGGGCGTTCCTGAACGGGATTGCATGGAATTTCCTCAATATCGGGATCATGCTAATGATCCTGATGCGTGGACGACGTGGTGGTGCCGTGGCACGCATGGCCTAACAGACCTCGCATGGTTGTGTTTCAGGATACGGTGGTGTTCGGTGGTGATGTCACACAGGTCGGGATTACGGCATGCACAAGGCGCCTGAACAGGTTCGCTCACAAAAAACGGTTTTGGTTTTAGGCGCATATGGGCTGATCGGTGCCTGTGTCGCGCGCCATCTGATGGACCGGGGATATGACGTGCGCGGTATGGGGCGCGATCTGCGCATGGCGCAACAGGTTTTGCCAGGGCTGGACTGGGTTATGCGCGACATGGCTGACATGACCAGCACCGACAACTGGGCAGACGTATTGCAGGGCGTCACCGACGTGGTGAATTGTTCGGGCGCTTTACAAGACGGACCCCGGGACAATCTGCAAGCTGTGCATCACCACGCCATTGCGGCTTTGGCGCAGGCTTGTGCGACGGGTGACATCAATCTTGTGCAAATTTCAGCAGTGGGGGTCAACGCGCAGGCAGATACCGCGTTTATGGCCACTAAGGCGTTTGGCGACGCTGCGGTCCGGGCGTCTGGGTGTCAGTATCGACTTTTCCGACCGGGTTTGGTGTTGGCGCCACAAGCCTATGGCGGCACGGCGTTATTGCGTATGCTGGCGGCAATACCGCTGGTTCAACCGATCGCATTGGCCAACGCGCAAATTCAAACGGTGTCAGTTGCCGATGTGGCGCGTGCGGTTGAGGCGGGTATAGACGGGCGGGTTCCGCCGGGATTTGAAGGCGATCTAGTTGAAGACGCGCCGCATAATCTGAGCGATCTTGTTGCAACTTTGCGCGGCTGGCTCGGCTTTGCGCCCGCACGTTGGCAATTGCGTTTGCCGGGGTGGAGCGTGTCAGTTGTCGCGCAGGGGGCGGATTTTTTATCGCGGTTGGGCTGGCGTTCGCCCTTGCGCAGTACGGCGCTCAGGGTGTTGCAAGATGGGGTGCGGGGCGATCCCGGCGCGTGGCGGGCGCTGGAGCTTGGGGCGGTGCGACCTTTGACTGGCACGCTGCAATCAATGCCCGCGCGCACTGAGGACAGGTTGGCGGCGCGTATGAGCCTTTTGATGCCACTTGTCATCGCGGTTCTGGCGGTGTTCTGGGCGCTTTCCGGCGCGATTGGACTGGTCCGCGCCAACACGGCGGCGCAGGTTCTGGAACAGGTGGGGTGGCCGCATGGGATTGCCGTGGCCAGTGTGGTTTTCTGGGCGCTGGTGGATCTTGGGTTGGCAGCGCTGATCCTGATGCGGCGTTACGCCAAGGCAGCTTGTTGGGGCATGATCGGTGTCAGTTTATTCTATCTGGTGGCGTCGACGTTGAGCGTGCCGCATATGTGGCTTGATCCGTTGGGACCGCTGGTCAAGATTTTGCCGTCGATGGTTCTGGCCTTGGTCGCACGCGTGCTTTTGGAGTCGCGGTGATGGCGTGGCTGGAGATTCTGCGGTGGCTGCATGTGCTGGGGGCTTGTGTCCTGATCGGCACCGGGTCGGGCATCGCTTTTTTCATGGTCATGGCGCACCGGACCGGGCGGGTGGAGTTGATTGCGCACACGGCCCAGATTGTGGTTGTCGCCGATTTTTTGTTCACGGCCTCAGCTGTGGTTGTGCAACCGCTCACAGGCGTGGGTCTGGCGATAGTGCTTGGCTGGCCACTGAGTGAGGGCTGGATTGTGCTGTCCGTCGCGCTCTACGTTTTCATCGGCCTGTTCTGGGTTCCGGTGGTGTTTATCCAGATCAGGTTGCGGGATGAAGCGCTGCGTCTGAGCGCTGCTGGACAAGAGTTGAGTGCCAGGTATCACCGGTTGTATCGCATATGGTTCGCATGTGGCATTCCGGCATTCGCTGCGATTATGGTGCTGGTCTGGCTTATGGTTGCACGACCGACGCTGTCATTATGACCGTTTATTCGGGCATGCCAGCAAGTCGCAGACCTTGAAGCCAGTGTTCATGGTCGTCCGGGTATCTGATGGGCACGATATGCCGGGTCATAGACACGGTCAGGCCGGGCATGGACGTCATCAGGCGCTGCATGGTCTCTTGTGCGGCGGTCTGATCCCCTGACATCGCCTGTGCGGCGGCCAGTTGTCGAAGCGAAGAGGCATAGCCGGGAAATTCGGCCAATACGCGCTGGCTGATCTGAATGCAGCGGTCGTAATCGCCATCCAGATAGGCCGCGATCCCAAATCCGCCGGACCAGAATGCCTGATTGACGTCATGCGGGCTGAGGGAGCGTGCTTTTTCGGCGTTTGCCCTGGACGGTTCGTAGGCGCGCGACACGCCATGGAACGCGGCGAAAACACCGTATGCGTTGGCCAGATTTGGATTGAGTTTAATCGCCTGATCAAGATGAATGGGGGCTTTGTCGTACTGGCGACCAAACATATAGGCCATGCCCAGTATGCTGTGCGCGGCCGCGTCAGCCTCATCCGCCTTAATGGCGTCCTGACCGTGTTGGATGGCTTCGGCAATGGCGGTTTTGGTGTCCGGGCGCCAGATGTGCAACATGGCGTGCAGCTTGGCCAGAGACAGCGTGGCATGCGCATCTGACAGCCGGGCGTCCAGCGCAATTGCGTCGCTGGCATATCGTTGGGCCAGCGCGTTGTCCTGTTGCGTCATGCGCCCGATATGCCAGCGCCCCAGAAGACCCTTTTCCCAAGCGTTGGTTTCGGCGTCATTTTTGCGTCGTGACCGATGTGTTTCCGCGCTGAGCGCCTGAGGTGCGACGGCGGCGACAATGGATTGGGTAATCTCATCCTGAACAGCAAAGATGTCATCGAGATTGCGGTCATACCGGTTGGCCCACAGATGCGCCCCTGTGTTGCCTTCGATCAGCTGAGCGGTGACACGCACCCGATTGCCAGCCTTTCTGACCGACCCTTCCAACAGGTAGCGCACCCCAAGCTCACGGCATACTTCATCGGTTTTTACGGCGCGCCCTTTGAAGGTGAAGCTGGTATTGCGGGCGATGACGAAAAATTCGCTGAAATGCGAAAGCTCGGTGATGATGTCTTCGGCAAGGCCGTCCGAAAAGAACTCCTGATCGGGATCGCCGGACATGTTGTCAAAGGCCAGAACCACAATGGATGCTTTGTGAAAGCGCACGGGGGCGGGGGCCGAAGACCGGACTGGCGTGTTGTGCGGCGCCCATGTCAGAACCGCGACCGGGGCCGGAATATTCCTAAGCTGATGTGTGCCCGCGTCCTGAAACTGTTGTTCCAGACGGGGGGCCAGATAGGCATGCGCGGCGGCTGAGATGGCAATGCCCCCGGGAGGGGCGAGCGCCTCGAGGCGGGCGGCAATATTCACACCATCCCCGAATATATCGTCACCTTGCCGGATAATGTCCCCGACGTTCAGACCGATGCGGAAACTCAGGTGTGTCTCCAGCCCGCTGACCGGTGTTTCCGGTTGGGTCTGGAGCGACAACGCGCATTGCGCGGCGTCCATGATGCTGGCGAATTCCACCAATGCGCCGTCGCCCATCAGCTTGACGATGCGACCGTTGCTGGCTTTGACGGCAGGTTTGAACACGCGGGTCAGGTTTTGCTGCAAGGCAGTCAGCGTTGCCACTTCGTCCTGAGCCATCAGGCGGGAATACCCGACGACATCAATGGCCATGATCGCTGCCAGTTTGCGCTGCACCCGATGTCCCTTTTAAGTTCACAGAAACCGTGATCGTCACTTTGACATGGGGGACTGAAAATACAAAGCGCTGTCCACAAAACAAAAACGCCGCACCCGATATGGGATGCGGCGTCTCATTCGAAATAAAGTTGGGAAGCTTAGAAGCCCAGACCTTCGTATTTCTTTTTAAACTTGGATACGCGACCACCGGCATCCATCAAGCGGGTGTTGCCGCCATTCCATGCAGGGTGCACGGTTGGATCAACGTCCAACGCCAGCGTGTCGCCTTCGTTGCCCCATGTCGAACGCATCTGAAAGATGGTGCCATCGGTCATTTTGACGTCGATGATGTGGTATTCGGGATGAGTGTCTTTTTTCATGATACCGCTCCTTACGCTTTCTTCGGCTTATAGGTGCTGTCTTCGGCGATACGGGCCGATTTACCGCGACGGGCACGCAGGTAGTACAGCTTGGCACGACGAACGCGGCCACGGCGCACGACGGTGATCGAATCGATGTTGGTCGAGAACAGGGGGAACACACGTTCCACGCCTTCGCCAAACGAAATCTTACGAACGGTGAACGAACCGGCAATGCCGTCGCCGTTTTTACGGCTGATGCAGACGCCTTCGTAGTTCTGAACACGGGTGCGCGACCCTTCGGTCACTTTAAAACCGACGCGGATGGTGTCACCGGCTTTGAAATCGGGGATGTCTTTCCCCAGGGCGGCAACTTGTTCCGCCTCCAGCTGTGCGATCAGGTTCATCTGACCATCTCCTTATATGCTCGTGGTTTGTCCACGAAGTTTGCTGCGCCTCAGAGCTCTTGGTCTTCTTCCGGGTCCGCCGCAGCGCCCGCCAGAGTTCAGGTCGTCATTCCTTGGGTTCTGGTCGCTTGCGTCGCCAATGCCGGACGAAGAAGCCCGTGACGGTGTTTGCAATAGACCAAACGCCCGGAGCCGCGAAAAACGATTCCGAACAAGGGGTGCTTTACGCAGTTTGCATGCGTCGATCAAGGGGTTTCACCGGGCAAGCGGGGAAAACAGGCAGGCAGGTGGTGAAAATCTGCCAATCGGTGTCTGCTGGCAGGATTGGCAGTTGAATTCTGCTACGCTGTTCCGATCTAATTGGGATACCCCGGCGCGACGGGCATTTTTTCAGAAAGAACTTTATGATGCGTCTTATCCTTGCCGTGTGTGTCTTGGCGACTCTGGTGTCGGCCTGTGGCCGGCGCACGCCAGAGCTTTCACCTCATGAGACACAGGCTGCCGCACAAGTGGTGCCAACATACCCGGTGCAGCAATTCACGACCTATCCGACATTTGGCGATGCTGATCCACATGAGTGGGATGGGCGGCGGCCAACAAGCTATCCGATCCACGGGATTGATATTTCGCGCTGGCAGGGCGAAATCGATTGGGCGACGGCCAAACAATCGGGCGTGAGCTTTGCCTTTATCAAGGCCACCGAAGGCGGCGATGTGGCCGACCCGAAATTTGACACGCACCGGATTGGCGCACAGCGGGCTGGCGTGCCTTGGGGGGCGTATCACTATTACTATTTCTGTCGCACGCCTCAGGAACAGGCGCGCTGGTTCATTCAACATGTGCCCAAGGGCGGTGAGCTGCCGCATGTGCTGGACATGGAGTGGAACCCCCGATCGCGCACCTGCAAGCGGCGTCCAAGCGGTAAGGAAGTCATGGCAGAGGCGCGCACATTCCTGAACATTCTGGAGGCGCATTACGGGCGCCGCCCGGTTGTTTACACAACCGTCGATTTCTATCGTGACACGGGGATTGGGCGACTTTCTGGCACGGAACTCTGGTTGCGGTCCGTTGCGGGCCATCCGATCCATGTTTACCCGGGCGCCTATTGGACGTTCTGGCAGTATACCGGCACCGGGTTGGTGCCCGGTATTGACGGCAAGGTGGACATCAACGTGTTCCGCGGCACGCCAGAGGGATTTGGACAGTGGATTGCCCGCCGCTGAGCGGGCTTAGAGCGGGGAGCAGACAATGCAGCGCTGGCAAACGGACGTTTTGGTCATCGGTGGCGGCACGGCCGGGTTTGGCGCGGCTGTTGCGGCCGGGCGGCAGGGCTTGGATGTCTGTCTGATTGAAAGCAGTCCAAAGGTGGGCGGGGTCATGGCTTTTTGCCCCGGCATGCCGTGGGGCGCGGCCTATCCCAAGGATCGTATTGTTGGCGGCCTGATCGAGGAACTGGCAGAACGGCTGTTTGCAATGTCGCCGCCCGCGGCTGAAAAACGCTCCTGTACGTTGGAGAATTTCGGCCCCGAAATTCAATATGACCACGATCTTGCGACAATCACGATGTTCGAAATGCTCGAAGAGGCAGGGGTGCAGGTGCGTTTGAACACCACCGCGCTTGCCCCCGTTATGCAAGGCCCCCGGATCAGCGCAGTCGAGGTCAGTGACCGGCACGGTGTGCACGAAGTTTCCGCCAAAATCGTGATCGATTGCTCCGGGGACGGCGACATTTCAGCCAGGGCTGGCGTTCCGTTTACCGTTGGGGATGCGGAGGGCAATGTGATGGGGGTCACGCTGAGTTTTCAGATGCTGAATGCGGACTGGACCCGGGTGTTTTCCGAAAACGATCCCTATTTCAGACGCTTTGCCCAAAAGGGGATTGCCGAGGGGCGGTTGCACCCGGATCTGGCGCAGTTGTACCTGATGAAAGGGTTTCACCGCGATACGGTGTTTTGCAATTCCGTGGTCATTCGCAATGTGGACGGCACCGATGCGCTTGCGGTCGCACGCGCAACGCAGGAAGGGCGCAGGCGCTGTTTGCAACTGGCAGAATTTCTGCGCAGCGATGTGCCCGGGTTTGAACAGGCGCGTATGGCGTATCTGGGCCCGACGGTTGGCGT
This sequence comes from Shimia sp., assembly GCF_039969785.1. Taxonomy (GTDB): domain Bacteria; phylum Pseudomonadota; class Alphaproteobacteria; order Rhodobacterales; family Rhodobacteraceae; genus Shimia. The sequence continues at coordinate 120,126 of NZ_JBDVNC010000044.1, read as the reverse complement.
GCGCGAAACCCGAAAACTGGAAGGAATGTATCAGGTCACGGGGGCTGATCTGGCGGCCGCGACCCGATTTGAGGACGGGATTGTGTGTTGTGACAACCCGATTGACGACGTGATGCGCAGCAGCGAGATGACGCATGAGGCGATTGTAGGCGCAGGGGCGTATTACAGCATTCCGTTCCGCGCACTGGTGCCCAAGGCGATTGAGAACCTGATGTTTGCGGGGCGGATTATTTCTGCTGATCCGGTGGCGTTTGCCTCGGTCCGGGGCATGCCGCAATGCATGGCGATGGGACAGGCAACCGGTACGGCGGCTGCGATGGCGTTGACTGCTGGCGTGTCGGTCCAGGAGGTCGATACAGCGGCGCTTGTTGTCACGCTTAGGGCGTTGGGTGTCAACGGGCTTGGCACGGACGAATTGTGACGTCTCTTAGTGTTTTACGACCAGCCCCTGACCGGTTGGAAGTTCAAGAATGTGATGGTTACGTGCCGCCATAAACGCGTTTTCCGCGTGACGTTGCGCCGCGTATCCGGTCCAGCCGTAATCATCGAACAAGATCATGCCGCCGGGCTGCACCCGATCAAACAACGCCTCTAAAGCGGCAAGCTCGGATGCGGCGGAATTCATATCGATATGCAAAAGGGAAATCTTGTCCGGGCTGGATTGTTCAAAGCTGTCCGGCACCATCCCCTGAATTATTTGCACATTGGAGACGTTCCGAAAACGGTTCTTTACCAGATTTAGAATGGCGTCAGGATCTTTGTCCGTGTCGCGTTCATAGACGGAATTGGACCTGTTTTCAGAGTTCATTTCCTCGGGAATACCTTGGTATGTGTCATAAAGGTAAAGGGTTTTGTCGACATCGTTGAAGTTCAGATACGTGGTCAGAAAGTGGAAACTGAACCCTTTGTAGACACCGCATTCCACGAAATCCCCCGGGACGTGCATTGCGTTCTGCGCGGCCCAGAGCAACGAATGAAGACGCCAGGCCAAAGAGCGTTCCTGATCGGTTTCAGCGGTGGCCTGCAACGCTTCGTTAAATCGCGGATCTTCGCGAAAACCCGCAGCGCGCTGCAGGCCAATCAGGTTGTCAGCCGCGTAGATTGGACCACAGCATTCGCGCAAGGTTTGCAATGCCGCTCGGAACTTATCTGCTTTTTCGTCGCTGAAATCTCCGTAAAACACTCAAGTCTCCAGTCTTTTTTATTCTGCGCCCGTTGGCTACGTTCTGCGGCAACCCCCGCGCTTGTCAATCTTCTTTCGACATGTCGTACGCTGCCCACATATCGGGGCGGCGTTCACGGGTGATCGATTTGGCCATGTCATGGCGCCACTTTTCGACGTGGCCATGATGGCCTGACATCAATACATCCGGGATCGGATGGCCGTTCCATTCGGCCGGGCGGGTGTATTGCGGATGTTCCAGCAACCCGTTGGAATGGCTTTCTTCCTCGATGCTTTCAGCATTGCCCAGCACCGAAGGCAACAAGCGCACGGTCGCATCAATCATGGCTTGTGCCGCGATCTCGCCACCTGTCAGGACAAAATCACCCAGCGATACTTCCATGATGCCGTAATGATCCAGCACGCGCTGATCCACGCCTTCAAACCGGCCGCACAGCATGGTGATGCCATCCAGCTGGCTCCAGCTGCGGGCCATTTTCTGATCAAAGCGGCGCCCACGTGGAGACAGGTACACCAACGGCCAGTTGCCACGCGCGCCGCGCATTGTGTGATCAATTGCATTGCCCAGAACATCCGGGCGCAAGACCATGCCTGCGCCACCGCCGGCGGGCGTGCCGTCGACGTTGCGGTGTTTGCCAACGCCGAAGTTACGCAAGTCGGTAGTTTCCAACTGCCACTTGCCATCCTTCAGCGCCTTGCCGGTCAGACTTTCGCCCAGAACGCCGGGGAAGGCCTGAGGAAATAGCGTGATAATCCGTGCGGTCCAGATATTGGCCAGTCGCGGATTTTGCGTCATCAGTTCGCGTGGTTTGAAAGAAGCGGTGATCGACTTGCGTCCGTGTGATCTGGGTGTGTCGGTCACGTCAGTCTCTTTTCAAGTGTCAAAGCGGGCCATCAGCGCCTGTTTGGCCTGATTTCGGGCTTCCCTGTCGCTGATATTGCGGTTGAGGTCCAGCAATTCCTGTAGCGCCTCATTGGGTAGGCGCGTGTTAACGGGCGCGATAGGTGTAAGGTTTTGCATGTCTTGCGCGGGATATCCAGCCAAAGCCACAACCGGTTCGGCCAGACCAAGCGGGGTGTGCCGCCAGTCTTCCAAAGCGATGCGATGAAGCGGCACCGGGGCAATACGTTCCGCCAGTTGATCCAGCAGGGGCGAGAATTCGGCGGCTTGTGAGAATTGCCTTAGAAAGGCATCCAGCGACATGGTCATAGAGGACGATTTGACATGTTCCCAATAGGCGCTGTGCAGCCACGTGTCGGGCTGGCGGGTGGTAAAAACAATGTGCAGGTCGGGGTGTTCGTAGCGCCGTTGAAACGCGGCGAGCAAGTCCGGCAACAACGTCAGCGATGCGGAATAGTCGTCGACCCCTTCGCGACCGGGCATGTGTCCCACAAACTCCTCGGCAGAGGCAATCAGACCGCGATGGCGGTAGTCAGGCTGGTCGGTCAGCCACGTGTCCGCGCGGTGGCTGATCTTGGCCAGCGACAGCGGGTCGCGCCATGTGGAATAGCCCCGCGTGGCACGCAAAATCTCTTGCAGTCGAAACTTGAGAACAATGTTGCAGGTCCGCTTGAGAACAGCCCGATTGGCCTTGAGCGTTTGTTGCAGACTGGACGTTCCGGTTTTGTGAAACCCGGCATGCAGAATAATGGGCTTTGTGGAAAACACCATAGTCAGGCGTCAGCTGTTCCGGTCAGCCAGATGCGGCGCGCCTCTGTCTTGGCTTTGGCGACGGTGGCGTCATCCAGATCAGATTGATTGGCGGCCAGAAATTCGTTCAAAAGCTCTTGTGGCAGAGACACGTTCGCAGGCGGAAGAACTGACAGGCGGCGACGGATTTTGCTGGGAACCGACAATGCATCAAACACAGCCGCCAGTGGCCCTAGAGGGCGGGGCGCATTGTCTTCCAGAGAGCTGGCGACCACCCGATGCGGTGCCACTGCCAGACGCACGCCGTCAATGATACGGCCCAGATCGGCAGAGGCGGCTTGTTCCTTCTGATATTCCTCAAGCGTTTGCGTTATGCGGATGACGCGCACATGCTGGGCATAGCACGAGCGCAGCCAGCTTTGCGGTTCGCGGGTTGAGAAATAGAAGATTAGTTCGGGCTGAGAATTGAAAACGCGGTTTGCGGTTTCGGTGATCGCCTTCATCAATATGGGTGCGGCGCTGTATGTTGAAAGCCCGCGTCGCCCCGGCATATACCCGGACAAGTCCTCAGACGAGATAATAACAGGGCGCGTATCCTGAACGTCAACTTGTTCAAAAACTCCGGTCATTTCCGCCGTGAACACCAGCAAATCTGCCATGTTGCGGCTTGCGGAGTAGGAGCGCGCCGCTTCGCATGCACCGGTCATGTTTTTGCGGGTGAAGATCTGAAAGTTGCGCCGCAGCGTTCTGGTGTTGTGTAATAACGTTTGCTGGACGCTTGTGGTGCCGGTCTTGTGAAATCCAGCATGGATCAGAATGCGTTTCATGGGGTCAGGCGTCTTTGTCTTTGAGTGTTGCGGTTTTGGTCAGGTCTGAGCGTGCGGTTTCAAACAGATGGTCCGGCAAACGCGCGTCAAGTGCAAGGGCTGCTTTGGCAATGACCGGGTCCGCGCGGGCAATTGCTTTGTAAAAGGGGGCTTTGAGATCACTGTGTATTATTGGTGTTGGATCGACGTCAGGTCGGGAAAATACGTGAAGTGCCAGCAGCAGATACCCTTCGGTATGATCGGTACGTGGCAACAGAGTGGCACCCAGTGGGCTGAGAGGCCCGCCGGACATGGTCAGAAAAGGCCCTCGGGCGGGTCGGCCACAATACGGCGGGCGGTCATGTCGATAGTGGGTACGGCGGCGTGAGTGAAGGGCAATAGCACCGTGGCCTTTAGGCCTGCACCGTGAATTTCCAACAGGTCTGTTGCACCGTGATTTTGCACGGATTTCACGTGACCCAGAACGGTGCCGCCTGTGTCGCGTACCTCTAGCCCGACAAGGTCCGCATAGTAGTATTCGTCATCGTCCAGAACTGGCAACCGGTCGCGCGGCACAAACAGGCGCAGGCCTTTGAGCGCGTCGGCCTGTTCTTTGCTGGACACGCCCGATAATCGTGCGGCAAGCCCGTTTTTGATCGCGCGGGTTAGCGTGACGTTGTAGCTGTGCGCGCCATCTTCACTTGTCAGCGGGGCATAGTCGACGATGGCCTCAGCCTCGGCGGTGAAACTCTTGAGGCGCACTTCGCCCCGGACACCATAAGCGCCAGCAATCGCGCCGACACACACCAGCTCAGTCATTTGTTTTCTCTTGGATTGTCACGCGTGAAGCCATCCGGTCTTTGTCCCCGATCCGGATGGCGGACGCAAGAGAGAAGGGACGGATCGAGGTGGGGTTTTGATTGCAAACGCGATCGGAATCAGGTGCAAGCATTCCAAGGAAAATGTGGTCAGGGCAACAGAACCGAATGGCTGTCAAACACTTCGAGCCGCCCAAAAAAAATCGAGGCACGTGGTATGACGTGCCTCGACAAGTGGTTTGTAGCATGAGCGTCGGCAGCTAAAGGCTGATCCACGTGCGCCGAATGATCTGAGCGTGCTCGGGTTCATTCGAACGCTGGCTTATTAACCCTCAGCAGGCTCTTCAGCAGCTTCAGCGGCCTTGGCAGCTTTTTCTTCGACGCGGGCTTTGGCTTTTTCGCCAGGCTCACCCTTGGTTGGGTTGTTGCGGGCCTTCTTGTCCAGGGTGCCGGACGCTTCGAGGAAACGTGCAACACGATCTGTAGGCTGAGCGCCCTGGTCGAGCCAGTACTGAACGCGTTCCATGTTCAGTTTTACGCGCTCTTCGCTGTCTTTAGGCAGCAGCGGGTTATATGTGCCGAGCTTTTCGATGAAACGGCCATCGCGTGGCATGCGGCTGTCGGCAGCAACGACGCGATAGAAGGGACGTTTTTTCGAGCCGCCGCGGGCGAGACGAATTTTCATGGCCATGGTGAATTCTCCTTTGAATGGCGCTGGTAGGTCGGACAAATTTGTCCGACCTACGGAATTGTTATGCTTTGTGTTTCTTGTGATGCTGAATGACTTCAGCGATGACGAAGTTCAGAAAATTCTTGGCGAATTCGGGGTCCAGATTGGCCCGTTTTGCCAAATCTTCGAGCCGTGCGATCTGATCCGCTTCGCGGCTGGGATCGGACGGGGGAAGGTCGTGTTCGGCTTTCAGTTTCCCGACAGCCTGCGTGTGTTTAAACCGTTCGCCCAGCGTATAGACGAGGATGGCATCGAGCCGGTCGATGCTTTCGCGATGCTCTTTGAGCACCTCAGCGGCGCGATTTGCAGCGTCGGTCATCCTGGGCCTCCATTGAGTGAAAAACCACCGTCGGCAGCGCGTCGGTATTGCGTCGGTATTACGTCGGTGACAAACACCGGCGAACGGGTCAGAGCATCAGTCAAGCGCATAGCCTTTCGGTTTGAACATCGGATCGGCGTAGTGGCTGATTTCCATTTCGATGCCGTGATTGATCTGGCTGTTGGTCAAATTCTCGGCGCTGGGGTGGCGATAGACCACGTCATGCCCGTCAACCGAAGGTGCCTCTTTGTCTTTGACCGCACCAAGGCGTTCCGCAAGGCGGATCGAGTCGAGGTTTTTGGGGTCGAGGTAAGACACCGCGCCGTCCCAGCCCAGCGTGCCATAAAAATACTTGCGCGCCGCATGCAGCGCCTCAAGCGCATAGCCGTGTCCGGCAGCATCCGGCCAGATGATCCATGCGATCTCTTTTTCCGGCCACGCGGCGGGCATCCAGCCACCGGCCATGCCATAGGTTTCATCCGTCACCTTGTCGTGGATCATCCACATGCCATAGCCGCGAATGTTCCAATGGCCGATTTCAGCGGCATAGAGCATCCATGTTTCATAGGCATTGAGAGGACCGCCCATGAATCGCGAACGGTATGAGGCAAAGGTGGCCTTGAAGTTCGGGTAATCCTCGGGCGCGGGGCCGCGCAGGATCAGACGTTGGGTTTCAAGGACGGGGATGTTTTCGGTGGCCATTACGCGGTCTCCACTTTGGGATGGCGGTAGAGGTGACAGTTGTATCCATTCACAACTGTTTCACGCTCAAAGGTGGCACCCAGTCGCGCAGCAAGGGCCAGTGATCGTGTGTTTTCGGGGGCTATCAGGCTGATCAGAGCGTTCAGATCAAAATGACGGGCCGCATAAAGACGGGCGGCAGTGGCGGCTTCAAATGCCACGCCTTTGCCTTCGAAACCTTCAAAGAGGGTCCAGGCCAGTTCGGGTTCGGGCCATTCGATGTGGTGCAGAACACCCGCCCAGCCAGCAACCTTGCCGGTTGCCTTGTCCTGAATATACCACAGGCCATAGCCCCGCAAAGCCCAGTGCCCCGCTCCGCGCAGCATCGCGCGCCAGCAGTCGCCTTCGTCCATCTGACCGCCAACGCTTTCAGCGCGTTCAGATGCGAAGAATTCGACCACCGCAGGCAGATCTTCGGTGCGGTGTGCACGCAGGATCAGGTTTTCGGTCTCGACCGTGGGAATGGTAAAGGAGGTCATGCATAGGCCTCCGGACTGCCGTCGTTGTCATCAGCCGCGTGGCGATAGACCAGACAGGGTTTGTCGGGATGGGGTTGAGCCGCATCTTTGTCCAGCGTGGCGCCAAGCCGTTCGGCGAGCGCAATGGATGCGCTGTTGGCGGGGGCGATATAGCTGACCACGGTGGGCTGGTTCAGGGCCACAAAGGCATAGTCGAGCGCCGCGCGGGCCGCTTCGGCGGCAAAGCCGTGACCCTGGTCTGCGTCATCAAACAGCAACCAGCCAATTTCAAATTCAGGCCAGTCGGCAGGGTGCCACGGGCCCACCAGACCAATGGCGCGGCCTGTATCTTTGAGCGTCACAGTCCACATGCCATAGCCGCGAATGTCCCAGTGGCCAATTTCGCCGGCAAAGCTGCGCCATGCGGCGCCCAGCGAATGGGGACCACCGACATAGCGTGAGCGATCAGACTGAAAAAACGCGAGCGCGGCGTCGGCATCCTGTGCGTTTGGTTTGCGCAGGATCAGGCGATCTGTGGTCAGGATGGGCGCGGTCATTGCAGCGCCTCGCCAATGCTTTCAGATGTCAGATGATAGGTCAGACAGCCAGGATACCAGTCAGGGGCAGGCAGATCGGTCAGTTGTGCCCCAAGCTTTTCGGCCACGCGCACCGAGGGTTTGTTATCTGGCTGCACCAGAATTTCCAGCAGTGGCCAGCCCTGATCACCCAACAGATGATCGCGCATGGCGATGGCGGCTTCGGTGGCATATCCGTTGCCTTCGTGCGCGCCATCCCAGAGGGTCCATGTCAGTTCAGGTGGTTTATTGGCGTCAATGCCCAGCGGGCCGACATGGCCAATGGCTGTATCATCAAGCGTGATCGTATAGCGTCCGTAGTCGCGGATTTGCCAATGGCCTAAAACGGTGGCGAATTTCTCGAAACATTCATCCTCGGTATACGGACCGCGTACAAAATGACTACGCGGGCCCATGTAATAGGCCGTATACGCAGGCAGGTCCGATGGCTCGGGCCGACGCAGCCGCAAACGCGGCGTGGATATGACCGAGGCCAGTGTCACTTACTTTTTCTTTCCAAAGCCAGAGAGACCGGGGGGCAGGCCGCCGCCGCCAAGACCGGGCAGACCGCCGGGCATACCACCTCTGCCGCCAAGCGCTTTGGCGGCTTGTTCCATTGCCTTGGGGTCCATGCCTGCGGCCATTTCTTCGGGGCTGGGACCGCCTTTTCCAAACATGCCTTTCATGGCCTGTTTCATCATGCCGCCTTTGCCCATCTTGCCCATCTTCTTCATCATGTCGCCCATCTGGCGCTGCATCTTCAGAAGCTTGTTCAGGTCGGACACTTCCATGCCGGAGCCTTTGGCAATCCGCTTTTTGCGCGAGGCTTGAAGGATCTGGGGATTGGCGCGCTCAAGTTTGGTCATCGACTGGATCATGGCGATCTGGCGCACGATGGTGCGGTCGTCAAATCCGGCGTCCTGCACGTTTTTGGCCATTTTGGCCATGCCGGGCATCATGCCCATAACGCCTTCCATGCCGCCCATTTTCTGCATCTGCTCAAGCTGCATTTTCATGTCGTTCAGGTTGAAGCGGCCTTTTTGGAACCGCTTCATCATGCGTTCGGCTTGTTCAGCCTCGATGGTTTCCTGAGCTTTTTCGACCAGCGCAACAATGTCACCCATGCCCAGAATGCGGCCTGCGATACGCTCAGGCTCAAAGGTTTCCAGCGCGTCCATTTTTTCGCCAAGACCGACGAATTTAATCGGCTTGCCGGTGACTGCGCGCATCGACAGCGCCGCACCGCCACGGCCGTCGCCGTCCATCCGGGTGAGGACCACGCCGGAAATGCCGATCTTGCCGTCAAATTCTTCGGCAACCTCAACCGCGACCTGACCGGTCAGCCCATCAACCACAAGCAGTGTTTCGCGGGGGTTGACTGCGTCGCGGACATCTTCGACCTCTTGCATCAACACTTCGTCGATCTGAAGACGACCGGCGGTGTCGAGCATATAGACGTCATAACCCCCCAGCGTGGCCTGTTGTTTGGCGCGCTTGGCGATCTGAACCGCGGTTTCGCCGGGCACGATTGGCAGCGTGTCGACGCCCACTTGCGTGCCCAGAACCGCCAGCTGTTGCTGCGCAGCGGGGCGGTAGATGTCGAGGCTGGCCATCAGCACGCGTTTGCCGTTTTTCTCGGTCAGGCGTTTGGCAAGCTTACCGGTGGTGGTGGTTTTACCAGAGCCTTGCAGACCCACCATCAGGATCGGGGCCGGGGCGTTGTCGATTTTCAGCTCGCCGGGTTCGTCATTGTCGCCCTGCAGAACGTGCTGAAGTTCGTCATGCACGATCTTGACGACCTGCTGACCCGGGGTGATCGACTTGGTCACGGCCTGACCGGTGGCTTTTTCCTGAACCGCTTTGACAAAATTGCGCGCGACAGGCAGCGAGACATCGGCCTCAAGCAGCGCGACGCGCACCTCGCGCAGGGCGGTTTTGACGTCGTCTTCGGAGAGCGCGCCCTGTTTCGTCAGACGGTCAAAGACCCCAGAGAGGCGTTCGCTTAGATTTTCAAACATCGCTACCGGCTCCTATACTGCCCGTTACTATCTGACCCGTACATAAGGACGGACCGCCCAAACGCCAATGTCCCCCATGGGCGCGACGCGCTGATGGGGGGCGATCCCGGCATATAGCCATGGGACCGGAAGCTTGACGGACTCCCGGAATGTCAGGCGCGAATAAAATGTTTGGGAGGCAGAGTCAAGCCAAGGCGAAGGATGCTTGCCCGACGCGGATGTCGTGCTAACATTTTAAACAGGGGGCGCGCGAATGAATTTGCAAGAGAGGTATTTAGAATGGACAAATCGATGACGCCGAAAGAGGAAGAAACCCTTTTGATCGGGCTGGAAAATGCGGCCAGAGATATGCGCGCCGCAGTTGACCGATCGGACAAGCCTAATCTGGCGGATCTTCCGGAAGGGCGTAAGCAGATTTTGCTGGTCGAAAGCTATGCTATGTACACGTCCAACTGGATTTCGAGCGCGGCAAATCCGGTCACAAACTCTCAGCCCTATATTTCTGTGACAGGACGTCCTTCGCCCAGCTCAGAAGTGACATCCGCCTATATTCGGTTCGTGGACGCGGCGGATATTGCCATGCCCCGCTATTCCGCGGCGGCCAAGCGGATACAGCTTTTTCTGGACTATCGGTGCATGCCGCAGATTCTGACACAGCTAAGCCATGCAAACCGGTATCTGTGGATCGGGCATTATGCGGGCGGTCATTACTATGGTGATTTGCACAGTTCTGACTGACACGTTCAGACATCACACGGCTAGATTTTTCGGCGCAAAGCACGCCATGTACTTTTGCCAAGATAGCCCAGCATCAGGCCAAACGCGTTTTTGTCAGTGCGTTCGGACGGTTCCTGAGCGGCGGCCATAAGGTCCATCTGCCAGACGTAATATTCGACCCGTGCCACCGTGTTGACGAGGTTGATCAACCAATGTTGCGCGTTGATGCCCCATGATCCCGACCCAAGTGTCAGGTTGTCTTCGGAAATGCCGATCTGATCGGCCTTACCAGATATCAGATCAAAGGCGCCGTCGGGATGCACGCACAGCGGGCGGGCGAGACCAATCATGTCGATGCCATCTTGTGTAATGGCCTGCTCCATCGCGGCGCGGCTGCGAAATCCGCCTGTGACCATAAGCGGGATGTCAACCACGGCGCGGATTTCACGGGCATATTCCAGAAAAAACGCCTCGCGCGCTTTGGTGCTGTCGCGTTGCGGTTGATCGCTGGTGGCCTGGGCAAAGCTCATTTCTTCGTAGGTGCCGCCTGAGATCTCCAGCAGATCGACGCTGTCATCCTGAAGCCAGCGGGCGACCTGTTTACATTCTTCCAGCGTAAAGCCGCCTTTTTGGAAATCCGCAGAGTTGAGTTTGACACCTATTGGGCAGTCGGGACCAACGGCGGCGCGGGTTGCGGCAACGATGGCGCGCAGGAACCGCGCCCGGTTTTCCAGCGAGCCGCCCCAATCGTCGGAGCGACGGTTGGTGATCGGGGACAGGAACTGGCTGACCAGATAGCCGTGAGCGCCGTGAATTTGCACACCGTCAAATCCAGCCTTGCGCACGATGCGGGCGGTTTGGGCATAGCGGCGGATGGCGTCGGCAATGTCATCCGTCGTCATCTGGCGCGGCTTGGCAAACAGGCCCAGCAGGCGCAGTTTTTCGGTTGACGGCGACAAGGGGCGGGCATTCACAACTATCGGGCACTGGCGGCCCGGATGGCTGATCTGAACCCAAGCCTGTGTGTCATTGGATTTTGCGGCTTTGGCCCATTCGCTCAGCCGAGGCAGGGCGCTTTCGTCTTCGGCGACCACATTGCCCGGGCGTTCGAGATAGCGCCGATCCACCATGACATTGCCGGTGACCTGCAGGGCAAGCCCACCCTGTGACCAGCGCCGGTAAAGGTTCAGGTGCTTGTCTGTAGGGGCGTCGCGTTTGTCAGCCATGGCTTCGGTCATGGCGCTTTTGCCGAGACGGTTTTTCAGGACGGTGCCATTGGGCAGGGTCAGAGGAGTTGCGATGGGTGACGGTGTCATGAAATGCCCTTTGCCGCGAATGGTGTGCCGGTTTTGGGCACGCTATCAGGCAATTGCCTGGGCGGGCACCGTTTTCTGGGGCTGCTTACCGGGGCTGAGGGCTGAGGACTTGCAGCGTGGGCGCGAAACGGGCAGTAGATTGGCAGGGAAGTAAGGGGGGTTGCCATGGATGCGCCATCTGCGGCTCAGGACAGTTTGCCGGTCAGCTCGGATGCGCTTTTGGCGCGGCTGACAGAGTGGGGGCTGGCCTATGAATTGTACGAACATGCGCCATTGCGCACGGTTGAGGATGCCAAATCGGTAGAGGCGGCCATGATGGTGCCGGGCGAAGCGGCATTTCGGATCAAGAACCTGTATTTACGCGACAAGAAAAAGCGCAACTATCTGGTGACGCTGGAACAGGACCGGGCGATTGATCTGAAGGCGCTGGGCGCCAAGCTGGGGATTGGCAATCTGAGCTTTGGTTCGGCGGATCGGTTGTTGGAACATCTGGGCGTACGCCCGGGCGCGGTGACGCCTTTGGCGATGATCAACGGCGTGCAGACGGGTGTTCGGTTTTTCATGGATGAAGCGTTTCGCGCGGCAGACCGGATTTACATGCACCCGCTGGTGAATGACCGCACAATTGCGATGACGCGGGTCGATGTGCTGGCGCTGTTTGAGCGGCTTGGCGTCGCACTTGAGTGGATTGAGACCGAATGAGGCACCTGCCGGCTTGTCAGATTTTGACGTGGGCGGTTTAGTTGGGTGGCAAGGGGAGAGTTTGAGTGACGCAGAACGCATTGAGTGAAGAGCAGATCCGCAGGTTTCGCGATCAGGGTTATTTATACGTGCCTGGATTGTTTTCCGGGTCCGAAGCGCAGGGCGTGACCGGATGGATCGAAGAGCTGGAAGCGCGCGAAGAGAAAGCGGGCGATGTTTGGAAATACTTTGAGACCGCCGAAGCAGATGGGCAGCGGTTGCTGAACCGGATCGAGAATTTCGTGCCGCATCATGACGGGTTTTCCGGGTTTGTCGCGGATGACCGGTTGTTGGGGGCCTGTGGTCAGTTGTTTGGCGAGACTGCGGTGCTGTTCAAGGACAAGATCAACTTTAAAAAACCCGGCGCGGGCGGGTTTGAGGCGCATCAGGATATGCAGGCGGGCTGGGATCAATATGGCGATCTGCACATTTCGGTATTGGTGGCTGTGGATGCGCAGACCCGGGAAAACGGTGCGCTGGAGATTGTGCCGGGATATCACGACAAGGGATTGCTGGGCGAGATGTGGGCGCCGCTGCAGGATGAAAATCTGGTTGGCGCCGCGTGGGAGCCCTGTTTTGCTCAGCCCGGAGATGCGTTGTTCTTTGACAGTTTTGCACCGCATCGGTCCGGGCCAAACCACAGCGCGGCGGCGCGTCGGGCGATGTATCTGACCTATGGCCGCGTGTCAGACGGGGATCAGCGGGCGCGGTATTATGCGGATAAATACGCAAACTTCCCGCCAGATATCGAACGCGATCCTGACGGGGAGTATGGGTATAAGGTCTGAGGACCGGGCAGCCTATCCGATGGGTGACTGGTCGCGGTGTGAGACCAGCGTGTAGAGTGCAAGCACTCCAAGCACGAAGGCTGGCAGTGCAGAGCCGCCGATCAACACCAGATGTGTCACAACGGCCCCGGCCATGGTGCAGGCCAGAAGGCCCGCGCCAATGAACTGAAGACCCGGCACCCAGATCAACACGGCCCCGCCGATTTCGATCAGGCCAGTGACATAGCGGAACCACTGGCCAATTCCGACACCGTCAAAGGTGGCGACCATCATGTCGTGACCGGTCAGTTTAAAGAAACCGGCGGTGACAAAGGCCAGCGTCAGCAGGACCTTGGCGGTGATCAAAGCGTATTTTTTCATGGTCGTTTCCTGTGGGTTCAAGCCGCCAGAGGCGCAACGGCGTTGCCGTCTTTGTCCTGAATGGTGACGTCGGTGATGCCAACAAACCCCAACACAAAGCGCAGGTAGTTGGAGGCAAAATCAAAGTCGGATTCAAGCTTGGTGCCGCCCGACGCAATGGTGATGATCGCCTTTTTGCCTGTCAAAAGGCCTTTGGGGCCGTTTTCTGTATAGGCAAAGGTCACGCCCGCGCGGGCGATCTGGTCGATCCATGCTTTGAGCACGGCGGGCAGCGAAAAATTGTACATGGCTGCGCCGATGACGATGGTGTCGGCGGCTTCGATCTCGGCAACCAACGCGTCGGACAGGGCCAGGGCACTGGCCTGTTCGCGGGTGCGGTTTTCCGCGGGAGTGAATGTGGCAACGGTGAACGTCTCGTCAAGAAACGGCAGGCCATTGGCCAGATCGCGGCGGATCACTGTGTCGGCGTTCTGGTCGGCGACAATTTTGGCAGACGCCTGACGGGATGCGGAATCTGTGAAACGGGCGGAGGCATCGATGTGCAATACTGTGGTCATTGTGGGGTCCTGATATTTGATTAAGTGTCTGCTGAATATTTGGGTGATTGCAAATTCACACACAATGGAGATAATTGCGCATTGAGTGTTGGAATTTGCACATTGGATTGAACAGAGGGTGGTCATGGATAACTGGGATGAAGTGCGCACGGCCTTTCAGGTTGCGCGTATGGGAACAGTCAGCGGCGCGGCGGACGTGTTGGGCGTGCATCACGCGACGGTCATTCGCCATGTCGACTCGTTGGAAACCCGCATGGGCGTAAAGCTTTTTCAGCGCCATGCGCGCGGCTATACCGCGACCGAGGCCGGACAGGATCTGATGCGGGTGGCACAAGCCACGGATGATCAGTTCGGACAGCTTGAGGGGCGCATCAAGGGGCGTGGTACCGAAGTGTCGGGCGAACTGGTGGTGACGTCGCTGGGCGGGTTTGCCAACTTGATCACCCCGGTTCTGGCAGAGTTTCAGGTGGCGCATCCCGACCTCATGGTGCGATTTCTGACTGATGACCGCGTGTTTCGGCTGGAATATGGTGAGGCCCATGTGGCCATTCGCGCCGGGGTCCAATCCGAGATGCCCGACAATGTCGAACAGGAACTGGCGGATTTGAAAGTCGGCCTGTTTGCCAGTGCCGCCTATATCGCGGAACATGGCATGCCGGAAACCGAAGAGGATTTGATCCATCATCGGTTTGTGGGTCACGACAATGAAAACAGCCGTGCCCCGTTTTATCAATGGCTGGGGGAACGGGTGCCGCGCGAAAATGTGGTGTTTCGTACCAATTCAGACCGCGCGGCAATCTCGGCCATTCGCGGCGGTGTCGGGCTGGGGTTTGTGTCTTTGTTTTACACGCAGGAGATGCCGGATTTGCAGATGGTTATGGCGCCACAAGACGCGTGGTCGTCGCGTATGCGATTGGTGACACATGTCGACTTGCACCGTACCGCGAAGGTGCAGGCGTTTCTGAAACATCTCAAGACCCGCGCCAAAGAATGGCACGGTATATGAACCCGGTTTCCCGCGGCCATCTGGCCATGCTTACGTTTTCGGCGCTGGTGGCCGGGTCATTTTCGTTAGGCTCTTTGGCGGCCAATGAAATTTCGCCGAACGCGTTGACGGCAATCCGGTTTTTATTGGCGACAGGTGTGATCGGGCTGGTGGCGATGGCGACGGGCGGGTTGCCCCGCGATATGTGGCGCGCGCCGTGGCGGTATTTTATTTTGGGAGGCTTGTTTGCCGCCTATTTTGTGTTGATGTTTGAAGGGTTAAAGACCGCCGCCCCGGTCAGCACGGCGGCAGTATTTACATTAACGCCGTTGATCTCGGCCGGGTTTGGCTGGACCTTGTTGCGTCAGATCACCACGCGACGCATGGCGATTGCGCTGGGCATTGGTGCCACTGGCGCGTTGTGGGTAATTTTCCGGGCAGACTGGCACGCGTTTTTGCAATTTAGGGTCGGACAGGGGGAGATGTACTATTTCTGCGGCTGTGTCCTGCATGCTGCCTATACGCCCATGGTGCGCAAACTGAACCGCGGCGAAGCGTCGGTTGCGTTTTCTTTTGGCTCTTTGGCCGCCGGTTGTATCTTGCTTGCGATCTGGGGATGGAATGACATTGTGACGACGGACTGGGCGGGATTGCCGTCTATCGTCTGGATCACGCTGGGCTATCTGACTGTGTTTTCGACTGCGGCCACCTTTGTATTGTTGCAATATGCGTCGCTGAATCTGCCATCGGCCAAGGTGATGGCCTACACCTACCTGGTGCCCAGCTGGGTCACTATCTGGGAGATCGCGTTGGGCCATGGTGCACCTAACCTTTTGATTTTGATCGGAGTTGTGCTGACGGTCATCGCGTTGCTGTTGCTGCTGCGGGACGAACATTGATCTGCATCACGGTGAAATCCCCGAGAGCGAACAAACTGACATAAAATGCAAAGCGCTGTAACCAACAATGGCTGACGTCAGAGGAGTGATGCCGCCAACAATGCGCCGCTTGTGAACATTCCGCACACCGGGACCAAAAGCGGTACGGAAAAATGATCATTCGCGGGTTCAGCTCTGCGTTTGATTGCTACCAGTGCCAAATTCACACATAAGAAGACGCACAGAACGATCTGCGATGTCCATCCGGCAAGCCGTTCGATCGGCAAAAATAGGCTTAGTCCGAGAATACAAAGTGCGACAAAAACCGTGGAGACATACGGGGTTTGAGTGCGGGCCGAAAGACGCGCGAAATAGGCAGGCAGGCGACCACGGTCCGCCATGCCATATAAGACCCGCGACACCATGATCATCTGGATCAACACCCCATTTACTGTGGCGACGACAGCAATCGATGCAAACCCGAACTGTACTGTCTCAGGCGCGCCGGCAAATACGAGTGTCAATGGCGCGGACGAGCCTTTCAGTGCTTCCATCGGGACGGACATTAGCACTGCGACACAGGTGGCGAGATAGAGGATCGTCGCAATGACAAGCGTGTAAATGATGGCTTTTGGAAGCGTTCTGCGGGGGTCCTCAACTTCTTCTGCGACATTGACCATGTCTTCAAACCCGATAAAGGCGAAAAAGGCGAGCACTGTCGCGCTGACAATTCCGACCCAGTGTCCGCCCAGCAAGGGTGGCACCATATCTGTCGCAGAGACGCCCAACCGTTCAGACAGAGCCACACCCCAAACGATCACAACAATCAGGCCGAGGATTTCGATCATTGTGATGATGCCCGCGACCATGACGGATTGAGTTATCCCCCACCATGCCAGCAAAGCAATTACCACAACGATTCCGAAGATCAGGGTCGAGGGGTGCGCACCGGTGAGATTACCCAAATACCCAGAAGCACCAACGGTGATCGCTGAGGCCGAAACCAATCCTGAAACAGCGACAAGGAGACCCACGACTGTCGCGATGTCAGCGCGACCAAACCCGGCATCGACATAGGCGGATTCTCCGGCACTGACCGGGTAGCGCGTTGCCAGCTCAGCATAGGAAAAGGCTGTAAACCCGACAACAATGGCCGCCTGCAGAAATGCGGCCCATGCGTAAGGCCCTGCCTGCGCCGCCGTGACACCAATCAGAACGTATATCCCAGCCCCAACGGTGACCCCCAGCCCGTAGAGAGTAAGAAGCGGGAGGTTCAGTGATCGGCGAAGGGACGTTGCTGGCGTTGTATTGCCCTGTGTCATCGAAATTGACCTTCTATCCATGGACCTGCCATTTCGGAGCGGCGATTCTGTTCAGGACATAAAGTAGTGCTCAAGTCATTAAGTATAATGAGATCTATAAAGATCCACCATCAAAGACTGACCTGACGCAAGCTCGACCTGTGTCAGGTTCTTTGCCTCAGCATGCGGAATTGGCATAGCAGGTGTTTGCAGTTGAAAGACCAGGCGCCGATTTGTTTTCCGAACCGGTTATCCGAAGGCCGCGATCTAGTCTTTGAGTTCGGTCTGTAAGAACCGCTCAAAAGCCTCGAGGTTCACCGGTTCGAACTGACCAAAGCCCTGCATCCAGACCGAAGCGTCGCGCATGGCGTCGGGTTCCAGTTTGCACCATTTCACGCGGCCGCGTTTTTCCTGACTGATCAGGCCTGCCGCCGTCAGAACGCCGAGATGTTTGGAAATCGCGGCCAGCGACATCTCGAACGGCTCGGCGACGTCGGTGACGGCCATGTCGTCTTCGAGCAGCATATTCAGGATTTCCCGGCGGGTCGGGTCGGCCAAAGCTGCAAAAACCTGATCAAGGGAATGTGCCATGCCTTGTCTTAGCCAAGTGGGGGGCGCAGGAAAAGGGCTTCATCCGTATGGGTGATGGGTGTTTTGCGATGGCAGGCGTAGGCGGCGCCATTCCAGATCAGCCCCATCAAGGCCGATATCGCGTGCCTGACGGTCTGAAAGCCGTGGATAGAACTGACGTTTGTCTGTCAGGGCGCCTCGGAGTTTGTGGAACGGGAGGCGGGCCGGGATCGACAGGATGCCCCAGATTTTTGCACAAGTGTTCTGAGCGCGCCCAAGCGCGATACCATATGAAATGGTCATGATTTATCCGATCTATTAGTTGTTTCGTTATTTTTAACGCAGTGGGAGTGTGGTGATCAAACAGCATTGCTTGACATGATGTGTGCAAAAAAGGCACGTATTGGGCATGTCTCGAAATCTTCCACCTTTGAATGCTTTGCGAGCTTTTGATGCGGCGGGACGGCATGAGAGTTTCAGCCGAGCAGCAGATGAGCTGCGGGTCAGCCATTCTGCGATCAGCCGTCATGTGCGCGGATTGGAAGCGCGGCTGGGGGTCAAATTGTTTCGTGATCTTCCGCGCGGTGTGGAACTGACGATGGAAGGGCGCGGTTATCTGGAGCGGGTGTTGCCGGCGTTGGATATGATTTCCGAGGCGACTGACGATTTGGCCGCATCTCCGCGCGGGCGGGTTACGGTGAACAGCGAGCCGCTTTTTGCGGAACGGTTCATTTTGCCACGTCTTGCAAAGTTTCAGGCGGCATACCCAGAGGTTGAGGTGCGATTGGATGCGTCGGCCCGTCTGGCGGATGTTGAACGCTACGAGGCGGATATTGCCATTCGGTTTGCGCATACCGGTGCGTTGGACGGACCGTGTGATTTGTTATCGTCGGCGCCTTTGTACCCGCATGCCACGCCCGAATTGATGGCGGAGAAAATTCGGAAACCTGAAGACATGTTGCATTTGCCAAGATACCGGGACCGGTCCAACAACATCTGGATACAGTGGTTTGCCGCCGCCGGGGTCAGCGCTGAGGGCCTGACGGATGGTGGGTGGCGATTGAAGTCCCCGTTGGCCTATGAGGCCGGGCTGAACGGGCTTGGGGTATATATCGGATCGTCTGAATGCGTTTCGATGGATTGTGAGCGGGGCAGGCTGGTCAGGTGCTTTGATATTGGCATCCGGGACGGGGCGTTCTTTCTGGTTTATGGAAGTCGGGGCACCCGGCGTTCTGCTGTGAAACAGTTTCGGGCCTGGTTATTGGATGAAGCCCTGCCGTTCCGGTCACCTGTGGCGGCTGAGTAAAATCAACCAGATGGTTGAATATCCCTTTTCGCCCATATCGGGGCGATTATGCCCTGCGACAGACTCGACCTGTCGAGTTAATTGGTTGAATTTATATTATAAAACAATAAGTTAATCAGGGTCTAAATGCAGCGCTTGAGCGGTTGACTCAAAGCCTGCTGCGCCGTAGCAATGCGTCAACGTCAGCAAGGGGTAATTTGCGCGTGACCGACCCAAACCAAAAAGACAGCATGCAGCGTCTAGAGGAGCGGATCGAGGCGGCCCGAAAGGCTCAGGCACCCAAGCCCCGCGTTGACGAGCACTATTCGGCGGCCAATCTGGCATGGCGCATGGTGATAGAATTAGTGGCCGGTCTTGGGATTGGCTTTGGCATCGGATACGGGCTTGACCTGTTGTTGGGAACACTCCCGATTTTCATGGTGCTGTTTACAATGTTGGGTCTCGCGGCCGGTATCAAGACGATGCTGCGCAGCGCCAAAGAGATCCAGGAAGAACATATGGCCGAAGCGGCCGAGAACGACGAGAGGGATTGAACGTGGCAAGCGAAGAACACGCAGCAGAGTCAGGCGGCCTGGTATTCCACCCGATGGATCAGTTCATTGTTAAGCCTCTTTTTGGCGGCGATGCGATCCATTGGTACACCCCCACAAACGTCACTTTGTGGATGGCTCTTACGGTTGTTGCCGTTATCGCGCTGATGGTGCTGGGCACACGTCGTCGTGCCATCGTACCAAGCCGCGGCCAGTCGGTTGGTGAGCTTGCATACGGGTTTGTATACAAGATGGTTGAAGATGTGGCCGGCAAAGATGCGGTCAAGTTCTTCCCTTATATCATGACGCTGTTCATGTTCATTGTGATGGCCAACTTCCTTGGTCTGTTGCCGATGAGCTTTGCCACAACATCGCATTTTGCCGTGACCGTGGTTTTGGCGCTGGCCGTGTTCCTGACAGTGACCATCGTGGGTTTTGTCAAGAATGGCGCTGCGTTTCTGGGTCTGTTCTGGGTCTCAAGCGCGCCTTTGGCATTGCGCCCGATTTTGGCACTGATCGAAGTGATCAGCTATTTCGTGCGCCCCGTCAGCCACAGCATTCGTCTTGCCGGTAACATCATGGCGGGTCACGCCGTTCTGAAAGTTTTCGCAGGCTTTGCCGCGATCGCAGTGGTCAGCCCGCTGTCGGTTGTTGCAATCACCGCAATGTATGGTCTTGAGGTCCTCGTGGCCTTTATCCAGGCCTATGTCTTTACCATTCTGACCTGTGTTTATCTGAAAGATGCGCTGCATCCTTCGCACTAAGGTCTGAACTCTCACACAGTCTATTTAACTTCCAACGTAAGGAGATACACTCATGGAAGGTCAACTCGCACACATCGGCGCAGGTCTCGCAGCAATCGGTTCCGGCGCAGCCGCAATTGGTGTTGGTAACGTTGCAGGCAACTACCTTGCAGGCGCTCTGCGCAACCCTTCGGCAGCTGCTTCGCAAACTGCCACTCTGTTTATCGGTATCGCATTTGCAGAAGCACTGGGCATCTTCTCGTTCCTGGTTGCTCTTCTGCTGATGTTCGCTGTCTAAGCCAACTGGAATTATCCTTACGTGCGGGTGTGGGCGTTATATAACGCCCCGCCCGTGATCTAACGGAAGTTCCCAGGAGGACGACATGGCGACCGAAACGCACGAAGCCGCAGGCCACGCTGCTGAGGCAGCCTCTGCACCGGGCATGCCGCAGCTCGACTTTTCGAACTGGGGCAACCAGATTTTCTGGCTTTTGATTACGCTTGGCGTGATCTACTTCGTCCTGTCGCGCATCGCGCTACCGCGCATCGCTGCGGTTCTGGCCGAGCGACAGGGGACAATTACGAATGACATTGCCGCAGCTGAAGAGCTGAAGGCAAAGGCAGTTGAAGCGGAAGAAGCTTATAACAAGGCTCTTGCAGATGCCCGCGCAGAAGCGCAGGCCATCGTTGCCAAGGCCAAGGCCGATATTCAGGCTGATCTGGATATTGCGACCGAAAAAGCTGACGCTGAGATTTCCGCCAAGGCGGCTGAATCGGAAAAGGCAATTGCCGAAATCCGGGCTGGCGCGCTGGAAAGTATCAAAGAAGTGGCCAACGCCACCGCTGTTGAAGTTGTGTCTGCCCTGGGCAGCGCGGCGGAAGAAGCGGATGTGACAGCCGCCGTCGATGTTCGGATGAAAGGGTAAGCGGATGCGTAAACTGACGATTATAGCTGCCCTGATCACCGCAAGCCCGGCATTTGCCGCAAGCGGTCCGTTCTTTTCGCTGCACAACACCAACTTTATCGTGACGCTGGCATTCCTGCTGTTCGTTGCTGTTCTGTTTTACTTCAAAGTGCCCGGAATGCTGGGTGGTATGCTGGACAAGCGTGCCGAGGGAATTCAGTCGGATCTGGACGAAGCACGTTCGCTGCGCGAAGAGGCCCAGACTGTTCTGGCGTCTTATGAGCGCAAGCAAAAAGAAGTGCAGGAACAGGCAGACCGGATTGTTGAGCATGCCAAGACAGAGGCTTCGGCCGCTGCAGAGCAGGCTAAGCAAGACCTTGCCGCATCGATCACACGCCGTCTGGCGGCCGCTGAGGATCAGATTGCGTCTGCTCAGGCGAGCGCAGTCAAAGAAGTTCGGGATCAGGCCATTGTGGTTGCCATTGGCGCCGCACGTGACGTGATTGCCAAGCAGATGACTGCGGCCGATGCCAACAAGCTGATCGAAGCTGGTATTGCTGACGTGGATGCCAAGCTGCATTAAGCAAGGCATACAAAAAGACTGAACAAACCCGGCCGAATGAGCCGGGTTTTTTCGTTTTGAAGCGAGTTTATTTCCAGCTTTCGCAGGCTTCGGGGTCTGCGAGGCAGTCTTCTACCACCTCCTTGACGGCTCCCCCCTCATAGGTTTCAACCCGGGTCATTTCTTCGAGCTCGTCGTAGTAATACCAAACGCCGGTCATACGGCCGAGATCGTCATACGCGCTTTCCAGCCTTAGGGTGCCGCTTGGGTAGTAATAATACCACGAGCCAACGCGTTGCCCTTTGGAATGTTGACCGCTTTCCACCTTGCTTTTGCGCGGGCCATTTTCAACCAGTTCATCCACAGGCGTCAGCGGGCCGGGAAAGTGGTAACGAACGTGATCTCCGTCAGGCACACCATTTTTGAAAGACGTTACGGTGTCGATGCTGCCATCGACGGCATAATAGGTGATCGAAACGCCATCATAGGTGCCCAATCGGTAATTGACCTCGGTTGTTTTTGTGCCGTCTGCGGCCCAGCTGGTCCACATTCCCTGGCGTTTGCCCGCAATGTGTTTGCCATGAATTGAGGGCTGCAGGGGTTCGGCTTCGTGATAGCCGGTAAATTCGCCGGTAAATTCATTATATTCAAACGTCGTTTCATATTCGGGCAGGCCGCTTGGGTAATACTGTATCGCGGCGCCGTGTTTCTGGTCTGCGTAATAATCGATTTCGCTGGCCAGATTGCCATTTGGGTACCATTTCTCCCATGGACCGAACCGTTGGTCCGACTTGTATTCGCCCGTTTCATCGGTGCTGTTTTCCGCGTTGTCATAGGCAGTCAGAGCGGAGCCGTGTTTCAAGCCTTTGCGAAAGGTGAGCTTTCTCTTGACCGGAGTCTTGCCGGCTTCTGTCGTCGTATAATACTCGGTCATCTCGCCATCGAGTTGCCCGCGGACATAGTTGATCTCGGCTTGTTTTTGGGCATTCGGAAAGTATTGAATCCATAGCCCGTCTGCTTTGCCGTTCTTGTACTGACCTTTTTCCTTCAGGATATTGCCATCACCTTCATAGAACGTGCTGTGTGGGCCATGCAGCTGACCATCTTTGTATGTCGATTCAACCGCCACCTTTTGGTTGGGATGATAGACCGCGGACAATCCATGTCGGACGCCTTTGTGAAATTCGGTGATTTCAAAGAGGCGCTTTTCGTCATCGCTCCATCTTTCGGCCGTTCCATGCATTTTGCCCTGATCGTCATATTGCGCGTTCCAGATGTCGGCGCTGGTCGCGCCCGGCAAGGCAAAAACAAAGAAAACGCAAATTCTGATAAGCGAAGTCGACATGACCCAATCCCCTTTGATGACTGCGGTTCCAAGCCTACAACAGGATGCCAAAATTCCCAATGTCGCCGAAAATTGCGCGAAACGGCTTGTTTACTGCCCTGTTGTCGCCAGATTTTCGTGGTTTAGCGGAGAAAACGAGAATTCTACGCGAGGTCCAAAGACATGCGGATGTTTATTACTTTGGCAGGTGCGCTTGCCCTGATCGGATGTGGCAGCAGCACAACCACTGTTTCAACCAAGTCAGCAGAGGTCGCCCCGCAAGAGGTGTTCCGGATCAAAAACACGCTGGCGGAACAAACCGGAGATCCCGGCGCGGCCAAATTCCAGAATGTTTATGTCGCTGATCTGAGCAATGGCGACCGGGTGTATTGCGGGCAAATGAGCTTTGTCGACCAACAGGGCGGGCTGACCGGGTTCACACCGTTTTACCTGCGCCAGCGCGGCGAGGTGGTTAAGGCGATCAACTGGCTTGAGCACAGCGCGGAGTTTTCCTCGCAAAAATGCGCCGAGGCGCGGTCCGGTGCTTTGCGCATCAACGACGTTTAGCGCACAGGTTCAAACAGCGCGTCTTTGAGAGAGCAATCCCGGATCACGTCGCGCCCACACGGGACCGGGTCAAGGTCCTTGGACAAACACACACGGGCTTCCTGAATGTAACCGCCGCGGCAGGTGATGGTGAGCATATCCGGCTCAAGGCGCGGGTTTTCTTTGAGAAACGCCTGTTCGACCACGGATGCAGGCAGGCGTACGGGTTTTTCGAGGCTGCGAAACACCGTCGGGCGGGTGATCGCGTCATAGGCGCGCCGGGCGGTGGCAAAGTAGTCTTGCGATGACAGGCCGGAGCAGCGTCCATGTTTTTTCCACTGATACCAGGCGAGCCCGGAGGTGCCCATGATGTCGGCCATTGCATTGGTCTGTGAGCGGGACGGGTTGCGATATGTGGTTGGGCAGTGCGAGGGCCAGCCCCTGTGGAACTGTGGCCACAGCCCGTGCAGCACCCATCCGTGATCGTGGCGTGGGTCGCATTGCGGTGAGTTTTTCGCGTCCCCTTCAATGGCGCACCAGTTGGCGGACCAGCTGAGCGCCAGAACGTAATAGTCAAATTCACCGGCCCGGTCGCCTTCGGCATGCGCCGGAGCCGACATCAAGGCGGTGAGAAGCAGGATTTTTAGCGCGCGCATTCACTCTTTCCTTATGCGTTGGATGCTACTATATAGGCCCGAAGTTCCCCGACAACGGAAACCCGCACCTCGCCAAAAGGTGCCGCCTGCAAAGTCAGGCAACGGGGAAGATTTGTGTTAAGGAGAAGTGCAAATGACGAAATTGCTGCACCCCAAAGCAACCGCCGTATGGCTGGTGGACAACACCACGATCAGCTTTAAGCAGATCGCGGATTTTGTTGGTATGCACGAGCTGGAAATTCAGGGCATTGCGGATGGCGATGTCGCGGCGGGCGTCAAAGGGTTTGACCCGGTTGCCAACAACCAGTTGGTTCAGGGTGAATTGGACACGGCGGAAAACAATCCGCTTTATAAGATGAAGCTGAAATTCAACGCGGCTGCTCAGGGCGAAGAAAAACGCCGTGGACCACGCTATACGCCGCTGTCCAAGCGTCAGGACCGGCCTGCATCAATCCTGTGGCTGGTCAAGTTCCATCCCGAGCTGAGCGATGGTCAGATTGGCAAGCTGGTGGGCACCACCAAGCCGACCATTCAGGCAATTCGCGAGCGCACGCACTGGAATATTTCCAACATTCAGCCGATTGATCCGGTGGCGCTGGGACTGTGCAAACAATCCGAGCTGGATGCGGTTGTGCAGAAAGCCGCTGCGAAGAAAGCCGCCGAGGGTGAAGTGATGAGCGATGACGAGCGCCGCAAGCTGGTGTCGACAGAGCAATCGCTGGAAATGGACGCAGAGCCTAAGATTCCGACAGCCATCGAAGGCCTGGAAACGTTCAGCTTGAGCGATGATGACGACGACGAGGATAAGCGGTCCAAAGAAGACTACTCGGACGCCGAAAGCTTCTTTAACCTGCCGGGTGATGAAGACGAGGAAGAACAGCCCCGCTGAGGCTGGTCTTGTCGAGAGATTGAAAAGACCGTCCCATGTGGGGGCGGTCTTTTTTTGTTGTGCTGTCCGGGTCGCGTGCCGCGCCTTTGGCGCGGCCGGGCCCAACACTTTTGGGCTGCATCTTTGATGCAGTTAAAAGGGGCGGGAGCGTTCGCTGGCCGGGTCAGAGTTGTTTTCGGGCCGTGAGGGCCGCGCTGATGGTGCCTTCATCGAGGTAATCCAGTTCGCCCCCCACCGGGACGCCCTGCGCCAGAGAGGTTAGGCGCACGTGATCTTCTAACTGGTCGGCGATGTAATGCGCGGTGGTCTGGCCATCGACAGTGGCGTTCAGCGCGAGAATCACTTCGGTGATGCCTTCGCTTGCCACACGATCAATCAGGCGCGGGATTGAGAGGTCTTCGGGGCCAACGCCTTCCAATGCCGACAAGGTGCCGCCCAGAACGTGATACCGTCCCTTGAAGACATCCGCGCGTTCCATGGCCCAAAGATCAGAGACGTCTTCAACCACGCACAGTTCGCCTGTGGTGCGTTTCTCTGCTGAACAGATGTCACAAATATCGGTGGTGCCGACATTGCCGCAGTTCAGGCATTCGCGTGCGGTGACGGCGACCTGTTGCATGGCGTCCGCAAGCGGGGTCAACAGCAAGGCGCGTTTGCGGATCAGGTGCAGCACGGCACGCCGGGCCGAGCGCGGGCCAAGCCCGGGCAGCCGCGCCATCAGGTCGATCAGATTGTCGATTTCGGAACTGCTCATGTCGTTGCCCCGGCTGGTTTTTTGCTTATGTGACCGTGTCCGGTCTGACCCCTGGAATTTGAGTATTTATAGCAAAATGAAGGGGCAGGGGCGCAAGATCAGAATGGCAGTTTGATATCTGCTGGTAAGCCGAGGCTTTCGGTGATCTTACCAAGCTCTTCCTGAGACCGTTCGCTGGCTTTGTTTTGCGCGTCTTTGATGGCGGCCAGAATCAGGTCTTCGACCACTTCTTTGTCGTCGCCGTTGAAGATCGAGGGATCAATATCCAGCGCTTTGAGCTCGCCTTTGGCTGAGGCGGTGGCTTTGACCAGCCCGGCGCCGCTTTCACCGACAACCATGATGCTGTGCAGTTCATCCTGCATTTCGGTCATCTTGGATTGCATATCCTGGGCCTGTTTCATCATTTTGGCCATGTCGCCAAGATTGCCTAAACCTTTGAGCATTGTCTTCTCCAGCGGTGTCTGAGTGTCTGACGTTTAAATACGGTGCGCGGGTCTTGCGTACAAGGTGGGGATCACAAATCAAGCGTGCCTTCGATCAGAATATTGACGGCGCCGCCGATCAATACCTGACCGGGGCGGGCCGGATCGCAGCGATATTCGACCCGTCCGGTGCGCCCGATGGCTGTGCCCTGGGCCGCGATAGCAGACCCTTGCAGACGGTTTTCTGACAAGAGCCAGCAGGCAATGGCGGCATTCAGAGAGCCGGTGATCGGGTCTTCGGACATACCGCTGGACGGGGCGATATTGCGGGCCTCGAAGTCACATTCTGATCCGGCGGGATGCGCGCCAAACAGCGCCAGTCCGGCATGGTCAGGCCAGTGCACCCGAGCGGCATCGGCAGCAAGCACGTTGGCGGCGCTGGCGAGTTCGAACAATTGCCATTTGGGGCCATTGTCGAGCGTGACGGCAGATTTTACACGGGTCGGGTCAATGTCGAGCGCGTCCAGAAGGCGGGTCTGTTCGGTCTCGGGCATCGCGGCGACGTCGGTGGGTGGCGAGACAAAAGCGGGTACGGAACCGGTCAGGTCGATGTCGACAAGGCCGATGGCACATTCCTGACGCACCAGTCCGGGGGTTTGGGGGCTGTGACCCGCGTGCAGCCAGGCCATGCAGCTGCCTAATGTGGGATGTCCGGCAAAGGGCATTTCGCGTGCCGGGGTAAAAATGCGCACGCGGTAGTCGGCGTTTTCATCCGTCGGGCGCAACAGAAATGTGGTTTCGGCCAGGTTGGTCCAGGCGGCAAAACGCTGCATGTCGGTGTCGCTCATGCCTTCGGCGTCGACCACAACGGCCAGACCATTGCCAAGTGTGGGTGTTGCGGAGAACACGTCTGTCTGTATGAACCGGCGTTGCACCATGTCTAATCCTCTTCGAAGGGATCCCATTCGCCTTCGACCTCGGGCAGGGCTTCGGCCTGTGCTTCGGCGGCGATGTCCTGTTGTGTTTTGATCTCGGTGATTTTGGCTTTGGGGAAAGCCATAAGAACCGCCTGAACCATCGGGTGGTCCATTGCATCCGAACGCAGGGCGTTTTCCGCAGCGTCGCGTATTTCTGCGATGGTGTCGCCGCCGCCTTCGTTGACCAGCGTGACGGCCCAGCGGTTGCCGGTCCAGCCTTGCAGGCGTTGGCCCAGCCGTTGTGCCAGATCAGGGGGCGCGTTTGGGGTTGGGACAAATTCGATGCGGCCGGGTTGATAGCTGCCCAGACGCAGACAGGTTTCAACTTCGACCAGCAGTTTCACGTCGCGCTTTTTGCGGATCAGTTCGACAACATGATCAAAGGTGGCATAGCGGGCCAGTGCCTGTTCGTTGGCAACTGCCAATGCGGTCACAGTGCCGGATGATGATCCACCCGGGGCTGTTGAGGGGCGCGGCGAAGATGCGAGCGCCATAGGTGAACCGCCGCCGCCACCGCCAGAGGGCGTACCACCGCCGGGCGTGGGTGCGGGCGGTTGCGGCGTGTTTTGCAATTTGCGCACCAGTTCCTCGGGCGAGGGCAGGTCGGCCACATGGGTGAGGCGGATGATCGCCATTTCGGCGGCCATCATAGCATTTGGTGCGCCTGCAACTTCGTCCAGCGCTTTGAGCAGCATCTGCCACATGCGGGTCAGTACGCGCATGGGCAATTTTTCGGCCATGGATTGGCCTCGGGCGCGTTCATCCGGCGACACGGTTGGATCTTCGGCCGCTTCCGGGGTGATCTTTACGACGCTGACCCAATGGGTGATCTCGGCCAGATCGCGCAGCACAGCCAGCGGATCGGCGCCATCGGCATATTGCGATGACATTTCATTGAGTGCGCCGCCTGCATCGCCGCGCAGGATCATATCGAACAGGTCAAGCACGCGGCCCCGGTCGGCCAGACCGAGCATGGCGCGGACCTGATCGGCGGTGGTTTCACCGGCGCCGTGCGAGATTGCCTGATCCAGCAGGGATTGCGCATCGCGGGCCGAGCCTTCGGCGGCGCGGGTGATCAGGGCCAGCGCATCATCGGCAATATCGGCGCCTTCGGCCGTGGCGATGCGCCGCAACATGGTGATCATGACTTCGGGTTCAATGCGGCGCAGGTCAAAACGCTGACATCGTGAGAGGACCGTGACCGGAACTTTGCGAATCTCGGTGGTCGCAAAGATGAATTTGACGTGGGCGGGGGGCTCTTCCAGCGTTTTCAGCAGCGCGTTGAACGCGCTGTTGGAGAGCATGTGCACCTCATCGATAATGTAGATTTTGTAGCGGGCTGATGCGGCGCGATAATGCACCGAATCAATGATCTCGCGGATGTCATTCACCCCGGTGCGTGACGCCGCATCCATTTCCATGACGTCGACATGGCGGCCTTCCATGATGGCCACGCAATGTTCGCACTGACCGCAAGGGTCTGTAGTGGGGCCAGAGCCGCCATCCGGGCCGATACAGTTCATGCCTTTGGCAATGATGCGCGCGGTTGTGGTTTTGCCGGTGCCGCGGATGCCGGTCATGATAAAGGCTTGCGCGATCCGGTCTGCTTTGAACGCGTTGCGCAATGTGCGCACCATGGCGTCCTGACCGATGAGGTCGGCAAAGGTTTCGGGGCGGTATTTGCGCGCAAGAACCTGATAGGCGTTGTCCGGAGTATCGCTCATAATGGGCCTTTGTCGGGATTCGTCAGATCAGCCAAAGCCTAAGGGCCGCTGGCAGTGAGGTCTACCGCAGATGCGGTTCAAAGCGGACAATCTGACGGGACAGCGAAACGTGATGGGCGCAGGAAGATGCCGATTGAGGGCTGAGAGGGAGGCGGGCGATGATGGTGATTGCTGAGATCAAGGCCGGGGGTGGTGTTTTGGGCATTTGTCCGGCCCCGGGGCGGCAAGGCGACTATGCCGGTGATCTTGGGATTGTTACGGGATGGGCCCCGGTTTTGGTGCTGAGCATGACCGAGCCGCAAGAACTGGTGGAACTGGGTGCAGAAGAGTTCGCGGGCGATCTGGCGCGGAATGGGATCGGCTTGGAAGCCTTGCCGATAAAGGATTTTGGTGTCCCGGGTGATGCCGTTCTGGCGCGTTGGCCTGAGGTCTCCAAGGGTGTTCGGGCGGCTTTGGCAACCGGTGGCCGGGCGTTGGTGCATTGCCGGGGCGGGTGCGGCCGGTCGGGAATGGCGGTGCTGCGTTTGATGATCGAGATGGGCGAGGCACCTGAGGCAGCGTTGGCGCGATTGCGTGCGGCGCGTCCCTGTGCCGTTGAGACCGATGCACAGAAAACATGGGCGTTTGCCGGTTAATGCCTGCAATTCGGGGTGCCGGAAACGAATAAGGCCGCTGCGGGTGCAGCGGCCTCAAATTCGATAAAGTCCTGAGACTTAGTTATCCAGGCTGTCCAGATACGCGATCAGGTTAGCACGATCAGCAGGCTTTTTCAGACCCGAGAACGACATTTTGGTACCTGGTGCGAAACCTTTTGGGTTGGCCAGGAAATGGTCGAGGTTTTCAGGTGACCAGGTGTCAGCCACAGCTACCAGTTTGCCCGAATAGCCAAACCCGGCAACCGAACCGACCGGACGATCGACAACACCATAAAGATGTGGACCTGTTGCATTGGCACCGTCTTCCAGCTTGTGGCAGGCTTTGCACTTGCTGAACACTTTCGCGCCTTTGCCAAGGTCTGCTTCGGCGATCAGCTCGTCGAGGCTGGGGCCTTCTTCGGCTTCGGCGTCGCCATGATCGTCGCCGCCTTCTACTTCGATCACATAGGCCTGCTGATCATGGCCATCGCCATGGCCGCTGGGACCCGTGTGGTAAATTTCTTCGGCGGCCCATGCGCCGAGCAGGTAAATCAGCAGAGCGCCACAGAAGGCACCCAGGACTTTCGTCATTGTCATCGTGTCGAACATGCTACGTTTCCATCTCGTGGCGTTTGCCGGGTATCTATCCGCTTCCCCTAAGCGAACGCAAGGTATAGTTACCGCGACCAATCGCCCGATGGGTGAGAAACAGGACGGAACATCAACAAATGACCAATCGTATCGCTTTTCAGGGAGAACCCGGGGCCTATTCGCATGAGGCCTGTCAGGACGCTTATCCAGATATGGAAGCTGTGCCGTGTCAGTCGTTTGAGGATGTGATTGGCGCTGTGCGGCGCGGCGATGCGGATCTGGCGATGCTGCCGGTCGAAAACTCGACCTATGGGCGGGTTGCGGACATTCACCGTCTGTTGCCCGAAAGCGGGTTGCACATTGTCGATGAAACATTTGTTCGGGTGCGGATTTGTTTAATGGCGATGCCCGGTGTTGCGTTGGAAGATGTGGCATCCGTTCGTGCGCATTTGGTGTTGCTGCCGCAATCTGTCAATTTTTTGAAAATGCACGGAATTCAGGGCATTTCCGCGGCAGACAGCGCGGGTGCAGCGCGTGAACTGGCGGAAAGCCGGGCCGTTCATGAGGGTGTGCTGGCCTCGTCGTTGGCTGCTGAAATCTATGGGCTGAATGTGTTGGCGTCGGATATCGAGGACCATGGCCACAACACGACGCGATTTGTCATCATGTCACGCGAACCGGATGTCAGCCGACGTGGTGAGAGCGTGATGCGAACCACGTTTGTCTTTGAAGTGCGCAATATTCCGGCAGCTTTGTACAAAGCGATGGGTGGGTTCGCGACAAATGGCGTGAACATGACCAAGCTGGAAAGCTATATGGTGGACGGGTCGTTCACGGCGACCCGGTTTTATGCGGATATCGAGGGACACCCGGATGACGCCCCAGTGCGTCGCGCGCTGGAAGAGTTGGCCTATTTCACCAATTCTCTGAATATTCTGGGAGTCTACCCTGCGTCGCCGCGTCGTAATCTCTGAGCCTGATCAGGCCATTTTGGAGTAGCGGTCTTCCATGTCGCGCCCCAATGCGGTGATGCGTTTGTCCAGACGGTTGGTCAACGTACCGCGCGCCAGTTTAAGCGATTGCACCAGCAGGCGGGCCGACAAAGTGTTGGCCTTGAGACCGGACCAGACGTTGAGCCGTGTGCGCGAGCGCGACAGCGCAACCAATTCGAATTTGATATCGGCGTTGATGCCTTGCGCGACAGCTTTCAGCTGGATTTCATTGGGGCGCTCAAAATTTGTGACTTCCAACTGCATTGCGCGGGCTTTGCCGCGAAACGTGAACCCGACGTCCCAGCGTGCACCAACGCCCGGGCGCGACAGGTCATCCATACGGCTGACTTCTGCGCCACGTCGCAGTGCGGCCCGCTCAAACTGTTCAAAATCAGAAATCATTTCAAAGGCTTGTTCGATCGGGACGTCTATGTCTTCTCTGGATGTGAATTCCATTGCTTACTTACCTCTGGTCCCTGATTACCTGACTGAAAGTATTGTCGCCTCAATCCAGCCGGTCTGCAAGCCAGTTGCGCAAGATGAAATGTGCAATTGAACCTTTTCTCGCAGGATTGAGAAACGGGTGTGTGCCGGCAAATGCCTGCATGATATCTTCGCGTGAGACCCAGAGGGCGTCGTCAAGCTCATGTTTGTCGACGGTGATATCGTCGTTGAGTGCCGTGCCGCGGCAGCCAAACATCAGGTTAGAGGGAAATGGCCAGGGCTGGCTGGACAGGTATTCCACTATGCCCACTTCGATACTGGCTTCTTCCAAAACTTCGCGCCGCACCGCCGCTTCGAGCGGTTCGCCCGGTTCGACAAATCCAGCCAACAGCGAATACATCCCCTCGGGCCACGCCGGAGAGCGGCCCATCAACACCTTGTTGCCATGGGTGATCAGCATGATCACAACCGGATCGGTGCGCGGGAAATGAGAGGTGTTGCAGGCCGGGCAGTCACGTTGCCATCCTGACATCGCCATTCGGCTTTCGTGACCACAAGCCGCGCAGAAACGGTGGGATGTGTGCCAGCCAAATATCGCGCGGGCGGTGGCGGCTAGTTCTGCGTCACGTGCGGACAGGCGCGCCATGACGCCGCGCAGTTCAGCAAACTGATGGTCTTCGGGCAGCGCAGGATGATGTTGCAGACTGGCGTCAAAGAAGAGCTTCAGGCTTTCGCTGTCGAGATTATCCGGCTCCCAGCCAGACACGTCTTTTGCAAAACAGGCTCCCTGTGAATCGCGGCCCAGAAAGATGGGCGGGACCTTGGTGTTGTCAAAAAGCGCATGATCCATGGGCAGATACGCCAGCGCATTCAAATCATCGCCCGCACATAAGGGTTTACCGCGCCAAAGCGCGATGGCCCGGCTGGCCGGCGCCTGTAAGAGCGCCGCCATGGCGTCTTTGTCGCCCCGGATTTCTGCGGCGCGATCCAATGCTGATCCGCCAAAGGTGACTGTTTCCGCGTGTTTCATGAAATTCTCCTGCGGCAGGATTGCCAGTTCAGGCTGAGAGAGGCAATCAAAAGATTGATAAGCCAAATGGGGAATGTTGCTGTAAATCATCTCTTTAAAGTTGAATCATATATATTGGTTTCGGGTCTTGCGTGGAGACACGAAAGCAAGGTGTAACCTAGTAGTACCGACAGTATTTAAGATTTTTAACTGTAATAAATGACAGGTTTTTCGTGACTGAAAATGACTCGAGCGGTATGGAATTTGACCGGCTGCACCTGACAATACTGGCAACAAGCGACGTGCATGCACGGGTGTTGTCGTATGATTATTTCGCGGATGAGCCCGCAGAATCCGGGTCTTTGGCGCGGTTGGCCACCTTGATCGAGCAGGCGCGTAAAGAGGCAGGTGCCGTTTTGTTGGTGGACAACGGTGACTTTTTGCAAGGATCGCCATTGGGGGACGTGCATGTACCGTTGGCACCCGAGCTAAATCATCCGGTGATTGCGGCGATGAACGTGCTGAAATATGATGCGGTCGCTTTGGGCAATCACGAATTTGACTTGAAGCCTGCCGATCTGGGTCACGTACTTGGGCAGGCCCACATGCCATTATTATGCGCCAATCTGGTCCCTGTTGGTGGGGCGCAGAACCCGTATTCAGGTATGTGGCAAGACACGATGATATTGCCGGTGCCGGTGACGACAGCAGATGGTCGTGAGCATTCCTTAAAGGTTGGGGTTTTCGGGGTTTTGCCGCCGCAGGTCGTGATGTGGGACCGGCTGCGCGTTGGGGATAAGCTAGCGGCGATGGATATGGTGGTGGCTGCAAAAGCCGCTGTAGGCAAACTAAAGGGGCAAGGCGCAGATATTGTCGTGGCCATGGTCCATTCCGGGATTTCCAGCGAAACCTATGTGTCCGGGATGGAGAATTCGGCAGTGCATATTGCCGCGCTGGAGGATGTGGATGTGTTGGTAACAGGGCACACGCACAAGGTATTTCCCGGAGGGGATCATCCAGCGCATCCAGAGATTGATGCTGTCACGGGCCGGTTGCATGGCAAACCCGCCGTGATGCCGGGCGCTATGGGGTCACATCTGGGGCGCATTGATCTTGACCTGAAACGGACCGCGACAGGCTGGAGTGTTGGCGCGCATCAGGTAACCGTTTTGCCCGCGTTGGGCGCGCCGGAACACCCGGATATCCTTGAGGCGATTGCACCGGCCCATGCGCGCACGTTGTCTTCGACGCGTGAAATTGTGGGGGATTTGAAGGCACCGGTACAGTCCTATTTCGCAATGATAGAGGACGATCGGTCGGTGCGATTGGTTGCTGAAGCTAAGCTGGCCCATGTGAAAAATGGCATTGCAGGAACTGAGTTTTCTGATTTTCCGGTACTTGCCTCGGTGGCCCCGATGAAATGTGGTGGCCGGTCTGGGGGGCGCCATTATACGGATGTTGCCGCTGGCCGGATTGCGCGGCGTGCGGTGGCGGATATGCAGTATTATCAGAACCATCTGAGTGTTCTGAAGCTGACCGGCGCACAGGTTCTGGAATGGCTTGAGATGTCGGCAAGCCTTTATCGTCGGTTGGTTCCGGGACGTCAGCGACAGGTTTTGTTCGAAAGAGATGTGCCTGCGTATAATCGCGAGGCGATCTATGGGCTTTCATATGAGATCGATTTGACCCAACCGGCGCGATACGATGACCTTGGGCATATGCGGGACGCGGGCGCGCATCGGGTATGTGGCGCACGTTTTGAGGGTGCACTGCTTGACCCCACGCAATGGTTTTTACTGGCGAGCAATGAATATCGCGTCGGAGGAGGCGGGTATTATCCGGGGGCGTATCCGCAAAATCAGATACCTTTTCCACCGGTCGGCGTGCGTGAGATATTGCTGGAGCATCTGACGCACACTGGCAGAGGTACGTCCGGTAATATTCCTTCGTGGCGGTTCAGACCTGTCGCGGATACGATTGTTGAGTTTGAAACCGGTGTTGGTGCGTTGACGCATCCTTTGCCGAAACATGTGCAGATTCGGGGTGCAGCGACATCCGATCCTGATTTTGTCCGATTTCAATTGGATTTGAGCGGGCACAGCGCATCTGAGTGACTTGCAAAGCTTTGTGCACGTGTCTATATCACCGCTTGAGAGGTTGGCGCGGGCATGCGCCTCGCCAACTCGGTCAGATCCGGAAGGAAGCAGCCGTAACGAGCCCCGCTTGGGTCGTTGTCCAGCCTCTCACCAAAATCCCCTGAAAAACCTTCCATCTTTGGCCGTTGCGTGTCGTTATCGGCTGCGCACGACGTTTTCACACGTTGTTGACGCAATCCGAACTTGAATGTCAGGCGTATGCACCATTAGCTTACCAACACAAAAACAAGTGCGAACACGCCTAATCGCAGGAGAGGCCACATGACCGAAAAGACCTTTAAAATCGCCGGACCGATGTTTGATCGCCGCGGCGCGTTACGTCTTATGGGGGCAAGTGCAGCTGTTTTCGGTGCCGGGTCAGGTGGTCGGTTTGCAATGGCCAGCGAAGGTGACGACATTATTCGGTCGCACGGGTATTCGTTTTTTGGCGATCTGAAGTATCCCAAGGATTTCCCGCATTTCGATTATGTGAACCCAAATGCGCCGAAGGGTGGCGAGATTACCCTGAGCACGCGCGGATCGTTTGACGGGTTCAACCGATGGGCATGGCGTGGCAATCCGGAAACCAGTTCGGGCATTGTT
The DNA here is from genome assembly GCF_039969785.1 of Shimia sp. Lineage (GTDB taxonomy): Bacteria > Pseudomonadota > Alphaproteobacteria > Rhodobacterales > Rhodobacteraceae > Shimia. Next base: position 84,867 of record NZ_JBDVNC010000044.1, on the reverse strand, counting down.
GGCGAAGCGATGTTTGGCGAAATGCCATGGGGCGGCGGGTTGCCGGCGGATTCGATCACAGACAGCTACTGTCTGATCGCGCGCGAGGTGGAATATCCCAAAGACAAAACATGGTGTGTGTTCCACATGCGCGACGATGTGGTGTTCCGCGATGGCTCTCCGGTACGCGCGCAGGATGCTGCCTTTACACATAACCTGTTCCTGGAGCAGGGCATCCGGTCGTTTGCGCGCTCGGTCAAAGAGCGGATCGAAGCCGTCGAGGTCGTTGATGACCACACGCTGAGATACAAGTTTGTTGACGGCATTTCGCGCCGCTCGCTTGTCAGCCAGGTGGGGGGCACCCCGATCTTCTCAGAGAAATGGTACGCGGAAACTGGTGAACGGCTGGACGAACCTTCGGTGATGTCGCCAATGGCATCGGGGCCGTATCAGGTGGGTGATTATGAATTTAATCGCTACGTGGTGTATGAACGGAACCCCAATTATTGGGGCTGGGATCACCCGGCCAATATTGGGCGCCACAACTTTGATCGTGTGCGTATTGAGTATTTCTCGGACGCGACCGCCGAGTTCGAGGCCTTTAAGGCGGGAGTTTATACGTTCCGCTCAGAAGGATCGACCAAGCGGTGGTCGACCGGATATGATTTCCCGGGTGTTGAGCGCGGTGATGTCATCAAAGAAGCGCTGCCGGATGGCACCGCGCCCAACAACAGCGGTGTGATTTTCAACACGACCAAAGCGCCCCTGGATAACCGCACGGTGCGCCATGCGTTGTCTTTGGCGTTCAACTTTGAATGGACGCGCGAGTCGTTGCAATATGACCTGACCACACAGATCAATTCGTTTGTGCAGGGGCAGGAATGGGAGGCCAAAGGCGTTCCAGAAGGCGCGGAACTGGCGCTTTTGCAGTCGCTTGGCGATGTGGTGCCGCCAGAGATGCTGAGTGAACCGGCGGTGATGGCGCACACGTCCAATGCCTCGACCCCGGTTGACCGGCGCAACAAGCGCACGGCGTTGCGGCTGTTGGCGGAGGCCGGTTGGCAGGTGAATGATGCGGGCAAGCTGGTGGATGAGAACGGCCAGCAGATGTCACTGGATTTTCTGGTTATTTCAAGCTGGGACGACACCCGTCTGGCAAGCATCGAAACCTATGTGAAGACGCTGGAAAACTGGGGTATTCAGGTGAAGGCCGACAAGGTGGACAGCGCGCAGGGACAGCAGCGGTTCCTCGATAAGGCTTATGATCTGATCCATACGCGTATCCTGTCATTCTCAGCAGCAGGCACCGGATTGCGACAGCTGTTTGGATCAGAAACCGCAGTGGTTTCGTCCTACAACCCGTCCGCATTGCGCAGCCCGATGGTGGATGCAATTATTGACGCCGCGTTGGGCACCAGCTCGCGCGAAGAAGAAGTCGTCGCGCTGACGGCGCTGGATCGGGCGTTACGCTATGAGCGCGTGATTGTTCCGGGTGGGTTCGTGCCGGAAAACTGGGTGGCGTATTACAACATGTATGAACGACCCGCAGAATTGCCACCGCTTGCGGTTGGGGTGCTGGATTTCTGGTGGCTCAATGAAGAGAAACAACAGGCGCTCAAAGCCTCTGGCGCTTTGAGGTAACGATTCTTGGGCGCTTACATACTCCGAAGACTATTGCTTGTGATCCCGACATTGCTTGGGATGATGATTATCAACTTTACGCTGGTGCAGTTTGTGCCGGGCGGTCCGATCGAACAGATACTGGCCCAGATGCAGGGCGAGGGAGATGTGTTTTCGGGCTTTGCCGGGGGCAATGACGAAGTCGCGGAAGAGACCTTTGGGTCCGACAGCGAATATCTGGGCGCGCGCGGTTTGCCTAAGGAATTCATTGAAGAACTGGAGAAAGAGTTCGGCTTTGACAAGCCGCCGCTGACCCGGTTTCTGAATATGATGGGCAACTATCTGACGCTGGATTTTGGCGAGAGTTATTTCCGAAAAATTTCCGTGGTGGATCTGGTGTTAGAGAAAATGCCGGTCTCTATTACGCTTGGGCTTTGGTCGACGTTGATTGCCTATCTCGTGTCGATCCCGCTGGGTATTCGCAAGGCGGTCAAAGACGGATCGACCTTTGATACATGGACGTCTGGTGTGATTATCGTGGCGTATGCGATCCCCGGTTTCCTGTTTGCGATCATGCTGTTGGTTCTGTTCGCAGGCGGTACATATTGGCAGATATTCCCGCTCAGGGGTCTGACATCGGACAATTTCGAAAGCCTGACATTTGTTGGCAAGGCGCTGGATTATGTCTGGCACATCGCACTGCCGGTGATTGCGTCGACCATTGCGGCCTTTGCCACGTTGACACTTCTGACCAAGAACTCGTTTCTGGATGAGATCAAGAAACACTATGTCATGACCGCACGTGCCAAGGGATTGAACGAACGTCAGGTGCTGTATGGACATGTGTTCCGCAATGCGATGCTGATCGTGATTGCCGGTTTTCCGGCGGTGTTCATCGGGGTGTTCTTTGGGGGATCGGTGCTGATCGAGACGATCTTTTCGCTGGACGGTCTGGGGCGGCTTGGGTTTGAGGCCGCCGTGGCGCGGGATTACCCGGTGATCTTTGGCACCTTGTTTATCTTTGGCCTAATCGGCCTCGTGGTGGGGATCCTGTCGGACCTGATGTATGTGATCGTTGATCCACGGATTGATTTTGAGCGGAGGGAAGGCTGATGGCGTTGTCTCCTCTGAACCAGCGCCGCTGGCGCAATTTCAAACGCAACCGGCGTGCGCTTTGGTCGTTGATCATTTTCACGATCACATTCGGGTTGTCGTTGTTTGCCGAAGTATTGGCGAATGACCGTCCGATCCTGCTGAGCTATCGGGGTGAGATCTTCGCGCCGGTGTTCAAGTTTTATCCTGAAACCGCGTTTGGCGGGGATTTCAAAACCGAGGCCGATTATGGCGACCCGGTTGTGCAATGTCTGGTTGCCACGGGTGGGATCGAGACCTGTTTTGACGAACCCGAAGAGATACTGGAACAAGTGAAGGCAGGCAGTTTTGCCGAGGATGGGTTTGAAAAGGGCTGGGCGCTTTGGCCGCTGATCCCCTACAGCTTTGACACGCCGGTCAACCGGCCGGGGGCCGCGCCGTTGCCGCCCAATGGGCAGAACTGGCTGGGCACGGATGACCGTAAACGCGATGTTCTGGCACGGGTTATCTATGGCTTCAGACTGTCGATATTTTTCACTTTGATCGTGACCACATTGGCAAGCGTTGTTGGCATTGTCGCCGGGGCAATACAGGGCTTTTTCGGCGGCAAGACCGATTTGATTTTCCAACGTGTGATCGAGATATGGGGCGCGACGCCAAGCCTTTATGTGATCATCATCATGTTCGCCATTCTGGGGCGCAGTTTCTGGTTGCTGGTGCTGTTGACGGTGCTGTTTGGCTGGACCGCGCTGGTGGGCGTGGTGCGCGCAGAGTTCTTGCGGGCGCGCAATCTGGAATATGTGCGGGCCGCGCGGGCGCTGGGTGTCAGCAACAGGGTGATCATGTTCCGGCATATGTTGCCCAACGCGATGGTGGCCACGGTGACGATGCTGCCGTTTATTGTCACCGGTACGATCAGCACGCTGGCTGGGCTTGATTTTCTTGGGTTTGGGTTGCCGTCATCGGCACCTAGTCTGGGCGAGCTGACATTGCAGGCTAAGCAGAATCTGCAGGCGCCGTGGCTGGGGTTCACCGCCTTTTTCGCCTTTGCCATTATGCTGTCGCTGCTGGTGTTTATCTTTGAAGGCGTGCGTGACGCGTTTGATCCCAGAAAGACCTTTTCATGAGCATTCTCGAAGTCAAAAACCTGAATGTCGGGTTTCGTCAGGACGGGCAGGTTGCCGCAGCGGTCAAGGGCGTGTCCTTTAGCGTGGATCGCGGCGAGACCGTGGCGTTGGTGGGCGAGTCCGGGTCGGGTAAATCTGTGACTGCGCTGAGCACGGTGTCATTGCTTCCGGCCAGCGCCGAAGTGTCCGGATCTGTGACCTATGACGGGCAGGAGATGATCGGCGCGTCAGACGGCCGTTTGCGCGATGTGCGCGGCAACGACATTTCCTTTATCTTTCAGGAGCCAATGACCTCGTTGAATCCCCTGCACACGCTGGAAAAGCAGCTGGAGGAAAGCCTGGCTTTGCATCAGGGCATCGTCGGGGATGCCGCGCGAAAGCGGATCATTGAATTGATGGAGAAAGTCGGCATTCGGGACGCCGAGAGCCGTCTTGGTGCTTATCCCCATCAGTTGAGCGGTGGACAGCGCCAGCGGGTGATGATTGCCATGGCTTTGGCCAACAAGCCCGACATTCTGATTGCGGACGAGCCGACAACCGCGTTGGACGTGACCATTCAGGCGCAAATTCTGGAACTGCTGGCAGAGCTGAAATCCTCGGAAGGTATGGGGCTGCTGTTCATCACCCATGATCTGGGCATCGTGCAGCGCATTGCCGACAAGGTTTGCGTGATGAAAGACGGCGAAATTGTCGAAGCTGGACCTGTGGCCGAAATTTTTGCCAACCCAAGGCATGAATATACCCGCAAACTGCTGAGCGCGCGCGCCGTCGGGGCGCCTGATCCGGTAGCAGCCGACGCGCCGGTTGTGGCCAAAACTGATGGGCTAAAGGTATGGTTCCCAATTCAGCAGGGGTTTTTCAAGCGCACGGTGGGCCATGTCAAGGCCGTCAACGACGCAACCATGGATGTGCGTGCCGGCGAAACGCTGGGCGTGGTTGGGGAAAGCGGATCTGGTAAAACCACCCTTGCGCTGGCGGTCATGCGGCTGATCTCATCCGAAGGCGGGATCACCTTTGACGGGCAGGATGTGCGCAGTTGGTCAACGCGCGAGCTACGCAATTTACGCAAAGACATGCAGATCGTTTTTCAGGACCCGTTTGGATCGCTGAGCCCGCGCATGACCTGTGAACAGATCATCGCCGAAGGGCTGGGCGTGCACGGCACTCCGGATGGGCGCGATACGCGCACGCTGGTGGCCGAAGTGATGGAAGAGGTCGGGTTAGACCCCGCGACGATGGATCGGTATCCGCATGAGTTTTCCGGGGGGCAACGGCAGCGGATCGCGATTGCGCGGGCGATGATCCTGCGACCCAAGCTGGTGGTTCTGGACGAGCCGACCTCGGCGTTGGATATGACGGTGCAGGTGCAGATCGTTGACCTGTTGCGCAACCTTCAGCGCAAATACGGGCTGGCCTATCTGTTTATCAGCCACGATTTGCATGTGGTGCGGGCGATGAGCCACAAGATCATGGTGATGAAAGCCGGGGATGTTGTGGAGCAAGGCGATGCGCGCACGGTGTTTGAGACACCCGGCACAGAATATACGCGCGAATTGCTGTCGGCAGCGCCTGATCTGCGATCGGCAGGTTAATTCCGGCGCTCAGGCTGGTCGTTCAAAGTGGAAAACAAAAACACGCGCCACCAGGAGCGCGTGTTTTTTCATTCAGATGTTCGCCAAACCTCAGATCGCTGAGCTGTGTGCGGTTTTGGGGTGGTCATAGGCGTCAAATGCGCGGGCCACCATACGTGTCAGTGGGCGCACCTCTGGCGGAATAAAGAGACCATCAGGGCCGAGCGTCAGGACATCGGGGAATTGTGTCATGACGTCGTTGTACATCGCCGTCAGATCCGCGCGGGAGATGTCAAAGGTGTCGACGATTTCGGCAGTGTCGATCCGGAAATCGCACATCAGAGCCTCGATCAGGCGTGATCGCATTTTGTCTTCGCCCTTGAAGACGTGACCGCGCGAGGTCGAATAGCGATTGTCACGAACGGCTCCGGTATGGACCGAAGTTGCAGGTGCGTTTTGCGCGAAGCCCTGGGGGAAGCGCGCAATCGAAGAGGCGCCGACACCAATCAGCACATCGGCCTGATCGTCGGTGTAGCCCTGAAAGTTACGACGCAGCGTGCCGTTTTTAAGCGCTACGGACAGGCCGTCTTCTTTGGTGGCGAAATGGTCGATTCCGATTTCTTCGTAATTGTCCCACATGAACAGTTTGCGCGCAGTTTCAAACAGCGCCAGCCGTTCCTGCGGGGTGGGCAAAGCGTCGGACGGAATCATCTGTTGGCGTTTGGCCATCCATGGCACATGCGCATATCCATAAAGCGCAACCCGATCCGGGGAGAGCGACAACAGCTTTTGTACGCTTTCGGTGATTCTGGCCTGAGACTGGTGTGGCAGACCAAAGAGAATGTCGGCGTTCAGGCTTTTGACACCATGCGAGCGAATCGCTTCGACCGCGTCGCGGGTTATTTCATAGCTTTGGATGCGCCCGATTGTCTTCTGGATTTCATCGTCGAAGTCCTGAACCCCGATAGAGGCCCGGTTCATGCCGGCCGCAGACAAAACGGACAGACGCGCATCGTCGATTTCGTTCGGGTCAATCTCAACCGAGAATTCGCCACCTTCAGCCATCTGTGCGACGTCAAAAATGGCACCTGCCAGATCTTCCATCATAGCCGGTTCCAGCAGTGTTGGCGTGCCGCCGCCCCAATGCAGGCGAGACAGAGTTACGCCTTCGGGCAAATCCTTCTTAAGATGCGCCAATTCCTGTTTGAGGGTCTCGACATAGGCTGCAACCGGAGAGGCGCTGGCGGTGCCTTGGGTGCGGCAGGCGCAGAACCAACAAAGTCTGCGACAGAACGGCACATGCACGTAAAGCGAGACTTGCGATCCGGTGGGTATTGCGCGAATCCACGACGCATAAATGTCCGGGGTGACGTCATTGTTGAAATGCGGCGCCGTCGGGTAGCTGGTGTAGCGGGGCACTTTTGCGTCGAATAGCCCCAGCTTTGCTAATTGTGTTTTCGTTTCCATGGAATTATTCTTAATAGTAACCTGTCAGGGACCTCCTTGACCCAGATCAAGCGCGAACATGAACAAGCTCAACGTCGAATCCATCCACGTTTCGCAGGATTGCGGAAGTTGTCCGATCAAGCATCGGGCTGTTTGCGCCCGCTGTCAGCCCGATGAATTAGAACAGCTGGAAGGTATAAAATACTATCGCAGCTTTGAAGCTGGACAGACGGTGATCTGGTCAGGTGACCGCATGGATTTTGTGGGCTCGGTTGTTTCAGGCATCGCGTCGTTGACGCAGACCATGGAAGACGGCCGCACCCAGATGGTGGGGCTGTTGCTGCCCAGCGATTTTGTCGGGCGCCCGGGGCGGATGACGGCCGCCTATGATGTGGTGGCGACAACCGATCTTGTGATGTGTTGTTTCCGCAAGAAACCTTTTGAACAGATGATGGAAGACACTCCGCATCTGGCACAGCGTCTGTTGGAAATGACATTGGACGAGCTGGATGCGGCACGCGAATGGATGCTGGTGCTTGGGCGCAAGACGGCGCGCGAAAAAATCGCCAGCCTGTTGTCGATCATTGCCCGGCGCGATGCATCGCTGAATTTGCAGGGTGTGCAAGACCTTTTGGTTTTTGATCTGCCGCTGACCCGCGAAGCGATGGCGGATTATCTGGGGCTGACGCTGGAAACCGTGAGCCGCCAGATGTCGGCCCTGAAACGCGACGGCGTGATCAAGCTGGAAGGCAAACGCCACGTGACCATCCCCGATTTTTCACGCTTGCTGAACGAAGCGGGCGACGATGCTGATGGCGGTGTGATGGTTTAAGCGTCACATGACATTCCCAAAAAGCGGATCGTTGCAGAACGGTCCGCTTTTTTGTTGCTGCTTAACCAGTGCGTCAATGGGCGAGGAATACCGGAATTTCGGCGTGTTCCAGCATATTGCGGGTGGCTCCGCCCAGAATGGCCTCGCGAAAACGCGAATGCCCGTAGGCCCCCATAACAATCATCTCGCTGTTGGTGTCGCGCGCATGGCGCAGCATGACATCGGAAATGCGAGGCAGCGTTTTGGAGAGCACGTCGACCTCGACCCGGACGCCGTGGCGTGACAGGAATTGTGACAATAAGCCACCCGGATCGGACCGGTTTGGGCCATGCGTGGGGGGATCAACGACAACCACGCGCACCAGATCAGCACCGCGCAGAAACGGCAATGCAGCGCGCACAGCGACAAGCGCCTCGGCGCTTTCATTCCAGCCAACCGTAATGGTGCGGGGTTGTGTGACAGGGTCGCAATTGTCAGGCATCATCAGTACCGGGGACTGCCCCTCGAACAGGGCCGCTTCGAGCGTGGGTTCCAGTTCGGCACCGCGGTCGTCCCCGTAGGGTTTGGGCAGAATCACCAGATCGGCAAATCGCGCCCGTGCGGCCACATGCCTGCTGAGGTCAGCGATCTGGGCAACCCCAGAATCGGTTGACCACCGGATCCCAGAACTTGCGAGCAAAGACTTGCCTATTTTTTCAACAGTTTCAGCTTCGGAATGCGCCTGGTTCAAAGTTTCTTGCAGGACCATCGCGTTGGCGCCGGCAAAGTAATATCCCGCCTGGCTGCGATCAACGCCCAAGCAAAGAAGGTCATAGTGGGCATCCTGCGTTCCGGCCAGAGCAATGCCCTGAGCAATCGGGCCCTTGGCCAGATCGGGATTTGTCAGCACGGTCAGCAGAGATTTGTAGGCCATTGAGGCACTCCCATGTTAGTAGGTTGGTGTATTCAATTTCGAGCATTGGCGGAGGCTGAGAGTTGCAGTCCGGCTTATTAACATCGATAGGGAAGCAATTCTGGAAACATCGCTTTGATGCAGATCAAGGCGATCTTTTTGCTGCAGTCGCAAAAAGCCAACAGTCTAAATCCGCCAGGGCGTATGCGAGTCGCACCTGGCAAGACGAAGGGACGCAAAATGGTTAATTATATCAAGCTGATTGCGCTTGGTCTCGTCACGCTTTTCGCGATGATGGCGGCCAATTACGCGCGTGATCTGGCTTACTTGGTACATGCCCTCATTGTGACGGCAGTATCTGGTGGGCTGTTTATCTGGACCCTGCGGCGGATCGGTACGAAAGTGTCGCACCCGCAGGACGAATATTTCGACAGTGTGGTGCGCGCCGGCGTCATCGCAACCGCCTTTTGGGGTGTGGTCGGCTTTCTGGTGGGTGTCTTCATCGCCTTTCAGCTGGCATTTCCGGTACTGAACTTTGAGTGGGCACAGGGGTTTGCCAACTTTGGGCGCTTGCGCCCGCTGCACACGTCTGCGGTTATTTTTGCCTTTGGCGGGAACGCGTTGATCGCGACTTCGTTCTATGTTGTGCAGCGCACCAGCGCCGCGCGCCTATGGGGCGGCAATCTGGGCTGGTTCGTATTTTGGGGCTATCAGCTCTTTATCGTATTGGCAGCGACCGGCTATCTGTTTGGTGGCACACAGTCCAAAGAATACGCAGAGCCGGAATGGCATGTGGATCTGTGGCTGACGATTGTCTGGGTGGCTTATCTGGCTGTTTTCCTCGGCACGATCATCAAGCGTAAAGAGCCGCATATTTACGTGGCGAACTGGTTCTACCTGTCCTTCATCGTAACTGTTGCGATGCTGCACCTGGTCAACAACCTGACAATTCCTGTTTCGATCTTTGGATCGAAATCGGTGATCGTCTGGGCCGGTGTTCAGGACGCGATGGTTCAGTGGTGGTACGGTCACAACGCGGTTGGTTTCTTCCTGACCTCAGGCTTTCTGGGCATGATGTACTATTTCATCCCGAAACAGGCTGAGCGTCCGGTGTTCTCATACAAGCTGTCGATCATTCACTTTTGGGCGCTGATCTTCCTCTATATCTGGGCTGGCCCTCACCATCTGCACTATACCGCGTTGCCTGACTGGGCTTCGACGCTGGGCATGGTGTTCTCGATTGTGCTGTGGATGCCATCCTGGGGTGGTATGATCAACGGTCTGATGACGCTGTCTGGCGCATGGGACAAGCTGCGCACCGACCCGGTTATCCGGATGATGGTGATCTCGCTTGGCTTTTACGGCATGTCCACATTTGAGGGTCCGATGATGTCGATCCGTGCTGTGAACTCGCTGTCGCACTATACAGACTGGACCATTGGTCACGTACACTCTGGTGCGCTTGGCTGGAACGGTATGATCACCTTTGGTGCGCTGTACTTTTTGGTGCCTGTTCTGTGGAAACGCGAACGCCTGTATTCGCTTAGCCTTGTGTCATGGCACTTCTGGCTCGCCACGATCGGTATCGTTTTGTATGCCGCATCCTTGTGGGTCGCCGGTATTACTCAGGGCCTGATGTGGCGCGAAGTAGACGCCAACGGCTTCCTCGTGAACTCGTTCGCTGACTCTGTTTCTGCGGTAATTCCAATGTACATCGTTCGCGCGATTGGTGGTTTGTTCTTCCTCTCGGGTGCTGTGATCATGTGCTACAACCTGTGGATGACTGTTCGGAAGGCACCGGCTAAAGAAGCCAGCCTCTCTGTCGCAGTCCCCGCTGAATAAGGAGGGCCGGAACAATGGGAATTCTTGACAAACATAAGGTTCTGGAAACCAACGCGACCCTCCTGCTGATCTTCAGCTTTCTGGTCGTGACCATCGGCGGTATCGTGCAAATTGCACCGCTTTTCTGGTTGGAAAACACAATCGAGGAAGTGGAGGGCATGCGCCCTTACACACCTCTGGAAATGACCGGTCGCGAAATTTACATTCGCGAAGGGTGTTACGTGTGCCACAGCCAGATGATCCGTCCGATGCGCGACGAGGTTGAACGGTATGGACATTATTCACTGGCAGCGGAATCGATGTACGATCACCCGTTCCAGTGGGGGTCCAAGCGGACCGGGCCTGATCTGGCGCGGGTTGGCGGACGTTATTCGGACGACTGGCATGTCGACCACATGCGTAATCCGCAGTCGGTTGTGCCTGAATCCGTGATGCCCAAATATGGCTTCCTTGAGCGTAAGATGATCGACGGCAAATACATTGGTGAGCTTCTTGCTGCCAACGCGATTGTCGGTGTGCCGTATACGGACGATATGATCACCAACGCCCAAGCTGACTTTTTGGCGCAGGCGGATCCGGACAGCGATTATGACGGGCTGCTGGAACGTTATGGTGAAAGCATCAACGTGCGCAACTTTGACCGCCAACCCGGTGTGTCTGAGCTGGACGCGTTGGTGGCCTATCTTCAGATGCTGGGTACCCTTGTCGATTTCTCGACATTCACCCCAGACGCGTCGCGGTAAGGAGCGGAAAAATGGAAACATATTCCCTTCTGCGTGAGTTTGCTGACAGCTGGATGCTTTTGTTCCTGTTCGCTTTCTTTGTCGGAATCATCCTTTGGGTGTTCCGGCCGGGAGCGAGCAAGGAGCACCGCGACACCGCGGGCATTCCGTTTCGGCACGAAGACAAACCCGCCACGGATGAGGAGGCGACGACATGAGTGACAAGACTCCTGAAAAGAAAAACGAACATGGGCATGGCACGACAGGCCATTCCTGGGATGGCATCGAGGAATGGGACAACCCAATGCCTCGTTGGTGGGTGATGGTCTTTTACGCCTGTATCATCTGGGCGATCGGGTATTCGATTGCGTATCCGGCATGGCCGGGCATCAAAAGTGCCACGGCGGGCGTTCTTGGGTTTTCGACCCGCGCCAACGTGCAAGCCGACATTGACGCCGCCAATGCCAAGCTGGCACCCATCAACGCCAAGCTGGAAGCCGCAGAGTTGACTGCAATTGCCGGTGATACCGAGTTGAGCAGTTACGCGACTTCGGCGGGTGGTGCGGTCTTCAAAACATGGTGTGCCCAGTGTCACGGGTCAGGTGCTGCCGGTGCGGTTGGATACCCCAACCTGCTGGACAATGACTGGCTGTGGGGCGGCGATGTCGAAGAGATTTATCTCACAATCAAACACGGCATTCGCAACGAAGTTGACGAAGACACCCGTTATTCGGAAATGCCCGCCTTTGGCGACATTCTGGAGAACGAAGAAGTGGAACAGGTTGTTAACTTTGTGATGTCTCTTTCGGGTGAAGCCAATGATCCGGCTTTGGTCGAGGCGGGTGCGGTTGTCTTTGAAGACAATTGTTCGTCTTGCCACATGGAAGACGGCACAGGTGATCGCAGCCAGGGTGCTCCGAACCTGACGGATGCGATCTGGTTGTTTGGTGGCGATTACGACACCGTCAAAGCGACCGTCAACTACAGCCGTTTTGGCGTTATGCCATCCTGGCAGTCACGTCTGAGTGAAGCACAGATCCGGGCGGTTTCGTCTTATGTGCACCAGCTGGGCGGCGGCGAATAAGCCATAAATCATTGGGGTCCGCCCCAATTGAAGAAATATCACCGGTCCCTTCGCTGAAGGGGCCGGTTTTCTTTATCCCATCGACGTATCGGCGCCGCGTTTCTTGGCGCGATTGGCATCGTCTTTCTTGCTCCAGATTGCCAGCCCGGCCCACGTGACAAGATAGCAGAGCCCAAACGCAACAATCCATTCTCCGGGAATCGGACCGACATCTGCCCGGCGAAACATCTCATCCAGACTTGTGACCGGGGTCGGGTGTACAACCAGTTTGCCGACAAAGGCCAAGGACTGGATCAGCAATATCCACAGGTAGTTTCGTCGAATACGGCGGCCAATGGCTGTCAAAAACGACACGTGGTAAACTGGCTTCATATAATCGTTTGCCAATGTCTGCTGCCAGTTTTCCTCCATGTGCAAATCCCCGTCATAAAGCAGGGGCGCATAAAAATGGGTCTCAAGCCAACGCGCACGGGCGCGCCACACGTTGAAGTACCGATACCGCCGTGCTTCGAGGTTGAGAAAAAGGATGATCAACACCCCGACCAGAATAAGCGGCAAGGGCGACGCGTCAGGCGAGGCAAACGAGATCGACAAAGCGACGCCCAGCGTGACCACTGCCCAGTTGGTGGTGGTGTCCAGACGGGTGCGCCAGATCGTACTTCGGTAGACTTCTCCGCGGTAAAGATGGGCAACGGCGCCGATTTCCGCGGCTGTAAGATTATTACGTTGTGAGGTCGGGTCCATTTCGGGATCTTGCGTGTCCATATGTGTTTCTATGACATGACGTAGATCATGCGTCAAAACCTGCATGGCGGGGGCATCATTTGCCTATGCTGATAAATTCAAAAAAAGGCACACGTTTTGACCACGACTTGACCGAGATCAAGTCACGCTGACCGGAATCAGATCAGTATCAGTGACAGAGGGGCTCGATGGTTTATCCCGGAACGCCTCAAGAAAACCCCTGTTGCTGGTGCAGATGGGGTCATAGGTATCGGTCTTCCCGTCCTGTTCGCGCGTTTCCTGGGAAGGCCGGTACCTTTTTCTATTCCCTGACAGATTAATGTGATAGCTTACTTGCGGATTACGCCAGACTGCAAACGTTTTGCGCCAAAGGCGTTTGGCGCTGGTTGAGGTGCGGGGGAATTGCCTTGGCGAAAAATTTGAATTCAAAAAAGCAAACGCGTTACACGATATCCGAATCCACGACACAAGCCTGTGCGATGCTGGGCATTCAGACCCCACGCGTGCTGCGCCGTGCCGGATTGCCCGACGATATCATTTCCAACGAAGGGCGCGGCGTAACCGGCGCGCAGTTTTTTGACCTGTGGAATGCGGTGATTGCAGAATGTGATCAGCCGAACCTGCCATTGGAAATGGCAAAGGTGTTTTCGCGGGGTCCATTTGATGCGGCGTTATTTGCGTTTTCCTGTAGCCCAAATATCGCGGTTGGTCTGGAACGGCTGGCAGTGTTTAAACCGCTTGTCGCCCCCATCAAGCTGAGCTTGCGGCTCAGTGAACGCGCCATTTCGGTGGACGTTACGGCGGGTGAGCCGGGGTTGGTCATGCCAGCGACAATGGCGGCGTTTCATTTGGCGCATCTTATTGAAATCAGTCGAACTTCCACCGGAGTCGACGTTGTACCTTTGAAAGTTGGACTGCCCGAACTGATGCCGGAGCAAGCGGTGTACGACCGGCATTTTGGACGCCCGGCCATTGTCGCGGCGCAAGCCAGCCTGACGTTCTCGCGAGAAGATGCACACCGTCCGCTGATTTCAGAAAACCCCGAACTTTGGGCAGGGTTTGAGCGCGACCTGACCCGGCAGCTGGCAGAACAACGACGCAATACGGCAGTGTCGATCCGCGTCCGCAATGCGCTTTTGGAATTGTTGCCGTCCGGGCAGTCTTCGGTCGATGCAGTGTGCGCGCGACTTTTGATGAGCCGTCGCAGTTTGCAACGCCATTTGAAGGCCGAAGGTGAGACATTTCAAGGCATTTTGGATGCCACGCGCGAAGACCTGTCTTTGCATTATCTGCGCGCGGGCGCGTTGAGCGTGGAGGAAATTTCCTACCTTCTGGCCTATCGCGATCCAAATTCGTTTTATCGGGCGTTTCAGGGCTGGACGGGGCAAACCCCTGCGCAGGTGCGCCGCGCCTGACGCTGCCGAGGTTAAAAACCTACATTAAAGATGTGGCATTTGACACAGGTCAAAGTGTTGCCTCTAAATGATTGAGACAAGAGACTTACCCCATTTCCAACGCGTGAGTGATTCCGTGAGCAGCAATCCCGAGCCAGCCCTTTATAAGGCGCGCGAACCGATTTTCCCGAAACGAGTCAAAGGCAACTTTAGAAACCTGAAATGGTTCATAATGGCCTTCACATTGGGGATCTATTACCTGACCCCCTGGATTCGCTGGGACCGTGGCCCCAGCCTGCCGGATCAGGCAGTTTTGCTTGATCTGGGCAATCGCCGTTTCTTTTTCTTCATGATCGAGATTTGGCCGCACGAGTTTTACTTTGTTGCGGGCCTTTTGATCATGGCCGGTTTGGGACTGTTTCTGTTTACGTCTGCACTTGGCCGGGTGTGGTGCGGGTACGCGTGCCCGCAAACGGTGTGGACTGATCTGTTTATTCTGGTGGAGCGCTGGATTGAGGGCGACCGGAACGCGCGGCTCAGGCTGCATCGCCAGAAAAAATGGGATTTCCGCAAAGTACGGCTGCGTCTCACCAAGTTGATTGTCTGGTTGTTGATCGGGTTGGCCACGGGTGGGGCATGGGTGTTTTATTATACCGATGCGCCGACTTTGATGGTGGATCTGCTGAATGGTACGGCGCATTCAATCGCCTATACCACCATTGCCGTGATGACCTTTACCACAGTGTTTTTCGGGGCCATCGCGCGCGAACAGATATGCATTTACGCCTGCCCATGGCCGCGCATTCAGGCGGCGATGATGGACGAAGACACGCTGACTGTTGGCTATCGTCATTGGCGCGGCGAGCCGCGTGGCAAAGGCAAACGGACAAAAGACACCGAATTGGGCGACTGCATCGATTGTATGGCCTGCGTTAATGTGTGCCCGGTGGGCATCGACATTCGCGATGGTCAACAGCTGGAATGCATCACCTGTGCTTTGTGCATCGATGCCTGCGACGACATGATGACCAAGGTCGGCAAACCACGTGGGTTGATTGACTATCTTGCCGTGGGTGACGAGGCGCATGAAACCGCTGGAAACGCACCGCGTAGCGTCTGGAAGCATCATTTTTTGCGCCCCCGGACCATTCTCTATACAGCGATGTGGTCGTTGGTGGGTGTCATGTTGGTGGTGGCGCTTTTTATGCGGACTGACATCGAATTGACGGTCGCGCCCGTGCGCAACCCAACCTATGTCACATTAGCGGACGGTTCGATCCGAAACACATACGAAATACGTCTGCGCAACAAACATGGCGAAGAGCGTCCGTTCCGGTTGTCGCTAAAAGGCGACCCGACGTTGCGGATTGATCTGGAAGGCACGCCCTATGACGTGGTCAATGTGCCTGCCGATGAGATGAAGCTGCAGCGGGTTTATGTTGTGGCGCCCAAAGGATCGGTCCCGGCAGAGGGCGCATTAACGGATTTCCGCTTTTGGGTAGAAGACGCGACCAACGGAGATCGTGTACATAAGGACACGATCTTTAACGGAAGGAGCAACTGATGGCGCAGGGCGAATTAACAGGGCGTCACGTGCTGTTCATTTTTGTCGGCGCGTTCGGCGTGATTATCGGGGTCAATCTGATACTGGCATGGAACGCGGTGGCAACTTTTCCCGGGCTGGAGGTAAAGAATTCCTATGTCGCCAGTCAGGAATTTGATGTGCGTCGCGATGCGCAGGTTGCCTTGGGGTGGACTGTCACGGCGCGATCTGGCGGCGGATTGTTGGTGCTTTCGATACTGGATCAGGACGGCGCGCCGGTTGAGGTAGAAGAATTGCACGCCGTTCTGGGGCGGGCGACACATGTCAAAGACGATGTTGAACCGAGTTTTGAGTTTGACGGACGCGCGTATGTGGTTCCGGCCGAGCTGGCCCCAGGGAACTGGAACATCCGCATGACAGCCCGGGCCAAGGACGGCACGGAATTCACGCAGCGTGTGGTTCTGCACGTGACGCAGGGCTGACACATGACGGCTGCGATGCGTCCGAATATTTCGGCCTGTCCGGCCTGTGACGCAGCCCCGGCTGCGGCGGCCATTGCGGAACGGGATGCGCAACATGA
Source organism: Shimia sp. (assembly GCF_039969785.1). Lineage (GTDB taxonomy): Bacteria > Pseudomonadota > Alphaproteobacteria > Rhodobacterales > Rhodobacteraceae > Shimia. The sequence continues at coordinate 68,399 of NZ_JBDVNC010000044.1, read as the reverse complement.
TGCGCATTTGGCGCTGTCGGTGCCGACGGTGCATTGTGCGCTGTGCATCACCACTATCGAAAACGAACTCGCGCGCCAGCCGGGTGTTAAGTCTGTACGTGTGAACCTGACCCTTAAGCGCGCCACTGTGGAAGCTGAACCGGATGTTACTGCGGACGATCTTGCGCGCGTGTTAGAGGGCATCGGATATGAAGCCCATGAACTTGACGCCGGGACGCTAAAATCAACGGAATCGAACAAGGCGGGGCGTGATTTGTTGATGCGTCTGGCCGTGGCCGGTTTTGCGTCAATGAATGTGATGTTGCTGTCGATCTCGGTCTGGTCCGGGGCAGAGGCGGCGACGCGCGACATGTTCCATTGGATTTCCGCAGCGATTGCGTTGCCAACGATCGTATTTTCCGGGCGTCCGTTTTACGTCAGTGCGTGGAACGCGTTGAAACATCGACGTCTGAACATGGATGTCCCCATTGTTCTGGCGATTCTGCTGGCTGTTTTCACGTCCCTTTGGGAAACGTCATTGTCCGGCGAACACGCCTATTTTGATGCGGCGCTGACATTGGTGTTTTTCCTGCTGGCTGGGCGATATCTGGACCACAGAACCCGCGCTGCCGCGCGGTCTGCCGCCGAAGAACTGGCCGCGCTGGAAGTCCCGCGCGCGGTGCGGTTGAGCGATGGCCAGGAGGAAACTGTTCAGGTCAGCGCGTTAAACGTTGGCGATCTGGTGTTGGTGCGCCCGGGCGGACGCATGCCGGTGGACGGAGACATTGAACAGGGCCAATCAGAGCTGGACCGGTCCTTGCTGACCGGAGAAACGTTGCCGGTGTTTGCGGAACCGGGTCTGCAAGTCAGCGCGGGGGAAGTGAACCTGACCGGGCCGCTGGTTGTGCGGGCGACTGCGGTTGGGAAAGAAACCAGCCTGCATCGCATGGCGGATCTGGTGGCCGTCGCTGAATCGGGTCGTTCGAATTACACGTCACTGGCGGACAAGGCGGCCAAGCTTTATGCGCCGGGCGTACACATATTGTCGGCACTCAGCTTTCTGGGCTGGTACCTGTATACGTTTGACGTGCGCACAGCCTTGAATATTGCGGCGGCTGTGTTGATCATTACATGTCCATGCGCGCTTGGGCTGGCGGTGCCGGCGGTGACAACTGCGGCGTCGGGGCGGCTTTTTCGCAAGGGCATGCTGATCAAAGACTCCACCGCGTTGGAACGTCTGGCGCAGGTGGATACGGTTGTGTTTGACAAGACAGGCACGCTGACTGCGGGCACGCCAGAGCTGACCAATCTGGATGCATTCTCACGCCAGGACCTTTCGGTGGCGCTGGCATTGGCGATGGGGTCGTCTCATCCGCTGAGCCTTGCCCTGACGCGGTCAGGGCAGGCGGCTGGCATTGCGCCAGCATTGCTGAGCGAGATCAAAGAAGTGCCGGGATACGGGACTCAAGGCCTGTTGGACGGCAAACTGGTCCGTCTGGGCCGGGCGTCGTGGGTCGGTGCGTCGCCGCTGGCTCAGACATCGGCTTATCTGGATGCCGGAGATGGCGCGCCTAAGGCGTTTTTGTTTGCGGATGCGCTGCGGGATGGGGCCGAACAGGCTGTTTCGGCGTTGAAAGCCGACGGCAAGACCGTGATCCTGTTGTCAGGCGACACAACTGGTGCCGTGGAAGATCTGGCCAACCGGTTGGGGATTGAACGCTGGGCGGCCGAAGCATTGCCCGAAGACAAGGCGCGCCGGGTGCAGAATTTGGCCAGGGATGGCAAACATGTGTTGATGGTCGGGGACGGGTTGAATGACACTGCCGCCCTGGCAGCGGCACATGTATCGATCTCTCCTGCGTCGGCGCTGGATGCAGCGCGTGTGGCGTCTGATATTGTTCTGCTGGGTGGGGATCTGAGTCCGATTGCTGATGCGCTGGTCACAGCGCGGTCTTCGACCCGCCGAATTCGCGAGAACTTTCGGATTGCGACAGTCTATAATGTCATTGCTGTGCCGCTGGCCGTGGCCGGATTGGCGACACCGCTGATTGCTGCATTGGCGATGTCATTGTCTTCGATTACTGTGTCGCTCAACGCGCTGCGGGTGAGGTAACGACACATGCAAATTCTGGCCTATCTGATTCCGATCTCGCTGGTGCTGGGGGGCGTTGGTCTTTTGGCGTTTGTGTATACGGTGAAATCTAATCAGTATGACGACCCGGACGGTGATGCCCAGCGTATTTTGTCAGGGCAATATGACGACAAACCCAAACCTTGAATTGGTTGGGTTGCCGGTTTTCCAAGAGATGATTGAAGTGGTCCCTTAGCCGGGACCAATTGTGTAACAGGTGATCTGGCGTGCCTGCAGCCTGCGGCAGGCGAGGTCAGCGGTTTCACGGGTCATGCCCATGAAGTTGGCCTCATACCCGCGCGAATTCCGCACCACCTTGCGCAATGACCCGTCCAGCGTCGACATCTCAGCCAGTGCGGTCTTTAGCAGGAACTTTTCGGCGGCATAGCGGCTGGCATACCGGCCCACATTGACACCCCAATGACGTCCGCCAGATGTGGACAGGCGTGTGACCACTTTGGGTTCGGGCGGAGGTGTCACCTCGGGGGCGATCAATGCAGCGGCTGTGTCTTGCTGAGCTTGCAGCAGGGCTGACTGAATATCGTGTTCGATCACTTTGGCAGCAGCGATGACAACCGCCTGGTTTTCAGGCTCGTTGGTCACAGGGCGCATTTTGGGGCGCAGGGATTTCCTGACGGCTAAGTTGACGCGGATGGTTTTGCCAGCAGGCGGCGGGCCGCCTTTATAGGCAGGCGCCGAAGGTTTGCGCACGGCAACATTGCTGGGCGCGCGGCCGAACCCAAGGTCAAGCAATTCGGCAACTTTTGCGTTGCGGGTCGCTGAAGAGCGGCCTCCGAACACGGTGGCGATAATTCTTTCATTTCCGCGTTCCGCAGAGGCAACAAGGTTGAAACCGGCGGCGCGAGTATAACCTGTTTTGATCCCATCGGCACCGCGATACGCCGCAAGCAGGCGACGGTTGGTATTGGTGACGGTCTTGATCCCGGCATCGGTCGAACGGCGTGAAAACAGGTTGTAGTATTGCGGGTAGTCATAGAGCAGGTGACGCCCCAATGTGGTCATGTCCCGCGCGGTCGACATATGTCCGCTTTCGGTTAACCCATGTGCGTTCTTAAAGGTCGTGTTGGACATGCCAAGCGCCTTGGCGGTCCGGTTCATCCGGCGGGCAAATGCCGCTTCGGACCCTTCCAGTGCTTCGCCAATCGCAGTTGCGGCATCATTGGCCGATTTGACCGACGCAGCCCGGATCAGATAGCGCATCGCAATGCGCTGACCCGACTTAAGGCCAAGTTTTGAAGGAGGCTCCGCCGCCGCATTTTTGGAAATGCGCACTTTGGTATCCAGCGAGATCTCGCCGTTTTTGATCGCCTCGAACGCGATGTAAAGCGTCATCATCTTGGTCAGCGATGCCGGATGCAGACGGGTGTCCGCGTTTCTTGCGTGAAGCACCTCGCCTGAGCGGGCGTCTATCACCATCGCGGCATAAGGTGCCGCGGACACGTTTGAAGCTACGCCAAAAGCGAGCCACACGAGTGTTAATGCCAAAAGCCCGAATCGGGCCGGCCATGGTTGCCGAGCCTTCACCTGAACTGCCTTTTCTCTGCCTCTGGCCGCCAATTTTTCGGTCTGACCTTTTTATTGAGACAACGCTAGCACAAGCCGGAATCCGAATAAAGTGTTTGTTTCACATGATTTGCAGGGGGTCTTTCAGGCTAAATCGCAGATGTAGGGGCTGTGACCCATACAACCGCAACTGGTGCGAATTTTTGTTATGAACGACGCAGCGTCAATCCAGCCGATGAACAAGGTCGGGCAAAGGTTGCAAGGTCGGCAGCTCAAAAAAACGGCTTGTGTCTGCGGGTGGTGAGGCTTTTTCCAGCTCCCACGCCGGGCCCTGAGGAATAAAGACACCCCAGCCACCGGCTGTGATCGCGGGCACAACGTCGGATCGCATGGAATCACCCACCATCAAAGCGCGCGCTGCGCCATCGCCGTGGCGTGCAAAGACGCGGTGGTACATTTCGGGCGTTTTGTCTGAGACTATTTCGACCCAGTCAAACAGCTCGCCCAACCCGCTTTGCGCCAGTTTACGTTCCTGATCCAGCAAATCTCCCTTGGTGATAAGCACCAGATGATAGTCGGCGCCCAGGCTCAGAACCGTGTCGCGGGCATGCGGCAAAAGCTCGATCGGGTGGCGCAACATTTCGCGCCCTGCGGCCATCAGTTCGGCAATTACAGCGGCGGGAACGCGTTCCTCTGTCACTTCAATTGCGGTTTCGATCATCGACAGCACAAAGCCTTTGATGCCGAACCCGTAATGTCCAAGATTGCGACGTTCAGCTTCCAGAAGGCGATCCATAAGATGATCCGCCGGTGCAAAATCCGTCAACAATTCCGCGAATCGCTCCTGGGTGATGCGAAAGAAACGCTCGTTGTACCAGAGCGTATCATCGGCATCGAAGCCAATTGTTGTCAGATTTTTAGCCATGTGAGCGCCCATCAGGTGTACAGCCCCTTTTCTAGAGCCCTGATGACGCTATATAAACACAGAACGCAATCCACCCCTATAGCGGACCGCACATATGCCATTGCAGCCATTGTTGATGTCAAACGACTCTGACGACGACGGAGATTCCGGTGTCGCCGTTCAGACGCGCATCAAGACCAAGCGCCCGCCGCTTTATAAAGTGATGCTGCTGAACGATGACTACACGCCGATGGAATTTGTGGTTCATATCCTTGAGCGGTTCTTTGGCATGACTCATGCCGAGGCGTTTGAGATCATGTTGACCGTGCACAAAAAGGGGCTTGCTGTTGTAGGTGTCTTCAGTCACGAGATTGCAGAGACCAAGGTGACGCAGGTCATGGATTTCGCGCGCCGCCATCAGCATCCGCTGCAATGCACTATGGAGAAAGAGTGATCAGCTAAGGCTGGTGCTCGTGATAATATGTCCCATTCCAGATTGACCCATGCCGTCGAGGCGTTTGGCCTTGTCGTGCCGACCGAAGGGCGCGTCGCCGTTTTTGCGCCGCGTGCCGGGTATGATTTATCGGCCCTGCCCAAAGAGAACTGCACACTCATTCAGCCACTAAAGCCGGACTGTGATGCTTTTGCGGCTGCCGGGTATCAGTGTGACGTTGAAGAGGCGGGCACATACGCGATGGCGGTTGTGGTCCTGCCCCGCGCCAAAGCCCAGGCACGTGATCTGTTGGCCCGGGCGGCGGCTGTGGCGGACGTGGTTGTGGTTGACGGTCAAAAGACCGACGGGATCGACAGCGTTCTGAAAGAGTGCCGCAAACGCGCTGACGTACAAGGCGTGGCGTCCAAGGCGCATGGCAAGTTGTTCTGGTTCCAGGGCGGAGACTTTGCCGAGTGGCGCGCGAGCGAGCCAACGCAGGTGGACGGGCGTTTTGTGACTTTGCCGGGTGTATTTTCTGCTGATGGGATCGATCCGGCGTCGCAGGCGCTGGCGGCGGCCTTGCCTGCTAAACTGGGACGTGTTGTGGCGGATTTGGGGGCAGGGTGGGGATACCTTAGTTCTAAAATTCTGGAAAATGAAAATGTCCGCGATGTGCATCTTGTCGAGGCCGACCATGTCGCGCTGGACTGTGCGCGCCGCAACGTGACGGATGCCCGGGCGCAGTTCCACTGGGCGGATGCCACGCAATGGGTGCTCAAAGAGCGGGTTGATACTGTGGTGATGAACCCACCTTTCCACACCGGGCGCAAAGCCGAACCCGGTTTGGGTGTAGAGTTCATTCAATCCGCCGCGCGCATTCTCACACCAAGCGGGCATTTGTGGATGGTTGCCAACCGCCATTTGCCTTACGAGACCACGCTGCAGGCGTGTTTCGCAAAGGTAGACGAGGTCGCAGGCGATAATCGGTTCAAAGTTTTGCACGCTCAGAGACCCGCTCGCAAGCGGCGTTGAATCCGCGTAAGCTGCGCAGAATCGGACAGCGTGATGGGGATCGCACATGTCATATTCAATAGCGGGTAAAACCGCGATCGTTACGGGATCAGCCAATGGGATTGGTCTGGCTGTGGGACGGCAGTTTGCCGACCTTGGCGCGAATGTCATGTTTGCGGACATGGATGAAAAACGGCTTGTTGCAGAGCTTGGGGTCAATACCGACGACGGCAATGTGCGCTATTTTGCCGGTGATTTGCGCGAAAAGCTGACCATCAAAAACCTGATTTCAGCGACGATTGATGCCTTTGATCAGGTCGATATTCTGGTGAATGGATGCCGTCAGGTGGTGCAGTCCGAAGCGTTGAACCCGGATGACAACACGGTCGAGCTGATGATGCAGCAGAACCTGATGACGGCATTGCGCCTGTCTCAGATGGTCGCCAAACGCATGATCAAGCAAAGCGCGGGGCAGGAAGAAGGCCCGGTCGGATCGATTGTGAACCTATCCTCAATAGCGGCACGGCGCACGCATCCTGACTTGTTGGCCTATTCGGTGTCGACAGCAGCGCTGGATCAGATGACACGTTCTTTGGCAGTGGCCCTGGCGCCGCACCGTATTCGGGTGAACGCCGTGTCCTTTGGCTCGGTCATGTCAGCCAGCCTGCAGGAAACGCTGAAGGAAAACCGCGAATACCGCAGCGAGATAGAGCATCACACGCCATTGGGGCGCATTGCAGCTCCGGGCGAATTGGCGGATGCGGTGCAATACCTGGCGTCGGACGGATCGGGGTTCATGACGGGCCAGATCCTGACCCTTGATGGCGGCCGCACATTGCTTGATCCGGTTACAGCTCCGGCACACTGATCTCTTCTCTGGTTTCCTGACGCGCCTGCTGTTAGGCAGTGGCGGTTACATTTCGGGGGACCCCATGTCGGATCAGATGGAAAGCCAGAGAGAACAGGCAAGCGCGTGGTTTCGTGACCTGCGCAATCAGATTGTCGCCGCGTTTGAGCAGCTGGAACACAGCCATGCCAAAGGCCCGTTTTCGGATCAGGATGCCGGGCATTTCGAAGTGACACAGACCAAGCGCGACAGCGCAGACGGATCCGACGCAGGGGGCGGGCTGATGTCTGTCATGCGTGGAGGTCGGGTGTTCGAAAAGGTCGGGGTCAACATTTCCACTGTTTACGGCGAACTTGGAGACCGGGCACAGGCGGCGATGGCCGCGCGCAAGGGTATCCCCGGTATGAAGGATGATCCGCGGTTCTGGGCATCGGGCATCAGCCTTGTTGCGCATATGCAGAACCCGCATTGTCCCGCTGTTCATATGAATACACGCATGTTCTGGACCCCGCACGCATGGTGGTTTGGTGGCGGGTCTGACCTGAACCCTTGTCTTGAATATGACGAGGACACCGCGCATTTCCACGACGTGCAAAAGACCCATTGCGACCGTCATGATACCGCACATTACCCGCGCTTTAAGGCGTGGGCTGATGGGTATTTCTATGTCCCGCATCGCAACCGGGCCCGGGGTGTGGGCGGAATTTTTCTGGATGACTATAACACCGGCGACTGGGACGCGGATTTTGGATTTATTCAGGATGTTGGCCGCGCGTTTCTTCCGGCGTTTGTACCGTTGATTGAAAAACGCCGGCCACAGGCATTTGGCGCGCCTGAGAAAGACGCACAATTGGTGCACCGTGGTCTCTATGCCGAGTATAATCTGGTGTATGACCGGGGCACCAAATTTGGTCTTGAGACCGGCCATGATGCCAACGCTGTACTGATGAGCCTGCCACCTATGGCCAAGTGGGTGTAACAAAAAACACGGCAGAGTAACCCCTGCCGTGCGTGTCTGTTCCGGGTGTCGATGGTTCAGGCGTGTTTGCGCGCCATGCGGATGTCACGGCAGAGCAAGCTGTGCAGCATCTCAATCTCGGAATCTGTGCCGCGAATGGCAGTCAGTTCATTTGGATTGTTGTTAAAGCGAATGCGCAAAGCTGCCATTCCGGGGGGCATGTCGCTGCGACGTACATAGATGCTTTTGATATTGCGCAAGGGTACGCGGCGCACGGCCTTGTGCCGATCCTGGCGGTTCAGCGCGGACACGATGAGTTCGTTTTTACGCGGGTCAAAGCGGATTTCGCTGCGATGGCCACGGATTGCAAAGCTGTATACCGCCAGACCCGTCACCGCACAGGCAACAGACAGCAGGAGTTTGCTGATCATCGGGTCTCCGGCAAAATTTGCATCGGGAAAAGACCACTGAACAAGTGATCCCAAAACGATGAGGATGCCAAAGAACCGCAAAATGGCTTCGGTGCGGGAGGTATGGCGGAATTTGCCGGACGATTCGCTGACGGCGTAGCCATTTTCCGCAGTTTCGGCCACTAGCGAGTTCCAACCTTCGGCGCCAACGGCTCCATATCGGGTTAAAGCATTCATGAGGTGTTCCTCTGTTCACTCATTTGAGGACAGAGTCGCCTTCAATCGTGACGAAATCGTGAAAGATTTGGTCCGTATTAAAGGTATTAACCTTATGCGTGTGCCCGCCGTGTCACATTTCTCGTCAAGTTACGTGCGCCAGTCAAAGAAACCCGGTCCAGCCTGCGCCAGCAAATGTTCGGCCATTTCGCGACCCAGCTTAGCGCCATCTTCGATGGGTGCGCTGCGTTCATCCGTGATGCTTTCTGATCCGTCCGGGCGCAAAACTTCTCCGCGCAAACGCAGGGTCGCGCCGTTGAGTTCACACAATCCGGCAATCGGCGTTTCACAAGATCCGTCCAGCGCGGCCAGAAAGGCGCGTTCTGCAGCCAGGCGCTGACCCGTCGGCGTATCATGGATTGCAGCCAGAATTTCGGCGGTGTTGGTGTCATCCGCCCGGCGTTCGATGCCAATTGCACCTTGTGCCACGGCAGGCAGCATGTCTTCGGGGGCAATCGCGGACGAGGCGACGTGGTCCATACCCAGGCGGTTGAGACCGGCCAGGGCAAGAAAGGTGCAGTCGGCGACGCCTTCTGACAATTTCTTGAGGCGGGTTTGCACATTGCCACGGAATTCCACAACTTTCAGGTCCGGACGGTAGTGCAGCAATTGTGCGCGGCGGCGCAAAGACGATGTGCCCACCACGGCGCCTTGTGGCAAATCAGCGAGTGTTTTCACGTTGGGCGACACAAACGCATCGCGGGTGTCTTCGCGGGGCAGATAGGTGTCCAGCAGCAGCCCGGCGGGCTGGTCGACGGGCATATCCTTCATTGAATGTACGGCGATATCGATGGCGCCTGACAGCAGGTCCTCTTCGATTTCCTTTGTAAACAGGCCTTTACCGCCCAATTCCTTAAGTGGGCGATCCTTGGCGATCAGCGCGGCGTCATCGCCGGTGGTCTTGATGATCACAATGTCAAAGGCCGCTTCGGGCAAATCGAATGCGGTCCTCAGGCGGCGGCGGGTTTCGTATGCCTGCGCCAGAGCCAGCGGAGAGCCACGGGTGCCAATTTTCAGGGGCGAGTCGGGTGAAGGAAGGGTCAATGTCATAGTCTTGGTCTAATCCCGGTGGTGCAGCCTGGCAAGCGCAGAAGGGTTGACATCCCGCTCTGAGCGCGTGACCAAGCACAGCAATTCGCCCAAAGGGTTGGGCGCGTTTCGTTGGGTCGAAAAGGCACGATTTTGACGCCCGGTTCCTTGATGCATGTCAACGCTGAGGCGACATGCCAAAGCTAAGAGGTGGTGTATGACACAATCCAAGAAAATTCTGCGGGCATTGGCCGGCGAAACACTCGACACACCTCCGATCTGGATGATGCGCCAGGCTGGGCGTTATTTGCCGGAATATCGCGCGACACGCTCGCAAGCCGGTGACTTTCTGTCGCTGTGCTATAACAGCGAACTGGCCGCAGAGGTGACCCTGCAACCGATCCGGCGTTATGGTTTTGACGCATCCATCCTGTTTGCGGACATTTTGTTGTTGCCGCAGGCGTTGGGTGCCGATCTGTGGTTTGTCACGGGCGAAGGGCCGCGCTTGTCGACCATCCAAACACAGGAAGATTTCGACAAGCTTAAGTCTGCGTCGGATATCGATGAGGTGCTGAATCCGATCTATGAAACCGTGCGCATTCTGTCGCGCGAATTGCCCGAGGAAACCACGTTGATTGGGTTTGCCGGGGCACCGTGGACGGTGGCGACCTATATGGTGGCTGGACGTGGCACGCCCGACCAGGGCCCGGCACACGCATTAAAGGACAGCAATCCTGCGCTGTTTGACCAGATTATTGAGCGTTTGATCGAGGGAACGATTGACTACCTGTCGCGCCAGATCGATGCCGGGGCCGAAGTTGTGAAGCTGTTTGACAGCTGGGCGGGATCACTTAAGGGCGCAGACTTTGACCGCTATGCGCTTGAACCTGCTAAAAAAATTATCGCAGCGCTGAAGGCACGACACCCCAATGTGCCGGTGATTGCATTCCCGCGTGGTGCGGGTGAACGGTATATCGGATTTGGACAGGCGACCGGTGCAGATTGCGTGGCGCTGGATGATGGTGTGACCCCGGTTTGGGCCGCTGAACATGTGCAAAAGGATGGTTGTGTTCAGGGCAATCTGAAATCATCGCATATGGTGACGGGTGGTCAGGCATTGATTGATGAGACCCGCAAAATCGTCGACGCGTTTGGCAAAGGGCCGCATATTTTCAACCTTGGCCACGGCATTACACCAGATGCAGACCCGGAAAATGTGCAGTTGATGATTGATACTGTGCGGGGCAAGTAAGCCCTGAAACGACGTATCGGCAGCGCGTCGGTATTACGTCGGTATTGCGTCGGTATCGTTGGCGGCAAGCTCGGATAGGATCTGATCCGTATGTTCGCCGCGTTTTGGGGCAGGGCGCACGGTTTGCGCCTGCCCGTCAAATCGCGGGGCAGGGGCGGCTTGCAAAGTTCCGCCCGGTGCCTGCCAGACATGACGTTCGATCATGTGTGGGCTGCGCGCGGATTCTTCGGGCGACAGAACCACGCCAACACAGGCATCGGACCCGGTGAACAGGTCATCCCAATGCATGCGCGATTCTGACAGAAACGTTTCGGTCAGTCGCGCGGTCAGTTTCGACCAGAGGCGTTTGTCCATCTGTTGTTGAAACTCGGGGTCGTCAGACAGATCCATCCTTGCCAGAAATTCCGCGTAAAATTGCGGTTCCAGACATTGCACGCTGACGTGACCGCCATCGGCACACAAATAGGTGCGGCTCCAGTGAGGGCCATCGAGCAGGCTTTGGCCGCGTTCGGGGGACAGGCCGCCGGATTGGCGGATCGCCATGAGCAGGTTCATCATGTGGGCAGACCCGTCAACGATGGCGGCATCCACCAGGGTGCCGCGCCCGGTGGTGCGCGCGTTCAGGATGCCGGACAAAAGGCCCACCACCAGATAGAGCGCGCCACCGCCGATGTCACCGACCAGCGTGGCGGGTGTGATCGGCGGCGCGTGGGGTTCGCTGGCATAAAACAGCGCGCCGGACTGGGCGATATAGTTAAGGTCATGCCCGGCGGTTTCCGCGCGCGGACCGGTTTGCCCCCAGCCGGTCATGCGGCCATAGACCAGCGCGGGATTGTCGGCGTGGCATTGGGTGGGACCCAGACCAAGGCGTTCCATCACACCGGGGCGAAACCCTTCGATTAGCGCATCCGCCGAGGCGATCAGAGCGCGGGCGATTTTCAGGTCGGCATTGTCCTTGAGGTCCAGCGTGATCGAACGTTTGCCGCGGTCCAGAACACTGGCATCCGTTGTGACCTGCCCGCCTTTGCCTTTGCGGTGGATGGTGATCACATCCGCGCCCAGATCGGCCAGCAGCATGGCAGCAAAGGGCGCAGGGCCGAGGCCTTCGATTTCGATGATGCGGACGCCGTTCAGCATTGGATGCTTCCTTGCAAAGGTTACGTGTCAGAGTCCAGAGACCGCGCAATCAGTTCCTTCATGATCTCGTTGGTGCCGCCATAGATTTTCTGAACGCGCGCGTCAGTGTAGAGTTCGGCAATCAGATATTCGTTCATATAGCCATAGCCGCCGTGCAGCTGCAGGCATTCATCGACAATTTCGCATTGCGTCTGACTGCCCCACCATTTGGCCATCGCGGCCTTTTCCGGGGTCAGGGTTCTGGCATCCAGTTCGGCCATGCATTGATCCAGAAAGGCCGAGAGCACTTCGATCTTGGTGGCGGCTTCGGCCAGTTTAAACCGGGTATTTTGGAAATCCATGATCCGCTGACCAAATGCCTTGCGTTCGCGCACATAGTCCAGCGTGGTGTCCAGCGCGCATTGGCTGGCGCCAAGGGCGGAAATGCCAAGGATCAGACGTTCCCAAGGCAGTTGTTGCATGAGCTGGATGAAACCTTGCCCCTCTTCCAACCCGATGAGGTTGGTTTGCGGCACGCGCACATCCTCAAAAAACAGTTCGGCCGTGTCGTTACGTTTCATGCCCATCTTGTCGAGCTTGCGACCGACGCGGAACCCGTCGAGATCTTTGGTTTCGATCATGATCAGCGACACGCCGCGCCCTTTGGCCTTGGGATCGGTTTTGGCGACCAGCACAACCAGATCGGCGCTGCCACCGTTGGTGATAAAGGTCTTTGCGCCATTGATGACGTATTCATTGCCGTCTTTGATGGCCGTGGTGGTGACGGCCTGAAGGTCTGATCCGGTGCCGGGTTCGGTCATGGCGATGGCAGCGACCTGATCACCCGAGGCCATGTGCGGCAACCAGCGTTGTTTCTGCTGATCGGTGGCAAAGGTGGTCAGATAGTGAGTGGCGATGTTGTGCACCGCAAAGCCCCAACCGGAATCACCGATCTTGGCCTGTTCCAGAAACGTGACGGCGTCAAAATGGCGGGACAGGCCGGAGCCGCCGCAGTTTTCGGGGATCGTGGCGCCAAGGATGCCTAGTTCGCCCGCTTTTTGCCAGAACGCCTTGGGGATGCTGCCCGCCTGTTTCCACGTGTCCCGGTGGGGCTGGAATTCGTCGTCCAGAAACCGCCGTACCGTGTCGGCATAGGCGTGGTGGTCTTCCTGCATCCAGGCGGGGTTGGGCATGGTGTCCTCCTTAAGAAACGCGGATCAGGGCGTCGCCTTTTGCGGTCTGTGTGCCATCATCGATGGTGGCAGAGAGGCGCAGGCGCAAGAAATACGCGGCGTCTTTTTCGAAACGGTCGGTGATTTCGCCGGTGCAGGTCAGGGTTGCCCCCACTGGTGTGATGGCGGTGAACCGGGACGACAGGGCGACCACGTTTGGCTGTCCGGCCCAGTCAGACACAAGGCGGCCAAGCTGGGACATCGTCAGCATGCCATGGGCAAACACGTCGTCCATTCCGGCAGCGCGCGCATAGTCGATGTCAATGTGGATCGAGTTGTGATCACCCGACGCCCCGGCATACAGCGCCAGCGTGGTGCGGGTGATTGGGCCAAACCGATGTTCGGGCAGCATATCGCCGGTGCGGGCAGATTGCAGTGTCAGGCTCATGCGGCGGCCTCGTGGCTCAGGCGGTGGATCAGATCGCGCTTGATGTCGACCACCAGACCGCGTTCGGGATGGGTCATGGTCTGGCGGATTTTGGCAATTTCCAGCTGACCGCCCTTGGCATCGACAAAGCCGACGATTTCGGTACGCACATCGACTGTGTCTCCGGCATAAAGAGGACCGTGATAGGAATAATTCTCATTGCCGTGCAAAAGCACACGCAGATCGGCGCGGATCAGATCAAGAAAATCGGTCTGGCCAAGGCGATGCGCGGTTTTGCCAGCCTCGGTCCCGATTACCGCGATATAGGTCAGAGGTGCCAGAATGTCGGGGTGTCCGGCGGCATGGGCGGCGGTTGGATCAAGGTAGATGGGATCGGTTTCGCCAATGGTTTCGGCAAAAAAGATCATCGCCCCACGTTCCAGCGTAACGGTGACCGGCGCGGTGATGTGGCCGGTTGTGCTGCGATCAAATATCCCCATGGATCAGGCGGCCTGATAGAGCGTCACAACACAAGCGCCGCCCAGCCCCAGATTGTGCTGAAGCGCGGTGCGGGCCCCAGCAACCTGACGTTCCCGGGCGGTGCCGCGCAGTTGATGCGTCAGTTCGTAACATTGAGCCAGACCGGTTGCGCCCAGCGGATGCCCCTTGGACAGCAATCCGCCAGACGGGTTGGTGACGTATTTACCGCCATAGGTATTGTCGCCATCGGCAATGAATTGCTGCGCGCTTCCTTCGTCACACAGCCCCAGTGCTTCGTAGGTGATCAGTTCGTTATGGGTGAAACAGTCGTGCAGTTCGACAACGTCGACGTCTTCGACGCCAATCCCGGCTTGTTCGCAGACCTGTTCGCGGGCGGCTTTGGACATGTCATATCCGACCAGCTGCATCATATCGTGTGCGTCAAAGGTTGACGGAAAGTCGGTGGTCATGGCTTGGGCGACGATCTGAACCTGCGATGAAATCCCGTGCTTTTGGGCGAAGGCTTCGGAACACAGGATCGCGGCGGCTCCGCCGCAGGTGGGTGGACAGGCCATAAGGCGTGTCATCACACCGTCCCACATCATCGGTGCAGCCATGACCTGATCTTCGGTCAGTTCGGTATTGAACAATGCCAGCGGATTGTGCGCGGCGTGTCGGCTGGCCTTGGCGCGAATTTTGGCGAAATCGTTCAGCGTGGTGCCGTATTTCTGCATGTGGGACTGCCCCGCGCCGCCGAAATAGCGCAGCGCCAGCGGCACCTGTCCATTGCCGACCAGCGCGTCGGTCTCTGCGTCAAAATCGTCAAACGGTGTTGGTCGATCCAACCAGTGGCTGCCAAGCGCGCCGGGTTGCATTTGTTCAAACCCGACCGCCAGAACGCAGTCGGCGATGCCATGTTCGATGGCCTGACGGGCCAGAAACAGAGCGGTCGACCCGGTGGAACAGTTGTTGTTGACGTTTACGATGGGAATGCCGGTCATACCGACATGATACAGCGCCTTTTGACCAGATGTGCTGTCTCCGTAGACGTACCCGGCATAGGCCTGTTGAATGTCATCGTACGACAGTCCGGCATCGGCAAGCGCGTCGCGAATGGCGGCGGCGCCCATTCGGTCATAGCTTTCGGATGCGCCGGGTTTGGCGAATTTGATCATGCCGACACCGGCAATAATGGCTGACTGGGGCATGGCGAAACCTCGAATCCCTGTGATGCGGCGAGTATCTGGGCTTGGGGCGGTTGAGGCAAACGTTTGTGTGGCCAAGTGACGTTCGGTTTTTAGCGGCCACTGATGTCGGGCCTAGATCATAAAGCGGTGCAATGCTGCCTTGGTCTCCGTCCAGACCGGGTCGAGTGTTCTGGCTTGTTCCGCCGCTGACTTCAGATCACCGGTCTTCGCGGCCTGTTCAATCGCCAGAAGGGTTTTTCGCAGCTGACTTGCACCAAAAACAGATGCACTCGCCGCTGCCTTGTGGGTGTCTGCGGCGAGATCAGGCATTTGGCCAGCGGTCAGGTCTTTCTCAGCAAGTGATCCGTTCAAGGTTTCTAATTCGTCGTGAAAGCGCGTCATGAGCGCGTTTACACGCTTATCTCCAAGGCTTTCACGGGTCGACAACAGGTGCGTTTCGTCCAGTACGCCGGAGTCCAATGTCGGCGCGGCATTTAGGATCGTTTCCCCGGAGCGAATTCGTGTCAGCGCTTCGGTAAGTTGCTTTCGGCTGAGAGGTTTGCTGAGAAAGCCGTTCATTCCGGCGTGTTCAATTTCACCCAAATCCAAAGGCATGACATTTGCCGAAAACGCAATGATCGGAGTGGATCGTGATGCGCCATCGCCGCGCCTTATGCATCCGGCGGCCTGAAACCCGTCCAGTCCCGGCATGGAAATGTCCATCAGGATGACGTCATATTCATGTTTGTTCGCATGTTCGACCCCGGCTATACCGTCGGGTGCGCAGGTGACTTTGTGGCCTTCGCGGTGCAGCATTTCACAGGCGACGTCGCGATTGATGTCATTGTCTTCGACCACCAGTATATCCAGAGCGTTGCTTGCATCGGCTGTAGGGGTGGCAGTTTTTTGTGAGGGCGGAGCAGCAGCCGGTTGGACAGGCAGGTGGAACCAGAAAACGCTGCCTTCATGCCGCGTGCTTTCCACGCCAATATCGCCGCCCATAGCTATGACGATGCGCCGTGAGATGCCGAGCCCTAATCCAGTGCCGCCAGTCTGTCGGCCAAAAGAGGCGTCGCGCGTTACAAAGTCCTGAAACACTTTCTCAAGGTCCTGATCCGGGATACCCAGACCGGTATCTATCACCCGGAATTCGACATAGGTGACGGGTGTGTCTGAGATCACTTCGACTTCAATTCTGACTTCTCCATCGGGAGTGAATTTGATCGCGTTGTTCGTCAGATTGAGCAGCACCTGTTCCAGCCCGGTTGGATCAAGGCGCACCCAACGCTGCGGTTGGCCGACCCAATACCAGCAAAGCTTGGTTCCGCTGCGTTTCGCCAGGCTGTATTGCCCGTCGAGTACATCCTGAACAACCTTGTCGAGATCGGTGAGCACGCTGGTGAACGTGGCTTTACCTGCTTCGAACCGGGCAAGGTCCAGAACGCTGTCGACATGCCGCGTGAGCACTTTTCCAGAGACTTCCATATTGCGGACGAACTGGGCCTGAGTAGCGTTGAGGGATGTGTCTTCCAGCAGAGAAAGGGTGCCAAGCAAGCCATTCAGTGGGGTGCGGATTTCATGGCTCATGACCGTCAAAAAGTCAGATTTGGCTTGTTCTCCGGCCAGCGCGCTGTCGCGGGCCTGCACCAGCTCTTTTTCGTCAGCGACCCTTTTGGAAATGTCTCGCAAGAAGGCAACATAGAGCTCCTGCTCGCTGTCAAATGCCGACTGGACAGCGATCTCAACCGGAAAAATTTCGCCGGTGGCACGTCGGGCCTGAAGCTCCACTCGACCGCGTCCGACCAGTTGTCGTATGTTGACTGTACCCGACGTGTTTGTGCTGTTGGGAGATCCGGAAAGGGGTTCATCCGCGACAAACAGGTCGTGCATGCTGCCCATTCGGGCCACGGCTTTGCTGAGACCAAAGATGTTTTGTGCCGCTGCGTTAAATTCTAATACGCGCCCTAACGTGTCACAAACTATGACGCCGTCTAACGATGTGGTCAGAATCGTGTTCATGCGGTTGTTGGCCTGTGCCAGAGCAGTGCCACGATCCCGGGCTTGTCGGTAGATTATCAACATATAGAAAATCAACGCGACAAGAGCCGCCACAAGTAAAACCGCCAGAAGCGCCAGCCGGATGAGCGTGGTGCCAACGTCTTTTCTTTTCTCGTCAGACTCTTCCACAAAACGCCCCAGACCAACCACGGCCAGCTTGCGCGCATCAAGGCGTAGTTCCTGGGTCCGGTCGCGCAACATGGGCAGGGCATTGCGCAAGTCGGCATCCGGGCCATCCATAAGAGGGATCGCATCATTGAGAAATTGTCTGAGATCGTGAAGCGACTGGTTGAAGGCGTCGGCCTTGGCGATCCGCGTATATATTGGCGACGTGGACAGAAATTCGACGCGGCTGTAGGCGATGTCGAACTCTAGCCGCACGGTCTCAAGATCGGAGGTGTCGTCATTGCTTGCCAGTGCGATGGCATTGGCAAGTTCGAGCATTTCGACCTCGACCTGACCAAAGGTCCATTGCAGCGTGTCCGTGCTTGCGGTGTTCAGGCGGCGCAAGTTGGTCTGGACTTCGATCGACAGGAACACCAGCATAACCATCAGGATACCGGCAACGCTGGCCAGAATGACGCCGATTTTCCAGCGGCGCCGCGGCTCGAGCATAGCGAGGGTCGAAGAGAGTTTGGCAGAATGCGGCAATGAACGTCTCACGTCATCTTTGCAAAGAGCTTATTCGAGGACTTCAAGCCTGTCGAGTTGCCAGACGCTGCGCGCATAGGCCAGTTCAGTTTGATATTTCGCAGAGGCATCATACGGGTAGACGATCCAGAGTGGCCCCTTTTCCCGCCGAGACATCGGTTTGCCATTCAGTTGATAGGCAATGATCGGGAATTCGGGTTCCAGCAACTCAATCTCGAATTCGGCCAGATAGTCATTTATGGCCCAGGCATCAACAGTGCCGCCAGAGGTCCCCAGACTCTCTAGCAGCACTGCCAACGGTACACCCGTGAACTCGATTATTCCGTCAGTCCAAACGGTCGTGGTCGAAAAGCTGACCGGCGGAAGTGCCCGTAGCATCTCTAAGTCAAACTGAGCCGTGTCCCCCGAGTTGGTCGCGCCTATTTTGCCCGACACGGTCAGTACGACGCTTCCAGTTGGTGAGACCAAAGCGTCTTCCGCCAGAACGGCGGTCGTGAGTGGTAACATGAGGCCGACGATCAGGGCCAGAATTGCCCTTCTCATATTGCGCATTTGCTCGGGTTCCTCATAGGTAACTCCTGAAACATGTCATGTTCACGACGCTATCGGAAATGGGAAAATGGATATAGTCCTATCCGAACGGGTAGTTTTATTTTTGTTTCAAATTATTTTACTTATTGGACAATTATTTGACGAGTTGATGTTAATCTGAACTCTGTCGGACGCGCGCTTTTCTGTGGCTTTCAGCGCACTTACCAAACGATGAGCCAAATTCTGGCGACTTATCCGCTCACAATTTACTAAAACGGGTAGGCGGCGTGAATGAATACAGCCCTTTTCCCCTTGATCACGGGGTGCGCACATGTGCTACTATCGCGCTATAGTAGAGGACGTATTTTGTGAAGATCCTGATTGCCGACGACCACGATTTATTACGTGACACATTAGTGGCGTTCGTTGAAAGCGCCGGGGACATTGAGACGCGTACAGCGCCTGATCTGTCAGAAGCGTTGTCGCAGATTGAGCAGGATGGTCCGTTTGATCTGATTCTACTGGACTACAATATGCCGGGTATGAACGGTCTGGAGGGGTTGCAGAAAACTCTTTTGCAGGAAGGCGCCCCGAACGTTGCATTGCTGTCTGGCGAGGCGAGCCGATCCGTTGCAGAATCGGCGCTGGAGGCGGGCGCCGTTGGCTTTGTGCCAAAAACGTTGTCGGCCAAATCGCTGATTCATGCCATTCGGTTCATGGCGACCGGCGAACAATATGTGCCCGTCGACTTTTTGACAGCCAGTGTTCAGGAAGATGAACATCCCCTGACGCAGGTGCTGACTCAGCGGGAATTACAGGCCTTGCGCGGTTTGTCCGAGGGCAAGTCCAACAAAGAAATTGCACGCGATCTGAAATTGTCAGAGCCAACCGTGAAGCTGCATGTCAAAACGCTGTACCGCAAAATTGGGGCCTCCAATCGCACGCAGGCCGCTTTGATTGCACGCGAGCAGGACGTTTTCTGATCGCCAACTGATCTGCTCGCGTTTCAAATCGTCTGCTTACGCAAAACGTTCGTGTTTTTCCGGTTCACGGGTACAGTGAACAGGAGCGTTAAGAAATTTGAGTCGGGGTGCATTTATGAAAAGAGTTGAAGTTTATGGAGGATTGGTGTTGGTCACCTGCCTCTTAAGTGCGCCGGTTGTGGCGCAAGATGCAGAGCGGATCGAGCCCAAAGCCGTCGAAATTGTGGAAGCTGCCGCCGCCACGCTGGCGGGCAGCGATACCATTGCAGCCAATTGGTTTGTGTCATTTGACGAGGTGATCGACGGACGCGAAATTGTTACGCATACCCGCAGTGGCGAAGTCTTATTGGACCGGGCTCAGGGGTATTACGCGCATGCTGAACAGGAAGAAGGCGCGCGGGCCTATTATTTCGACAACGCGACCATCTCGGTTCATCTGTTAAATCAGGACTCTTATGTGCAGGCGCCTTATGCGGGCACTTTTGATGCCTTGGCGCACCGGATTGCGGAAGAATATGACACGGCGCTGCCCATCTGGCAGCTTTTGGTGACTGACAATGCTGATGAATTGCTGGGGGACGTGACGTCTGCGGCTTACCTGGGGCGCAAAAAAATTGTTGGGCAGGACACGCATCATGTTGCCCTCTCGACCTATGAATATGATCTTCAAATCTGGGTTTCGGATGATCCGGACATGCCAGTTCCGATTATGATGGTGGGGACAAACCCCTATGAACAGGGATGGCCACAGTACCGCGCCTTTTTAAGCGACTGGGATTTTGCACCCGACATCGAAGAAGGGTTTTTTACGTTTGAACCGGACGCGGACATGACGCGACTGGCATGGCCGAAGCACAACTCGGAGAACAATGCAGAAGGGGAGGGGCAGTAATATGAAACGATTGTTTGTCTGGCTGTTGAGCTTTTGTATAGCATTCACCCAAGGCCCGGTTGTTTTCGTCGGGGGCTTTGGCGGGCCAAGCATTGCCCACGCTATGAACCGTGGGCATCAGGGCGCGCGCGGCGGGTTTTCCAGTCGCCCGTCCTCTCGGCCGAGCGGCGCGCGAACGCGGCCTTCTATTCAGCAACCCAAAGCGCGTCCCGCGCAGCGACCGAGCACAAGACCGGCCCCGCGCCCTGCAACACGGCCTTCTGCCCCTGCGGCGCGTCCGAGCCAGCCGGCGTCAAGGCCATCAACGCAACCCGCGCGACCTCCTCAGGCTACGTTGCCGGGCGCCGGAACCCGGCCTGCAACGCGTCCTGCTGGAACCCGCCCACCCGGGGCGCGACCCCCCGGTTCACGTCCACCTGGAGCGCGACCTCCCGGCTCACGTCCACCTGGGGCGCGACCTCCGGGCAACCGACCACCGGGATCACGCCCACCGGGCACCCGTCCGCCTGTTGCGGGACGTCCGGGCACCCGTCCTCCGGGATGGCACCCGCCGGGCCATCGCCCGCCAAATTACCGCCCGCCATATCATCGTCCGCCCTATTACCGACCTCCGCATCACTATTGGGGATCGTATTACTGGGGACCCAGTTGGGGTTGGTTCTTTACAGCCGTCGTGGCGGGATCGACGCTGGTCTATATTGCCAATCTTCCTGAAGATCAGGAGTGTGAGAAGGTTCAGGATGATGGCGAGACGTTGTATCTGTGCGACGGTGTTTTGTATCGCGCCACGTATTATCAGGACAAACAGGTCTATGAGATCGTGTCAGACGCCGAAGAAGAGGCTGAGGCCGAACCGGCAAGCGCAATTGGTCTAGCGCTGACATCTCCGATGACCACGGGCGAGATTGTACGCGACTTGCAGAACCGTCTGGTTGCGCAAGGGTATGATGTCGGCACCATTGATGGCGTGTTTGGCACCGGGACTGAAACGGCCATTCTTTGGTTGCAGTATGACAATGAACTTGAGCAAACCGGCTATGTGGATCGCGACACTGCCAAATTGCTGGGGTTTGACGTTCCTGAAATCGAAGACGACCGCCCGCCAGCGGATGGCGCTGCGCCCGCAGAAGGTGGCGAAGCTGAAGCCGAAGGTGACACCGGCGTAGCAGAGGATGCCCCGGCGGACGCTGCTGCTGAGGATGCCCCGTCGGATGATGCCAAGCCGGAAGATGCTGCGTCTGAGGATGCTGCATCGGACACAGCCCCGGAAGCCTCTGAGGAAAGTCAGGACAACTGATCAGACACCCCGATGCCAAGACCGGCATCGGGGATTTCGCAACAGTTTTAGATAATTATGAGAAAGAGGTCTTGTGACACTGGCCCGCCTGTAGCTTTCGCGCTAACAAAACGATGCCGTGGGGGCGAATTGTTGAGGACTGGTATGCTTGGTCGAATTGCCCTTTGCTTCATGGCGCTTGCCATTTTTTGCACTGACTCCAATGCACAAGAGCGCGGCTTTCTTGGGCATGGCCGTATCTTCGTGAATGACTTTCTGGGCGACGGTTATGACCGGTGGCGCACTGGATCGGCTGGATCAAGCTGGGTCTGGGGACGTGGCTGGGACAACCAGTTGCCGGAACAATTCGGGGATATTCTTGAATTCCGCCTTGGTGGAGAGATCATTTCGCCCAGAAATATCAACTCGTCCGGCGCCGGAGACAGGCCTTTTGCAGGGATCTGGACGTTTGGCGCACATACGCATTTTCAACGTGCCAGAACCGAGTTCAGTCTGGGCGGAGAGGCTGTGGCCATTGGTCCGATGACCGGGCTGGACCAGTTTCAAAAAGCGCTGCACGATCTGTTGGGGCTTCCGGGGCCATCAGATTCGGTTCTGGCGGCACAGCTGCCGAACCAGTGGCATTTGCGTGGTGTCGCAGAAATGGGTCGGGATTTTTCATTGAGCAGCCGCAGCCGGCTGCGCCCGTTTGCCGAAGTGCGCGCGGGGGACGAAACGCTGGTGCGGGCCGGGTTTGACCTGACGTTTGGCAATTTCGGGCAGGGCGAATTGCTGGTGCGCGATTGGGTGACGGGCCATCGCTATCGGGTAGTCGAGAACCAGCAAGCCGGGGTCAGCTTTGTGGTCGGCGGGGATGTGGCAAAGGTGTATGACAGCGTCTATCTGCCGGGGGATCGCGGGTTAGAACCATCTGACACCAGAAGCCGCGCCCGCGCCGGCATTCACTGGCGCAATGACAAGAGCCATGTGTTTTACGGTCTGACCTGGCTAAGCAAGGAGTATGTCGGGCAAAGCGATGGTCAGGTTGTCGGCGCAGTGCGGTTTGATCTGCACTTCTGAGTCCGATTTGCACCGGCGTTAACTTTTTACAAAACAACTCTTTGCAGCCTGATTCGGCCCTGTTAGTCTGATCTCAATAAAAAAAGACTATGGCAGGTTATCAGGCAATGGAAACGGGCTTTCGTGGCACGTTTGTCATCTCCTGGTCGCAAACAGAAGTAGACGGCCTTGTGGCCGCACCAGAGCAAACGCTGGAAACAGGCGTGGTGTGGTCCTGGCATGGGGAAGCTGTCCGCGTGGACGGCCCCGGCGAGCTTTTGCGACTCGATCAGGGGGAAGAAGGGGCAAACATCCGCAAGCGGGCGGCGCGCATGGTGCGTCGGCTGGTTGGGGCGGCGGTCACCAATACCACCAAGGTGGACGAGATAGAAATAGACGAACCTTTGCTGGATGGCGGGTTCATTGTGACAGACGGGACGGGCAGTTACACTGCGACCGTTATCGAAGTGGCGGGCAGCGCGTCGCTTTTGATGTTCCTTGATGAATTACCCCCTAAGAACAAGGTTTTGTGGGTGGTGCACCATTCAATGGAAGCGCTGGAAAGTCGGCGTGTGGCGACCTCGAACGGGGGTGTGATCTGTTTCACCCCGGGCACTATGATCGCCACGCCAGAAGGGCCAAAGCGGATAGATGATCTGCGCGAGGGCGACGGGGTACAGACCAAGGACAATGGCACGCAGGAAATCCAGTGGATCGGCAGTCGTCGCATGACAGGCGCGCGTCTGTTCGCGATGCCCAAGCTGCGACCCATTCGTATCCGACCCGGCGCAATGGGGATCGAGCGGCCTGATCAGGAACTGATCGTGTCGCCCGAGCATAGTATGCTGGTGCGTGGCGCAGTCGCGAGATCGCTGTTTAACGCGCCCGAAGTGTTGGTGCGGGCCAAAGATCTGGTGAACGGCTCCACAATTGCCGTCGACCATGCGCTGCGCGAGGTGACCTATGTGCACCTGCTATTGCCGGGGCATGAGGTGATCTGGGCAAATGGGGTCGAGACCGAGAGCTTCCATCCGGCCAGCGCCGAATTGACCTCGCTTGAGGCAAGAGACCGGGGACGACTGATGGATATGCTGCCCGATCTGGCACGTGATCCGCATCGCTATGGCCCATATGCGCGACGTAATCTGAGCACTTCTGAAGCGGCGATCCTGCAACACGCGGCCTAAAGCTACGTTTCTATAGGAATTGAAAACGCCCCGATCTGCTGGATCGGGGCGTTTTTTGTTTCTGATTTTACAGAATTGCCGTGGTTCGAGGAGATTCAACGGCGTCTCGGAACGTGTTCGCGATGAGAACCAGAATGGCGATTTGTCCGGTGATCACTGCGGGCCAGATCAAGGCAAACTGGGCGTCAAAGTATTTCTGTGGCCCAAACGAGACGGCGGCCAAAACTGCAGCAATCAGAGTGAGAGACCGACCCACAAGCGTTTCCGATGGTCCCATGCACAGAGCCGCAGCCGCAACAGCCAACGCCATCCCCAGAAACGGTGCCAGACCAAACAGCGGCGTCGACAGTGGCGGATGTGGCGGCACCTTTGCGTAGAGCGCTGTGAGCATAATCAATTGCAGGACGATCAGGGTCCAGAGTGCGGCAGCGGGTACGCGTGAATTTGTGAAGGGCATGATGTTCTCCTTGGGTTGAATAAGCGTAACTATCTGTACGGTTGCATATATCCGTAACGATGTGTACGATTTGTGTCAAGCCAGTGAGGACCCGGAAATTATGCGAAGCGAAACACGCGCCGCGCGGCAGGCGCAGATTGAAATTTCGGCCTATGCGTTGTTGGAAGAGAAAGGTTACCTTGGAACATCCATGCTGAGCGTCGCGCGTCACGCCCGATGTTCCAACGAAACGCTCTACAATTGGTACGGCGACAAAGTGGGGTTGTTTCGGGCGATGGTCGCGCGCAACGCTGAGGAGGCCCGCGCGTTTCTGGATGACGCGCTGAACACACAAAGCCACGTATTGGACTCGTTACGTGTTTTTGGACCGGTGTTGCTTGGCATTTTGTTGGGGGAGCGGGCCATCGCACTAAACCGGGCTGCTGCGGCGGATTCCACAGGCGAATTGGCAGATGCGGTGCGCACAGCAGGGCGGGGGACAATCCAGCCCTTGTTGGCGACCCTTTTTGAGGCGGCTCGCCAGCGCGGTGAGTTGGCGTTTGACGATGTCGAGGAAGCGGTTGAACTGTATTTAGGGGTCTTGATCGGGGATATGCAGATACGGTGCGTTGTCGGGCGCTTGCCTCCGCCGGACGCTGCGGATATGGAACGGCGCAGCGCGCGTGCCAGCCATTGCATCGGTGTTTTGCTGGCCCCATGAAGCTGGCGGGCAGACGCAATTGCCGGGCAATGGTGATGTGCGCTTGACTCCCCCAACCACTGTTGTATATGCGCGGCTTCATTGGTGTTGGTGGCCCCCGCAAGGGGTATGCCTGTCATGGGACCCGCAAGGGAAACCCAAGAGGACAACGCCCTTCATAGTCGTCCACAAGGACGTCGACCTAAAGAAGGAGAACAGCCGTGACCAAACGCACGTCTGCCAAGCACAAAATTGATCGCCGGATGGGTGAAAACATCTGGGGTCGTCCAAAATCCCCGGTTAACCGTCGTGACTATGGCCCCGGCCAGCACGGTCAGCGCCGCAAAGGCAAAATGTCTGACTTTGGTACGCAGCTGCGCGCCAAGCAGAAGCTGAAAGGCTATTACGGCGATCTGACCGAAAAACAGTTCCGCCGCATTTATGGCGAAGCCGAGCGTGTAAAAGGCGACACGGGTGAAAACCTGATTGGTCTGCTGGAACGCCGTCTGGACGCGGTTGTCTACCGCGCCAAGTTCGTTGCGACTGTTTTTGCCGCCCGTCAGTTCGTGAACCACGGCCACGTCAAAGTGAACGGTCAGCGCGTGAACATCGCGTCTTACCGCGTCAAAGAAGGCGACGTTATTGAA
The DNA here is from genome assembly GCF_039969785.1 of Shimia sp. Lineage (GTDB taxonomy): Bacteria > Pseudomonadota > Alphaproteobacteria > Rhodobacterales > Rhodobacteraceae > Shimia. Next base: position 42,843 of record NZ_JBDVNC010000044.1, on the reverse strand, counting down.
GTGCGTGACAAGTCAAAGCAACTGGCTGTTCTGCTGGAAGCTGTTCAGCTGCCAGAGCGTGACGTGCCTGATTACATTGACGCGGATCACAGCAAAATGACAGCCACTTTCGTGCGCACTCCCGGTTTTTCGGACGTGCCATACCCAGTGGTCATGGAACCCAACCTAGTGGTTGAATTCTACGCGAAGAACTAATCTTCGCCGTTCCATTAAGGTTTCGAGAAACCCGCCCATCTGGGCGGGTTTCTTGCATTTTGGGTCAGGGTTTGGGTGGGCGTAGCACGGTGCCCGAGACGTATCCGAACGGAAATGCCGTCACATCCAGATTTGTTCGGCTCAAAGATGCCTGCAGGTCACAGCGCAGGCTGTCGGGGTTGTCGCCTTCTTGTGACCATGCATCGGACCGGGCGGTCCCGGACAAAACCATTAATCCGGTTTCACCTGCCTCGACGGCATAGAAGCCGAGGTTCTGGCGGTCGTGAAGGGCGACAATGCTGAGGGGCATCAGTTTTAGGTGGACCTCAAGATCCTGCGGCTCGTCTGACCCGATTGTGGGATGTATGGCCGTAACCCCGATCTGAAACGTGTCTCGGGCAAAGATTGCCGGCGTGTCCATGGTGTTTGTCAGATGCAGGGCGGCGGCGACGTTGGGCCAATCGCCGAAATCACAGGTAAAACTGGCAACGCTCAGTTCCTGGGGTTGGGTACGCGGTTCGGCCATCCACGAGTAGCTGATCAAAGCGCCTATCAATGGCACCAATGCCAGTGGGAAAAGGGCGAAGGCCACCAGCGCCGGGTGCCAACGGCGCCTGAGGGTACATGTGAGTTTTGTGGGCCAGAACAGCAACCGGGCCAGCGGCCAAAAGGCCGGAATGAACAAAAGGGCGGCAGTGAATGTCAGCGCAACGTCAAATGTGGTGACTGGGAACCCGGAGAATATCCAACCACTGGGAATGACGAAAATTTGCTGCAAACCAAAGGGCGCGACCCAGAGTTCGGCGATCCAGACAAAGATATTGCCCAGAACCGCGATGTGAATGGTTGCAAGGGACAGGATCAACGACGTCGTCAGGCTGAACACGGCGCTGTAGGGCGCGGCTGAAAGCCGGTGGCGTTCCAGCTTGGTCAGGGGGCGCAGGCGCAACGGACCTGTGCGCCATTGCCAGACCAGACGCAGCCGTCGGGCAGCGGTCAAGAGGCCGATCATCAGGCTGACCAGCAATGCAAAAACAAAGCTGGCCATGGCGAGGATGTTCATCTCGGCGCCTGGCTTGCCTTTTGAAATCAGCTCGATGATCTGCTTTTCGCCGACATCCCCGAAAAACAGGTACATCAACAGACATACAGAGGACAGGAACAGAAACAGCGCCGGATCAATGCCGGGGGAGGTTTTGCGGGTGCGTGACCGGTTCAGGATCTGTGGGCCAAGCACGGGATGGCGCAGGATCAACAGCAGCGCGCAAAAAAAGCCGCTGACAGTGTCGATCACAAACAGATAGATGTTTTCAAAAAACTTCTTGAGGAAATCCATGGTCCGGCTCGTGTGCGATCAATCAAGGCTGGCAAGAGAAACCTAGCAGGCTATCATGTCAGGCCTAAGCGATTTCTGGTTTTGTGGTTTTTCTGCCTTTTTTGGCGATCAAGTGGCGTCTGTGACGCCGCAATGCGCAAAACACTCTGGCTTTGAATGTATGGCGCGGCTAGAACCCGGAGCTAAGAGGGAGTTTTTGAGAATGTCTGTTATTACCCCGCAGCCCGGAATCATGGATATCGAGCTGTATGTTGGCGGCAAATCTTCGATCGAAGGTAAGTCCGATGTCGTGAAGCTGTCGTCAAACGAAAACCCGTTTGGCAGCTCGGACGTGGTGAAGCAGGTTCATTCCAAGACAGGTCACAATCTGAACCGTTATCCCAACACGGACCACGCAGACCTGCGCGCTGCAATTGGCGATGTGCATGGGCTGGATCCCGAGCGGATCATCTGTGGCGTTGGGTCGGACGAAGTGTTGCAGTTTATCACGCAGGCTTATGCCGGGGTGGGCCACGAGGTGATTTACACCGAACACGGGTTTTCGATGTATCCCATTCTGGCCCGCATGGTTGGTGCCACGCCAGTTGTGGTTGCGGAACGCGAGCGCACGGTGGATGTGGATGCCATTCTGGCGGCGTGTACCGACAAAACCCGGATCGTTTTTATTGCCAACCCGGCCAATCCCACTGGCACCATGATTGGTGGCAACGAAGTGGCGCGACTGGCAGATGGGCTGCCCGAAGGGGCCATTCTGGTGCATGACGGAGCCTATACCGAATATGTCGAAGGCCATGATGGCGGTGCGGCATTGGTCGAGGCGCGTGAAAACGTGATCATGACCCGGACGTTTTCCAAGATTTACGGTCTGGGCGGCATGCGCATTGGCTGGGGTTATGCACCCAAAGAGATCATCGATGTTCTGAACCGGCTGCGTCAGCCATTCAACCTGTCGACCATTCAGTTGGCGTTGGGAGAGGCGGCGGTGCGTGATCAGGCCTGGGTCACGAAATGCCGGACTGAAAATGCGCGGTTGCGGGCGTGGCTCGCAGAAGCTTTGGCCGAGTTGGGCGTGCCGTCGGACACATCGACAGCCAACTTTATTCTGGCGCGCTTTGCCAATCAGGAAGAAGCCGAAGCCTGTGACGCTTATCTCAAGACCCAAGGCATACTTGTGCGTCTGGTGACCGGGTATGGATTGCCCAATTGCCTGCGCATCACCGTGGGTGACGAAGCCGGATGCCGCCGCGTGGCGCATGCGATTGGCCAGTTCAAGGACGGCGCGCGATGAGCGTAGTCTACGATCGGGTTGCCCTGATCGGACTGGGGCTGATTGCATCGTCGATTTTCTGGGCAATCAAACGCTCTGGGCTGGCCAATGAAGTGACCGGTTATGCCCGAACCAAAGACACCCGCGAAACCGCGCGCCGGATTGGATTGTGCGACCGGGTGTGCGACAGCGCAACTGAGGCGGTTGAAGGCGCGGACCTTGTGATATTGTGCGTGCCGGTGGGCGTGATGGGCCGTGTCGCGGCAGAGATCGCGCCGGTTTTGAAACCCGGTGCGACAGTGTCTGACGTAGGGTCGGTTAAGCGGTCGGTGATTGACGCGGTTGCCCCGCATCTGCCTGACGGCGTGCATTTTGTACCTGCGCATCCGCTGGCGGGAACCGAGCATTCCGGGCCGGAAAGCGGCTTTGCAGAGCTTTATGACAATCGTTGGTGCATCATTGTGCCTGCCGACGAAGATACCGACCCGGACGCCGTGGCAAAGCTGCGCAGTTTTTGGGAAGGCATGGGCGCGCATGTCGATGAAATGGACGCGGATCATCATGATCTGGTGCTTGCCGTCACCAGCCACGCGCCACATCTGATTGCCTACACCATGGTGGGCGTGGCGGATGATTTGCGGCGTGTGACCGACAGCGAAGTGATCAAATATTCTGCCGCCGGTTTTCGTGATTTCACGCGGATTGCGGCCAGTGATCCAACCATGTGGCGCGATGTTTTTCTGACCAACAAGGACGCAACGCTGGAAATCCTGGGCCGGTTCACTGAAGAATTGTTTGCGCTGCAACGCGCCATTCGCACCGGCGACGGCGATCACCTTTATGATTATTTCACCCGCACCAGAGCCATTCGGCGGGGCATTATTGAGGCCGGTCAGGACACCGATGCGCCAGACTTTGGCCGGGGTGGTGGGCGTCAGTGAAGATGCGCGCTGTCATATCGACCTGCCTTATTGGTGGATGCCTGATGATGACTGTGGTCGAGGCGGGCGCCCCCAAAACGTCGATACGCCCGGTGACGCGCGAACATGTGTATCCGCCAGCCTTGCCAAGTTTTGCGCCAGATACGTCGCCACGCCCTATGGTGCGCCCGGACCGTGTGGTTGGCAAGGTTGACAAGAAAGCGGCATCTGCCGCGTCTGCAACTGCTGCGGCATCGACAGCAGCCGTTGTTGCGGCCCCTGCGGCAAAGTCCGAAAAAACCGGATTGGGTGGTCTGTTTTCGCGCAAGGGTAAGAAGCCGCCAGAGGGTTTGAGCCGGCTTTGCAAAGAGCGCGACTTGTTTGGCAAAGAAATGTCTTCGGTGAAGGCAAAGTTGCCCGGATGTGGAATCTCAAGCGGTGCCATACGAGTGTATCAAGTGAGCGGTGTTCGCCTGAGTACGCCTGCTATTATGACCTGTGACACAGCGCGTGCGCTGCAATTGTGGATCGACAAAGGCATGGAACCCGCCACCAAAAGCTATGGCGGTGGGGTGGTCGAGCTAAAGGTTGCGGCCCATTATTCCTGTCGGACACGCAATAATCGCAAGGGCGCGAAAATCTCGGAACATGGCAAGGGCAAGGCCATCGACCTGTCAGAATTCCGCCTGAAGAACGGCGAAGCCATTTCCGTGAAGCGCGATTGGAATAACGGAAAAAAAGGCCGTATTCTTAAGAAGATGCACAAAAGCGCCTGTGGTCCGTTTGGCACGGTTCTGGGCCCCAACGCCGATCGCTATCACAAGGATCATTTCCACTTTGACGTGGCGCGCCATCGGGGTGGACCGTACTGCCGGTGATCGCATTCAGCGCAGGCGGATAACCGGCGCAGGGGCGATGGGCACAGGGCCCAAACGGGTGGTGCCGTTTTTGAAATTCAACGGAATATCAAGTTTATTGGCATTGCCTGAGAGCTGGGAACCCAGTTCCAGCGCGCTCTGGACCGTGTCCAGAAGTCCGGGCGCGATATGCCCTGAGGCACGCGCCACGGCGATGATTTCACGCCAGTTTACCGCACGAATGGTCAGGGTGCCTGTCGGATTTCCGTGTGCATCAATCGTGACCTTACCAGCGGCATTCAATTCCAGATCGCCCCATGTGACTTCAGCCTTTGCCAAAGTCAGGGCCGTGGGCTGAGGGCGTGAATCGTCAATGGCGGTCCGATCCCAGGGGCGATCAAACGTGGCAGTCAGGTCAGCATGAAGTGTTTCAAGAGAACGCGGCAATTGCAGGCCAGAGGGCAGCTGGTACGCCACGGGCGGGGTCAGATCCTGAGCGCGCAATGCAAGCCGGTAAGTTGCTGGCGTGTCCGGTTGTGTCTGCACGGCAAGGTCAATGTCCTGTGCCGCCAATTGCCAGTCTGCAGAGCCCTGAAGCGCCAAACCGTCTATCGTCAGGTTGGCCCGGTCCAGCGTCAGGTTGGTGTCCGGACGCAAAACCAGAGACGCCCGCATGTCATCAGTGTGCAATGACAGCTTTTCCAGCGGGGTCGACAGGGATTGGTCATGTGGCCAGACCGCAATCACGTGATTGGGGCGATAGCTGAGCGCGAAGAGCTGAAAGAACGGCGCGGACCATGCCACAGATGTATCAGGGTCCGCCAGAGTGAGGTTGGTGAAGGTTGTGTCAAACCGGTTGGGGAACCCCGCGATGGACAAGTCGTCATATTCCGCAACCCAGCCATCGGCGCGGCGATCCTGAAACCAGAGTTCGAACCCCTTGGAGACGCCCCAATATCCGACGGCCCAGTACCCGGACCATCCCATCGCCAGGAGCACGATCAACGTGAACAGCCGTTTCATCATGTTTGAGCCCTTTCCCCTTGGCGTCGATTGGTGTTTAACCGCGCGCAACGTGAAGGACCAGAGGCGGAATATGTGGGTATTCGGATACGGATCGCTGTTGTGGAATCCGGGGTTTGAGTTTGTAGAGCAGACAATTGCGACTCTGCCGGGGTGGCATCGCAGTTTTTGCATGCGCTCCATTCACCATCGTGGCACGTCTGACCACCCGGGGCTGGTGTTGGCATTAGATGCACAGGACGACGCGCATTGTCAGGGGTTGGCCTTATCTGTCGCACCGGATCAACAAGCCGCAACGCTGGAATACTTGCGTGAACGCGAACTGATCAGCTCGGCCTATCTGGAACGGGTGGTGCCGGTTGCGCTGGCCGATGGCCGTCAGGTCGAGGCGGTGACTTATGTGATTGATCCCGACCACGTCCAGTATTGTCATCTGGATATGGAAGAACAGGCCCGGATTATTTCGACGGCCGTGGGCGGACGCGGACCCAACACGGAATACCTCCATAACACCGCCAGCCATCTGTCCGAACTGGGCATAAAAGATGAAGATCTGGACTGGCTGTCGGCCCGTGTGCGCGAACTGACACCAAATTGACACCCATGCGGCAGCGCAGCGCATAAAACCTTGGCAGCACAGTTTGTTGCCAGTAATGTGACGTCAGATAAAAACAAGTGTCAGGAGCTGTCCACATGGACCAGCCAGACCGCAAAGTCGAGCCGCATTTCTCTCAGCCGACCCGCCAGATTTTGTTCATGGTGGTTGTATTGGGTCTGACTGCCGGGTTGGGGTATCTTGTGATGCCTCAGGTTCGGCCTGTTATCGAGGCCAATCTGTTCCTCAACCTGTTTATCGTGGCCGTGTTTCTGACCGGTGTGATTGCGTGTTTCTGGCAGGTGTTTTCTCTGATCAGTTCGGTGCGTTGGATCGAGCGGTTTGCCGGGCTTCGGGATGGGCATGATTCCTATCAACCGCCTCAGTTGCTGGCGCCTTTGGCGGCGCTGCTGAGAACGCGCGGGGCGCATAGTCAGATCAGTGCAACCAGCACCCGGTCGATTTTGGATTCTGTTGGTACACGCATAGACGAAGGGCGCGAGATCACCCGTTACCTTGTCAACTTGTTGATTTTCTTAGGCCTTTTGGGAACCTTCTACGGGCTGGCCACAACTGTTCCGGCGATGGTGGACACTATCCGCAGTCTTGCGCCGCAAGATGGCGAAGGCGGAGTCGAGGTCTTTTCACGCCTGATGACGGGGTTGCAACGTCAACTGGGCGGCATGGGCACGGCGTTTGCGTCGTCGCTTTTGGGGCTTGCGGGATCGCTGATTGTCGGGTTGCTGGAACTGTTCGCGGGACAAGGTCAAAACCGGTTCTATCGCGAGTTGGAAGAGTGGCTGAGTTCCATTACCCGCGTCGGCTTTTCCAGCGGCGACGGTGAAGGTGTCGAGCAGCACGCCGTGGGCGCCGCATTTGATCACATGGCCCAGCAGATGGAGGCGATGCAACAAAGCTTCTCCACAGCGATGGGCAGCCGCGCAGAAACGGATGAACGGGTCACACAATTGGCCGAAGCAGTTCACCGCATGGCTGACCGGATGGAGACACAAGCCCCGACAACACAGGCGTTGTTGCGCGTGGCCGAAGGTCAGGAACGCCTGATCCATGCGCTGGAAGAACGCGAAGACGGCGAAGAGGGTGGCATCGACGCCGAAAGCCGGATGCGGTTGCGGTCGATTGATGTGCAGATGCTGCGCATTCTGGAAGAGATTTCCGCCGGTCGCCAGGAAAGCATGGCTGAAATTCGCACCGATCTGAACGCGTTGCTGCGCACAATGCGTCAGGTGGCCAAGGCCCAGAGCGAGGGACCAAAACCCGTGGGTCGTTTACGCGCCAAGGAAACGCCCGGTCCCGCCAAAGACGGGCAGGAGGGCTGATCCATGGCCCTGTCGCGGCGTACCGGACAGCGTTTTCAGTCGTCAATCTGGCCCGGCTTTGTCGATGCGATGACCGGCCTGTTGCTGGTTTTGATGTTTGTGCTGACAATTTTCATGATTGTGCAATCGGTGCTGCGCGAAACCATCACGGGACAAGAAACCGAACTGGATTCTCTTGAGGGCGAGATCGCGGCGCTGGCGGACGCGCTGGGGTTGGAACGGTCGCGCACAGCTGATCTGGAAACTGAACTTGGTGGCTTAAGGTCGACTTTAAGCGACACCGAGACCATTGCGCGCGAGCAAGAAGCGTTGATTGCGGCGTTGTCGGCGGAACGCGAGGCGCAGGACGCGGCACTTGCATCTGCGCAGACCCGTATCACCGGATTTGAAGAGCAAGTGGCGGCATTGCTGGCGCAGCGCGAGGAGTCTCTGGGCGCGATTGCCAATCTAGAAACACAGCAAGAGGCACTTTCCGCAGAGCGGGCCGCGCTGATTGATGAGCGTGAGGCGCTGAAATTGGCCTTGGCGCAAGTGCGCGACGAAGTGGACGCTCAGGTCGAGGCGGCCCGATTGGCAGCAGCCCGGCGCGAGGCGCTGGAAGCGCTGATTGACGACATGAACCGCAAGTTGGCGGATGGTGCTGATCGCGAAACCGATCTGAGCACGCGCATTAGCAATCTGGAAAGCCTGTTGATCGACGAAGAGGCGGCACGGTCCGCCGAAGCCGCAGCGGCAGAGGTGGTGCGCGAACGGTTGAAAACTGTGGAAGCCGAGCTGAGCGACGAAGAAGCGGCAAGGCTGGCCGAAGCCGCAGCGGCTGAGGCATTGCGCGAACGGCTGAAAAATGTGGAGGCCGATCTGACCGACGAAGAGGCCGCACGACTGGCCGAAGCCGCGGCGGCAGAAGCCTTGCGCGAACGCCTGAAAACGGCGGATGCCGAGCTGACGGCGATGACGCTGGCGTTGGAGCAAAAGCGCAAAGAGGCCGAAGATACCTTGACGATGTTGGCCGCCGCGCAATCGGCACAGGAAGATCTGGACCTGAAACTGGCTGCCGCTTTGGTGGACGGTCAGGATGTGTCAGAAAACCTGAGCGACGCCATGATCCGACTGGCCGCTGTTGAGGCGGTTCTGGCGGAAAAGGAAAAAGACCTGGCCGCTACGCGCAGCAATCTTGAGGGCGTACTTAGCCGCAGCGAAGATTTGGCGGCGCAACTGGCCCGGGCGGTTCTGGCGCTGGAAATCGCAGAGGCTTCGGCGGGTGACAAGGATGTTGAGCTGGCATCGGTGCGGGCGGAATTGACGGCGGCTTTGCTGGGGCTGGAACAGGGCAGCCAGACCATCGAAGATTTGCAGCAACGACTGGCCAATTCGCAAGCCGCGCTTGAAACGACGCGCGCGACAGCGGGGTCAACGCAAGACCAGTTGCAAACCGACTTGCAGGAACTGGAAGCGCGCCTTTCAGAGGCTTTGGCGGCAAAACTGGCGGCGGAGAGCCGGGCGGACGAGGCCGAGGCGACGGGTTCGGGACTGTCCGACGCGCTGAAATCGCTGGAGGAACGGTTGGCTGCGGCGGTGGCGGAGCAACAAGCCCGTGAAGCTGAAGTTGTGGGCATTCTGGACAACGCTGCTGCGATGCGAGAAAGGCTGGCGACGGCCATCGCTGCGCGGTTGGCCGCAGAGTCTAGGTTGCAGGATTCAAGTGAAGTTGAGCGCCAACTAGCGGCGGCATTGGCGGCTAAACGATTGGCAGAAAGCTCCTCAGAAGACGCATTGACGGCGGCTGAAGAGCGCGAAGCACTGTTGCGTACGGCTAATGAGGCTTTGACGCAAGAAGAGGCGCGGTCGGCTGAAAGCTTGCGTAAAATTGAAGCGCTTAACCAGCAGATCGGCGCGCTGCGGTCGCAATTGTCAGGTCTTCAGGCGTTGTTGGATGACTATCAGGAACGCGATGCAGCGGCGCAGGTACAGCTTGAAACGCTGGGCAGCGATCTGAATGCGGCGTTGGCCCGGGCGGCTGTTGAAGAACGCAAGCGGCGCGAGTTGGAACAGGCCGAACGCGAACGGCTGGAACTGGAAAAACTGGCATTGGAAGCTGAAACTAAGGATTTGGCACAGTACCGGTCAGAGTTTTTCGGACGCTTGCGGCAGGTGTTGGGCACGCAAGAAGGTGTGCGGATTGTTGGTGATCGATTTGTATTTGCCTCGGAAGTTTTGTTTCCCCCGGGTCGGGCAGATCTTTCGACCGCCGGAGAGGGTGAGATATCCAAAGTGGCGTCTATCCTGCAAAGCGTTGCGGATGAAATTCCAGATGAGATCGACTGGATCATTCGGGTAGATGGCCACACCGATGACGTGCCTATCGGCGGCGGTTTATATGCAGACAACTGGGAGCTTAGTCAGGCGCGGGCGCTGTCGGTTGTGCGGTTTATGATCGAAGCCCTGGGCGTTGCCCCGTATCGGCTTTCAGCCAATGGTTTTGGCGAATACCAACCGGTTGATCAGGACGACACCGCAGAGGCGCGTGCGCGCAATCGGCGGATCGAGCTGAAATTTACGGAGCGGTAGCGGGGCTGGTTTAATTGAGAATGACGGTGGTGTTTTTGACTTCCAACGTCTTGCCCTGGCGGGACAAGGTCACGGTTCCCTGATATTGGCCAGCGGTCCAGCCCGTGCCGGGCGTGCGTTTTCCCGTGGCGCGAAAATACCGGGCCTGGCTTTTGTCGATGACAACCGATTGCGTCATGATCTCACCCTGTGGACCACTCAGAACAAAGTCCAGAACATCGCCTTTTTGACTGCCAAAACCATGCGCAAACAACACCAGAGCCTTAGCGTTTACCGGCATCGTTTGGCGGGCAGCCATTCCCGATTTGATGTCGGTGAATGCTGGAATGGCAGGTGCAAAGGCAACTTCGATCAGTCCGCCGGAGACATAGGCGACCGGATCGCTCCACAAATCTTCGCCAGTTGCGTTGCAATCTGATCTGACACCATGCTGAAACGGGTCGCTGACGACATCGTTGTGGCGCAACGACATATGCAGGTGCGGAAATTCGGTACGACCGCTGAGCCCAATAAGGCCAAGGGTGTCACCCGCCTTGACCTGTTGGCCCTGAGCAACCGCAATGCTTCCCTGTTTCATGTGACAGTATTGCGTGACCCAGCCCTGACCATGGTTGATGACGACGCCATTGCCGCATTCGCGCCCTTTGGTCTGCGTGGCGTTTTGTGGGGTAATGGCGCGATCTATCATGCCGTCACGCGTGCCCGTCACAACACCATCTGCGGCGGCTAACACCGCGACGCCGGACAGCATGTCTTTGATCGTGGGCAGGCCGAAATCCGTACCCTTGTGACCGTCATAGCCAAGCAGGCCACAGGTGAAATCGCGAAACCCGGGTCCGGGATCGTGATCAACATAGTTCTGAATAAAGCACGTCTCTCCGAGCGTGCAGTCAACGGGCTGAGACAAAAACGGCGCCCCGGCAGCGTTTGTTGCTGCGAGGGCGCCGGTTAATACAAGCGTAGAAAGGCGCATCAGTCAGCTGTAAGCAATGGTGGCTTGTCGCCGGAAATGCGCGGCTTTTCCGGGCCAGAAAGGTCCAGCACCAGTTCGCCATCTTTGACTTTGACCTTGACCAACCCGCCTTTGGCAAGTTTGCCAAATAACAACTCTTCGGCCAGCGGTTTTTTGATGTATTCCTGAATGGTGCGGCCCAGCGGACGTGCGCCCATCTTGTCGTCATACCCCCGGTCGGCCAACCATTGTGCGGCCTGACGGGTCAGCTCAATGGACACGTTGCGATCCAGAAGTTGTGCTTCAAGCTGCAGGACGAACTTTTCAACCACTTGCAGAATGACGTCTTTGGGTAGCGGCGCAAAGGAAATCACCGCGTCCAGACGGTTGCGGAATTCCGGTGTGAACGTGCGTTCGATGGCGGCCGTGTCTTCGCCTTCGCGCCGATCACGGGCAAAGCCGATTGCAGCCTTGGCCAGTTCCTGAGCTCCGGCGTTGGATGTCATGATCAAAACCACATTGCGGAACGAAACTGTGCGCCCGTTGTGGTCGGTCAGTTCGCCGTGATCCATCACCTGCAACAGAATGTTGTACACATCCGGGTGTGCCTTTTCCATTTCGTCCAGCAGCAAGACACAGTGAGGATGTTGATCAACACCATCCGTCAGCAGGCCACCCTGATCAAAACCGACATAGCCCGGAGGCGCACCAATCAGGCGCGACACAGCGTGCTTCTCCATATATTCGGACATGTCAAAGCGCAGCAGTTCCACACCCAGCGTATCTGCCAGCTGTTTTGCGACCTCGGTCTTGCCGACCCCGGTGGGCCCGGCAAACAGATAGTTGCCGATGGGCTTTTCCGGTTCCCGCAACCCGGCACGCGCCAGCTTGATCGCCGAGGACAATGCCTCAATCGCTTTGTCCTGACCAAACACAACGCGTTTGAGCGATTTCTCGAGATCCTTGAGCACCTCGGCATCGTTCTTGGACACGCTTTTGGGCGGGATCCGCGCGATTTTGGCGATAACGGCCTCGATTTCTTTCACGCCGATGGTTTTGCGCCGTTTTGAGGCCGCGACCAGATGTTGCGCTGCGCCGGCTTCGTCAATCACATCGATGGCTTTGTCCGGCAGTTTTCGGTCGTTTATATAGCGCGCCGAAAGTTCGACAGCGGTCTTCACCGCATCGGCGGTGTATTTTACCGAATGATGCTCTTCGAAATACTCTTTGAGACCCTTCAGAATTTTGATGGTGTCTTCAACGGTGGGTTCGTTGATGTCGATTTTCTGAAAGCGGCGTGACAGCGCGCGGTCTTTTTCGAAATGCTGACGGAACTCTTTATAAGTGGTCGAGCCCATGGTGCGCAATTTGCCACCCTGAAGTGCGGGTTTGAGCAAGTTGGACGCATCCATAGCGCCGCCAGAGGTCGCACCGGCCCCAATCACAGTATGGATTTCATCGATGAACAACACCGCATCCGGGTGATTTTCCAGCTCGGTCACAACCGCCTTGAGCCGTTCCTCAAAGTCACCGCGATAGCGGGTGCCGGCCAATAGCGCCCCCATATCCAGCGAATAGATCGTGGTGTGTGCCAGAACCTCAGGCGTTTCGCCCTGAATGATCTTGCGGGCAAGCCCTTCGGCGATGGCGGTTTTGCCAACGCCGGGATCGCCCACTAACAGCGGGTTGTTTTTACGACGGCGGCACAGCACCTGAATGCAACGCTCTACCTCCTGATCCCGACCGATCAGCGGATCAACGTCGCCCTCGGACGCCTTGGTGTTGAGGTCAACGCAGTATTTGGCAAGCGCGCTTTCTTTCTTTTCGCTTTCTACATGGACGCTGGATTGCTCTTCCTGTTCTTCCGGGGCGCCGGATACCGGGCGCGACTCTCCGAATGCCGGATCTTTGGCAACGCCATGCGCGATGTAATTGACCGCGTCATAACGGGTCATGTCCTGTTCCTGCAGGAAATAGGCCGCGTTGGATTCGCGTTCAGCAAAGATCGCCACCAGCACATTGGCACCGGTCACTTCGGTTCGGCCGGAAGATTGTACATGGATCGCGGCGCGCTGGATCACCCGCTGGAACGCCGCAGTTGGCACAGCTTCGGACCCTTCGATGTCAGTCACAAGGTTGGACAGGTCATCGTCGATGAACTCGACCAGCGTGCTGCGCAATTCGTCGACCTTAACGCTGCAGGCCTGAAGCACCCGCAATGCATCTGGTTCGTCCAGCAGCGATAACAACAGGTGTTCCAGCGTCGCAAATTCATGTCGCCGCTGATTTGCCTGTGCCAAAGCCGCATGAATGGCTTGCTCTAGTGTATTTGAGAATGAAGGCACTGCTCTGGTGCTCCTTCTGGTTCTGGGATGCGGAGGGCCAAGGCCCCATTCACATCATTGGCCTCATACTATTAAAGTTTGGTCGATCTGCAGCGGTCTTCAAGGACTTTCTGCATTTTTATGCTCACATTTTTTGTGATTTGACCGTGAGACATGCGGAATCTTGGATTTTGGCATGGTCTGCCTTTGGGGGTTCCCGTAAAAGTTGTGGCTGTGTTGTTCATTTTGAGTGTCCGCCCGACACACATTGCGTGTTGATCGCTTTGACCAGAATAGCGGATCGGACGATAAGGGCGATCAGAAATTGTCTTTGAGACGACGAATTTCCGCAAAAATAGCCCCCGGATCCGCGCCCGGCATACCAATGGTCTTTTGCACCACAGGATCATGTCCACGCAGAAACGGGTTTGTCGCCAGTTCCTCGGCAAGAGTTGAGGGAACGGTGGGCAGCCCTTTGGCGCGCGCTGCTGCAACGGCGGCAACCCGCGCCTGCAATGCCGGGTTTTCCGGATCGACTGTCACCGCAAAATTACCGTTGGCGGTGGTGTATTCATGGCCCGAACAAACGGTGGTCTCAGAGGGCAAGGCGGCAAGTTTGCACAGACTGTCCCACATCATTTCGGGCGGACCCTCAAAAAGGCGACCACATCCAAGCGCCATCAGGCTGTCGGCAGTAAAGACAGCGCCGGTGTCAGGGAAGTAAAAGGCGATATGCCCAACGGTGTGGCCCGAGACATCAATCACCTGAGCTTGTTCGCCGCCAACGGTCACTGTGTCGCCTTCGGAAACGGCAGTGTTCAGGGCGGGCAGGCGGGCAGAGTCCGCGGCAGCGCCCACAACCTGAGCGGGGTGCACGGCGAGGATGTCGGCCAACCCGTCGACGTGATCCCAGTGGTGATGGGTCAAAAGCACATGTGACAGTGTCCAGCCTTGCCCAGCAAGCGCCTCAAGAATTGGCCCGGTTTCGGGGGCATCGACGAGCGCAGTATCACCGGATTCGGCGTCATGAATGAGGTAGGCGTAGTTGTCAGACAGGCACGGAATCGTAAGGATGTCATGGGGCATGGAAATTCGCCTTATCATTGCTATGTTGTAGCCAGCTTTGCCGATCACGGGACCGGGCGCAATGCATCTTGATGTACAGGATCTTCGGAATTTTTATTATCGCAGCACGTTGGGGCGCGCGGCGCAAAAGGCTGTGCGCGACGAAATGTTGGAATTGTGGCCGGACGCGACCGGGCAGACCGTTGTCGGGTTTGGCTTTGCGGTGCCTTTGCTGCGACCCTTTCTGGCGGACGCGCGCCGAGTGATCGGTTTGATGCCGGGTCCTCAGGGTGTGATGCCCTGGCCTGCTGGTATGAAAAACGTTTCGGCTTTGTGCGAAGAAACATTGTGGCCGCTGGAAACCGGGCATGTGGATCGGCTGGTGATGATGCACGGGCTGGAGACCAGCGAACGTCCGTCGGATGTTTTGGTTGAGGCGCATCGGGTCCTAGGGCCGGGGGGCAGGGCGCTGTTTGTGGTGCCACATCGGTCGGGGCTTTGGTCGCGAAGTGATAAGACACCGTTTGGCTATGGGCGACCCTATTCGACCGGGCAGCTGGAAACTCAACTGCGTCAGCACGGGTTCATGCCGGAACGCCACCGCACAACGCTGTTTCAGCCTCCGTCGCACAAGCGGTTCTGGCGAAAGACCGGGCCGTTCTGGGAAAGCATGGGCAAGACCGTGTCGCCGGTCTTGTCGGGGGGGGTATTGATGGTCGAGGCCAGCAAACGTGTACACGCCTCAACCGGGCCCGGTTTGCGTGAGGTGGTGAAAAAACCGTTGAGTGTGTTAGCGCCCAAACCGGAAACCGCGCCGGTGTAAATGCCGGGTAAAATAGCCGCCATAAATACGGATGTTATAGCGCTAACAATGCCACAAATTAAGCGCTCGCAGGACAATGGATTTGCGACCGCTTTGCCAAAATTCCGTCCGACGCTTTGAACGCGATCAAGTGCGGGTTCCGGGTCGGGAATCGCCAAAAAGGGGGAATTCAGAGTCATTTTTTTGACGCCGCGTCATAGGCAAAGGGTCGCACCTGCACTAAGAGCCTAAAAATAAGGGGTTTTGACCATTTGGTGAATATACCAAACTATGTTGCTAGGTGCGCGAGGCTCTGTTACACCCGCCACGGATTTGACTGCTCTGTCTCGGACAGGGCCACGTAACGCCCCAGAGTACTGCATGTAATTATGTGCTGCGATCGGGGCCAGAAAGCGGAAGGGTGGACGTGTCCGAACCAGCTTCGATCTCCTCCGGCATCGCCGAGCGCTATGCCACTGCGGTCTTTGAGATCGCACAAGAGAACAAGTCGCTTGCCAAAATGGAAAGCGGTCTTGATGACCTGAGCGCCGCATTGGCCGACAGCGCAGACCTGCGCGACCTTATCAATTCGCCGCTGATCAGCCGCGAAGAGCAAGGCAAGGCCATTGCCGCAGTTGCCAAGAAAATGTCGTTGATTCCCGTGCTGAGCAATGTGCTGAGCCTGATGGCGCAAAAACGTCGTTTGTTCGTGCTGCCACAACTGATCGATCAGTTGCGCGCAATGATTGCAGAAGACAAAGGCGAAGTGACCGCCGACGTCGTGACTGCAAAGGCACTGACAAAAACCCAAAGCGAAAAGCTGGCCAAAACTCTGGCCGCGCGCGTAGGCAAAACTGTTAAAATCAATGCGACCGTCGACGATACTCTCGTAGGCGGTCTTGTCGTTAAGGTGGGCTCGAAGATGATCGACACGTCGATCCGCTCCAAGCTCTCTTCCCTCCAGAATGCAATGAAAGAGGTCGGATAATGGGTATCCAAGCAGCCGAAATTTCTGCGATCCTTAAGGACCAGATCAAAAACTTTGGCCAAGAAGCCGAAGTGGCCGAGGTTGGCCGTGTGCTTTCCGTCGGTGACGGGATTGCACGCGTTTACGGTCTGGACAATGTTCAGGCCGGTGAAATGGTGGAATTCCCCGGTGGTATTCAGGGCATGGCCCTGAACCTGGAAACAGACAACGTTGGTGTTGTTATTTTCGGGTCTGACCGGGACATTAAAGAAGGTGATACAGTTAAGCGCACCAACTCGATCGTGGACGTGCCGGTTGGCAATGGTCTGCTGGGTCGTGTTGTTGACGGTCTGGGTAACCCGATTGACGGCAAAGGTCCGATTGACTCGACAGAGCGCGGTGTTGCTGACGTTAAAGCGCCAGGCATTATTCCACGTAAATCGGTTCACGAACCTATGGCAACCGGCCTGAAATCGGTTGACGCGATGATCCCGATTGGCCGTGGCCAGCGCGAGCTGATCATTGGTGACCGTCAGACTGGTAAAACAGCCGTGGCTCTGGATGCGATCCTGAACCAGCAGTCCTACAACGAAGCCGCTGGCGACGACGAAGGCAAAAAGCTGTACTGTGTGTACGTTGCGATCGGTCAAAAGCGTTCGACTGTTGCACAGCTGGTTAAGAAACTGGAAGAGTCCGGCGCCATCGAATATTCGATCGTTGTTGCTGCGACCGCTTCTGAGCCTGCCCCAATGCAGTTCCTGGCACCTTATGCCGCGACCGCGATGGCAGAATTCTTCCGTGACAACGGCCGGCACGCTCTGATCATCTATGATGATTTGTCCAAGCAGGCTGTTTCCTATCGTCAGATGTCGCTGCTTCTGCGTCGCCCACCCGGACGTGAAGCTTATCCTGGCGACGTTTTCTATCTTCACTCACGCCTTCTGGAACGTTCGGCCAAGCTGAACGAAGATTACGGTGCAGGTTCGCTGACTGCGTTGCCCGTGATTGAAACCCAGGGTGGTGACGTTTCCGCGTTTATTCCAACCAACGTGATTTCGATCACCGACGGTCAGATCTTCCTAGAAACAGAATTGTTCTACCAAGGCATCCGTCCTGCTGTGAACACCGGTCTGTCGGTTTCGCGGGTTGGCTCTTCGGCTCAGACGTCTGCAATGTCGTCGGTTGCTGGTCCGGTGAAACTGTCGCTGGCTCAGTATCGCGAGATGGCTGCGTTTGCTCAGTTTGGGTCTGACCTTGACGCCGCCACTCAGCAGTTGCTGAACCGGGGTGCGCGTTTGACCGAGCTTATGAAGCAGGCGCAGTATTCGCCGCTGACCAACTCGGAGATCGTCTGTGTCATTTTTGCTGGCGTGAACGGCTACCTCGACAAGATCGAAGTGTCTGACGTTGGTCGTTTTGAAACAGGTCTGCTTCAGCACCTGCGTGGCAAGCACGCTGACCTGCTTCAGTGGATCACTGACGAAGACCCCAAAATCAAAGGCGACGCCGCCGATAAAGTGAAAGCAGCACTCGACGAATACGCCGCTGATTTCGCGTAAGGGGCCTGACAGATGCCAAATCTTAAGGACCTCAAAAACAGGATCGAGAGTGTAAAGAACACTCGGAAGATCACAAAAGCCATGCAAATGGTTGCCGCGGCGAAGCTTCGCCGCGCGCAGGAAAGCGCGGAGCAGTCGCGCCCGTACACAGAACGGTTTAACGCCGTTCTGGGTGGGTTGGCTGCTTCTGTTGGCGGATCGGATTCTGCGCCCAAGCTGCTGAGTGGCACAGGTAAAGATGACGTTCATCTGCTGGTTATCATGACAGCTGAACGTGGTCTGTGTGGTGGTTTCAACTCGAACATTGCCAAGCTTGGCCGTGTGCGGGCACAGGAACTGATTGCACAGGGCAAGACGGTGAAAATCGTCACTGTCGGCAAAAAAGGCCGCGACAGCATCAAACGCGATCTGGGCGATCACTTTGTCGGGCATGTTGACCTGACAGACGTGAAACGTGTCGGGTATGACGACGCGCAGGACATCGCGCGCGATCTTCTGAACCGTTTCGACGGCGAAGAGTTCGACGTTTGCACGATCTTCTTTTCGAAGTTCGTCAACGTTGTTACCCAGATCCCGACTGCCCAGCAGATCATCCCGGCTTCGTTTGACGATGCCGACGATGCGGGCGCAAGCACGTTGTACGATTACGAACCCAGCGAAGAAGCCATTCTGGCCGACTTGCTGCCGCGCGGCGTTGCCACGCAGATCTTTGCCGCATTGTTGGAAAACGGTGCATCCGAGCAGGGATCGCGGATGTCCGCAATGGACAATGCGACGCGCAATGCTGGTGAAATGATCGACAAACTGACCATTCAGTACAACCGCTCGCGTCAGGCAGTGATCACCAACGAGCTTATTGAAATCATCTCGGGCGCTGAAGCGCTCTAAGAACCGGAGACGAAACATGGCAAACGCAAAAGGCAAAGTGACCGCGGTCATTGGCGCCGTTGTGGACGTGCAGTTCGAGGACGCCCTGCCGGAAATCCTCAACGCGCTGAACACGGAAAACAACGGTAAGAAACTGGTTCTGGAAGTAGCCCAGCACCTTGGTGAAAACACCGTTCGTACCATCGCGATGGACGCGACCGAAGGTCTGGTCCGTGGCCAGTCTGTCGAAGACACCGGTGAACCCATTGCGGTTCCCGTTGGTCCAGGCACATTGGGTCGCATCCTGAACGTGACCGGTGATCCGGTTGACGAAAAGGGCCCGGTTGCAGCCACAGGATCGCGCGCGATTCACGGTGACGCACCGGCATTCGAAGAGCAGTCCACTGCAACCGAAATTCTGACCACCGGCATTAAGGTTATCGACCTGCTGGCACCCTATACCAAGGGTGGTAAAATTGGTCTGTTCGGTGGTGCGGGTGTGGGTAAAACCGTTCTCATCATGGAACTGATCAACAACATCGCGAAGGTGCACTCTGGTGTGTCCGTGTTCGCGGGTGTTGGTGAGCGGACCCGTGAAGGTAACGACCTTTACCACGAAATGATCGAATCCGGCGTTATCGTTCCTGATGACCTGGAAAAATCGAAAATTGCTCTGGTTTACGGCCAGATGAACGAGCCTCCCGGTGCGCGTATGCGTGTTGCTCTGTCGGGTCTGACCCTGGCGGAACAGTTCCGCGACGAAACCGGTGCTGACGTTCTGTTCTTCGTGGACAACATCTTCCGCTTTACACAAGCTGGTTCGGAAGTT
The DNA here is from genome assembly GCF_039969785.1 of Shimia sp. Lineage (GTDB taxonomy): Bacteria > Pseudomonadota > Alphaproteobacteria > Rhodobacterales > Rhodobacteraceae > Shimia. The sequence goes on along the minus strand of NZ_JBDVNC010000044.1, from coordinate 23,377 downwards.
TCGGCTCTGTTGGGTCGTATTCCTTCGGCGGTTGGATATCAGCCAACACTCGCAACTGACATGGGTGCAATGCAGGAACGTATTACATCGACCAAATCTGGTTCGATTACATCGGTTCAGGCCGTGTACGTGCCTGCGGATGACCTTACTGACCCTGCACCGGCCACATCGTTTGCGCACCTTGACGCGACAACGGTTCTGGATCGTGCGATTTCGGAAAAAGGTATCTACCCTGCGGTGGATCCACTGGGTTCGACATCGCGTCTGCTTGATCCGCTTGTGATTGGTGAAGAGCACTACAAAGTTGCGTCAGACGTTCAGCAGATTCTGCAGCGTTACAAATCGCTTCAGGACATCATCGCCATTCTCGGCATGGACGAACTGAGCGAAGACGACAAAATGGCCGTGGCACGTGCGCGTAAGATCGAGCGCTTCCTGTCTCAGCCGTTTGACGTTGCGAAAGTGTTCACCGGTTCTGACGGTGTTCAGGTTCCGCTGGAAAACACCATCGCGTCGTTCAAAGCCGTTGTGGCTGGCGAATATGATCACCTGCCCGAAGGCGCCTTCTATATGGTTGGCGGCATCGAAGAAGTGATCGCAAAAGCCGAAAAGATGGCTGCTGAAGCGGCCTAAGGAGGCCACAAATGGCAAACACGATGCAATTTGACCTGGTCAGCCCCGAGCGAAGCCTCGCTTCGCTTGAGGTGACCGCCGTGCAAATCCCCGGTGCAGATGGCGACATGACCGCGATGCCGGGCCACGCGGCTGTGCTGACTTCGCTGCGCCCAGGCGTGGTGCGGGTTCAGACGTCCGAAGGTGAGAAAGACTTTGTTGTGACCCGCGGTTTCGCGGAAATCTCGGCCGAGTCGATTTCGGTGATTGCTGAACATGCACATGTCGGGACAGAAGTGACCAAAGCTGATCTTGAGGATGTTCTCACGAGCGCCCGCAAGTCAGTTGAGGGTGCATCTTCTGAAGATAAGGACGCTGCAGAGAAATTTGTGGCTGACCTTGTGCACCTGATGGATGATATGGACTGATCTGAAAAGGTTGGTCGCGTGAAAAGCCCTGCCGTTTGGTGGGGCTTTTTTGCTTTTTTACTTGTCTGACGCGCAGGGTTCTCTAGTTTGTTAAGGCAATGAAGAGACTAAGAAATAATACAATTGGCGTAGACAACGGCGACGAGACGTTGTTTTCGGATTTCGAGAAAGACGGCGAGATGTGGACCGGAGACGGCCCGCGTGAGCGCCGCAAACTGATCCGTTTTTCCAGCAAATACAGGGCACCACCGACCGTTCAGGTTGGATTGTCGCTGTGGGACATGGATTGCGAACATAATATTCGCTCTGAAGTGGTGGCCGAAGAGGTGACAAACCTGGGGTTTCATCTGGTTTTTCGCACGTGGGGTGACAGTCGGGTTGCACGGGTGCGTATGTCTTGGCTGGCGATCGGAGAGCTGGCTTTTGCAGACGACTGGGCGATTGACGCCGAGTGATCAGGGAGCTGCAGACAAACAAAAAGAGCCGCGCAATTGCACGGCTCTGATGTTACTTTTTCCGTACTAGTCAGACTTTGAACATGCCTTCGTAGGACGGCTCCAGCGTATCTGTTTCAAACAAGGACGAAACGCTGGTGCCGGTTGAAATATTCATGATTGCCTGCGCAAACATTGGCGCTGTGGGCACAATCCGGATATTTGCAGCATCTTTGACCGGTTGCGTGGGTTCAATCGAGTCAGTGATGACCAGAGATTTCATAACCGAATTGGTGATACGTTCGACCGCCGGGCCGGACAGAACACCGTGTGAAATGTAGGAATGCACCTCGGTCGCGCCATGCTCAAGCAGCACTTCGGCAGCTTTGCACAACGTGCCGGCAGTATCGCAAATGTCATCTACGATGATGCACTTCTTGCCTTTGACTTCTCCGATGACCGTCATTTCAGCAACTTCGCCGGGCTTTTCGCGACGTTTGTCCACAATGCTGAGCGGCGCGTTGATGCGTTTGGCCAGTTCGCGGGCACGTGCCACACCGCCAACATCAGGCGAAACGATCATTACGTCAGAAAGCTCGTCTTTGAAGTGGTGCAAAATATCGAGCGCAAAGATTGGCGAGGCATAGAGGTTGTCGACCGGAATATCGAAAAAGCCCTGAATTTGCGCGGCGTGCAGGTCCATGGTCAGAACCCGTTCAATTCCGGCCTCGACCAGCATATTGGCGACCAGCTTGGCCGAGATCGGCGTCCGCGCCTTGGTGCGGCGATCCTGACGGGCATAGCCAAAATAGGGAATTACGGCAGTGATACGTGCCGCTGATGACCGGCGCAGCGCGTCGGCCATGATCAACAATTCCATCAGGTTGTCATTCGCAGGGCGCGATGTTGACTGGATGATGAACATGTCTTCGCCGCGTACGTTTTCGTAAACTTCGACAAAGATCTCCGCGTCGTTGAAGACTTCAACGCGCGCGTCGACCGGCTTAACCGGTTGGCCGCGGTACATGGACATGCGCCGGGCAATGGCATTGGCGAGTGGCTTGTTGGAATTGCCGGTGATCATTTTAGGTTCGAGAATAGATGGCATGAGCGAGGCCCCCAGGATGCCGCAGATGACAGATTCGTGTCGTTGCCAACCGCTTAACATGTGCCTAGGGTCTCGCAAAGCGATGCCGAGCGATTGGGAGACTGAATTGGCACATATTGACTACTATTTTGCGACGATTTCACCATATGCCTATTTGGCAGGAAGCCGTCTGGAAGAAATCGCGTCCAAACATGATGCGACCATCACTTATAAGCCGTTGGATATTATGGCTCTGTTTGCGCGGACCGGCGGGACGTCCCCAAAGGACCGGCACCCCTCGCGCATGGAATACCGTGCGCAAGACCTGTTGCGGCAGGCTAAAATGCTGGGGGTCGAATTCAACCTGACACCCGCGCATTTTCCGACCAATATGGCGCCTTCTTCTTATGCCGTGATCGCAGCACAGGCGGCGGGTGGCGGTGATCTGGGGCTGTTGTGTCAGTCCATGCTGCGCGCTTGCTGGGCCGACGAAAAAGACCTGGCGCAGGATGATGTGATCAAGGCGTGTCTTTCCGGGGCCGGGTTTGATCCGTCTCTGGCCGATAGCGGGTTGCTTGCCGGGGCAGAGACCTATGGTCGAAATCTGGAAGAGGCCGTTGCGATTGGTGCATTTGGCTCGCCGTTTTATGTGACGGATGATGGCGCGCGGTTCTGGGGACAGGATCGGCTCGATTATCTGGATGGACATCTCGCCGGAACTCTTTGATGGCTCAGGACAACAGTCCTGAAACACATTGGCGTGTGATGGGCGCCGGGCCGCGTGCGGCCCTGGCGCTGCATTGCACCATGGCACATTCCGGCGCGTGGCGGGGATTGTCGGAAGCCCTGAATGATCAGCTGACACTTCATGCTCCGGACATGCCGGGGCATGGGCGCAGCGCTGACTATGACGGCATATCCTGTACCGGGAGCCTGTTAACCGAGGCCATTCTGGCGCACCTTGATGAACCAGTTGATGTCATTGCGCATAGTTTTGGTGGTGTAGTTGCGTTGCATCTGGCGATTGCACATCCGGAACTGGTGCGCAGCCTGACCTTGTATGAGCCTGTGTTTATGGCGTTGGCGATGATTGTAGACGCCGACGGGTTTGGCGCCCATGACGCCATGATCGAAGACATTCGGGCGAATGTCGTTGCTGGTCAAAATGAAAACGCGGCCCGGATGTTTGTCAGCGACTGGGGGGATGGTACGGACTGGGCGCAATTGCCGGACCGTGCGCGCGAAGGTTTTGCGCGGCGCATTCCGTTTGTCATCGGATCGCAAAACTATGTCGCGTTTGATACGCCGGGCACATTGGCGCGATTGGGGGAAATTGGGGTTCCGACACTGGTGATGAATGGCGGGCAATCGCCCGACGTCATTGCGAAGCTATGCCGCGGCCTGGTCGAACAAATCCCGGACGCGCGACATGTGACGTTGCCTGATGCAGGGCATATGGGGGCCATCACCCACGCTGGGGAGCTGGCGAGCCATGTATTGCGGCAGCTAGACCGCGCCCCGATCCCATCCTGAACCTTCGCGATTCCCGGGGGCAGTATGTCCTAGGGTAGAAGGACCACCCCGCCAAGGGCCTGACGGCTTTCCAGCAAGTCATGCGCTTCGCCAGCCTGGCCGAGCGGCAGAGATTGCCAGGCATCAACCCGCAATGCGCCCGTTTCAAACCGTTTAAAAACTGCCTCTGCCATGGCGCGATATTGCGTGGTATCGCCAAAATAGTGAAACAGGATCGGGCGGGTGACGGTCAGGGATTTTTCCGCAAGTGTGCTCATCGCCAGCGGGGCGACCGGGCCGGAGGATTGTCCGAAATTCACCAGATGCCCGCAGGTTGCGAGCGCCTTGAGAGACCCGGCAAACGTATCTGCGCCAATCGAGTCGTAAATTACGTCGACACCACGCCCGTTGGTCAGGCGCAGCGCTACATCCTCAAAAGATGTTTCGCGGTACAGGATTGGGTGTGCGCAGCCATTGTCGCGGGCAATTACGGCCTTTTCCTCTGACCCAACCGTGCCCAGAACCGTGACCCCAAGGTGGGATGCCCACTGACATAACAGACGCCCCACGCCGCCTGCCGCCGCATGCACAAGGATTGTCATGCCGGGTTCAAGGCGACGCACCCGGTTTGCCAACATCTCGACCGTCAAAGCCCGCAGAAGGGACGACGCCGCAAGCTCATCGCTGACACCATCGGGCAGGGGGACGGCGGCCTTGGCAGGCAAAAGACGATGTGTGGCATAGGCCCCGTATGGCGGTCCGGTGACATAGGCGACCCGGTCACCTATTTCGAACCCGTCGGCATCATCGCCGATGTCTTCGACAACACCGGCGGCCTCGCACCCCAGTATTCCCGGAAGTGTCAGGGTTTTGTAGAGGCCAGAGCGGACATAGATATCGTGGAAATTCACGCCAATGGCGGTTTGACGAATCCTCAGCTCTCCGGGGGCCGGGGCAGGGATCGCAACCTCTTCGAGGTTCATGACGGCTGAACCGCCAAAGGTTCGGGTGATGATCGCTTGGGGCATTTGTGATTTCCTCAGGGCTTTCGCCACTGTGGCGTCAAATGCAGAGAATGCAAGTTTGGGTCGCCATGGCCTGACCGCCGGCCAAAGACATTGCAGCCCGTTAAAACCGTTAGAGAAACCGCTTAGGCAGTGTGTGCGATGTCCAGAAACCGGTCGATGTCCGCATCCGGAATTGACCAGTCACACACAAACCGGGCCGTGACCGGCGCGTCCGGGTCTTCGCCTTCAAGGCTACCGCTCCAGATGTGGTAGATTGCGCCGGCGTCATGCAGCGCCTTGTGCATGGCACGTGGCATGGCCGCAAACACCATATTGGCCTGTGGCGGATGCGCAAAGCTGACGGACGCGATGTTGCTGAGCCCAGACACCAGCCGCGCAGCTTTGGTATTGGCTGTTTGGGCTGTGTCGCGCCAGAGGTCATCACGCAGATAGGCATTCATCTGTGCAGATAAATACCGATGTTTCGAAAACAAATGCGCGCCACGCTTGCGGCGCAGCTCAAATTCCCAAGCGTGTTTCGGATCAAAGAAAATCACCGCTTCGACACCCAGACAACCGTTTTTGGTGCCACCAAAGCTGACAACATCCACGCCGTTTTTCCATGTCATTTCAGCGGGGGTGCATCCGATCGCCATCAGCGCATTGGCAAAACGCGCACCATCCATATGCACGGGCAGATCGTGCTGTTTGGCAATCGCACACAACGCGCCGATTTCGTCGAGCGAGTGGATTGTGCCGCGTTCGGTGACTTGGGTCATCGACACCGGTCCGCGCTGAGGACCGTGTACACCGCGATTTTCTTCGGCCTGAATAGCCCCTAGCAGGGCAGCCGGGGTCATCTTGTCGCCGTCTCCGACAAGGGTCAGCTTGGCGCCGCTATAGAATTCGGGCGCGTTGCATTCGTCCTCCTGGATATGAGCCACGGGGGCGCAAAAGACGGTTTCCCACGGCTGGGCCAGTGTGGCGAGCGCCAGCGCATTGGCGGCGGTGCCGGTGGCGACCAGAAAGACAGCAGCTTCGGGCGCTTCGAAAATATCTCGGATCCGGACGCGCACTTCATCCATGATCGCGTCAGCGCCATAGCCCATGGCATAGCCCTGATTGGCATCGCTCAGGGCCTGCATAACCTGTGGCAAGGCCGGGCCGGAATTGTCAGAAGCAAAATACATCAGACGGGCTCCTCGATGATGTGATCTTCCCATTCGTCTTCGGGTGTTTCAAATTCCGACACTGTCATCTGATAGACCGAGACGCCAGCCCGGTGCACGCTGTCCGGATCACCGGAAATCAGCGGGTGCCAGTCGTAAAGCGGTTTGTTTTCCCACAAAAGCCGATAGGCACAGGTCTGGGGCATCCAATAGGCGTGCGTGTCCAGATTGGATGGCTTGAGCACGATGCATTCGGGCACAAATTGGTGGCGAATGTCATATTGCGTACAGTGGCAGGTTTCGTCATCCAGCAATCGGCACGCCACGCGGGTCAGCGCCACCTCGCCTGTGTCGGCGTCTTCCAGCTTGTTCAGGCAACATTTTCCGCAGCCGTCACACAAGGCTTCCCATTCCTTTTGGGATAACGATTTCAGCGGCTTACGCTCCCAGAAACGGGAGGCCAGACCGTCGCGTTCAATCGGGTCGGATTTCAGGGTGGGGCGGGTCATAAGGCGGACAGAATCTCACGACACCGGGCGCAGTCTTTGTCGATCTGCGCGATCAGAATTTCCAGACTGTCATAATTTTCTTCGGGTCGCAGGAAATCCACGAGCGCGACAGAAATCTGAGTGCCGTAGAGGTCGCCGGAAAAATCGAGCAGGAAGGTTTCGATATTGGCTTTGTTGACGCCAAACATCGGGCGCACACCCACCGAAGCCGCGCCTTGGTAATTGCCTTTGTGGGGGCCATCAAGCACATCCACCAGGACCGCATAGACACCGAATTTGGGCGGATGCAGACCATCAAGCGACATGTTTGCAGTGGGAAACCCAAGCACGCGGCCGCGCTGATCGCCGCCAATAACGGGACCGTCAATGCGGTGCCAATGGCCCAGCATACGCGACGCATCGCGCGGTTTTCCATCGCTTAACGCGTTGCGGATCGAGGTCGATGAAACCTGATATGCGCCAGCCTGAACCAGCGGGGCGATTGTGACGCCAAAGCCCATTTCTGCGCCAAACTCCTGCAGATCTGTTGCAGTGCCTTTGCGGCCCTGACCAAAACAGAAATCAGCGCCAACAACCACATGCTTAAGCCCCAGCCCGTCGGCCACAACATCTTGTGCAAACGCACGCGGGGAGAGGCCGGACAAGGTGGCGTTAAAGGGCAATTCATAGAGCCGGTCCACGCCGAGCTTTTGCAGACGGTGCGCACGTGTGTCGGCATTTGTCAGCCGAAAGGGCGGCGCGTCAGGGGCAAAGAATTCGCGGGGATGGGGCTCAAACGTGACAATGCCAAGCGGCGCATCGGGGGCGGCATCACGGGCGATATCAATCACCGACTGGTGCCCCAGATGCACGCCATCAAAATTACCAATCGCGGCGCTCGCGCCGCGGTCCTGGTCTTTTACATACTGAAAGTCTCGAATGATCCGCATATTCCGAGGCGTAGCGGTTTGAACCGGGGCTGGCAAGTGCAGAGCTATCGCCCAGGGGTATCACCCCGCGTGGTCCGCATGGGCCAATTCGCTCAGGGCTTTTCGAGATACCGAAAAGTCGTCCCGGCTCAGTCGAATTTGCGGCTGGGCGCGAGCACGGTGGCTTCGCCGATCAGGACTTTTTTACCATCCACTGCGCAGTGACAATCAAGTTTGACCCGCCGTTTGGAAAAGTCGATATCGGTCACTTTGACTTCGGCATAGACCATGTCACCGGGGCGCACGGGGGCGAGGAATTTCAGGCTTTGCCCCATATAGACCGTGCCATGACCGGGGAGCTGCTCTCCGATCACGGCAGAGATCAGGCCTGCGGTCAGCATGCCATGGGCAATGCGGCCCTGAAAAATGGTGTCGTTGGCATAATCATCATCCAGATGGACAGGGTTTCTGTCCGTCGAGATTTCTGCAAACATTTCGATGTCCTGATCGGTCACGACTTTGCGCAGATAGCGAGACATTCCCATCTCGATGTCTTCTATGCAGATCGTCCCGCGTGGCAGATTGTCCAACATTCGACCCTCCGATTCCAGGTGGCTTAGTAATTTTAAGACGGTCATCCGCCTCATTTAGCAACTTTATTACTTCGCAACTGCAGAAAATCAAGCACTAATAGCGTCAGTGTAGTTGACCTATTGTGTACTGAGGAGACACTTTTTCCTTTTGTAAATAGATAGTTAAGGCGGTTTCATCAGGCTGGTGCGTCGTTTTAGTTTCTTCTGCGGCAAGGCCGCCAGAGATGAAAAGGGAATCGATGTCTTCGCCCATGGCGCCCAGAATGTCTGTTTGGGCACCATCGCCGATCGCGAGGATGGCAGAATCGGGTATGGAGTTGCCCAAAGCAATCAGGCGGCGACGGGCGAGGTCGTAGATTGGCGGGTGCGGTTTGCCAAAATAGAGGCTTTCGCCACCCATCTCGGTGTAAATGCGAGCCAGCGCGCCTGCGCACCATTCGCGGATTTCGCCCCGGTCGACAACGATGTCGGGATTGGCGCAAAGCAGCTTGAGACCCTTTGTTTTGGCAAACAGGAAATCGGCACGGTTCACATCTGGGTCCGCCATCGGATCAAACGGGCCGCAGCAGGCAATACCCTCAGCCTCGGCCAGAGGGACACGGGTGATGTTGACCGGGTTTTCCAGAATGCCGAGCGGTTCAAAAAAGCCTGCGTCCCGGATCGGTTCGCCCATGAAATAGACCTTTTCGCCAATAGCGCCACGATACATGGCCGACCGGGCGCTGTCGCCGGATGTGGCGATGGTGTCATAGGCGTCGTCGGGCACACCAAACTCGCTCAGCTGTTCGGCAACTCCGGCACGGGGTTTGGGGGAGTTGGTCACAAGCACCACAATGCCGCCCCGGGCGCGGTAGGCCTGCAAGGCAGCGACGGCTTCAGGATAGGCTGTGATGCCGTTGTGAACACAGCCCCACAGATCGACGAACAGGGCTTGGTAACGGTCGGAAATGTCGGTCAGTGCGGAAATGATCTGGGTCATGACTTGGGGTCCTGCGCGCAAAGAATTGGTGCTCTCTCTATGGCAAAGGACAAAGAAAAGCGCCAGTGGTCAGACCGCGAAAACACCTGTCGGCAGCACGTCGGTATTGCGTCGGTATGCCGTCGGTGCCCGGATCAGGCGCGCCGTTTGCGGTTTCTGAGCTTGCGAAACGCCCCGGCGACCGTGCGAAATGGTTCGACCCGGTCAAAAAATCTGAGGTCATGAATGTCGGTGCGCGATGCGCGCTGTCCGGCCAGACACGGCGTTGCGATGCGAAACATGATCCCGGGCACTTGTGTACGCACCATGTTGAACGCACCGTCAAAAAACATCGAACCGCCCTGGGGATGACCCGACGGGCGGATGCGCACCTGTTCAAGGTAGTCGTGAAATTCCCGAATGGCCGCGCCCTGGATCGCCCAGAATTGTGTGCCGCGCGTGCCGGTTGTCCAGGGTGACAGGCCGGTGTGATCGGCAGGTGGCGTTTCCGGTTCCAGATAACCAAGCGCGGCAACAGACCAGTCGGTGGTTTGCAGGTCATGCAGAACGGATGCCACAGTTTGTTCGGGCAATGCGTTCAGATGCAGATCATCTTCGCAAATCAAAACGCGATTCAGACCACGATCCAGCGCGTCTTTGAGCACGCGGGTTTGCGACATGAAGTTGCCCAGAGACCCGATAGACGGAAATGCGCCCTTGTCAGAAGGGCGGGACGCTTCGAAGAACTGGATCTTGTCGTTCGGGATCGCGACGCCGATCTGGTCGAATTCGGCCACGGTTTCCGTACGCCGGTCGGCGCGATGCGCCAGATTGACGATATAGACGCGGTCAAAGTGATCGATAAGATCGGCAAAGCTCATGCTGTGGCCCCGGAACGAATGATAATCAACGACACGTTAATGGGGGATGTCGGCGGAATTTTGTCAAGGTTGCGGGCGCTATGGGGCGGATATCTGTCAGGGTGTTTCATCACGACAGTTCACCAATGTCGGCATCGATTGAATTTTTGCGCTTGTCACTCTTGAATGGACGTATCTTTGGTGTGACGATAACCAACACTTTTTACAGATTGGTGTTTTTAGAAATTGGGGTGGGGCAAGTGACGGTGTTGAGACCTGTTCGTTCATTTTTTTCTCTTTTAGCGCGCTCATTGGACAGGATGGACGGCTCCCGAAAAATACGCAGGGTGTTCACCATTTTTGCCTTACTTGGCCTCCCGCCAACGGTGCTTTGGTATCTGGGGTCTGAACAGCCGGTCGAAGATCAGACAAGTTTTATTCAGGAAATCGCGCATAACCCTCCATTCATCGAAACGCTGAGGATTGGAGTTTCGCAATCTGTTGACCTGCTTGAATACTTTGAAGGAGACCCGTTAACTCCGACTTGCGAAATTCGTGAAACGCCGGGCTTTGCCGCGGTTTCTGAAGTCGGAAATTGCGTATTTTCTTTGTCCGGTCCCAACGAGCCTTTGGTCGTAAATGAACAAGCTGTTCATTTGGGTTACGAAACATCCTCGATTTTTATGGTTTCCGCGTGTGTAAATCCTGCGACATGTTCGGAAGTAAAAATGCCTGTCGAATTTGAAAACACGATCAGAGGGTATATTGACCTGGCAATTACTTGGGCCCCAGTCAATTGGCGGCACGGCGAAGTCGCTGAAGTATCGGTGCTTTTGGATCAGAAACCGATTCAGGCCCCATTGCATTGCCACTTTCCGCAAAGTCATACTCAACGCGATCTTGCCTTGGTTCGCCAGTCTGGGCCGTGTTCAGCTTTGATAAAAAATATTAAGGGCGATAGCGGCACCCGTTATGGAATTGATGTCAGAGATCAGTACGGGCGGACGATCGACTCGATAGTTTTGACAATTTGACTTGAATTCCGGGTGGCTTAGGTGAAGTGCAAAAAAAATAGGCGCCCCGAAAGGGACGCCCTTGTTTCGAACTTTTGCGCAGATCAGACTTTGAGGTTCGGGATGATCTGTTTTTTGCGGCTCATGACGCCGGGCAGGACAACAGAGTCGCCCTCGACGGTGGCGCCAAAGCTCTTCTCGGCCACGCCTTTGACCAGATCGTTGGGGATAAACATCGTGGCTTCTTCGTTCAGGATGTCGACCACAAACAGCAGCACGTCATCAACGCCGTCTTCTTTGGCAACGTCAGCATACGACGCCATGATGCTGGCCTTGCGGTCCAGAACCAGTTTGGGCGCTGTGGTTTCCAGAACAGAAACGCGGAACTTGGTGCCGTCGACTGCGTATTCTTTGGAATCCATGCGGATCAGTTCGGCGTCCGAGAAAGCAGAGATGTCGGATTTGGCTTCGAACATTTCGCTGGCATAGGCGTTCAGATCAAGGTTCAGTTCTGCGGCCAGTTTTTCGGCCAGCGCTTTGTCGTGGTCGGTGGTGGTGGGCGAGCGGAATTCCAACGTGTCGGACAGGATACAGGACAGCATCGCGCCTTTGATATTGTCGGGCATCTTGTCAGCGTCGGCGCCCATCAGGTCATGCATGATGGTGGCGGTGCAGGCCAGCGGACGGATTGTGATGTCGATCGGACCTTTGGTTTCCAGACCGCCGACCAGTTTGTGGTGGTCGATAATGGCGGTGATGTCAGCATCGTTGATCGCGTCGGGCAATTCGGCTGGGTTGTTGGTGTCGACGATTACAACTGGCGTGTCGGCCGCAACGGCGTCGATGATCTCGGGTTTGTCGAGATTCCATTTTTCCACAACAAACGCGGCTTCGGTGTTGGGTTCGCCAAGCAGGACGGGTTTTGCCGGGGTGCCGAGAACCTCGTTCAGATACCAGGCCCAGATAATGGGGGAGCCGGTGGAATCCGTGTCGGGAGATTTGTGGCCAAATACGAGGGTGGTCATGTGATGCAACCTTTGAAAAGAGAAATTAGGTGATTTTGCGCGCGTTATAGAAGGGGCGCGGGTGATTGTCACGCATTGGAATGGGGTTGCGACCTCAACGCGCGGGTCGGGTCAATTGTGAACCAGCCGAACCCGCTTGATTGAAAAGCCTTGATTTTGCAAAAGGGTCAGTACGCCGTTTTCGCCGGGCAGGTGCAGGGCTCCGACCGCGACAAAAGCGGGTGCTTCGCCAAGCGCGGGGGCCAGAGCGTCGACCCATTGCAAATTCCGGGATTGGACCAGATCTGATTGCAACTCATCAAACAGGTCGTTGACCCGTTTAATGTCGGCAGGATCGGTAAAACCGCCGAGGGCCTCTGCTTTGCTGTATTCCCAATAAAGCTGGTTTCTTTCTTCAAAATAGAGCGCCAGCATTGTTGTGATACTGTCAGCACCGGACAGGTCGAAATCCTGGGACAAGGACCATTTCAGCATCTCGACCTGCTCCTCCAGAGGATCAGAGGCGAGGATACGCATCAAATTTTCGGTGTTGTCCAGAGATTGTGCAGTTAGGCCTTTGTCCTCGGCCCAGTCTTCGATCTGGCGGTCTAGTCCGGGGCGACCTGCTTTAATATCAGCGACGGCACAGGCCGGGATCGACAAGGTCAGGCCCAGAAACCACGGTTGGTATTTCGCCGCCACAAAAGGCGGCAGACCAATGTCGGCGAGCCGGGGTTTGAGCTTGGTCCAGTTGTCTTCGCCCAGCCGCTCGATCAGGGTGGGGCCGCTGGTGATCAGGATTTTGGATGGGTCGGACGTCAGGTGGTTTTGAAAGACAAGCTCGTCCGTTGAATTAAGTTCCAGAAACAGGCGGGACGGGGGATTGGGGATCGCTTTGAGTGTGTCCAGTATTCGTGCATGCCGGGCATCCGGAAGATGCATTGTTCCAATGACATAGGAGGTCACGCCATTTTTCTCAACTTGCCAGAAATTGCCTTGTGCAAAAGGTGCCTGGGCGGCGCGGCGTTGCAGGTCGGCTTGCTGATCTTCGGGCAGTGCGTCAAATTGAGAAGGGCCTTTGCAGGTCGCGAATGCAGGCAGTGCGATGGTCAGGCAAAATAGGGTGGCGAGGATGCGAAGCACAAAATAACACTCTTTGCTGGGAACTGGCCTCAACTTAGCAGGCAGCATTGTATTCGCAAGGCAGGAACGGGTTTTCAGAATGGTCCTGAACAGATAGGTCTGAGGACATGAGTAAGCTGAGCGAAACCGACCTGTATGCGCCCGTCAAATCATGGCTGGAGGCGCGCGGGTTTGAGGTGAAAGCCGAGATCGAGGCTGCGGACGTTGTGGCATGTCGGGCGGGTGAAGACCCTGTTATTGTTGAACTAAAGACCGGATTTTCGCTGACACTGCTGCAACAGGCTGTGGTGCGCCAGTCTGTGACGGATGCGGTTTATGTCGCTGTGCCCCGCTGGAAGGGGCGCGCAGGCTGGAAGGCGTTCAGGGGGAATATCGGGCTGTGCCGCCGGTTGGGTGTTGGCGTTTTGTCGGTACAGACCGACAAAGGTACGGTTGAGGTACATGCCGATCCAGAACCGTTTCGACCGCGTAAATCCAAACGGCGCAAGGGCCAGTTGCTTAAGGCGTTTTCCCGGCTGGAAGGTGATCCCAATACCGGGGGGACCCGGGGCAAACGCGTCACCGCCTATCGTCAGGATGCGGTGCGCTGTGCGGAATTTCTGTCGTTAAACGGGGCCAGTAAGGGCGCGCTTGTGGCTGGGGAAACCGGGGTGGAGCGGGCAACCCAGATGATGCGAGACAATCATTATGGCTGGTTCGAAAAAGTCGAAACCGGGGTTTATATGCTGAGCGAAAGCGGCGTGACGGCATTGGCGCAGCCGGAATCCGAGTGATCGGCAACACGTCGGTATTGCGTCGGTATGCCATCGGTTCAATGCAGGCTGGAACCGCTTCGCGATTGCTGATCTAACAAATGCAATCTTGAGCCAAAACCGGGAAACCCAGTGACATGACAACCACTTTGATCGTGTTGGCCCACCCCAACCGGACGTCCTTTAATGGTGCATGGGCGGATGCCACTGCGGCGGCTTGTCAGGCCGGGGGGCAGACGGTGCTGTGGTCGGATCTTGTGGGCTTGGGGTTTGATGCGGTTGAGACCGCCCGCCATTACGCTCCAGAGGCTGATGCGGCAGGGTTTGACCCGCTGAAGGCGCAGGAAGCGGCGGCAGAGACCGGCGGTGTGCCGCCAGACGTGGCGCGCGAAATCGCCAAGCTGGAACAGGCGGACCGGGTGATATTCCATTTCCCGATGTGGTGGTTTGCGCCACCGGCGATTGTCAAAGGATGGTTTGACCGCGTTTTGCTGCACGGGCAGTTGCACAGCGTTGACGAAAGGTTTGATACGGGCCGGTGTCGGGACAAGACGGCGTTGTTTTGTGTCACGACCGGCGCAACAGAGGCCGAAGGTGGGCCGGACGGCAAAGAGGGCGATGCGCGGCTGCTTCTTTGGCCTGCGGCTTATACGCTGCGATACCTTGGGATGCGCGTCAAAGAACCTGTGATTGTGCATGGGGTGCATGGGTATCACGAAGGGGACGAGCGGGCGGCGTTGGAGAAACGACTGGCGGGGATTCTGGCGGCACAATCTGAGGTGATTGGCGGATTTGAGGAGCGTCGCGAGTTGCGTTTTAATGGGGATGCCGATTTTGACGAGAACGGGCGGCTTAAACAGACCAGCCCCAGCCATAGCCCGTTTATCCGGCACAGTTGAGGGTTGGTTTGTCGGGCAGGAAGGTTTTGCCTGCCCGAAAGATCGGTTTAGTACATGGTTTCCCGATACTCTTGATCAATCGCATTTGGTTCAATTGAGATAATTGGCGTTCCGGTGTGATCGCTGATCATTTCGTACAGAGTTGGAACCGGGCGTTCGCTGGGCCATGTGTCCTGTTTCCACAGGCCTGCACGCAGGGGGGCCTTGCCGCAATGGGTGAAAATCTCGGTTGCGGTGACGCGCAGAACCGTTAGGGGGCGACGCCCTTTGACAGCAAACCTGTCGCACAGATCAGGATCATCGCTGATCTCGGCGGTGCCGTTCACGCGCAGAGTTTCGGTCACGGTTGGGATCATAAAGAGCAGACCAACATGGGGGTGGGCCAGTATGTTCAGCAACCCGTCGAGCCGTCGGTTGCCGGGCCGGTCCGGGATAAGCAGGGTTGTGTCCGTCTCGACCTGGACAAATCCTGCCGGGTCGCCCTTGGGTGACACATCAAGGGAGGTGCCGTCGGACGTGGCGAGGATCAGAAACGGCGATTGTTCAATGAACGTCCGGCAATGCGTGTCAAACTTATCAATCACTTTGATGGCTGCAACCGGAGAGGTGGGGCCATAGATTTCGCGCAGTTTTTCTGGGGTCATCAGGCGAGGTCCTCTTTGAAAGAATGTCTTAATATGTCACGCGCTTGGCGTGCATGCTTGTTCAGGAATCGCTTGGGCGTGTCTGGCCCGTGGCGCGTATTTGACTGAGGGATTGACGGGGCGTCAAGGCTTCTGCCGACACGTTCAGGTCCAGAACCGCACCGGTGGGAGCGGCCAGCGCCCGCTCAAAAGCATCGGTAAACGCATCGGTGGTGTCGACGCGTTCCGCGTGAAAGCCATAGGCCTGTGCGATGGCACAAAAATCGGGGTTTTCCAGATCAGTGCCGGAGACGCGAGCAGGGTAAGTGCGTTCCTGATGCATGCGGATCGTGCCATAGGTGCCATTGTTCAGGATCAGGATGATGGGTTGCGCCCCGGCCTGCATCGCGGTGCCCAATTCGGGGCAGTTCATCTGAAAGTCGCCGTCGCCTGCGAAACAGATAATTGTGCGGTCGGGATGGGTGACCTTGGCGGCGATGGCGGCGGGCAGGCCATAGCCCATGGCGCCCGACTGCGGCGCGAGCAGGCGTTGATCAGGGCCAAATCGGAAGAATTTGTTGGGCCAAGTGGCAAAGTTTCCAGCCCCGTTGGTCAGGATCGCATCTTGGGGCAGGGTGCTGCGCAGATGGGTCATCACCTTGCCCATATCCACCGGGCTGGGCAAATCGGGCACCTCAAAGCTGGCGATATATCCGGCGCGTGCCTCGGTACGCCATGTGCCCCGGTTCCCGGACACAGGGGTCTTGGCAAGGGCCTGAGCAATTTCATTGGGGCCGGAATGGATCGCCAGATCGGGGATATAAATTTTGCCCAATTCGCGGTCCGAGCTGTGGCAGTGGATCAGCGTTTGTTGCGGGTTGGGGACATCCAAAAGCGTGTAGGCGTCGGTGGTCATTTCGCCAAAGCGGATGTTGAGCGCCAGAATGACATCGGCGTTGGTGATCAGCGATTTGGTGGCGGGGTTCATGCCGACGCCCGCGTCACCCGCATAGGTGGGTTTGTGATTGTCATAGAGGTCTTGAAACCGGAAAGCGGCCAGAACCGGTATGTCGGACGCCTCGCCAAAGCTTTCCAGCGCTGCGCGCCCTTGGGGCGTCCATCCACCACCCCCGGCAATGATCAGAGGGCGTTGTGCAGATTTCAGGTGTTCCAGACAGGCAGTCACCGCTGCGGCAGATGGTGCAGGTTCATGCACCGGCGCGGGCGCAGTCAGGGTGGCAACCGCGGACAGATCGGTGAGCATGTTCTCAGGCAGGGCGATCACCACCGGACCGGGACGGCCGGAGATGGCGGTGGTCCAGGCGCGGGCGGTGATTTCGGGGATACGGTCGACGTGGTCAATCTGGGTGACCCATTTGGCGACAGAACCGAAAAAGGCGGAATAGTCGATTTCCTGAAACGCCTCGCGTCCCATCAGATCGGTGCCGACCTGACCAATGAACAACAGCATCGGAACGCTGTCCTGAGCGGCGGTGTGCACCCCGATCGAGGCGTTGGTTGCGCCGGGGCCGCGCGTGACCATGCAGATGCCGGGCTGACCGGTCAGCTTGCCATGCGCAGCCGCCATGAACGCGGCCCCTCCTTCGTTGCGACACAGGACAAAATCCAGTTTGCCCTTAGTGTCGTGCAACGCATCCAGCACCGCAAGATAGCTTTCGCCGGGAACCCCAAAGCTGGTTTTGGCGCCCAGTGCGATAAGGCAGTTGATGAGGATTTCTCCGCCATTTCGTTGTGTCATTTCGTGGGCCTTATGTTGGATGGTGGACGCGTGCAGCTGCCTGAAATCGGCAATGATCAGCCCCGACGTTGGATGAAATCATCGACCAGATCAACAATGGTCGGTGCCAGAGCAGGCGTAATGATGTGGCCCATGCCGTCAATCGCGTGATAATCGCAATCCGGGATCAACGCCGCGATTTCTGCCCCCATAGAGAGCGGGATCAATGCGTCGTCAACACCGTGAATAACCTGACAGGGCAGATTAATACGGGTCAGGTTCTGGCGCCGGTCGGGGGCTGTCAAGAGCGCGAGCACCTGACGGTTGTTGCCATCCGGGTCCACGCCACGTGACCAGGCGACATCAGCCTCGGCGCGTATATCCTGTTCGGGCATGGGATAACCGGGGCTGCCATGAACGGCGTGCTCGTGCACCCAATTGTTGACATAGGTGGCGTGATCGACCGGTTTCGCAAGCAGGGTGGGCAGGATGCTGCCTGCGTTGTTTTGCGTTGTGCGCAAGCGGGCAGAGGTCATAACAATCGACGCGGATTTAAGCCGGTCCGCGTGATCAACGCACAGGATTTGCGCGATGGCACCGCCCATGGAGATGCCAAATACATGGGCCGTCTCAATCTTTAGCGCATCCATCAGGCCCACAACATCCCGCGCCATATCATTCAGGGTATAGGCCGCTGGGATGGGCGCACCGGTCTCGCTGATCTGTAAGATGCGGGCTGCGTCGGTTGGTGTCTGATCCGTTGGGCAGCGCTGGCTGAGGCCGACATCGCGGTTGTCAAATATGATCGTGCGAAAGCCGCGCTCGGCAAGTCCGATACACAAGTCGGCAGGCCAGTGGATCAGCTGTGATCCAAGTCCCCGGATCAGGATCAGTGCAGGACCGTCGGCGGGGCCGAACTCCTGAACTTCCAGTGCAATTTCATTGGTTTTAATCTGCATTTGACCCTCGGAATGTTTTGATCAGCTTAGCGGTTGAGGGGGGGATGTAAATTGCTTGATCATCGCGTTGACGAAACCGGGTTGTGGTGAGAAGTTGCGCGCGAAAAGGAGCCTTTGTTGATGCTGTCCAGAGCGCATAAAACGATATTTGTTCACATCCCTAAAACCGCAGGGCAAAGCGTTGTGGCGCCGTTTCTGGACCATCTTGGCCTGGGTTGGGATGCGGGCGAATCGCTTTTGTTGCGGGCAGGGGATGGCCCGGGGATGCCAGAGCGGCTGGCGCATTTGTACGCGCGTGAATATGTGGAACTGGGATTTGTCACGCAGGCGGAATTTGACGACTATCTGAAATTCGCGGTGATCCGGCATCCTTATGAGCGGGCCGTGTCAGAGTTTCGGTATCGGATGGGCAAATGGGGGCGGCGGTTGCAGTGGTCACATTGGCTGACGTCGCGGGATTTTGACAGCTTTATGCGTGAAGACTATCCCGACACGTTTGGCGACAATGCCCGCCACATGTGCCCGCAGGTCGCGTTTGTCTATGATGACAAGGGCAAACTGATGGTGGATCATCTGGCCGAACATGCGCGATTGGACAAGGAAATGGCGCCGATTTATCGGCTTGCCATAGGCGACGGCGTCGCGGTTCCGGTGCGAAACGTATCGCCGGATGCACCGGGTTTTTCTGTGAACGTTTTGTCTCAATCCCAAAAAGATGCGATTTATCGACGGTTCCAGGATGACTTTGAGGCCTTTGGATACAGGAGATAGGCTGGTATCCGGCCCGAGATGTGAAAATTCCGGGGCGCCTGTTGACTTGCCCGTTTGCAGACCCTAGCTATGCCTCGTTATCACTCGCCGGTAGGGAGTGCTAACGACTCCGCTGAGGAGTCAGGGAGACAACTTAGTTAGGGAAACCTAGACAATGGCATTTACACCTCTGCACGACCGTGTTGTGGTTCGTCGCACCGAAAGCGAAGAAAAAACCGCAGGCGGACTTATCATCCCCGAAAGCGCAAAAGAAAAGCCCGCCGAAGGCGAAGTTATTTCTGTTGGCGCAGGTCTGCGTGATGACGACGGCGACCGTATCGCACTGGACGTCAAAGCAGGCGACAAAGTTCTGTTTGGCAAATGGTCCGGCACTGAAATCACCCTCGACGGTGAAGAGCTGCTGATCATGAAAGAATCCGACATCATGGGCGTCATCGCCTGATCGTCTGACTGACAAGAATTTCAAAGAGGTAAAGCACAATGGCTGCTAAGGACGTAAAGTTCGACACCGATGCCCGCAATGCAATGCTGCGCGGCGTAAATATTCTGGCTGACGCCGTCAAAGTAACCCTGGGCCCCAAAGGCCGTAACGTGGTTCTGGACAAGTCGTTTGGCGCACCCCGCATCACCAAAGATGGTGTATCGGTTGCCAAGGAAATCGAACTGGAAGACAAGTTCGAAAACATGGGCGCGCAGATGGTCAAAGAAGTGGCTTCGCGCACCAATGACGAAGCTGGCGACGGCACAACCACAGCCACCGTTCTGGCCCAGGCGATTGTTCGCGAAGGTCTGAAGCAGGTTGCTGCTGGTCTGAACCCAATGGATCTGAAACGCGGCATCGATCTGGCCACTTCCAAAGTTGTTGAAGGCATCAAGGGCGCAGCCCGTGAAGTCAAAGACAGCGCAGAAGTTGCTCAGGTTGGTACCATCTCGGCCAACGGCGAAGCAGATATCGGCGAGCAGATCGCTGGTGCGATGCAGAAAGTCGGCAACGAAGGTGTGATCACCGTCGAAGAGAACAAAGGTCTGGAAACTGAGACTGATGTTGTTGAAGGCATGCAGTTCGACCGCGGTTACCTGTCGCCTTACTTTGTCACCAACGCTGACAAAATGATTGCTGATCTGGACGACTGTCTGGTTCTGTTGCACGAGAAAAAACTCTCGTCGCTTCAGTCGATGGTTCCGCTGCTCGAAGCTGTGATCCAGTCGCAAAAGCCACTGCTGATCATTGCAGAAGATGTTGAAGGCGAAGCGCTGGCAACTCTGGTTGTTAACAAACTGCGCGGCGGCCTGAAAATCGCAGCTGTCAAAGCACCTGGTTTCGGCGATCGCCGCAAAGCCATGCTGCAGGACATCGCGATCCTGACCGGTGGTCAGGTTATCTCGGAAGATCTGGGCATGAAGCTCGAGTCGGTCACAATGGACATGCTCGGCACTGCGAAGAAAATCGAGATCACCAAAGACGAAACTACGATCGTTGACGGTGCTGGCGAGAAAGCTGAGATCGAAGCACGTGTTGCTCAGATCCGTACGCAGATCGAAGAAACCACATCTGATTACGACCGTGAGAAGCTGCAAGAGCGCGTTGCCAAACTGGCAGGCGGTGTTGCTGTGATCCGTGTTGGCGGCATGACCGAAGTTGAAGTGAAAGAGCGTAAAGATCGTGTTGACGATGCTCTGAACGCAACCCGTGCTGCTGTTCAGGAAGGTGTTGTCGTTGGTGGCGGTGTTGCTCTGGTTCAGGCCGGTAAAGCACTTGAGACTCTGGAAGGTGCAAACTCTGACCAGAACGCCGGTATCGTCATCGTTCGCAAAGCCATCGAAGCGCCTCTGCGTCAGATTGCTGAAAACTCTGGTGTCGACGGCGCTGTTGTGGCTGGCAAAGTACGCGAAAGCGACGATGCGGCATTTGGTTTCAACGCACAGACCGAAGAATATGGTGACATGTTCGCTTACGGCGTGATTGACCCTGCCAAAGTGGTTCGCACCGCTCTGGAAGATGCAGCCTCGATTGCTGGTCTGCTGATCACCACCGAAGCCATGGTTGCCGACAAGCCCGCCAAAGAAGGCGCGGCCCCAGGCGGCATGCCCGACATGGGCGGCATGGGCGGCATGGGCGGCATGATGTAAGACTTCGCACTTGCGAAGTCTGACGGATGCTTCCGCCAGAAAGACTGAAAGGGTCGCCTTCGGGCGGCCCTTTTTCGTATGTGAGGCGCTTGGAACAAAGCTGGAAAGTGATGCCGTTGCTTAACGACATCATTCCAAACGGTATGAGTAAACGTTGTTCAAGGAGCCTTGCTCACCAATTCGGAAATGGGTTTCTCCGATGTGTTCAAAGCCTTGCGCGAGATAAAAGGCGATTGCCGTGTCATTTTCAGCAATGGTTGTAAGCCACACAGATTTGGCAGCTTTTTCACGGCAGTGTTGGAGTGCTGCCGCCAATAAGTTTTTGCCGATACCTTTTCCATGATGACGTGGTTGAACGTAAAAAGTTGCGATTTCCATTTCTGAACAACCCGACACTGGTGCAGTGCTCGCAGAAGACACCCTTATGAACCCGTCAATACCTTCGTCATTTTCAGAAACGAGAATGAACTGATCCGGGTCAAGTATGAGCCGCTCCGTATTCGGGGTTGTGAATTCTCGTAACGCATAGTCGGCGAAAAAGGCGCTCACGCCACGTTTTAGCTAGGTTCCGATCCGCACCTCAATCGAAATCGCGGCAATGCTGGACGCATCTGATTTGGTTGGCTTGCGTAATGTCAAGATCGACAGATGCCGGACTCCAAATGAAGGTCAATACACTTGCTTTGGCGGAGATTTGGTTTCGTTGCAGGCTCTCCAGTCTGACCCCATGCGGCATAACCTCGGTAACTGGGCTGCTGTAAAACTATCGATGCTGGTAAGCGTGAATTGGTCGGCTTTTTTGATTTTCTGGTATGCGGACGGAGCCGTCTTTCGAACTTAACCCATCTCTGGTCGTTTTCGGCCCCAAGCAGTCGCTCAAGTCGTTCGCGCGAATGACGGCTCTGAATTCCAAGTGCACAAACCGGTGGCGGAACAAATTCTTCACGGCCGACAAGATGATTGTTTTGTAAAGCGAATACACAGTGTCTCCGCCCACCTTTCAAACTTTTGCGGTTTTCTGTGCCTTGAAGCCGATGCGCGTTGGCGTCAAAATCAAATAAAAGCACATAAAGTAAAATTTTCTTGATTTCTTCATGCTCTGCGCTTTTTAATGGGCACCTATTTTGCGGCTCTTGAGTTACCGAGGCTGCATGCAATTTTCGAACCGAAATAGGTGAATATTATGAACAAAAATTTAAAATTGGGTTTGGCCGCAGGGTTTGTGGCGGCATTTGGTACCTTTACTGGTGCTATGGCAGATTCCACCACTCCTGTTGATAACGTTGAGGGCTGGGACATCTACAAAGGAGATGGAGACCTTGTTTGCGTGATGGAACGGGTCATGGACAACGGCTATCTCGTGCGCATGGGAAAAGAGAAAGATGGCACCGACTTTGGATACATCGCCGTCTATACGAAGGACAAGGACGCAAAAATCTATGGCAACGTGACCCGTGACGTCGTCTTCGATATCGATGGTACGCGTTTCACTGGCCGTTCGGTTGGCGAATTCCGTAACGACTGGCGTGGTGCCGTGTTGAGATCAAATGATTCACTCTTGGGTGAGAAACTTGCAAAGCGGTATGTGATGACGCTGTCCCCCGATTCAGATGGCCCTGTTGAGATCAGCCTAGATGGTACATTTAAGGCGATGGCTGCCACTAGAGAATGTAACTACTGATCTTAGATCGTCGGCTTACGCAGTCCGACGTTCGAAAATTACGCTGGTCGATGGCTAGAAGTGGCATCGGCCAGCAAAGTGCAAATTTCGCTCCCCCGGACGGAAATTGCGGCAAGTACACACTAGCTTCCGTCCATCAAAACACCTGCTGCCAGCGATCCCTGATATTGGCTTTCTGATTATTCATGAACAATACGCAATCTCGGTAGGCATGACAAACACCTCAGCTTTTCAAAAAAGCTACAGTGTAGGGCAACCCGGTGAACGCGCACGCGCACAACAGACATCGGTGCAAAATGCGGAGAAAGTCCGGTTTCCGCCCTTGTCGACTCAATATGCGTGGAGCAGCAATCGACCCTCGTCCAAAACCTGTCGCGGCAGCTTTCGGCCCGTTGTTCGCCGCACCTATCTTACCCGAAGCTAAACAGCAGCTAAGATAGCTTCCGCTGTTGAATGTCATTGATAACTGACCCGGTATTGTCACCGAGATTTGACCCGCTTTATTTATGTATCGGCGGCTATGCTTTGGTCAATATGGTGGCCTCCTTTGTGGTTTTCTTTGCAGCTTCTGAACTGGCCTTGAAGCG
>NZ_JBDVNC010000043.1:0-7502 GCF_039969785.1 Shimia sp. | reverse complement strand
TCGAATGACACTCAAAAATCCCATGTCGATCACTCCAAATCTCCCTGAACAAAAACGTCAGGGCCATGTGTTCACATGGGTCAATTCTCAGTGACAATTTGGGGGGCTACCGGGTCAGTTCTCAATGACATTCAACACTGGCCCTTGCAAAGTATGACATTAGGAGACATTGGCATTCCTCCATTGATGGACTACTTTGCCGTTAAGGCGGTCAATAGCTCATTGGCAATCTTGCAATCTTCGGGGCAGTCGCCATCTGCGATGCTGCCGTGAACGGGTTGGAGGAGAGAGATCGCCTCGGCGGTCTTTCCCTGATCTCGCCACAGGCCCGCCAGGTCGATGGCTGCGCGCAGTTCCCAGAGTTTGCCGCCCTGTCGGCGCGCAACATTGAGAGCGTAGCCAAGGTACCTTTCAGCAGTCTCTTGGTCATCACCAAGCCTGGCTAGGGCCGCCTGTAGCCGATGGAGGCTGGAGAGCGCGACTTCCTCGCCCGTCTTATCGATCATGACCTGTACCAGTTTCGCCAATTCTGCCGCATAGCTGGAATGTCCTAACAACAATGCGGATTGGGCAAGATCAATATGAAGATGCGTTAAATTGGTTGTGAACTTTGTGGAAGCAAACTGTTCATAAGCCTTTCGGTACCTTTCAATGCTGGTTTCGTCGCCATTTCGCGCTGCCATAGTTTCGCCGATAATAGGTATGAAAGCCGACCAAAGCCCCAGATTGTGTTCGTGAGCTTTAGGTGACGCCTCGTTCAAACATCGCTCTACGTCTGAATCGTCTCCGGATATCAGGCTGAATAGCGCTCTCATCATGAGCAAATAGCAGACCGTCTGAATATGACCGGTCGACCCAGCAACATTTTCCGCCTCGTCCATGTGAGCTACTGCGAGTGTTGTCTGCCCCTGGGTCAACAAGTTTAGTGCTTTGAACACGTGGGCCGCAACGCCGATATCTTGTCCAAACTGGCTGGCGAGCCCAGCGTGCGCAACCTGATCATAGTTGGCAAAGGCGACGTCCAAAAACCGACCCGACTGAGCATAATTGCCCATGAACCAGTGCGAGGCTCCAGCAACTCGGTTGGCCACTACCATTTGGGGGGTGTTCGGCGAATTCGCGGTAATTTCAACGAGTGATTCTGCGCTGCGAAGTGCGTCTGCGTGCTGCCCTCGGGTTCCTGCGCTAACCCACAATCCGTAGAGGATTGAATACCGCATCGGGGTCTCGCCCACTTTGTTCGCGAAACCCAACGCTTTTTCAAATGAAGCCAGTGTTTCGTCAGCCGCGTGGCCTTTGCGTGAGAGAAAAGTCATGCTTAGAGAAACCTGCAGCGCAAGCGCGCGTTCATAAGGCGGAGTATCGCTGGTTTCCAGCTGAGGCGTGATCAAACTGATTGCCCTGCCAAGGTGTGAGATCGCTTCATCAAACGCCGGTCTTGCGATAGCAGCTTTGCTGGCGACTTCCCACAGATCGACGGCTCGGTCTGTCTGGTTGGCGGCATCGGCATGGACGGCAAGTACTTCAGGGGCGATGTCGGGGTCTGTTTCCAGCGCGCTCAGAATGCGGGTATGAATCGTGCGTCGACGCTCTTTCAGCAGGCTCTCATATGCAGCGTCGCGGACCAGCGCGTGCTTGAACAGATATGTCGCTTCGGGTGGCAGGCCACGTCGATAGATCAGCTCGGCTGCGATCAGACCGTCCATTGCCCCTGTCAATTCGGCATCTTTCAGAGGCGAGATCTGTGACAGCAGTCGGTAGCTGAACTCTCGTCCGATACATGCGGCGGTCTGGGCGACTTCCTTGATAGGTTGCAGCCGGTCCAGCCGGGCCAGCAGGCTGTCATGCAGCGTTGTCGGAATGGCAATGGCGCGGAGAGGGCCATTGAGAACGTATCGCTCGCCGTCGTCTTTCAGCGCGCTGGATTCGAGGATGGTCTTGGTCAACTCTTCAATAAACAGCGGTACGCCATCTGTGCGCTGCGCGATGATCGCCATGATCTCGTCCGGCAGTGCCTTGCCGTCGGTTAGTTTCGCCACGATGGCGCCGATCTGATCCTTACCAAGGCGGTTCAGCGCAAACTTCGTGACGATAGGATGCCCGCCAAAGCCATAATCGAATGTCGGACGCGCGGTGGCGAGGATCATCATCGGCTGATCTGTGATCCGAGCCAGCAAAGTGTCCAGTAACTCCTGCGATGTTGGGTCGATCCAGTGCAGGTCTTCAAATACCATCAGCACAGGTTTTTCCGCCGCTTGTCGCGCGAGCAACCCGGCCAGAGCCTGCATCGTCTTCGCCCGCTGCTGCGCTGGCGTTAGATCAAGCGCGCCATAGCGGGCTTCGCCGTCCAGTCCCAATAGTGGCGAGACCAGTCGCAGCGTGTCCTGATCAGCTTCAAGTAACGCTTCCAACTTTTTCAGCCGCAAATCAGGGCTGTCAGATGGCGCAATCCCGGCAGCGAAAGACATCTGTTGCGTGACCGGATAGAAGGCGCTGTCCACGTGGTAAGGTGAACACTGGAAGGTGATCCGCGTATGGTCATCCTTGGCGACCTCATCGATAACCTCCTGCGTGATGCGCGACTTGCCGATCCCCGCCTCACCACTGACGATGGCCATCTGACCCTGGCCCGACCGGGTCAGAGCCCAGCGTTCGATCATCAGCTCAATCTCACGCTCGCGCCCAACAATGGCTGTCATCCCGCCTGACTGGCGAGCGGCGAACCGGCTTTGAACGGTTGCTTCGCCCTCCACCCGATAGGCGTCAATAGGACCTGCAATGCCCTTCAGGTCCTGTCCTTTGAGCCGAGAGAGATTAAAGATCGCCCCCAGCAGGCGCTGTGTTTCTTTGGCGACAACCAGTTGGTTCAGGCCTGCAACGCCTTGCAGACGCGCCGCGAGATTCGGTGTTTCACCGACTACTGCAGCCTCCTGCGTCGCACCGCTACCGATCAGATCGCCAACAATAACAACGCCAGTCGCGATGCCAACGCGGGTGGACAGGGGCGTGCCGTTGGGCGCTTTGGTTAACTTAACCGCGTCGATGATGGACAGGCCTGCGCGGACGGCGCGCTCAGCGTCATCCTCGTTGGCTCGGGGCCAACCAAAATAGCACAGCACGCCATCACCCATGAACTTGGCGACAAAGCCTTCGTAGCGGCTAACGACACCGGCGACGGTGTTCTGGTAGCTGGTGATGACATCGCGCATGTCCTCGGCGTCCAACTTCGTCGCCATCTCAGTGGAGCCCACGAGATCAACAAACATGACCGTCAGATGGCGGCGTTCGGCGTCCGAGGAAGATGGTGTATCGGTTGTGGTGACCGACTTCGGAGGTGTTTCGGATTGGGGAGTTGAATCAGATGCCGTGGCAATACTGTCCAGCCGTTGGATTGCTCCCCATGCTTTCCGGCGTGGACCAAGCGGTAATCCAAGTTCCTTAAGATCATCCTCCTCCAAATCAGGGAGGGTTTCAAAATCGATCTCGGCGTCCTCGAAAGTGGAGATATATTTTTCTAGCCCTAGTTCAGCCAGCCATTTCGCGATTTCCGGCAATGTGCTCTTCTCATTTCTCAACGGTAGGCGCCGATTTGGCATCGCCCGAAATTCCCGACATAACACTCAATATCTCAATTCGACATGCGATCACACAACAAAACTAGATTGGCCGTTGAGCTTTGTAGAAACCATCATGAGAGCCGGTAACTTGAATGACAGCTTTGGGTGAATTTGACGTATCAAGTTTCCACTGATCTAGCCTGCTGACGGCATTCTCAATTTGGTCAATATGAACTCATTGTTGTCGTTAGCCGCGCAATGAACCAATGGCCGCAATACCAATGGCCGCAATACGGATAACCAACCGGTCGCTGCGCATGTCTTGGATGTTCCAGTTGCGGGACTTTGCAGACCTTCACTCGGATCAGCCCAACTGGTGCTTTCGGCCCAAATGTATGTACCGGCTGCTGTTCGCAAATGATTTCTTGCATGTTCTCGGAAGTCGCTCACATGTATCCGGCCTGTTGATCGACACGCGGGTCGTGGCCTTGTTGGGGTTACGCACGCGCCGTGATCTCATTAGCGGACAGGTCGATTATGACCTTTTGGGCCGTCTGACTCTGGGGGCGTAATATTTCCGTTCCATGCTTTGCTATCTATCGCGAACTCCTTTGGGATCGTGGTGGTGCTTTAGACGCCAGCCATGATCTCATCTCCGGGCGCATCAAACGCCGTTTTATGTCTCAATATGCTCCACGCCATCCGGGCCAACTTGTTGGCGAGTGCGACGGCTGCCTTATTGCGATGCATACGTTCTGATGCGCGTGTCAGCCATTCACCAAAGCTGAAGTCAGGCCATCGATGCGGGCGCATCATGATGATTTTCGCAGCCTGGACGAACTGCATTCGCAGGTATCTACTGCCGCGTTTGGAGATGCGACCCAAGATCGTTCGCCACCAGTACTGTATTGCCGAGGAACGAGGCCGACCTAGGCCGCAAAGTCGCGACCGCGATCAAAGGCCTCGCCTTCGCCAACCGCCGCTACCATCGTTGTGGAAATCATGGGACCAATCCCTGGTACCGTCATCACGTTGACGCAGTTTTCTTCAGTACGGCTGATCTCTTCAATCCCGGCGGATACTTTTTCGATCCGGTCATCCATCCACATCCAGTCGCCGTAAAGACCAATCAGGATGAGACGCATCCGCGGCGTTATCTCGTCTTTGCGCTCCTCCAGGATCGTCTCAAAGGAATTCTTCAGCGCGCGCAGGCCTTTGCGGACAGTGATCCCTTGTTCGATCAGAAAGGCGCGGATCTGGTTGATTGTCGCAGTCCGACGCGACACTAAACGTGACCGCACACGATGCAACGCCTGTAAGTCGAGCTGATCCTGAGATTTCTCAGAAACCGCTTTCAAGTTCGGACGCAGTGCCGCCTCGGTAATTGCCTCCGCGTCGTTGTAATCGTTCTTTTGACCTTTGTTGAACGGCTTCACATAGATCGCAGGGATGATCCGAGGCTCAAAACCCATCTTGCGCAAGGTCCGGCTGACAAAATGGGCGCTGAGGCAAGCCTCCATGCCCACGATACAGCGCGGCAACTTCTCGAATGTCGCGACCAACGCCAGTCGCTTTATCTGCTTACGCAGAACACGCAGTCCATCTTGGTTAAAAGCAACCAAATGAAACGTATCTTTGCCTATATCGATTCCAATCGACATTAAGTCATCAAATTCAATCTTCGCCATGCTACTTCTCCTATATGCAGGTGAACTAGGCTCAGCCTAACCTGCTGGGTGAAGCAGCCGGTACATCCCAGTACCCGACATTGTTGCACTTTGCGGCGAACGGCTCTTCTCAGCCGATATTGTTGAAAAACACGGCCAGATTTCGCGGATTTCAGGAGCGGTCTTCAACGGCCAGCCATTTGGGCCCCGGCCTCTTCCGGTCTGGCGCCTCTGGTCGGCTGTATTGGCTGTTCACCTCATGCAGGAGCCTCCATTTGGGCACAGCGAGGTCGTAGCTTTGCGAGTTTTCGGAGGTTCTGGGCGATGGCGGCGAGGAGGAATTCATCCTTGGCGCCATTCGGCCCTCGTAATCCGAGCCGTGTCAGATTGAGGATACGTTTGAGGTGGGCAAACAGCATTTCAACCTTCTTGCGTTTGTCGCGAGACACCTTGTAGGCCTTCGTCTTCCTGCTGGAACGAGCGAAGTCCCGGGCGTCTTCATGTGGTTCGCGGGTGATATATCTGGCACTGGCTTTCGGACAGCAGCGCTGCTTTGAGGGGCACGCTTCGCAGTCGGATTTCAAGGCCCGATATTTACGACGCCCAGTGAGGTTCTTGCCCCGGTTCGGGTCGGAATAGTTACGGCGGAACTGTTTGAGGGCATGACCCTCGGGGCAGAGGTATTGGTCATTCTTCTCATCCCATTCGAAGTCGGCTCGTGACCAGGTGCCGTCCACACGATTGGATTTGTCGAGCACAGGGATGAACGGGATGATGCCACGCTGCTTGACCAGCCAGCCGAGATTGGCGGCAGAACCGTAGGCCGTATCTGCCGCCAGCCAGTCCGGCCTTATCCCAAAGCGATGTTCGGTGCGATCCAGCATGGTTTGAGAGGCACCAACCTCAGCCTGACGGATTGCTCTTGTGGCCTCAACGTCCATGATCACTGAGCTTTTGGTGTCGGTCAGGTAGTTGGTGGCATAGGCGAAGTAGGGCCTGCTTTCGTCAGCACGGGTCCACTGGGCTGCCGGGTCGGACTTGGCGACAAATTTCGGCTGGGATGGCGAAGCGGCCCCGAAAGCGGCATCATCGAGCGTTTCGAGATACTCTCGTGCAGCCCGGTTCCCAGCCTTTCGAGCAACCTCAGGCCCCCAGTCCTTGGCAGCTATCGACCGGGTCTTGTTTGCATCGGCCGGTATCAGACTGGCATCAACGGCCAAACCTTCACCCGAGACCAAATCCTCCTTCAGGCACCTTTCGACGGTCGCCTCGAAGATCTGACGCAAAAGATCGCTTTCACGAAACTTGCCGTGCCGATAGCGCGAGAAAGTGGAATGGTCCGGCACCTTGTCGTCCAAGCCCAATCGACAAAACCAGCGATACGCCAGGTTCAAATGCACATCCTGGCAGAGGCGGCGTTCTGACCGGATACCCATGGCATAGCCGATAACAAGCATTCGTACGATCAGTTCTGGATCAATCGAAGGCCGACCCGTGTGGCTATAGAAGGGGCGAATTGCTTCACGCATCCCATCCATATCCAGAAACCGATCAATCTCGCGCAACACGTGATTGGTAGGAACGTGAGCATCCAGATCGAACTCGTAGAACAGCTGCGCTTCCGTCTTCCGAACACCCATCATCGCCAAATCCTCCAATCCCCTCAAAACTGAGTGACTCAAACGACTTGCCGCACTGCAACAAAGAGTTTTTCAACACCATCGGCGGAATCCGGTCATTCGCTGCGTTTCTGACTAAGGTCTGCTATGCGGGCAATGTGGACGTGTCGCGGTTTGATGTGACACAGCTAGATTTCTGTGCAAATCTGACAGGGTTTTAACGGTCCTGAGGTTTGTTATGACGAACGTTTCTAGACGAAGTGCAATTGCGATTGGTGCAGCATCATTGGCTGCCCCCGTTTTAGTAAAGAGCGTGAGCGCGAATACAACAAGTGCAAGCATAGTTTTGGTACACGGTGCTTGGCACGGGGCGAGGGCATGGAAAGATGTAGTGCCGTTGCTGACGCAAAAAGGCTTTCAGGTGTCAACCCTGGATTTGTCTGGATTAGGAGCCAGTTATCATCGGCAATCACCAGATGTTGGGTTATACGTTCACGCAAAAGATATTCTAAATCATTTGTTTTTCAACGATATAAGCGACGCAACGGTAGTTGCCCACTCCTACGGAGGAGGCGTTCTGTCTGAGGCATTGGTGGGCGATACGGAAGGACGAATTGGCCACGCACTTTATCTTGATGCCTTCCGGTTGGAAGAAGGCC
>NZ_JBDVNC010000042.1:0-15861 GCF_039969785.1 Shimia sp. | reverse complement strand
CAACCGTTTCATGCTTTCCCCATAGGAAATCACACACCTCCCGCGGCCTCCTCCTAGTCAGGTTTCCCAACGCGGGCCACGCTCAGCACAAGCTGAAATCTCGCACCATGGCCCGCATCGAAAAACCTAAAACGAAGCCGCCATTCAGCGCGACGTCAGCAAAGTCTGCTTCCGGTCGCAAAAGGGGCGTTCGTCTTATTAGCGACCACGGCATAGCGCCTTCTTCAACCCAGTGTCACCTTTCTCAAAGACACCCAAGCATTGGATCGAGTGAAATAATAGATCTCAAGAACCTTCCAGAGATATCCTAAAAAGGATTAAGCTCGATATAGGGTCAGGGCTTTGCAGAACCATTGAAAGAGCGATAAGAGACCTGAATGAATAATCCCAAAGCAATTATTTTTGACTTAGACGGCACGCTTATTCACAGCGCACCCGATCTGCACGCGGCTGCAAACGCAATGCTAAAAGCTCTTGAGCGCTCAGCGCTCGACCTGCCAACTATCATCTCCTTTATCGGCAATGGCGTGGAGCGATTGGTGGAGCGGTGCCTTGACGCAACTGGCGAGTATGACGCGACGCTCAGGCAGGTGGCTATGAAAAAATTTCTGGCCTTTTACCAACAAAATATGACGACACTGACCCGACCCTACCCCGGCGTTGTGGCGTCACTGCAGACTTTTCGAGATGCTGGCATTCCGCTGGGCATCTGCACGAATAAACCGACCCAGCCTGCTCGCGAAATTTGTGATCGCCTCGAACTCACTCAATTTTTCAAAGTGATCACTGGAGCCGAAGACGGGCAGCTCAAAAAACCGGAGCCAGCATCCTTGTTAGCCTGCATCAGCGCGTTGGATGTTCAACCGTCAGAGGCGCTTTATGTTGGCGACAGCGAAATTGATTACTTAACGGCGGTCAATGCCGCCGTGCCATTCCGTCTGTTTGCCAATGGCTACCTGAACGCCCCTTTGCCAAAATTGCCGGCCTTAGACCGGTTTGAGCATTGGACAAACCACGGGATCCGCGCGCCCTAAAGTTTCGTTAGAAACAGGCTTGCAAATCTACGGGTTCGGGGTAGCCTCATGGTTCTGGGAGGATACTTAAATGAAAATAATGACTTCACTATTGTCCGGCGCGGCTTTTGCTTTGGCACTTTCGCTCGCAGGTCCGGCTATGGCGCAGGATTGCCCGCGCGGCGATTTGGACAAACGCTTTTGCGACGTGGACGGCGACCTGATTGCCGACACCCCCACCGATCCGGCGGATCAGGTAGACCCTGACACATTGATCTTTGCCTACACACCCGTTGAAGACCCCGCTGTTTACAAAGCCGCATGGTCCGACTTTTTGACGCATCTGGAGGCAGAAACAGGTAAATCAGTCGTCTTCTTCCCTGTACAAAACAACGCGGCCCAGATTGAGGCAATGCGTTCTGGTCGTCTTCATATCGCGGGCTTCAACACCGGTTCAAACCCATTGGCGGTGAACTGTGCAGGCTTTAACCCCTTCACTATCATGGCGTCAAAAGACGGTAATTTCGGATACGAGATGGAAATCATCACCTATCCAGGTTCTGGCATTGAGAAGGTTGAAGACATCAAAGGCAAACAGCTGGCCTTTACTTCGCCGACATCGAACTCGGGTTTCAAGGCACCAAGCGCTATCTTGAAAAGCGACTTCGACATGCTTCCCGAGCGTGATTTTGAGCCGGTTTATTCAGGCAAGCACGATAACTCGATCCTCGGTGTCGCCAACAAAGATTATATGGCTGCATCAATCGCGAACTCGGTCAAAGCGCGCATGATTTCACGAGATGTGATTACCGAAGATCAAGTTGTGACAATCTACAAGTCACAGACGTTCCCGACCACGGGGTTTGGCACGGCGCATAATCTAACGCCCGAGCTGAAAGAAAAGATTCGCAACGCGTTTTTGAACTTTGAGTGGGAAGGCACGTCCCTCGAAGCCGAATTCGAAAAGTCGAACGAGGGCCAGTTCCTCCCAATGACCTATCAGGAATTCTGGGAAGTCATTCGCAAGATCGACACAGCAAATGGCGTCAGCTACGCCTGCGAGTAACACCTGATTGGGCGGGTCTTTGGGCCCGCCTTTTTCAACAAAAACATAATCAGTAGGGGGGCTTTCATGCTGCGGCTTGAGAAGCTTGTTAAGACATATAAAACGGGCGATCAGGCTCTTAAGGCTGTCGATCTACAAGTGCCAGAAGGTCAAGTTCTGGCGTTGATTGGACCTTCAGGGGCAGGAAAATCCACCCTTATTCGCTGCATTAACCGGCTGGTTGAGCCCACTTCGGGCAATGTCCACTTGGGCGATGTTGAACTGACTGGACTGTCCTCGGGTAACCTGCGCCGCGAACGTCGCCGGATAGGGATGATCTTTCAGGAATATGCGCTGGTAGAACGGCTAAGCGTCATGGAAAATGTTCTGTCCGGCCGCTTGGGTTATGTCGGATTTTGGCGCAGCTTTTTGCGACGTTTCCCACAATCCGACGTAGATGAGGCCTTCCGTCTATTGGACCGTGTTGGCCTTGCCCATATGGCCGACAAGCGCGCGGACGAGTTGTCGGGCGGCCAACGTCAACGCGTTGGCATCTGCCGCGCCCTCATTCAAAATCCAGCTTTGCTGTTGGTGGATGAACCGACAGCCTCGCTTGATCCTAAGACATCGCGCCAGATCATGCGGCTCATTTGCGAGCTTTGCAAAGAGCGCGGACTGGCTGCGATCATTAACATCCACGATGTAGCCTTGGCACGGATGTTTGTGCAGCGTGTCATTGGTCTGCGGTTTGGTGTAATTGAATTCGACGGCCCGCCTGAAAGTCTAACCCCCGAGGTTCTTACAACAATCTATGGCGAAGAAGATTGGGAAGCGACCATTGAAGCTGTCGATGATGACGATGTTGAGGCCGCCGAATGAGTGACGTGAACGCGCTTATCGGTAAGCCTTGGCGCAAACCATCGTTTATTAAACGGCCTTGGCTGAGGTGGACATTGATACTGGGCGCTTTTGTCTATTTGATCGCCGCCTATATGACAATCGACGTCAATTGGTCCCGTGTCTACGAGGGGTTGGAACGCGGCAAAAAATTCGTACTGGCCTTTACCAATCCGGATTTCACCACCCGTTCTACAGACATTTACGAGGGCATGATCGAGAGTATCATCATGACCATTGCCTCTTCTGTTGTCGGCATAGCGATTTCGATCCCGATTGCCTTGGGCGCTGCACGCAACATTGCACCCCTACCCGTTTATCTGATCTGTCGTTCGATCATCGCGATCAGCCGCGCATTGCAGGAAATAATTGTTGCGATCCTTTTGGTCGCGATCTTTGGCTTTGGACCGCTTGCGGGTTTCCTGACGCTCAGCTTTGCTACAATCGGGTTCCTGTCCAAGTTGCTCGCGGAAGACATCGAAAGCATGGACAAAGTGCAAGCCGAAGCGATTAAAGCATCGGGCGCTAAATGGACGCAATGGATCAATTACGGGGTGCAGCCACAGGTTATGCCGCGCCTGATCGGCCTGAGCATCTATCGCCTTGATATTAACTTCCGCGAAAGCGCTATCCTTGGATTGGTTGGTGCGGGCGGTATTGGTGCCACGTTGAACACCGCGTTTGACAGGTATGAATACGACACCTCCGCCGCGATCTTGTTGCTTATCATCGTCATTGTCATGGCGTTGGAATACCTATCCGGTGTCATCCGCGCGAGGGTTCAATAATGCCAGTGCAAGACCTCAAAGGCCAAAAAATATGGCAACGCCGCACCGGGCGCGAAAGCATAGCTCATTGGGTCATGTGGCTGATCGGTGTCGCAATTTTTGCCTATTGCTGGCAGCAAATATCCGCATCAACCACCTGGTTCTTTGTTTGGGACGCCCCGCGCATTGCCGAAGACATCTGGACGCGCGCAACACCTCCGCGCTGGGAGTACATCTCGCAATTGGGTAAACCGATTTGGGACACGCTAAACATCGCGACGCTTGGCACGATCTTTTCATTGATCCTTGCCGTTCCGGTCGCCTTTTTGGCGGCACGTAACACCACGCCGTCGCGGCTTTTTGTTCGCCCTATCGCGCTGCTGATCATCGTCGCGACACGTTCGATCAACTCGTTAATCTGGGCATTGCTGCTGATTGCGATTATCGGCCCTGGTGTTTTTGCGGGGGTTATCGCAATTGCGATCCGCTCTATCGGATTTTGCGCCAAACTGCTTTACGAAGCCATCGAGGAAATCGATCAAAATCAAGTGGAGGCCATCACAGCGACCGGTGCCTCGCGTTGGCAGGTAATGGCGTTCGGCATTGTGCCACAAATTCTGCCTGCGTTTGCAGGCATTGCAGTCTTCCGCTGGGACATTAACATCCGCGAATCCACTGTGCTTGGGTTGGTCGGCGCGGGCGGCATCGGGCTGCAACTGTCCTCTTCGTTGAATGTTCTTGCGTGGCCACAGGTATCGTTGATCTTACTGGTGATCCTCGCGGCGGTTGTTATCTCCGAATGGGTGTCTGCCAAGGTACGCGGTGCAATAATTTGAACCTCGCCGAAGCCTTTGCCAGTTATGAAAACGTGCGCCATCGGTTGCCGAGCGCAAAGTTTGGTCAGGCCTTTAAAGCACTACCAAACCTTGATGCACTGACAGATGAGATAGATGTTTTCCTACTTGATGCTTTTGGCGTATTAAACATTGGTGACACCGCAATAAGGGGTGTGCCAGAGCGCGTTGCGCGGCTTCAAAAGGCGGGCAAGCGGGTTATGGTTGTTTCCAACGCAGCCGGCTTTCCGCACGCAAAACTGATGGAAAAGTACAAATCTCTCGGGTATAATTTCTCTCCCGAGGACGTCATCACCAGCCGAAAAGCAACGCTCCATGCGCTTCATAATGCACCACCATTGAAATGGGGTTTGATGGCCACACCAAGCCTTGGGCGCGGGGATATTGAGCCTTTCGACATGACATATCTGGCAGAGGATGCCGCAGCCTATGACGAGGCCCAAGCGTTTGTTCTGCTCGGAAGCGCTGAATGGACTGAGACACGGCAGTCCTTGCTTGAAGCGTCTCTCAAAAGGGCACCCCGTCCAGTCTATGTAGGTAATCCTGACATCGTGGCACCACGCGAAACCGGGTTTTCAATTGAACCTGGCCATTTCGCTCACCGCTTGGCGGATCAGAGCGGGGTCGAGCCGGAATTTTTCGGAAAACCGTTTGGCAACATCTTTGTTTTGGCCTTTGCCCGTCTGGGCGATGTCGACCTTGAGCGCACAGTCATGGTCGGAGACAGTCTCCATACCGATATTTTAGGCGGTCAGGCTGCCGGACTAAAAACAGCTTTGATTACAGACTATGGCTTCTTTGGGGGACACGATGTTGAAGGGCCAATCAAGGCGGCGGGAATTCAACCAGACTACATTCTGAAAAGACCGTAATGCCCCGCGAGTTGAAGATGAAGCTCATCGATATTGGTGAAGTTCACAGTTGTTCAGCATAAAGCCGATGATTTCTTGAAATGCGTTTCCGTGGCCAACGATTGCGACCGCTTCTTGGTTAACGTCGTTCAATTGGGCTGAAAACTGAGCAATCCGGTTTTGAAATATGGGCATTGGTTCGGCTGGCACTGCGACGCCCGCTTCCTCGTGCGCGTACCACCAATGGTTTGGCAAATGATCAAAATCAAGGTCGGGGAAGTCTCGCTTTAGCGCTTCAGGCGGGCGACCGACATCACCACTAAACTTGAGCAACTCATGGTGGCCGTGGCTTACTTCGATAGGGGCCATGCTATCAAAAATCGTTTTCGCCGTTTGTATTGCGCGGGTGAGCGGCGATGTGATGACGCGCGTAATGCCCAGCTTCGAAACCTTGTTGCGGGCCTCTGCCGCTTGCGCAAACCCAAGTTCTGTTAGCGGCGCGTCGAAAATCATAGGATCAAATTTCCCTTTATAGGCAGCATTGAATTCGGATTGCCCGTGACGAATGAAATAGACAGGCATTAATGCTACTGAGCTACTCCCCATTTATTGGACAGTATCTGGCGGGGTTTAAGCTACTTTTTGCACCTGCTGATCGGGGTTGGTTGCTTCAATTCTCTGCCAATAGACCACGGCAGGTGGTCGCCCGCCAAGGGCAGAATGCGGGCGTTTGTGATTGTAGAACTCCATCCACTTCCTGACGCCCGCTTTGGCCTCTGAGCCGCTTTCCCATGCATGCAGATAGACGCACTCGTATTTCAGGCTTCGCCACAGTCGTTCGACAAAGATGTTGTCGAGGAAGCGGCCCTTGCCGTCCATCGAGATACGGACAGCTGACCGTCGCAGCCGATCTGTCCATGCAAATGACGTGAACTGGCTGCCCTGATCCGTATTCATGATCTCTGGCGGGCCGAACTTGTGGATGGCTTCATTCAGCGCATCGACGCAGAACTCGGCCTCCAGCGTGTTAGAGATACGCCATGCCAAAACCTTGCGCGTGTACCAGTCCATGATGGCCACCAGATACAGAAAGCCGCGCCGCATTGGCAGATAGGTGATGTATCCAAAACCCCGGGCGGCTGTGAGATGGCAATTGATGTACTGCCGACAAAAACGTAGGTCTCCCGGTAGAAAAGGGCGGATTCCGGACTTTCTCTGCGTTCGCGAACTCGACAACCAGCCAAGTCTGGAACCGACATTCAAATACACCCAAAACCGCGAATATCTCTGCCATGCCGCATGGCCGTGAAGAGCCTGTTCTGTGAATTTGTTTTTTGTGCTGCGAGCGCACCTAGCGAGGAAGCTGCCGGACTTGAAAAATATCGTTCTGCAACGCAATGGTAAAATCGGACATCTGTCACTGGCAGTTTTGCGAGTTTTAGGTAAAGGATGGCTGCGGATTTTCCACTATTGGTAATTCTGGAAAATCGGGGGCGTTTCGCCACTGTTAGGTTTGGTGTACGTTGATGTGCTAGAGGCAATCGCCTCATGGACCAGAAGCCAGTCATGCACTGATTTGTGGACCTCTTAAGCAGGGTCACATCAGCTTGCGGGAAGCCCTTTAGTAGATTGACTCGGGGGCACTTCTGTCGAAATATAGTCGCTTTAGTATTTATTGAGAAACGTACTTTCTCCCAAAATTCCAAATTTCACTGGTTCTTCTAGATTAACACGAAACAGAGAGAGCGATGCCCGGATTTACTGTTTACGAAACTAATGGAACACCCTTGAGTGAAAAAACTCTAACGATAGACGTAGGAGCGTTCGGGGAAATTGAGGCACAGCACTCAATTGCCATACTGTATGATACCGTGAGGCTTCAATTTGGCGAAGCTTATGAAACAGGTGCGGGGACACAAGTTTTCAGGGAAAGCGCTGTGTCTGAAGCATGGGTGGAGTATTCTTATACTTATGCTCCAGATCCACGGCTATTGGAGTTGAAAGAAGCTCTTGAAAGCGCGCAAGAATTGCAGGAAATTAATATTGAAACAGATACTGCAGAAAGCTGGGAGAACTATTGGGTGGCACGAAACGCTTATGTCTCCCTTTTTAATCAGGCAATGGTTAATGGCCTGAACCCACAAATCTACCTAGATTTGGAAAGCTACATAAATGAAAACGGTCAACCAGAGGGCTTTGCCTCTGGCACATATATAAGGTATCTGTCTTCAGGGTCTCCTAGTGGACACGAATTTTCTGGTGTCGATATTGAAATGTTTGGAGTGGGAACTACTGGGTCGTTTGCTCCAGAAATTCTAAACGAAGGTCAAAACTCAGATTTCATAGCCGTTGATAGTAACTTTTGGACAGTGTCTGATTCTGCGACCATCCACGTAACCTTTGAAGAAAGTCAATTAGAAGAGTTTCTAAACGAGGGACATGTATTAGAAGGTGACAGAACACCGAGTAACTCGGTCCTTGTTGTTGTCGAACATGACGCCGACTGGTCAATACTTTCTAGCCATGAAGTGAATGGCTATAGCCCAGAGAATCTTGAAGACACCATCAGGGTGCTCAACACGTTTTCTGACTACATACCGCCCGAAGACCCTGAAGTCACCGCCTACATCGATGAAGTAATTGTTGACATTCCATCACTACAGGACATGGGGATTGAATTCACCTCCGACGAGCGAGGCACAACAGTAAGATATGAAACCAGTGAATATTTTGTCGATGCAAACGGTCACTGGGAGACGATAAATACACAATCCACTCTCAATATAGAGGGCGATAACCTCGATTCGTACTATTCTGCCCAAGCCGAAGCAACAACTTCTGGCCTTTTTGAGCTTTTCAGAACTCATGTTGAAAATTTGGGGTTGAGAGCGTTTAGCAGCTACTTCACCGGCACCGATGACGCCGCCGAATTGGCCGTGGACATCAACACCATACACTCTGATCCGCTTTTGCGCGTTGTCGACAGCCTAGACAGTTTTGACCCAGAAGAAATGCAAATTAGAATTGACAACATCCGGAATTCTGTTGACCAACTTATCGAAAATCACGTCCCTTGGTTGACCCCATTTTATAGGGAAGTTGTATTCAGCGGGAGGCACTCGTCATTTAGCTATCAAATGACGCTTGACCCAAGTCATATTCCGCAAGGGGACTCTCATTCAAACCGGGTCGTTTTCGGCGCAACTGGAGCAACATACCATGCAGGAGCTGGTAGTGATTACCTTTTTGGCAACGTCGGTGCAGATATGCTTTTTGGCGACGATGGCGAAGATGTTTTATCAGGCGGAGGCGGGAACGATTCACTGGAAGGTGGCGCTGGAGGCGATTGGATCTCCGGCGGAGTTGGACAAGATACGCTAATAAGTGAAGCAGATCACGACTTGGCAGATGGGGGCGCAGGCGATGATCTAATTAGGCTTGGGGGCACTGAACACTACTCGAACAACTTTGTCGCCTTTAATGTGAGTTCTGACACTCAAGTAGGGACGCAAGTTCGCGTGAACCTCGAAGGGATGGTGCGCATTGAAGCAGTCGTAGATGGGGGGGGAGATGCTGATGTTATCGAACTCAGTGAAATGGATGACGCCTTCTTCTTGCACGATGCCTATTCGGGTTTCCACGATGCCGTCGAGCTTACAGAAGACTATATTGGTAATGAAAGCGCTGCCCGCTTCACAAACATAGAGGAAATACGGGCTATGGGCGGTGATGACATCATCGACCTGACCAGCCCAGACTACAGTCTCGCGGGTGCATACCTTTATGTTGATGGCGGTGATGGCAATGACATTATTTGGGGTTCAGACGCCGACGAATTTATCTATGGCGGCGACGGCGACGACACAATCTTTGGCGGCATTGGCTTGGATGTATTGTCCGGTGGGTTTGGTTCAGATGTATTTGAATTTACACGCACCTCGACGGATGTAGCTGTAATTGATTTCGACATCGCCGATGGGGACGTGCTACGATTCTACAATACTGACGGCGCGGAATTCGATGCATCGAGCGCTGCTCTAATTAGCGGGGGCATGATCATTTATTACACAGACATTACAACCGGAACATCACATAGTTTAGCTATCGCTCTGGAAGGTCCTCTCAGTGAATTTTCTGCCACGTTGCCGGAGCTAGTAAGCGCTCTTGAAATCATTTAGGTGGTGTCAGACAAATTCGAACTCGTCTCTACTAGGCCAACATGACTGTCCCTTATGCCGCGCAAAGACCACGCCACTCAGCGAGAGCGGCGGTGCGGTTAAGCTTGAAATGGCTTCTTTGCGAAAGGCTGCGACCCTGGTTGAAGTGGTTGGAAACGGATGCGTGAATAAAGACGAATTTCTGCAAACTTCGCATGCGACGAAAACGGTGCATGGCCCTCTCCCGCCTTCGAAAAGGTAGATGTGAATTCTCAGCGCGATTGTTCTTCCACCGGCCCGTTTCTTGCCTGGTTGAATTGCCGATGACTTTCATCGCGGCGCCATAGGAACGCAATTTGTCAGTGACGACGACCTCAGGTTTGCCGTAGCGTTTCATCGCTTTCTTCAAGAAATTTAGGGCTGCAGCGCGGTCTCGTCGTTTCGTGACATAGCTTTCCAGCACCTCACCTTCGTGATCAACGGCCCGCCAGAGGTAGTGTTGCTCGCCGTTAATTTTCACAAAAACCTCATCGAGATGCCATCGCCAGTTTGAGTAACACCGCATTCGGCAGGCCCGTTTTCTACGGATCTCGGCTGCGAATAATGGGCCAAATCTGTTCCACCAAAAACGGATGGTTTCGTGGCTCACGTCGATGCCCCGTTCTTGCAGCAGGTCTTCCACATTGCGCAATGAAAGTGGAAATCGGACATAGAGCATCACCGCAAGGCGGATAATCTCAGGGCTCGTTTTGAAGTACCGAAAAGGGGATCGCTTTGTCATTCGGCAACGCTAGGTCGCCACTCTGCCCCTCACAACCGAGTTTCCTCTGACATTGCCTCCTCTGACATTGCCAGCTGCCCAGTTAGGCTGGGTCAGCTTTTTTTGCATCAGTTGGTCTTTGTCTCAACTAAAACGCTAATTTGCCAGTGATAGTTAGACACGCAACCAGAAGAGTGCAGCTTAATCGAACCACCTTAGGCCCAGCCAAGTTGCTTCAAGGAATGGCCATCATTCCAGATTTTAGTCATGTGTCGGATTTTTCCGCCTTCGAAATCCATGACATAAACATAGTCGGCAGCAACAGTTTTACCCGTGATGCCAGCACCTGCGTCAACCGTATGTGTCCCGTGGAACACCGCTGCAGCAGTGACATTTCCATTCTCTGCGTCTTCCGCAAACGATTTCATTTCATAGTGGCCGTCGGGAATGGGCACGAGTAATCCCTTCATCCATTCGGTGTATCCTTCGATACTTGAAACATCGGCAAGTGCATCAGCCTGCGCAGAGAAAGTGGCACCGTCAGTACACCACTGTTTGCAGGCATCCCAGCCTTTGCCGGTTTCACATGCATCAAAGAATTCGTGCGCTGTTTGCTTGTTTGACATTCTGTACATCCCCTGTTCATCGGGCGAACTTTTTGTAGACGCCCTACATGTCTTTAACACAGGGATACAATCTTCCCTAATTCTGGAGCCGCCAATGCTTTAGCCGACTTTTTAAAGGCCACGAATTTAGTTTGGAATGCTGAGGCACGTTATCTACATTTCCGAACAGAAAACGTTAGGTCAAACCGCAGCAAATGACTGCTATCCGCCCTTAGTGTAGAGATGTGCGTGATGCAGCAATCGAACCCCACCCAATACCCGTCACGGCAGCTTCCGGCCCATACTGGCCATATATCGGTGGTCTGGGATGCAGCGGTACGGTCCACCAAAGCAGACATTCGCTGCGCGCGCAAATTCCATTGGTGGCGAACTCACAATGTGCGGACTCCTTTGCCGTTCGCTGCGATAGCCCCAATGACGACTTACGGCAGCCTTACCTGCACCGATGCCTACAATTAGCGAAACCCATTGATTTTCTGTGATCGACTCCCTAGCGAAGATTGATACGCTGATCGCTTCAATCAAACGGGAAACTAATTTTGGATCGCCGACTTGCCACCATAGTTGCAATGGACGTTGTGGGCTACTCGCGGCTGATGCGTGTGGATGAAGAAGGCACGATGGCTGTCTTGATTTCCTTGCGTGAATTGATCGATGCCCAGATTTTGGAATTTGGGGGGCGAATGTTCGGAAGCGCGGGCGACAGTGTGTTGGCCGAGTTCGCCAGCCCTGTGGAAGCCGTGCGCTGTGCTCTAGAAATCCAGAAGAAGACGGCAACATTCAACTCTGAACGACTGGAAGACCAAAAGATGCTGTTGCGTGTCGGCGTTAATCTCGGTGATATAATAGAGAACGATGGCGCGCTATATGGCGACGGAATTAACGTTGCTGCACGGCTGGAAACTGTGTGTGAGCCAAACGGAGTGTGTGTCTCAGATGCGGTGCACAATCTTGTTCAGAATCGCATGAATGAATTTTTCTCAGATATTGGCGAACAGACATTCAAAAATATCGACGAACCGTTACGCGTATGGATGTGGACAGCCCTGCGACCAACCTCAGACGCCAAGCAAGGAAAGGCGATTTTCCTACCATCTGTGGCGGTTCTGCCTTTTAAAAATATATCGAGTGACACAGAACAGGATTACTTTGCCGACGGCATTGTCGAAGAAATCATCACGGCGCTGTCGGGCTTTCCTGGTATGATTGTGATCGCACGGAATTCGTCATTTTCCTTTAAGGGTCAATCAATTGATGTCAGGCGGATTGGCCAAGAACTGAACGCGCGATATATCCTAGAAGGAAGTGTCCGAAAAAGCGGCGAGCGTTTGCGGATAATGGCCCAGCTCGCAGATGCAGAAACCGGTGTGCAATTGTGGGCCAACCGTTTTGACGGCGTTTTAGAGGATGTATTTGATCTGCAAGATGCGATTTCAGAAGCTGTAGTAGGTGCGATAGCTCCCGAGATTCAAAACGCCGAAATTGTTCGAGAGATGCGCAAAGCGCCCAAAAATCTAGATTCCTACGATTGTTATCTACGTGGTCTCAACGATGTGCATCGAGGTGAATTGGGGAACGCAGATAATTGGTTCGGAAAAGCCATAGAGGCAGCACCGGACTACGCGCGCGCGATGGCGAGAAAGGCTTGGATTGGCACTGCATGGCGCAATTACGGTAAGGATGCCGTTGGCGACTATCGCCAAGAGTGTTTGAAGCTGGCCAAAGTAGCAGTTGCCTTGCAACCTGACAATCCTGAAGTTGCGGCATACGCAGGTTACACTATCGGTTTTCT
Organism: Shimia sp.; assembly: GCF_039969785.1. Lineage (GTDB taxonomy): Bacteria > Pseudomonadota > Alphaproteobacteria > Rhodobacterales > Rhodobacteraceae > Shimia. The sequence goes on along the minus strand of NZ_JBDVNC010000042.1, from coordinate 3,099 downwards.
CAGCGCTTCGCCAAGCGCGGGGTTGGCACATGTGAATCGAGCCACACGGTTATGCCCCTGTTTCGCTTGGGCGTGGGCATCAAGTGCATTGCTCAATGTCTATCTTGGTGATGCAGATGTTTCGTTAGAACATGCTGAGACTGCGCGTCGTCTCAGCCCAAAAGACCCAATGGCATTCCGAACTTATAGCGCGACGGGGTTAGCAAACATCATAAAAGAGGATGCGCGTGCTCTCTTGGCCAGTTCTGAAATAGGTATCAGTTTGTCGCCTGAATTACCGGGTTTCCGTTACCACAGAGCAATTGCTTTAATTGCCCTCGGACGTATATTGGAAGCCGCTGAAGAACGCGCCGTGCTTTTAGAATTGAAGCCTGAATTCACCATCTCTGAGTTCATCCGGTCCTCGCGAGAAGATATCGGAATGTCGGATCTTCTTCTTGGGCCAGTCGAGGACGGGTTGCGAAAAGTTGGATTTCCAGAATAAGGCAAATCCCATTTCTGAAATGGCCGGATGCACTGCCCAAGAACGCCTCAACGGGGCTTTGTTGCACAAATCAGGTGATGGGCGGACTTCGCCTTTCCCCAGACGGACTTATCAAATGGCCTCAGTGACTGGTATGCTCAGGGCGGTGTAGCAGTTGAGCACGGAGATGCGGATTTGGATTTCCGCAACCTGCCTGTCGAAGTCCCGTACCATGACGGATTGGCCCAACAGTTTGATGCAGTTCATCTTCGTTTCGACGCGGCTCCGGCGGTGGTATCCGGTCACAGGCCGACTGAATTGCCTTGATGTGACCGGGTTGATCTTGGGCTTGCCCGGAAACAGCCAGCCCTCGGGTCGCGCCTCACGCCAATAATCGCGTAGCAGGTCCCTCAGATCAGGTGACAACATGACCTTGCGATCTTTGCGCCCCTTGCCCTCGTCGACATGGATCAGCATGCGGTCACTATCGATGTCGCTGACCTTGAGATTGCAAATCTTCGGACGCCCGCAGCCCCCCGCCATAGGAAATGCTGAGTGCCGCACGATACTTCAGACCAGGCCCGGGCGCGGCAGCAAGCAACTCCGAGACGTCCTCGATACTCAGCACCACCGGCAGTTTGCGCGGCTGGGTGCGGAACTGCATGTACTTCTTCATATCTTCACGCCCGCAGGTCTTGCCGGACAGAAACCTCAGCGCCATGATCCGGGCGTTGTAGGTCGTCGGCGTCACACCGGTATCGGTCATGTGCAATTGATAGGCGCGAAGATCATCCGGTGTCGCAGAGTCCGGAGATCGCTTCAGGAAGCCAGCGAAATCTTTGACCACCCGAATGTGCGCCTTTTGCGCCTTGTCGCCCATGCCATGGATGCGCATATCCTCGATCATCCGCGCTCGCAGCGGGCTCATCTTCTCCTGTGTCATAAGATCCTCCTGTTTGACGATTGAGAAAGTCCCAATCGTCAAACAGGTGCGTCAGATCACAAAATACACAGCGTTCACCGCAAAACACTACACCCGCAACAAGCGCCATTGCCGCGGCAGCGGCTTAGTCCTTGTCCCGCTAAGTCGCCGTTACTGAATAAGGCAGCGAACGTCCGCTACAGACTTGTTGGCCACGCGTGGTAGGTTTGGCGTGGTGGAGGAAGAACAATGAGCAAAATTGCATTCAGTATGCGTGATCAGATGGATAGTATGTCCGAAGACAAATTCGAAGGTGAGATGGGTCTAAGTAAAGCTGATTTTCTTGACTATCTCGATAAAGCGGCAGCGGTGGAAGAGAGATGCCGAGCCAACGTAGGTGATCCCGCTCCCGACTTCTCAGCGCACGTTTTGAAAGACGATGGAAAGGTTTCATCCGATTTATTCACGCTCTCGGGTCATCGTGGTTCGCCTGTCTCTTTGATTTTTGGGAGCTACACATGTCCCATATTTCGTCGGCAATCCGAGCGTATGAAGCAGTTGATTGGCGACTTCGAAAACTCGGTTCAGTTTGTCTTCGTTTACACATTGGAAGCGCATCCGACGGACGGGTGGAACACAAACTCAAACCGCGCCGACGAAATTATGTACGCTCAACCTACAGATATGAATGAGCGTGCCAAGGTGGCCCATGATTGGCGAAATGCCTACAGCTTTCACAGTCAAGTTGTCTTGGATTGGCCAGACAATCGGATAAATGACGATTATGCCGGAGCACCAGAGCGCTTGTATGTTCTCGACGCCAAGGGTGTCGTGACCTTTAAGTCCGAGCAAGGCCCATATCACGATAGCCACCTTGAGGATTGGGCAGCAGCCTTAAGAAGTGCCACGACAGGCGCTTAGAACATCCAGCCTTGCCATAGCGGGTACAGTGCTTACGAGGCGAGAAAGGAATGGCTGCAAAGTCCGCAGACTGTAAGTTCGATCACTTCCAGATTTCGCAAATGCAGCGAACGGCGGCAATGCGGGCTGCGAACACAGAAACCGAACGCTTTGCCCAAAGTCGGGTCTGGGCCGTTCTCGACAGTGATGAACCGGAGAATTAGGTTGATTGCTGCGGAATGCACATTTCGGCACGAAGGGGCGGAAACCGGACCTTCGCTGCGTTTCTGACTAAGGTCTGCAATGCGGGCAATGCGTTCACTCATGGTTAGATGTGACACAGCTAGATTTCTGTGCAAATCTGACAGAGTTTTAATTATCCTGAGGTTTTTTATGATGAACGTTTCTAGACGAAATGCAATTGCGATTGGAGCAGCATCATTGGTGGCCCCTGTTCTAGTAAAGAGCGTGAGCGCGAAAACAACAGGTGCAAGCATAGTTTTGGTACACGGTGCTTGGCACGGGGCGTGGGCATGGAAAGATGTAGTGCCGTTGCTAACCCAAAAAGGCTTTCAGGTGTCAACTCTGGATTTGTCCTGATTAGGAGCCAATTACCATCGGCAATCACCAGATGTTGGGTTATACGCTCACGCACAAGATGTTCTAAATCATCTGTTTTTCAACGATATAAGCGACGCAACGGTAGTTGCCCACTCCTACGGAGGAGGCGTTCTGTCTGAGGCATTGGTGGGCGATACGGAAGGACGAATTGGCCACGCACTTTATCTTGATGCCTTCCGGTTGGAAGAAGGCC
>NZ_JBDVNC010000041.1:0-3370 GCF_039969785.1 Shimia sp. | reverse complement strand
CTCTTGGGCGTGATGGGGATCTACTCGATGAACTTGGCAACGTGCTGGTTCCAGGGTTTGCTGAGCTTGGGGAAGATGCATTAGTCCAAGCGATCCCCGCAGCGTTGATGGCCTCGGATAAATTCGTAGAGGGAACAGTTCCGCTGGGAACGGTGCTTGTCTCTGTACCATTCTCAGTTGTCCCTTCGCTTGCCTACGGGATTGGGCGAGCTGTCGGCGAATATGTCGGCGGGCCAATTATATTGGGCGTCTACAAATGGGACAAAGGGTTGGACCTTGATCCCTACGACATCCGCCTTGTGCATGGTGACGGTCTTTATGAAGAAGGATTGTTCTGTGGCGAAGGCGAAGCGGGGATCGGCGATTACGCAACTTCACGACAATCTCTTGGCACTTAGTTCTCTTTATGGCCACCTCTGGTCCTCCGCTTTCCCAATCATAGAGGTTGACCACTTCAGTGGGGGAGGGTCACAACCTGAATGGCCCGATTGCAGCGGGCTGGGTCATCGCTCTTGGCATACTTTTCACAAGGCCCTTAGGATAAGTCCGTCCGGGGAAAGGGGAGGTCCGCTCAATCCTGGATTTGTGCAACAAAGCCGTCCCCATCTGAAAGAGGATCAGAAATGAAAACGGGTCACTAGCGTGACGTCGTAGAGGTCTCTGTCAGACGTCCTGACAACAAGTTTGAGCTCCGGTTTTCCAGTATGCACCCCGTTCGACCGCAGATTTAGAAAAAGCTGCGCGAAGCCGGAACTCGAATTGCCCGAGACATCAATATCGAGAAGTGCTGAGGAAATCGAACTTTTGTATCTTGTGAGAATGACCCCACCTCCGAGGCCCGCATCCAATGTGAACCCGGTCCAACGGTGAAGCGGCGTGGAGATTTCCTGCGAGAGCGTAAGCTGCTGGTAAACAAGATTGATCTTTGCCGGATCATGAAAGATTCCTGCACCTTCAGGCAGATGGAACGAGCGCTTGCCCGATGAGATTTCAACAGTGCTGATCAAACGGATACGCTGATAATCTGTTGCAAATTGGTAACCAATGCCGATCTGCGCACCGCCCGGTGTGAGCGCACCGGATTCTCCACCTACGCTGAGATCAAATCGGCGCTGGGTATCTGCATCTGGCGAAGAGCCGAAAAAGGAATTATAACTTTTTGTCAAAGCATCTCGCGCATAGAGCGTTTCCGCAGTGCCATACTGAAGAAAAAATCCACCTGAATCCGCCGAGGCCAATTGACAGCTCAATATAAATGGAAAAGCAAAAATAGTACGCCTCAAACGCGGCATTTTCACCTGTTTCAATTTTCCGAAAATGACCATAAAATTGGTTCACTTTATTTTTTAGAGCCCTCGAAAGGCGCCCGGAGTTTATAGGAGTTTATAATGGTTTCCACGATTAATGTCTCATCAAGCAAGCTGACGTCACTAGCAAACACAGTGGATTTCAGCGCATTGCAAGCTCTTTCTTTACAATTTCAGACTGAGTTGAGCGGCCTTGAGACGGCGATGAATACCATGAGCTTCTCCAGCTTGACATCGACACGCATCAATCTGACGAGTGGCCAGTACGAAGTGACAATGACTGGCTCTGGCATCAGCCCTGCCAGCACAGCCCAGGATCTGATGGATGCGATTTCGAATGGCGTTGCAACAGGGAGTTTCGATCGCCTCTTTGCAACTTACAACGGCACGGAAATCCTAGGGTTTGATTTTGATTCAAACGGAATCACAATCTCATCTGGCGCGGCAAATTTGCGTATCGACGGGGCGCTTCCCGGATCATTCGAAGAACTGATTGATCTGGCCGACCTTCTGAACAATGTGTCGAACATCGGAAACATGACACCAACAGAACGGTCGTCGTTGATCAACCAGCTTTCGGCCACGCAGATGAACGGCCTCACCTTTTCGGATAGCGGCACAGATCTGTTTGATCTCAACATGGCTGATGATGAATTCAGAGTCACAGCCGGTGGCTTGGAAGTCGTCGCGCAAGGGGTATTAGGGAATGACCTAGCAGATCTGCTCGAACTATTTTTGGAATTAGATGAGAGAGCGCCTTTATCTGATCCCGATCTGACGCTTTACGATTCATCCGGCAACTTCCTGCAACAGGCCTATTGGCCATACATGTCCATTTCCGGTCTCTCAACAGGTACCTACTATCTCGCCGTGTCTGCATATAATGACTCCGGTATTGGCCAATATGAAATGAAGGTCAGTGGGGGTTCCGGGCAGTCGGAAACACTAATAGAAGAAACAACTGATGCTCTTGCGTCAACCGCAACTCAATACACTCTGACAAAAGAAAGTATCGTTCGCGGGGAAATTGAAACTTTTGGCGACCGTGATTGGTATCGCATTGACTATACGCAAGGGGATTTCATAGAGGCGTTCACCACTGACAGATCAATTGATCTGTCCGGTCTGGCGAATCTCAGCCTTACGAATTGGTCCGTTGGCCTTGCTGGTGTGATGCCAGCTATCAATGTCAGCGGTCCGTTTCTGGATGATGTCGATGTTGAAGGAAATTTGTCGCTGCTGGTGGACGGCGAGGCCTATGACGATATCTTTATGGCCAATATCCCGGCAACAGGCGGCGAATTTGGCAGCTACTTAGAAGGCTACGGCCAGAGTAATGACTTCTTCATGGGCTTCCAGGGCGATGACACATTGATCGGGCTTTCCGGAAATGACCGGCTTTTGGGCGGTGGTGGCAATGACTCCGTACTGGGCAGCAATGGCTTCGACACGTTGGAAGGTGGTATCGGAAACGATACACTGGATGGCGGTAACGGGCGCGACTTGGCTAATTTGGGTAACGGCGCGGACGTGTTTAATGACAACGCGCAGGGCGACGAGGTCGGGCGCGACACGGTGAATGGTGGCAACGGCAACGACACCATCAACGGGGGGGGCGGCAATGATGCCTTCCGGGGCGATGCAGGTAATGACTCTATCCTCGGCGGCGGCGGGTTCGACCAGATATTTGGAGGCAGCGGCGCTGACATTCTGAAAGGCGGCGAAGGCAATGACACTGTGTTTGGCGGCGACGGGCGCGACGAGGCGCAGCTAGGTAATGGGTTTGACGTGTTCAACGACAACGGTCAGGGCGGTGACGCCGGGCGCGACACGGTGTTCGGCGGCAACGGCAATGACACGATCAACGGTGGAGCCGGTGCGGATGATTTCCGGGGCGAAGCGGGCAATGATTCGATCCTGGGTGGCGCTGGCTTTGACGAAATCTTTGGCGGCGCCGGGTCCGACACGCTGCTCGGTGGGCTGGGCAACGACACGGTGCTTGGCGGCAACGGGCGCGACGAGGCCCGGCTGGGCAACGGCTTTGACCTGTTCAACGACAACGA
>NZ_JBDVNC010000040.1:0-9284 GCF_039969785.1 Shimia sp. | reverse complement strand
GAACGTCACCTTTACTCACGTGCCAATTTCAAGCTTAACCGCGCCGCCGCTCTCTCCGAGTGGCGTCAACTTTGTTCGGCATAGGTTGCTGTTTTTACCGGTAAACTGAGACTGGTTCGAATTAGTCTGACACCACCCATTGACTGCTTCGTTGCGAGCGACTGCTCCGGCACTTGTGGGCTTCCACGGCTTGGCGTTCTTGCGCGGCGGAATAACAGCATGGGCATTCCTAGCGGCAATAGCGTCGTGACACTTGCGCGTGTCATAGGCCCTGTCAGGGCATTGTCAGAGGAAACTCGGTTGTGAAGGACAGGGTGCCAATCTAGCCTCTAGCCATGACAAAACGCTCCCCATTTCGATACTTCAAAACGAGCCCGGAGATCATCCGCTTGGCGGTGATGATGTACGTTCGGTTTCCACTTTCGCTTAGAAACGTGGAGGACCTACTCCACGAGCGCGGCATCGACGTGAGTCACGAAACGATCCGATTTTGGTGGAACCGGTTTGGCCCATTGTTTGCATCTGAAATCCGCAGAAAACGGATCAGCCGGATGCGGTGTTACTCGAACTGGCAATGGCATCGCGATGAGGTTTTCGTGAAGATCAACGGCGAACGCCATTACCTTTGGCGTGCGGTTGATCACGAAGGTGAGGTGCTTGAAAGCTACGTCACCAAGCGCCGCGATAGGGTTGCAGCCCTAAAATTCTTGAAGAAAGCGATGAAGCGGTATGGACAACCGGAAGTCATCGCGACCGACAAATTGCGTTCCTATGGTGCTGCAATGAAAGTTATCGGGAATGTGGCTAGGCAAGAGACTGGTCGTTGGAAAAACAATCGCGCAGAAAATTCACACCTACCTTTTCGACGAAGGGAACGTGCCATGCATCGCTTTCGCCGCATGCGTAGTTTGCAGAAATTTGCTTCCGTCCATGCATCCGTTTTCAACCACTTCAATCAGGAGCGCAGCCTTTCCCAAAGAGACCATTTCAAGCTGAATCGCAACGCTGCTCTCGCTGAGTGGCGGTGTCTTTGCGCGGCATAAAGGACAACCCTATTGGCCTAACTGAGACTGGTTCGCATTCGTCTGACAGCACCCTGCTGTGGGCTCGCAGCCGCCTTGCGGCGGTGCGGCAGCACACTTGCAGCGAAATCGCGTGGACCCTGTGTGGCCAATGACTTCTTCCAGCCGATGTTGTTGAAAAACTCCGTTTTTGACGAAATCAGTGAATTTTTTGCCCGAACAGCGCGACTAACTTTTCGAAGCGAGGGGTTCGGCCAAATAAGCTTTCTTCTGCTCGTGTGGCAGCCCACTGCGCCTCACGACGGATCTCATCTGACTTTTCGGTATCACGGGTTCCTTCCGAAAAATCGCGACATCTTAAATTCGGAGTTTTTCAACACAAACCGCCCAAACCGGGCTTAGAGGGGCACCGCAGCGACAGTCCGCTATCAACCTCATGTTCACTTTAGGCGATCCGGCGAGATCTAATAGCGAAAGCAAATGTAAGTGAAACCAACTGAAACTTTGCGGCGGCGAATTGCTGAAGATGCTGCCACCTTTTGTGATCTTCAATGCGGCAAGCGGAGGTGGGACTTGCCACCAAAACCGCGCTTTCTGGCAGCGACGGAAAACCAATCCGAAGGGGTTCGCTGAATATACCCTTGCCGAAACCGGTTTCGAAACTCAGTGTGAGTCGCAGGGGGAACACCATGGGGCACGCACCAACAATATTGTCAGACGGTCCAAGCCGCTCTCGCGTCACGATTAGCGACGTCGCAGATGCTCTGAATTTGACCAAATCGACAGTGTCGCGGGCCCTCAACGGATATCCAGATATTTCGAAATCGACCCAACTTCGGGTCAAACGCATGGCTGAGCGAATGAACTATCAGCCGCTCAGCCATGCTCAGGCGATCAAGACTGGACGAACCCGATCACTTGGGTTTGTGTTGCAGCTTGCCGATCATGACGCCCAGCGCCCTTTCCTAGCTGAATTCCTTGCTGGGTTATCGGCGGGATCAACTGCGCAGGGGTATACGTTGACAGTCGCGTCCGCTGACAGTGAGGCGCACTTGATCGAAACATTCCGCACGCTTTTGCGGGATCGCAAGGCAGATGGGTTCATCCTGCCGCGCGCAATGGTTAACGATCCACGCGTTGAGTTGTTGCGCGCCGCAAACGTGCCGTTTGTCCTATTTGGTCGACAGGCTGACCCCAAGGGGTGCTGCTGGTTCGACATACGCGGCGAAGATGCAATGCAAGAGGCCGTGATGCATTTATCCGAGCTTGGACACAGTCGGATCGGGTTCATCAACGGTGGCACAATCTATTCCTACGCGAAATTGCGCGGCGAGGGTTTCAGGGCGGGCATGGCGCAAGCCGGTCTAGCAGTTGACCTCGATCTGATCCGCGAAAATGCGGTTACCATGGACGACGGCCGCGAAGCGGCGGCTTCTCTACTTGATATGGCGTATCCACCAACAGCGATCGTTTGTGCTGTCGATCAAGTGGCTTTGGGCGTTTACCGCGCCGCGGCTGACCGTGAGATCACAATCGGACGCGACCTGTCAGTTGTTGGGTATGACGGCATCCAAGAAGGCGCGCACGCCCAGCCCCCACTTACCACCTTTGCTGTCGACACCCGGGCCGCGGGGGTCGAATTGGCGACCTTGCTGGTCAAATGCATTCGGGGCGAGCCGTCTGAGGACTTACGCAAGACCGCGAATGCAGCCTTCGTCAGGCGCGGGTCAACGGGACCTTGCATCGACCATTAGAATTCGAACACCAAAAATCTCTAGGGAGGAGACACTATGACCATCAACAGAAAATCACTATTGCGCTCAGGTGCTGCCATGGCAATTGCCTTGTCCGCGACAGGACTTGCGGCCGATGACCTGCGGTTTTGGACTACCGAGGAACAGCCCGAGCGCCTTGCCCGTCAAGAAGCCATGGCTGCTGATTTCGCCACCGCTTCCGGTCACACGGTCGAGGTCATTCCGGTCACCGAAAACGACCTTGGCACACGCGCAACGGCGGCCTTTGCCGCGGGCGATTTGCCGGACGTTATCTATCACCCGCTTCAGTATGCTGCCCCATGGGCCGAGGCAGGAATTCTGGACACGGATGCTGCAACAGATGCCATCGAAGCTTTGGGCGGAGATACATTCGCTCAGGGCGCATTGAACATGGCTGCGGTTGACGGCGGTTATGCCTCTGTGCCAGTGGACGGCTGGACGCAGATGCTCGTCTACCGCGCTGATTTGTTTGCGGAAAAGGGCCTTGAGCCACCAAATTCCTACGCCAATGTTCTGGCGGCCGTCGATGCGCTGCACAATCCACCACAGATGTACGGCTTTGTGGCAGCAACCAAGATCGACGAGAACTTCATGTCTCAGGTTCTTGAGCATGTGTTCCTAGCCAATGGCGTGTCCCCAGTCGGCACCGATGGAGTTCAGGCACTGGACGAAGCGGCCACAATCGAGGTGTTGGAATTCTACAAGGCCATCGCCGAAGCCTCGCCTCCGGGTGATCTGTACTGGGATCAGTCCCGCACCCTATACTTCTCGGGCAATGCGGCGATGATCATTTGGTCACCATTTATTCTGGACGAACTTGCAGGTCTTCGTGACAGTGCCCCGCCCACGATCAACGACGATCCAACGTCCTCCGATCTGGCAGCAGCCACAGGAATCGTGACCAACTTTGCGGGTCCATCCAATCCTGATGGTGCGGCATGGGGCGATGTTCGCTACTTCGGCATCACGTCCGACGCGTCCACAGATGCGGCGATGGAATTCGTTCAATACTCCATGTCCGAAGGCTATGGCGCAACGCTGGCAATCGCCCCCGAAGGCAAATTCCCGGTCCGTCGCGGCACAGCCGGCAACCCGACCGAGTACGCAGACCTTTGGGCGACACTGGACGTTGGTGTAGACCGCAAGGCACCGTTGGGCGACCTTTATGAGGCGTCAATGATCGAAGAGATCGTTGGCGGTCTGGATGTCGCACAGCGCTGGGGCGTGGCCGAAGGCCAGCTTTCCGCAGCCTCTGCGATCATCAATAGCCAAGTCATCAACCGTTTCGTACGCGAGTACATCGACGGTGAGCGTGACGCGGCTGCAACTGTTGCCGAACTGAACGCTGCAATCGCGGCTGTTCAGTAATACCTACATTGGGCACCCCGCTGACGGGGTGCCCAAGCCCCAACCATAGCATTCCCAAAAGGAATTCAGATGGCAGATCTAGGCCCCCCCATTGGCACAGGACCACTCGGCAAACGCGAAGCGCGTTTGGCTTGGGGGTTATTGTTCCCGACGATCACAGCCGTATCGCTGGTCGTCCTGTTGCCGCTGCTGGCAATCTTCTGGATTTCTTTCAAGCCCGTTGAACTGGGCGATCTGCGCGCACCCGAAGTGGTGCTACGCGAAGACATTCGCGGCGATTATGACGCCGTGGGCGATGAAGCAACGATCCGCTACCGCCTGCGCAATTCATCACAGGACCAACCAATCACCGGTGTGAGCTTTTTGGACACTTTGCCGCTCGGACTTGCTGTGCAAGACCTAGACCCTCGCTGCGCACTGGACGGGCGCGCTCTGTTTTGTGATCTGGGTGACTGGGAACCGGGCACCCGTGAGACCCTGACAATCCCTGTCACGGTCGAGCAAGCCTATCTGGACAACGGATTGCGCCCACAAGACAGTCCCACCTCAACGACCGGCGTGTCATCATACGTCCTGACCAATAGCACCTTTACACTCGAAAATTTCAAACGGGTCTTCAGTGGCGGCGAGTTTTCCGAAGTGCTCTGGGTGACGTTGTTTTATACCGTCTTTGGCACTATCGGTGCGCTCCTTGTGGGTCTTTTCGCGGCGCTTTTGCTGAACAAATCCTTCCGTGGCCAAGGCATTCTGCGTGGCCTCTATCTGTTTCCTTATGTGGCCCCGATTATCGCTGTGGCCTTTGCGTGGCTCATCCTGTTTGACCCGTTTTCGGGTTCGGCCAACGCATTGCTGATCCAGATGGGTGTGACCCCGCAGGCGATCAACTTCTTTGGCGAACGCCCTTTGGCCCTGATCATGGTCACCGTCTTTGAAATCTGGCGCTATTTTCCGTTGTCGTTCTTGTTCATCCTTGCACGGATGCAAAGCATCGACACCGATATGTATGAAGCCGCCGACATGGATGGGGCCTCGCCGTTCCAGCAGTTCTGGTCTCTCAGTGTTCCGCAACTTCTGGGCATCCTGAGCGTGCTGTTCTTGCTTCGCTTCATCTGGACGTTCAACAAATTCGACGACATCTTTTTGCTGACCGGCGGCAACGCGGGCACCCGCACGCTGACCGTGAACGTCTATGAACAGGCCTTCGCGATCTCTAACATCGGAGCGGGCGCCGCGGTGGCGGTCGTGATCTTTGGCTGCTTGCTGACGTTTTCGGTGTTCTTCCTCAAATACATCTCTCGGGAGGAAGGGCTATGAAGGCGCTGCGCTTCAACTATGTCACCAGTCCCATCATTGGTGCACTTTGGATGGTCGTTCTGTCCACCACGTTCGCCGTTCTGATGAGTTTTGCTACGGGTGAGCCGTTTCGCCCACACATCGGGCTATCCCTTTTGTGGGGTGGCGTGATCGGCTTCGCGATTGGGCACAGATTGGGCGGTTTCATTGGTGAAATCCTCGCAGGGGCGGCGTTGCTGGCCCTTATCCTGCTTGGCTTTGGGCCCTTGGTGATGGGCGAAGACGTATCAACGTTTTCCACCATTTTTGCCGCCGTTGTCCTGTCAGTCGCATTTGTTTGGTCCACCCACTACATCCTTGATGACCTCCCTGCCGGTGCCCTGAACCGGCATGAGTTCGAGGGCGCGCTGATCCGCTTCTTTACTGGCTTTGGGTATATTTTCTTCACCGCAATCGTGCTGATCCCGTTCTACGTCATGGTCATGACAAGCTTCAAAAACCAGTCAGAGCTGATGCAGAACCCACTCGATTTCTCGATTGACCTCAGCAAAGGATCAGAATTGTTCCGATCCTATTATGAGCTGTTCGCCCAGTTCAATTTTGGCACCTACCTGTTCAACTCGTTCTTCATCTCGGTGATCACGGTCTTCATAACGCTCGCATTCGCAATCCCGGGCGCCTATGCGGTGGCGCGGTTGCGGTTCCGTGGGCAAGCCGCGTTCTCGCGCTCGATCCTCTTGATCTACATGGTGCCGATGATCGTCTTAGCGCTGCCAATCTACATAGCCTTCTCGGCTATGGGCCTGCGCAACACCTTCATTGGCATCGTGATGATCTATCCTGTGACGACGATCCCCGTCGCGCTCTACATGCTGCAAGGCTATTTTCGGGGCCTGCCGTCAGAGGTCGAAGAGGCCGGACTGATGGATGGCCTTAGCCGCCTTGCGGTAATTTGGAAGATCACCCTGCCGCTGTCCTTGCCGGCGCTGGCTTCGGTGTCGCTTTATGTTTTCATGATCGCTTGGAACGAGTTCCTGCTGGCCTTCATGCTGCTGGATGACCCAAGCAAATTCACCCTGACACGTGGGATCGCGGCGCTGAACTCCTCTGAAATTCCACGCCAGCATCTGATGGCCGGGTCCGTGATCGCTACGGTGCCTATCATGGCACTCTTCTTGGGCCTCGAACGCTTTATGACGAAAGGGCTGACCGCCGGGTCAGTGAAGGGATAACATGACGTTAGACGAACAAGCCCGCGACATTCTGCGCATGAACGACAAGGGGGGCTATACGCTCCCGACCCATGGGCTTTATCCTTACCAGTGGAACTGGGACAGCGCCTTTGCCGCCTGGGGATTCACAACGTTTGATCCTGATCGCGGGTGGATTGAACTGGAAACCCTGATAACGGGCCAATGGGATGACGGAATGCTGCCGCATATCCTGTTTCACCGCGTTGACCCCGGCTACTTTCCGGGCCCGGACGTTTGGCAAGGGCGTGGCCCAATCCCGTCATCTGGCATCAGCCAACCACCAGTCGCCGCGACCTTCATGGCCAAGATGCTGGCCATGGACCCCAGCGGCGAGCCCCGCGCCCGTGCGATGTGGCCCAAGCTTAACGCTTGGCACCGCTGGTTCATGGAGTGGCGTCTGGATCAGGGCGCGGTCTGCGTCACCCATCCTTGGGAAGCCGGACGCGACAACGCCCCTGATTGGGACGGTGCAATGAAAGCAATCAATGCCGAGGACGTGGGCGACTACACCCGCAGGGACACCAGCCATGTCGACCCCGCGATGCGCCCCACCAAATACGACTACGACCGCTATCTCAAACTGGTGCAGCTAGGCGTCTCGGTTAACTGGGACCAGGGCAAACTGCGCGAGATCAACCCCTTCCGAGTTGCCGACCCCACGATGACCTTCACCTTGTTGCGCGCACAACGGGACATGGCCGCGATGGGCCGTCGTTTCGGCGAGGACGTGTCCGAGATCGAAGGCTGGATTAAGGTGCTTGAAGCAGGTGTCGAGACCCTCTGGAACCCCGACATTGCAGGATTTGACAGCCGCGACGTTCATGCCGGAAACTTCAATGGGGTGCTCTCGAACGCCTCTGCGTTGTGTTGGTATGCCGGTATCAAAGACGACCGCGCCTTGCCCGCAGTTGCCCGCATGTTGAACGCCGCCCGCTATGGCCTTGCGAGCTATGACCCGGAAGGCGAAGGGTTCGAACCATTGCGTTACTGGCGCGGGCCGACCTGGCCAATTATGAACTACCTCGTCGGCTCCGGTATGGAGGAGCAAGGCGTTCATGATCTGGGCGCGCGCATCCGTGGGGACACCGCGCGGCTGATGGAAATGAATGGCTTTGCCGAATACTACAGCCCGCTGGACGGCACACCCGCAGGCGGAGAGACATTCACCTGGACCGCTGCCGTCTGGCTTGGGTGGGCAGGAAATAATCGAGAAAACCAACGAGGAGCCGCCTGATGTCGTCAATCAAACTCAATGCAGTCGAAAAATGGTTTGGCGAAACGCAAGTCATCAAGGGCGTGGATCTCGAGATCGAAGAAGGTGAATTCGTTATTTTTGTCGGCCCCTCCGGCTGTGGCAAATCAACCTTGCTACGTATGATCGCCGGGCTAGAGGAAACGTCACGCGGGCAAATCATGATCGGGGACCGTGACGCCACAGCAGAGCCGCCCAGCAAGCGGGGATTGGCAATGGTGTTCCAATCTTACGCGCTATACCCGCATATGTCGGTGCGCGATAACGTCGGCTTTCCTTTGAAATCTGCGGGGCTGCCTAAGGCGGAAGTCGACGCCAAGGTTAACGAGGCAGCCCACGTCCTGAAGCTCGACGACTACATGGACCGCCGCCCTAAAGACCTGTCCGGCGGGCAACGTCAGCGCGTCGCCATCGGCCGCTCAATCGTCCGTGATCCCACTGCGTTCCTGTTCGATGAGCCACTGTCGAACCTCGATGCTGCCTTGCGGGTCGAAATGCGCTATGAAATCGCCAAGCTGCACCAAACCCTGCAGTCGACGATGATCTACGTGACCCATGATCAGGTCGAAGCGATGACTCTGGCCGACCGAATTGTTGTTCTTGAATTTGGCAAGATTGCGCAGGTAGGTAGCCCTCGCGAGCTTTATGAACGCCCCGCCAACTTGTTTGTCGCTCAATTTATTGGCTCACCTCGGATGAACGTCGTCCCGAGCACGTCGGTGAAGGGCATACCGCTGCATGAAAATGCGACAGACGTTGGTATGCGCCCGGAACACATCGAATTGGTCGATCCCGGGGCAGGTTTAATCGAGGGGACGGTCGATGTGCTGGAGTATCTTGGCGCCGATACCTTCATGATCCTCTCGTGTGAAGACGCTGGGCAAATCACGGTCCGTGTAAATGGAAATACGACCTTAAGGCCCGGTGACGCAGTTGGTTTGCGCATCTCCAACGATCTGCTTCACACTTTCAATTCAGACGGGCTGGCCATTTATTAGAATAGCCTTTGTAATCGGTCCGGCTGTGGCAGATTTGGCCCTACAGCCATACCTTGGTGCATTCCACGGCGAATGTCCGGTTCTCGCCCGTGGTGCGTTTCGCTGCTAGGGTCAGGCCCCATTAACTGATTGGGCAATGTCAGAGGAAACTCGGTTGTGAAGGGCAGGGTGTGAAGGGCAGAGTGGCGACCTAGCGTTGCCGAATGACAAAACGATCCCCTTTTCGGTACTTCAAAACGAGCCCTGAGATTATCCGCCTTGCGGTGATGCTCTATGTCCGATTTCCACTTTCATTGCGCAATGTGGAAGACCTGCTGCACGAA
>NZ_JBDVNC010000039.1:0-107043 GCF_039969785.1 Shimia sp. | reverse complement strand
TGGAACAGGGCCTGCGCTTTGCGATCCGCGAAGGCGGCCGCACCGTTGGTTCCGGCGTTGTCTCCAAAGTCATCGCCTAAGCCTCAGGCTGACCAAAAGACATGACAAAAGGGCCGCTCAAAAGAGCGGCCCTTTTTGTGTTTTTTGGGGGCGCGCAATGTTGGCATAATCCGCCAGTCTGAAAGGCACTTTCAGACTGGAGCGCATTCCAACCTGTCCTTCTTAGCCTACGACGTTGTAACCGCGCTTGCTCATGCAGTTTCTGACAATGGCTTCTTTCTTCGAATTCTGGTCAATTGCGCTGGCGGTCAAACCGGCAAGCGCACCCACTGCGGCAGCGTCGCGCACGTTATTGCCTTCGTTGTTAAACACTGCGGTGGTTGCTGCCGCCACGCCAGCCCCGGCTGCTGCCTTGCCACCTGCGTTGCTGTCCAACGCGCCTTGTGAGGCGGCCAGTTGCTGGCATTGCGCCAAATCCGCGTTGTAGTTCGGCCCGACAGGGCCATCCACGACGGGTTGGTAATTCGCACCCGAGTTGGCGCACGCCGCAAGGCCAAGGACAACAGGAAGGGTAATGAGGAGCTTGTAATGTTGCATGTTGAACTTTCTGTTTTGAAATTTTTGGTGGCATACCAATTCGGCATGGTGTTCACCAAAAAATAAGTGCGCCGACCCGGAAATTAAAGAAGAACATCGGAGCCGAGGCGAAATAAGTAAAGGTATCTGTGACAGTTTTCTTGCGATAGACGCTACGCTGACAATTGTTCCACGGTCTTAAGCTTTGCACTGTCTTAGTGATCGAACAAAACCTCTTTCAGCGCCGGAAACCGAGTTCGGTTCACCTGCGTCTTTGTTTCTTCGACAACGCCTCAATATAGGGCTTGCTTGCAAGCTTGCGCCCGTGTAGATGGCGGCAGTTCGCAGTTGCGACAACTGGGCGGGGTGATTCCCGCCTTTTGGGTTCGATGAGGGTTGGCGGTGGTCGCACATCCTCCTCTCAACTCTCACGCCTATACGAGGCTGACGAAATGCAAAGTCAAAATATTCGCATTCGGCTGAAGGCTTTCGATTACCGTGTTCTGGACGCCAGCACACAGGAAATCGTAAACACGGCAAAGCGCACCGGCGCGACCGTCCGTGGCCCGATCCCACTTCCCAACAAAATTGAGAAGTTCACTGTTCTGCGTGGTCCTCACGTTGACAAGAAATCCCGCGATCAGTTCGAAATCCGTACGCACAAGCGTCTGCTCGACATCGTAGACCCGACACCCCAGACTGTGGACGCGCTGATGAAGCTCGACCTGGCAGCTGGCGTGGACGTCCAGATTTCGGTTTAAGGAGGGTATAGATTTATGCGCTCTGGTATTATCGCAAAAAAAGTGGGCATGACCCGCTTGTTCATGGAAGACGGCAAACAGATTCCTGTGACCGTACTTCACCTTGATGGCCTTCAGGTTGTTGCTCAGCGCACGTCTGACAAAGACGGTTACACTGCCGTTCAGTTGGGTGCCGGCTCGGCCAAGGCGAAACGCACTTCGCAAGCTATGCGCGGTCACTTTGCTGCGGCAAAAGTTGAGCCCAAGCGCAAGGTTGCTGAGTTCCGCGTGTCCGAAGACGCTCTGATCGAAGTGGGTGCTGAAATTTCAGCAGAACACTTCCTTGAAGGTCAGAAAGTTGACGTCAGCGGCACGTCGATTGGTAAAGGCTTTGCCGGTGCCATGAAACGTTGGAACTTTAGTGGTCTGCGCGCGACACACGGTGTTTCGATCAGCCACCGTTCGCACGGTTCGACTGGCCAGTGTCAGGATCCCGGTAAGGTTTTCAAAGGCAAGAAAATGGCCGGACACATGGGCGCGGCTCGTGTAACCACCCAAAACCTGGAAGTTGTCAAAACTGACGCCGACCGTGGTCTGGTATTCATCAAAGGCGCCGTTCCCGGTTCCAAAGGTGGATGGGTGACTGTCAAGGACGCCGTGAAAAAGAAAGCACCTGAAGGACTGCCATTCCCGGCCGGTCTGAAGGCTGCAGCAACCGAAGCACCGGCGGAAGAAGCGCCTGCGGAAGGTGGTGAAGCATGAAACTTGATGTGATCAAACTTGACGGCGGCAAAGCCGGTTCCGTTGAACTGAGTGAAGATCTGTTCGGTCAGGAGCCGCGCGCGGACATCCTGCACCGTGTGGTTCGCTGGCAGCGCAACAACGCGCAAGCCGGTACTCACAAGGTTAAGACCCGTTCGGAAGTGTCCTATTCCACGAAGAAGATCTATCGCCAAAAAGGCACCGGTGGCGCACGCCACGGTGCGCGTTCGGCACCGATCTTCCGCGGGGGTGGCGTCTATAAAGGTCCGGTTGTGCGTTCGCACGGTCACGACCTGACCAAGAAGTTCCGCAAGCTGGGTCTGAAGCACGCGCTGTCGGCCAAGGCCAAAGCGGGTGAGCTGGTTGTGATCGAAGACGCAGCTACCGAAGGCAAGACTGCTGCTCTGGCCAAACAGGTTGCAAACCTGGGCTGGAAACGCGCTCTGGTCATCGATGGCGCATCGGTCAACGAAGGCTTCCTGAAAGCATCGCGTAACATCGAAGGTCTGGATATCCTGCCAACGATGGGTGCGAACGTTTATGACATCCTCAAGCGTGACACTCTTGTGATCACCAAAGCGGGGATCGAAGCACTGGAGGCTCGACTGAAATGAGCGCGAAGGCAGAACATTACGATGTGATCCGCAAGCCGATCATCACCGAGAAATCAACCATGGCGTCCGAGCATGGCGCAGTTGTTTTCGAAGTGGCAATCGACAGCAACAAACCGATGATCAAAGAGGCCGTAGAGGCGCTTTTTGGTGTAAAGGTCAAAGCGGTCAACACCACCATCACCAAGGGTAAAGTCAAGCGGTTCAAAGGACAGCTGGGCAAACGCAAAGACGTCAAAAAGGCATATGTGACCCTGGAAGAAGGCAATACAATCGACGTGTCCACCGGACTGTAAGATTGTTTAGACGGGGTGACCCGGTTGGCCTTGAAGAAATAGAAACCCCCCTCGGTGTGAACCGGGGGGGTTTTCTGTTTTGCTTCACCGAGAGAGCTCAATTTCGCAATTGCAATCAGGAGTGAAACGAGTAAGCTCTACTAGAGGTTGAAACGTATGCGTGCGTCTGTGGTCATTTTTCGGTTTACTTCGGTTACGCTTGTCACTTTTTTCAAAGTGGCCGCAACTCTTGTAGTCGTTTTTTCAGAGCCAACGCATGCCGATGAAGAAAGGTTTTGCCTCAAGAAGCTCAATTTTGCCCCCTTGTTTCAAAAGACAATTTTTTCGGGAATTGAAGGGGTGCTTGAAACAAAAACTCCAGAGCATGACATTTTCTTTCTAAAAGCAAAAGACGGTGATCGCCCGGCGCGCCTCATCAATGGCATTTTCGTTCCCGTCACTGAAGAGTTCCCCACTAAATTTGACAGCAATTCAATTATTGAGACTCCGGATGGAGAAATTTTTGGGTTGGGTGGGTTTTTAGGAAGTCGCTCCTTTTACCGGTTCAACGACGCAGCAGGCCATTTCGTAGAGATGGCGATAGAAAGCCCTTTTGGTATCTTGGATGCCCGGGATATCGTTTGGTCTTCACCTTTCAACGCTCCTTTGTTGTTAATCGGTGGTAGCGAAAATAGTTCAAATCAAGTGTTGATACTGGAAGGCAATCAAGCTGTTCGGCTGGAAGGCGTTTCTCAATGGGTGACGCACGTCACTGACTTCCCAGATATTAAACTCACTCTGTTAGCAACTGAAGAACTCAATCAGATTTACATCGTTGATGCGGAAAAAACGCTTTACGAACTCGAGAAATTGAATCTTGGCGATTGGCGCTATGTTTCCCAAGCATTTTTTCTACCTGACCCACCGCGGCTGTTGTTGGAGGCAAGGGAAGCTCTAGGATCTTTTCGCGGAAATTACCTGATCCGACTACAAAAATCGGGAGGTGCCTGGAAACCCGCGCTAGAGCAAAACTGGTCAAACTTAATGGAGGAATTTCCAGACTTGGGGCCCAATCAGCGGCGCAATGGTCGTCGTGAGTATGATCCGGAAAGCGCCAGATACTTTTTCTATGGCCAAAAACACAAGGGCAATTTTCAGCGGTTTCTTGGGTTTTTTTCCAGTCAGGCGCGCAAGGCTTCCTTTGGGTTATACTTGATGGGCGAAAAGGGCTTTGAGAAAGTGGATGAAACCGACGTAGCACTCTTCAACACATTGCCGAAGGGGCTCAAATTCACCATGGATCGCTCGTCGGGCCCCAGTCTATACGCAAGTCGGACTCTTAGATTGCGAGATTGGGAAATGTCAGTAGGGCTGATGGCAGGCTCAGTCAGAGTTGTTGCAGATGACGGCAATGTTCATGAGTTAGATGGGAGCGATTTAGGCGAAAGTGTTCATAGGTCCGAAAGATGGTCTTGGCCCCTTAACAACCGTGGAGAGGTCTTGTTGTTTTCTGGAAGCACGTACTTTCTCTTGAAGGATCGAAAACGCGCTGGTGCTCAAGCTTGCTCTTAAGGGTTGCTCAAGCTTCACTTTTAGAGCGGAAGTCTGACGCTCCCACCCCCACGCGGCGGCGATTTGGTTAGGTAGGCGCAACACTATAAGGTACATGGATTTGATCGAGATAAACTGCCATCCTTCTCCGAAAGATCGCCACCATGCGCGTCGGCGATGCCCGGAGTTCAGCCGAGAGGTGTCTCAGCCTGTCCGCCCGTAAAACGTCATCCGCGCCTCTTCTGACAGCGAGACGCCCGGTTCGGTGTTATAGGCCAGCACGGCCAGCATCCGGGTGCGGGTGCCCTCATTCGGGGCCACGCGGTGCATAGAGTTGCGCCCTCGGAAAAACACCAGCGTTCCGGCTTCGACAACCAGTTCTTTTACCGGCGTTTTGCCGTCCAGAATCTCGCCCACGGCGGCAAAGTTCATATCGCCTGCATCGGCATCACGTACGTTTTCGACATACTCAAACTGCCCGCCCTGTTCCGGTGGCTGAACCATCAACGTGATCGCAAACGAGGAATTGTCGAAATGCCAGCCCAGCTCTTGTCCGGTTTTGGCAAAGTGCAGATTGATCGACGACAGCGGGTCGGCATATTCATAGAGTTCGGCTTCGCCCAGGACTTCGCATAGAAAATCGCGAAAGACCTCAGCGTCGTAAAGTGCGCGCAGGGCCGACTCTTTTGGGATCAGATCATCTGTGATGCAGCCTTTGGACGACGTCACCAGCCGGTTGCGCGGATGGTCTGGGCCAAAGGCAGGGTCGGGGGCGCTCAGATAGACGGTGTGTTGTTCCGTTTTGGCATACACCTTGTCTTCATTTGCGTGTCCTTCGTCGCGGATGGCGGTGATCGCGTCAGGCTTCACGAACTGCGGCATCGACAGGAGGCCTGTCGCGTCATACGTCTCCTTGCACGTTGCTCTGAATGTCGGGTCAGCAAGGGGATAGGCGTTTAGGTTTACGATCTCATCCAATTTCATCGGGATCCTTTTCGGGGTGGAATGTGTGACGTTAAATTCACGCTAGCGAGCGGTTGAGAGGTTGGAAACCTGTTCTGCGCGGTGAACCCTTACAAATCCTATAGACACCTACACCTATCCCTGTTAATTCCCGCCAGTCGACTGGCCTCAGATTCGTTCTGGGGCCGGTTGTTGTTTAATCGGGCACCTACGGGGGCCTATACCTTTGGCACCTTAGTAGTGGATTTCTGATGAAATTCGCGGGCAGGGGCCTCACACATAGCGAGGACATAATCCTCGCATTGCTAAACGGAAGACAGAAAGCATGGCACTTAAGTCGTATAAGCCGACGACGCCGGGCCAGCGCGGGCTGGTGCTGATCGACCGTTCGGAGCTCTGGAAAGGACGCCCCGTCAAAGCCCTCACTGAGGGTCTGACGAAATCGGGTGGCCGGAACAACACCGGACGGATTACATCGCGTCGCCGCGGTGGTGGGGCGAAACGCCTTTACCGTATCGTTGATTTCAAACGTAATAAAATGGATGTTGCGGCAACCGTCGAACGGATCGAGTATGACCCGAACCGGACCGCATTCATCGCCTTGGTCAAATACGAAGACGGCGAGCAGGCCTATATCCTGGCTCCTCAGCGTCTCGCGATTGGCGACAAGGTTGTGGCCTCGGCCAAAGCCGACATCAAGCCGGGCAACGCAATGCCATTCTCGGGCATGCCGATCGGTACCATCATTCACAACATCGAACTGAAACCCGGCAAAGGCGGTCAGATCGCACGTGCCGCTGGTACATATGCTCAGTTTGTTGGTCGTGATGGTGGTTACGCTCAGATCCGCCTGAGCTCGGGCGAACTGCGTCTCGTGCGTCAGGAATGCATGGCCACCGTTGGTGCCGTGTCTAACCCCGACAATAGCAACCAGAACTACGGTAAAGCCGGTCGTATGCGCCATAAAGGCAAGCGTCCGTCGGTCCGTGGTGTGGTCATGAACCCGATCGATCACCCTCATGGTGGTGGTGAAGGCCGGACTTCGGGTGGTCGTCACCCAGTTTCGCCTTGGGGCAAACCGACCAAAGGTGCTCGTACCCGCAACAAGAACAAAGCGTCGCAAAAGCTTATTATTCGCTCGCGTCACGCCAAGAAGAAGGGACGTTAATATATGTCTCGCTCTGTATGGAAAGGCCCCTTTGTCGATGCTTACGTGCTGAAAAAAGCCGAAGCGTCGCGCGAGTCAGGCCGCAACGAAGTTATCAAGATTTGGTCCCGTCGTTCCACCATTCTGCCCCAGTTCGTGGGTCTGACATTTGGTGTGTACAACGGCCATAAGCATATCCCAGTGAACGTCACGGAAGACATGATCGGTCAGAAGTTTGGTGAGTATTCGCCAACTCGTACCTATTACGGTCACGCCGCAGACAAAAAAGCGAAGCGGAAGTAAGTCATGGGCAAGGATAAAAACCCCCGCCGCGTGGCAGACAACGAAGCAATGGCCAAAGTCCGTATGCTTCGCACAAGCCCGCAGAAACTGAATCTGGTCGCTGGAATGATCCGTGGCAAGAAAGTCGAGAAGGCGTTGACCGACCTGACTTTCAGCAACAAGCGGATCGCAGCAGACGTGAAGAAATGCCTTCAGTCCGCTATCGCCAACGCCGAGAACAACCACAACCTGGACGTCGATGAACTGATCGTGTCCGAGGCCTATGTTGGTAAAAACCTGGTCTTGAAACGCGGTCGCCCCCGGGCCCGTGGCCGTTTCGGCAAGATCATGAAGCCGTTCTCGGAACTGACCATCACGGTGCGCCAAGTTGAGGAGCAAGCTTAATGGGTAATAAAGTCAATCCAATCGGCATGCGTCTTCAGGTCAACCGTACCTGGGACAGCCGTTGGTATGCAAATACCAAGGACTACGGTGATCTTCTTCTGGAAGACCTGAAAATCCGTGAATTCATCAAGACAGAGTGCAAGCAGGCTGGCGTTGCACGTGTGATCATCGAACGTCCGCACAAAAAGTGCCGCGTCACGATCCACACTGCGCGCCCCGGCGTCATCATCGGCAAGAAAGGTGCAGACATTGAAGTTCTGCGCAAAAAGATTGCCTCAATGACGGACTCGGAACTGCACCTCAACATCGTTGAAGTGCGCAAGCCTGAGCTGGACGCTCAGCTGGTTGGCGAAAGCATCGCCCAGCAGCTGGAACGTCGGGTTTCATTCCGTCGTGCAATGAAGCGTTCCGTGCAGAACGCCATGCGTATGGGCGCCCTGGGTATCCGGGTGAACGTTGCCGGTCGTTTGGGCGGCGCTGAAATCGCGCGTACCGAATGGTACCGCGAAGGCCGCGTGCCATTGCACACTCTGCGTGCCGATATCGATTACGCACCTTCCGAAGCGATGACTCCTTATGGGATCATCGGGATCAAAGTCTGGATCTTCAAAGGCGAGATCATGGAACACGATCCAGCGGCGCGTGACCGTAAGGCTCAGGAAGTCCAGGATGGTCCAGCACCGCGCGGTGCCGGCGGCCGTCGCTAAGGGAGACTGACAAATGCTTCAACCAAAGCGTACAAAATTCCGCAAGATGCACAAAGGCCGGATTAAAGGTCTTGCAAAAGGCGGTTCTGACCTGAACTTCGGTTCATACGGTCTGAAAGCCACCCAACCCGAGCGTGTCACGGCGCGTCAGATCGAAGCGGCTCGCCGCGCGATGACACGTCACATGAAACGTCAGGGCCGTGTTTGGATCCGTATCTTCCCCGACACTCCGGTCACCTCGAAGCCGACCGAAGTTCGTATGGGTAAAGGTAAAGGTTCTGTTGATTTTTGGGCATGCAAGGTCAAACCTGGCCGCGTTATGTTTGAAATCGACGGTGTTTCGGATGACGTCGCGCGTGAGGCTCTGCGCCTTGCTGCGATGAAACTTCCGATCAAAACCCGCGTTGTGGTGCGCGAAGACTGGTAAATTCCCACAAGGGCGTTTTCTGTCTGGTAATATAATTGAACCCCCATTGCTTTTTGCAGTGGGGGTTTCTCGTTATACGGCTGGGTTCTAGAAATAGCTTTCGCGTGAGTTGTGAAATTCGTGTGAATATATGTTTATTTGCCCGATTTCGAATTTATGTGTTACGTTACGTCCCCAATAGATAGGGGACATGATGCGCGAACAAAGACGCAGTACGGAAGTGCAGTATATTCTTTTGAATTACCCGGATTGTCCGCAGCGTGACATGGCTTTGAAAGTCTTGCGCCAAGGCGACATGGATTTGGCCAATGCGTGGTTGGATGCCTTGGATGATATGATGGCGCGCGGACATTCTCTTACCGACAAACAACGATCAGAGAACAAACGCACTGCCTGAGGGCATGTATAGAGTGATTGATCGCTCGCACCGGAAATTGCACTGGGGTATGAAAGAGCCATGGCCCAGATCGAATCTCTCTTTGTGACCCGACTATATCGCGCTGAACTCGCTGAATTTGGCAAACCCGTGGATCAGGACGAGCTGCAGTCCTCTTGTTACTCTATTGCCGAGGACGATGAGGCGGGCCAAAACTGGTGCGAAGAAAACAATTATCCCGGCTATACATCTTATGCCTCTTTAACGGACCTTCCGTGGCGGTTTCCCATCTTTGCAGACATCGTCAAAGCATTGGACGCCCATGTGAACGACTTTGCGCAGGATCTGGAGTTTGATCTGGACGGTCGAAGCCTGAAGCTTGAAGATCTTTGGATCAACATTTTGCCGGAGGGCGGAATGCACAGCTCTCATTTGCATCCACATTCGGTGATCAGTGGAACGACCTACGTCGCCATGCCTGAAGGCGCGAGTGCGCTTAAGTTGGAAGACCCGCGTTCAGGTCGCATGATGGCGGCTCCGGTACGGAAAAAGCAGGCCCGCCGCGATCTGCAGCCGTTTATCTATCTAAGCCCAAAAGTTGGTGACGTATTGCTGTGGGAAAGCTGGCTTCGGCATGAAGTGCCGATCAACTTTGCTGAGGAAGAGCGGATCTCTGTGAGCTTCAATTACAGATGGGACTGAACCAGCACTTAACCAGAACGCCAACTGGACAAATTATCTGCGGCGAGGTGTTCGGCTCATGACGTTGGCTTTGGACACTAGTTTCATCACTGATGGCTGGACCGGGCACCTGTCCTATCTTCTGTTGGTCTTGTCCATGCTCATGCGCAGAATGCTGTGGCTGCGCCTGTGCGTTATTGCCTCTGCGTTGGTTGGGATTGCGTTTGATTATTTCTGGCTTGGCAATCCAGTCGGGGTGTTTTGGCAATCGCTTCTTATCGTTGTGAATATCGGTGAACTGGTTCTGTTGTGGCGCAAGGACCATAAGGCGCAGTTTTCATCCGAAGAGGACCGGTTTCGCGCTGAATTGTTGGAAGGCCTGTCGCCCGGGGCAACCCGGAGCTTTCTTGATCTGGGTCGGTGGGAAGACTTGCCTGATGGAACCATCCTGACCGCCGAGTCGCGGACACCCGAATTTTTGACCTATCTCGCAGAAGGTGACGTTTGCGTTGAGGCTGACGGGCATTTCATGAGGGTGGTATCGGGTGGTCATTTTATCGGCGAGATGTCTTGGATGGGCGGCGGTGTCGCGATCGCAACGACAGCCGTTCAGGGCCCGGCCCGCGTGTGGCGCATAGAGAGAGCAAAGCTCATTCGGTTGCGTGAAACGAACAGCGCGATGATGGCGGTCGTCGAGGCTGGGATTGCACGCGATATGCGTACAAAGCTGGTGTTTCAGAACGATCAGCGTGCATCGAATGCTCGCTCCGAAACCTGATGTCCGACTTGTTTCGATCAATAGACGTTGAATCGGAAACTTGCACTTGCCATGCAAGCAACCACCCCGTATAGAGCGCCATCTCACGGATTCCGATTTTGACGGGACTCGTGTGTTTGTCATTTGTCCATCAGGTCAAAGGTAACCCTGCAAATAACTCAGGGGCCTTCTGATGTATGAGAAAGGAAAAGGCGATGAACGCCAACGAACTGCGTGATAAAACGCCGGACCAGCTTCGTGAAGAGCTGTCCAATCTGAAAAAAGAAAGCTTTAATCTGCGCTTTCAAGCGGCCACCGGTCAGCTCGAAAACCCTGCGCAGATTCGTGCAGCTCGTCGTAACGCCGCGCGTGTTAAGACGATTCTGAACGAAAAAGCCAAGTCGGCAGCTGAGTAAGAGGAGCCCGAAAGATGCCCAAACGTATCCTGACTGGCACCGTGACCAGCGATGCCAACGCCCAAACAGTCACCGTATCGGTTGAACGTCGTTTCACCCATCCGGTTCTGAAGAAGACCATTCGTAAGTCCAAAAAGTATCGGGCGCACGATGAGCAGAACGCTTTCAAGGTCGGCGATCAAGTTCGCATCATCGAATGCGCGCCGAAATCGAAAACGAAACGCTGGGAAGTTCTGGAAGCCTAAGAGTCTCTTGTCGAGACTCCTGGCGACTAAACTGAACAGTTAGTCGAAACCCTGGGGATCGCGCCACGCATCGGCGCCCCAAAGGTCGGGAGAAACCATATGATCCAGATGCAAACCAACCTGGATGTTGCTGACAACAGCGGCGCTCGCCGTGTTCAGTGCATCAAGGTACTGGGTGGTTCCAAGCGTAAATACGCATCCGTAGGCGACGTTATTGTCGTTTCGGTTAAGGAAGCCATTCCACGTGGTCGTGTTAAGAAAGGTGATGTCCGCAAGGCCGTCGTCGTACGCACCGCTAAAGAAGTCCGTCGTGAAGATGGCACAGCGATCCGCTTTGATCGCAACGCAGCAGTTATTCTGAACAACAACAACGAGCCGGTCGGTACCCGTATTTTTGGCCCGGTTGTTCGTGAACTGCGTGCCAAGAACTTCATGAAGATCATCTCGCTCGCGCCGGAGGTGCTGTGATATGGCTGCTAAGTTGAAAAAAGGCGACAAAGTTGTCGTTTTGGCCGGTAAGGACAAAGGCAAAGAGGGAACAATTTCCTCAGTTGACCCCAAAGCCGGAAAAGCTGTTGTAGATGGCCTGAACATTTCGGTTCGTCACACACGCCAGAGCCAGACTGAGCAAGGTGGCCGCATCCCGAAAGCGATGCCGATCCAACTCAGCAATCTTGCTATTCTTGACGCAAATGGAAAAGCAACTCGCGTTGGCTTCCGTATGGAAGGTGACAAGAAGGTTCGCTTTGCCAAGACCACGGGGGACGTGATCGATGCTTGATACTGAAAATTATACCCCGCGTTTGAAAGCTGCGTATAAAGACACCGTTCGTGCCGCTCTTAAAGAAGAGTTCGGTTACGAAAACGACATGCAGATCCCGCGTTTGGACAAGATTGTTCTGAACATCGGTTGCGGTCGTGCGGCTGTTAAAGACAGCAAGAAAGCCAAGTCAGCGCAAGCAGACCTGACCCTGATTGCTGGTCAGAAAGCTTTGACAACCATTGCCAAGAATTCGATTGCTGGCTTTCGCGTTCGCGAAGGTATGCCAATGGGTGCCAAGGTCACGCTGCGCGGCGACCGTATGTACGAATTCCTTGACCGTCTGATCACTGTTGCGATGCCGCGTATTCGCGACTTCCGTGGTGTAAAGTCGAGCTTTGACGGCCGTGGCAACTTTGCCACCGGTTTGAAAGAGCACATCGTCTTCCCAGAAATCGATTTTGATAAAGTCGACGAAAACTGGGGCATGGATATCGTGATCGCCACCAACGCTGAAACCGATGCGGAAGCGAAAAGCCTGTTGAAGCATTTCAACATGCCTTTCACCGCTTGATCGGGAAGGAATTAAGACATGGCTAAAAAAGCAATGATCGAACGCGAAAAGAAGCGCGAGCGCCTGGTGGCAAAATATGCAGCCAAGCGTGCCGAGCTGAAAGAAATCGCAAATGACGAGAGTCTGCCAATGGAAGAGCGTTTCAAAGCGCGTCTGAAACTGGCGAAACTGCCGCGCAACAGCTCGGCAACTCGTCTTCACAACCGTTGCCAGCTCACTGGTCGTCCTCACGCTTACTACCGTAAGCTGAAGGTCAGCCGTATTGCGCTGCGCGAGCTGGGTTCTGCTGGTCAGATCCCCGGCATGGTTAAATCTAGCTGGTAAGGAGGGTTAAGAAATGAACGATCCTATCGGTGATATGCTGACCCGTATCCGTAACGGTCAGTTGCGTGGCAAGTCGGTGGTTTCCACCCCGGCCTCCAAGCTGCGCGGCTGGGTTCTGGATGTGCTGGCAGACGAAGGCTACATCCGTGGCTACGAAGCGTCTGAAGAAAACGGCCACTCGGCGTTTGAAATCAGCCTGAAATATTACGAAGGCACTCCTGTCATTCGCGAAGTGAAACGGGTTTCCACACCTGGTCGTCGTGTTTACATGAACGTCAATGACATCCCCGTTGTCCGTCAGGGCCTGGGCGTGTCGATTGTCTCCACCTCAAAAGGTGTGATGTCGGATGCAAGTGCTCGTGCCAACAATGTTGGTGGCGAAGTAATCTGCACGGTCTTCTAAGGAGAACCAGATGTCTCGTATTGGTAAAAAACCGGTCGAGCTGCCCAGTGGCGTAACTGCTTCTGTCTCCGGCCAGACCATCGAAATCAAGGGTCCAAAAGACACCCAGTCTTTCACAGCAAGTGACGACGTCACAATTGCTGTTGAAGACAACACTGTCAAAGTGACACCACGCGGAACTTCCAAGCGTGCGCGTCAGCAGTGGGGCATGTCCCGCACCGTCATCGGCAATATGGTGACCGGCGTGACTATGGGCTTCAAAAAAGAACTCGAGATCAACGGTGTTGGGTATCGTGCGCAGATGCAGGGCAATGTCCTAAAGCTGGCACTTGGCCTCAGCCACGATGTGAACTTCGAAGTGCCTAACGGTGTAACCGTGACCGCTCCGAAGCCCACTGTGATCATCATCGAGGGCACCGACGCACAACTCGTTGGCCAGGTAGCGGCGAATATCCGCGAATGGCGTAAGCCCGAGCCCTATAAGGGCAAAGGCATCAAGTACAAAGACGAGTATATCTTCCGCAAGGAAGGCAAGAAGAAGTAAGGACCAGACTGATGGCAAACAGCAAACGGGAACTGTTCCTAAAGCGCCGCCTGCGCGTCCGGAACAAACTTCGCAAGGTCAATGCAGGGCGCCCGCGCCTGAGCGTGCACCGTTCAAACAAGAACATCAGCGTTCAGCTGATCGACGATGTGAACGGCGTGACATTGGCGTCCGCTTCATCCTTGGAAAAGGATCTTGGCGTTGTTGGCAAAAACAACGTGGAAGCAGCGACCAAAGTTGGCGTAGCGATTGCAGAGCGTGCGGCCAAGGCCGGTGTAAGCGAAGCTTACTTCGACCGCGGCGGCTTTCTCTTTCATGGCAAGGTGAAGGCTCTGGCCGACGCTGCGCGTGAAGGTGGCTTGAAAATCTAAAATCTGCGGGGGACGTTCGCGTCCCCCCGATGATCCGGGGGCAATCTGCCCACCAGGATTGGACATATTGAGACGCACCTTTTGCGTCAAATGAATGGAGTGCCAAATGGCAGAACGTGAAAACCGTCGGGGACGTGGTCGCAACCGCGAAGACGAAACCCCGGAATTCGCCGATCGTCTCGTAGCGATCAACCGTGTGTCGAAAACTGTCAAAGGCGGTAAGCGTTTTGGCTTTGCCGCGCTTGTTGTTGTCGGCGATCAAAAAGGCCGCGTTGGCTTTGGTAAAGGTAAAGCGAAAGAGGTCCCTGAGGCCATTCGTAAAGCCACTGAGCAAGCCAAGCGTCAGATGATCCGCGTACCATTGCGCGAAGGCCGCACGCTGCACCACGACATCGAGGGCCGTCATGGCGCTGGTAAAGTTGTGATGCGGACTGCACCAGAAGGTACCGGAATCATCGCCGGTGGTCCGATGCGTGCCGTGTTTGAAATGTTGGGTGTGAAGGATGTGGTTTCCAAGTCGATTGGATCACAGAACCCATACAACATGATCCGCGCAACGATTGACGGACTGCAGAAAGAAAGCAGCCCACGTCACGTCGCAGCCCGTCGTGGCAAAAAAGTAGCTGACATTCTGCGCCGGGACGAAGCCCCCGCCGCTGAAGCTGCAGAAGCGTAAGGAGTAGCACGTCATGGCAAAAACCATCGTTGTGAAACAAGTGGGCAGCCCGATCCGCCGCCCTCAAGACCAACGCGCCACTTTGATTGGCCTGGGTCTGAACAAGATGAACCGGACCCGTGAGCTTGAAGATACACCTTCGGTTCGCGGTATGATCAACAAGATTTCACATCTGGTTGAGATCATCGAAGAACGCGGCTAAAGCGTTTTACCAAATCGATTTGAACGCCTCGCAATTGTTTGCGGGGCGTTTTTTTGTGCCCAGGCAAGAGTATTCTCAAGCTGCTCCAAAAATGGGCGGGCTTAGCCGCCATTAGCTGAGATATGCATCAGTTGCATAACGGTGTTTCCTTAATATTGGTTGTTGGAACGCAAATCAGGTCCTATCTGAACCGTGTCGCCAAGAGATGACAAACTTAGTTTTTCCGGGTCGACCTAGTCCCCGAACCGCTCAAAAGGAAATGAACAATGGCATACGCAACAACAACTCACGCACCCGTCGGATTCGCAGATCGCATCCGGACCCTGTTTTCAAACCTGCGCCTTCACGCGCAAGAACGGGTAGAATACACTCGTACATTCAAAGAACTGTCACGTTTGACCAACCGCGAATTGGCTGACATTGGTCTTCGCCGGTGTGACATTGCAGACGCATGTACCGGGACATTCATCCGCTAGGCTGAGTTTCCCGCTGCTCGAAAGAGCGAAACATTTTTTGAACGCCTCTGATTTAGTCAGGGGCGTTTTTTTGTGTTTCAATCAAAATGAGCTATGCGCTGACTGCATGGCGGGTTCAAAGAATGAGTCAGTTGTTAGCGCTACCCGGTCTCGCTATCTTCTTTGTGTCAGCGGGAGGAACAAGGATCGCGGACCGAAGATCGGTTCGGACCACCACCTAAAGGAGTGCATCATGGCACACGCAAACACAGTAGTTCATTTTGAGTTTCCGTTTTCTGGGCGCGCAGTTCGCGCTTGGGAAGAAATCACGAAGGCGCGGGAACTTCGCCAAAAATTCAATCGAACCTATGCCGAGCTGAATGGCCTGACCGACAATGAGTTGAGCGACATCGGTATCGCCCGGTACGATATCAAAGGCATCGCACGCGAGCAGGTCTACGGCCTGTAAAGCTATCTGACAATTCGATTTTCAAGCGCTCCTGCAAATTGCCGGGGCGCTTTTTGATTCGCGTGTCACCTTCCCTGATTTGCGCATCAAACCTGCCTCTTGATTCCTAATCTGTCAGGTCATATACGCCTCCAGTGGTCACGATGTGCCACAGAATCAAAAAGTAAGAAACGCCGTGTTTGACCCGCTTACGCTTCAGGGGTCAGTTCCGGCAAAAGGAGAAGCGAAATGAGATTGAATGAACTGCGCGACAATCCAGGCGCAACCAAAAAACGCATGCGCGTTGGCCGTGGACCAGGTTCCGGCAAAGGTAAAATGGGTGGCCGTGGTATCAAAGGTCAAAAATCCCGTTCGGGTGTGGCGATCAACGGTTACGAAGGCGGTCAAATGCCATTGTACCAACGTTTGCCCAAGCGTGGGTTTAACAAACCGAACCGCAAGAAATTCGCCGTTGTAAACTTGGGTCTGATCCAGAAATTCGTGGATGAGGGCAAGGTCAACGCTAACGACCCGATCACAGAAGAATCGCTGGTCGCAGCGGGTCTCGTGCGTCGCGTTCTGGATGGCGTTCGGGTTCTGGCCAAGGGTGACGTTACGGCCAAATTGGCGATCGAAGTCACCGGCGCGTCCAAGTCGGCAGTGGAAGCTGTTGAGAAGGCCGGCGGTACGTTGACGATCAAATCAGCGCCAGCGGCTGAATAAGAGGTTGTGAGCGGGGTCGCATCCGCTTACATAACCTTCCAAGTTTTCCAAACGCCGCCAGACCGGAAGACGGTTGTGGCGGCGTTGTCATTCTAAGAGAGATCCGCATGGTATCTGCAGCTGAACAAATGGCGGCCAACACGAGCTGGGCCGCGCTTGGAAAAGCCACCGACCTTCGTAACCGAATCCTGTTCACACTTGGATTGTTGATTGTTTACCGCTTGGGAACATGGATTCCCGTGCCGGGCATCGACGGAGTTGCGTTGCGTGAGTTTATGGAAGGCGCTGCGGCGGGTCTCGGGGGCATCTTGTCGATGTTCACCGGTGGCGCGCTGGGTCGCATGGGGATCTTCGCCCTAGGCATCATGCCCTACATCTCGGCCTCGATTATTGTTCAGTTGCTGGGCTCGATGGTGCCTGCGCTTGAACAGATGAAGAAAGAGGGCGAGCAGGGCCGCAAAAAGATGAACCAGTACACCCGCTATGGCACGGTGGCGCTGGCGACTTTGCAGGCTTACGGTCTGGCTGTCAGCCTCGAAGCTGGCGAGTTGGTCACTGACCCGGGCCTGTTCTTCCGATTCTCCTGCCTTATCACGCTGGTTGGCGGTACGATGTTCCTGATGTGGTTGGGTGAACAGATCACAGCACGCGGCATTGGTAACGGTATTTCGCTGATTATCTTTGTTGGCATTGTTGCTGAACTGCCTGCCGCTCTGGCACAGTTTCTGGCTTCCGGCCGGTCCGGAGCGATCAGCCCTGCCGTGATTATCGGTGTGATTGTGATGGTCGTTGCGGTGATCGCTTTCGTGGTGTTCATGGAACGCGCCTTGCGCAAAATCCATATCCAGTATCCGCGCCGTCAAGTTGGCATGAAAGTCTATGACGGTGGATCAAGCCACCTTCCGGTTAAGGTCAACCCAGCGGGCGTGATCCCAGCTATCTTTGCCAGCTCTCTCTTGCTGTTGCCGACCACGATTTCGACGTTTTCAGGCTCGCAAACGGGTCCGATCATGTCGACACTCTTGGCTTACTTTGGCCCCGGCCAGCCGCTGTATCTGTTGTTCTTTGTCGCAATGATCGTGTTCTTTGCGTATTTCTATACATTCAACGTCAGCTTCAAACCGGATGAAGTGGCCGACAATCTCAAAAACCAAAACGGGTTTGTTCCTGGCATTCGTCCGGGCAAGCGCACGGCGGAGTATCTGGAATACGTCGTGAACCGCATTTTGGCGCTTGGTGCTGCATACCTTGCGGCAGTTTGTCTCCTTCCTGAGATTTTGCGTGGTCAGTTCGCGATCCCCTTCTACTTTGGCGGAACGTCGGTTCTGATTGTGGTGTCTGTGACCATGGATACTATTCAGCAAGCTCAGAGCCATCTACTTGCCCACCAATATGAAGGGCTGATTGAAAAATCACAGCTGCGCGGCAAAAACAAAAAGCGCGGCAAAAAGGGAGCTGCTCGTCGATGAACATCATTCTGCTAGGCCCACCCGGCGCCGGTAAAGGCACTCAGGCACGCTTTCTGGTTGAAAACCGCAATATGATTCAGCTGTCCACTGGCGACATGTTGCGCGAAGCCAAAGATAGCGGCACCGAAATGGGTAAGGTCGTAGCAGACGTGATGGCACGCGGTGATCTGGTAACAGACGAGATCGTTATCGGGTTGATCCGGGAAAAGCTGGAAGGCGACAAGGCTGGCGGCTTTATCTTTGACGGGTTCCCACGCACGTTGGCTCAGGCCGACGCCTTGGGTGAGCTCTTGGCGGAAAAGTCCGAAACCCTTGATGCCGTTGTCGAGATGCAAGTCGATGACAATGCGCTGGTTGCGCGGATTACGGCTCGGTCGACCTGTGGTTCATGTGGCGAAGTTTACAATGACCAGACCAAACCCTGGCCTGCTGACGGTAAGTGCACCAATTGCGGTGGGACAGACGTGAAACGCCGCGCGGACGACAACGAAGACAGCCTCAAGCAACGCTTGATGGAGTATTACAAGAAAACATCGCCGTTGTTGGGATATTACTATGCCAAGGGTGATCTGAAGTCGGTAAATGGTCTGGGTGAGATTGACGAAGTGAAGGCCGAGATTGACGCCGTGCTGGCAGGCTAAAGCGCCATCTTAGCAAGACACAAGCCATTCCGAGAAAGCGCCCCGAGGGGCGCTTTTTTTATTTGACCAGTTCCTGCAGGGTTTCTTTGACCAGACGTGGCACAAAAATATAGTTTCTGTCTTTGAGGTAGCGCTTGGAAAGAAGGTCGAACACATCGCGTGACAAGATGACAGGTAGGTATAGATCACTTGTTCTTGATACGATCTGATGTTCCGTTTCCAGATCGGTGATGTCATAGCCAACAGTGAGTGTTGCGTCTTGTGTTTGTTCGTATCCGAGCATGGCCAGACGTTCAAAGAAACGGCTACTGTATTTCTCGGCCCCTTTCTGGGATGCGCGAAACAGGATTTTCCGCCCGTCAGCAATGTCGATGATACGCTGAATGGTGATGTCCGTGGGATCCGCGACAATAACGTTTTCATAATCTTGTCCGAGAGTTTGCAGGCTCACGTCGTCACTTTGCTCGAAGCTCTCGCCACCTTGGCTTGTCGTAACAAAGCGGCTGGTCTGAACCTTGTCCCCCACGATGACGATCCGCTTCGGAGTCCAGCCCTGTTCCTGTTCAAACGAACGAATGCGCCGAACGGCTATCTCGACCCGATGTGGTGGAATATCATATTCTTGTTGTCCCGGCAGGAAAAGCTGATCGTCGACGACCGGGAACAGAACATATTCACCGGCGTCTTCGCAGTTTATTTGGTCAAGTACGCGCTCCATACCAGCGTCACCATCCGCGCTCACGTATTTTCCCCAAAGAGGACTGTACCCGGGGCGCTGAGAAGACAGAGAGGGGCCAATTGTAGGATCGTCTGTCACCAGACTTTTTGCCACCTGATCGCCATCGCCGACGAACAGCAAAGAGAACCCGGGTTGAAACGAAAAGCGGGCAGTTCCGTTTTCGATTTGAGACCGCAGTTTTTTCTGTGAGTCTTCAATCAGATCCTTCCAGTTGTTTTTGTTCAGCTTGCGCCAAAGCTGACGCAGCCCAACAACACCGAAGGAATAGATGATGATATTGGGCAGGTGATACATTAGATGCTGTTTCTTGACCTGCTTGCCAAGCAGACCCCAAACATAGTCGAGCGCTTTGGCAAGACGTTCGGGCAGCAAAAAGACTTCCGGCAAAACAGCGATCAGCCATTCGCCGACTTCCGGAAAGATCACCAAGACAGAAGCAAAGAACAGGGATATCCATCCTGCGAGCCGAAGCATAGCTTTGCCGACCGGAGACGTTTCGGGAAATTGGTGCGCGAGGAATGGCTTGGCAAACCGCGCTTCGATCCGATTGCCTGCCTGGACCTGTTCGGCCACCTGAATGAGCTTCTTTTTCGACAGAAAGTCGTCCATCGCAATCAATTCCAATAGGGTTACGCTGCAATACGGCGGCGCGGGAAAATCGTACCAAAAATATCTCGAAAGTCGCATTTTCAGAGGCGACATCGTCTAATTGGGGTGATGTTGCCGTCGAAATACGCCAAGTGCAAGAGTGCGCATGTCGCGTGCCAGTAAAATGGCATGAATCACGATTTTATCGATTGTTGTGCCGATAGATTGAGTTTCGCGAACCTGCCCTCTTGACGCGTGTTAAAAAACCCCATATCGACCCCCATCCCTAAAGGGAATCGAATTTGTGGATAGATTCGTCTGTACACAGAACACCTCAGAAATACTGGACATTTAAGTGCGAAAGCCTTGGTCGAGTGTTGTGAAAAAAGGTTCCGGAGCTACGGAATCGCAACGAAAAGGAAAGTAGCACGTGGCACGTATTGCCGGCGTAAACATCCCGACCCACAAACGGGTCCCGATCGCCCTCACTTATATCACTGGTATTGGCCCGACTTCGGCCAAAGAAATCTGCGCATCCGTGAAAATCGATGAAGCTCGTCGTGTAAACGAACTGAGCGATGCCGAAGTTCTTGCGATCCGCGAGCACATCGACGCAACATACACCGTTGAAGGTGATCTGCGTCGTGAAGTTCAGATGAACATCAAACGTTTGATGGATCTGGGTTGCTACCGCGGTCTGCGCCACCGTCGTAACCTGCCTGTGCGTGGTCAGCGCACCCACACCAACGCTCGCACTCGCAAAGGTCCTGCACGGGCTATTGCTGGTAAGAAGAAGTAAGGGGAGGGTTTGATCAATGGCACGCGAAAAGACTCGTACTAAGAAAAAAGAACGCAAGAATATCGCTTCTGGCGTTGCACACGTGAATTCTTCGTTCAACAACACGAAAATTCTGATTTCCGACGTTCAGGGCAATGCAATTGCATGGTCTTCGGCAGGCACCATGGGTTTTAAAGGGTCGCGTAAATCGACACCTTATGCTGCTCAGATGGCCGCAGAAGATGCAGGCAAAAAAGCTCAGGATCACGGTGTAAAGACGCTGGAAGTCGAAGTTCAGGGACCCGGTTCGGGCCGTGAATCGGCTCTGCGCGCCCTTGCCGCTATTGGCTTTAACATCACATCGATCCGTGACGTGACACCAATTGCGCATAACGGCTGCCGCCCACCAAAGCGCCGCCGCGTTTAATCACAGATTTTTCTTTCTGGGGCCGCGAATTTTTCACGGCCCCAGTTTGTCGTTTAGAAACCTCGGGAGTCCGGCTCTTCTGGACATGGGAGACGGACAGGAATGGAGGGACGCATGATCCATAAAAATTGGGCTGAACTGATCAAGCCGACACAGCTTGAAGTCAAACCGGGCAATGATCCCGCCCGTCAAGCCACGGCTGTGGCTGAACCACTTGAGCGGGGCTTTGGCCTGACTCTGGGGAACGCGCTGCGCCGTGTTCTGATGTCGAGCCTGCAAGGCGCGGCAATCACCAGCGTTCAAATCGACAACGTTTTGCACGAATTCTCTTCGGTTGCTGGTGTACGTGAAGACGTCACCGACGTCATCCTGAACCTTAAGGGTGTTTCTTTGCGTATGGAAGTTGAGGGCCCGAAGCGTCTCTCAATCAATGCAAAGGGCCCGGGTGAAGTTACCGCAGGTGATATCAGCGATAGCGCTGGCATCGAAGTTCTGAACAAGGACCATGTCATCTGCCACCTTGATGATGGTGCAGACCTGTACATGGAACTGACGGTCAACACTGGCAAAGGTTATGTTTCGGCTGAAAAGAACAAGCCGGAAGATGCACCAATTGGTCTTATTCCGATTGATGCGATCTATTCGCCGGTTAAACGCGTGTCTTACGATGTTCAGCCGACCCGTGAAGGTCAGGTTCTGGACTATGACAAGCTGACCATGAAAATCGACACCGATGGTTCGATCACACCAGAAGACGCTGTGGCCTTTGCTGCACGCATTCTGCAGGATCAGCTGTCGATCTTTGTGAACTTTGACGAGCCAGAAGCCGCCGGGCGTCAGGAAGAAGACGACGGGCTGGAATTCAACCCGCTGTTGCTCAAGAAGGTAGACGAGCTGGAACTTTCGGTCCGCTCTGCGAACTGTCTCAAGAACGACAACATCGTTTACATCGGTGATCTGATCCAGAAAACCGAAGCCGAGATGCTGCGCACGCCGAACTTTGGCCGCAAGTCCTTGAACGAGATCAAAGAAGTGCTTTCGGGCATGGGTCTGCATCTTGGAATGGACGTCGAAGATTGGCCACCGGACAACATCGAAGATCTGGCTAAGAAATTTGAAGACGCGTTTTAAACGCGTCTTCCACAAATGCCCGGGAGATCCGGGGAAATCTGGGCACATCCGCCCCAAGGAGAGCGGCTGACACGCATCGGCCGCCAGACAAAGCATAACGCTAAAGAAGGATATAGAAAATGCGTCACGCTCGTGGTTACCGCCGCCTGAACCGTACACATGAACACCGCAAAGCCATGTTTGCAAACATGGCGGGTTCGTTGATTGAACATGAACAGATCAAGACCACTTTGCCAAAAGCCAAAGAACTGCGTCCGATCGTTGAAAAGCTGATCACTCTTGCCAAACGTGGCGACTTGCACGCGCGCCGTCAGGCCGCTGCACAGTTGAAAGAAGATCAGTATGTTTCGCGTCTTTTTGACGTGCTTGGCCCGCGTTTTGCCGAGCGTCAGGGTGGTTACATCCGTATCATGAAAGCTGGCTTTCGTTATGGTGACATGGCGCCAATGGCGATCATCGAATTTGTAGATCGTGATCCCGATGCCAAGGGCGCAGCTGACAAAGCACGCGCCGCAGTCGAAGAAGCTGCAGAAGACTGATTTCTTGATTTCTTGATTTCTTGATTTCTGAATTGAGATTTGGGCCTCTACTGGTATTAGTAGGGGCCCCATTTCGTATGTGCGCGCCGATGCAATAAAGAGAGTAGACTAATAGTATGAGACCCTGGGGCCTGATCCTGACCGCAATTTCGCTTTTGTTTCCATTCATCTGGTTCGGAGGCGTGGCGCAAGGCCGGGATGTTGTCGCGGTAGCGAGCCAGTACATGGGAATTGCCGCTCTGATTGCAATGGCCATTGTTCAGGTCATCGCAACCCGATTTGCATTTGTGGAATGGCTGTTTGGTGGTCTCGACCGCAGCTATATCGTACACAAATGGCTGGGCATTCTGGCGATGGGGTTCATCCTGCTGCACGATACCATAGATGCGGAAATGCCAAATCTGGGCCGTCAGAACATGCTTGAGGAACTTGCGGAAACGCTTGGCGAACTCAGCTTGTACGGGCTTTTGATTTTGGTGGTCATCACCATCGCGACCTTTATCCCTTACCACTTGTGGCGGTGGACGCATCGGTTCATGGGCGCATTTTTTGTCGCAGGATCGGCGCATTACCTCTTTATCCTGAAACCTTTTAAAAACGGTGATCCGTTGGGTCTGTACGTGTCTGCGTTTTGTGTGGTCGGCATTCTGGCGTTCACTTGGCGGTTGCTGCCGTCTGCGATGCGGCCGTCCCGATCCTATGTGGTTGAAAAGGTTGAAACCACAGGGAACGCCTTGTCGATTGAGATGACCCCGGATGGAAAACCGTTGCGTCACCGCGCCGGGCAATTTGCTTTTGTGAGCTTTGATGGGTCAGAGCCACATCCGTTCACGATTTCTTCGGCCTCTTCAGAAGATGGTCGCATTCGGATGAGCGTTGCGCGTTTGGGGGATTATACATCGCGGTTGCATAAGTCACTCAAAACCGGGACGCATGCCAGAGTCGAAGGCCCATTTGGACATTTCGAATGCCCAAAAAAGGGACCACAGATTTGGGTTGCCGCTGGTATTGGCATTACACCGTTTCTGGCCTGGTCACAAAATTTGGCAGAGACGGCAGGCCCTGTGCACCTGTTTTATTGCACACGTGATCTGAACAGTGCTGCGCATTTGGAAGAGATCAGGTCGGTCGCCGACAGTTTTGAGAATTTTGTCTTGCGCGTGCACACATCCTCAGATCAGGGACGGGTGTCGGCGGACATGCTGCTTGAAAGATCTGGGCTTGATGCCAATGACGTCACGGTTTCGTTTTGCGGACCCAAGCAGATGCGCAAAGACTTGCTGGAAGGTTTCAAGCGTCAGGGCGTGACCGGGCGGCGTTTTCGGTATGAAGAGTTTGAAATCCGAACCGGCATAGGTTTGCGGCGTATGGCGGAATTGTTGTTCAAGCGCATCAACCTGCCTGACAGCGTTCAGAGCCGATTGCCGCGCCAATAGACGTTTCGGCACGAACACAATACGCGGCGTTACCTTGCAAATCGGGAAAGCCTCTCGCATATGCTGACATGATACCAAGGAGGCGTCATGTTCAGAGTTGTTCTTACGTGCTTGATTATCTCGGTGGCCAGTGTCGTCACGGCGCAAACCAAGGTTCCTCGGGACCAGGTTGAGATTTCGTTGGGGTTCGCGCCACTGGTGAAACAAGCCGCGCCGGCGGTTGTAAACATCTACGCGAAGAAAGTTGTGAATGTGCGGTCTAGCCCATTTCAGGGCGACCCATTCTTTGAAAACCTGTTTCGGGATCTTGGAAAGTCACAACCTCAGGTCCAGAACTCTCTTGGGTCTGGCGTGATTTTGTCTTCGGATGGGATTGTTGTTTCAAATTATCACGTTGTTGGAATGTCGACAGATATCCGCGTGCATCTCAACGACCTGCGCGAATTTTCGGCAAAAGTGCTTCTTG
The DNA here is from genome assembly GCF_039969785.1 of Shimia sp. GTDB lineage: Bacteria > Pseudomonadota > Alphaproteobacteria > Rhodobacterales > Rhodobacteraceae > Shimia. Next base: position 82,428 of record NZ_JBDVNC010000039.1, on the reverse strand, counting down.
CAGACGAAGAAGCCGACCTCGCAATCCTGCAGCTTGATACGTCAGAGGAAATGCCATTTCTGGAACTGCGCAACAGCGACGGTGTCGAGGTTGGGGAATTGGTGTTGGCGATTGGCAATCCATTTGGCGTCGGACAAACAGTTAGCAGCGGGATTGTCTCGGGGTTGGCACGGTCAGGTGTCGCGACAGGCAATGCGCGCGGCTATTTTTTGCAGACTGACGCGCCGATCAATCCGGGAAACTCTGGCGGAGCGCTGATTGATGTGAACGGTGATCTGATAGGGATCAATACGTCGATTTTGACGCGCTCTGGCGGCTCAAATGGTATCGGGTTTGCCATTCCTTCACGTCTCGTGGCGCAATTTGTAGAACAGGCGCGGGCAGGGCATGACGTGTTTATGCGGCCATGGGCGGGCATGTTTGGGCAACCTGTTGACGCTGACATGGCCAATGGTTTGGGGCTGGCGCGCCCTGGCGGGATTGCTATTTCGGATTTGCATTCGGTGAGCCCGTTCAAAAAGGCTGGCCTTCAACCCGGTGATGTTATCGTGAAAGTGGACAACCACCCGGTCAACACACCGTCAGAGATGATCTTTCGGATGTCGGTTGCCGGGCTGGGGGCAGAGGCTGAAATTGAGATGGTGCGTGACGGTGTGGTAGAGGTGCGAACCGTGAAACTGGATGTCGCACCGGAAACGCCTGCACGCAACACCTTGGAAACTGGTCGCCGCACCGCGGTCCCCGGGCTAATCTTGTCCAGAGTTAACCCTGCGGTCCTTTGGCAATATGGCTTTCCGTTGGGGACAACAGGGGTGGTGGTCGAAAACACAGGAGAGGTTGGCGCGCGCATTGGCCTTCAGCCGGGTGATGTTCTGCGTGCCATTGACGGGCAGGAGGTCGCAGACCCCAAAGAAGCGGAACAGGCTTTGCGGGACGCGCGGCAACGGTTAACGATGGAAGTGCAGCGTGGCGCACAACGCGTCGTAATGCGCTTTCGATTGTAAAACCCATGGCCGACCTCTTTGACACCACAGATCACTCAGACGCCAAAACAGAGAACGTTCATCGTCCTCTGGCAGATCGGTTGCGTCCCAACAATTTGTCAGAGGTTATCGGACAAGAGCAAGTCTTGGGAGATCAAGGACCGCTTGGTGTTATGCTGGCGGCGGGGTCTTTATCATCTCTGATTTTCTGGGGTCCGCCCGGCGTCGGAAAAACAACCATTGCGCGCCTTCTGGCTGATGAAACAGATCTGCATTTTATTCAGATCAGCGCCATTTTCACAGGCGTGCCTGAGCTTCGCAAAGTGTTTGAAGCGGCACGGTTGCGACGGTCGAACGGCAAGGGGACGTTGTTGTTTGTCGATGAAATCCATCGTTTCAACAAAGCGCAACAAGACGGCTTTCTTCCGCATATGGAAGACGGGACCATTTTGCTTGTCGGCGCGACCACGGAAAATCCGTCTTTTGAACTGAATGCAGCCTTGCTGAGTCGTGCTCAGGTGTTGGTTCTGGAACGGTTGAGTCTGGCGGATTTGGAACGCCTTGTTCAACGCGCCGAACGGGAACTGGGTCGCGGTCTGCCGTTGGATGGGCCTGCACGAGAAGCATTGTTGGAAATGGCCGATGGTGACGGCAGGGCGTTGTTGAACCTTGTAGAGCAGGTCGCGGCATGGAAAGTCGATGGCAAGCTTGACACTGACGCCTTGTCGACACGGCTTATGCGGCGTGCGGCGAAATACGACAAATCCGGTGACGAGCATTACAACCTGATTTCAGCGCTTCACAAATCGGTTCGCGGGTCTGATCCTGATGCTGCGTTGTATTGGTTTGCGCGTATGCTGGAAGGGGGTGAAGACCCTCGGTTTCTGGCGCGCAGGCTCACCCGTATGGCCGTCGAAGACATTGGCCTTGCCGACCCACAGGCGCAGGGCATTTGCCTTGGCGCTTGGGAAACATATGAACGGCTTGGGTCGCCGGAAGGAGAATTGGCGCTTGCTCAGGCGGTGGCCTATCTGGCGCTCGCACCCAAAAGCAACGCTGGATATGTCGCGTATAAAGCTGCGCGCATATTGGCGCAGAAAACCGGTTCGGCTATGCCGCCAAAACACATTTTGAACGCGCCCACCTCTTTGATGGCGGATCAGGGGTACGGCACCGGGTATCAATATGATCATGATGCGCAGGACGGATTTTCGGGCCAGAACTATTTCCCCGACGACGTCAAAAGGCCTGTTCTGTATGCCCCTGTGGAACGTGGCTATGAGCGAGAGCTAAAGCGCCGGCTGGATTACTTTACCAAGTTAAGACTGAAGCGTGGTGAACCGTCCTAAATTTGGAACGGGTCCGGTTTTTAGGTGTTTTCGACGTGCCACACAGGGCAGCACGCTTGACATCTGACTTGGCGCACGCGAGAGACCGGGCATGTTGAACAGCTTGATATATGTGGCACTCGGCGGTGCCGTTGGGGCGAGTCTTCGTTATTTGACGGGGCTTGGCGTTGTCCGGTTGTTGGGGCATGGGTTTCCTATGGCGATTATCACAGTCAATATCATTGGCTCGTTTCTAATGGGCGCATTTGTTGTTCTGGCCAGCCATCGGGGTTTGACCCATTTGTCGCCGCTGGTGATGACAGGGCTGCTTGGTGGGTTCACGACGTTTTCTGCATTTTCGCTGGAAACGGTCAATTTGTTTGAACGCGGTCAAATCGGGACCGCTGTCATCTATGTGCTGATTTCGGTGTTTGGCTCAGTCGGGGCCTTGGCATTGGGCATAATGCTAACACGAGGAGCAATAACATGAGCCAGGTACAAACCGTCACTGTTGGGCCGGGCGATTCTGATCAGCGCCTTGATCGCTGGTTTCGAAGACTGTTTCCGCATGTCTCGCAGGGTCGTATCGAAAAGATGTGCCGCAAGGGCGAAATCCGTGTGGATGGTGGGCGGGTCAAAGCGTCCACACGTCTTACGACAGGTGCACAGGTGCGTATTCCGCCTTTGCCCGAAGCCCATGAAATTCGCGTGATGACGGCTGCCAAAGTGTCTGATTCCGACGCCAAGCTTATCCGCGACTGCGTAATTTATCGTGACGATCACATTATTGCGTTGAACAAGCCCCCCGGCTTGCCAAGTCAGGGCGGAAGTAAGCAAAAACGCCATGTCGATGGATTGTCGGAGGCGCTGAGGTTTGGGTTTGATGACAAACCCCGTCTTGTTCACCGGCTTGATAAAGACACGTCTGGTGTCTTGTTGCTTGCCCGCACAAGAGAGATGGCCGCAGCGCTGACTGCCGCCTTGCGTCACCGCCAGACCCGCAAGATCTATTGGGCTGTGGTTGCAGGCGTTCCAACGCCGTATTTGGGCGAAATCAAATACGGGCTGGTTAAGGCGCCGGGACATGGGCGCGGTGGTGAAGGCGAGAAAATGCATTGCCTGCATCCTCGGGACGTTGACGGTACGCCGGGCGCAAAACGCGCCATCACGCAATACGCAACGCTTTACCGCGTAGCGAGCCGTGCGGCGTGGGTTGCCATGGAACCGATTACCGGGCGCACGCATCAATTGCGCGCGCACATGTCCGAAATTGGCCATCCGATTATCGGAGATGGCAAATATGGCGGCTCGGGGCAGGAAAATCAGGGCGATGGGTGGGGTGCTCAATTGGGCGGCATCATCAGCAACAAGCTTCACCTGCACGCAAGAACCATGCAGCTTGAGCATCCGGTGACCCGAAAACCGCTGTCGATAGTTGCCCCCCTGCCAGAGCATATGGAGCGTACCTTTGATACGTTTCAATGGACGCCTGACATGGCCGCTGAAGACCCGTTTGAGACGCTTCAATGAGCGAATTGCGATTGGTCGTTTTTGACGTCGACGGCACACTTGTGGACAGTCAGGCGGATATTCTACGTTCAATGAATGTGGCGTTCCAGTCCGTCGGTCTGCCGAACCCCGACCGCGATGCGGTGTTGGGTATTGTTGGTCTGTCCCTTGATGTCGCGATGGCGCGTCTGGTTCCCGATGCAGCTGTGGAGCTAAGGGACCAGATGGTTCAGGCTTACAAAGACAGCTACATGCTCCACCGAGAGCAAGCTGGCACAGTTAACTCATCACCGCTTTATCCCGGCGCCATCGACACCTTGTCTCAGCTGAATTCGGACGACCACATGATTTTGGGCGTGGCTACGGGTAAATCTCGCCGTGGGCTGGACAAATTGTTGCAAGGTCACGGGCTTGAACAGATGTTCGTAACCCAGCAAGTCGCGGATCATCACCCATCCAAACCGCACCCTTCAATGCTATTGACGGCGATGCAAGAGACCGGCGCTTCTGCGCAGGCATCTGCGATGGTTGGCGATACAAGCTTTGATATGGAAATGGCACGTGCCGCTGGCATGGCTGCAATTGGTGTAAGTTGGGGTTATCACGACAGGTCTGCGCTCGTGGCTGCTGACATTGTGATCGACCGCTTTGAAGACCTGCAAGCGGCGCTTCTGGACGTATGGGGAATTTAGAATGAGCAGCGAATGGGCGCAGAAACGGTTCTGGAAACTGGCAGAAGTCACACAGGAACCCAAAGGGTTTTCCGTAAAGCTTGACGGGCGCGCGTTAAAAACACCTGCAAAGGCGGCCCTGATTGTTCCAAGCCGCGTTATGGCTGAAAGCATTGCCGCTGAATGGAACGCTCAGACTGACAAAATCGATCCCGGAACAATGCCAGTGACACGGTCTGCTAACGCCGCCATCGACAAAGTCGCCACGCAACATAGCGAAGTTGCCGACCTTTTGGCGGAATATGGCGGAAGTGATTTGCTGTGTTACCGCGCAACGTCGCCGCAAGAGTTGATCGAACGTCAGGCCGAAAACTGGGACCCTCTACTTGACTGGTCTGCAAATGTCCTGGCGGCGCCGCTGGAATCCGTTTCCGGCGTCATGCATATGGCACAAAACGAGACGAGTTTGGCCAACCTGCGCAACCGCGTTCACGCGCTGGATAATTTTCAGCTTGCCGCGTTTCATGACCTTGTCAGCTTGTCTGGCTCACTTGTTTTAGGTTTTGCCGCTTTGCTGGATTTCCGACCCATTGATGAACTTTGGCAGTTGTCAAGAATCGATGAAACCTGGCAGGAAGAACAATGGGGCGTGGATGAAGAAGCGCAAATGATGGCTTCTCAAAAATACCATGCCTTTATTCACGCCTACAAATTTGCGAAAATGCTATATTAAAGACAATATTTTCCAGATGCTTGCCGGTACATCTTCAAATCTTTGTTCTTGATCAATTTCCTTGAAGTGGCACTTGACGTTTCGAGATGATTGCGCCCACACTAAGGAGTGAGGTTTTAGGGGAGCAATCCTAGTGCCTTCGCACGGCCAAAAAGGCCGAAAGACCGTTCGCAAAGGACGGAACATCAGGAAGAGGTAAAAATGAAAAAATCTGTATTCTATGGTACACTCGCCATGGCAGGTATCGCCGCTGGGGTAGCGGCTGCCGGAACACTTGACGATGTAAAAGCACGCGGCAAACTGAACTGTGGTGTGACCACGGGTCTTGTTGGCTTTGCGGCCCCTGACGCCAATGGCGAATGGGATGGCTTTGATGTCGGCGTATGCCGTGCGGTTGCTGCGGCCGTTTTGGGCGATCCAAAAGCTGTGGAATTTGTTCCAACGACCGGTAAAACTCGTTTCACCGCACTTGCGTCGGGCGAAATCGACATGCTGGCGCGCAACACGACCTGGACATTCTCGCGCGATGTGGACCTGAAGTTCACATTTGTTGGTGTGAACTATTATGACGGTCAGGGCTTTATGGTTCCTAAGGAACTGGGCGTTTCGTCTGCAAAAGAGCTGGACGGTGCAACCGTTTGTATTCAGACCGGTACAACAACCGAACTGAACCTTGCTGATTTCTTCCGGTCCAACAACATCAGCTATGAGCCGGTTCCGATCGAAACCAACGCCGAAGCGCAACAGCAGTATCTTGCTAGTGCGTGCGACGTTTACACCACGGATGCATCTGGTCTGGCTGCGACACGCGCAACCTTTGAAGACCCAGGCGCACATGTTCTGCTGCCTGAAATCATCTCCAAAGAGCCTCTTGGCCCGCTTGTCCGCCACGGCGACAACGAATGGGGTGACGTTGTGCGCTGGACGCTCAACGCGCTGGTTACAGCTGAGGAGCTGGGTGTGACATCGGCAAATATCGGTGAAATGTCTGCCGGTACCGACAACCCAGAAGTTAACCGTCTTCTGGGTACAGAGGGTAACCTTGGCGAAATGCTGGGTGTGTCGGCTGACTGGGCGAAAAACGCCATTATGGCAGGCGGCAACTATGGTGAGCTGTTTGAGGGCAACATTGGTGAAAGCACACCAATCGGACTGGCTCGCGGCCTGAACGCACAATGGACCGAAGGCGGCCTGATTTACTCGCCACCTTTCCGGTAAAATCCAAATCAAGAAGGGCGCGAAAATTTCGCGCCCTTTTTTGTCACCTGAAGTGACATCTCACCAATTAATTCGGCCACGGCGCAACGTCGCCAGACAAATAATAATCGGCCGAGTAACGGGGATATATCCAAATGACCACTTTGACCGACCCTCCTAGGGAGTCGTTCCGGCCGTCTATGCTGATTTATGACACCCGGTATCGCTCGATGACTATTCAGATCGTTGCGCTGATCGGGTTTTTACTTTTGATTGGCTGGCTGATCTCAAATACAGCTCAAAACCTTGCAACATTAGGCAAGGAACCAAATTTTGGGTTTCTCGGCGAACCTGCCGGGTATGACATCAACCAAAGACTGCTGGATTATAATTCACAAGATACGCATCTGCGTGCATCATTCATCGGCCTACTGAACACCTTGCTCGTGGCCTTTATGGGCTGCGTGACAGCGACAATACTGGGCGTGGTCATCGGGGTTCTTCGTCTTTCCAAGAACTGGCTCATTGCCAAGCTGATGACCGTTTACGTGGAATTTTTCCGCAACGTACCTGTGTTGTTGTGGATTGTGTTCACAATGGCAGTTCTGATCGAGACATTGCCGTCTCCACGCGCGTTTAAGGGCGTCGAAACCGGTAGCGTCGTGTTTACCAACCGGGGCGTCTATGTTCCTGAGCCATTGTTTTCAAATTCGTTGGGCGACATTCACCTGTTCGGGGCTTCGTCCCTGCGGTTTGACGTTTCGCTGGACCTGATTGCGATACTGGTTCTTTTGGCCGCGTCGATATTTGCGATCAGAAAAGTCAACGCACGTGCGCAGGGCATTCAGGAGGCAACCGGGGACCGGCCAAAGACATGGTATGTGAATCTGGCCATTTTGTTTGTGCCTATGATCATTCTGTTGGTCGTTCTGGGTTTCCACCTTGGCTATCCAGAGTTGAAGGGGTTCAACTTCAAAGGCGGCACATACATGCGCAATTCGCTGATTGCGCTCTGGTTGGCTTTGTCGCTCTATACAGCTGCGTTCATCGCAGAGATCGTGCGAGCCGGGATTTTGGCGATCAGCCATGGTCAGACGGAAGCCGCCGCCGCACTGGGCCTAAGATCCAACCGGATCATGAGCCTTGTTGTGCTGCCACAAGCGTTACGGGTGATCATTCCGCCGCTAATCTCGAACTATCTTAACCTGACGAAAAACTCGTCGCTGGCGATTGCTGTGGGCTACATGGACATCACCGGTACACTGGGTGGAATTACCCTCAACCAAACCGGACGAGAGCTTGAGACACTGTTGCTGTTGATGCTTTGCTACCTGGTCATTTCGCTGAGCATTTCGGCTGTAATGAACTGGTACAACGAATCCGTTAAGCTGAAGGAGCGCTGATATGTCTGATATTGCTTTTGTTCGCGAAGACATGCTCCCAGAGAAGGCGCCACCTGCGTCTAATGTGGGTATTGTCGGTTGGATGCGCGAGAACCTGTTTTCCGGCATATTAAACTCGGTGCTGACGATTTCGTCATTGCTGGTGATATTCTACGTTTTGGTTTCGCTGTTACCTTGGGTGTTTAGCGGAACCTGGAGTGCGGGATCGCTGAAAGAATGCCGTGAAATCTTTGCCGTCAATGGCGGTGGTGGTGGACACGGTGGCGGCGCATGCTGGGGCGTGATCCGGGAGCGTTGGATCCAGCTTATGTTTGGGTTTTACCCATCCGAGCTGTACTGGCGACCGGTTGTAACATTTGGGTTGCTGTTCGTTGCGGTCATTCCGGTTCTGTTCAGCATGATCTCACGTCGGATGAACTGGTTTCTGTTGGCTTTGCTGGTGTTTCTGACGACATTTGCCTTTGGCGGCGTGTTTGCCTGGATGCTGCGCATCATTTCTGGCCTTGGGCTGGCGTATCTGGCGTACACTCTGGTATCGACTGATAAGGCGGATCGTGCGACGCAGATCGCGGGAGGCGCGAAACGTCTGCCCAATCCTCTGATCTTTACAGCCCTGTTCCCATTTGTCTTTCCATGGTTGTTGTGGGGGGGATCAGCCTGGGTACCCATCGGCGCTATTCTCGGTTTTGTAATTGGCTATTTCGCTTACAGCATTTTAGCCAGGACTGTGAGCGGGCTGATCGGTTTAATCGTTGGGCCGTTGGCGGCGATTGTCTGGTGGTTACTCCTGTCCGGGACATTCGCAGGGGTGGCCGAGAGCATCATTCCATTGTCGATCGAGGTTGTCGAAAGCCGTAAATTTGGTGGCTTTATGCTATCAATTACAATCGGTGTTGTAGCCATTGTTGGATCATTGCCGCTTGGCATCGTTCTGGCGCTGGGGCGGCAATCGGATTTGATGATCGTCAAAGCATTGTGCGTGGGCTTTATCGAGTTCATTCGCGGTGTTCCGTTGATCACGCTGTTGTTTGTGGCGTCAACGCTGCTGAACGTGTTCATGCCTCCGGGCACCAACTTTGACATCATCCTGCGTGTGTTGATCATGGTGACCCTGTTTGCCGCGGCCTATATGGCCGAGGTGGTGCGGGGTGGCCTCGCGGCGCTTCCAACCGGGCAATACGAAGGTGCGGATTCGCTGGGGCTGAACTATTGGCAGGCACAACGCCTTGTCATTATGCCTCAGGCGTTGAAGATTTCGATCCCGGGGATCGTGAGTACGTTTATCGGCGTTTTCAAGGATACAACCCTTGTGTCGATCATCGGTCTGCTCGACCCGCTTGGATTGTCCACAGCCATCCGCGCTGACGCGAATTGGAACGGAGTTGTCTGGGAACTGTATGGCTTTATCGCCTTGTTGTTCTTTGTCTTCTGTTTCTCGATGTCACGTTATTCCATGTATCTGGAGCGCAAGCTTCAGACCGGCCACTAGTAAGGAGTTCTGCAAATGTCTGAACTTACAACAGATCGCGAAATCGACCGATCCAAGATGCAGGTCTCTGACGAGGTCGCGATTGAAATCAACAACATGAACAAATGGTACGGCACGTTCCACGTGCTGCGCGATATCAACCTGACGGTCAATCAGGGTGAGAGGATTGTTATTGCCGGGCCTTCGGGGTCGGGAAAATCAACTTTGATCCGCTGCCTGAATGCGCTGGAAGAACACCAGCAGGGCAAGATTGTTGTCGATGGAACCGAATTGACTTCGGATCTGAAAAACATCGACAAAATCCGATCAGAAGTTGGCATGTGTTTCCAGCACTTCAACCTGTTCCCGCATCTGACGATCCTTGAGAACTGTACGCTGGCCCCGATCTGGGTGCGCAAAACACCGCGCAAAGAGGCCGAGGAAACAGCGATGCATTTCCTTGAAAAGGTGAAGATTCCAGAGCAGGCCGACAAGTATCCCGGCCAGTTGTCGGGTGGTCAGCAACAGCGGGTGGCGATTGCGCGTTCCTTGTGCATGAAGCCACGTATCATGCTGTTTGACGAACCTACGTCGGCTCTTGACCCGGAGATGATCAAAGAGGTGCTCGACACCATGATCGAACTGGCCGAAGAGGGCATGACCATGTTGTGCGTAACCCACGAGATGGGCTTTGCCCGTCAGGTGGCGAACCGCGTGATCTTTATGGATGCGGGCCAAATCGTTGAACAAAACGAGCCTGAAGAGTTCTTCAACAATCCCAAGAGCGAGCGGACCAAGTTGTTCCTCAGCCAAATTCTGGGGCACTGAAGTTCGTCTTCAACGTTCTGTAAAACGACAAGAAAGGGCGGGTTTCTCCCGCCCTTTTCTTCGTTCTTGGCGTACGAGTTCAAGAGATAAGGTCGCGTGGAATAACGAATTTTCGCACTTCGCCCTGACCAAATTTCACATCGGGCCAAGTTTTTGAATTGAATTGAAACACAGTGGTTGCGCCTGTTGGATAGTCGCCAAAACGTGGGTGAGATGGTGAGTTTTGCGCCAATCGATAGGCTAACTCGCCAATGCCAGGATTGTGCCCAATCATCATCACGCTGGCACCCTGCGCGGTTTGCAGTTGGGCCAGCATGGTATCAACACTGGCTAGGTAGAGCGATCGCGTGACGATAAGTGGCGCGTCCAGACGCATCCGCTCAAATGTTTCGCGCGTTCTTTGGGCGGATGAACACAGTACCTGATCCGGCTGCACCTCTTCTTTTCGAACCCAATCGCCCAGTGCTGCGGCGGAAGCCCGCCCTCGCTGGTTCAGCGGGCGGTCATGATCGGACTGGTCCAGAATATGCCAGCTGGATTTGGCGTGGCGAACGAGGATGAGGTTAAGAGCCATTGGTTTGAAATGCCTTCATATGAAACGCTGACTGCGCAGCTTGCCTGCCGTATGTCTTTGACAGTGGGCAAGAACGGCGGGCACCACAACCCATTGTCATACAATCATTATCCGGAACGCCTTTCAGATATGCACGGCAGGCGGCTACATCGTATTGACCAGTCTCAAACGCGACGACCGGGCAGGCCGAACGGCAGGGTTGACCGGCGCAGGTTGAACACGGATTTGGGTCCGTTGGTGGCAGGTCCAGACGTTGAGTGAGCGCAAGTGCGCCCCGGAAGCTGACGAAAAGTCCGGCCTGATCGTGCACGAGCAGAGAGACTGGCGAAGGGTGACAACGTCCGGTGCGCAAGGCCCATTGGAAGAAGGGGCGATAGGCCGGACCGCCAAAGGGATAAAATGGCTGTGCATTAAAGGCGACGGCGAGTCCGGTCAAAACCCGCACTGACCAACGATCCATCGGATTGGGCGCACCATCCAGAAATTCACGTGATTGCGAGAATGCGCTCCAAAACCCTGGTTCACGCGGGCCAAGCAAAATCAATGTTTCAAAGCCCGCCAAATCCGCATCGGAATCGCCAGGATGAAACCCGCCAAGGAGTTCAAGTTGCATGGCCGCAGCCGCGCGGGCGATCAGTTCATATGTCATTTGCGCAGAAATGGCAGCGCGAGGCTCCACCCCAGGCGTGACGGGCGCTCATCTTGCCACTCAAGGCCGGTGGTCATCATATCATGCCCGTCGCGGGGTTGCGCGATATAGGTTCCCAGCGCACGGTCCCAGATCGAAAGGGCAAACCCATAGTTGCTGTCGTGCTCCTTGCGAAGGGTTGAATGGTGAACGCGATGCATGTCGGGAGTGACCAATATCCGTCTCAGGATGCGGTCCAGCGCGGGTGGCAGGGCAATATTGGCGTGGTTGAACATGGCCGTACCATTCAGCAGGATTTCAAACAAAATGATGGCAAGTGCAGACGGTCCAATCAAGTAGATCAATCCGATTTTGAGCAGCATCGACAATGCAATTTCAATCGGATGGAACCGGATCGCGGTGGTCACGTCGATGTCGCGATCTGCGTGATGCACACGGTGCAAGCGCCACAAGATCGGTATTTTATGTGTGATAAGATGTTGAAACCAAATCGCAAAGTCGAAGATCAAAATCGCCAGAACAGTTTCAATTACCGGTGAAAGTGAAAGAGTGTTGAACAGACCCCAGCCGTTGTTGTTCGCGTCCAGTGCGGCGCCTACGGTCAGTGCAGGCAGGGCAAAGGACAATAAACGCAAAGAGACGCTGTTGAGCGCAGAAATGGCCAGATTGGTCAGCCACCGGGTCTTGCGAGGCTGCGCGCGCGGGCGGCGAGGGACTAAAGCCTCAACGATCGCAAACAGTGCAAAGAGGCACGCAAAGGTGCCAAACCGGATTAGCGTGTCAGAATCCATGAAGCCTCGGGCGTTGTCATCACCCCCTATAATATTCCCGTTTGAGAATATTAATAGCCATCGCGGATCAGTCTGGTCGGATCAGCGAGCCGGCGCCGTGTTCGGTGAAGAGTTCCAGCAGACAGGCATTGGGTGCACGCCCGTCGAGAATGACCACAGCCCGCACACCACCGTCGATGGCATCCAGCGCTGTTTCGGTTTTGGGGATCATGCCGCCTGCGATGACGCCGGAATTGGTAAGGTCCCGGATTTGTTGGGATTTCAGCTCTGTCATGACTTCGCCTTCGGCGTTTTTTACACCTGCCACATCGGTCAACAGCAACAGACGGTCAGCCTTGAGCGCGGCGGCGATGGCACCTGCGGCGGTGTCGCCATTGACGTTGAATGTCTCGCCATTGCGGCCAGCACCCAGTGGCGCGATCACGGGGATTGTGTCGTTGGCAAACAGTTCATGTAGAAATTCTGGGTTCATATCGGCGGGTGTTCCGACAAATCCCAGATCCGGGTTGGTCTGGTCGCAGATCATCAGATTGGCGTCTTTGCCCGACAATCCGACGGCCTTGCCGCCTTGGCGATTGATCGCCTGAACGATGCGTTTGTTGACCAGCCCAGAGAGCACCATTTCAACAACTTCGACCGTTGCTGTATCAGTGACGCGTTTCCCGTTCACAAATTCGGATTTGATATCAAGCCGTTGCAACATCGCGTTGATCATCGGACCGCCGCCATGCACGATCACCGGATTGACCCCGACTTGTCGCATCAGCACGACGTCTCGGGCAAAATCATCCATCGCGGCATCGCTGCCCATGGCGTGACCGCCCAGTTTAATGACGACAATTGCGCCCGTGTAACGCTGCAAATAGGGCAGGGCTTGGGACAGGGTGCTGGCGGTGGCGATCCAATCGCGGTTCATGTTTTGCTTCTTCATCTCGGCTGACCTCTTTGACAAAAGGTGTTAGCCGCTCAGCGCCGCAGTGCCAAGGGGGCGTTGCCGTGACAAAGGCATTTGGTGCGAATCATGGTTAACGCCGTTGGTTTGCGGGGTTTTGGCCATCGGCGGCGCGTCGGCATCACGTCGGTATTGCGTCGGTATCGTTTCCTGCCAGCGACACCGTTAACAAACCGTGCGGTGCGCGACGCCTGTATGCCCATGCAGCAGGTGATCTATTGGGAATGTATCTTGCCCAGCGCGTATCTCAGATCAGATTGCAGCGCTTCGAAATCACGGGCGGCGGTTTCGGTGGCGCGCCCGATCAGGACATAATCCCAACCCGGTTTACCGTGTTGCGGCAGCGTCAGGCGTGCGATTTCGCGCAATCTGCGTTTGGCGCGATTGCGTGCAACTGCGTTTCCAACTTTTTTGGAACAGGTATAGCCGATACGGATAACGTGATCCGGCACGTCTTCGCCTTCGCGGCGCTGACGGGCCTGAAGCATCATGGCCTTTGTACCCTGTCGACGGGCACGGGCCGCCAGCAGAAAATCGCGGCGGTTCTTGATGACCTCAAGACAAACGGACACCGCCGGGGGCGTTTCCTCAGGAACGGCAATGCCATTCGTGGGGGCCTCCGGCGGTGTCATGTTCGTCAGAACTGTGTCGGTGAGCTTATGCGCTCAGCGACTTACGACCGCGTGCGCGGCGTGCGTTCAGAATCTTGCGGCCTGCTTTAGAAGCCATGCGCGCACGGAAGCCGTGGCGGCGTTTACGAACTAGGTTCGAGGGTTGGTAGGTGCGTTTCATCGCTCCGTCTCCGTCTGATCAGGGCGCCAAGCGCGGAATCGCTGGCCCAAGTGCTATTTGAAGCCCGGTCTATAGGACTGTGGCGGGGATAAGTCAAACGGCAGATCGCGGTATTGCAACAAAAAAGCAACCTGTTTGGGGCGCTAATGTTTCAATCTCGCCGATACGGGCGGATTTCTTCACGATAACGGGTGTTTGTGATCAACCCGCCGTGAGTTGGGTGTTGTTTCAGCGCGTGTCAGCGCATTTTGACTGGCAAGCGGCACACGGTTTGTGTTGCCAAGGCCAGGTTTGGAAAGAATATGACGGATGTGATGAACACGAACGACAAAGATAAAGCCGGTTGGACCAGAGCGCTGCCTCTTGTTGGCATATTGGTTGCAGCCATTGTTGGCTTTTTTACATTGCGCGATGTGTTGACCTTTGAGGCGCTGAGCGCCAATCGCGAGATGCTGATTGCGTATCGTGACAGTCATTATCTGGCCGCTGTTCTGGTTTTCATGTCGGTTTACATTGTGATTGTCGGGTTTTCCTTGCCCGGTGCAACGGTTGCGACGCTGACTGGCGGATTTCTGTTTGGGACGTTCCCGGGCGTGTTATTCAACGTCAGTGCGGCCACGTTGGGTGCGGTCCTGATTTTCCTTGCTGCCCGTTGGGGGCTTGGCGAACGGCTGGCGGCGCGGATGGATTCATCAGGTGGCAAAGTCAAAGCGATCAAGCAGGGGATCGATGAGAATCAGTGGTCGATGCTGTTTCTGATCCGTCTGGTGCCATTGGTGCCATTCTTTGTGGCCAATCTGGTGCCTGCGTTGGTTGGTGTCAGCCTTTGGCGCTTTGCTGTTACGACATTCATTGGAATCATTCCCGGTGGTCTGGTGTTCACGTCTGTGGGCGCGGGGCTGGGAGAAGTGTTTGCGCGGGGTGAAACGCCCAACCTGAGTGTTATTTTCGAGCCTCACATTCTGTTGCCTATTCTGGGCCTGTGTGCGTTGGCGGCGTTGCCAATCATTCTCAAAGCAGTGCGCGGCAAGGAGGCACTGTAATGGAAGAGATCAAAACCGATGTTTTGGTCATCGGGGGCGGATCCGGCGGATTGTCTGTGGCGGCGGGCGCAATCCAGATGGGCGCAAGTGTTGTGCTTTTGGAAGGCCATGTCATGGGCGGTGACTGTCTGAACTGGGGGTGTGTCCCGTCCAAAGCGCTGATCGCCAGCGGCAAGGCGGCCTATGCGCAATCGCATGCCAGCATTTACGGCGTCGCGGATGTGACGCCAAAGGTGGACTATGCGGCAGCCAAGGACCATGTGGCAGACGTGATCGCGCAGATCGCACCGCTTGATAGTCAGGAACGGTTCGAAGACATGGGCGTGCGGGTGATCCGCGAATACGGCCAGTTTGTTTCGCCTTCGGTTGTTGAGGCTGGCGCGCATCGGATTACTGCGCGGCGGGTCGTGATCGCCACGGGGTCTAGCCCATTGGTGCCGCCGATTCCGGGGTTGGAAGATGTGGCATGGCTGACCAACGAGACTTTGTTTGATCTGAAGGAAAAGCCCGACCATCTTTTGGTGATTGGTGGCGGGCCGATTGGTCTGGAAATGGCGCAGGCGCATGTGCGTCTGGGCTGTAAGGTCACGGTCATCGAGGGCATGAAGGCCTTGGGGCGTGACGATCCGGAAATGGCGGCTTTTGTGCTGGATAATCTGCGCGCCGAAAGTGTCGAAATTGCCGAAGACGCTCTGGCTGCACATATCAGCCAGAGCGGCGATACGATTACGGTCGAGACCAAAGACGGGCGGAGCTTTTCCGGGTCACACCTGTTGATGGCGGTTGGACGTAAATCAAACGTGGACACGCTGAACCTTGAGGCGGCAGGGATCGAGACCACGCGGACCGGCATCAAAGTGGATGACAGCATGAAAACGACCAACCGCAAGGTTTACGCGATTGGAGATGTTGCGGGCGGTGCGCAGTTTACGCATGTGGCCGGGTATCACGCAGGGGTTATCATCCGATCGGCCTTGTTTGGATTGCCCGCCAAGGCGCGCACGGACCACATTCCTTACGCCACGTATACAGACCCGGAACTGGCCCAGATTGGTCCAACCGAAGCCGAAGCCCGTAAGACATACGGCGACAAGCTGACCGTTGTGCGGTTTGATATCGAACATAACGACCGGCTGATTGCGGAGCGTAAGGCAAAAGGGTTGGTCAAGGCGATGGTTGTCAAAGGACGTCCGGTTGGCGTGTCGATTGCAGGGCCTCATGCGGGCGAGCTGATCAATCTTTGGGCACTGGCAATCGCAAATAGGCTCAAGATGTCGGCCGTCGCGGCCATGGTGGCGCCTTATCCGACCGTGGGTGAAATTAACAAGCGCGTGGCCGGGGCCTATTTTTCGCCGAAGCTATTTGATAGTCCAAAGGTCAAGATGGTGGTCGGGCTGGTTCAGCGATGGCTGCCATGACACCAACGGGCCAATGATATGCTAAACTCACTTTCGGGTCGGTTTCTGATTTTGACAGTCATCTTCGTGATGCTGGCCGAAGTGTTGATCTTTGTGCCGTCGGTTGCCCGGTTTCGTGAGGACTATTTGCTGTTGCGTCTGGAGCGGGCGCAAATCGCGTCATTGGCGTTGCTGGCAGATGATATGATCGATGCCGAACTTGAGACAGAGCTGTTGGAGAATGCCGAAGTCTTTAACGTTGTGTTGCGGCGTGATGAGATGCGCCAGTTGATATTGAGTTCCCCGATCCCAAGCCCAATTCACGCGACATTTGACATGCGCGATGCCGGCGCATTTGGCTTGATCCGCGATGCTTTGGTGCGATGTTTCGACGGCAAAGACCGTGTGATCCGCGTGATGGGCGCGCCGGTGCGCGAAGCCGGTATACTGATCGAAGTGACCATGGACACAAGGGGGTTGCGACTGGCCATGCTGGACTATGGCGTGCGCATTCTTGCTTTGTCGGCTGTGATTTCGGTCGTGACCGCATTCCTGTTGTTTTTGGCCGTGCGGGCGTTTTTGGTGCGCCCCATCAAGGGCGTGATTGGGTATATGCAATCTTACGCGGACGCCCCGGAGGATGCGCGCAGGATCATCCAACCGTCGGCCGGTATTATCGAGCTGCGCGAAGCCGAAGAGGCGCTGCAGAGCCTTCAGGTCGAGCTGACGGCGTCGCTTAAGCAAAAAGAACGGCTGGCCCAGTTGGGCGGGGCAGTGGCCAAGGTCAGTCACGATCTGCGCAACATCCTGACGTCGGCGCAATTGTTCACTGACCGGATTGAAATGAGTCAGGATCCAACCGTAACGAGGCTGGCGCCCAAGCTGGTGAACTCGATCACCCGCGCGGTGCATCTGTGCGAATCCACGCTGGCATTTGGCAAGGCCGAAGAGCCGCCGCCCAAGCTGACGCGATTACCGTTGCTTGATATCGTTGCGGACGTCATCGAAAGCGAACGGCTTGCCGTGGGTGACTATGATCTGAGTTTTGCCGAAGATATCCCTGCGGGAATGATGGTGCGCGCGGATGCGGAACAGCTTTATCGGGTGATCTCAAACCTTGTGCGTAATGCGCGACAGGCGATCATGGCCAGTGGTGAGGCCGGGGAAATATCGGTGTCCTGTCAGGAAGACGACGACGTTTGGTTCATCTTCATCAGTGACACCGGCCCGGGGTTGCCGCCAAAGGCGCAGGAACATCTGTTCACGCCGTTTCAGGGGGGAATCCGCAAGGGCGGGTCCGGTCTGGGGCTGGCGATTTCGGCAGAACTGGTGCGCGGTCATGGTGGAACTGTTCGGTTAAAGAAGACCGGATCAGACGGAACGTGCTTTGAAATTTGCCTGCCCAAAGGCGATGTGGCGGATACTTGAAAATTCTTGCTTTTTGCCCTTGCAAACCCGCCGCACTCCCTCTAAATCCCACTCCACCGCGCTCTGGTAGCTCAGCTGGATAGAGTACCTGACTACGAATCAGGGGGTCGGGGGTTCGAATCCTCCCCAGAGCGCCAATTTCACACGACATAAAGCGACGCAACGCGACAACAGGCTGATTTTATTAGCTTTTATTTGCGACATAGCGCGACATAAGGCGACTTAATGCGGGAAAAAAGTGGTGTAACTTGGTGTAACTTTTAGTATAATTGGTTGAAAGATCAACTTAAGGCTAATGTTACACCACCCCCCGGGAAAAGTTACACCACCCTCGATTCTCCCAAGTAGAGGAGCAAATCATGCTGACTGAATCACAAATCAAGGCGGCCAAGCCGCGAACCAAAGCCCAACGCCTGACGGACGGCGAGGGAATGTACGTCGAAGTGCGGCCCACTGGAAAAAAGATTTTCCGCGTCACGTTCCGGTCAAGGGGTGAGAAGCACAAAAAGACCCACACCCTCGGCGAGTACCCGGCGCTCAAACTGGCGAAGGCGCGCGAAATGGCCCGACGTGTGAAGCACCTCGCCCGGTCGGGGGTGGACCTCAAGCGGGCGGACCTTGGCGACGACGCTCAGACGCCCGCAGCGGACTCGCAGCTTTGGGAGACAAACTGCGAGGAGTTTATCGCTAAGAGGAAAGCCGACGGCATCTCGCCGCTGACTTTCGTGAAGCTGGAGCGCAACCTGCGCCGCACCTACCAGGACTTCGCCGCGCGCGACATCGCGACGATCAGACCATCGGAGGTCCTGGAGATCGTCCGCCGTCTGGAGGCCGCCGAACTGTTCGATACCGCCAAGGACGTTCGACAGAAAATGAGCCAGGTGTTCCGTTTCGCGGCGGCCCAAGACAGGTGCCTCCACGACCCGGCGTCCGTCATCACGATTGCGACGGTCAAGCGGAAGCACACCAAGCGCCCCGGCCTGACCGACCCGAAGAAGGTCGGCGGCCTCTTGCTGGCGATCCACGGCTACGAGGGCGGCCCGCAAACCCGAGCCGGTCTCCTCCTGTCCGGGTACTGCTTCCTACGTTCGACCGAGTTGCGCGCCGGGCGGTGGTGCGAGATTGATTGGGAGCGCCGCCGCTGGACGATCCCGGAGGCGCGCACCAAGGGCGACCACGGTGATCACATTGTCCCTCTCTCGGATCAAGCGCTAGGGGTGTTGAAGTGGCTCCACGCGCTCTCGGGCAACGGCGAGTTAATGTTCCCTGCTCCGCGCAGCGACCAAAAATGTATTTCAGACGTGACCCTAAACGCAGCGCTCCGGCGCATGGGCTACTGCACCAAAACCGAACACACCCATCACGGGTTTCGCTCGACGTTCTCCACGAACGCAAATGAGGGCGGTTGGAACCGAGATTGGATCGAAAAGCAACTGAGCCACGAGGAGCGCAACGAGGTGCGCGGCGCGTACAACGCAGCGGAGTACCTAGAGCAGCGTTCGGAAATGATGCAATGGTGGGCGGACTGGCTAGGCGAACAGATGGCGCTGGTGAGAGCGGAGAAATGACTCTCGGCGCGCTGTACGCAATTGGTTGCGGGGCCAGGAAGGGAGGAGCGACATCGACCCGGCCCCGCGAAAAGGGTTTCCCCTACACGACCACCTTACACGAACCCGAAAGGGGATAAATAACTTTTCGGTTGAAATTCACCCAAAAGGTGATTTAGGTAGTGACAAACAGAAAGCGAGTCACCCTATGACGCCTCAAGACGCGACAACGGAAAAGCCGAGCGCTCCGCCCCCGGCCATGCGATTCCTCCGCATGAACCAGGTCGAGGAGCGAATCGGTCTTGAGAAGCGCACGGTTCAGCGGATGGTCAGCGCAGGCGACTTCCCGCAGCCCATCCAAATTCACGAACGCGCGGTAGGGTTTCTAGAGTCGGAGGTGGACTCCTGGATGGCGTGGCGGATTGCTCTGCGAAGCCCGAACTCGAACGCCCCGACGAAGTGGGCGGGATGGCTTGAAGCCCAAGGGGGCCGCCCATGAGCGCGGAACTGGACGACCTCCTCGGCCCCGAACCCGAAGAAACCAGCCCGGCAAAACGTAGCCCCGGTCGGCCCAAAGGCGTGACCGAGACGAAGCCCCGGAAGACGCCCGAACCGAGCGCCCGTCGCAAGTCGGACGCGGCTGCGGTCCAGGCCCTCCACCGCCCCGTATCAATCACGTTCCTGTCTGAGGCGATGTCGATGGACCGCAAGACGGTCACGAAGAAGCTGGCAGAACTGACTCCGATCTCGCACCACCGGGGAAACATCCCGCTATACGATTTTCGCCAGGCGATGCAATTCTTGGTTAAGCCCAAGGTCGATATTGCGGCCTACGTCCGAAAGATGGGCGTGGCCGACCTGCCTGTCGCACTCCAGAAGGACGTCTGGGACGCGCGGCTCAAGGAACAGAAATGGCGAGAGCAAGCGGGCGAACTGTGGGCCACGGAGGACGTGCTGAGTGTCCTGGGTGAAACCTTTCAGCGCCTCAAGACCACTACCCAGCTTTGGATCGACCAGGTGGCCGAGAACAACGCTCTAACCACCGACGCGCGCACCGAACTTATGAGTCTCGTGGATGGCCTCCAGACCGACCTGCACAACAGCCTGGTCGAGATGCCGAAAGATCGAACGACGCCCTCTCAGGAGGCGGACCACGGCGAAGACGAGGGTGTGATAGATGGGTAAGTTCCAGTCCCTCGAAAATATGGTTCTGGCGACCGCCGAGGCGGTGCGCCCGCCCGAGCGGCTAACGGTGGCGGAGTCCGCCGAGAAATACCGTTTTGTAAACAACCCCGGCTCCTACGTCGGCCCGTTCAAGAATGACACCACGCCGTACTTGGTTGAGCCGATGGAGGTTTTGAACTCCCTCGACTTCACCGGCATGGCGTTCGTCGGCCCGGCCCAATGTGGCAAGTCCGACATGTCTCTAAATTGGTTGAACCATAGCGCGATCTGCGATCCGGCGGACTTCATGCACATCGACAAATCACAGTCGGCGGCGCGCGACTGGCACCAACGCCGGGTTGAAAAGCTGTTCCGGGATAACCCGGAGATCAGAAACCGGCTTCTGCCCGGCAAGCAAAACTCGTCCACGTATTCGACCAAGTTCACCTCCGGGATGCTATACACGCTGTCCTGGCCTACGGTGAACGAACTCTCGGGTAAGCCCGTGGGCCGTCTGTGGCTCGCCGACTATGACCGGATGGACGAAGACGTCGGCGGCGAAGGTTCGCCCTACGACTTGGCGTCCCAGCGGATGAAAACCTTTAAGCGGTTCGGCATGTGCGCCGCAGAGTCCTCGCCCAGCCGGGTCATCGAGAACTCCCGCTGGATACCTCAGACTCCGCACCAGGCACCGCCAACCTCGGGCATCCTCGCCCTCTATAATCGGGGAGATCGGCGTCGGTGGTATTGGCCCTGCCTGTCGTGTGGTACACCGTTTGAACCGGACTTCTCCCTGTTCAAGTGGCCTGACACCGACGACTTGCTGGCCGCCGCCGAACAGGTGGTCCTGGAGTGCCCGCATTGCGCCCACCCGTTCCGGGATAGTTACCACGAGGAAAGCGGCACCCCCGGCAAGCGCGGGATGAACAAGCGCGGCTTCTGGCTGCGGGACAACGAGAAGATGGACCCGGAATCCGGTGAGATCATCGGCGAACCTATCCGCTCGCTCACGGCGTCCTTCTGGCTGAAAGGCCCGGCGGCGGCGTTCGCCGACTGGACAGACATGACTCTTAAGTACCTAAAAGCCCTGGCCGAGATGGAGGCCACCGGCTCGGAGGAGGCCCTGAAAACGACCGTCAACACCGACCAAGGCTTGCCGTTCCTGCCTGCCGGGATCGAGGCCGAGAGGCTGCCGGAGGAAGTCAAAACCCGGGCCAAGGACATCGGCGAGAAAGTCGTGCCCGAGGGAGTCCGGTTCTTGATCGCCACGGTGGACACGCAGAAATCGCGCTTTGAGGTGCAAATCCACGGCGTCAAACCTCACGGCGATATTGTCGTGATCGACCGCTTCAAAATCCGCAAGGCGAACCGGCTGGACGAGGACGGGGACCCCCGGCCCCTCAAGCCCGGCACCTATGTTGAGGACTGGTGGCTCCTGATCGACAAGGTTCTGGAGAAAACCTACGACTTGGCCGACGACTCGGGACGGCACATGCAAATCCGCATGATGGCGGTGGACTCCGGCGGTGCCGAATCCGCGACCGCGAACGCGTATGAGTTCTGGCGGCAGCTTCGCTCGGACCCGGAAGGCCGGAACTACCACCGGCGAGTTCAACTCCTGAAAGGGGATGGCCGGGACAAGATACCGTTGGTTCGGATCGACTACCCGAACGCCGAGCGCAAGGACCGCCGAGCGCAGGCGCGGGGGGAAGTCCCCGTGCTGATGGTCAACACGAACCAAGCGAAGGACATGGTGAACAACATGCTTTCGCGTGAGATGCCCGGCGGCGGATTTGTCGAGTTCCCGGACTGGCTGCCCGACTGGTGGTTCGTGGAACTTTGCGCGGAGACCAAAACCGCGAAAGGGTGGGTGAACCCCGGCCAACAACGCAACGAAGCGTGGGACCTTTTAGTCTACTGCGTGGCGCTCTGCCACTCCTCGAAAATCGGCCTCCCGCACATCAACTGGGACAAGCCGCCTGCGTGGGCCGCCGAGTGGGATGTGAACGATCTTATCGGCAGCGAAAACAACTTTCGGTTTGAAATTCACCCAAAAGGTGATAATACACTCAAAACACTGGCCGAGCGGCTGGGATGACGGAGGCAGACGTGACCACCCAAGAGAAATTGGACGACGCGAAGGCGCAGTATCACCTGCTTGTCACAGGCCAACAGGCGAAGGTCTTCGTGGACCAGAACGGCGAACGCGTCGAATACACCCAGGCGAATCGCGGTGCCCTGCTCGCGTACATCCAACGCCTCGACCGCGAAGTTGCCGGGACGCGCCCTGGCCCGATGAAAGTGATTTTCTGATGGCAGAACTGGACCAGGAAGCCCTCGAAATGCTCGGCCCAGAGCCGACGAGAGAGACCGCCTTCGTGGGCGGCGCGTTTGACGCGGCTACTCGGAATGACCGGACGCTGGCAAGCTGGCAACCGGCCCTCCAGTCCGCCGACATGGACCTGATTCCCGAAAAGGCGACTATGGACGCCCGAACACGCGACGCGCTCCGCAACGACGCCTATGTGCGCGGCGGTGCGACGATCCACCAGGACAACATCGTCGGCGCGCTCTACGCACTGAGCGCCAAGCCCAAGGAACGTTTGCTGGGGGCAGGTTTTGACGAAATCTGGGTCGAGGAGTTCCAAGAGGAGGCGGAGGACCGCTTCACCCTCTGGGCGGAATCCCCGGACAATTGGGTGGACGCGAGCCGCCACAACACTTTGACCGAACTGGTCCGCCTTGCCGTCGGTGTCCACACCGCAGGCGGGGAAGTCCTGGCATCGGCTGAGTGGCTACGCGGAGCCGGGCGGCCCTACAATACAGCGGTCCAGATGATCGACACCGACCGACTCTCGACCCCTCCGAGCAAGTACAACGACCCCCGACTGGTGGCAGGCGTTGAAAGCGACAAGTATGGTGCCGCCGTAGCGCACCACATCCGCGTGGCCCACCCCGCAGATTGGCGCGTCGCGGGGGACAACTACCGCTGGAAACGCGTGCCAGTCCGCAAGCCCTGGGGCCGGGTTCAGATGCTCCACATCTACGAGCAACAACGCCCCGAGCAATCGCGCGGCGTGGCCGAGATGGTTGCGGCGTTGAAAGAGATAAAAATCACCAAGCAGTTTCGCGACGTGGTTCTCCAGAACGCCGTGGTCAACGCGACTTACGCGGCGGCCATCGAGTCCGATCTTCCCCCCGTTGACGCTTTCGCCACTCTCGGCGGCACGGATAACGTAGCAGGCGCGATGGGGCAGTACATCGAGCAATACCTGGGTCAGGTCGCGGAGTATTCGGGCGGCGCGAAGAACCTCCAGCTTGACGGCGTGAAGATTCCGCACCTGTTCCCCGGCACGAAGCTGCACATGATGCCCGCAGGGCAGGGCGGCCCTCTCGGCCAGGAGTTCGAACAGTCGCTTCTGCGGTATATCGCGGCAGCCCTGGGTGTCTCCTACGAGCAGCTTTCACGCGACTACACGAATACGAACTATTCCTCGGCGCGCGCGGCGATGGCCGAGACCTGGAAGCACATGGGCACGCTCAAAGCACGCGTGGCTGACCGTTTCGCCACCACGGTCTACCGACTGTGGTTGGAGGAAGCCATCAACAAACGCCGGATCGCGTCGATGCCATCTGTGGCCCGACGCGATGGCTGGCTCTACGAAGACCAGCACCTCGATATGCTGTCGAACTGCACTTGGATCGGCGCTTCGCGAGGCCAGATTGATGAACTCAAAGAGACGCAGGCGGCAGTCTTGCGCCTGAAATACAACCTCTCCACGCACGAGGACGAGGCCGCCCGGCTGGGCAAGGACTATCGCGAATTGTTCCGTCAGCGTGGCCGCGAAATGCGGATGCAGGAGGACGAAGGGATCGCGGTTACGCCTGACACGAACATGATGAACGCCGCCTCTGGCGACACGCGGGAAGCACCGGAGACCAAAGATGAATGAGTTTGCACTGCCCAACGGCGATCTACTGATCGCCCAGGAACACCAAACCTGGGTTGAAACTGCTCTCACCAAAATGATGTCTGACGAGTTTGCCCAGAATTTCACCCAAAAGGTGAATATGGTGGAGGCCGAAATGGCGTCAAGCGACGACGAGCCTGACTTCTGGGACCCACGGATGGCCTGGGCGCGTCCGTACAAGGTGAAGGACGGCGTTCTGACCGTCCCGGTCCAGGGTGTACTCATGGGCCGTTTCACTTACGCGTTCGGCGGCTGGCTCACGGGCTACGACTACGTGCTGCGCGCGGTTCAGCGTGGCGTCGAGGACTCCAACGTAGTTGAAATCGTCTTGGACGTGAACTCGCCCGGCGGGTACGTCCCCGGCTGCTTTGAATGCGCCGACGGGCTTTACGCCCTACGCGGCGAGAAACCGATTCGGGCCTTTGTCGATAGCGTCGCGGCCTCCGCTGCATACGCGGTCGCGTCCTCCGCAGATTCTATCAACGTTGTCCGCACGGGCCTGGTCGGCTCCATCGGCGTGTTGGCTGCCCACACCGAGGTTTCAAAGTCTCTGGAAAACCGGGGCGTCACGGTGAGCCTTATCCATGCTGGCGACGAAAAGGTCCACGCGCACCCAGCGATCCCGCTCTCGAAGAAAGCCCGCAAGCGTATGCAGGCCCGAGTGGACAACTCCTACGGAATTTTCGTCGCCACTGTGGCGCGGAATCGAGACCTGGACGAGGGGGCGGTGCGTGGCACCGAAGCCGCCGTGTTCCTGTCTCACGAAGCCGTCGAAAACGGCCTGGCGGATGCCGTCGGCCTAATCGACTCCCAATCGGCCAACGCCGATCCCTCCAACGAAAATGAGGATGACGAAATGTCGAAGAACGACACCACGGCGGTCGATAAGGCCGTCCACGACACCGCAGTCGAGACTGCGCGCACCGAGGGCCACGCCAGCGGCAAGACTGAGGGCCTGACCGCTGGTGCCGCCACAGAACGCGACCGCATCAACACGATCCTCGGTTCGGACGAGGCGAAAACTCGCCCCTCCGCCGCGCGTCAAGTTGCGATGACCACCGACATGACCGCCGAGGCCGCCGCGACGTTCCTGGCCGGGCTGCCGGAGGAAGCCAAGCAGGAAACCGCACCCGGCACCTCCACCTTCGAGAACGCAATGACCTCTGGCGACAACCCCGACCTCGGCTTGGGAACCAACGAAAGTGGTGACGACGAGATGTCCGTATCGGACTCGATCTTCGCGTCGGCGGGCCACGGCCCGGCGAGCTAACTGAAATCAGTCATTAGGGAGAAAACGCTATGACTATCACTCCGAATAACGGCGATCTGACGGCGGGCATTGCCGGTCAATACGCCGAAAGCATCAACCCCGAGGCCGAGGCCCTGGTAACGGGCGACGTGCCAGCGGTGTTCAGCACCGACGAAACGATCCTTAGCGGCGAGGACCTGGAAGCGCTCACCGTGGTCGGCTTTGACGGCAACGGCAAGATCGTCCCGGCGGTCGCCGCTGACGGCGGTACGCCCGTCCAGGCAATCGGCGTCCTGGTCTACGCCGTTGACGCGACCGGTGGCGACGCCCCGGGTCACGTCTATCGGGGCGGCATGTTCAACCCTGACATGCTCGTCTGGGACGCCTCGTATGACACCGACGCGGAGAAGGCCACAGCCTTCAACGGCGCGCCGTCCCCCACCCAAATCGTTATCCGCTCGATTACGACCTTCTCGGTCTGATCGCGTAACCTGAAAGGACGCAGAATATGCCTCTGGATATTTATACCCCGATGGACCTCTACGCTGTCATGTTTGACAAGCGCCAGACTGTCCGCAACTCGAAGTGGCTGGAGTTGTTCTTCCCGAACGCTCACATGTCCGAGCAAGAGGAAATCATGTTCGACAAGATCGACGCTTCGCGCGAGATCGCCCCGTTCATGCTTCCGAACGTGCCCGGCAAGCCGATCTACCGTCCGCAGGGCGAACGTATCTCGACCTTCAAACCGGCGTACACCAAGCCGAAGGACCCGGTACGTCCGTCGCAGGCGCTCTCGCTGCAACCGGGTGAATTGGCGCGCCGCAAGGCCCTGATGTCGCCCAAGGCGCGTTTCGACGCAAAGGTGATCGAGATCACCAAGTTCCACCGCGACGCTATCACCCGCTTGTGGGAGTACATGGGTGCCCGCGCGATCATCGACGGCGAGATCACCATCGCTTACGAGGGTGCGGCACCCGTGACCATCGACTTTGGCCGTGACGCTGCGCACACCATCGTCAAGGGCGTAGGCGCGCGTTGGGGCGATTCCGGCGTCTCGGCGTGGGACGACGTGCAGGAGTGGTTCGACCTGGCCGCTGCGGCTGAGTTTGGCGCGGCTCCGACTGACGTGATGCTGGGTTCCAAAGCCTACGCGGCCTTCATGGCCGACGAGGACGTTCAGAAGAAACTGGACAAGGACGTCAAAGGCGTTGACTCGGTTCAACTGAACCAGGGCCTCATCGTCAAGGACCCGCTCGATCCGTTCACCAAGGTCGGGTACATCGGCGCGGTCACGGTCTGGCTGGTTTCGGGCATCGGCAACACGTTCAAGTCCAACAACGCTACCGCGAACGTGCTGGAGCCGCATGAGGTTCTGTTGGCGTCGCGCGCTGTGGACGGCGTGAAAGCGTTCGGCGCGATCCTCGACGTCGAGTCGCTCCAGCCCGCCGACATCTTCCCGAAGATGTGGGACGAGAACGACCCGTCGGCCCGTTTCATCATGTCGCAGTCCGCGCCACTGATGATCCCGGTCAACCCGAACGCCACTGTGAAGGCCACCCCGGTCGCACCGTAAGCGTAAACACTAGATCGTCCCGGCAAAGCGTCGGGACGATTTCACCTTTCGGCTAAAAGAGGAGCCAGAACATGAAACTTATTGCCATCAACAAAATTGTCCGCCGGGTCAACGGCGAAGACGTGGGCGTCGCGCCCGGGAGTTCGTTTAGTTGCCCCGACCCGGAAGGCCAGGAATACTTGGACCTGAAAGCGGCCCGACGGGACGGGACCGAGGAGGCGGCGGAAACGGTGCCGGGCGAACCGGCCAAGAAAACCCCGGCCAAGAAAGCTCCAGCTAAGAAAGCTCCAGCTAAGAAAGCCCCGGCCAAGAAGCCGACCGGTGGCAACGGCAACTCCGGCAGCGCCGGTAACGACGACGAAATGCTGGGCTGATGAGTATCCGTGATCTCCGCGCGCGTAAGACAAAGGCGCTCCATGCCGTTTTTGCGGTTCCGGCCTTCTACCAGGCCGACGAACAGAGCGAGCCTGTGCTTTGCAACGTGCGGGTCCACCTCAACAATAAGGCGTTCGGCGACATGGCGGGTTTCGACTTCCAGCCCGCCGCGCGACTTGAGGAGGTGCCGGAGATCATCTGCCTGTCGGCAGAAGTTAGCCCCACCCGTGGCGGTGTGTTCAGCATCGTCGCGGGTGAAGCCTTCCGAGTCGAGGTTCCTAATCCTCCCGAAGGTTTAACTCAGAAATTCCAGTGCACCCGCTTGACCGAAGAACAGGCCGAGGGCCTGCCGGTCCCGCCGAGCGCGCTGTAGAGCGATGGCGCAACCTACCGTCTCCAGCGATGCCCAACACTACGTTGTGGCGGTCGAGGGCCTTGCGGCTCTCGATTTTGACGAGGTGCCCGAGCGCGTCAAGAAGTTCGCTTCCCGGGCGATCAACACCACTGCCCGGCGCTACCGCACCAAGTCCGCTAAGGCTATGCGAGAACAGATCGCGTTCCCGGCACGGTACTTGACGGGCGCGGCGGATGGCCGCCTGCGCATACCCCGTTTTGCCTCGCCCGAGGACCTGTCCGCCACGATCCGTGGCCGGGGTCGCCCGACAAGCCTGGCGACGTTCGTGCGCGGCCCCAAGGTCCACGGGCGGAAAGCCCCTACGGTGGAAGTGGCTGCCGGTCGGCGGGAGAAGATGAACCGGGCCTTCCTGATGAACCTGCGAAACGGGAACTTGGGTTTGGCCGTCCGCCTCGCACCCGGCGAGAAGATCGAGAACAAGCGCCGCATGGTGCTTATGAACAACGGACTTTACCTACTCTACGGCCCGTCCGTGGACCAGGTTTTTAACACGGTTGCGGAGGACGTGAGCGAGGACGCTGCGGACTTCCTAGAGCAAGAATTTACCCGAATGTCGGAGGCGCTGCTATGAACGACCCCTTCAAACTGAAAGTCCTAAAGGCGCTTACGGCGGCCCTAGAGGAGATCACCACGGCGAACGGATACCAGCACGACCTGGACGGTAAGGTGTTTCGTGGGCGGCTTATGTTCACCCAGGACGACAAGCTGCCTTTCGTCGCGGTGAACGAGCCGCCGAAGGCTCCCGACGAGATCGAGACGCCAAACGGTTCGGCGGCGGCAAAGACAAGCCACGCCCTGCTCATCCAGGGCTTCGCGCAAGATGACAATCTGAATCCAACCGACCCGGCCTACTACCTCGTGGCGGACGTGCAACAACGTCTGAGTGAGGAGAAGGTCAGGGCCGACGGATACGACATCCTGGGGATGGGAAGCCGCATTAGCGCCATCCACATCGGCCAGCCTGTCGTTCGCCCGCCAGACGCCGCTGTCTCCGACACGGCTTTCTTCTGGCTCCCCGTCACGCTTGAGTACGCGGAGAACCTGAAAAATCCGTTTGCGTGACATTAAATTCACCTGTAAGGTGACGATTAAACCAAAAGTGGAGATTTGCAATGGGCAACAACACTGTGCTGGGCCGGGGCAAGCTGTTCTTTGACCGCTTCCTTGATGGCACCGAAACCAACACCGGGGAACGCTACCTCGGCAACACCCCTTCGTTCGGTCTCTCGACCGAGACCCAGGAACTCGAACACTATTCGAGCGAAGAAGGTCTGCGCGTGAAAGACTTGTCCGTCACGCTCCAGATCGACTACTCGGCCTCGTTTGTGACGGACAACATCGACCTGGACAACGTGGCGATGTTCTTCTTCGGCACCAAAGAGAAGGTGACGCAAGGCGCTGCGACCGGCGAGGAAGACGTGTTCTCCTCGGTCCTCCAAGGCATGTATTACCAGATCGGCACGACTGCGACCAACCCGGTCGGCCTTCGCGACCTGACCATCAACTCGGTCACGGGCACGAGCGGTTCTCCGACATACGTGGAGGGCACCGACTACGAGAAGGACGACGCCCTGGGCCGTATCAAAATCATTGAAGGCGGCAGCATTGCCGACAACTCTGAGATCGAAGTCGGATACGACATCGCAGCCCACACTCACGACCTCGTGGTTTCGGGTTCGGACCTGATCTACGGCGCGTTGCGCTTCCTCTCGTTCAACGGTGTCGGCGAGCAGAAGGACTTCTACATGCCGAAAGTAGCCCTCCGCCCCAACGGCGAGTACGCCCTGAAAGGCGAGGACTGGCAGCAGTTCGGGTTCAACGTGGAAGTCCTCAAGAAGGGCACACTGGAGAACATTTACGCCGACGGTCGGCCTTACACCGCTTAACGCAGACTAGGAGGAGCGCATGGGCCTAGGGGCTTTCACACCTAAGACCGAAAAGGTCGAAATTCCGGGCGGTGAGTTCACCGTCCGGGGCCTCTCTCTGGAGGACTTCACGGTCCTCCTACGGGAGCATTACCAACCGGCGAAAGCGATCTTCGACCGCTACGTCACTGAGGGGACTATTGACGCGCTGGACCAGGCCGCCAACGGCGACTCACCGCTCGGCCTATCCCGGGTTCACGATGTCCTCCTCGAAGCCATCGAAGCGGCACCCGCGCTGATCGGGGACGCCATCGCCCGCGCGGCTGACGAAACCGACAATCCGCACCTGGCGCGACTTCTCCCGGCAGGCGTTCAGATCGAGGCGATCCAGAAGATTGTGACTCTGACTCTGGAGGCGGAGGGCGGGCTGGAAAAGCTGGTGGAGACCGTAATCAAACTGGCGGGAAGCCTGACCGATCTGACCGCAAGCCGGTCTCCCTAGACGATTGGGTTGCGGGCCTTCGGAGGCAAGTTTCGCTTCTGTTGGCCCACGGCCACCCCGAGGCAAGGCACTATCCCGTGCCGATGTTGTGGACGGAGGCATTGCTTGTGACCGAGCGTCTGAACCGAGGGTACGCCACTGAGGCGATCCTGACACAGATGGCGGTCTCCGGCGTGCTTTCCGAAAAGGCGGACAAAGCGTTCCAAAAACGCATCCGCCAACTTACGGAGACCTAAGATGGCCGAGCGCAACGTCGATCTGATTATCCGGGCGCGGGACGACGCAACCAAAGCCTTTTACGCGGTCAACTCGGCGCTTGAAGAACTGACGGCCATCCAGAAAGGGGTGGCCGCCGGTTCTGCCGACGTATCGCGGACCTTCAAGGCTGCCGAAGGGGACGCCAAAGGGTTCGCGGCTGCCATCGCAAACCAGACCAAGAAAGCCGGGGCCGACGCCGAGACCGCGTACAAGCGCGTTGCGAGTGCCGTGGACACGGCCCGTGCGGCTATGGTCCGCCAGGAACGCGACATCAACGAGAACCGCGCGGCCTACAAGGCGCTACAGGCGCAACTTGCGGCAGCGGCGAATGCCGTCAAGAACTTCAAAATCAGTAACGACGCGGCGTTGGACGACCGTTTTAAGGAGCGTCTGAAAGCCGCCGAGAGCGGGTACAAGAGCCTCCAGAGTCAGGTGGCCCGGACGTCCACCGGCTTGTCCAAACAGGAGCAGGCCCTAGCGGACTCCGCCTCGCATCTTAACCGCCTGGAGTCTGCGGCCTCGGCTGCGGCAGTCGCGATGGCGCAACTGCAACAGCGCCAGCGGCACCAAGCGGCCAGTGTATCGGCAGACGAGCAGGCCCGGTTGGCGCGCGAGTACCGCGCGGCGGCTGCGGCCACCAAGTTCACTGTCGCCGAACAGCAAAAACTCACGCAAGCGTTCCGGCAGAGTATCCTCGGGGCTAAACAGTTCCAGGTTCCCCTGCGCCAGGTCATCCAAGACCTGACGTTCATGGGTCCTGCCGCGAGCCGCGCGGCCACCGGCTTGCGCCAGAACGCAGCCGAGATGACGAACATGCGTCGTGCGCTGTCGTCTTTCTACGGCGACTCCCGCCGGGCGCTCTCGCTCATGCAGCGTCTACGCGGTGAGGTCCTGTCCCTGACGGCATCCTTCGTCGGGTTCTACGGCGTGTTCCGCACCGGCAACTCGATCTTGACGTCTTTCGACACCGTGCAGGCCGCGAACACCCGCCTCATGGCCGCCTTCAACCAGGACGCGGCCCTTACTCGCGCGGAAATGGACTTTCTGAGGCAGGAAGCCGACCGGTTGAACATTCAGTTCGGCGTGTTGGCGGATAGCTACTCCAAATTTCTGATCTCCGGGCAGCAAGCCGGGATTGAGACCTCTAAGCTGCGCACTGTGTTTCGCCAAGTGGCAGAAGCCGGGCGCGTCTTGAAGCTGTCGAACGATCAGATCGAAGGCACCTTGACAGCGCTCTCCCAAATTGCCGGTAAGGGAACCCTGCAAATGGAGGAACTGCGCCAGCAACTCGGCGATAGGATTCCAGGCGCAGTGGGCCTTGTAGCGCAAGCCCTGGGCTACGGCACGGACGAACTGGACAAGTTCTACAAGGCCGTCGAGAACGGCCAAATCGGCGCGGAGGACGCCCTGGTGGCCCTCGGCCAAGGTCTCGAAGACACCTTCGGCGACCAGTTGGCCGAGGCACTGGAAAACACGCGCTCGAAGATCGGCTCGGTCCAGGACCTCTTGTTCCAGCGCCAACTGACGGCGGCAAACTCCGGCTTCATCGCCGGTCTTGAGACGGCGCTGGAGTCGCTGGAGCGGTTCCTAGAGAGCGAAGACGGGATCGCGCTATTCACGGCCTTGGGCGCTGCGTTTGGCGAAATCTTCGAACTGCTTCCCGGCATCGTGGACAACCTCGACTTGATCGTCGTCGCGTTCAAAACCTTCGTCGCCATCAAGGCTGCGCAAGTCGCCTCGGGCCTGGCCGGTAACTTCGCCCGCATGGCGGCACCGACTGAGGCGTCCCGGCAGGCGATGCTGCGGTTCAACGCGAGCCTCTACGCGCTGTCCCCGGCGGCGTTCAGAGCGGTTACGGCGAACACGGCGTTGGGCGCGTCTCTGCGCGGTCTCCGGGCTGCGTTCTTTAGCGTTGCAACGGCGGCCCGCGCGGTCGTAGCCTCGGTCGGCGGCCCCATCGGTATCGCGGTTGCGGCTCTTTCGTACTTTGCCCTGGACGGCATGGGCGGAGTGGACGAGGCGGCCCAGGAACTCGACAAGACTCTGCGGGCGCACGAAGAACAGATGTCGAAAATCCGAGGCGCTTATCTTCGGGCCAAGGAAGGCGCGGACGACTGGAAAGGTTCGCTGGAGGACCTGACCGAGATCGAGGTCGAGGCCCAACTGGTGCGCCTGCGGAAACAGCTTTCCGAGTACCGCAAGGACCTGGCGAACACGCTGAACACCCAGAAGGGCACCGCACCGGAATTGCGAGCGCAAATCCTGGACTTCGCCAAGGACAACGAGCAGCGAAAGCTGATCCAGAACCTCCTGGACGCGGACGAGGCGTTTAACGAGGCCGAAATCAGCGCGTCCGAGTACCTGGAGCGGATCAAAGACTTCAAACAGGCCGCTCCCGACCTTCTCCCGGTCGGTTTCCTAGACCTGTTGGTCGGGGTTGCTAAGGGCGGCAAAGACATTGAGGACTCGATTGCCGAGGCCGAAGCGGCCCTGCGCCTTATGAACGGTACGGCCTCCGAGGCTGATGAAATCCTGCTCGGCTTGAAAGACGCGCACGACGAGAGCCGGGACGCGGTGGACGCCAGCAAGGAGTCCTATGACGCCTACGCCGCAGCAATGCGTAAGCTGGCGGACCAAGTGCCGTCGCTCAAGAAAGAATTGGACCGGTTTGACTCTATCGCTAAAATTGCGGCGGACTTCGAGGCAGCGGTCGAGGCCGCGAACAAGCTGCCCGCTGCTATGCGCGCGGTGGCCCTGGCGAAGGCAGAATTGGTCCGGGACCAAGCCACGGCGGGCGTTTACGCTAACGCGGTCTCGGGCTTCACGGGCACCGATGCCGTCCAGGAGTCCGCAGCATTTATCCGCCAGCGTGAAGGGTTCCGCAACACCCCGTATTGGGACGTAAACGCTTACCGCGCGGGCTATGGCTCAGACACGGTGACGCTGGCTGACGGCACGATCAAAAAGATCGCCGAGGGAATGTACGTGTCGGCAGAGGATGCCAACCGTGACCTGCTCCGCCGGATCACCACCGAGTTCATGCCCGCAGCCCGGGGCGGCGTTGGCCCCGACCTGTTTGACCAGTTGAACGCGCAGCAAAAAGCGGCGCTGACTTCGCTGTCTTACAACTACGGCGCGGGCGCGTTTGACCCGGGCGAAAGCCTGTCGGGTGTTGCCGAGGCCGTGATGTCAGGCGTTCCCGAAGGTGTTGCCGAGGCCATCCGGGCACTCGGCGGTCACAACGGCGGCGTCAACCGTGAACGCCGCAACATGGAAGCCGCGCTATTCACCTCAACGGCAGGCGCAGAGAACGCTATCGAAGCGGACACAAAGCGCGCAGAGGAAGCAGTCAAGGCCGAAGAAAAGCGGCTCCAGCTTGCCTCCGATTTCAACGAAAAGGTGAAAGAGCAGATCGAAAACTCAAACTTCGAGTTGTCGATCCAGGACAAAGCGCTCCAAGACCGCGAAGTGGCGAAGGCTCTGCGCGAAGCGGAGTTGGCGGCCCAGAAGGCGGGCACCGAACTGACCAAAGAGCAACGCGGCGACATCGAAGCCACGACGCGCGCCAAGTTCGCCCAGCAAGCGGCTGACGAGGACCGGAACCGGAAGCTGGAGGAAGCCCGCAAGATCGAGGAGCAGATCGGGCTGCTCCAGGACCGTCGCCGGTTTGTGCAGGACCGCATCGAGCAACTGAAATCGAACGGGGACTCTGTGGGTGTAGCGAACGCCCAAGAGGAGTTGGCCGCGATTGACGAGCGCTTGGACTCGGCGATCCAGAAAGCGCTGGATTTCTGGAAGGCATTGGGCGGCGAGGGGTCAGAGATGGCCCTGCAAAATCTGGAGTTCGCCCGCACGGAATTGCGGAACATCGAAACCCAGGTGGTCACGACCGGCCAACAGATGAACGACTTTTTCGCGGACACTGCGTCGGCGGCGATTGACCGCTTCGCGCAACGTGTCGCGGACGGGGAAAACGTCCTCCAGGCGTTCGGCGAGGAGTTCCGCCAAATGGCTGCGGAGGTCTTGATCCAGATCGGGCAGATGATTATCCGCCAAGCCATTTTCAACGCGATCTCCGGCATGTTCGGCGGCACGGGCCTAGGCGGCCAAGCGGCGGGTCTCATCAACGGCTTGTTCCACGGCGGCGGCGTCGCCGGAGGCGCGAGCCAGACTCGAGTCGTGGACCCTGCGGCCTTTGCGGGCGCGGCGCGCTACCACACTGGCGGGATCGCGGGGTTCGCCCCGGATGAGGTCGGCGCTGTTCTGAAAAAGAACGAGGAAATCCTGACTGAGGCCGACCCGCGCCACCGCTTCAACGGTGGGCGCGTCGGGCAGGGCGGCACAGGCGGCATGGAGAAGGCAGGGGTCAAAATCGTCAACGCGATGGACTCCGCCGGGTTCTTGGAAGCAGCGCTGGTGGCAGACCGGGGCGTGGAAGTGATCCTGAATTTCATCCGCGCGAACCATGACGAAGTGAAGCAGGCTTTGGGGTGAATTATGCAGAGTGTTAAAACCCGGACCCAGGACATCATCTCGGCGCGCCCCAACTGGTCGCAACCTGTCACCGAGACGCACGAGTTCCGCACGGTAATCTCAACGTCGCGAGACGGCACCGAGCAGCGCGCAGCCCTGCGCCAGACTCCCCGTATGGCGGTGGATTTTCACGCGGACGCAGTGGGCGACCGCGCCCGGCGGTCGGCGGCGGACGCGCTCCGGTTCCCTGCCGGTTCGACCTTCCACCTCCCGATCCGCTGGCGCAATGTTCGCCTAGACGGAGTGCATGGCGCGGGGGCTTCCGAGTTGCTGTTCGCCGGGGACACGCCCTGGTGGCTAGTCGGAGGGGTGCAGGTCTACCTGGAGAACGATACCTCGGAAGAAGTGATCGACGTTCTGAGCGTGACGCCCGGCGCGATCACTTTGTCGGGCGCGACCTCCGGCGACTACGCCGATGGTGTCAAGGTGTCCCTGGCCTACGTCGCTAGGTTCCCCAAGAAACACACCGCCCAGAGTTCCGTTGCGGCCCACCGTAGCGGGAGCCTGGCGTTCGAAGTTGACCCGGCGAGCGGCCCCGATGTCGTGCCGCAGCACACCATCGACGGCCACCACGAAGGCTACCCCGTACTCCTGACGTCGCCCGACTGGCGTTCAGGACTCCGCTCCGAGGTCGATGACCTGCGCGAAGTCCTGGACCACGGGCAAGGCCGCATCGACGTGCAGCCCCATCCGGCGGATAGGGACGTGCGGGAGACCCTGGCCTTCCTGGAACTGACCCGAGAAAGCGTTGACGCCCTTGCGGGCTTCTTTTACCGGCAGCGCGGGCAGCAACGTCCCTTCTGGCTGCCTTCGCACCTCTCGGACATGGACTTGGCGGCGGACGCCTTGACCGGCACAACGACGCTAGTTCTGCTCGGCGAGGACCTAGCCCTGTACGAGGATAGCCGGGTTTACCGGACGATCTTTGCGCGTTGGCCCGACGGCGCGGTCCAAATGAACAGAGTTGACGGGTACGCAGTCGATCAGGACGGCGACACGGTGCTGACCCTCCGCGAGGAGTGGAAACGCGACGTGGATGTCTCGGTGCGACTCCAGTGGGGCCTGCTCTGTCGGTTCGCTACGGACACCTTGGAGGTTGCGTGGCAGTCGGACACCGCTGCCGAGATCAGCTTGCCGGTCCGCGTCCTGACCTGTGATTGGGTGGATTGGCCGATGGAGGAGGTCAAGTCTCCGCTTGTCGATCCTGTTGGCGGCGGCGTTACCCAGCCTTGGACGGACGGGAGTTACACGGGGTTTGACGTTCTCTTGGACTTGATCCCGGCGGCAGCGGTTGACGCAAACCTCGTCACGGCAGAAGCCGAAATCCAAATGGTGTTCGATCCGGCGTATTGGGACAACCACATCGCCAGCGTGAACATCCTCGACGTCAAATTCCTGGACGAATTTGAGGGCCAGCTTACGTCACCCGACGGGTCGAGCGGAAACAGCAACACGGTCAACCACTCCCAGGGGGACCCATACGAAGTCCACACCCTTTCCCAGGAGCCGTTTCGCACCCCGGCGGGCTGCCGACACATCCGGTTTCGCATCTACGTCAGCGAAAAAACGCAGTTCTCCGAGGTCACAAGCAACTGCAAAGTGGTCAGCCCGTCGTGGGGACCTGAAACCGATAAAGGAGTCCTACTGTGAGCCGCTTTTCCTTTGGGGGCAGCCGCGCAGGCGCTCGCCCCGTAGACTTCTACCGCTTTGATCTCGGGTCCGACGAGTCGGACTACCTGGCCTACACTTCGGCAGAGCAGGCGCACACCGTCGATGGCTTGCTCTACGAACCGCTCGCCATCGACCGGGACGCGGTGCAGTCGCGCGGGCGGGGGCAGTCCGGGGAACTCAAGGTCGAGTTGCCCGCTAGTTCGGAGATCGCGACTCTGTTCAGGGGTGGCGCGCCTCGCCGGGTGGTGTTCCTCCGCATCTACGAAGGCAACATCCCCGACGCCCGCGATCTCGCCGGTACGTCCGAACCCGTAGAGGTGAACCTGGTCTGGTCCGGGCGCGTCCTGGAGGCTACACGAAAAGACAGCCAGACGACACTGGCCTGTGACAGCTTGGGGGCCGGGATGGCTCGCCCGGCGTTGACCCGGAACTACCAGCGCGAGTGCCCTCTGGTTCTCTACGGGGACCGCTGTAACGCCAGCAAACTACTGGCGACATTCGCGACCACCGTGGACGCCGTGTCGGGGCGCGAAGTCACGGTTCCCTCGGGTTGGAACGGGGCGCAGCATCCGGCGTATTTCATCGGCGGTCTGTTGGAGTGGGACGGCGATACCGGCGCGGAAACCCGCCAGATCGTCAATGCTTCGGACACTTCGATCACGGTGGACACCACGTTGACTGAGTTGGAGGCCGGGG
Source organism: Shimia sp. (assembly GCF_039969785.1). Taxonomy (GTDB): domain Bacteria; phylum Pseudomonadota; class Alphaproteobacteria; order Rhodobacterales; family Rhodobacteraceae; genus Shimia. Next base: position 44,863 of record NZ_JBDVNC010000039.1, on the reverse strand, counting down.
ACTCGGTAGACGCGATTCTGGGCTGCCCCCGGAGCATGGATGCCTGCACGACTCTGCATGGCAACATCCTGAACTACGGCGGCACACCGTTCATCCCCCTGACCAACCCCGTCAATCAAAATAACCACACTTAGGACCGACTGATGCCCTTACCCTTTTTTGCTGCCGTTTTAGTTGGCTTCGGCTCCCTGGTCATCGGGTATATTCTGATGCCGAAGACGAAGGCCCCTAAGCCGCCTTCGGTCGAGGACTTAGAGAACCCCACGGCGGAAGCCGGGCGGCCCATCCCTGTCCCGTTCGGGTCCATTGAAATCTCCGGTGTCAACGTTCTCGCCTACGGGCAAAAGACGATCAGCAAACGCAATAAGAAGCAGGGCAAGAAATGACTGAACGACTGACTATCGGGGATGTCCGCCAGGCGGGCTATTGCGTCAGCGGTGCGCGCCGCCGCTGCCGCGAGTTGAACCTGGATTTCAAAATGTTGGTTCGAGAGGGCCTACCGTTTGACGTGCTGGAGCCGCTGGAGGACCCGGCAGTCCGCCGCAGCTTGGCGGTCGCGCGCAAAAGAATTGCAGAGGAGAATTAAGCATGGGTGGCGGTAAAGGCGGCAGTGAGACAATCTACGACTTTCTGATGTCCATCGACTACGGCGTTTGCCACGGTCCGTTGGACTCGCTCAACGAGATCGTGATCAAAGAGAAGGCGGCGTTTTCGGGCGTGGTCGGGGCGCAGAAGTCTCTGCGGATCGACAAGAAAGACCTGTTTGGCGGCGATGACGGGGAAGGCGGGCCGGTCGGCTACGCGGACTTCTACCTGGGCAGCTACACGCAGACGATGGGCGAGAAGCTGGCCGCGATGTTGGGTCTCACGACGGCCACAGCGCCGGGGTATCGGGGCTTGGCCCACGTCTTTTTCCGAGGCTTGGTGGACGGTAAAGGGTTCAAGTGGACTTCGAACAACCCGTACCTCCCGGCCATGAAGTCTTCCGTGACGCGCACGCCTGCGGGCTTGAGTGTTGACTCGCGTGTCTGGCCGATCACGGGCGTAAACGAGACGACGGGTGGATACCTCACGGCAGCCGAGGGCGAGGCTACGTTCACCCCCACAGAATCGGCAGCCGAGGAAGACTCCGAGTGGACCTCCGGGGGCGTCATTGACCCGGAAACAGGGCTTTACTCCGCCTTTCTTTCCGAAACGTTCGGCGACCCAGACGCGGGTTTGAGCCTGGCCTTGGACCGGACCAAACTGCCCGACGCGAACCCCGCCGCGATGATCTACGAGATTATGACTAACACTGATTGGGGTAAGGGCGAGCCGGAAGCGGCGATGGACAAAGAGTCATACGAGTCGTGCGCCGCCGTTTTGCTCTCGGAGAACTTCGGCCTTTCGATGAAATTCATGGACCAGGACGAAGTGCAAAACTTCGTCGGCGAGATTCTGGACCACATCAAAGCCGTCCAGTTCCAACACCCGCGCACGGGGTTGTGGACCCTCAAGCTGATCCGGGACGACTATGATCAGAGCGACCTGCTCACCCTCGACCCGAGCAACAGTTCGGCGCAGAACGTCAAGACCCAACTGTGGGGCGAGACGATCAACCAAATCGTCGTCAGCTACACCGACCCGACGTCCGAGGAGGAGGAGACAGTCACCGCGCAGAACCTCGCGAACATCGCCATCCAAGGCGGCGTGGCCTCGGAGGAGCGGGATTACCACGGCGTCCGCAACCCCTGGCTCGCGAAAATTCTAGCCGAGCGCGACGTAGCCGAAGCGAGCCGGGTGTTGACCAGCGCGACAGTCTATGCGGATCAACTGGCGCGCGAAGTGACTCCCGGCGACGTGGTAAACTTCACCTGGCCCGACGAGCAGATCGACGGTATGGCCTGCCGGGTCCAGAAGATCGTCTACGGCTACTCCAAGGACCGGCGCGTGAAACTGGAGATCGTGGAGGACGTGTTCGCGGCTCCGGCACTGGCGGTTTCGGTGCAGCCGCAGCCGTACCTCGGGCCGGTCGAGGACCCGTACCCCGAGAACCCGGACCGGGTGTTTGTGATGACGCCGCCCCTCCCACCGATGATCGCCGGGGGCGTCGATCCCGATCAAGTGGACGCAGACTACCCGGTGACTTTTGTTTCCTTCATGGTCAACGACTCCGACACACCGATGATCGACCTCGACGTGCGCGGCCCGGTTCCTAAGAACAACGGCGGCACCTCGAACGGTTCCGTCGCCAAGTTTACGCCTACTCCGGTTTCTCCGCTCGGCGTGGTGCTGGTTAGCGAGGCGTCGTCCAGGCTGCCGGGCGATCTGGTTCTCACGGTTATCGGCGAGGATGCCGAGGCGGGCGATCTCATGGTGATCGGAGACTCTGAGGACCGCCACGAGATCGTCATTCTGGACGGCTTCGACGCCGACACTTACGAGTGGGTTGTGATCAGGGCCGGGTACGACACGCTTCCCGAGGAGTGGGCGGCGACGGACCTGATCTGGGAGATGCCCACGGGCAGCGAAAACGGAGACCCGTATGAGCGCGTGGCCGGTTCCGCCGTGACCTATCGGTTTTTGCCACGGACGCAGAAGGGGACCCTGGACGTGTCCGAAGCGCCCGACGCGGTATTCACGCCCAGCGAGCGCCCGCACCTCCCGTTCCGCCCGGCTTCCCCCGAAATCGACGGCAACGGGGCCGAGCCTTTAGTGTACCCGTTCGGGGACGAACCGGACGACCTCACGTTCACCTGGGCGACTCGCAACCGCCTCGGCGAGGACGCCGTTGCCGTCCGGTGGGACGAAGCCTCGGCAGCCCCCGAAGCGGGCCAGACCACTCTGTTGCGGTTCCGCGACGTGGAGTCCGGCGAGATCGAGATCGAGGTCTCCGATCTGTCGGGTTCCTCACACACGATGCAGACGGGTCTCCTGGCAAACGCGCAGCAATACGACGTGGAATTTGTCGCCGTTCGGGACGGACTGGAATCGCTTCGCGCGGCGGTTCGGCGTCTGGAGCTTGAGCGGCGCGGCTACGGTTTCGGCTATGGTGTCTACTACGGGCCGTGATCGTTTGCAGTTTCACCCAATTGTGTTAAATTCACCCTCAAGGGGAAAACCTTACGGAGACGACAATGCCTCAACGTATTCTACCCGGCCTCGGCCTAACGGGCTTCTGGGACCTCGGCGCAAGTTATAAGGTCGAAATGGACGCCAACATGCGGCTCCTGTCCACTTTGGTGCAAGCGGTGGCGGCGAGCCGCACAACAGCGCTACCGGCCTCGGGGAACCTGGGCGACATCTACATCGCCCCCGACGACCACGCGACCAACCCCGACGAGATCGCCGTCTGGGACGGCGAGGCTGGTAGCGAGGCGTGGGTTTTCATCGCGCCGGTCGAGGGCTGGCGCGTCTATGTCGCAGATTCAGCCACCCTGGAAGTTTACACGGGCGCTGGTTGGGGGGACCTGAGTCTTGACGGGGCGGGGATCGTCTCTCTCTTGGACGCTGAACTCGGCGGCAGCACATGGCAGGCAGGCGGCGGTTCCGGTATGACCCTCGTTACGGACAGCGGGAGCGACCGTGTTCTGGCGGATACTGACCTGGCGGGGAATGTTCTGGTGGGGATGACCAACGCGGCGGCCAACACGGTGACGGTGAACTCCGGTTTGGTGGGCACGGAGCCTGTGACCGTCGTACAGAAGGGCGCAGGCCAGACGACGTTCGTGGCGGGTTCCGGTGTCACCATCAACAGCGCCGACGGCTACCTCAAGGCGCGGGTTCAATACTCCTCAATGACATTGATCCCCGACGGCACGGACAACTATCTTCTGGTGGGGGATTTGGCGACATGATGGGGCACGCTCTGGCGTCTATCGGCGCTTCGGGGAACAGGTTCGACGGCGGTGGAGGCGGAGGCGGGAACAGCCACCGCTACTGGCGCATGAGCGTGTTAAGCCCCCACGTTAGCGGCTACCGTCTGTTCATGGAGGTGGAGTACCGGGGCAGCGTGGGCGGCGCGGACCTCACCGGGTCAGGAACCGCGTCCTCATCTTCGGAGCGATCGGTCAACTTCGGAGCCGATAGAGCCTTCGATGACGACGACGGCACTTTTTACCAGCCCGCTCTCAGCGCGGCCTTGCCGATTTATCTCGATTACGATTTCGGGGCCGACACGGAGGTTCAGGAGATCGCAATCTTCGGCCACGCGAACGCGACGATTGCGGGGCGAACGATCTACGAGTTCGAGATGTTTTACTCGGACAACGGCGTAGACTGGACGGCGGCGGGCTGGTCGGAAACGGGCGACGGGCAGTTCGGCGGCGGGGAGACCCGGACGTACACCGCGCCGTGGGTGTGACGACTCCTGGCGGGGCTTCGCGGCCCTGTCGGAATCTGGATGGCGGGTAATTCACTTTTAAGGTAAACTATCACCTATTAGTTGATTCCCGCTTGTAAGGAAAAACGATGTTACACTTGGACCGCAAGACGTTCTTCGCCCACATCCGAAACGGACCTTTCCCCGGTCGGATGACACAGCGCCAAGTCGAGGGGATCAACGATCTCTTGGACGAGTGGGAGCGGGTCGGGACGGGGGACAACCGGCATCTTTCGTACATTTTGGCGACCGACTACCACGAAACGGGTGCGAAGATGCAGCCGGTACGCGAAACCTTTGCGACGTCCGACGCAAAGGCGCGAAAAGGTGTGGCCCGTCGGAAATACGGAAAACCGGAGGGGCCTTGGGGCCACGTTTACTACGGTCGCGGCGACGTGCAACTGACTTGGTACGAAAACTACGTCCGTATGGGGGACCTGCTTGGTCTGCCTTTGGCCGAGAACCCCGACTTGGCGTTGAAATCCAGCGTTTCGAAACGAATCCTCATTGAGGGAATGCTGCGCGGCGAGTCTGACAGGGGCGACTTTACCGGAAAGTCGCTTGAGGAATATTTTAACGAAACGGTTGACGACCCTTGGGGTGCCCGCCGGGTCGTTAACGGGACGGACAAGGCCCACCTCATCGCGGGCTATCACGACGAGTTCCTGGAAGCTGTTGAAGCGGCACAGCAAGTTGAAACTGTTGTCACCGTAGACGAACTGGCCCCGGCCAAGTTGCCGCCTGCCAAGGACCCGGTATCCTGGGGCGGCGCGATCTCGACTGTGACCGGCGCGGCAGGCGCTCTTACCGCCCTCATAGATCGCGTGGACGACCCATACGCCCTCGGCGCGTTTGCCGTGATCATGCTCGGCCTCGTGGTTGGTGCCGTCCTGATTTTCCGGGGTCGGATCAACCTGGTCCGGGAGACGGGCGAATGATCGGTTGGGGGACTCTCCTCGCTGTCGGTTGGCGGATGTTGACCGGCTCGCTCAAAGGCGGGATCGGCGACGTGGCCGAACGGCTCGTGGACTTAGCCGGTCAGCACCAGGCGGCACGCACCGCAATCGAGGAGGCGGAGATCGAGCAAGAGATTATCCGCCTTCGCCTGATCCAGGACATTCAGAAACCGCAGGCTTCGCGCTGGTGGTCTCCGATGCAGCTTGGGCAGTACCTCATTGTCTTGCCCTTCGGACTCTGGTGGGCCGCTGTGTTTCTCGTGAGTATCGTCAAACCGCTCTTGATTGAGGGGAGGTGGACGGTGGACGACGTGCCGCCCCATATGTGGGACTTGGCCTGGTGGGTGATCCCCGCGATCACTTTGGGTACGATCTTGGAGCGCGGTAAGTGAAAAATCTCCTCTCTTGGACGAACAAACACTCGGGTGTCATGGCCCTGGTCGGGGGCTTCTGCTCGATGACTGCGGGCGCGACTTGGTGGCTCGCAAACGGCGGCGCGGCAGCGTTCCTCACGTCGATGGGCGCGCTCGGCGAGCCGGAGATCGCGACAACACTTGTGGGGCTGCCGGAGTACCACGCTCGCACGGAGTTGACTCTGGCCGGGCTGGTCGAGGGGCAGCGCCAGGTTCTCGACGGGCTGGAGGCGCTGCGTCTCCAGAACGAGACCATTGTGGAGTGGGCACCCGAGCATAGCCAGCGCCTCACAGACGCCGTGGGCGGCTGTTACGCGGGCGAGGACTGCACTGTATACTTCCGAGGCCGAGCGACCCAGACGGGCGCGTCCTGCGACTTGGTGAATGCTAAACCGCGACTGGTCCTCCCGGATGGCCGAGAGTTTCCAGTCGCGTTCAGAAACGACTTCGAGCGCCTGGACTTGGGGACTCGGTTTGAGACAGTGGAAGCCGTCGTGGCAATCCCGCCGTTCGTGGAGCCGGGCCTAGTGGGAGTCGTCGTTCTGACCGTCTACGCAGACTGCCCGTTTGTGACCGACGGCAAGCGCGTCGAGCGGGAGACCTTCCGGCTCCTGATCGAAATAAAAGCCCGGTAGCGTCGGGAGGCCGTCGCGCCCGGGCGTGCTGTTTTGGGCGAGTTGGTGCGGGACCTGCCACGTGTAGAAACTGTGGGCTGCGCTGGAGGACGGCGTTGCGTCCACGGGCGCGGACATCGCGACCTCGGCCAGCGTGGCGCAAACCCCAACCAGATAGCCCTTCGGCGCTCCTGATACCCCAAAAGCCGCAGCTAGGTTTGCGCCGACGGAACCCCAGGCGGCGGTGAACGCGCAGATCGCCGCGCCGTAGTACCGACCGGCCACATTCTGATCGGTCCAGTCCCCGTGGGCGGGTCTGCCCCGGAGGGCAAAGCACCCGTTGCTGTGGGAAACCGGGAAGGGCATCACGGCCAGCGCGTCGTCAAGTCCGGTGTGGGGTAGGTCGAGGTGTCTGGTGCAGACCAGGCTAGGGTGGTCGCGCGGCGCGGCGCGCAGGATGTCCCCGAGTTCTGCAAGAAAGCCGGAGGCAAATCCTCGCTTATGTACGTCCGCTGCGCCCTTGGAGGTCATCGCGCCTAGAACGTGCCCCAGCAAAGTTGGGTTGTCGAACCGGCGCATCTGGGCCAGGAGTGCAGCGAACCCCCACCGGCCCGTACAGAAATCAAAGTCGTCGCGCCCGGTCTGCGCCGGGTTCCAAAGATCAAGGGAGCCAGGCTCCCCTGTCACGAACGAAAGACGGGAAATCGCTAATTGGGACACGGCTATGCCTCCTTCCTAAGTTGAGCAAAAGGTCTCTAGGCGGGGGGCAAGTGCCCGCTCATGGCGATCTGTTTAACTCGCGGCTGGCTTGGAGGAAAAGGGCTGTTGACGCCAATTAGCGTTCAAAAAACCGGAAACAATTTGTTTACAGGTAAAACTTCAATTTTGAGCCAAAAGCCGCCGAACCTCGGCCTGAAAAGTCTCAACCTGCCTTACTTCTGACAAATTTAGAATCCAATCAGGAAGGTTGCGCGGCTCGCAAAGGCCCGGCCAAGGCCCCGCAGCGGCGGAAATCAGGGCCGCCTTTTCGGACGAAGCGGCTAAGACGTCGTAGCGTTTGATGACGTAAGGTAAGCGCAACGGTAAGTTGAACCGAGTCGCGACGGCTTTCCACCATATCGACTCGAGTCGTTTGTAGTCCGGGAGATGCCGTTTCACCGGCGACAAGATGTCCCGGAGTATGTACTCCGGCGCGTCATGCAGGAGGAGGGTCAGGAGGACCTGGCCTTGGTCTATGCCGTCGTCACGGGCGTACTCGTGGCAGAGCAGGCTGTGCTGCAATACAGACCAGGGGACCGAGGTCGCATTGCCGCCGTAGCGGTTTTCGCGGGCCAAGCCGACCGCTATCTCCTCAAGCAGCATGTCCTCGGGCTTGGGGGCCTGCACGTCGATGTACCGGCTTCCCGACCAAATCACGCGGTTCCAGTCGATGTCGGGGTTCAAGGTCATGGTTGTTCCTCTCCTGCGCGACGGGCGTATAGCTCCCCGTCGAAAATTTCGTAGATGTAGTCGTCCATCATCGGGCCGGGACACGGGCAGTCGCCATACTCGACGCGGCAGACTGAACACTCCCCCTCGGGGCCGACATCGACGGCCAAGGAAACGCGTACCCAGCCTGCGGGGGCAGTCATGCCAGGAGGTCCTCGATCTCGGGGTCCGGGCCGAGTAGATCGTCTAGGTCCAGGTCCACGGGGCAAGTGGCGTCTGCGCCGAGGGCCTTGGGACCGTCAAACTTCTCCGTCTGGTTGCCCCACGTCGTCCAGCCTTCTCGGCTCTCACGGGCGAACATCTCCAGCTTGCGGAGGTCGCGCCAGTCCTCAACGTCGTTCACCATCTCGTGCAGCCTGTCGGGCTTGCGACTGTGCTGGCGTTGTTGGCCGTCGATCACGGAGTCAGGAAAGGGCGCGCGCTTAGGGCAAGGGAAGCGACCGCGTTTGCAGACAAGCACGACCTCGTGCTTGTTGCGGACCCAGAAACCAGTGCCGATCCGGTCTTTCTTCCACATGATCTCGGAGACGTACTTGAAGCCCCAGGATCGGGCCGTGGTGAACGCCTGTTCTAGGAATGGCACCGTCACCCACATGAGCAGGAGCGCGTCCTTGGCGGCGATCTCCTTGACCGGCAGGGCGTCAATCTCGGCGCGGGGCATACAGTCGTAATGCGCCATCGCGTTCTTGCCGGGTTTTTTGGCGGAGTTCGACGCGAACTTCCACGGCGGGTCGGCTAAGATGATGTCGAAAGGCCCTCCGATGGCCCGGAGGGATTCCGCTACGTCGGACATGATAGGTCGCTCACTTTTCGCTTTTGGTTGATTCTCAAAATCTCACCTTGCAGGATAAAATTCAACCAAAAAGTGATTATTACGTCAAATCAACGTTTCACGCGTGGTTGCGACCTCGCCGTAGCTACGGTGGTATGTGATGAGCGGCAGCGACCTCCGGGACCGGAAAGGGTTGCCCTGGTGCCAGTCATCTCTCGGGGTGGGGGCCTCGTGCGTCTGCCACGACGCGCCGCCGACTTCACCGGCTCCTGCGCTGTTGTGGTGGATGTGGAACCCGTGAGCGTAGCGAACCTTGGTCCGTCCCCACATCTCCGCGCGGTCAGCGGCCATGATACCCGGCATGTCCTTGATCTTGGTCTCGTGCCCGTGGGTGGCCCCAAGCATGGTGACGCCCCACTCGAAGAACCAGAACAGCGACGGGTCACAGTCGATCTCGACTCGCGGCTCACTGCGAAACCATGCGGCCAGGTAGTGCGCGATGGCAACGGCAGAGTCGGGGTCGTGGTTGCCCTTGAGGATACGGACAACGACGCGCTCGTACTTCTGGAGCGCCAGTTCGACGTGGTGGACCATCAGGTTCTCCGCCTCGGCAAGGATCACGTCGTAGGGGTCGGCCACGTCCAGACGGTTGCCGCTGCCACGGGTCGCGCGCATGGGGTCGTCGGCGTGGAGCAGGTCGCCGCCGCCCAGGATAACCCCGGTGCCTGCGGGCGCGCTGCGTTCGATCAGGAGGCGGAACAAGCGCCGGTAGGTCTCGGACGCCTTCTCCAGGTTCCAGTCCATCTCGGCGTTCGCTGCGCTGGAGTGGAGGCCGATGTGCAGATCGGGGAGGAGGTGGACGTTCACCAGATCACGGTCGAGGTGGCTTTGGCTGTATGGGTCCAAAGTTATCGGGACAGCCGGGCCTGCGTAGCTCTCTGCGGCCCGTTTTGCGGCCTCGGCAATCACCTTGTCGCTTCGCTCGCCTTCGACGGTCTTTTGCCACTGTTGGACCACGTTGCCGTTGGCGTCCACCAGGGCCGAGACGCCTTTGACGCGGTGCCCGGCGGGAACTTCGAACTGTTCGTCGGACTTGGCCGCGCCGGTCTTGACAACTTGGCTGGTCAGTTCCCCCTCGGCGTTAAACTGTTGGGTGTGCGACTTGATCTCGTGGCCGGGGAGGATCGGCAGGGGCATCGCCTGGCCGAGGTCCCGGATGAAGTATTTGAGCAGCCGGTTCGAAAACGTATGGCGCGCGATACCTATGTTGTCCGCAACCGGCTTGGTGTCTGCCGGGCGGCCCATCATATGCCAGGTCTGGAAAGCCTGGATGCACTGACGGTCAAACTCAGTCAGCGGTTGATTAGATTCGCTCATCTTGCGCTCCTAGAAGGGCGCTCCTCTCCGGCACTAATACCACCGAGACGGTGAATAATCAACTATTGGCTAAATTTACACCTATCGGAAGCCAGGCGACGGACGGTGTTGTCGAGGAGCCGCTGATCGCGCCACCGGCTCGACTTGTTCAGGCTGAATTTGAACACCAGTTCGTTCTCGAAAAACACGAGATAGTGCTTCTTGCGAAGCTGGACCGTCACGTCCAGCCCGGCGTCTTTGAACCGCTTTAGGACTTCTCTCCCGTTCTTTCGCAAAGTCAGCCCCCCGTCTGTTCCGTTGGCGGTTCGCGCTCGAAATGCGCACAACTCTGCGCCCAGGGGTCGTGGGTCTCCGGGGCTTCTTTCCCCCAGGTGCGGGCGCGCCAAACGGGGGGCGGCAGTTGCTCTTTTTCCCACTGGCAACGGAGGCCGCCGGGGAAACCGAAGTCGCGGCAGTGGGTGCAGTCGGAGCAACGACGCGAAGTCGTGTCAGGTGCGTCGGGCGTACTCATGCGACAACCCCTCCCTCCAAGAACGTTCGGCGCGCGCCGCACGCGCACGTGTGTTCGAGTTCGATGTGCCAATGCGCCGCCGCGTATTCGGTGAACTCGTGTTCCTGCCCGCACTGACAGCGCCATCGGTCGGTCGGATCGAATACCGCGTCGAGTTCCGCGAGTCCTGCGGCAGCGGCGCAGATGTGTGAGTCTTCCATATCAATTCTCCGTCTGCCCCGTTTTGTGTCCGACAAGGGGCTGTTGTTTTTCTCAGGTTCAGCCCAACAAATCCTCTACTTCCGGGTCCTCGTTTTGCGGGAGCGCGGAGCCGTGGCGTCTCTGAAACTCACGGATCGCTTGCTCCAACGCGGCCAAGGGGCACCGGTGGAGACCTACGCCCCACGCTTTAGTGTGGTTGCGGTGTTTGACGATAGCCTGGTGCGATTCCGCGAGGCCCGTCCGAAGGTCAAGCGACGAACAGCGAAGAACTATTTCGTCTACGTCGGACATAGGCGGCCACGCGGCGGGGTTGTTGAGGTCCAGTTTTCGCGGCATCACGTCGTCCCGCTGTCTTCCGGTAGGTTTACGCACTCGCCGGGAGACGGCGCTCTTTGGTTCCGCGCGGTCGAGTAGCCTGGCACCCAGCTAACCCGGACGAAAAGCCGCCTCATCGCGCTTTGCCCGTAAAGATGAACGCCCGCGTCGTAGGCCATCGGACTCAGCGGGATCATTTGCGCCTCCGGTAGCTGCGCGGATGGTCGTTGGTAGGCCGGTTCGGGTGCCGGAAATCGACCTCTTTGATCTCGGGTTCGGGTTCCAGGTAGTAGAGGCTCGCGCGGGCTTCAACGTCCGAGTAGTCAGCCTCCGCCAACACGCGCGAAACCTCCTGGTCCTCCGTTGCCGCCTTGACTGCGGCCTGGGCGGCACACCCGGGGCCGCATAGAAGGGCGACGCGAATTGCTTGTTCCGTTTTCATAGGTTCTCCTATCCTCCCCATACGGGCTGTTCGGCTCCGCACCGCAGGCACGGGTGCCAGCTATCGCCTTCGGGGTAGTCGTGGCCTTTGATCAGGCAGATAAATCGTTTCATGGGTCCTCCTATCCGAGCAGGTCGTCCACCGAGGGTTCGGCGGTAGGGTTGCGGTAAAATTCGGTGATGGCGCGGTTTAGCGCGGCGATGGGGCAGGCGAGCATCCCGACGCTCGGTGGGCGGGAGCCGTCCTGACCCTTCACGGTGGCTTGGTAGCACGCGGGCGTCCCGTCAGGTTTACGGCGCGATACTCGGATCGAGACTTGTTCCGCGCCGTCCGCGAAAGGCCAGGCTTCAACATCGGCGAGGTCGTCCGTCGAGCGCGGATCGTGGACATTCGAAATCATACCCAGACTCCCGAGATTTTGCGGATCGGGGACGGTATCGCGGTCTTGAGCCGGTCTATCTGCCCGTTGAGTTCTGGGCGACGGGGCGTCCGTTCTGCGCGGCGCATGAAGCTGACCACGCTGCCGTCGTCTTTCCCGCCGGGTTGTCCCGCCTGAACAGGCCAGTCGCGAAAACGGCAAATTCGTCGGACAGTCTCGGTCTTGATGCCCAGGGCCTCGGCGAGTTCTCGGACGGTGCAATCCCATCCGACGGAGGTGCCTTCGCGCCAAATGCGGAACGCGCGGGCCTCGGCCTCAATGGCCGGTGAAATCTGGCGGCTCACTCTGCGGCCTCCAGGGTTTCGTGGTGGTCGAAGTCGAGCGAGCGCAGGTTGCGGTGGGGGGAACCGGGTTCTCCTCGACGCTTGATGGGCCAGCCGGGGCGGGTTTGCTGCCGCTGGGCCGCGCTCAACGCGATTTGCCCAACGAGCGCCCAGACGCCTCTGGCGCGAAGGAAGTTCGGGACTTGGCCTTTGTGGTGGAGCGCACAAAGCTGTTCTCCTTCATCGCTCGTAGCGACGGCCTCGAAGGCGTAAGTTGAGTTGCCGCCGATTTGGCTGAGTTCATCCAGGCTCGCCGCAGCGATCAGCTTGCCGTCCATTTCGATTTTTATTTTCAAGGTCATGTGTCAGGTTCCTTGGGTCTACCAGAGCGGCCATGCCGGGTGGATTTGGGCCACCGCTACGATGCCGGTGATTTCAATCAGGATGAGGGCCAACGGGAAAACGAGGTAACTCACGGGGCCGTCTCCTCGGTGCAGATCGGTGCGTCGGTCAGCACCGTTGTGCGCAGGACACCCAGCGCGATCAGCGCAGCCAAGAGGACGGCGATGACCCAATCTCGCCACTGGGTTCTTAGGACGGTACGGGCCTCTCGGTCGATGTCATCTTGGGACTTCAAGTCGGGTAGTTCGGTCATGTGGCCTCCTGTTTGTGCTGGGATTGCATCGCTCGGCGGTGGCGGCGACTGAGGGTCACGTTGCCCTGGCGTCGCTCCATCTCTGCCACCGCCTGCCGCAAAGCCTCGTTCTTGCCGACGTCTGAGTTCAAAACAGAGCGGGTGATCTTCGTGCCGACCCGCGTGGCGGCGCGGCGCTGTTGCCGGGTTTTTGGGGCGGCAGTCATCACCGCATACCCAGGGCTTCGCGGTACATCTGGAGGACGGCTTCCTCCTCGCTGAGATCATCTTTGTCGCGTTTCCGCTCGGCGACGATCTTCCGCATGACTTTGGTGTCGTAGCCTCGGGCTTTGGCTTCGGCCAGCACCTCTTTCTGTTGCTCCGCGATGTCTTTCTTCTCCATCTCCAGGCGTTCGAACCGTTCGACAAACTGGCGAAGTTCCGAGGCGGTGACTCGGTAGGAAGCATCACTGTTGTGCCCGATGCTGGGTTCTTCTCCGAGGAGGTCGTCTGCGTCTCTCATGGTTGAATAATCCCTTTTCAGCTAAATTTAAGAGCAAGCGATTCTGCTCCAGACAATCCTCTCCTAGTCGTTGGCCTCAGTAAACGTCAACCAAAAAGTGAATAATGCCGTTTCAATTGCTTAGTGAAAATTCAACCAAAAGAGTTTACAATGGGTCCAAATGGCCCTACATGTCGGGGCAGCGACAACAGAACCCGGAGGAATCACCGCATGACAATCGGCATACACGTAACTGAAAAGCAGATGGCCGCTTTAGGGCGCATTCAAGCTGGCGAGGGCGCACAATGACTGGACCGACCCCGGACCCGGCAGACGGGTTGGGCCTCAAAAGCGCCGTTGAGAGCGTGTCTTTGTTCGCTAAGGCCCTGCGCCAAACGAAAGAGCGGAACCCGGAGATGCGAGAGGCTTCGGTAAACGCCTCCTACCGGGATTCGAAAGTCGAGCCGCAGGGCACCGCACCGGACGAGATCATCGCGTATTTCGAACCGGGCGGTTCGCCTTCGCATTTCGAGGCCGGTCGCCGAAGTGATTTTTGGATGTGCCTCGGGATGGAATCCTATTTCAAGCACGAAGTTGTTGTGGGGTTGCGCGAGGAGCGCGACGCTTTGAAGGATCGTTTGGCAGCGGAGGTCGCAACGTATGAGCAGTTGCGCCCGGTGTGGGCCGAGGGCTGGACATCGGCCTCCATTGCGGCGCAGTCTTCTACGGCGGCATTGGCGCAATTGTGGAGCCTCCTGGGTGCCCAGAACCAGACGCAGGCGGTGGCCGCCTTGAAGGAATTGAGAGGGGAACACAATGGCTGACCTTTCGGCCCTGATCGAACGCGCCCAAGACCTCGCACCGGGCGAGGACTTCGCCTTGTTCTACCTGGACACCGATGACGGCATTGAGTGGTCGGCCCACGCTTGCAACCCGACGAACTCTGTCATGCTCGGCGAGGTCGGAGGCAAGTTCATCGGGCAGGGGCCATCACCCGAGGACGCCTTGCGCGATCTGATCCGCGAACTGGAAGCTGGAGTCGGCGACTAATGAAAATACTTGAACCATCAAACCCGGAGGACGGGGTTACGCGGCTATATGACGTCCCGAACCTGCGGTTTCCGGCCCCTTGGGCTGTTGCGATGCTGTGCCCGTGGTGTCGCCCGACGAGCCTGCAACCCTACCAGCGGGCGACACTCTCGGTTCTAGGGGTGAACGCCTGATGAACCACGAAGAACTCCGCGCAGCCAGGGAAGCCTTGGGTTTGACTACCCAGGAGGCCGCGCAGATGCTCGACCTGTCATCGACCAAACCGATCTACCGGATGGAGATGGACCCGGCCAAATCCACGGCCCGACCGCCCCCGGCAAGGGTGATCCGACTCTACCGGGCGTATCTGGCAGGCCACCGTCCCCCCGACTGGCCCGAGCATCTTTTAGCGTGGGAAGCCCGTCGTAAGACGGCGCTCGAAGCAATGGAAAAAGTGAGACCACAGAAATGAAGATCATGGAAAAACTATCGGCAATCAACGGCACGCAGAGCGGGGCAACCCCCGAGCAAGACCTGTACCTGGCCGTCCTGCGCCAAGCTGTCATCGACATTAAGCGGTTTAGACGCGCCGTTGAGGCTGACGAGGCTTGGTCTTTCCTGACCTCGGCCCGAGGGAATTGGGCGCGCGCTCGCTCGGACATATGCGAGGCGGCAGGGGTTGACCCGGATTGGGTCCGACGGTTGGCCGTGGACCACCTCGCGGACCCCGCTGAACTTCGGCGAGACGCGCGGGAAAAACAGAATAGAAAACGGAGCAAGGCGTCAGCCCTCCCGACTTCTATTGTCACGAGATAAAATTCACCCAAAAGCGAAAATTAGAGGAGAAAGTTGAATATGGGACTTGCAGATGGACAAGCCTGGGAGCGCGACTACCCGGCAACAGACAAACCGAAATCCCGGACGCCCACGTTGAACCCCGGCGCGGTACTCGCCGACCCGAACACCAACCCGGTTGGAGAGGCCGTCGCTGCCGAAGGCGTCAACCACCTCGTCATCCTGGCGCACAAGGCAAGCTACGACGCGGGCTGGTGGCACTGCCCCGTGACCGGAGAGCCTGTCGGCACGGTCCCCGAGAAGATCGCCCTGATCCACTCGGAGATCAGCGAAGCTCTGGAGGCGGACCGTAGGGGCTTGCTGGACGACCATCTGACCCATCGTCCGGGCGTCGAGGTCGAGTTGGCCGACTCACTCATCCGTATCGCCGATCTGGCGGGCGCGCTCGGCTTGGACCTGGGCGGGGCCGTGGTCGAGAAGATGGCCTACAACGCGAACCGGGCCGACCACAAGGTCGCCGCTCGGGCTGCGGGCGGCAAGAAATACTGAATCGGTAGGAGGAAATCGAAATGGACGGACACGACCTTTACACTCCTGCCGACTTCACGAACGAGGAGATGGAGTCGAGCAGCACGGCCCGATTGGTGGTCCTCGGCGGTTTAGGGATTTGCAAGAAATGCGGAGCGGGGGAGGCGCAATTGGACAAACACCCGACATGCGAGTCCTTCAAAGCCGACAAGGTACGAGAGCGGGTGATCGAGTACCTGCGCGGAACCGCCGACACTCTGTCCGCTGCCCTAATCGCCTTCGACGCCGAGGACCTGGAGGACGACACCGAGTTTCTGGCCCGGCTCGATGGTGAAATCTTCAACTGCTCGCAATGCGGTTGGTGGTGCGAGATCGACGAGGAGGCCAGCGACGACATCGACTCCGACGAACTGGTCTGCGTCGATTGCGCTTCCGAGGCGGAGGGGGTGGGCGCATGACTCGTCTTGGCTTCGAGAAACAATATCTGGTCCGCGTCTTCTACAAAAGCGGCGCGTCGGTGGACTTTTGGACCTCCGAGTTCTCGCGCCGGGAGTCTTCCGGCATGTGGACCTGGAGCGCACGAGGCCCGGTGCGACCGTTCCTCCTCGGACCGGATGACATCTCGGCGGTTTTCAACCTGAAAACCCGGTGGCGCTTCGTGTTCAGGGGGACTTCGTGATGCCTTGTCGGGAAACCGCTTACTCGAACTACTCAGGCTCCGGTAAACCTACAGGGGGCGAGGGTCCCTCTAGCAGCGGCCCGGTCAGCGTTTTGGCGATCCTCGTGGCAATTTTGGCTTTGGCTTTCGCCGTCGCGGCGATGTCCCGCCAACCAGGAGGCCCGCAGCACCCGGTTCCGGGCCTTGTGGCGGAGGAGTGTCGATGAGCCTGGCGTCGAGGATCGCTCGAAAACTGAGGCGACGGGTCCGCGAGAAAGGCGTCATGCGCCGCCTCTTGGATCGGCCTGGGCGCAACCGCCAGCCGATCACCGCCGTTGGCCTCTGGACGCGGGTGTACCGCTTCCGAGAGGCCCCAGCGGCGCGATCTGGGACCAAGCGCAGGATCGCCCGAGAACGGGCCGCGCGCGAAAAGAAGGGAGGGCGAAAATGGCTGAAATGGTGACAGCCTCCAGACCGGGGAGAGTGACATGAGGAACATGCAGAAATGCGAGAAGTGTGACGGTTGGCGCGAGAGATTCCGGTCCTGCGAGAGTTGCGGGCACGCCCCTCCGGCGGAAATGGAGGCCGGTAAATCTCCCGGGCCGAAACGCAACAGCCGCAGCCTGCGGCGGATGTTGAAGAACAAGGGCAGGAGGTAGCTATGCACCAGAAAATCGCCGGAGAAAACTTGGCCTTTTGGGAAGCTCGGAAAGCCAAGTACCCGTTCCGCGCCCAGGCCGGTACGCGGCAACCGCGACCAACCGAGGTCGAGGTGCCCGGAGACTTCCTGGCCGTTCCGTTGTCGGCATCCGTTGTGATCTGGGGCTTCCAATTCGAGGCCGACCGGGACGCCTTCCTGGAGCGCTTTCCCGCCGCCGAAATTGCGGGGTCCAAGTGATGCCTAAAAAATTACACACGGGCGGCGTCGTGGCCCGCCGGGCGGGCGTCCTTTGCGGTGAGAAGCAGGTAGAACACCTTGCGCCGCCGCGCCTTCGGGAAACTGAAATTCTGAGATCGGTCACGGTGGAGATCAACTCGGTGATCGCGCGGGCGTTCAACGTCCCGAACCTGCGTTCCCCGGCCAGTTGGGCCGTCCCGATGGTCTGTCCCTGGTGCAGTGGAGGGACGGTTCGAATCCGCAACCCGCGCTCTCCCGAAAATCCAAAACCGTAGGAGGAAATCGACATGTCGGGCCTGAAAAAGGGTGACACGTGCTGGAGCCTGGTTTGGTCGGAAGATGGCCGTATCGAGTGGTGGGAATACGTCTTGCGCACCATTCAAACCCGAAAAGAGCCGCTTTGGCCCGGCGACACTTCCGGGTACGCCTGCACCTACGGGTACTGGTGGCCGAAGTTGAAAGGCACGACCTGGGGCAAGGTGAGCCGGAAGCACGGCGACCTCGGCTGGTTGCCCGGCGCATGGTCGTGTTTTCGCGAAAAGCTCTCGATCAACGCCGGGCGTCCGTACCCCAAAACCCAACTAGGGGCCTTGCGACAAGAGATCGCCGAAGTCCGCGCCGAGATCAAAGAACGCGGCCCGGATTCGCACGATTGGTCGTGCGAAATACCGGCGTCCTGGAGACTGAAAAAGCTGCTCGCTGCGCAAAAGCGACTCAGAAAAACCAAAAACGATGGAGGGAAATCGAAATGAACCTATCGACGGATTATCGCGGATACACGATCAATTACGATCAAAATATGGACGCATGGGGGTGCTACGACTGCGGCATTTCGGGCGAGCCGACGCTAACCAAAGCGAAAGAGAAGATCGACAAAATGCACCTGAAATTGCGGAAGGAATCGGCCTTCCCTTGCTACGAGATCGCGATGAGCGAGACGCGCGAGTGCGTGCGCGTGAAGGCTGACGAGGCCACCGTGATTGACTATTTGGGGCGCAAGGAGTCGCGCTCTTGGTCTAGCCGGGAGGTCAAGTTCGAGGGGCACAAGGTCGCTTCTATGGCCCGGCGAGGCGGCTCCGCTCGACGCGCCCGCCGGGAGACGCTTTTGCACCTACTGGCCGCGCAAACCCCCGAGGTTCACGCCGCTATCGAGGAAGCAGACCGGCTGGGTGAAATCGCCCACGCGGCCAAGGTTAAATTCCAGGAGGCGTTCCGCGCTATCCCTCGCGTCGAGTTCGATGAGATCGCCGGGTTGGTGGAGGCAAGCGGACACCGTTTCCTAGAGTAAGCCACAGGGTCGCTCGGCCTCGCTCTCTCCCAAAAACCCAAAACCGTAGGAGGAAATTGGTTTGGAAGAATCCAGATTGCCCATGCTCCCGGACGTGAGCCTCCAGGAGATCGTCACCGACGCCGAACAGGAGCGCCCGTTCGTGTTCATGCCCTTCCGCAGCAACCGGCTTTACCTGGATGTGGAGGACCCGGAGACCTGGTGCGTGGCGACCCACGGGCGCTACCTCCGCGACCTGTTCCGCGACCCCCTGCGAAACCCGCACGGCATCCCGGTCGAAACCTCCGCCAAGTGGATCACGACCCGGGCGTTCCCGACCCCCAACGTCCTAGTCCTGGGCCACATGCTGATCGGCAACCGACGGGCCAAGTTCGCTCGCATGGTTCGCCGCCATGCCGGGGGAGTCGACCGGGGCGCGATCTGCGTGGACTCCTCGTTCCCCGAAGGCATCAAACGCTTCAACGTGCTTTGGGCGCTCGGCGTATCCCACCTGGTTTTCGGGCACGTCCGGGAGTTCCACAACCGACACGTCGAGTTCCGCAGCTTCGGCAAGGCCGAGGTCCCCGTCGGGCTGTACCCCCACTCTGTCGGCCCGGTGCGGGCCGGGTTCCAGGCGTCCGCCGATATGCGGTTCGCAGGCCGCTCGACCTCTGATCTCGCCGAAAACCCAAAACCGTAGGAGGAAAGCGAAATGCACCCAAAATTCGCTGAGAGAAATTGGGACTGGTTCATGCGTAAAAGGGGCGAGTACCCGTTTTTGGCACAGGCACCCGTCGGACGTCCCCGACCGACCGAGGCGGTCGGCTTGGGCCACTTCATAGCTGCACCCGTGTCTGCCAAAACCGCGTTTTGGGGCTTCGAGGTCGCGACCGACCGGGACTTATTTCTGGAGACCTACTGCGAGGCGAAACCCGTTTCGATCAAGTGGAAGGTCGTCGAAGTTTCCGGTGCGCCATAATCCAAACATAATCGTTTGCGACGTTGCCGCCATTGGAGGTTTAAAATGATTGTTCTACTCGTTCTCATTGTTCTGATTTTACTGTTCGGCCCGGCCAAGGTGAAAGCCTGGGTCGGTGGCGCGTCTCTCGCGTTCGGTCTGGTCCTGGCCTTCTCGTCCGGCCTGATCCCTGGGATGCTCGGGGATTACCGGGTGTGGCTCGTCCTGGGATTCTGCGGCATGGCTGCTTGGTGGCAGGGCTGGGACAAGTCCGTCGAGCAGTTCGTGGGTCGTGACGCCGGAAAATCCGACACCTGAAAACTCTCCCCTCTACGATCTGAGGGTCTGCCCCGCTGGTGAGAACCGGCGGGGCTTTTGAAGTTACGAGGACCGGCTAGGTCGCCAGAGTTGCCCCGGTCCGAGGACCGGCTAGGCGTCCGAAGTTGCCGAGGACCGGCCAGGCGTCCGAAGTTGCCGAGGACCGGCCAGGCAGCCAGAGTTGCCCCGGCCCAGGACCGGCTAGGTCTCCAAAGTTTCCCACACACACACACACCCGGGTACGCACGCGCAGGCGGGCACAAACGCACCCCCACGCGGGCGCGCATGGGGCGCGAGCGCATACGTGGGCGGGTTCCGACTCGCCGCCGATCTGGCCCCCCGGCCTGCCCCGGTCGGCGGTCGCGGGCTGGAGCCGGGCGCGGTATTCGCTCAAAAATTGAAAGTTCACTTAACGGGGTTGTGATTGGGTCCAAATGGCCCCATATTGACTGGACGCCGGGCACGTCGCCCGCCTTTACTGGAGAACTGAAAATGAAAACCCAAACACCCCCAAGCCCTTTAGGCGAAATTTGCGGCGCGCTGCTCCAGTGGGCGGCGGAAAACCCACATTTCGCGATTCCGGCGTTGGCGCTTTGCCTCGCTGGCGGTTGGCATGTGGTTGAAAGCGTTCTTTTTTCTGCGCTCTAAAATTCACCCAAAAACGAAAGGATTAGCTTAATGCAAAACACCTTCAAACCTACCCGCAAATTTCGCCTTTCCCAACGTGCGAAGAATGCCGCCCGCCGGGACACAATCCGCGCCGCCCGGATGGCGTCAAACGAAACGCGCGACCTGTTCACGCTTTAACCCCTAGCCCCTTTTGAGGTCCCGAAAATGTCAATTTCTTATACCGCCGCCGCAAAACAAATCCGCGCCCTTGGTTTTCGCGTATCCCGCTTAGACGGGGAAATTCGAGTCGGCTTTCCCGGCAATGAATCCGCCGCATATTACACGACGGACCCGGCGGACGCTCTGGCAACGGCGCAAGATATGGCGCGCCGTGCGGAGGCTGGAGCCGTTCCCGTACCGGACGCGGAGGGGGAAGCGATTGAATCCGGGACCCATGCGCCGGGGGAAGTGTTTGACCCGGCGGCGGTTGACTATGATCTGGACGAAAACCCCGCGCCCTTTGGTTCTGTGGAATTGTCCAGCGCGGAGTCAAAACTGATCCGCCAATTCGCGCGCGACATTGCCGCCCGCTGGACCGGGCGGCGTGACGTGAAACTGGAGCCGGGAATCCGCACAAGTGAGACCGGCGAGTCCGTCAACGTCAACTTGATTGACCGGACTCCCGATTGGGAAGACTCGGACCTTGCGGACCATATCGCGTGGTCGGACTTGCGCCGCGACGGCTTGCCGCTGGACGCCGCCGGGACCGGGGAAACGGACATTTACATTTATACGGCGGCGGGTTTGGCCGCGAATATGCAAATTGAATATGACCGCGCCGGGCTTGTGGCGGTTCACGCTGACGCGGAGCGGAGACTCTGGACCCGTGACGGCGCGGAGCCTTTCGACTCGGTCGCGCTGCAAGTGGAATTGCGAGGGCTGGACGCGGACGCATTGCGCGCCCGGCTGGACGCGGAGACTGACTCCGGGCGCGTGGTATACGTCCGCGCCGCTCTGGAGGCGCTGGAGGGCGCGGAAACGCCCGCGCGCCTGCTCGCGGACGCCCGCAATAAATACGCCGCCTTGCGCCGCTCTGGCGCGTCCGCTCTGGAGGCTCTGGGGGGCGCGCGCCAATGGCAAGCGGACCCAAACCGCGCGCCGGTTTACACGGGCGAGTCGATCTGGAAACGCCCGGCGGTCAATTCCGATTTTGAGGCACACGGCGAGTCGCGCGTCCGCTGGTTTGAAGACCCCGAAAAATCCGGTTTGCGTTTGGTAGGGCTGGCGCATGACGCCGCGCCCGGCGGTCACGCTTATTACCGCGCGGCGGTCGATCATTCCGGGTGGTATTTGACCCCGGACAACTGGAGCGGGGAGACCGTGGCCGGAGTCGTCTATCGGTTGCCCGGCGCTAACGGTCGCGCGCGCTATCTTGCGGGCTATGCGGACCCATACCAAACGGACAAACACGGCAACGGCCCGGCGCTTTTGTCGCTGGAGGTTTTCACCGGGGAAACGCTGGACTCGTCATGGGATCAAGACTCGGCCTTGCGCGACGTGGCGCGCCGCGCGGACGGCATAGCCGAAAACATGGCGGAGCAAGAACGCGAATACCAAACCGGGCACGGGGCCGGGCGCGCCGCGCGTGAACTGGCGGCGGAGGCGCTGGAGGCGGCGAAACGCTGGACTCAAGCCGTCCGCGCCGCGCGCGCTGTTTTCCGCAATCGCCATAGGATCGACCGCCGCGACCGGCGACTCCTTATGCGGGCACAAGTGGAGCAAGCCCGGGACCATTGCGGGGAGTATCTGGCGGCGCGCAAAGCGGCGCGCAAAGCCCGCGCGGACGCGCCTAGCGGTCGCGCTTGGGAAAATGAGGCGGACGGATTCCGCAACGGCTATCAGGAAGGAGTCTAAACTATGCGGGAACAAATCAGAGTCACCGTTGCCCTTGATTATGACGCGGACGCGGACGCCAGCCCGGCGGAGCAAATCGCGGAGGTTTTGACCGACATAAACCGCCTTGCGGACGCGGACTCAGAGTCCCGCGTCGAAATGCTGGGCGGGCGCATTGTGGCACATGAATCAGAGGCGCAAATCTATTCCGGGGAGGCGCGCCCGGCTTTTGTGAAAGGCGCTTTTCACTGGTTTGAAATTGCCCGAGTCGGGGAGTGGCCGGATTACTGCACCCCTATCGGCTGGCAAACCGGCTTTTGTGGAATCGGACCCGCGCCCGACTCGGTTTTCTGGACTGTTTACGGTTGCACGGCGGGGAGAGGCGCGGAGGCAATCGGCGACTATAAAACCCGCGCCGTCGCCGTCCTAATGGCGGAGCGACTGGCGGACGGTCGCGCGGTCGAAACGCTGGACGCCATGACGCCGGGTTTTCGCGTGACTTGGGAGACCGTGACCGAAGAGTCGGCGGAGGCTGGAGACGCGGAGGCGCGCGGGTTTATCCACCCCGCGACCGGGCGGCGTGACTTGCTGGAGGTGCCAGCCCGCCCGGCGGCGCGCGCGTCCGATTATTCCGCGCCCTTGCGCGCGTCTCTGGAGGCGCTGGAGGTAGAGCGACCGCTTGCCGTGCTGGAGGCGCTGGAGGCCGATTCTAGCGTCCCTGAGACGGCGCGGAGCGTTTCCGCGACGTGGCGGACGTATGACGGCGAAACCATCGCAGAAACGCGGACTCTGCACTTTCCCGAAACCATGACACCGGCAAGCCGGGCGCGCCTTGTGGCGCTGATTTGCAACTAAACGAGAGGACTCAGACATGACACAACAAACACAAAACCCGGCGCTTGCGGCATTGCGCGCCCGCGTATCCGGCGCGATTGAACGCGGAGACGCGGAACCGGTCGTGGCGATTGACGCGCCCGCCAGCCTGAACGACTCCGAGTATGACGCGGAGACGCTGGCGGAGGTCGCGGCTTGCCTTTGGGAATCCGTGTTGGACGCGGACCCCGGCGCGACCCCGGACCCGGCGGCGGAGGGCTGGCAAGCGAACATGCAACGCAAGGCGCGCGCGGAGGGCATGGCGGCGCTACGGTCGCACGTTATCGGTTACGCGGCGGACGCGGAGTCCGGCTGGTCGCTGGCGCAAGGGTCCGGTTTCGACTCCCCGTTTGATTGGGAATTTGTACCCCGGTTTGTCGCGGCGTGTATCGACTGGAAAAACGGCGGACTCGTCGCCAACTGGCGCGGCCTTTGCCGCCAAATTGGGGACCGTGACTCGGTCGATTATGAGCGCGACCGGGCGGCGTTAGAGGCGCGCGGCTGGTATGAGGCCGCGCCCGGTGAATGGGTCCAGCCTTGCCCTAGTGGTTTGGGCGCAAGCCTTGCCGGTAGCATCGCGGAGGCGCTGGAAATGGGAGCGGACGCGGACGCGGACGACTCCGACTTTTGAGTTAAAAATCACCCGAAAACGAAAGGTTCAACTTATGACAAACCCACAAATTGCAAACGCTACTTACTCGCCCGAAGATAACAAAATTCGCCTTTACCCGGCGGAGCGTCTGGACGCGGGAACTTTTGAAAAGGTCAAGGCCGCCGGGTTCAAATGGGCACCGAAACAAGGGCTATTCGTTGCCCCGAAATGGTCCCCGCGCCGGGAAGATTTGGCGATTGAACTGGCCGGGGAAATTGGGGCGGAGCAAATGACCCTTGCCGAACGGGCGCAAGCCAAGGCGGAGCGGCTGGAAACCCTAGCCGGGAAGCGTGCCGACGACGCAAACGCGTATCAGCGCCGGGCGCGCGAATTGTCCGAACAATTCGGCAACGGGCAACCGATCCTAGCGGGCCATCACTCGGAGCGGAAAGCCCTCAAGGCGCAGGAAAAGGCGGAATCGGCGCAGGCAAACGCGGTCAAGGCGCATGATTTGGCGGGTTATTGGCTTTACCGCGCGACGGGAGTCGAGCGTCACGCGAATTACAAAAATGACCCCCGGACGCGGGCGCGTCGGATCAAAACACTTTTGGCCGAATTGCGCGACTTTCAGCGCCGCCTAAACGAGGCGCACAAGGCCCTTTCGATTTGGGAAGCCATGACGACTCCCGAACAAATTAGAATTGTGGTCGGGTCGGGAATCGCGGCCTATGGCCTTTGGTCCCGCGTGAATGGCGGCGAGATTACACCCGAGGCGGCGCGGGCGGAGGATATGGCCGGAAAACGGGCGACTATTTCAAGCCCGATCATCGCCCGGTATATCGCGCACACCTTGAACCGTTTGGCATATGAAACGGAACTTTTAGGCGACGTCCCCCGTTTTGGCGGCGATTTGACCCCGGTTATTATTCAACAATTCTTGCGGGAACACGGCGCGGACAAACCGGCGGCAAAGAAAGTTGATTGCGGTCTGTTCGCGGTTGAATGCGACGCGCCCTTGCCCGTGCATATCGGGGACGGTTCAACCGCCGAAATGTCCGGGGACGAATGGCGCGACCTGATGCAAGAATGCGGCTTTGTCCCGCCTGCCAAAAAGCCCGCGAAACCGCCGATTTTGAACTTGGAGTCCCCGACTGGAGTTATTCACGTTCAAAGCCGGGCAACGTATCGCGGCGCGGAGTCGGTGGATGTTTTGCCGGTCGTGGGGATTAGCAAAGCGGACTATTCGGCAATCGGTTCGGACTATCGCGGGACTCGCCTTTCCGCTTGCGGTCAATTCCGGGTCCGCGTCACGTTGAACCCGACCCACACCGGCCCGGCTTATAAGCGCGGTTGGGCGGTTGTTTTCATCGAAAACCAAAAGAAACACCCCGCGCCGGAAAGCGCCCGTTTCGACGCGCTGGAGCCGGTGGAATGAACCGCCCGGCCATGTATACCCGCCCGAACAAACCGCTTTCGATTCCGGTGAAAAACCGGCGGGACCCGGCCCCCTTCCAGCCCGTCGAATTGGTGCAACCTGTGATCGTTGACGCGGCCACAGAATGCCACACAACGCCCGACTCCGTGGCGCGACGTATGGTCGAGTATTTAGGGCCGCAAGGCGACTATTTGACGTTGGAACCAAGCGCGGGGACGGGCCAATTAATCCGGGCTTTGCTGGCGTCGGGCCATAGCGGCAATGAGTTAACAATGGTTGAACGCCATATCGGGCTTTGCGGCCACCTCTACCGCTACGGGCCGGTGATAAACCGCTGTTTTCTGGAGTATGCGGCGGAGGTCAAAGGCGCGGCGGCGTTCCCGCGAATTATCATGAATCCGCCGTTTCGCAAGGTCCGGGCGCATGTGGCGGCGGCGGAGTCTTTATTGGGCCGGGGCGGTCATGCGGAACCCGCGACTCTGGTGGCGCTGGTGCCCGTGACGTTCAAACATGACCGCGCGGAGACGCTGGAGGAACTGCCCCCGGATACGTTCCCCACGGCGCGCGTTTTCACAAAAATTATTCGCATTGAAAGCGCCTGAATCCGGGCGCGACAGAAAGAGTCCAGGGTGATTTTTCGCCCCTTGAAAACAAAGGATAAATCCCAAATGAGCAACATTCACTTTGCCTTAACTGATCATAAGGGCGGCGGCATGGCCGCGCGGTTTTACGCAAACGGCGTCCGGGTTTCGCGGGAACGTTTCGGAGCAATCAAGCGGGCGGCGTTTGGTCCCGGCGGGCGCATGGACTGTTTTGCCACGTCTGGGCGCGCACTGCCCGGCGGCAAAACGCGGCGCACAAATCATTCAAGCGCGACCGTGCCAAGCTGGTTTGAATCAGTTTACGGGGAGGGCGCATAATGCCGGAATTTGTTTTGCCCTTGGACAGCATCGACTCACATGAATGGTTTGACGGACTCCCGGACATTGCGCGCGGGTACATTGAGGCGGCTTTTTTCTGCGGCGTGTCGGTTGTGGTCCCGGACCCGGACGGCGAAACCGAACTGGCGGACGGGGCGCGCGGACGTTGTGAAGAACTGGACGGAGTCGGCCCGGCCAATCTGGACGCGGAAAGCCGCGCCGGGCTGGAGGCGCAAGCCGTCCGTTTCTGGATCGCGAACGCGGCAACGGTTGCCGAAGTGACGACAGGCGGCGCGTATGACTTGGAACAGGCGGGGCGCGACTTTTGGTTTACCCGTAACGGGCACGGGGTCGGGTTTTGGTGCCGTGACATAGGGGACGCGGGCGACGCGTTAACAGAGGCTTGCGACTGGCGCGGCGATTTTGGCGAGGTCGATCTATACGCGGAGCCGGTGGACGGGGAGTCCGTCGATCTGGAGGCGCTGGAGGCTGGCGCGTGGCGCGTGATGCTGGACCGGGCCGTGTCGCCGCTAACGGACGCGGAACGGGCGACTCTGGCGGCGCTGGAGGCTGGCGCGACGGGCGGCGCACCTGTTGAGGCTTTGAGCGAGGTCGGGGGACGCTATGGCGCGCCTATGGGGCGGCGGTCTGACGTGCTGGACGCGGCGGAACCTGTCACCGTGCGCCGGGTGACACTGGACGCGGGCGGATACGACTCCGGCGGCGCATATTGGGGGACGGGGACTCCGCTATGGCGGGCGGTCGCGGCGGACGGCGCGGCGGCATATGTCCGGGCGGATACCCGGGCGGACGCAATAGCACAAATCAATCAAGGGGAGGCGGCATAGTGTTCGGTTATCACATAGGGCGGAGCGCGTTTAACGGGCGGTTCTACCTGCAACACGCGGGCAATTCGGTCCCGGTCAAAACGCTTAAACAGGCTTGGGAAATCGCGGAGCAATGGGACCGGGACGGAATCCCCAAGCCGGAGCCGGTCCAATGAAACGGGACTCCTACGCGGACAAATTCCGGGCGGACGCTTTCACGTTCTTAAGCATGGCCGCGCGGTCGGAACGGGACAGAGACAGAGAGTCGGCGCAAGCGTGGCGCAACCGCGCGGCGTACCTGTTAAGGGCGGCGGTATGATGGCGGAACATGAATTGGCCCCCACGGGGCGGCGGGTACGCGTGCAAGTGTCGGGGCAATGGTTGGCCGGGGACTTGCTGGAGCAAGTGACGCCTAAAACCTTGCTGCCCCAATACTTCGCGCAACTGGACTCCGGGGAAATCCGGGACTTGAGAAACGACGTTTACACGGGGGCGGAACAATGACGCGCGACCGGCACAACAGGCGACACGAAACCACGGGCGCGCCCTTGCCCCTATCGGCGCGCGCATGGCTGGCGATGGTAGAGGCGCGCAACGGCAAGCGCCGGGGCGGTGGATCATAGCCGCGTGGACTCTGATTTGCGCCGGGCTTGCGCTGGCGTCCGGGAACATTGGCGCGGCGCTGACAATCGGACTCGTTTGGTTGGTAGGGTCCGCTATGCTGGCGTGACAAAGCCAAACCGTTAAGCGGACGTAATGCAGACCGGCCTAGGGCTAACGACTCTAGGCGTGATGGTCCGGGCGCTTGCCCCGATCTGACGCAACAACAACAAACCGAACTAACGGGAAGCCCGGCCAGCGCGCCGGGCTTTTCTTTTTGCGCGCCGTGTGACCCGAGGGGACCGCGTGCGCGCGGCTGGCGCAAATCGGTTGCCGCCCGCGCCGGGCAGTTTCCGCGCCGCGCTTACCGCGTGGCGGACAGGGTGCAACCGCCGAATCATACTGCATAACTTTGACCGGGTGGACGTGCTGCCCGGTACTATTGGGCAAGCGCGGCGGCGCGTATTGCCTGCACACCTGTGGCCGGGTGGACCTGTGGCCGGGGCAGTCAACGGACGCGCGAACATTCAACACATCAACCACGGACTCGCGCGGTCCGACTCACCCGGGAATCAGCGGGTCCCTCCTGCCCGATTCGGGCTTCCACGGGGGGCGCGGAGCGCGTTATTCGACAATTTTGCACAGACCCTATAGAGCATCCTTCGGGTTTTCCTGAAAATGGGGCCATTTGGACCCGTATTAACTTGAATTTTATGATATTTGGGGCCATTTGGACCCATTCAATGTGCAATTCTGCACGAGAGGAATCCGTACCCCCGTGTTCGGGGGTTAAATCAGGGGTTCCCCGCCGGGTCGGGCACCCTGGCCCCGATCACCCGAATTTTTTTTGGCCGCGATCTCCGGCGGCCCGCCCTGGGGACCCAGCCTGTTTGCGGTGCGCCCGGGGGCAGGGATTCCCGTTTCGGGGGCGGATTCAGCCGGTTTTCGGGGCCGATCCAGTGATCCAGGACGATCCAGCAGTCATTCGCGCTCCTGGATCGGGTTTCGGCCTTATTTCTAAGGCGCTGATCCAGTGATCCAGCAGTAAACCTTATATAGGTTATATTAAAAAGGGATATATAGGGTAGCCACCCGGTAGCCACCCGGTAAGCACGCCGGGCACCCGCGTAGGCCCGCGAAATAGGGGTATATCCCCAAATATGGGGTAACAATGGGGTTTTCTCCAGGATCACTGGATCAACCGGCATGTAAGCCTTTGATATACAGAGACAAAAGGCTGATCCAGCACGTCGCGACCCCTCTTGGATCACCCGGCGAAAGTTCCCGGTTTGCGCGCCGGTTCGCCCTGTTTTGCCGATTTCCACCGCTGCGAGAACGTCGAAACCGAGTTTTCCACCGCTGCGAGAACGTCAAAACTGAGTTTTCTACGGTTCTGTGAAACAAAAACGGGCGACGATTTCCCCTCTTTTTCTGTCATCCAAAAAGCGAAAAACCCGGCGCAAGGCCAGGTTTCTCTCGTTGCGTGAACGCGTCGGATTCGGACTCAGGTCAGCCCAGGAGATCGTCTACTTCGTGGTCCTCGTGGTTCTCCGCAGGCACCCAAAGCGGGCCATCCTCGTCGCGCACGAACCAGACCGTTTGGTTGGAGCCGTGGCGGCGGACCTTGCCGACCTCAGACCATCCAGGGACCAGTTTCAGCGCCTTCCCGAAAACCGCAGTTGAGGAGTTCCGGTACGCCTGTACGACCGGCTCATCGCGCAGAGCCTCGAACGCCTCTTTCGGCGTCACCATGTTGCGGACCATCGGCGTCACGTCGCCTTCGTACCCCGCGAGGGTCATGCCGTCTTTGTCCACAAGAGCGTCCTCCGCCGGGACAGGCGTATCCAGCCAATCCCGGACGATCTCGGACACGTTTTCGGCTGCCGTGCGCTTGCGGCTGCCTTCCGCGATTTGGTTGGCCTCCAGAATGACATCGTGGTCTTGAAGATCGAGCCATAGGTCGCCGTGGGCCTTCTCCTGGCGCATGGTCTTGTACGCGTACATGGCCTCGCCCCAGAGCGCCCAGAGATTGCGTTCCAGCTTGGCGGTGTCGATAGGGTTGAAGCGCGAAAGCAACGTCCGCCAGACCCAATAACGGCGAGTCGATGTCGGATCGGTCAGGTAGTCGTCCTCGTTCGAGGTGCCCACCCAAATCGACTGGCGCGGAAACTCTTTCTCCCGTTTGGCGTAGGCCAGGCGGTGAACGTCCCGAGACGACGAAAGCTGCATCTTGAGCGTGTTGGAGTCGGCCTTCTTGGCTGCCGCCATCTCGGCCATCTCGACAGCCCAATTGCCGCGCAGGTTCTCGATTACCCGGTCGGTCTTATCCAGGTCACACTTGAGTTCGGTCGTGAACCCACCGAACAGGATGTCCCAGAAGGTCGATTTCCGAGAGCCGGTCGGGCCTTCGATGATCGGCATGACATCGAACTTGCACCCAGGCTCATAGATACGCGCCACGGCGGCGATCAGGAGCATCCGGGAACTTTCCCGGTGGAAGGGTGTATCCGGGCAGCCGAGGTAGTCGATAGCCAGACGCTCGATGTTGCCCGTAGGCGCGTTCTTCGACCGCCACTTGGCCTCGCAAGCCTCTAGGAAGTCTTTGACCGGGTGGATCGGATTGTTCATGCCCTGGTTCAGTACCGCCGTCTCGATGTGCGTCCGGGCGATGTCCACCTCGTAGCCGCCGCGCTCTGCGTTGGCCGAGAGGATGATCTGGATCGACATGTCGTCAGCGTCCTCCCAGCCCCGCCCCGTCTTGCGGTCTCGCTTCGCGACGTTTTTGGAGGGAGTCTCGATCTTGGGCGCGCGGATCGGCTTGAAGCAAACCGGGTCCAACGTGAACTCGTTGTACCCGATGGAGTCCTTGGCGCGCCGGTCATTGGAGACGATCAACGTGGCGTTGTTCAAAACCGGCTCCAGATCACCGTTGGCCTTGCGTCGAAAGTTGGCCGTCCAGGTGTGGTCGGGCTTGTCCTTCTTCGGCCTCTCGACCGGCTCGTCGTCATCGTCCAGGTCATCGAGCTTGTTGCCGAGATCGCCGTCGTCCTCGCCCCCGGGTTCCGGGCCGAGGAGATCGTCGTCATCGTCCTGGCGCGGTTGCGGGGCCGGGCGCTCGTCCTCGTCCTCGTCCGCGTCGTCGTCCGCTAGGTCGTCCAGGGTGTCATCGAACCCGGAGTACATGTCCGCGATCACGCGAGCGTCTTTTCGCGCGAAGTCCATCATCGCCTTGAACGACGGCATGTTGCCGGGCGAGACGTTGTGGTGCGCGTCGGAGTCCAGGTGGCCGAACATGTGCAGGCGGCAGAGGTCAAAGGCATTACACGTCGTCACCGGGTCCGAGCCGTGGTTCGAGTGCAGGAATTTGCCGTCCTCGTAAACCACCGCGCCGCTCGACGCCGTGCCTTGCAGATAGGTGTAGCGTTCCTCGCCGCTTTCGGTATCGACCGGCGAGTAGACTTCGGGCAGAAATTCCTGGATCACCTCTTGGACGGTATAGGCACGGTTGAACGCCCCCATCTCGCCCGGCTTCTCGTAGGGGTCCTCCATCCGCCGGTTCGGGTCGATCTTGCCGTTCTTTCGCTCCTCGGTCTGGTAGGGCAGGTTCTCGAAGTTTTCCCAATCGGGGTTCTCCGCCAGGAAGGCGTCCACGTCCAAGATCGGCGCGTCGTTGCGGTCGGCCCAGAACTCTTGCCCCTGCGAAATCGACGGCCAGAACATCGTCTGGTTGCCCCGGAACGACACGAGGTCGGGAATCTCGATAGCTTCCTCGGGGTCGTCGGCCAGCGTGAGCGCCAGAAGCCGGAAAACCGCGTGGGCTTCGTCGGGCTGCATCGGACGGCTGGTGGGAATCACCATGCGGACGCGCGGCGACTCGGGCGTATGGCTCCGGGTGGTGTGCATAAACCAGGCGTAGTCGGCGATGCCCACGAAGCCCTGCCGGATGTCGTCCAACTGCTCGTGGGTCACGTAGTCCAAGTCATAGACGATCAGCGTCTTTTCACGTAGATCAGCGATGGCGCGGCGGTTGCCCTTATACCGGGAAGGTGTCCAGGAACCGGGCGCGCGCTTTTTCTCCAGCTTCGCGTCCTGGTCTAGAGCCTCGTACTGCGCGTAAGTGACAGAAGTGTCCACCATCGGGGCGGACAACTTCCGAATCATCTTCCTGAAAATCCACCGCACGTTTTCGATTCGGCCCAGGCCCTTGCCTTTGCCGAGCGCGAAAACAAACGTATGGCTATCCAAGTTCCGTTTGAGATCGGTCATCTATTTCTCCCCGAGACCCATGTTGCGTTTGGTGCGGAATCGGGGATCAGTTGTAGGTTTCGTATTCGGGTAGAACGAACTCTAGAAGATCGGACCAGGACAAGGATTGCTCGGGGTGGGCTTCTGCCGAAAACTTCAACAATTCCAGGGCTACGGGGGTCTTCAACATGCCTTCGGGAAAGCCTTTGGCCTCGCTCCCGCGTACAGCGCGGTATAGGGTTTCATGGGCCAGTCCGCAGTCACGCGCCAACCCAGGCACGTCGAGTACGCCTTGGGTGGAGCGGTGGTCGGGAAAGTAGACTTCGAGCGTGTCGTAGAGTTTCCCGAAGGTATAAGGGCGGCGTTTTCTGTTTTTCGTTTCGCTCGACATTTTTCACCTCAAAGCAAATAGATTCGCTTTTGGTGGTATCATGTTTTGCCCAAAAGGGGAAAGTTCACTTTACGGTTGATTTTGAGGCGGGAGAACAGATAGGAGTGTAGCCATTGGAAGAATCGCCAACCAAAAAACCTTCAGGAGCAAGAACCCCATGAGCCTAGAACAAGCCCTCGCTGAACTGACCGAGGCGGTCAAAGAAAACACCGCTCAACACGCAGCGTTTGCGGAAGTCGCCAAGAAAGTAGCCACAGGCAAATCGTCCGGTGAGAAAGCGGCGGACACCGCAGAATCCGACGCGGAGAAGGCCAAGGCCGACGCCGCCGCGAAGAAAAAGGCCGACGCCGCCGCGAAGCGTAAAGCCGCCGCTGCGAAGAAAAAGGCGGAAGCCGAGGCCAAGGCCCAAGAAGAATCCGAGGCCGACGTCGTAACCGAGATCAGCGTTGTCGATCTCCGCGCCCTCGCCAAAGAGTTCATGTCGTCGGACGAAGCCGAGGAACGCGATGCCGCAAAGGCCCGTTTTGGCAGCGCCCTCGAACACCTTGGCGCGGAGAAGTTGTCCGAGGTGGACACGGACGAAGATCGCGCCAAGCTGGCGACCTATATCAAAGCATGGCAGGCGGGCGAGGAGGACGACGACTCGGCCTTCTTCGAAGCGCTTGACGAGAAAGTGGGCGGCGGGTCTGACGACGACATGCTCGACTGATCCTCCACGGATGCTGGTCGCCAACACTCAGCATCGACCCAGACGCGGGAGAGGGAGCGCCCTTCAACCCGGCTCCTTTCCCGCGTCGTAACTGTCCACCAAAAGCGAAAGTTTCACCTTTGATTGAACTTCTCGACACAAATCCGAAAACCCGTTTAGGCCAAGCCAAGCCCGGCATTTCGTCAATACCACCCATCGCCCTCCTCCACTGCGGTCGCGGCATGGACGACGGCAAAGAGAAATATGGTTTAATGAACTGGCGCGAGCATGAAGTCTCCGCCTCCGTCTACTACAACGCCGCATTCCGCCACATAGCGGCCTGGTACGAAGGGGAGCAGAACGCCCCCGACTCCGGCGTCCACCATCTCGGTCATGTGATGGCCTGTTGCGCGATCCTCCTGGACGCAGAGGCCCAGGGCAAGCTGAACGACGACCGCCCCGCGACCCCCGGAAACTTCGGCGACGTGGTTGCGGCCATGACCCGCCCGTTCGATGACCCGGAAGTGCCCACAGACTTCGCCGCGTTCGAGGCGTACTGTCGCGCCGACGTTGACGCCGCCCTGGGTCTGTCCGAGGACCCCCCGGCGATGAGTATCCTCAACGGCCAAACCGAGAAAGAGATGGTTTTGAAGTCGGACATCGCCGAGGGCGACTATGCCTGCGTGGTCCAGGAATACCTGTTCGATTGCCCCCGCGAGCGGGTCCAGGAACGCCGTGCCCGTTTTGATATGTTCCGCGCTCACGTTGGGACCGACGTAAGGGCGTGGCCTGACCAGATGCAGCGGACCCGGATCGTCTTTTTCATTGAAGTGGATTCCGTGCTTTCGGGTCTATCGTTGCCCGAGTTGGACGACCTGTTCGAACACCTGGCGCGCGAAGAAAGCGAGCGCCAGTAACCCATGCCTGCCGCTCACGCAACCCTCGGCCCTTCGTCGGCTTCGCGCTGGCTCCGGTGCCCCGGCTCCGTCAAAATGTCTGACGGAGTCGCGGAGGATCGGTCCAGTGTCTTTGCCGCCGAAGGGACGGTGGCGCACCATGTCCGTGAGTGCGTCCTGATGTTCGGTTTCGAACTGGAGGAGTTCGTGGGCATGGACATCACGGCGGACGGTTTCACGTTCACCGTGGACGACGAGATGATCGAACATCTCCGCCCAGGGATCGAGTGGATTGAGGACCGGCCCGGTCGCCTTGTCAACGAGTACCGCGTGACCTTCGACCGCTGGCTCCCGGGCCAGTTTGGGACTCTCGACGTGGGTCTGGTTGCGCCCGATCTCATCACGATCAACGATTTGAAATACGGGGCAGGGGTTCCGGTATCCCCAGAGCGCAATGAACAACTAATGACCTACGCTCTGGGGTTCTGGGACAACGTAGCCCAACACGAGACCCACGCAGACCAGTTCCTCCTGGTAATCGACCAGCCGAGGGCCATTGGTGGGGGTGGCGAATGGCGCGTGGGTCTCGAAGAACTGCTGGAATTTGGTGAGCGCCTTAAGCGCGGCTACGCCACGATCTACGACCTGTCGGAGCCGATCCCGGACTACAAGGAAGGCTCGCCCCCGTTCCTGGAGGATGCGATCCTGGCGGCTGGCGAGAAACAATGCCGGTTCTGCAAGGCCAAGGATTTCTGCCCCGAGTACGCCCGGTTCTGCCTCGACCAGATGGACGCCATCCTGGACGATTTGGACGGTGACGAACTGACCCTGGCGGACGCCGACCTGTTTTCCTCCGAGCGCCGCGCGACGGTGGCCGAGAACGCCGACCTTATCAAAAAGTGGGTCGATGCCGTTCACGCCCGCGTCCTGTCCGACGCGATCAGAGGGTTTCCGACTCCCGGCCTGAAAGCCGTCAAGGGACGCCGGGGCAAGAAGACCTGGTTGAAACCTGCAAAGGCCAAAAAGTTTCTCCTGAAAAACGCGGATAAGAGCAAGATCATGTCCGCCCCGCAGATCATCTCTCCGACACAAGCGGAGGGTGTGATCCCCAAGTCCCGACTGGCGGCCATGAAAAGCCTCTGGAGTCAGGCCGAGGGGAAACCCGTTCTCGTTCACGAGGACGACCCGAAACCCGCAATCAACCACTCTGCCGTGTTGGACGATCTCGATGACGAGGACGAACTGGCGGCGTTGCTTGACTGAGGGCGGAGGAGCAAACGCGAAAACGAGAAAACGCGAAAACGTAAACCGATATTCACCCAAAAGGTGAAATAACTAAGAAGGAAATGCCATGACTGATGCGCGGGAAGTTTACCTGAAAGGCGTCCGCCTTTCGTACCCCCACCTCTGGGAAAAGCAAAAAGCCAACGAGGACGCGAAACCTAAATTCTCGGCGGCGTTTTTGATCGACCCCACCACAAAAGTCGGCAAGCGCAACATCAAACTTGTCAAAGCCGCGATTGCGGAAGCTGAGACACAGAAATGGAAAAAGACCGGCTTTAAGTACAAGCAAGACCGCGTGTGCTTCTTCGACGGCAACGACGTGACCGACGACGAAGGCACCATCAAAGACGGCTACGAAGACATGATGGTCATCAAAGGGTCGAACGAGCGCCCGCTGGACCTCCGCAACCGCAACAAGTCGCGCGCCGAGAAGGACAGCGACCCGTTCTATGGGGGCTGCTATGTCGAGGCGATCCTGCGCCTGTATGGCACTGAGGCGGGCGGCTCGAAAGGCGTGTTCGCTTCGCTCGAACTGGTTCGCTTCCTCGAAAAAGGCGACCCGTTTGGCGCGCCCCCTGTCGATGACTCGATCTTGGATGACTACGACGACATCGAAGACGACGAAGACGACGACGACGACATGCTCGGTTGATCTGATTTTCACCCGAAAGGTGAAAATCAGAGGGCAGTAGGCGGGTTTGGACACCCCGCTTAGAGGACCGCGCCGGTTTCTCGGATTTCTCGGCGCGGTCCACCAGACAGGAGAGCTACCTTGAGTTTCATTCCACGCCACGAGCAGTTCCTAGCGCGATACGTTGAGAAGATCGCCGAGACTCAGGTTGCGCCTCCCCACCGACGTCTATTCCACCTGGACTACGAGACGTACTCCGAGGCGAATCTCCCCAAGACCGGCGGCTCCAGGTACGCGCGCGACCCGTCAACCGAAATTCTGATGCTTGCCTACGGATGGTCCGAGGGCGAGATCAAACAGTGGGTCCCGTCATCCGGCGAGCCGATGCCCGAGGACCTGAAAGCCGCGCTTCGTGACCCGTTCGTCACCTTGGCGGCTTGGAACGCGCCGTTCGAGATGGCGATCACCGAACACGTGCTGGGCTGGCATATCCCCGTCGAGCGTTGGCTGGACGTCATGGCGTTGGCCTTTTCACTGTCGCTGCCGGGCAAGCTGTCCAAGTGCGGCGAAGTCATCGGCCTGCCCGAGGACAAGCGGAAGCTGGCGCGCGGCACAGCCCTGATTACTCGCTTCTGCAAGCCCCGGAAGCCCACCAAGAACAAACCTTGGACCCGCGCGACGCCGGAGACGGACCCCGACGAATGGCGCGAGTTTCTTGAGTACAACATCCAGGACGTTGAGGCCGAGCGCCAGATTTACCGCCGCCTGAAACGGTATCAGATGCCGGATCACGAGTGGCGTCTGTGGCACCTGGATCAGAAGATCAATAACGCGGGAATCCCGATCAATCTGAACGCCGTCAAAAAGGCTCAACAGATCGCGGCGGCCACCATCGCTAAGGACCTCGCCGAAATGCGCGAGTTAACCGGCTTGGCGAACCCGAACTCGAACGTCCAAATCCTGCCCTGGCTCCGCGAGGCCGGGTATCCGTACATGGACTTGAAGAAAGGCCACGTCGAGCGCGCCCACGCCCAGGTTCAAGAGGAGCGGGAGAACGGCATCGCCGATCTGCTCGGCGTGAACCCCGACCTGGAGCGCGTCCTGGAACTGCGCCTGCGGGTGTCCAAGGCCAGCGTCAAAAAGCTGCCCGCGCTACTCATGGCGACCGACGAGGACGGCGGCCTGCGGGGCTGCCACCAGTTCGCCGGAGCCGGGCGCACATGGCGCTGGTCTGGCCGTCGCTTCCAGCCGCAAAACCTCCCGAAGCCTTCGAAGGGGATGGAGAAGTTCATCATGTCGATGGCTCCGACCCACGATGAGGCGGGCAACGAACTGGACAGTCTGGACCGCGCCAAAATCGGGTACAGCCTCCTCTGCCAAGACCTAGAGGGCCTGTCCATCGGCGAGTTCTGGGCCAAGTACGAGGACCCAGACGAGCCGGGCGTCAACACGATGGAAGCCCTGACGGCAGCCATCCGCCCGTTGGTTCAGGGCGGTCCCGGTCGACTCCTGGTGGATGCCGACCTCTCGGCCATCGAAAACGTGGTTCTGGGGTGGCTCGCCCGTGATGACAAGATTCTGCGCGTTTTCCGTGAGGGCCTGGACCCGTACATCGACTTCGCGACCGAGATGTTCAAAATGTCCTACGCCGACATCAAGGTAGAGGTGGACTCCGGGAACAAGAGCAAGCGGACCACCGCAAAACCGGGCGTTCTGGGCTGCGGCTACATGCTCGGCAAGGGCGAACCGCGCGAGAACAAACAGACAGGCGAGATCGAGGCATCCGGCCTCCTAGGTTATGCCTGGAACATGGGCGTCGCGCTGACCCCCGAGATGTCCGCGCTATCGGTCGAAACCTTCCGGGCCAAGTTTCACAAGGTCAAGTCGTTCTGGTACGACCTGGAGGGCGCGGTCAAGCGGGTCATCCAGACCTCGAAACCTGAACGCGTAGGGTATCTCTACATCGACATGAAGGGTCCGTTCATGCGGATCAAGCTGCCCAGCGGTCGGTATCTCCACTATATGCGCCCCAAACTGGTGAAGCGTAAAATGCCCTGGGGCAAGATCAAACTCCAGGTCACGTATCAGAACATGGAGAACGGCCAATGGCGGCGCGTCTCCACCCACCCCGGCAAGCTGACGGAGAACGTCACGCAGGCTGTGGCGCGAGACATCCTGGCCTTCGGGATGACGCTTTCCGACGACGCCGGAATCGACATCCGTATGCACGTCCACGACCAAATCATCGCCGTAGCGGACGCCCATGTGGCCGACCGCCAGAAGGACCAGATGATCGACCTGATGACCACGCTGCCGCCCTGGGCGGACGACAAGATGCCGCTTAAGGCAGCCGGTCACACCACCCCCGTATTCATCAAAGACTAGGAGAGAAGAATGCCGAAAGCACCGGACACAGACGTCTTGCAGGCGTTAGCCACGCTGGAGTTTGCCGCAGAATTTTCAGTAAACGACCCCGATGCCGGGCGCGCGGAGCAGCAAGCGCTCGTCACTTTCCGCCGGTTGGCGAGTGAGGCGGGGTATGAAGTACCGACGGACTTTGACGGGCAAAAGCACCTTCGCGAATTTGGGGAGGATTAAGCGATGCTCTTTCGACACAAGAAACGCGGCTCCGTCTACCGGCTTATCAATATCGCTGTTCAGGAGTCAGACATGTCCGCCGTGGCAGTCTACTCGGACACCGAGTCCGGGCTGTTGTGGACCCGCCCGGCAGAGGAGTTCTTCGACGGACGGTTCGAGGTGGTGCTGTCCCGCGAGACGGGTGGGAACCCTGCGGCACGGGAGTGGATGCAATGAGCCGCCCCCCGGAAGACCAGCCTAGCATCTGGCTCAAGCAAGTGCCGCTAAACCGCAGGGGTGACGAGGGCGTCTGGCGGCAGCATCTCTTGGAGAACCATACGCCCGTCGCCAGGTCTCGGGAGCGCCCGAGGGCGGATGTCGATGCAGTGACGCTCCAGGACCTCCGAGTAGCGGCCACAAACGTGCTGCGCAAGCACGGCGATCAGTTCGACCCGGAGTTCAAAGCCCTGCACGACGCGATCCTCGGGATGGATGATCGGGCTAGGCAAGAGTGGCGCGATAGATGACGAGGTGCGACATGACCCGCAGAGAAACCTACATCGAGCAACAGGTTTGCAAGTACGCGACCGGGCGCGGTTGGAGGCAACGCAAAATGGAGTTCGTCGGTCGGCGGGGCTGCCCGGATCGCTGGTTCATGCGAGGCGAAGCGCAACTCATCATCATCGAGTTCAAGGACAAAAACGGCGCGCTCTCGCCCCACCAACGGCGCGAGGTCAACTGGCTCCTGACCCACGGGTTCAACGTCCACGTAATCGATTCAATCGAGGACGGCTGCGCGGTCTTTGACGCCTGGGACCAACAACCTGAACCCTCGGCTGGAGGTGCGGCGCATGGCGACACGGAACGGGCCGATTGGTCCCACCCGACTTCCCGCGCCTCGGATCGTAAGGCGTCGCGTTGACTTGTGAAGCCCAAGATAGCCTGGAGTGCCTGTACCGGCGGGTGTTCATGCCCGGCGAGTCCCACAACACACCGAGGGGCCGCGCAGACGGCGACGCGGCGCTGGTCGCTATCTACCAGTTGTTTCTGGTGCAGGAAGAAGGCGCGGCGGCGCGGGGGGCTTCGCAAGGCCCCCGGGGAATGTCGAACCTGCGCCCGTATCAGCGCGAACTGGCGGAGTCCCTGTTTGCCGACTTCGGCGACAAGCCGGGCGCGCTCCTAGCCGTCGAGATGTCGCTGGGCAAGACTGTGCTCACGGCCACAGCCGCCCGGTGGCTTCTCGACTGCTTCCTAGTGCGAAAGGTCCTAATCATAGCGCCGCTCCGCGTGGCGCAAAAGACGTGGCCCGACGAGTTCGCGGAGTGGAAACACCTGACGCCTTTGCATTGGAAGACACTCAGCGGCAAGATCGGCCAGAAAGTGACTCCGAAACAACGAATTGCGTGGCTGCGCGAGTTCCTAGACGACCCCAGATCAGAGGTCTTGATCGTCAACCGCGAGAATGTCGCATGGCTCTACAACACGCTGACTGAGTGGGGCGTCACCTGGCCCTTCGAGGGCCTGATCTACGACGAGTCCTCCCGGCTGAAAGAGGGCAAGAAACGGACGGGTAACAAGAACCTGTCCGAGTTCGGCGCGCTAGTGAAAGCCCGCAAGCACATGTCATGGATCGTGGAATTGACGGGGACGCCCGCCCCGAACGGCGTGGCGGACCTTTGGGGGCAGATCAGCTTGATCGACTTGGGTGAACGCCTCGGGACCACTAAGACCGCGTTCCTGAATCGGTGGTTCAACTCTTTCCAAGTCGGCGGTCACTTTGCGGCTCGGAAGTACGCGCCCAAGCCGGGGGCAGAGGAGGACATCCTGTCCCGGATCGAAGACATCACCTACAGCCTCAAAGCGAAAGATTACGTGGACCTTCCGCCTGTGGTCCCGTCCGAACGCTGGGTGGACCTGACGGCAACGCAGTTGAAAGCCTACCGCCGGTTCGAGCGCGAACTGGCCCTGGAGGAACACGACATCGAGGCGGCGAATCGCGGCGTCCTGACGATGAAGCTGCTCCAGTACGCCAACGGCTCAGTCTACCGCCAGGACCCGAACGACGAGGAAGCGCCCAGGGAGACGATCCCGATCCACGACCACAAGCTGTTCGCTCTGGAGAGTATCGTCCACGAGATAGGCAACGAGAGCCTTCTGGTGGCCTATTCGTTCGAGTTCGACCTAGAGCGGATCAAGCGCAAATTCCCGTATGCCCGCGAGGCGACTGAGGAGGGAGTTTTGGACGCCTGGAACCGGGGTGAGGTGCGGATGCTCCTCGCGCACCCGGCCAGCATCGGCCACGGCATGAACCTACAATTCGGCGGGCACCATTGCTGTTGGTATGGCTTGACGGCCAGCCTCGAACTTTACCAACAGTTCAACGCCCGATTGCCTCGCCCGGGTCAGGAGTCCGAGCGGGTGTTCTTGCACCACATCCTGACTCGCGGAACCTTCGATGAGCGGCTGCTTACGGTCCTCCAAGATAAGGACGCCACCCAAGAGAGGATCACCGACGCCGTTAAGTGGCACTTGTCGGAGCGGGAGTGAGCAAAGAGGAAGATTCACCTCTGAACAATAAAATTTACCAAAAGTAAAATTTTTCGAGTCTGTTGGGGCTGCCACAGTATGTTGGGTGGCGGGTCTTTGCGCAGGCTACATCTGCGTGAAATCGCGCCTTAATTTCGCCGCAATGCTCCGGCACCGAAGATCGC
Source organism: Shimia sp. (assembly GCF_039969785.1). GTDB lineage: Bacteria > Pseudomonadota > Alphaproteobacteria > Rhodobacterales > Rhodobacteraceae > Shimia. The sequence goes on along the minus strand of NZ_JBDVNC010000039.1, from coordinate 3,953 downwards.
GACCCTTGACTTGACGCTAATTATTCCACATATGGGTGAAAGTTGATTGCGATACTTTCGGTTACGACACGGGGGTGTGGAGAAAAAAAAATTAGAGGGAGGTGCGGCTGCATGGCACAAGAGACAACATCGGAGTTCAGTTACAGGCTTCGTCAAGCTGTGGTGGGGCACCCCGCCGCGCCGCCTTCTCCGCATGGGCGGCAATCCTGGCTGAAAGACCGCCTCTCGAAAGAGGCGTCCCGCGAGGTCAGCGCGAACACGGTCCACAAGTGGATCAACGGCATGTCCCGCCCCCGACCTGACGCCATGCGCGACCTTGCGCGCGTCCTGAACGTAGACGAAGTTTGGCTGTCGCTCGGCAGACCGCCCGTGGTAACGCAGCCCGCGTCTGAAAAGCCCGAGACCCCGAGGGAGGCCGTGCCCTCGGACAACGCCACGCTCCTGTTGGCGGCGCTGATTGGGGTGCAAGGCGGCCATGTCACGTTCCCCGGCGTGGGAGAGTCCGATGTGTCGCTGTGGGCCAACATCAGCGGTCAGCGAGTGGGACTCATCGCGGTATCGCCGCGAGTGCAGGACGACAAGTTCAGCTTCATCGTCCCCGAACCCACCGGGTCAAACCGGGTGATCGCCGTGATCGAGCAGGACGTCCCCGGCGTTTCGCTGGCCGTAAACCTGCTCGACCTGACCAGTGTTCCGCGCGATAATCTGGGAGGGTTCTCCCTCGTTCAGGCGACGCGAACCCCGTCGGGCTTCGAGATCGCCAACATCAACACTACGTTCAAGCCCGCCCGAAACCTCGCCGACCTAGTTGCGAAGTAAGGCGTAAGTTACACCCACTTGGAAAAAGAGATGGGTGTAACTTCGGCATAGAACACGGTCAATTGGTGTAAGAAGGGTGTAACTACCGAATTAACCTATTGAAAATATTAACAAAGGGAATCCTCCCCAGAGCGCCATTTCACCTTCTTACCCTTTGTTTTCATTTAGTTTACCTCTCATTTTGTCGAACCATTATCAGTGGGTTCGTCAGTTTTTGAACCCGTTTCGTTCTGCCTGAGTTTCGCAAAGCCCTGATCTGCCATTAGCCCACGCCTTGCTTTGTCCGCGTAGATTTGGACCATTTGCGGTGAGCTGTGACCTGTCCAAGCCATGATTTCGCGTTCTGATGCGCCGGATTCGGCCAAGCGCGTGGCACAGGCTTTGCGCAACCCATGCGATGAGCAGGCTGCTAGGCCAGATGCACGTGTTTCACACGGGAGTGTGGAGAGCTATCGGCCCATTGCCTCCTTTGCGATGTTCGTCCGGCGCAGCAATGTGGTTTCTCTAGACCAGCCATTGGTGACGCTTACAGCATTTGGTGACTTTGAAACGTCGGTCGTTGGCTGTTTGCTGGCAACGCGGGTACACAGGGCATTCGTTGAACAGCCTCAACACGTGCTACTACAGTATTTTTCCGAAGGTCAATGGGATCATTGGGCAGTTTGTCTCAATACACCGTCTCATGATTTTCGCCGATCACAGCTATCTACATATGGCAAATTGATATACGAGTTATATGTGTGGAAGCTGAAAGGGCGTTTCAAGCAATGGAGTCAGAGATTGGGCGCTGGCTCTCAAGTCTAGAGATGCCGCAATATGTTAGTGCTTTCGAAGAAAACGACATCACATTATTGGACCTGCCAGACCTGACTGATGCAGATCTGAAAGACCTCGGTGTTGCGTCGATGGGGCACCGGAAAGCAATTTTGCGGGCGTCTAGTTCAGCAACCAACCCTCAAGACGGTTTCGCTGAGCATGCGGTTGAACTGAAAGCAACAGCAACAGCGAGCAAATTGGCGGTTTCGTCTGTTGCGGACAACCCAATCCATCGGCCCGGATCGGCGGAACGCCGTCAACTGACCGTTATGTTTGCGGATCTTGTTGGTTCGACGGAATTGGCCGGGGTACTTGATCCAGAGGATATGCGCGAAGCGATTACGCTTTATCAAGAGTGCGTTACGAAACATGTGAACGCCATTGAGGGCAATGTAGCCAAATACATGGGTGATGGTGTGCTTTGCTATTTTGGCTGGCCACAGGCTCACGAGGACGACCCTGAGCGCGCGGCGCGTGCTGCACTGAACATTATTTCTGATCTCGAATCCGCGTTTGCGTCGAATGGCGATCGAATGGAAGCGCGGATCGGTATCGCTACAGGTCTGGTCGTCGTCGGTGATCTGATCGGAGAAGGTGCATCACAGGAAGAGGCCGTAATTGGTGAGACACCCAATCTGGCCGCCAGATTGCAAGGTGTCGCGGAACCCGGTCAAGTTGTTGTGTCTGATACGACCCGGCATTTGCTCAGTCATTCGATTGAGGTGAAGCATCTGGGTCAAAGAGATCTCAAAGGGATCTCGCGACCCGTCGACGTATATGTCGTTCAAGGCGAGCACGATGCATCAACCATTGCCGGAGCCAATCTTTCGACGAGCTCGGCGCCGCTTGTCGGCCGGGAAACGGAACTTTCGCTTCTAATGGATAGGTGGAGTAATGCTGTTGAAGGCGAAGGGCAGGTTTTCGTTCTCTCCGGAGAAGCTGGCATTGGTAAAAGCCAGATAAGCGCTGCTTTTGTTAACAATCTTGAAGGGCAGCCACACAGAATACTGCAGTTCCAGTGTTCGCCATACTACGCGAACACCACATTTTACCCAGTAATAGGATATATTGAACGCTCAGCAGGCTTTTCACGGCACGACGCTAACGTAACGAAGCTGGATAAACTTGAGACGCTCCTCCAAACAGTGTTTGATGATACCGCTTCGGTTGTCGCTTTGTTTGCGGCAATGCTCTCGTTGCCGTTGGATAGATACCCTGCAATTGGGCTGGAACCTCTTAAACAAAGGGAAAAGACCATTGATGCCTTTGTTGATTTTCTCGCAGGGCAATCCAAGCAATCCCCTTTGCTTTTCTTGTTTGAAGACCTCCATTGGTGTGATGCCTCAACGCTTGATATGTTGGAAGCCGCTGTTCAACGGGTAGAAAACTTACCTGTCTTCCTGCTGATTACACATCGGCCAGAATTCGAGTCACCCTGGCAGAGCTTTGGCCACGTAACGCAATATAATCTCAACCGATTGCCCAAACGGCACAGTTTGTCGATCGTCGACGGCGTTACCAAAGGGAAAAAACTACCTCGCCAGATCGTCGACCAAATCCTTGAAAAAACGGATGGCATTCCCCTATTTGTCGAAGAGCTGACCAGAACCGTTCTGGACGCCGGTTTTTTGGTGGAGAATGATGGTGCCTATATTCTCGAAGGGCCGCTTCCGCCATTTGCGGTTCCGTCGTCTCTTCAAGATTCCTTGATGGCGAAACTCGATCGCCTTAGCCCACTCAAGGACGTCGCGCAGACTGGAGCAAGTATCGGTCGAGAATTTTCATTCGAACTACTTGCCTTCGTATCACCCCAGACCAATCAGGATCTGCAAAACTCTCTTCAAGAGCTTGTTCAAAATGAACTGATCAGTGTGCGTGGTACGCCACCAGACTCAATCTACACCTTCAAGCATGCACTCGTGCAGGACGCGGCTTATAGCAGTTTGCTGAAAAGCCGCCGTCAGCAGTTACACGCAAAAATCGCCAATGCGCTGACGGAACAATTTGCGACACAGGTTGAATTGCAGCCAGAGCTAGCAGCTCAGCACTTCTCGGCCGCTGGCCTCGTTGGTGATGCCGTTCCCCTCTGGCTTTCGGCTGGCCTTATCGCAATTTCCAAATCGGCAAACGAAGAGGCGATACATCACCTAACAAATGGCCTGAATTGTTTAGCGGCGACTGTTGAATGTCATTGATAACTGACCCGGTATTGTCACCGAGATTTGACCCGCTTTATTTATGTATCGGCGGCTATGCTTTGGTCAATATGGTGGCCTCCTTTGTGGTTTTCTTTGCAGCTTCTGAACTGGCCTTGAAGC
>NZ_JBDVNC010000038.1:0-18430 GCF_039969785.1 Shimia sp. | reverse complement strand
GCTTCAAGGCCAGTTCAGAAGCTGCAAAGAAAACCACAAAGGAGGCCACCATATTGACCAAAGCATAGCCGCCGATACATAAATAAAGCGGGTCAAATCTCGGTGACAATACCGGGTCAGTTATCAATGACATTCAACAGTGACGTTTCAAAATGTCTCGAAGAACCTGCTTCTGAACTCGCTCAACTCAGGGCTCCATACGGGATGTCTTACCATCGGCGACTTCCCGTTGCGTGACGAACTCACGCTCGAGCTTGAAGCGTTCGAAGCCAAAGTGGGCAAGACGGGTCGCACGTCCATTCAGGGCGGGACGAAAGCAGGTCACTCAGATATCGCCATGGCTGCCGCGATGGCTTATTACCTTTCGGATCATCGCACCGTGGGCGCGCATGTTGGTGAAGTGAAACTCAACGGATACTGGTAAGAAACACTCGCTCTCGTCGCGAGATGGCTGCAGTCGCGCCCATCCACATGCGACGAAATCAACGAGCGACCCAGCAGAATCGCGCAGCGCTTCGGTTTGTCGGTATTTTGCGTGTCAGCGTGGGGCGAACGTGTGAAACCACGAGAGTTGACAAGCTCTGCGAAGGAAATCGGACTCGGCCCGCATGCACGTTTTCGCGCATGACTGCCGCGGTATTTGGACAAAAAGATCCGAAAACGGATAATGCGTCCCTGAACCGGGTTGTTTCAGTGTTGAACGCGGTGCACTTGCTCGTCGCATCCTGACAGATGATCGAATCCAACCTCGCGGGTGACGTCATTCTCGAGGCGCCTTCTTGCGATGTGTCAAAAATCTGGTCGATCCTAAGGTGCGCGGATGCTACATGTAGTAATTAACCTAAAAATGAACACTAGGGGCGATATGAGAGCAGACTACAAAACTGACGACCACCACATCATTCATGGCAGTGCGCTGGAGTCACTAGAGAGTATCGAGGATCAATCGGTAGACATGGTCTTTGTCGACCCGCCTTACAACATCGGGAAAGATTTTGATGGAATTCACGACCGAGTTGATGAGGTTGAATATTTGGAAGCCTGTTGGCTATGGTTGAGTGAGTGCATTCGTGTTTTGAAGCCAAACGGCACGTTCTATCTGATGAATTCCACCCAAAATATGCCGCATCTTGATTTGTGGTGTCGGGAGCGGATGTCAATTTTATCGCGCATTGTTTGGACTTACGATAGCTCTGGCGTTCAAGCCAAAAAGTACTTTGGCTCTATGTATGAGCCCATCCTTCACATGGTTATGGACCCAAAAAAATATACGTTCAATTCCTCCGACATTTTGGTTGAAGCGAAGACAGGCGCTAAACGCGGATTGATCGACTACAGGAAAGATCCACCTCAGCCGTACAATACTAAGAAAATTCCGGGAAACGTGTGGGATTTCGCACGTGTTCGTTTCAAGATGCACGAATATGAGAACCATCCCTCTCAAAAACCTGAGGCGCTCATGGAGAGGTTGGTGCTTGCTTCGAGCAATCCGGGCGACACCGTACTGGATCCGTTTTCTGGTACGTTTACTACGGCAGCTGTTGCAAAACGGCTAGGTCGACGAACGATCAGTATCGAACGCAACGAAGAGTATGTTAAGATCGGTCTGCGCCGTCTGGAAATTCCATCACATTACAAACCAGACGAGCTTCAAAAAATTAAGAAACGCAAAACGAACAACCGTTCAAAGAAGCAACGAGAAAAAAATTCAATCGAGCAGGCCGTACTCAAGCTGGAACTGTAGTCGCAACTCTTCCTTGATTCGATTGACCGAGTCCTCAGGCAATTCGTCTGCAATGCGCCTGAGGTCTACAAGTGTAAAAACTTCCTCGAAAAGGGACATGTACGTATCGACGAGGCCTCGTTCGTATTTTCCAGATCTCTTTGCGCTATCTGCAATTCGTGCGACGACTTTTTCGGCTGGCTGATCAACCTTGATCACAAACGAAACCGGGAACCGATTCACTTTTTCGAAGTCTAGGAAGTATTTCGTGAAATCGAGAGTTTCGGTGACTTGAAAGAAACGCCCAAGTGGACGTAGGACGAAATCAATCCCTCCATCGTTAGCATTAGTGCGGCCTGTCTTAAACAGTTGAAGTGGCCGCTGCGAAATCGTCTCCCTTGTGTCCCCAACGAAGACAGCCTTGTCTCGGTAGAACTCGGCTAGGAGTGCGTATGACGCCACTTCAAAAAGGCGCGCATCTGCATTCTGTGCAAATGACTCTGAAAAGAACTCCCGTAAGGCATCTAGAGTTTCGATCTGTTCAAGCTCATCCAAAACGCTTGTTTGCTTTTCAGTGATCAGACCGACGTACTCATCAATAGCAGCGACAATGAACTCGGCCACAGTCCTTGGGTCATTCTCACCGTTGGACAGCAAAGTCTCTGAGATTGTTCGGGCCTTTTGTCCGTCCACTGTAGCTGCAACAACGGGAAGCAGATCACCAGAGACACCGTACTGTCTAGCAAACTCGTCATTCAGGCGATTGTCGAGCGGATGATTTTGAAGCTTTGAACCAAATGGCAAATCACGCATCCTAGCGAGCAAGTCGGTAAAGCGAGATTGACGGTCTGCCAGGTAGTCCTCAGCAATGACATACAAGGCGTACAGATTCCCTAGAGAACGCCGCGCTTTGCTCCCTCTCGTAGCTGCTCGGGTCTTTCGCTCGAGGTACTGAACCAACAAATTTTCATTTGAAAGGCCGTATGTTGCGGCCTGATCTTGGATAAATGACATACGCTCTGGCTACCATAACCTTGTAAAGCAAGGAAGGGACTATCGCAGCTCTACAGGCCATCTTTTCGATGCAAGTTTTTGTCAAACACCTGAAATCAAATTATCCTAATACCCAGGATCTGCTTCTCCCTCGGATATCTTGAGGATCCTCTGAACTGCTCCGTTTCTAGAAACACCGCAGAATTTGTGTATTGCCTTAAAGGAATGCCGCAGGTCTAGGTCGAACCTTGCGAGCGGCACTTTTGGATCAAGCCAGTTCACTTTTACTTCGAGCGCGCTTCCCTTGATGGAGGGCCGATCTGAAACAACCTCACCAATCATCATAAACTTCCCGCGTTCACGCGGGACAAGTGCAACATCACCTTTTTTGACTTTGCTGAGAATCGTATCAATCTGCCGGGCGAGCATCCGCAATCCCATCTCCAAATTTTCCGGGTTGCCGGAGCGAAGAGCCTCGGTCAATTCGTCAATCGTCATTCTCGAGTTCAGGCCGGTTGTTTTGTAGTCCAGCCGAATACATCCGGTCTTTAAGACTTCGAGGACAATGTTTTCGTCGGACCCGGGCCTGAACTTCCATGCGTTTTTTTCTGTCATGTATCTTCTTCTGGTCGTGGGAATCCAAGCCTTTTACTTAACTGCAGAAAAAACGGCAACGCCACGCGAACGCGAGGAGTTGATATCTGCGGAGTCGCCAATTGTTGCAAAGCTGTTGCAAAGCTACACTAAAACGACAAAGGCCGCTCACTCGAGCGGCCTTTATGCCATTGATCTCTAAGAGAGATTTTGGCTCCGGCGGTAGGGATCGAACCTACGACCAATTGATTAACAGTCAACTGCTCTACCGCTGAGCTACGCCGGAATATGTTGCGTGATATAGCCTTGGATTTTGAGGACGTCCAGAGGTTAGATTGAGATTTTTTCGGATTTATCAAAAAATTTTCACAGGTGCCGGAAGATTGCATCTGAGTGGAAGCCATCGATCGGGGATACGGTGGATTTCCCGGTTAAATCAACGAGATGCGCAAAAACATTTCGAGTTGCTGCGCCGATGAGGGCCTTCGGTGTCTCTGTGTAAATCTGACAAGCGATGTCGTATGCGCGTGCGGGTTCGGATCTGAGAACGGAAAGAATTTCTGTCTCGCGTTTCTGGCGGTGCTCAACAAGCCATCTGAGGCGGTCGTTGGGTGACTGGATTGGCGCGCCGTGGCCTGCATGAAATACCCGCCATTTGCGTTCCTGTAGTTTGCGACACGAGGCCATGAAATCGGTCAGATCACCATCTGGTGGAGAGACGAGGGAGCTGGCCCATCCCATGACATGGTCGCCAACAAAACAAGCATCCCCCATGGCAAAGGATAAATGATTGCCAAAATGGCCTGGCGTGTGAATGGCTTCTAAGGTCCAATCCGTGCCTGACACGGAGTCCGTGTCTTTTAAGATGTGATCGGGGCGAAAATCCGCATCAACGCCTTCGCCACCTCCAGCAAGACCATTTGCGGCCAGTTCCTGCATCACCGCGCTGCGCCCTGTGTCCGGTCCGCCAAAGGCCCAGATCTTGGCACCTGTCTGGCGAGACAGATGTGAGGCAAGGGGAGAGTGGTCCAGATGTGCGTGTGTGATAAGAATGTGCGTGATTTCCTGATCCGGTGTCAGCGCCCGTGTGATGGCCTTTAGGTGGTCCATGTTTTCGGGGCCGGGATCGATCACGGCGATGTCACTTTGTCCTATCAAATAGGTATTTGTCCCCCGGAATGTCATTGGCGATGGATTGGGCGCAAGAATGCGGCGCAAGCCGGGCTCCAGCGTAACCACGTCGCCGGGGGTAGGGGCGAAGGCAAGGTTTTCGGCATCCATGGGCTTTCCTTCTGCGTCCGGGCACGGCAAGGTTTCGTTATGCTTTTTAAATGGCTCAAACAGTATATGCCACGGGGATTGTATGGGCGCGCCGCGCTTATTCTGGTCTTTCCGATTGTGTTGCTGCAATTGGTTGTGTCGTTTGCCTTTATTCAGCGTCATTTCGAGGGCGTGACCGAGCAAATGACGCACGCAACCGTGCGTGAAGTCAAGTTGGTGTTGCAGGAAGCCGCGGCCAAAGGAACGGCGGTGACCGAACTGGAAGAAGCGTTGCAGACCCTGCAAATGAAGGCGCATTTTTTAGACGTCGCGGAGGGTATTGATACACGGCGCTGGTATGATTTTTCAGGCATCATCATAACGCGAATTTTTAAAGAGAAGATCGCTGGTGTTCAGTTCGTTCAACTTGCAGAAAACAAACTGGTAAAATTGATGATCAACACGGAGGATGGGCCGGTTTTGTTGGAATTTGATCGGGCCCGCGTGTCGGCCAAAAACTCGCATCAGCTTTTGGTGAATATGGTGTTTTTTGGTGGGTTGCTGACCATTGTTGCCTATCTCTATTTACGCAACCAATTGCGTCCGATCAAGCGATTGGCGATTGCAGCAGAAGCTTTTGGGCGTGGACTTCACGTGCCGTATTCACCCGGAGGTGCCATCGAAGTGCGTGCGGCAGGAAGTGCGTTTCTGGATATGCGCAGCCGGATTGAACGTCAGATCGAGCAACGCACCATGATGTTGTCAGGTGTCAGCCATGATCTACGAACGCCGCTGACACGATTGAAACTTGGACTGTCCTTGCTGGCGGAAGAAGACCGCGTTCCGCTAGAGCGGGATGTCGAAGACATGCAGAAGATGTTGGACGCTTTCCTGAGTTTTGCGCGCGGATCACATGAAGGCGAACCTGAAACGGTCAATCCGAGAGAATTGGTCGAGCGCATCGTAGACGACTTTGCGCGAAGTGGAGCCGATGTGGTGATGCATAAGGTAGACGGGGACGGAACAGTTTCGTGGCGGGCGATGGCCATGCGTCGGGCCGTTGAGAACCTGATTGGAAATGCGGTGCGCTACGGTGAAAGGGCAGAGGTTTCTGTCAGAATAACTGAAAAATCCATCCGCATCCGGGTAGAAGACAGCGGGCCAGGTATCCCCAGAGAGGATCGTGAAGAAGCGTTGAAACCGTTTGTTCGCCTTGAACCGGGCAGAAACCAAAATAAAGGCCCCGGCGTCGGGTTGGGTTTGTCTATTGCCGCTGACGTCGCGCGGGTCCATGGCGGCATGCTACGGCTGGGCCGTAGTGAGCGGCTGGGTGGTTTGTGTTCCGACATGGTTTTCGCGCATTAAACCCGACCGACCTCGGGTAAGCTTGAAACGTCTTAAGCTCAGAATCCATTGTATGATTTGGCGGTGCGTGGTTCTATGAGTTTAGACATGTGCAGTTCCCTTGGATTTCAGGACGGCACGCAGATTGAGAAATAGGATATTCAAATGGGATTTTCAGGTCGACTGGGAATTATGGCGCTTGGTGTCGTGTTGCTGACCCCACAACTGGTATTGGCTCAGGACGCAGCGGCGCCCAAGGTGTCTGTCGCAGCCGCCTATACCGACGAATTGATTGACGAGGTCACATTCATTGGCACCGGCGAAGCAATCGACAAGGTTGATATCGTTGCCCGGGTCAGCGGATTTGTCGAAGAAATTCTGGCGGAAGACGGGCAGGCGGTCGCCAAAGGAGACGTTCTTTTTCGTATAGAATCAGATACATATGAAGCGACGCTTGCTGCACGAGAGGCAGATTTCGCCCGTGCCGAAGCCAATCTTAATCTGACAGAAGTTGAGTTGGAAAGAAAAACCCAGCTGTTTGAACGTGAAGTGGGTACCGAAGCAGATCGTGACATTGCGTATGCCAACAATCAGGTTGCCATTGCTGAGGTCAAAATTGCAGAGGCGGCCATTCAACTTGCCAAGCTGGATGTTGATTATACCGAAGTTCAGGCTCCGTTTGACGGGCGCGTTGGGCGATCTTCTGTAAGTTCCGGCGAACTTGTCGGGCCAAGCTCTGAACCTCTGATCAACCTTGTGCGACTGGCGCCGATCTATGTTGAGTTTTCTCTAACCGAACGTCAGCTAATCAACGTTATCAAAGAGTTCAAGACGAGCCTGACCGAGCTTGCCAAAAATTCAAATGCCCCGGATGTTTTTGTAACTTTGCCCAATGGCGATGAGCTGGACGAGATTGGGCGGGTGGTGTTCGCGGACAACCGGATTGATCCTACTACAGGCACGATCACGGTGCGTGCAGAGTTCGAAAATGAAAGTGGTCTGATTGTGGACGGCTCGTTTTTGACCGTGCGTATTCAGGATACCAAACCTTCTAAGGCGCTGATGATCCCAATGGCGGCCGTTCAGCGTGATCAGCGGGGCGATTTTGTTCTGGTCGTCGGACAGCAAAGCACGGTTGAACAACGGTATGTCACGCTGGGGCGGCAGGTTGAGACGGCCGTTGTTGTAGAAGACGGCATGCGCGAAGGCGAAGCTGTGATTGTCGAAGGATTGCAAAGGGTGCGTCCGGGGGTTTCTGTCGATGCCGTTTTGGCCGGCACGGCAACAGAGGAGTAAGCCCGGGTGTTCTCCTCAATATTTATCGCACGTCCTAAGACGTCATTTGTGATTTCACTGGTCCTGACCATCATGGGGATCATTGGATATCTGGCATTGCCAGTTGAACAATTCCCCGAAATTACACCTCCTGTGGTGACGGTCAGCGCCAGCTATACCGGCGCGAACTCGGAAACAGTGGAAAACACGGTTGCGGCGCCAATTGAGGCGCAGGTCAACGGTGTCGATGACATGCTTTATATGTCGTCAGACAGCACGGATACCGGGTCTTACAACTTGTCGGTCACGTTTGAAGTTGGCACCGATCCGGACATCGCGTCAGTGAACGTGCAAAACCGCGTCGCCCAGGCCATGGCGTCATTGCCGACCGAGGTGACAAGCTCGGGCGTTGTGACGCAAAAAAGCTCGACCAATATGCTGCTGATTATCACCTTGTCGTCGCCCAACGGGACTTACGACGAAGTGTTTTTGTCCAATTATGCGTCGATCAATCTGAAAGACGCATTGGCCCGTGTGCAGGGCGTTGGCAAAGCCGATGTGATGACGAATTTCGAATACTCAATGCGTATGTGGATGGACCCGAACCGAATGGCGGGACTGGGGCTGACGCCTGCGGATCTGATCTCGGCCATTCGTGAGCAAAACTTGGAAGTTTCTGCGGGGCAGGTGGGGACACCACCGATCCCAACAGGCCAGCAATTCCAGTATACGATCAAATCCAAGGGCCGCCTGACCACCGTCAGTGAATTTGAGAACATCGTTTTGCGGACTGGCACTGCGGGCAGTATCGTGCGTATTCGTGACGTGGCGCGGGTTGAACTTGGCTCAAGCAATTATGGCGCGTCGGGTCGGTTCAAGGGCAATCCAGCCACGGTTCTTGCGGTCTATCAGGCGCCGGGCGCCAATGCGCTGGCCGTGGCGGAGGGCGTGTTCAGCGAACTGGACCGGCTTGCAGCGGCGTTCCCGGATGATGTTGAATACGACGTTCCGTTTGATTCAACGTTGTTTGTAACTCAATCTTTGAACGATGTGATCACCACATTGGGCCAGACATTTGTGCTAGTGATCGCGGTTGTCTTTATCTTTCTGGGAAGTGTGCGGTCGACCATTGTGCCTGCTGTTGCAATCCCGGTGTCGCTGATCGGGACGTTTGCGTTCTTGTTATTGTTTGGCATGTCGCTGAACACCATTTCGCTGTTTGCGCTGGTGCTGGCCATCGGGATTGTGGTGGATGACGCCATTGTGGTGGTCGAAAACGTCGAGCGCATTATCGCGGATGAGGGGCTGTCGCCGCCTGACGCGACCCGCAAGGCGATGAGCCAGATCACTGGACCGGTGATCGCAACCACTCTGGTTTTGTTGGCGGTGTTTGTGCCGGTGACGTTCATGCCGGGCATTTCCGGGCGGCTTTATTCGCAGTTTGCTGTCACGATTTCGACCGCCGTTGTGATCTCATCCATCAACGCTTTGACGCTGTCTCCGGCTTTGTGTTCGTTGATCCTTAAGGCACGTTCAGGCCCGCCAACCGGGCTTCTCGCGACGTTTGAAAAAGGCATCGGGGGCTTGCGCGGAGGCTATGTTGGTATTGTGCGCCGCCTTGTGCGTGTACCGCTGATTGCAGCGGCGCTTTTGGCGGCTGTGATCTTGGGCAGTGGCTCGCTCCTTAAGGTGTTGCCAGCTGGTTTTATCCCATTGGAAGATAACGGCTATCTGTTCGTGGACGTTCAGTTGCCTGACGCGGCATCGCTTGAGCGCACAGAAACCGTGACGGCTCGCCTGAACGAGCAATTGCTTGAGGTGCCGGGGGTAGCGGCCACAGTGATTGTAAACGGGTACAGCCTTTTGAACGGGTCTGGGTCTAACGGCGCAATGGTGATCGCGAACCTCGAACCCTGGAATGATCGTGACTCAGATGAGCTGAGCGCGGAAGGCGTGTTGCGCAACATTCTGGCGATCGCAAATCAAGAGATTGGTGCCAGCGTGATCGCCTTTAACCCGCCGCCCATCTCGGGCTTGGGTATGAGCGCCGGTGTCGAAATGAAGGTGCAACAAACCGGTGGTGGCACGGCGCAGGAATTGGCGGCCGCTGTTGGGTCGCTGGTCTATGCGGCAAACCAACGACCCGAACTGGGTCAGGCCTATTCAACCTTCCGGGCCAATGTGCCCAAGGTATTTGTCGATCTGGACAGAGAAAAAGCCAAGTCTCTGAACGTGGCTGTTTCGGACGTGTTCCTGACTTTGCAGGCCTACATGGGGTCGTATTACGTGAATGATTTCAACCTGTTTGGTCGTGTCTACCGGGTAATGATTCAGGCCGATGGCGAATATCGCGATCGGGTGGAAGATCTGGATACGCTATATGTGCGCTCGCAAACTGGTGAAATGGTGCCGTTGGGTACAATGATCACGGTGAGCAATGAGTTGGGGCCTGTGGCGCTGAACCGCTATAACATGTTCCGTTCTGCGACTGTGACCGCAATACCCGCCGAAGGGCTTTCGACGGGTGATGCCATCCGTGTGCTTGAGGAAGAGTCCGTGGCGGCGCTCCCGCCGGGATATTCATTTGAATGGACCGGGACCGCACAGCAACAACAGGCTGCTGGTGGCTTGGTTATACTGATTTTGGTTATGGCTGTAATCTTTGGGTATCTGTTCCTTGTTGCCCAATACGAGAGCTGGACGATGCCGGTTGGGATCTTGCTGTCAGTAACGGTTGCTTTGTTTGGCGCGCTGGCCGCGGTCGCGATGTCAGGTGGGGATGTGAACCTGTATACCCAGATCGGGATGATCATGTTGATTGGTCTGGCCTCCAAAAACGCAATTCTGATTGTGGAATTTGCGATGGAGCGACGGGCCAGCGGTATGAGCATCAAGGACGCAGCAATCGAGGCCGCGCGACAGCGTTTTCGCGCTGTTATGATGACCGCTTTGTCCTTCCTTTTGGGGGTTGTGCCCCTGGTTATTGCCAGCGGTGCCGGAGCAGCGTCTCAGCAAGCGATTGGTATTGCCGTGTTTGGCGGTATGTTGGCTGCGACTGTCCTTGGCGTGATTATTGTGCCGGTTCTGTACGTGCTGCTGCAAGGCGCACGTGAGTGGGTCAAGGGATTGGGTAAATCCAAGCCCAAAGAAGCACAGGAAGGGTAATGTTAAGGCGGACTGTATTTCACAATATTGAGTATCATTTGGCGTAAGCACCAAAGTTGAATACGGACTTAGTACAAAATGTCTGTTTCGGCGGTACAAATAAAAGCTGCGATCATCCGTAACGATCATTGCGACCTATCCGACGGGGCTGGATGGTCCCGTTGGTGGAACCTCCGGTCTGAAAGGTCTCGCGGTTTGTAACGCGATATGCGCAGCGGCAAGGAAGCTGTTGTCTTGCGACGTGACTGGCGTTAGTGGCACCGGGACTGTTCATTCCGTATGCGACGTTTGTTTCCCATGTCCAGCCCCCCGGTTGCTAACTATCGGGTTGGGCCACTTCAGTCGGGAAGGAGCGGGTATGTGTTTGAGGCAGACAGCTGGTTCGTTAAAAGTCTGCAACACTGGAAGTTTAAGAGTGCTGGAAAGGTTGTTGAAAGCCAAGCAATCGACGCATCACAACGCCCTGTAATGACGTTGGTTAAGATATTTCAATCACAGACCTAGTAGATACCAAGGGGTTTAGTTTGATTCTGATGGGCCAATCGCTCTTGTCTCGTTTTTCGATCGGCAGTTCGCAGAGATCCAGACCCGCATCGCCGCACTTATCCATTACGCCGTGTTTTGCTTACGTGTCCCCAAGCTGTTAGAATTAATTAAAACGGGGCAAGGGAAGCCCGAATATTAGCGGGTTTGTGCGCAAAAATCCGGTTCAGAGATCATCGTCAACTTTCAGTTTGAGATGACCGTTAAACTGACCGACTGACGCTTCTGTTGTACGACATTAATGGGCTGTCTTTTGGTTTTCATGGATTTGAGATCGATTTGGTTTGACAGTTAAATATAGAATTTTGGTTGCAAACGAATTCAGAATGTTGAATTTTGGCACAGCTTGTTTTGTTAAATGTTACTAACTTTTGAGCTTTTTAGGGACTTTGGGAGCGAAGTCGATTGAAATTTGGACTGACGATTAAAAAACACGCGTTTTTGCGTGAGTTGATGCTTGTCGCATGGGCTTTTTTCCTGTCGTTGAATCCGGATTCAGGGCGCGCTCAGACTGCGTTTGACCCTGATGTTCATGAACTCCAACAAGCAATCGTGGGGCATCATGTCGAGTTAAGGCTCGATTCTGTTGCTAATGCCCTTGCACAGGAGGAGTCGACATTTGAGGTCGTTGCGGGGAGTTTGCCTGGCGGTCTGGAAATCAATTCTGAAGGGCAGTTGGTCGGGGCACCTACGGCCAAGGGCGCGTTTCGTTGGACTGTAAGGGTAAAAGGCGCGCGTGGCCCGCCAAGTCGGCACGAATATGCAATGCTGACGCGCGGGATTTTTGACCGCACGGTTGAAGTGCCAGACTGGTACCGCGTGTTGTTTGGACTGACCGCCGTCGCGCCTTTGATAATACCAGGTGACGATACATTGCCTTTCGAGCCTTCGAGCAATGGCTCAGGCCAAATTAGCAAAGTTGAAACGGAAAACGGAATTTCTGTTGAGACCGTTTTGCCAGAGGCCGAAGGCGCGATAACGTATTCCCACCAGATTCAGCCTTCAGGACGCGTTCCGCCATATACATTTGAGCTGATTGGCGGCGAACTACCGGAAGGTTACACTTTATCCCCCAGCGGGCTTGTTTCGGGCATTTCATGTGCAAGTAACGGAAATCACATTTTTGACGTGAGAATTACCGATTCCGAAGGCCAATTCGGAGATTTTGAAGGGAATAGTCAATTCAAGCTGAAGATGCAGGGCGGCGGACCAAACTGCGTCCTTCCGGGAGGCAATATTGTACCTCCAACGCTACCTTCAGGTTTGTACCAAGTATTCTACTCACAAGTGCTAAATGTCGAAGGATACGGAGGGGATTCTAGTTTTAGAAAAACCACCGGTACTCTACCGGTCGGGATGGACGTAGCCCCAACGGGATATGTGATTGGCCGTCCAACCGAAACCGGAACCTTTAATTTTACCGTCGAAGCATTTGACGGCAATCAAGTGCTTGCGTCGATTGATTATACGCTTGTTATTTCTCCAACTGAAACCTTGAGGATATTACCTGAGACGTTGCCAGACGGTTTGTACAATCAACCGTATTCGCAAGTATTGCAGGGTGAAAATGGTGATGGGGCGTATAGCTTTGCGCTGATCGGCGGTGCTCTGCCAAACGGGGTCAGCCTGAATTCAGATGGTGCCATACAAGGCACGCCGACGGAAACTGGTCGGTTCACTCCGACATTTGAGGTGACAGATGGTCAGGGTAATACCGGAACCAGAGGGTACGATTTTGATGTGGAGTCCGTTGATGATTTGTTGACGCTTGCGCCAGCGACCATTCCAACTGGCCAATATCTCGCGCCTTATTCTGTTCAATTTAGCGCGTCTAGTGGAGCACCTGGCAATATTGACTTTTCATTTCAGGGAACATTGCCGGCTGGAATAAGTGCCACCGACGCAGGTTTGCTTTCCGGGGCGCCGCAAGACACTGGACAGTTCCCATTCAGCGTTTTGGCGATTGATACAGAAGGCAATACAGGCACAGGTAGCTATACCTTGATTGTGGACCCGGTGGACGACCTTTTTGAGGTCGTCCCGGCAACACTTCCAGAAGGGACGTATGGCGACGCTTATTCCGTTACGTTGGATACACAAGGTGGCGGCGTGTCGCCATTTTCCGGCAGCCTGACCGGGGCTTTGCCAAACGGGCTGTCATTTAACACGCAACAAGGCACGATTTCGGGCACACCTTTGGAGACCGGAAGTTTTTCGTTGTCGGCATTAATCACGGATAGCCTCGGGAACACAGGCAGCCGTGATTACACGTTAATTATCAACTCAAAAGACGGATTGATCATAAAACCTGAGACTCTGCCGAGTGCTGTTTGGGGCAGCGCCTATTCTCAAACACTTAACACAGAAGGTGGCGACGGAAATTATACCTATTCGTTAACAACAGGTGCTCTTCCAGATGGAGTAACCCTTAATGCAAGTGGGAATTTATCTGGGACACCAAGTCAAACCGGCAACTTTAATTTTCAAGTTTCTGTCATAGACGGTCAGAGCAATACCGGCGAAAGAAGCTTTGTTCTTCAGGTTAGTGCGCTGTCATCTATGGTGATTTCTCCATCTTCGCTGGCCGACGGAACATTTGGAACGAATTATTCAGAGTTCTTTACGGCCACTGGCGGTAACGGTGCGAATAGGTTCTCGGTCGATAGCGGGGCATTGCCCATTGGGTTGACGCTGGGTTCCGATGGCTCCTTTGGCGGCGTTCCCGCCGAAACCGGAGAATTCTCGTTTGATATTCGTGTCACGGATACTGTTAACAACACCGGTGTTCAGAGCTATGTGCTCAAGATACTGCCAGATCCCGACCTGTTTGAATTGACCCCATCAGTTCTTCCTGCAGGCACATACGGGGCACCATATAATGTCACAATAGATACGACCGGCGGGGTGGCGCCGTTTACCGGAAAGCTGACGGGAACTTTGCCGTCCGGGATTACATTTGACACGTCCTCGGGCAAATTGTCGGGAACCCCTCTTGAGACAGGTGACTACCCGATTTCCGTAGTCGTTACAGACAGTTTCGGCAATCAAGGTTCTCGTGACTATGTATTGAGCATCCAACAACGCTCCGATCTAAGCATTACGCCCCCGAGTTTGCCCAACGGCGATTTTGGTGATGAGTATTCACAGCTTCTTTCGGCAAGCAACGGCGACGGAAATTACGTATTTTCTGTGTCAGATGGAACGCTTCCATCAGGATTAAGTCTATCGTCCGCCGGGAATCTTTCAGGCATTCTTTCGCAGACGGGAACATATCAGTTCACCGTAGCGGTCGAGGACGGGCAGGCTAACAATGGTGTCCGAGTTTACACGATTCAAGTGCGGCCCCGCAGTGACTTGACTATCGCTCCACCCACACTTTCCGACGGAGAGTTTGGTAACCCTTACAACGTCGATTTTACCGCAAGTGGGGGAGATGGATCATACACGTTTTCTCGTGCATCCGGCGGGTTCCCTGCTGGCATGTCGCTTGCCGAGAACGGCACGTTTTCTGGAACACCCCGGCAAACCGGCACGTTCAGTTTCGAAATTCGGGCGGTCGACGGGCAAGGAAACCAGGGTCTGCAATCTTATGGCTTTACAGTCGTTCCGCAGGAAGGTGGATTGAGCCTTACACCATCCGTTTTACCAGGAGCGACATTTGGGGTTGGGTATAGCGTTGAGATTGGCGCGACCGGCGGGGTGGAGCCATATTCGATAACGTTGACAGGTGCATTGCCGGCAGGCGTGTCTTTTGATCCTACAACCGCGAAATTGACTGGAACCCCAACAACGACCGGGACGTTTCCTTTGCAGGCGTCGGCAACAGACAGCCAGGGCAACACCGGCAATCTCAATTATACTTTGGAAGTAACTCCGGTTTCTAATTTGGAAGTAGCACCGGCGGATCTACCAGATGGTACTTTTGGCGTTGCATATTCTGGCAGCCTGACCGCCACCGGCGGAAACGGCAACTACAGTTTTGGCGTCGTGAGCGGCGCTTTGCCGGATGGTATCTTGCTTGCGTCCGACGGATCTATATCGGGCAACCCGTCGGAAACAGGAGATTTTTCGTTCCGGGTGGAGGTCACAGATACGGTCGGCAATATCGGATATCGGGATTATTTCTTTACGATTGTCCCCGTGACGGACCTTGCAATATCGCCGAACACTCTTCCGAACGGAACGTTTGCATCGGCTTATTCTCAGACATTAACTGCCAGCGGCGGTGTGGGCGGCTATGTTTTTGAAACCAGTGACGCCTTGCCCTCTGGTCTGACGCTGTCCTCTCAAGGCTTAATCTCGGGGTCTCCATCGGTGACCGGAACCTTCAATTTTACTGCTTATGTGAGCGACCCGGAAGGAAATAGCGGCAATCGATCGTACGCTTTGACAATTCTTGCGCAGGACGGCTTGCTTGGCTTCACGCCGACAACGCTTCCAGATGGTGTATTTGGAGTTTCATACTCAGCTAATATCGATGTAACGGGTGGGCTGGCGCCGTATGAAATGACTCTGACCGGCGCTTTACCCTCAGGGCTTTCTTTTGATCCGAATACCGGGGGGATATCAGGGACGCCTGTAGAAACCGGGCAATTCAATCTCGACATCGACGCAGAGGATGCCGCCGGAAATACAGGCAATATTTCCTACACACTGGACATTTTGCCGGTTGATACAATTGAGATTTCTCCGGATGACTTGCCTGATGGCACTTATGATGTGGCTTACAGCCAATCGTTGAGCGCGAGTGGTGGAAACGGCGACTACAGTTTCGCACTTCGCCTTGGAACCTTGCCGACCGGATTGTCACTTAGTAGCAATGGTGTGCTGAGCGGAACGCCAACGCAAAACGGCGATTTTAATATTGTCGTTTCCGTCAACGACAGCGCGGGCAATACGGGTGCGGCCCTCTATTCGTTGCGAATAGAGTCTGTTGATACTTTGGATATTGCGCCTGCAGCTCTGTCCGATGGTGTGTTCGGAACCGCTTATTCGGAAACACTGACAGCGACTGGCGGTGACGGCACGTATACCTTCGCCTTAAGCGCGGGGTCTTTGCCAAATGGCGTGAGTCTGGCCGCCGATGGAACTTTGGCGGGCACCACACAGACCACCGGCGATTTCGGATTTACGGCGTCTGTTATTGACGAAGCGGGGAATTCCGGATCGCGCAATTATACGCTTAGAATCCTGCCCGTCGCGGGTCTGATCAACATTCAACCGCCTGCGATGCCTGCTGGATTTTATGGGACCGCTTATAGCTTGGTGCTCAATGCGAGCGGTGGCGCTGGACCATATAACTTCTCACTGAGTGGCAATTTGCCAGCTGGAATGAATTTCGACACATCGAATGGGAGTTTTTCCGGAGCTCCTCTGGAAACCGGAAGCTTTGCTTTGACAGTGAATGTGATCGATGCGCAGGGCAACTCTGGAGAGCGCGACTACACACTGACGGTCACGGCGGTGACGTCGTTGGTTGTTTCGCCGGAGGTCCTTGCGGATGGCGCGTTTGGGGTTGCGTATAGTGAGACTTTGAGTGCGTCCGGCGGGGATGGCAGTTATACGTTCAGCGTTGGGGCGGGCAGTTTGCCCACTGGCGTGACGCTGGCGGGGAATGGAACCCTGTCGGGCACCCCGGTTGTGACGGGTGATTATAACTTCCGGGCGGATGTTGTGGATGGTCAGGGCAATACCGGCCAGCGCAGTTATGCGCTCAAGATTGCCCGTCTGGACGATCTGGCGATTGCGCCCGCGAGCGTGCCGGATGGCACGTTTGGAGCAACCTATAGTCAGGTGTTCACGGCGTCAGGTGGTGATGGCTCATATACGTTTGAACTGGCCTCGGGCAGCTTGCCCTCTGGTCTGAGCCTTGCGGGTGACGGCACGTTGTCGGGCACGCCGACGCAGACGGGCGACTTCGCCTTCGCGCTGTCTGTGCGGGACGGTCAGAACAACACCGGCAACCGCAGCTATACGTTGACGATTGGGGCGGTGGCGTCGCTGGTCGTCTCGCCCGCGAGCGTGTCGGACGGAACGTTTGGGGTTTCCTATTCGGAGCAGTTCAGCGCGACCGGGGGCAGTGGTAACTACACGTTCAGCGTGGGGTCCGGGGCATTGCCTGCGGGCCTGACGCTGGCGGGCGACGGGCGGCTTTCTGGTGCGCCGGGCGCGACCGGTGACTTTAGTTTCGACATTGATGTGGTGGACGATGAGAACAATACAGGTGTGCAGTCTTACACACTGACGGTCACGGCGGTGACGTCGTTGGTTGTTTCGCCGGAGGTCCTTGCGGATGGCGCGTTTGGGGTTGCGTATAGTGAGACTTTGAGTGCGTCCGGCGGGGATGGCAGCTATACGTTCAGCGTTGGGTCGGGCGGTTTGCCAGTTGGTGTGAGCCTGGCGGGGAATGGGACCCTGTCGGGCACGCCGGTTGTGACGGGTGATTATAACTTCCGGGCGGATGTTGTGGATGGCCAGGGCAATACCGGCCAGCGCAGTTATACGCTCAAGGTTGCCCGTCTGGACGATCTGGCGATTGCGCCCGCGAGCGTGCCGGATGGCACGTTTGGCGCCACCTACAATCAGGTGTTCACGGCGTCAGGTGGTGATGGCACCTATACGTTTGAACTGGCCTCGGGCAGCTTGCCCTCTGGTCTGAGCCTTGCGGGTGACGGCACGTTGTCGGGCACGCCGACGCAGACGGGCGACTTCGCCTTCGGGCTGTCTGTGCGGGACACTCAGAACAACACCGGCAACCGCAGCTATACGTTGAGCGTGGATCCTGCTGTTGGCATTATCGCAATAACACCTCCGACACTGCCATCTGGCGTTGTTCTGATCTCTTACAACGCCGCAGTGAATGCGAGCGGCGGCGACGGCAGTTACACGGGCGCCATAGTTTCGGGAAATTTACCTGCAGGGCTGGTTTTCTCGTCGTCTGACCTGACGATAACCGGCACCCCAACCGCACTGGGAACCAGTAATTTTGATGTCCGTATCACAGATGGCCAGGGCAACACTGGCGAGATGTCTTATTCCATTTTGATCGAACCCAATTTGTCTTCGCTGACAATAACCCCGCCGACGTTGACCGACGGTATCTATGATAGTCCTTATGCGGAGACGATTTCTGCGTCCGGCGGTGTTGCCCCTTACACGTTTAGCGTCACGTCTGGAGCGCTACCGCCCGGCATTAGTTTGAATTCTGATGGAACAGTGACAGGTACCCCAACCCATACCGGTACGTTTAGTTTTCAAATTGGCGCTGTCGACTCCCTTTTGGCGACAGGCAATGCTTCTTATACGATCACCGTATCGCCCATAAATAGTTTGAGCATCACGCCTCCGATATTGCCGGACGGTGTTTTTGGCAGTGTATATTCCCAGACACTAAGCGCCAGCGGTGGGGACGGGGCGTATGCTTTTGCGCTGAGTTCAGGGGCATTGCCAGCGGGTGTGACGCTTGCGGGGGACGGCACGTTGTCGGGTACGCCGAGCGTGACCGGTGCGTTTGATTTTGTAGTCAGCGTTGCG
>NZ_JBDVNC010000037.1:0-273531 GCF_039969785.1 Shimia sp. | reverse complement strand
CGCTTGGGCAAACGCTGATCAAAGCAGGAAATTAGGTTCGGAGTGAACGGCATGCAGGCGGATTATGTCATTGTCGGAGCGGGCAGCGCAGGCTGTGCGATGGCCTATCGGCTGAGCGAGGCAGGAAAGTCAGTATTGATCATCGAGCACGGCGGCAGTGACGCCGGACCGCTGATCCAGATGCCAGCCGCGCTGAGCTATCCGATGAATATGGGCATGTATGACTGGGGGTATCGCAGCGCGCCCGAGCCGCATTTGGGTGGGCGCGAGTTGGCCTGTCCGCGTGGCAAAGTGGTTGGCGGATCAAGTTCGATCAATGGCATGGTTTATGTGCGTGGACATGCGGGTGATTACGATCACTGGGCAGAGAGCGGCGCGGATGGGTGGCGATATGCCGATGTCCTGCCGTATTTCAAGCGCATGGAGACATGGCACGAAAGCGGGCATGGTGGCGATCCGCACTGGCGCGGTCAGGACGGGCCGCTGCATGTCACGCGCGGCCCACGTGACAACCCGCTGCACGCGGCGTTTGTGAATGCCGGAGAGCAGGCCGGGTATCCGGTGACGTCAGATTATAACGGGCAGCAGCAGGAAGGCTTTGGCCCGATGGAGCAGACCGTCTGGCGGGGGCGGCGCTGGTCGGCGGCCAATGCTTATCTGAAACCCGCCCTGAAGCGGGAAAATTGCGATCTGGTAAAAGGCTTGGCGCGCAAAGTGGTGATTGAGAATGGCCGCGCTGTGGGTGTCGAAATTGAGCGTGGTAACAGCGTTCAGGTCATTCGGGCACGAGAAGAAGTGATCCTGTCAGCGTCGTCTCTGAATTCACCCAAGCTGTTGATGTTGTCCGGGATTGGCCCGGCGGCGCATCTTGGGCAGCACGGCATTGACGTGATCGCGGATCGTCCGGGCGTGGGGCAAAACCTGCAGGATCATCTGGAGCTGTATTTGCAGATGGCCAGCGCGCAGCCCATCACTTTGTACAAATACTGGAACCTGCTTGGCAAAGCGCTGATCGGGGCGCAATGGTTGTTTACCAAATCCGGGCTGGGGGCATCGAACCAGTTTGAAAGCGCTGCATTTATTCGCTCAAAGGCTGGTGTGGACTATCCCGATATTCAGTATCATTTCCTGCCTATTGCGGTGCGGTATGACGGGCAGGTGGCTGCCGAAGGGCATGGGTTTCAGGCCCATGTTGGCCCGATGCGGTCGCCCTCTCGTGGGGCGGTGACGTTGCGGTCGGCTGATCCCAAAGAAGCGCCGCATATCCAGTTCAATTATATGAGCACAGAACAGGATTGGGAGGATTTCCGCACCTGCATTCGCCTGACCCGCGAAATTTTTGCGCAGGACGCGTTCAAACCGTTTGTCAAACACGAGATACAGCCGGGCGCGGCGGTTCAGTCTGACGACGAATTGAATGGTTTCATTGGCGAGCATGTTGAAAGCGCCTATCATCCGTGTGGCACATGCCGGATGGGGCGGGCGGATGATCCTTCGTCTGTGGTTGACCCGGAATGTCGCGTGATTGGGGTGGACGGGCTGCGCGTCGCGGACAGTTCGATCTTTCCGCGCATCACCAATGGGAACCTGAACGGGCCGTCGATCATGACGGGTGAAAAGGCGGCTGACCACGTTTTGGGGCGGCGGCTGGCGGCGGAGAATGACATACCATGGGTCCATCCCAACTGGCGGACTGCACAACGCTGAACGAGACCGCAGCGCGATCACATCCCAAAATTTCGATGTAACTTGATCCCTGTCAAGGTAAGGCATCGCACCCTGTTTGTAGGCTCTTTGTGACATTCATAAAAGGAGCGCAGAACATGTCTCATACCCCCCATGAATTGGCAGAAGAATTTCCCGAACTGGTCGAAAAAATGAGTGCTTTGAAAACAAGCGACTCGCATTTTGCGAAGATGGCGGACGAGTATCATGAGTTGAACCGCAAGGTGCATCGTGCGGAGACCAATGTTGAGCCGCGCGAGGAATTGTCAGAGGTGGATTTACGCAAACGGCGCGGTGCGCTGAAGGATGAGATTTACGCCTATCTCAAGGCAAACTGATCGATAAACGTCCATAGGCGCGGCAAGGTATCTGATCGCCACAGACCGGTGTGACCGGCGCCTTTTACCGTGATAAATACTTTCTTTCGGGATGGGGCAGCAGAGAATACCTGCTGCCCCATTTCTATTGGGATCAGGTCGTCTTTGGTGCCGTGCACGATAAGCAGAGGTTGGAACAACTGATCTGCCAAGGCCAGGCTGTCCCATTGATTTTGCATATTTTTCGCCAGATCGCCGGTGCCGGGATAGTGGTACTCGGCCAGACCCGCGATGGATGTGAAAGGGGCTTCGAGGATGATTGCGTCGGGCAGGGTTGTGCTATTTTGGGACGTTTCATCGGCGTTCAGGTGAATGGCGACGGTGGTTCCGAGGCTTTCTCCATAGAGGAGCGTGGTGGATGGGTTCGATGCGCGGTAGGCAGATGGCAGGAGTTCTGACCTGATGCGCCAGATGTGTTGCGCGGCCTCATTCAGGTTGTCCTGGGTTGGCGTGCCAGTGCTGCCGGTGCTGCCGGGATACGCGAGTGCGACGAGGCCGTATCCGCGTTCCTGAAACCTGCGAAAACGGCCTGCGCGGTTGGCGAGATTTCCAGCGTTGCCATGCAGGTAAAATATGACGGGCTGCCCGGGGTTGGGCGGAGTGGACCAGACGATTAGGGTTTCATCGCCTAACGCGATTTCGTTTTCGGTTACCCCGGCAAGACCTGCTTCGGACGGGGGTGTACGCGTTGGGTCAAACGGGTAGATCAGCCAGCGTTCCGCGACGCTGCCCAGTGCCAGAGTGCCCAGCACCAGAATGGCGCAGATCGCCAGTAATCGGACAAGAAATCGCATCCTTAGGCGTCTCCGAAATCGGGGCTATAGGACATGTCATTCAACCTCATAAGGCAATACGCCGCGTGCGTTTTCATCGATGGTCAGGCGGCGCTCAAGGGGTGGCACCGAACGTTGGTGGCAATTTGTGCGTTCACAGATGCGACATGATATGCCAATGGGCTCAAAGGCTTGCGGGTTGGATATGTCCATGTGGTCCGCATAAACCAAGGCGTCTGCGTGGCGTATTTCGCAGCCCAGTGCAATGGCATAGCGCCGGACCGGTGCGCCAAAGTGACCGCCGGATTTGGACACGTTTCGCGCCAGGGATATATAGCGCACCCCGTCTGGCGTTTCGGCCAGCTGGCGCAGGAAACGGCCCGGCGTTTCAAAGGCGCGGTGCACGTTCCAGAGCGGGCAGGCGCCGCCGAAGCGGGCGAATTGCAGGCGGGTGGCAGAGTGGCGTTTGGTGATGGTGCCCGCCTGATCGACGCGCACAAAAAAGAACGGAACACCTTTGGCATTGGGACGTTGCATGGTCGAAAGCCGGTGGGCGACCTGTTCGACAGAAGCGCCGAACCGGTTGGACAGCAATTCCAGATCGTGGCGGGTTTGCTGGGCGGCTTCCTGAAACACCTTGTAGGGCATCATGGCCGCGCCGGCAAAGTAGTTGGCCAGTCCGATTTTGGCGATTGAGCGGGCGGCGTCGGATTGAAACCGTGCAAGGTCAAGCGTTGCTTCGAGCAGTTTATCACGCTGCAGCAGGGCCACTTGCAGTAAGAGCTGAAAGGTTTGGGTTTCCGGTTGGGCGTAGCGCGAGATTTGCAGAACCTGTTTGTCCGGATCATATCTGCGCAGGGTTTCGACATCTGTGAAAGCCACCGAGATGCCCTTGGCGCGCAGTGCTGAGATGGCAGCCCCCCGGATGCCGCCCTGTTCCGGGGCGTGCGCCGCGAAATGTTCAGCGGCGCGGTCGACGGCGTCTATGTAGTTGTCACAATAGTGAAAAAAGTCTCTGACCTCGTCCCACGGGCTGGCTTGCATCTGGACGTCTTGTCGCCCAAGCGCTTCGTCCAGAGATGCGAGGCGTTCATGGGTTTGCCGGTACGCGCTGTGCAGTTCCAGAAACGCACGGGCCAATGCCGGGGCGTTGGATGCGGTCAGGCGCAGGTCGGCCAGAGGGGCCGAGGTTTCCGCGAGCACAGGGTCCGCCAGCGCCTCGCGCATGTCGCTGACCAATCGTTCGCTGTCTCCGGTCGAAAGCTCTGTGACGTCCAGACCAAACTCTTGTGCCAGCGCCAGAACCACCGTGGTTGAAACCGGGCGGTTGTTGTTTTCCATCTGGTTCAGATAGGGCAGCGACACGCCAAGCTTTTGCGCAAAGTCCTTTTGCGTGAGGCTCAGACGGGTGCGGATCTCGCGCAGTTTGGCGCCGGCATAGAGTTTCTGAGTGGGCAAAATGGTCTCCGGATCAGAAGTTGCGTAGCTGCAAAGATAGCTTTGCAAACCGGTCTGCGCCAGTCGGGAATGCGCATGAGGCGCGAATCATGGTTAACGGCCTTAATTTGCTGGATTTGAGGCATCGGCGGCCCGTCGGTTTCGCGTCGGTATTACATCGGTGCAGTTTTGGACGGGTTGCGTGGTGAACAGGGCGTGCGTTGCGTTTCAGAGCCGCAAGCGCCGTTCGCGACGGATCACCAGAAGAATGGTTGTCACCGAGCAGATCGACGTGATCAGCATGATCCACAATAGCGGGTAGGCGCCTGTGCCGGGCACAAGCACCGCGCCCGCCAGCGCAGACAGCGCCGCGCCCCCAGCCAGCATGATGGCCCCGGAAAGCCCCGAGGCTGTGCCCGCGAGATGCGGGCGCACAGACAGGGCGCCAGAGGTGGCGTTGGGGATGGTCAGGCCGTTGCCCATGCCGACCAGTGTCATAAAACCAAAGAACGTCTCGGCTGATCCCAGACCCAGATAAAATGTGACCACCGACATGGCAACGCCAACGCCACAGATCAGAGCACCCCACAAGATCATGAGGTTGATGCCGAACCTGACCGAGTAGCGCCCGGAGAAGAAATTTCCGAAGAAATAGCCAACCGCCGGGGCCCCGAAATAGAGACCCATCTGGGCGGGGGTCAGTCCAAAAACAGATGTGGCAACAAATGGCGCGCCGCCCAGATAGGCAAAGAACGCGCCCGAGCTGAAGGCGCTGGACAGAGAGTACCCCCAGAATCGCGGACTGGTGAGCAGTTCGGGGTATTCGCGAAACTGTTGGGTCAGGGACATACCGCTGCTGGCTTTGGTTTCGCCCAGATCGGCCCATGTGATGATCAGGATCAGCAAGCCGGTCAGGAACAACATCCAGAAGCTGGATTGCCATCCGAATTCCTGATCCAGAACGCCGCCCAGTGCTGGCCCCAACATAGGTACAATGGTCATCCCCATAGTGACATAGCCGATCATCGATGCGGCTTCGTCGGTGGGCACCATATCACGCACCACGGCACGGCTGAGCACCATTGCGGTGACAATCGCGGTCTGGATCATGCGAAAGGTCAGAAACACCACGATGTTGGTTGAATAAATGCAGCCCAATGTGGCCAGCACAAATATCACCAATCCGCCAAGGATGACGGGGCGCCGCCCCAGCTTGTCCGAGATGGGGCCAATCACCACTTGCAGCACAGCGTTTGCACCCAGATACGCGGCCACCGACAATTGCATGACACCATATTCGGTATCGAAATAGACGGTCATGCTGGGCAAGCTGGGCAAAAAGATGTTCATGCTCAGCGCCGAAACTCCTGCCAGAAGGATCAGCGTAATGATGTGCGGTGGTGTGGTCCTGTCGAGAAAACGACTTTCGGAACGGGAGCTCATGGACAAGAGGTAAGCAGGGTTTTCGGGATTGTCCATGATGAGATAGTTTGTTGTGAATAATTTGCAGATTTGCATTATTCAGGTAATTGATTTTCCATAATTTGCAAATTTGCCGAATTCTGCTTTGTCCTTCAGCAAACTATGGCTATGGTCGCGCTCAAATCATAGGGGACATGCCATGAAAGATATCCTCCAGCAATTGGAAGAGCGCCGGGACAACGCCCGGTTGGGAGGCGGACAACGCCGGATCGACAGCCAGCACGCCAAGGGCAAGCTGACCGCACGCGAGCGGGTTGAGTTGTTGTTGGATGAGGACAGCTTTGAAGAGTTCGACATGTTCAAGTCGCACCGCTGTACCGATTTCGGCATGGAAAAGGACAAGCCTGCGGGTGACGGTGTGATCACCGGCTGGGGCACGATCAATGGCCGCATGGTGTATGTGTTCTCTCAGGACTTTACCGTGTTTGGTGGATCGCTGAGCGAGACACACGCCGAAAAGATCTGCAAGATCATGGACATGGCGATGCAAAACGGCGCGCCTGTGATTGGCATCAACGATTCCGGTGGCGCGCGTATTCAGGAAGGCGTCGCGTCGTTGGCGGGATATGCCGAAGTGTTTCAGCGCAATATCATGGCGTCCGGCGTGGTGCCGCAGATTTCCGTAATCATGGGCCCGTGCGCGGGCGGGGCTGTGTACAGCCCGGCGATGACCGACTTTATCTTTATGGTCAAAGACACGTCATATATGTTTGTGACCGGCCCGGACGTGGTGAAAACCGTGACCAACGAGGTCGTAACAGCCGAAGAACTGGGTGGGGCGTCGACTCATACCAAAAAGTCTTCGGTTGCCGATGGCGCGTTTGAAAATGACGTTGAGGCGTTGGCCGAGGTGCGGCGTTTGGTGGATTATCTGCCGCTGAACAACCGCGAAAAGCCGCCTGTGCGTCCGTTCTTTGATGAGCCGGACCGGTTGGAAGCGTCACTGGATACGCTGATCCCGGAAAACCCGAACTCGCCTTATGACATGAAAGAGCTGATCGAGAAGATTGCCGACGAGGGTGATTTCTTTGAGATTCAGGAAGATTTCGCCAAAAACATCATCACCGGGTTCATTCGTCTGGAAGGGCAATCCGTTGGGGTTGTTGCCAACCAGCCGATGGTACTGGCCGGATGTCTGGACATTGACTCGTCCCGCAAGGCGGCGCGGTTTGTGCGGTTCTGTGATGCGTTTGAAATCCCGATCCTGACGCTGGTCGATGTGCCGGGCTTTTTGCCGGGGACGTCGCAGGAATATGGCGGCGTGATCAAGCACGGTGCCAAACTGCTGTTCGCATATGGCGAGGCGACGGTGCCCAAGGTGACGTTGATCACGCGCAAAGCCTATGGCGGGGCCTATGACGTGATGGCGTCCAAGCATCTGCGTGGTGATTTCAACTATGCATGGCCGACCGCCGAGATCGCGGTGATGGGGGCCAAGGGTGCAACTGAGATTATCCACCGGGCCGATCTGGGCGACGCCGACAAAATCGCGGCGCATACGGCGGACTATGAAGATCGGTTCGCCAACCCGTTTGTCGCCGCTGAGCGCGGGTTTATCGACGAAGTGATCCAGCCACGCGGGACGCGCAAACGTATCGCCCGGGCCTTTGCCAGCTTGCGGAATAAGAAGCTGGAGAACCCCTGGAAGAAACACGACAACATTCCGTTGTGAGGTGAAAATGCGGGACGATTCAAATTATCTTGAGGCGTTGAAAGAAATTGCTGAGCAATCCCGACGCTCAGTTGCAATTTCTTCGGTTCCTCTTGGGATCGTCCTAGTACAATTGAGGTACTTGGCGTCGGTAGACAGCATATGGCTTCAGTTGATTGCCACGGTTGCAGTTTCATCCCTCTTTATAGCAACATTTTTGGCGTGGTACGTCTCGATGACAGTTCAAAGCACTTTCGAATTGGAGTTGTACCGACGCGATGGCAATGAGTCTCAAAAAGGGCGTCTATATTACGACTGGGTTTTGAGCATCGCGAAAAATCCGAATGTTTTCACTGAACCGCACGCAGTCTCAATACTTCGCAAACTGGTCGGCCCGTTTTGGGCTTTTGCGTCTATTGGCTACGTAGCTTTGATTACTTTGATCCTGTCATTGATTTGGAGCTCGCCATGACCCAGCTTTGGAAAAATCAGGCCTTTTCGGTATCCCACGCGGATGACTCTCCGTTTGTGGGCGAGGGCCTTCGGGCGTTTTTTGAATACCGTGATCTGGGCATCAAAGACGCCACCAAAGGCAAGTTTGGTGCGCATGTGATCCGGGCGGTGCCCGGAGAGGCCAGCCCCGGGGCTTGGCATAGCCATGATCTGGAGTTTCAGATGGTTTATGTCACCAAGGGTTGGGTGGTGTTTGAATATGAAGGTCAGGGCGAGCATATGCTGCGCGAGGGGGCTTGTGTGTTGCAGCCTCCGGGCATCAAGCATCGTGAGGTGCGTCATTCCGATGACATGGAACTGATCGAGATCATCAGCCCGGCCGACTTTCCAACCCATGACGAGGCTGCACCGGTATGAGCCGGGCGCGCTGGCATATTCAAAGCGAGGGGGAGACCCTGACGCTGGCACGTGGAAAACGCGTGCGGCTGGATGTGGCGGCGCACACACAATTGCCAGATGCCGGGAGGGCGCGGATTGCCCATCAGGTACGGCAGGATATGTGGCGGGCTTTGCAAGGGCTGAAAGGGTTTTCCCCGGTTGTGCAGGTGCGCCGTGAGGCGGGACAATTGCACATTGTGGCCGGAGGAGAGATTGCAGGACGCTTTGTTCGTGCTAAGGTCGAAGATATTATTCAGGCAATGCTGGACAATCCTGCGCGTCGGGCGCGCTGGGTGAATTCTGCCCGCACTGCCAGGAGGGCGTCATGATGTCTGTTTTGACGCGCCTGATCGGATACGCCGCGATAGGAGGGGCCCTCGCGGGCGCGGCCACGGCTGGGGTTTTGGAGGAGACACCAGCCGTGCCCTCTGGCAACGACATCTGGTTGCACGAGATCTTGTATGACACCCGCGATGATGCCAGCCGCGTGGCGCGGTTTCGCTATGTCATGCCGTTGATCCGGCAAGGGGTGGAATTCGCCGATATTGAAGAAGATTTTTTTCACCTGTGCATTGGCGTCGCGGTCCCGTATCTGGCCACCGAAGGCGAAACGGTGGATCAGGTGATCATTTCCATGGCAGACCGCAAGACGGAGTTTGGCGTGATGGACACGCTGGCCACCCAGTTTTTCGAAGCTTTCACCGTAAAAGACGGCACCTGTATCTGGGAGGGTTTCTGATGACACCACAACATCTTGCGCGCATGAGTCCAAAGGGGACTCCAATTGCGGCTTTGCGGCCACAACACATTAGCTTGGCGTGCTATCCGTATCTTTTTGCTACTGAATCCACTATTCTCCGCTCACGTCGCATTTCTGCGGCTGTGGGGCAGGCAGGGTCAAATGGCCCTGTTTCGAACAAAAACAAGAACTGGAGAAACGGATGTCAAAGAGCATCAAAGCATTGTTGGCCGTTGGCCTGGTTGCACTCGTTGCGGCATGTGCAGACACAGCACCTGTCGAAGAGTATGTCGTGGTTGACCCTGAGCCAATCTCGACTGAGCCAGCCTATACCGGCAAATACAAGTAATCTTGTATCTATAAGTTCTGGGCAGGCCACGCGGCCTGTCCGTCCCTCGACCCGCCGAAATGCCCGCCCTGTTTTCCGGGCACTGTGCACGCCGGCGTTCAGCGCCCCCGCAATCCGGAGGGGCGTGTCATGATCAAGCATCGTGGATTTCCCGGGCGTCTGCCGGGTACGGATTTTCAGTTCATCATCCGACGTGCCAATCCCAAAGGGGCGACCGCAATCACTGTGCGCGAACGGTTCAAAGACCGTCGCCCGGCAGATCGGCGCGCGGATGCCTGTTTCATGGCCGCCTTGTGGGAGCATTTCGGAGACCAGCCGTTTGAGCGGGGCAATCTGGATGCGGGCCGTTTGAGCTGGTTGTTTGGCCGCGAAGTGGTTGCCGTCGAAGACCCGTTTGATCCCGAGAGCTATGACGCGCTTTTGGTGATTGATGTGGATGTGGCGCGGGCGTCTTTTCCGGATGCATTAGAGGGGCGCTGGGCATGATTCTGCCGATGGTTGCGCGGATTGGGCAAAAAGCAGCCCAAAGTAATGTTGCATGGGTTTCCCCGGTTGCGACGGCGTGCAGCCAAAGCGATAGTCAGTACATGGAGCTTAACCTGGTTCGGGTCCGCTCCTGTAACAGTGTATTCCGTTACCCTTCCCCTATCGGGTGGTCCTGTAGCGTCCCTGCGGGATCACCCGTTTTTTGTATGGTTCCGGGTGGTCACAAGGCCGAACAATGGCCGGGCCGCAGAGCCGGACGCACAAGAGGCACTGGCAGATGTCAAAGATTTGGAAATACGCATGCGCAGGCATTGCGGCAATTGGATTGGCCGCGTGCGGCGACACCATGGGCGAACAGGCCCTTATCGGCGCGGGCGCAGGTGCGGCCACAGCCGTTGTGCTGGGCGGGAGCGCCGTCGCGGGTGTTGTCGCGGGCAGTGCCGTCAACGTCATTTATTGCCAGGAAAACCCTGGTAAATGCTGATCCTCTGAAATTGCGGGCCGCTGCTTTGCGGTCTGTCGAAACTAAACAAGCCACCAGTGCCCATGACCGGGCGCGGGTGGCTTTTTTGTTGCCACTCCCTGCGCGGGTCACATCCCGCGCCGGACAAGAACCAGAAGGGACATGAAATGTTCGATAAGATCCTGATTGCTAACCGGGGCGAGATCGCCTGTCGTGTGATCAAGACCGCCCGCAAGATGGGCATCAAGACCGTGGCCGTGTATTCGGATGCTGACAAGCAGGCGCTGCATGTGCAGATGGCAGATGAGGCGGTGCATATTGGGCCGCCCCCGGCGAACCAGTCCTATATCGTAATCGACAAGGTGATGGACGCGATCCGCGCGACCGGCGCGCAGGCTGTGCATCCCGGCTATGGCTTTCTGTCCGAAAACAGCAAATTTGCCGAAGCGCTGGCCGCAGAAGGTGTCGCATTTGTTGGTCCGCCAGTGGGCGCCATCGAAAAGATGGGCGACAAGATTACGTCCAAGAAAATCGCACAGGACGCCAATGTGTCCACGGTGCCGGGCTATATGGGCCTGATCGAGGACGCGGATGAAGCGGTGAAGATCTCGAACGAGATTGGCTATCCGGTGATGTTGAAGGCGTCAGCCGGCGGTGGCGGCAAGGGCATGCGGATCGCGTGGAACGACGAAGAAGCGCGCGAGGGCTTTCAGTCATCCAAGAACGAGGCGGCCAACAGCTTTGGCGATGATCGGATTTTCATTGAGAAATTCATCACCCAGCCGCGCCACATTGAAATTCAGGTGCTGTGCGACAGTCATGGCAATGGCATCTATCTGGGCGAGCGTGAGTGTTCGATCCAGCGACGCCAGCAAAAGGTCGTTGAAGAAGCACCAAGCCCGTTTCTGGACGAAGCAACCCGCAAGGCGATGGGCGAACAGGCCGTCGCTTTGGCGCAGGCCGTGGATTATGCCAGCGCCGGGACCGTGGAATTTATCGTCGACGGGGATCGCAACTTTTATTTCCTTGAGATGAACACCCGTTTGCAGGTGGAACACCCTGTGACCGAGCTGATCACCGGGGTTGATTTGGTGGAACAGATGATCCGGGTCGCCAATGGCGAACCGCTGAGCATTTCGCAGGACGACGTGCAACTGAACGGCTGGGCGATTGAAAACCGGCTTTACGCCGAAGACCCGTATCGCGGCTTTTTGCCGTCTATCGGGCGGTTGACACGTTATCGCCCGCCAGTGGAAATCGCCGCCGGGCCGCTGTTAGAGAACGACAAATGGCAGGGTGATGCGCCCGAGGGTCCAATTGCCGTGCGCAATGACACCGGAGTCTATGAAGGCGGCGAGATCAGCATGTATTACGACCCCATGATCGCCAAGCTGTGCACATGGGCGCCCACCCGGGACGCCGCGATTGAGGCGATGCGCAATGCGCTGGACGGGTTTGAGGTTGAGGGCATTGGTCACAACCTGCCATTCCTGAGTGCGGTGATGGATCACCCGGTGTTTATTGCCGGTGACATGACCACGGCCTTTATCGAGGAACAGTATCCCGATGGGTTTGAAGGCGTTGAACTGCCAACAGAATCGCTGCGCCGGATTGCGGCCAGTGCTGCCGCCATGCACCGTGTTGCCGAAATTCGCCGCACCCGCGTGTCGGGCCGGATGGGCAATCACGAGCGCCGGGTTGGCAAGAAATGGGTGGTGACACTGCAAGGTCAGGAATTTGCCGTTAAGGTAAAGGCCGACAAGAAAGGCTCGACCATCAAATTCGAAGATGGCGGCAAGATGCGGGTGACGTCGGACTGGACACCGGGCGACAAGCTGGCAACGCTGAAAGTGGACGGGGAAACGCTTGTCCTGAAGATCGGCAAAGTGTCGGGCGGGTTCCGTATCCGGTCGCGTGGGGCGGATCTGAAAGTGCATGTGCGCACGCCGCGTCAGACCGAGCTGGCCCGCTTGATGCCAGAAAAACTGCCGCCGGACACGTCGCGGCTGTTGCTGTGCCCAATGCCGGGGCTGATCGTGAAGGTCAACGCCGATGTGGGTGACGAAGTGCAGGAAGGTCAGGCACTGTGCACGGTTGAGGCGATGAAGATGGAGAACATTCTGCGCGCCGAAAAGAAAGGCATCGTGGCCAAGATCAATGCCAGTGCGGGCGACAGCCTTGCGGTGGACGACGTGATCATGGAGTTCGAATGATATGAAAGACGCGCTGCCAATTGCCAGACGTGCAGATATCGGTCCGTTTGAGGCGGGTCGGATTGCCTATGGTTGTTGGCGGTTTGCAGGGTTTGCGCCACACGAGGCGCAGGCCAAGATAGATGCGGCTTTGGCCATCGGGGCCAACTTGATGGACACAGCGGCCGTGTATGGTGGCACCGCCGGGTTTGGTGGTGCGGAAAAGGTGCTGGGCGATGTGATTGCCGGGTCGCCCGGTCTGCGGGATCAGATTGTTCTGGTAACCAAGGGCGGTATTCATCCACCCATCCCTTATGACAGTCGCGCGCATACACTGATCAACAGTTGTGAAGCATCGCTTGCACGTTTGAAAACCGACCGGATTGACGTGTTCCTGATCCATCGACCTGATTTGCTGGCGTCCTATGACGAGGTGGCGGGCGCGCTGACGACGTTGCGGGCGGATGGCAAAATTCGCGCAGCGGGCGTGTCGAATTTCAGCCCTGCACAAATCCGCGCGTTGCAGTCCAAACTGGATTTCCCACTGGTGGCCACTCAGCCCGAGTTTTCGCCAACATGTGTGGGGGCGCTGGAAGACGGATCAACCGATATCGCCCAGGAACTGGGGCTGGCCTTGATGGCGTGGTCGCCGCTGGGTGGTGGTCGGTTGGTGCCCGGTGCGCGTGGTGAGCCGGGCAGTGTGGACGCTCGGGTTCTGGCCGTGCTGGAAGAGATAGCGCATCGCAATGAAGTTGGCGTGGATCATGCAGCACTGGCTTGGGTGTTGGCGCATCCGGCAACAGGGTTTGCCCTGATTGGTACGCAATCGCCCGAGCGGATTACCGCCTCGGCGCGCGCCTATGATGTGCAGATGACGCGCCGGGATTGGTATGCGGTTCTGGAAGCGGCCAAAGGGACGTCGATGCCATGAGGGCCGCACACATACATATCACGATCCGTTACCGGGAATGGCTGTCGCGGATTTCCTGCTGGCGCACCGGCATGCTGTCGATTGTGCGCGAAATTTCGCGGATATTGCGTGGGGCGGGTTTGCGCAGATATATCTTGCCGTCTTTGCCCATCACCACGAGCATGAACCCACGGGGGCGCAAAGCCTCGCGCAGGGCGGAGCCAGCTGCGGGGTCGGTATCTGTCAGCACAACCACGTCACGTTCCAGCATTTCATGGGGCAACGCGTTCAGCAGGTCAATTTGCTGCGTGAACCGGGGGTCCCGGTCAGAATCTGCAAAAACGACCACCGGCCGTTTGAGCCACAGAAAGTCATCCAGCGTGGCGGTTTGGCCATCTGCAAACAGTGCGTCCTGCTCGGTAGACGCATCGCTGGTGGCGTCGACCGTTTCAGCGGCCTGCGCCAGGGCGCCATTGGCACCCAGAAAAGCTGTCAGAACAAAGGCTAAGCGGTGGGTCATGATGTCTCCTGCTATGGTCAATATATGCAGCGCACGCCGTTTTGCGACATCCAATTGTGCTTGGGACGGGAAAATTTTCCGTGTTAAGCCGATATCCATCCCTGTTGCGGCATGATGGCGGTCCAGACATATCTGGCCGCACGCGGTCGTGCGGTCTTGGACAAAGGGCGCGCCGCCGTGGATGTGATTTTGCATGTTGGAGCCCATCGCACCGGGCTGACCAGCTTTTGCGCCTATCTTGCGGGGCAAAGGGCGCATCTGCGCGCGCATGACACAGAGGTCTGGACGCCGCGCGACACACGCCATGGGTTGATGGATGGCCTGTTTCTGGCATCGGGGCGGTCAGGTGTTGCGCGACGTCGCGCGCGCGGGGCTGGCCGGGTCGCGTTGCGCGTGGCCGGTTTGCAGCGCCGTGAGGTCAGTGACCTTTTGGTGATTGAGCCAAACATGCTGGGCAGTTTGGGTGACAATGTACGCCGTCAGCGGCTGTACCCGGCAACCGGGGAACGCATGGCGCGCATGAGCCACGCCTTTGGCGGGCAGGTGCGCCGCGTGATCCTGACCGTGCGTTCGCTGGAAGATTTCTGGACCTCGTCATTAAGCTGGGCTGTGCCACAGGGCGCGCGCGTGCCAAATGCGGGCGCGCTGGACCGGCTTGTGACGCAGCCGCGCAGCTGGCGTGACGTGATCACCGATCTGGCCTGTGCTGTGCCGGGTGCGGATATTCTGGTCGCGCCGTATGAGCGGCTGGGCGGGCGCAATCATGACATCGTGGAATATGCTGTGGCGGGACGCTTTTCCATGCCACGCAATGGCGAAGAGATCGTGCTGAAAGAAGCGCCCGCGCTGGGCGAGCTGCGACAGGTTTTGCGCGATCGGGGGCAGACGGATTTGGGCTTGCCCGATGGTTGGGGCCGTTGGCGGCCGTTTGATGCGGTGCAGTCCGCAACCCTGAGAGAGATTTATGCCGACGATATGCACTGGCTGCGCGCCGGGGCGGATGGTCTGGCATTTTTGATAGAGGAAGCCGCATTTGATCAGACGGGGAATACCCCGCTGGCCGGTGCGTAAAAGATAAACGAGGAAGACGTCATGACCGACACCAAGAAATGGACCGAACTGGCCGAAAAAGAACTGCGGGGTCGTCCGCTGGACGATTTGACGTGGAACACGCTGGAAGGCATCGACGTTAAACCGCTTTATACCGAAGCTGACACCGACGGCCTGCCGCATATGGGCAGCATGCCGGGGTTCGGGCCGTTCACACGTGGACCAAAGGCGACAATGTATGCCGGGCGTCCGTGGACAATCCGTCAATATGCCGGGTTTTCGACAGCCGAAGAATCCAACGCGTTTTACCGGCGCAATCTGGCTGCGGGTCAACAGGGCGTTTCGGTGGCCTTCGATTTGGCCACGCATCGCGGGTATGACAGCGATCACCCGCGCGTGGTTGGCGATGTCGGCAAGGCCGGTGTGGCGATTGACAGTGTCGAGGACATGAAGGTGCTGTTTGACGGTATCCCGCTGGACAAAGTGTCAGTGTCGATGACCATGAACGGCGCCGTGATCCCGATTTTGGCGAACTTTATCGTTGCCGGAGAAGAGCAGGGGCATGACAAGAGCCTGCTGGCGGGCACCATTCAGAACGACATTCTGAAAGAGTTCATGGTGCGCAATACTTATATCTATCCGCCTGAGCCAAGCATGCGGATCATTTCGGACATCATTGAATATACCAGCAATGAAATGCCGAAATTCAACTCGATCTCGATCTCGGGCTATCACATGCAAGAGGCGGGCGCGAACCTTGTACAGGAGCTGGCCTATACCTTGGCGGACGGGCGTGAATATGTGCGTGCGGCGATGGATGCGGGCATGGATGTGGACAAGTTTGCCGGGCGGTTGTCGTTCTTTTTTGCGATTGGCATGAATTTCTTTATGGAGATTGCCAAGCTGCGCGCGGCGCGCACGATCTGGCATCGGATCATGACCGAGTTTGGCGCGAAATCTGAACGCTCCAAGATGCTGCGCACCCATTGCCAGACGTCGGGTGTGAGCTTGCAGGAGCAAGACCCCTATAACAACGTGATCCGCACCGCCTATGAGGCGATGAGCGCGGTGTTGGGCGGCACACAGTCGTTGCACACCAATGCGCTGGACGAAGCGATTGCGCTGCCAACCGATTTCTCGGCCCGGATTGCGCGCAACACGCAGCTGGTGTTGCAGGAAGAGACCGGCGTGACCAATGTGGTCGATCCGCTGGCAGGGTCCTATTACATCGAAAGCCTGACCAACGAGCTGATCGAAAAGGCCTGGGCGCTGATCGAAGAGGTCGAAGAGATGGGCGGCATGACCAAGGCGGTGGCCACGGGCATGCCCAAGCTGCGTATCGAAGAGAGTGCGGCGACGCGTCAGGCGATGATCGACAAGGGCGACGAAGTGATTGTCGGGGTCAACAAGTATCGCAAAGAAAGCGAAGACCTGATGGACATTCTGGACGTCGACAACGTGGCTGTGCGTGAAAGCCAGGTTGCGCGTCTGGAGACTTTGCGCTCTGAGCGTGACGAGACGGCGTGTCAGGCAGCATTAACCGACCTGACGCGTATTGCCAAAGAAGGCGGTAATTTGTTGGCGGCAGCGGTTGAGGCCGCCCGGGCACGGGCATCTGTTGGAGAAATCAGCATGGCAATGGAAAACGAATTTGGCCGTCACCGGGCCGAGGTCAAGACATTGGCCGGGGTCTATGGCGCGGCTTATGAGGGCGACGAAGGCTTTGCCGCAATTCAGAAATCGGTGGATGCGTTTGCCGAAGAAGAGGGCCGCCGTCCTCGGATGCTGGTGGTGAAAATGGGTCAGGACGGGCACGATCGGGGCGCCAAGGTGATTGCCACGGCCTTTGCCGATATCGGCTTTGACGTCGACGTGGGGCCGCTGTTCCAGACACCGGATGAGGCCGCGCAGGACGCGCTGGACAATGACGTGCACGTGGTTGGCATTTCCTCGCAGGCGGCAGGGCACAAAACGCTGGCGCCTCAGCTGATCGCTGCGTTGAAGGATAAAGACGCAGAGGACATCATTGTGATTTGCGGTGGCGTGATCCCACAGCAGGATTACGAGTTCCTGCAAAACGCGGGCGTAAAGGCGATCTTTGGGCCGGGCACCAATATTCCCGAAGCTGCACAGGATATTCTGAAACTGATCCGCGCCGCGCGCGGATAGGGCTAGGTCGTGGGCCAGTGGTCCGCAGGAGATACAAAAAGAGGCGCCGGGAAATCGGCGCCTCTTTTTTTTGTTTAATGAGCGCGGGGCGCCAAGCCTTATGCGGCTTCGGTTTCCGTCTCTTCGTCCGTCTCGAGTGCCGGGTTTTTGGCGCGGGACAGCACCACGTAGCCGATGATGGCCGAGATAATGGACCCGGTCAGAACTCCGACGCGCACATCATTCATCAGGTCAGGCG
Organism: Shimia sp.; assembly: GCF_039969785.1. Classification (GTDB taxonomy): domain Bacteria; phylum Pseudomonadota; class Alphaproteobacteria; order Rhodobacterales; family Rhodobacteraceae; genus Shimia. The sequence goes on along the minus strand of NZ_JBDVNC010000037.1, from coordinate 256,079 downwards.
AGGCAAAGCTGAGACCGCCGATAAAGAGCGACATGGTAAAGCCGATCCCGGCCAGACAGGAGACACCATAGATATGGGTCCATGTGACCCGGTCCGGCAGTCGGGCAAACCCAAGTTTGACAATTGCCCACGTGGTGCCAAACACGCCAATCTGTTTGCCCAGAATAAGCCCAAGCGCGATGCCCATCGGGACGGGGTTCAGCAGGTCTGCCGGGGACATGCCTTTGAGCACAACGCCCGCATTGGCAAAGGCAAAGATCGGCACGATGACAAAGCCAACATAGGGCGCGAGACCTTTTTCCAGTGCATGCAGCGGCGAGCCGCCGTTCTTGTCGTGGATCGGGATCAGGAAGGCGGTCACGACACCTGCGAGCGTGGCGTGCACGCCGGATTTCAGGACCAGCACCCACATGACAGCGCCCAGCAACAATGCCGGTGCAACCCGGTGCGAGCGCTGGCTTTGCAGCAGGAACAACCCGGCCAGCGGGATCAGCGCCATCAGCAGGTAATTGACCTTGAGCTCTGCGGTATAGAAAATCGCGATCACAAGGATAGCGCCAAGGTCATCCAGAATGGCGAGGGTCAGCAGGAACACTTTGAGCGCAATTGGTGCGCGGCTGCCGACAAGGGCCAGAATACCAAGCGCGAACGCAATGTCTGTGGCCGCAGGGATGGCCCATCCGCTGATGGTTTCAGGATTGCCCCAGTTGATGGCGGCATAGACGATGGCGGGCAGTGCCATGCCGCCCACGGCTGCCGCTCCGGGCAGAATCACGTCGCGTGGGTTGCGCAGACGGCCTTCGACAATTTCGTACTTCAGTTCCAGCCCGATCAGGAAGAAGAAGATCGCCATTAAGCCGTCGTTGATCCACAGGATCAGCGGCTTTTCCAGACCGGTGCCGTTCACCGTGACGCTGAGCACGCTGTTAAGGAAGGCTTCATAGCTGCCCGACAAGGCGGAATTGGCCACGATCAAAGCCAGCGCGGCCGAGACCATTAGCGCGACGCCACCGGCGGCCTCGTGTCGAAAAAGCTTTTCAATTGCACGCAAAACCATTTTGAATCCCTGTATGAATATTCTGTTTCGACACATGGGGCGTAATGCCGCCCAATCAATACCAGAAAATGGGGATTTTGCGTGAAACTTGACCATATTGCCATAGCTGGCGAAAATTTAATTGACGCAGTCGATCATGTTGAAACCGCGCTGGGGGTAAAATTGCTGCCCGGGGGGAAACATGCCCATTTCGGCACGCATAACCGCCTGTTGGGATTGGGCGATGGATTGTACCTTGAGGCGATTGCAATCGACCCCGAGGCACCCGATCCGGGCCGCGCGCGCTGGTTCGATCTGGATCGGTTTGAGGGCGGACCGCGTTTGCAGAACTGGATTTGCCGGGTGGATGATCTGGATCAGGCTTTGGCGAAACTTCCGGTAGATGCCGGACAACCCGTGTCGCTGGTACGGGGCGATCTGAGTTGGCGCATGGCGGTGCCCGGTTCAGGCGTGTTGCCGTATGATAATCTGTTCCCGGCATTGATCCAGTGGAATGTCGCAAAGACACCGGGGGATTTGCTGAGCGCGTCCGGATGCCGTTTGCGAAGGTTGGAGATCGCACATCCCGAGGCCAAAGCTTTGCGCGATCTGGTTGCGTTGGATGATGCGCGGGTTGTGTTTGTGCCCGGAGATGCCGGATTGCAGGCCTCGTTTGATACGCCGCATGGCGAACGCGTGCTGACATGAAGTTGAGGCAAGCCATAGTGGACGACGCGGATGCGATCACGCGTATCTGGAACACGGAAATCCGAGAGGGCGTGAGCACGTTCAACAAAACGGAAAAGTCAGTTTCCGAGGTGTTGGACATCATAGAGGCGCGCGGCGCGGCTGTGTTGGTGGCTGTGGACGATGATGCGGACAACGATGATCAGGTGTTGGGTTTTGCGACTTGGGCGCAATTCCGCGGCAGTGTGGGATACCGGCATACGTTTGAGCACACGATTTATCTGGATCACACTGCACGCGGGTGCGGTTTAGGCCGTGATTTGATGCAAGCCATTGAGAACGGCGCACGGCGAGATGGCGTGCATGTGCTTGTTGCATGCATAGGCGGGGAAAACGATGCGGCCGTGGCGTTTCATGCGCGGATGGGGTTTGAACATGCCGGGCACATGCCCGAGGTTGGGCGAAAATTCGGACGCTGGATGGATTTGGTTCTGATGCAAAAATTGCTGTGATGCGGCGATGACTTCTGCATCTGCAAAGGATACAGTCTGAGCATGTCGATCTGGACCCGCATATCCGAAGCGCTGTCAGCGCTGGCCAAGGGCGAAAGCCTGTCCACCGTTTTTGAACGTCTGAGCACGCCGCCGGAACGGTCGATTGCGTTTACCATTGCCGTAATCGCGCTGGGCGCAAAGATGGCCAAGGCTGACGGGCTGGTCACGCGCGACGAGGTCACGGCCTTTCGCGAAGTGTTCCAGATTGCGCAAGAAGACGAAGCGCAGGCGGCGCGGGTGTTCAACCTTGCCCGTCAGGATGTCGCCGGTTTCGAAGAATATGCCTATCGAATCAGAGGGTTGTTTGGCCCCAGCAACCATGGGTTTTGCGACTTGATGGAAGGGTTGTTCCACATCGCGGTGGCGGATGGGACGTACCATCCGAACGAAGACGCCTTTTTGGCGCGGGTGGCGGAAATTCTCGATATGCCGGACCTTGAGTTTCAGGCCATGCGCGCGCGCTATGTGCCGGATGCGGAACCCGATCCCTATAGCGTTTTGGGTGTTGAACCCGGTACGCCATTGGCCGACATCCGCAAAGTCTGGCGCCGTTTGGTGCGCGAAACCCATCCGGACAGCATGATTGCACGGGGCGTGCCCATAGAAGCGATCAAGCTGGCCGAAAAGCGCATGATCGACATCAATCACGCGTGGGACCAGATCAACGAGGCGGCGTGATGCGGATTGCCACGTATAACGTGGAATGGTTTAACTCTTTGTTTGATGATCAGGACGCCTTGATTGCCGATGACGGCTGGTCCGGGCGTTGGGACGTGACGCGGGCGCAGCAGGTCGAAGCGTTGGGTATTGTGTTCACGGCACTGGACGCGGATGCAGTGATGGTGATCGAAGCGCCGGACAAGAACGGGCATCGCGACACGGTGACGGCGCTGGAGAATTTTGCGCGTGCTTTTGATTTGCGCGCGCACAAGGCGGTGATGGGGTTCAAAAACGATACCCAGCAGGAAATCGCGTTGCTTTATGATCCTGACAAGCTGAGTGCGCGCCATGATCCGATTGGGGCCGAGACCGGCAAGAAGGGCGCGCCAGATATGCCGCGCTTTGACGGGGTGTTTCGGATTGATCTGGATATTGATGCGACCGAAGATCTGGTGCGTTTCTCAAAACCGCCGTTGGAATTGTCGATTGAAACAAAGGCCGGAACGCGTCTGCGCTTGATCGGCGCGCATTTGAAGTCCAAGGCGCCGCACGGTGCGCGCAATCGGGATCAGGTGATGCAGATCAGCATTGCCAACCGGCGCAAACAACTGGCGCAGGCAATCTGGTTGCGCGGACGCATTACAGCGCATTTGCAACAGGGCGAGGCGCTGGTCCTGTTGGGTGATCTGAACGATGGTCCGGGTCTGGATGAATATGAGCATCTGTTTGGGCGCAGTTCGATAGAGATCGTTCTGGGGCAGGAGGACGGGCCTTGTCTGTTTGATCCCCATGCCCAAGAGGCGCTGCGGCGGCGGTTGGGGCCGGTACCGACATCGGCAAGGTTCTTCCTGAAAAAACAGGGGCGGTATTTGCAGGCGCTGCTGGATTATGTGATGATTTCACAGGATCTGCGCGAGAGAAATCCGCGCTGGCGTATCTGGCACCCGTTTGACGATCACGATTGCTGGCAGGTGCCCGAGTTGCGTTCGGCGCTGTTGACGGCATCTGACCACTTTCCGGTGGTGTTGGACATCGACATTTGAAACGTCAGGGCGGGAGGCCCATATCCAAGCCATGAAACCAATAATGACTGCTTTGTGTATCGCGCTGACGGCGCCGATGGGTGTTCAGGCCGAAGAGGATGAAGGCTATAACCTGATGGAAGAGGGCGCGCGGCTTTTCCTTGAGGGGCTGCAATTGCAAATGGAACCAGCCATTGAAGAGCTGCAGGGGTTTGCACAGGAGATTGGCCCGGAGATGCAGTCGTTCTTTCTGGAAATGGGGCCGGCATTTCGTGACCTGATGTCCGAAGTGGAAGACTGGAGCGCATATCACCCGCCGGAAACGCTGCCCAATGGGGATATTATCCTGCGTCGCAAAACGCCGGACGAAGAGGCAACTGTGCCAGAGAGCGGTGAAACCGACCTTTGAGGGTCGGCAAAATCCGCGCTGTGATTTGGTGAGTGCTCCGGGAGATTTCGGGAGAAGTTCCGGTTATGATCAGCTCGCGCGACCGATCTTTACGTGGGATGTGGCCTTGAGCGTATTTGTCAGTGACTGAAAGCGCGCTGCGGCGACCTCGCCATACAGCGGTTCGGCAGAGGCAGGCAGGCTGAGATGCAATTCGCGTTTCTTGGGGCGCCATTTGAGCGTGCCAAGATCAGCGGAACTGTGCATCCACAACATGGCGCCAAAGCGCATGGCCTTGCCCAGAATTTCCGCCTGTGTCTGGTCGGTTTCGTTAATCAGGTCATAGAGATCTTCGAACCCGGTGCCTTCGCGTTTGTTGCGATAGCGGTGCAGCAGGGCGAGGCCGAGAAAAACCCGTTCGGAATGTCTGAGACCGCCGAGGTTGGCACGGGTGGCGTTGTCAAAACAGGTTTGAGCCCGGTAATCAGGATGTGCGCGCCAGCTGACGTCGTGCAACAGGCAGGCGGCTTTGACGAGCCGTTGCCGTTCGGGATGCGCCGATTTGAACAGCGGCATGATGAAATTATACAGCGCCTTACCAAAACCGGGCATGCGCGCGTCTTTGGCTTCGGCAAAAAGGCAGGCTTCGATCAATGGGTCGCGATTGCGCAACCGATCTGGCATTTGCTCGTAGAGCATGCCTTCACGGATGCCATAGCTGCTGACGGCGATATCGTGGGGCTTAAATCGGCGCACGACTCCTTTGAGCACTTCGATAGCAATGGGCACCAGCTCCATTCGGCTGGAGGAAATACCACAACGCTGTCGCAGGTCTTCAAGGTCATTCTCTGCAATAAACTTGGCAGTTGCGCGGACGGCTTTGCCGGTCATCCGGTATTCATGCAGCACATGCAACGGATAGCCGCGCCGTTCCATGTCGATCCGGGCAATGGCGCGCCATGAGCCACCCACAAGGAATAGGCGATTTTTTTGCGTGCCCATTTCCGCCTGAAGCTTGTCCAGTGTGTTATCAATAAAGGCTTTGCGGCCTTTTTTACCGCCCTTGATATCGCGCAGTTTGAGCGGCCCGAGCTGAGAGGTCACGCGGCGGCCGACTTCGCCATTGTTAATCTCGGCCAGCTCCATCGAGGAGCCGCCAATATCGCAGACAAGGCCGTAGGCGCCGGGCCAGCCAAGCAGCACGCCCTGGGCAGAAAGACGGGCTTCTTCTGTGCCATCGATGACGTGGATGGTGACACCGGTTTCGCGCAATACGTCATCGCAGAAATCCGGGCCGTCGTCGGCTTCGCGCACGGCGGCGGTGGCCACGGCGGTGAGCTGATCCAGCCCCATGCCTTCGGCGAGTCGTTGAAAACGGTGGATGGCTGACAAGGCGCGACGTCGGCCATGCGGGTTCAGGCGTCCGGTTTCGGACAGACCTGCGCCAAGCGCGCACATGATTTTTTCGTTGTAGAAATAGGCGGGGCTGCGCGCGGCGCCATCAAACACCACAAGCCGAACCGAGTTGGATCCGACATCCACTACGCCGACACGCGCCAATGCGCGGGCTTCGGGGTCATTAAACAGGGGGCGCCCAAAAGGGCCCCAGTCTTTTGCGGGGTCGCTATTACCGTCCATAATCATTCCCGAGCTCGTCAGGTTTCCAATGTGCGCCAGCGTGACGTCCGGGTCAATCTTCGGTGTGGGTCAGTTTGGGCACGTCCGACGCGCCGGCAGAGCCACGGCCTGACAAAGAAGGGTTCTCCATAAAGAACCTGTGGCAATTGAACGCAAACTCGCCTTCGGGCACTTTGGTGCGTTCAAATGAACCATCAGGCTGCATGACCCAGCTTTGCGCGACATCGGCCAGATTGGCGGCCATGACCTGACTGACGATCTGAGCCTTGACGGTGGCGTTACGGATTTCGATCAGAGTTTCAACGCGGCGGTTGAGATTGCGCCCCATCCAGTCAGCCGAAGATATATAGACCCGCGCCTTTTTCGATGGCAATCCGGCGCCATTGCCAAAACAGACAATACGCGAATGCTCCAGAAAACGCCCGACAATGGATTTCACGCGGATGTTTTCGCTGAGCCCTTTGATGCCAGGACGTAATCCGCAGATGCCGCGCACGACAAGGCTGATCTGAACGCCAGCCTGGCTGGCGGCATAAAGGGCGTCGATCACTTCGGGTTCGATGATCGAGTTCATTTTGGCCCAGATCACGGCTGGTTTGCCCGCGCGGGCGTGGTCGGCTTCTTTTCCGATCATTTCGATCAGACGGGCTTTGAGCGAGATCGGGGAAATTGCCAGATTGTCGAGCTTTTCCGGTTCAACATAGCCAGACAAGTAGTTGAACACCTTGGTGGCGTCGCGCCCGAGGTTAACGTCACAGGTGAAAAAGCTGAGGTCGGTGTAAATCTTGGCGGTGATCGGGTGATAGTTGCCGGTGCCATAGTGTGTGTAGGTCACAAGCTGGTCGCCTTCGCGGCGCACAACGGTGGAAATCTTGGCGTGGGTTTTCAGGTCGAGAAAACCATAAACCACATGCGCACCGGCGCGTTCCAACCGGCGCGACTGGCGGATATTGGCGGCCTCGTCAAAGCGCGCTTTGAGTTCGACCAGAGCGGTGACAGATTTGCCGTCTTCGGCAGCTTCGCAAAGGGCTTCGACAATCGGGGATTTTTTGGACGTGCGATAGAGCGTCTGTTTGATGGCCACAACGTTGGGATCGCGCGCGGCCTGTGCCAGAAAACGCACCACCATATCGAAAGTTTCATAGGGGTGGTGCAGTAGCATGTCTTTCTGGCGGATGGCGGCGAACATATCGCCGTCATGGTCCTGAACCCGTTCGGGCACGCGCGGCGTGAAAGAGGGCCACAAAAGATCGGGGCGTTCGTCAAGCACCAGTTCGCTGAGATCCGCGAGACCAATCATGCCGTCGATGTCGACAACTTCGTCGTCGCGCACATGCAATTCGCGCATGATCAATGATTTCAACGCTTTGGGCGCGTCATCAGAGATTTTCATGCGCACAACTTCGCCACGGCGTCGGCGTTTCAGCGCGACCTCAAATTCACGCACGAGGTCTTCGGCCTCGTCCTCGACCTCCAGATCGCTGTCGCGCAGGACACGAAACGCACAATGCCCTTTGGCTTTGTAGCCGGGGAACAGGCTGTCGAGATGCAACAGAAGCAATTCTTCGAGCGGCAGAACCCGTGTTTTGCCTTCGGTCGCGGGCAGAAAAATGAAGCGGTCGATCTGGTGAGGGATCGGCAACAGCGCGTGCAGCGCGCGTTTGTCCCTGTTGCGTTCCAGTTGCAGGGCCAGCGAATAACCGGTGTTCGGGATAAAGGGGAACGGGTGGGCCGGGTCAATCGCCAACGGCGACAGAACCGGGAACACGCGGTTCAGGAACACGTCTGCCAGAAAGGATTTATCTTCGTCGGTCAGGGATTTGTGGTCGAGAATAAGAATATTCTCGGCTTCCATCTGACCACGCAATGAAATGAACATGCGCTGTTGTTCGTGCAACAGGGTACGCGCGTCTGCGTTGATTAAGACCAGCTGGTCTGCGGGCGTCAGCCCGTCCTGAGCCGGGCTTGCGTTGCCTTCACGGACAAGTTCGCGCAGGCCAGCCACCCGCACCGTATAAAATTCATCAAGATTGGTGGCGGAGATCGACAGAAAGCGCAGGCGTTCCAACAGGGGGACGCGCGGGTTTCCCGCCTCTTCCAGAACACGCCAGTTGAAGCTGAGCCAGCTCATTTCGCGGTTATTAAAGCGTTGCGGGCCTGTAATATCCACATCGTTCAGGTCGACAGGTTTTGGGAATTTGGATTTCAGAAAGTCAGACTGGATCATTACACACGCAAAATTGGAGCTGGGGGAATAATCCTAAGTCTAGACCCTGATTGAAAGAACGTCCAGATCGCTTTGGTTTTGCTGGAAAATGTCAGGCCTGTTCTGAACCGCTTTCAAGAACGCGTTTGGCCAGATTGCGGGTGATCGGGCGCTTTTCGCTGAGCGACAGCTGATCTATTGCGGTCACAAGTCGGGTGGCGGTTTCAAACGATCTGTCCATGTTTTTGATCAGATAAGGAAGCGTTTCAGGGCCGGGCACAAGCTGACGGTCTGCGAATTGTTTGGCCATCACCGCCATCAGCAGTATGTCGTCGGGTTTATCCAGCGCTGCGACGGTTGTGCCCTGCATCCGGCTGAGCAGATCCGGCAGCGTCAGGCCCCAGTGCCCGGGCTCTCCTGTGCCGCTGAGCAACAGGCTGTGACCTTCGGCAAGGGTGAGGTTGTGCAGGTGGAACAGCGCGGTTTGCGCGTCGGTGCTGTTGGCAATTTCAGGTACGTCTTCGACTGCGACCGGGCCGCGGGCCAGATCGGGGATGGCATCTGTGGTCAGGTCTGAAGCGGCGACAATACGCGCGCCGGACAGGGTTGCCCATACATGCACAAGGTGGGTTTTCCCCGCGCCAGTGGCGCCGGACAGGATAAGTTTGTTCCCGGGCCAATTGGGCCAGTTTTCGACCAGCCCAAGTGCCAACGCGTTGGCCGGGCTGACAAAAAAGTCGTCACGCCCCAGGGCCGCCCGAACGGGCAGATCAAAATTCAGTTGTTCCGCCATAAGATCAGTCGTTGTCCTGTGCGTCGGCGCTGAGGCCGAGATAAAGTCGCGAGGTCATGTATTGCCCGGCCAAGAACCGTGCCAAAACACCCAGAGAAGCAGCCACCGGGACGGCCACTAGCATGCCGACAAACCCAAACAGCGCGCCAAAGACGGACAGGGCCACCAAAAGCCAGACCGGGTGCAGACCTACCGAACTGCCCACCAGTTTGGGGGTCAGAAAATTGCCTTCGATCACCTGACCGATGGCAAAGACACCGGCAACCAGTCCGATTGACAACCAGTCCCCCCAGAACTGAAACAATGCCAGGCCGATGGCCAGCGCGCCCCCGATCAGGGCACCCAGATATGGAATAAAGGTCACAAGCCCGGCGATAAAGCCGACTACAAGGCCAAATTGCAGGCCGACGATCATCAGGGCGACGGCGTAATAGGTGCCAAGGATAAGGCAAACCGTGCCCATACCGCGCACAAACGATGCCAGTGTTCTGTCAATCTGAGTCGACAAGAGACGAATCGTTGGCGCGTGATCCAGCGGCAAAAGGCGATTGATCTCGGCCACCATGCGGTCCCAGTCAAGCAGCAGATAAAACGCCACCACGGGCACAATCACAATCAACATCAATATGTTAATGACAGACAGGGCCGAATTGAGCACACCCTGAAAGAGCGCGCCGCCGCGTTCCTGAACAGCCTCGCCCAACGTTACGAGCGATTTGTGTACCACAGAGTCCGGGGTCGAAACGCTTGGGAAATTCACTGTCACAAAATTTTGCAAGTCCGCGATGAGCTGAGGCACTGTGTCGATCAGTGCGACCGCCTGGCTGATCAGCAAGGGCACCACGGCCAGCGCTGCAATGATAAAAATCAGCACACCGCACAATGTGATGACGCCCGTGGCGGCGGTGCGGCTGAGACCCGCTTCTTCGAGGCGGTCTGCAACGGGATCCAGAAAATAGGCGATGGCCCCGCCCAGAATGAACGGCAACAAGACGTCGCCGAGATACCAGAGCGCGGCAAAAAACAGGACCGCGGCCAGTCCCCAGTATTTCAGCTGATCGCGCGCTGGCAATGCCATGTCAGATTCCCTGTTTGCTCCCCCATGAGATTGACCAATCCCGTCGAGGTTTCAAGGCCAGCTCAGCGATTTGTAACAATTGCGTCGATTATTGCCGGGATGAACAGGTCCAAACCCGGAAGGCTGGGGTGGTTGCCATCGCTAAACAAGAGCTGTCCATCGCGGATCAGATCACATTGCGAATTGTTGCAATACATGTCGATGGGATCAATCACGCTAAGCCGATCAGGCGTCAGATCAGCAGCGGCAATGGCGGCCTTGAATAATGCGCGCATTGGGGTGCCCAGCGTGTCTTCGATGGCGCGCGGATATCCCGACGTGGACGGCAAGGGCGTGCCGCGCCATGTCTGGGTGGCAAAATGCAGCGGAACATCAACATCCGGGCGCGGGATGGGCAGCACCAAAGTGACATGGCGCCCCGGAGCGATCGCCGCGAGTTGATCAGCAAGCGCATCAACAAAGCCTTGTTCCCGCATCTGCCGGTCAATCGGGCCGGTGTGGTTCAGAGGTACTGCGTAAAACCCATCTTCGCCCCAGTAGCCTTTCATATTTGGGCCGGTGACGTCGAACATGTAGTTTTTCCAGGTTGCAAACAGGACAACCTGGGTGATTTCAGGATGCGCGCTCAGGTATTGCCGGACCTGTGCGTTAAATATTGGACATTGCTGTGCGCGGGTTTGACCACGGATGATTAAGTTGGACAGTGGCAGGCAGCTGGACAGCGTATGTTGACGCAGAATATGGCCTTGTTTGGCCAGTGCCGTGCCCAGAGGCTCGCTGAGCCGTGCGCCATGGCTGTCGCCCCACAACAGCACATCCGGCACGCCCGGACCGCCAAATGTGCAGGCCGTGTCAGGGTCAAAGTCCGGCACCTGAGCGCGTGAATACGTACAGCGGCGATAGCTTTCGCTGTGGGAGTTGCGCATGTCGAGGACTGCAAGAACATCTGACGGGATGCGGCTGGGGTAGCCTTTGGTCACGCCGCCGCCGATGGCGATGAGCAATGTTGCAAACACAGCCAGCATCAGGGCGCGCGGTCGGAAACGGGGCAGCGGCCCCGAGATACGAAACGGGCGTTCCACAAAACGCCAGCTGAGCGTGGCGATGGCGATCATCAGAGCGAGCGCCAGCACGATGCCGGGCCATGTTTCGGGCCAGATGTCAGTGGCTTTGGACAGGCTGATTACCGGCTGATGCCACAGATATAAAGAATAGGATATCAGGCCAATAAAGCGCATTGGTGGATTGCTGAGCAATGCGCGCAAGGCTGTCGAGGCCTGCGGTGCAATCAGTATCAGGGAGGTGCCCAGCACGACCGGAAGGGTCCACACCCCCGGCCACGGCGCGGCGGGCGGTACGCTCCACAACCCGATCAGGACCAGCCCCAGCCCAAGACTGTAAAATGGCGTGTGAAACTGCCGGGCCATTGGCCGGTTGCGTTCAACCCAAGCCACGCCCACACCCGCCAACAATTCCCATGCCCGGGTGTGCAACAGATAAAACGCCTGCATCCGGTATTCGCCGCTGGTGATCAGCGTAATGGCGAGGCTGGCGATAATCAGGCCAAGCAGAGCGGGTCCGATCAGGCCGGGTCGCCAGCGCCAGAGTACCAGTAGAAGCAGCGGGATTATCAGGTAAAACTGTTCCTCGACCCCAAGGCTCCACGTGTGAATCAAGGGATCCTGCGTGGCGTCGGGGTTGAAATAGTCGATCCGGTTCAAAAACCAGATATTGGACAGCGAAAGCAGGGATGTGATCGCAGCGCCACCCATATAGCGATACGGATTGGGCATGAGGGTAAACCAGCCCAAACACATAACGGCCAGCACCATGACAATCAAAGCCGGCAAAATACGACGCGCGCGACGGGTATAGAAGTTACGGAAGGTGAACCGATGCGCCTCAAGATCATCAAGAATATTGCCACCGATCAGATAGCCGGAAATGACAAAAAACACGTCAACACCGGCATACCCGCCGGACATCATTTTTAACCCGGCATGGTACAGCACCACCCCAAGGATCGCGATGGCACGAAGCCCGTCAATATCGGTTCTGTATTGTCGTGCCATGTCTGCCTCTTGGAGTAAGCGTCTTTTAGCATGAAGCGTTGGCGGCGCAATGTATCTGAGCGGGCGAGGCAGAATTTGCGGAGCGGTCTGTTTCTCAGCTGCAGGGGGGCAAATTCGTTTTGCTGAGGTGATTGCGGGTCGTGCGCACTTGTGTGCCTGATCACAAAGCCATAAACGACAAGACAACCAACGCTTTTTGCAAGGAGCCATCATGCGCCTGTCCCGCTATTTCCTGCCTGTGCTTAAGGAAACACCCTCTGAGGCCCAGATTGTCAGCCACCGCTATATGTTGCGGGCCGGGATGATCAAACAGGCCAGTGCCGGAATTTATTCCTGGTTGCCGATGGGGTTCAAAGTGTTGCGCAAACTGGAAAACATTGTGCACGAAGAACAGGCGCGCGCCGGGCATATCGCAATGCTGATGCCGACGTTGCAATCGGCTGATCTGTGGCGCGAGTCCGGGCGGTTTGACGGGTATGGCGAAGAGATGCTGCGCATGCAGGACCGACATGGGCGCGACATGTTGTTCTCGCCCACTGCAGAAGAGATGTTCACAGATGTGTTCCGCAGCCATGTTAAAAGCTACAAGGACCTGCCGCTGACGCTGTATCAGATCCAGTGGAAATTCCGCGATGAAATCCGCCCTCGTTTTGGCGTAATGCGCGGGCGCGAGTTTTTGATGAAGGATGGGTATAATTTCGACCTGACTAAGGAAGACGCGCTGCACGCCTATAACCGACATTTGGTAAGCTATCTGCGGACCTATGAGCGCATGGGATTGCAGGCGATCCCGATGCGGGCGGATTCCGGGCCAATCGGCGGGGATTATACGCACGAGTTTCTGGTGCTGGCAGACACCGGCGAGTCCGAAGTGTTTTATGACAGCGATATCACTGACCTGAAATTTGGCGACCGGGACATCGATTTTGACGATGTCGCGCAGTGTCAGGGCGTTCTGGAAGAATTCACCAGCCGCTATGCGCGCACTGATGAGACCCATGATGCGGCAGAATTTGCAAAGATCCCCGAGGCGCGTCAGCGCACAGCGCGTGGCATCGAAGTGGGGCAGATCTTTTACTTTGGTACGCAGTATTCCGAAGCGCTGGGCGCGACCGTTCAGACGCCCGAGGGCCCGTCGCTGCCTGTGCATATGGGATCGCACGGTATCGGTGTGTCGCGTCTGTTGGGCGCGATTATCGAGGCAAGCCATGACGACAAGGGCATCATCTGGCCTGAAGGTGTGACACCGTTCCATTGCGGAATTGTGAATTTGAAACAAGGCGATGCAGAAGCCGACGCAGCCTGCGAGGCACTGTATGCGTCGCTGACTGCGCTGGGACTGGAACCGCTTTATGATGATCGCAAGGAGCGGGCCGGAGGCAAGTTTGCCTCGATGGATCTGATTGGTTTGCCGTGGCGTATCACTGTGGGCCCGCGTGGCTTGAAAAACGGTGTGGTCGAGCTGACCTGTCGACGGACCGGAGACAGCGAAGAGCTGACACCCGAATTGGCTATCGAAAAAGTGGCACGCATTTACGCCGGCTTCTAAAGTTTCGTAACCACAATGTGCGCCTTTGGCGCGCAGGATATCTCGGCCCTTTGGGGCCTCGGGATTGGCGCAGGGGGGCGACGTCTTCGGCAGAAGAACGCGCGCGGGCTTGGCTGTGTCTGGCAATAGGCTGAAATTGGCGCGGCGCTGTGGTATCGCGGGGTGTCAGTTGTGAGGGGGCACGGATGATTGGGCGTGTTGTTGTATTGGCCGGTGGGTTATCGGGCGCGGCGGGGTTGTCGCAATTTCCCGAGTATTCGCAGCAATATACCCAACGTCTGGCTGGCGCCGTTGATGAGTTGACGCGGTTTGTGAGCGAATTTGATGCCGACGCGCGTGGTTTGGGGCTGAGCCGGCAGGAGGCCCTGGCGGAGCTGGCAGATGGTGGTGCGATGGGCGCGGCGCGTGCGCAGACGATGGAAGGCACGCTGTTCCGGTATGATCGTCTGACTTCTGATCTGAGAGCGTTACAGAACGCCGGTCCTTTCATGCGGGCCTATCACGCAGGACGCCTGTCTGACGCGGAAATTGCCGAGGCGGCCTGGCAGGATTATCGGCCTGCCATGCCGCTGTCATTTGAAGGCGCCGTATTTGGCGGCGTTGGTCTTGTGGCGGGGATGTGTCTGATGGCGCTTGTGATTGGTTTGATCCGCATGCCATTTCGGAGACGCCGCGCGGCTTGACCCTACTCAGGTGCGCTCTTAGGGTCGCGGCCAACAATAAACGGAGCAGACATGACCCCCCCTTTCGCCCCTTTTGAGTGGATGATTGCCTGGCGCTATTTGCGGGCGCGCAAGGCCGAAGGCGGTGTCAGCGTAATGACATGGATCAGCCTGATCGGCATAACGCTTGCGGTTTTTGCGCTGATTGCAACCTTGTCGGTGCGGTCCGGGTTTCGGGCTGAATTTGTCGACACGATCCTTGGGGCCAACGCGCATGTGACGATCTATCAGACCGGCACGGTAAGCGAGGCAGGCACAATTGATCGCACGATCCGCGACTTTGACACGATGGCAGAAAAACTGCGCGACGTGCCCGGCGTGGTGCGCGCGGCACCCTTGATCAAAGGGCAGGTGATGACCAGTTTGCGTAACCGCAACGCTGGCGTGGAAGTGTTTGGAATCCGATCTGAAAACCTGATCCAACTGCCGCGCATTGCCGACCCGGAAACTGGGGATGGTGACATTGCACGGTTTGCAGAGGGCATTGCAATAGGATCAGGCGTTGCGCGCGAACTGGGCGCGTCGGTTGGGGACCGGATCAAGATCATCTCTCCGAACGGCGTAAAAACTGCCTTTGGAACGTCGCCGCGCATCAACGCCTATGAGGTCGTCTATATCTTTTCAGCCGGGCGATATGACATTGACCGCACGCGCGCCTATTTGCCGTTTGCCGAAGCACAATCCTTCTTTGGTCGCGACGGAGTGGCGGATGAAATTGAAGTGATGGTTGATGTGCCGGATCAGGTTGACGCGATGGCGGTGCCGTTGATGCAGGCAGGCGGTGATCGGGTGCTGGTATGGACATGGCGGGACGCTTCGGGCGGGTTTTTGCGCGCGCTTGAGGTTGAGGACAATGTCATGTTTATCATCCTGTCCATTCTGGTTTTGATTGCCACAATGAATATCGTTTCCGGGCTGATAATGTTGGTAAAGAACAAGGGGCGCGACATTGGCATTTTGCGCACTATGGGGCTGACCGAAGGATCAATATTGAGAATATTCTTTATTTGCGGAGCCTTTACTGGCCTTATTGGAACTCTGCTCGGCGTGATTTTGGGTTGCCTGTTTGCTGTTTATATCGACCCGGTGTTCGGATTTGTAAACATGATCATGGGAGGCGGAACGTGGGACCCGGCCATTCGCGGCATATATCACCTGCCAGCGAAGCTTGAGTTTGCGGATGTGTTAAGCGCAGTTGTTTTGTCGCTGGGGTTGTCCTTTATCGTCACAATCTTTCCTGCACGACGCGCTGCGCGGATGAACCCGGTGGAGGCGTTGAGATATGAGTGACATTGTGCTGAAGCTGAGTGGCATTACTAAACTGTATAACAAAGGCTTGCCGGGTGAAGTCCAAGTGTTGCGCGGGGCTGACCTGACGTTGCAGGCTGGCGAAATGGTCGCCTTGGTGGCACCATCCGGGGCGGGTAAATCGACGCTGTTGCATATTGCGGGTTTGCTGGACGCGCCGGATACGGGCGACGTGGAAATTGGCGGTGAGTTGTTAAGTGGGCGGTCGGACAGACGGCGTACCGTGGCGCGACGCAGGGACGTTGGTTTTGTGTATCAATTCCACCATTTGCTTCCCGAGTTTAATGCGCTGGAAAATGTGAGTTTGCCGCAATTGGCCAATGGGGTTGCGCGCGAAATGGCGGACGCCAATGCGATGGAATTGCTGACGCAGGTTGGCGTGGCAGAGCGGGCAAGCCATCGACCGGCGGCGATGTCGGGCGGTGAACAGCAGCGCGTTGCGTTTTGTCGAGCTTTGGCCAATAAACCCCGAATTCTGTTGGCAGATGAGCCAACCGGAAATCTGGATCCTGGCACGTCGGATCAGGTTTTTGCGGCGTTGATGGAATTGGTGCGCGGTA
The DNA here is from genome assembly GCF_039969785.1 of Shimia sp. Lineage (GTDB taxonomy): Bacteria > Pseudomonadota > Alphaproteobacteria > Rhodobacterales > Rhodobacteraceae > Shimia. The sequence goes on along the minus strand of NZ_JBDVNC010000037.1, from coordinate 239,806 downwards.
CTGGTCTGGCTGCTTTGATCGCGACACACAATATGGAACTGGCCGCGCGCATGGACCGGGTTGTCAAGTTACAGGACGGTGTTTTGGTGGCGTCCTAGGCCAATTGAGTCATCCAGACGCCGGCGGCCATCAGGGCAATTCCGCCAGCGCGCGTCAGCGAAATCGGCGAGGATTGCGCGCCAAACAGGCCGAAATGATCGATTGCGGCGGCGGACAATAGTTGACCAAGCAGCACAAAGAAAACGGCGTTCCCGATGCCGAACTTTGGTGCGATCCATGTGATTGACAGGACATAGAAGGCCACCAGACATCCTGCCAGAAGCAGGTGTTTTGGGGCCGCGGGAAGGGTGCTCAGCCGAGGAAGATGGCCGCTGGCCGCACTGACAATGAAGGCACATGAGAATGCAACAACAAACAGGACAACCCCGGCCGCGAGCGGTGAGCCAAGCCGTTGACCCAGCGCAGCGTTAAGGGCGGCCAGAATTGGAATGCCAACTCCCGCGATCAGCATGGTCAACGCATAAAACGACGTGGATGACATCAATAAGCTCCTGTAATCACGGGACAAAGAATGTGGCTGTGGCCGTTGCAACGGGTTTTTCCGAAGGCATTGCAATCATTGTTGCTTTGGCAAAGATCAACGCCTTGCCCGCGCGCACGATTTCGGCGTCGCATCTGATCGTTTCGCCTGTCCCGGGGCGCAGAAAAACGGTGTCAAGATTGGTTGTTGCCACGGGTTTGGCTTCGCCCAAATGACCCATCGCCGCAAACACCATGGCGGTGTCGGCCATGGCTGCCAGCGCCTGACCAGAAATGATGCCCCCCACGCGCGTCAGATCGGCGGTGATCGGCATCATCAAAGTCGCAGCCGTTGGCGTGATCCCGGTGATGGTCAGGTCAAGCGCCTGAACCCAGGGGGCAAAGGCGGATGTGAGCACCGCCTGCGCATTGGCGACAGTCATAGTCATTGAGAACTCCCGTTTACATTTTGCAGAGAATGGCGGGCGTATGACGGGATGTCACGCGGTATGATCGGGATCAAAGCCGCAGGTTCACGATCATGACAAGCTGAGGGCGAGGATATAGTGGGAGAGACGATATGGGTTGGAGGTTTTGGGCGGTTTTGATTTCGATTAGCGGGATCGTTGTGCTGAACGGATGCAGCATGAATTTGAAGTCCGGTCGTGTGACGTATGAGCAGAACTGCGCACAATGTCATGGTGTTACAGGACTGGGTGACGGTACCTTTGCAGATAAGCTCATCACGCCACCGTCCGATTTGACGGCGCTGGCGCGAAACAATGCCGGTGCATTTCCTGCGCTTTATGTGACCGACGTGATTGATGGTTATGCACGGTCAGATCATTTTAGTGGGGCCATGCCGGAATTTGGCCCGGCTTTGGGTGGAGAAGAGCTTAGGTTGGGACCATTGGTTGACTATATCGAAAGCCTGCAAAGGTGAAAACAAGAGGATAGTGCTATGAAAAAGCTTGTGTTTTCGTTTCTGATCGTGGGGCTTTCGGGCGCCTGTCTTGCCGGAGATGCCAAAGAAGGCGCGGCTCTGTATCGAGATAATTGCGCCACCTGTCATGGGATTGACCTGATGGGACAAGGGCCGATGGCCGGGGTGATGGTGATCAAGCCTGCGGACCTGACACAGTTGAGCGCATCGAATGATGGTGAATTTCCGTTGGTGCGCGTGATAAAACGAATTGACGGACGTGATCCTTTGGTCAGCCATGGCAGCCCGATGCCGGTTTATGGCGACTTTTTCGAAGGGCGTGATGTGGCGATGAAGACAGCCAGCGGCCAGCCTATTATGACCTCTGAACCGATTACGGATATTGTCGAATATCTCAAGAGCATTCAGAAATGAAGGTTTTGTTTCAAGGGATTGGCCTGTGCGCTTTGGTGCTGGCCTGCGCCGAGGCTGAGATGCCGGAAGCGCCTGAGGGCGCACAAATATTCGCTGAGAACTGCGCGCTTTGTCATGGTGCCGATGGTCGTGGGGATGGTGCAATTGCGCCCAGCCTGACTCCAGGCCCAACCGATTTAGCCACAATCTCGCGCAGGGCCGGAGGAAGCTTTCCGGTGGCGGATGTCCTGAGCCAGATTGACGGATATAACCGCGGCCCGGTCGCCGGGGTGGACATGCCTGAATTTGGCGATTTGCTGGAGGGTGATCTGGTACCGGTTGAGACCGGCGACGGTATATTCACGCCTACACCACGCCCGTTAGCGGCGCTCTTGATCTACTTGGAGAGCATTCAGCGTTGACCTGAGATGCCCGTTCTATCGCCCTGACGTGGTTATAAAATACTGGATCTGTGCTGCGTCGGTATCGCGTCCGTGTTGCGAGGGCTTGGAGCGCGGGCTGCTTTGATCGCGAACTTTACAATTAACCGTGAGGCGTGTGGGGCACGTGGTCAAGCCGGGCCGAATGGGATATCGCACGGATAAACCCTGTTGAAAGCCCGCTGGATGATGATGTCGCAAACTCCGATGTTGACCCGTGACCTTGTGATGGTCGGTGGCGGACATGCCCATGCGCTGGTGTTGCGGATGTGGGGTATGCGCCTTTTGCCCGGGGTGCGGTTGACGCTGATCAATCCGGGGCCGACGGCGCCCTATTCGGGCATGTTGCCGGGACATATCGCCGGTCATTACACGCGCGACGCGCTGGATATCGATTTGGTGCAATTGGCGCGGTTTGCCGGGGCGCGACTGATCATGGCGCCTGCCACGGCGATCAATGCCAGGGACCAGACCATAACCGTTCACGGGCGGGGTGAGATTGGCTATGATGTCGCCTCGCTAGACGTAGGCATCCATGCCGAGATGCCGGATATTGAAGGGTTTGGCGCGCATGGGCTTGGGGCCAAACCGCTGGATGTTTATGCCAGCCGGTGGGCAGCGTTTCTGGATCAGGTGGCCGCCGGTGCGATGTCGCCGGATGTCGCCGTTATCGGTGGCGGTGTCGCCGGTGCCGAGTTGTCGCTGGCGATGGCGCATGCGTTGCGCAACCGGGTTGGCGACGCGCGGGTTTCCGTGGTTGAAGCGGGCCCACGGATCACCGGACGCACGCAAGCAGCCGCAAGACATTTGCTGGACGCGATGGGCGATCTGCGCGTCACGCCGTTGGTGAATGCCAAAGTGGCGCGGGTTGAAGCGGACGCTGTCGTGCTGAGCGACGGGCGTCGGATCAACAGCGCGTTGACGGTGGGCGCGGCCGGGGCATTTGCACATAGCTGGTTGGCTGAAACGGGCCTGCCCGTGACCGGGGATGGGTTTGTACGTGTCGGCGAAACCTTGCAGGTTCAGGGGTATGAAAATCTGTTTGCCGTGGGTGATTGCGCCCATATGGGCGAGACGCCGCGCCCCAAGGCGGGGGTGTTTGCAGTACGTTCGGCGCCAGTGCTGCTGGCCAATTTGCGTGCGGTTCTGACCGGGGCGTCGCTGCGTCCGTTCCGGCCACAGAAAGACTATCTGAAGCTTATTTCTCTGGGGGGCAAAGTGGCGCTGGCTGAAAAGTGGGGGCGCACTTTGGCGGGGCCTGCGTTGTGGCGCTGGAAAGATCGGATCGATCAGAAGTTTATGGAGAAGTTCCGGACATTGCCCGAAATGGCGCTGCCAAAGCCGCCAAAAAAGGTGGCTTTGGGCGCTGTGTCTGATCAGCCGTTATGTGGTGGATGCGGGTCCAAGGTGGGGTCAGAGACATTGGCCGATGCGGTGGCGCGCATGCCAAAACTGGGCCGGGCTGATGTGTTGGCCGGGGCGGGCGATGACGCCGCAATTTTGCAGGTGGGCGGTGCAAAACAGGTGCTGACCACGGATCATCTGCGTGGATTTACCGAGGATTTCGGGTTGATGGCGCGGATTGCGGCGGTGCATGCGTTGGGGGATGTCTGGGCCATGGGCGCAGCACCTCAGGGGGCGCTGGTGTCGGTGACGTTGCCCCGCATGAGCGCGGATTTGCAGGCCCGCAGCATGGCCGAGATATTGCGCGAGGCGGGCGGCGTTCTGAACGCTGCGGGGGCCGAGATTGTGGGCGGGCATACCAGCATGGGCAGCGAATTGAGTATCGGTGTGACGCTGACCGGGTTGGTGGATGGCGCGCCGGTGACGCAGGCCGGGGCGCGGGCCGGGGATGCCTTGATCCTGACGCGGCCTGTTGGGTCTGGTGTTTTGTTGGCGGCAGAGATGCGCGCGCAGGCGCGCGGCGCGGATGTGGCGGCGTTTTTGCAGGAAATGGGACGGCCGCAGGGGGATGCGGCGACGCTGTTGCAGGGCGCGCATGCAATGACGGATGTGACCGGGTATGGGTTGGCCGGGCATCTGATGGGTATTTGCCGCTCGTCTGGTGTGGCGGCTGAAGTGAATATGGACGCAGTGCCGATTTATGCGGGTGCGTTGGAAGCGGTTGAGGCCGGTATTCATTCCACCATCTGGGAGGCCAATGCGGCAGCGGCGCCGGTATTGGGGGCCAAGGGTGCACGCGCCGCGTTGTTACACGATCCGCAAACGGCGGGTGGATTATTGGCGGCGGTTCCGCGTGATCAGGCAGCGGATCTGGTTCAGGCGTTGTGCGACGCAGGGCACCGGGCGGCAGTGATTGGACGGGTTTTGGACGGCGCGCCGGGGCTTAGGGCAGCGCAATAATTCGGGCTGCAGTGGCGACCAGCGTCGCCTCGCTCAGATCAGGCAGGTCGATGGGCTGTGCATCCGGCGCATGGGCGCGCGAAATGCGGGCATATCGCGGGTCATAGTGGGTTTGGATCAGTTGCATGGCCAATGTGCGAAAATCCTGCGTCGTGGCAAGGGCTTGCCACGCCTGAACCTGTTCGTGCCCGTGATAGCGGATCAGTTTTTTCAGGATAGTATCGAGCTTATCCGGATCGGCGCGCATATCGGGGTAGGCGGTCAGCAGGTGATCGGCGCGCGCCGCAACAGGTGCCGTCAGGCGCAGGTTGGGGGCCGCAATCATCGCCTGCCAAAGGGTCGGCGGGATGATCAGGCGACCGATCTTAGAGCTTTCCGCCTCGATATACACAGGTCTGGATGGGTCGAGCTGGCTCATGGCCATGGCGATGCGGCTTTCGAACGCTTTTTGCGAGGGTTGAGCGGCGCCCATGGGGCCAAACAGCGAGCCGCGATGTTCGGCCATCGCTTCGAGATCGATCACCTGTGCGCCTTGTTGGGCGAGATGGGACAACAGGCGGGTTTTGGCGGTACCAGTGCCGCCGTCGATCACCACCACAGGGGCCGGCATCGGGGCGTCGTAGACCGCGCGCGCCACAAGGCGGCGGTAGTGTTGATATCCGCCCGCGATTGTGTCCGTGCGCCAGCCGATTTGTTTGAGGATGATGGCAACCGATCCCGAGCGCTGACCGCCGCGCCAGCAATAGACCAACGGACGCCAGCCGCCGTCGCGGTCTGACAGCGGTCCTTCCAGATGATTGGCCACATTGCGCGACACGAGCGCGGCCCCGATCTTGCGGGCCAGAAACGGGTCTTGTTGTACATAGATGGTGCCGACGCGGGCGCGTTCTTCGTTTGAGAGCGCATGCAGGTTTATGGCGCCGGGGATGTGGTCCTGGGCGAATTCAGCAGGTGAGCGCACGTCGATAACATCGTCAAAGGGAAGATTGGCGAGATCAGCAAGCGAGGTCAGCTCGATAGGCATGGGTGCGTCCGGTGTGGTTTGTCCCTGACTAGCGTTTGGGGCGGGGAAAGGCCAGACGTGCCGGGCGGCGGCCGACCGGGGTGGGCGCACCGCCGATGTTTGAATGCGATTTATGGAGCCTCGCACCTTTGACGGTGAATAAGAGCGCAACGTCGCAAAAGCGCCCGCCCTAGGGGCGGTCGGGCGCTGCCCGGCGGCGTGCGTTGCACGCCTGTGTTCCGGGCGGGCCTAATAAGCGTTCATCGTCATCAGCTCATATTCAGCTACCAGTTCATCACTTTGGTTGGTCAGGGTGACGTGCCAGCGCACTTCGCCGTAATCCTCGTTGCGTTTGGTCTTTTTGCGGACCGTCAGGCGCACTTTGATGGCGTCGCCCGCCGAAACCGGCTTCATAAAGCGCAAGCTGTCCAGCCCGGTATTGGCCAGAACCGGGCCTTCGTTCGGTTCAACAAACATGCCAGCGGCAAAGCTGAGCAACAGATAACCATGCGCAACGCGCCCCGGGAAGAACGGGTTTCGCTGGGCGGCGGCGTCATCCATATGGGCATAGAACGTGTCACCGGTGAAGCTGGCGAAGTGTTCTATGTCATCCAGCGTGATGGTGCGCGGCGCTGTGTTCAGGGTTTCACCAATCGACAACTCCCCAAATTTGCGCGTGAATGGATGCGCCGGACCAGTGATTTCGGTCGCGCCCGGCACCCAGCTTTCGCCAATAGCCGTCAGGATATCGGGGCTGCCCTGAATGGCGGTGCGTTGCATGTAATGCTTGACGCCGCGAATGCCGCCCAACTCTTCGCCGCCACCGGCGCGGCCCGGGCCGCCATGCACCATATGGGGCAGGGGTGATCCGTGGCCGGTGCTTTCGCCCATCGAGTCGCGGTTGTTGAAATAGAGACGCCCGTGATAGGCGCCCGCGCCAAGGGCGACGCTGCGCGCGACCTGTGGATCATGTGTTATCACAGACGCCACCAGCGAGCCCTGACCGCGATTGACCAGCTCTATCGCGTGGTCGAGATCGCGGTAGCCCATCAGGGTTGAAACCGGGCCAAAGGCTTCGGTGTCATGCACGCGCTGCGCAGTGTCGGGATTGGCGCAGTGGTAGAGCATGGGCGGCACAAACGCGCCTTTTTCGGCACCTGCGCCCTGAACGGCAAAGTTGTCGGGATCGCCAAAGACGCGTTCGGCTTCGGTTCCGATCAGAGCGGCCTTTTCCAGAACATCGCGTTTCTGGCTTTCAGAGACCAGCGCGCCCATACGGGTTGTGTCCAGACGCGGGTCGCCGATCACAGTTTTCGACAGACGGTTGGAAAGCGCCTCGATTACGGCGGGAACGGTGTTTTCGGGGGCAATAATGCGGCGGATGGCAGTGCATTTCTGGCCTGCCTTGGTGGTCATCTCGCGGCTGACTTCTTTGACAAACAGGTCAAATTCAGGCGTGCCGGGCACAGCGTCGGGGCCAAGGATCGAGGCATTCAGGCTGTCAGCCTCGGACGTGAAACGGACCGAGTTTTGCAGGATCAGCGGGTTGGAACGCAGTTTGAGAGCCGTATCAGCCGAGCCGGTAAAGGCGACGGCGTCCTGACAGGTGAGATGATCGAGCATGTCGCCCAAACCGCCCGTGACCAGTTGCAACGCGCCTGCAGGCAGGATGTTGGCATCCAGCATTAGCTTGACGCAAAGCTCGGTCACATAACAGCTGTTGGTGGCAGGTTTGACGATCGCGGGCACCCCGGCCAGCAGTGTCGGGGCAAGCTTTTCCAGCATGCCCCAGACCGGGAAATTGAAGGCATTGATGTGGATGGCAACGCCCTGCAGGGGGGTGCATATGTGCTGGCCCAGAAAGGTGCCATTGCGCGACAATTGCTCGGTTTCGCCGTCGACATAAACATGCGCGTCGGGCATTTCCTTGCGCCCCTTGGAGGCAAAGACCAGCATCGTGCCGATACCACCATCGATATCGATCATGTGATCGGCTTGGGTGGCACCGGTGTCAAAGGACAGATCATAGAGCGCGGGGCGGTGGTCGCGCAGGTGCATTGCCAGCGCCTTGAGCATGCGGGCGCGGTCGTGAAACGTGAGTTGCCGCAGCGCAGGGCCGCCAACTTCGCGGGCGTAGTCCAGCATGCCCTGCACATTCAGCGCGTCGTTTCCGGCAGTGGCGATCACGTCGCCGGTGATGGCCGAGGCGATGTTGCGCGCACCGGCGCCCGGGGCAATCCATTGGCCATAGCCATAGCTGGAGATGTTTTGAACGGTCATGAAATAGTCCTCAGGTCAGGATGGCGGGCAGGCGGGCATAGCCGCGAAAGCGCAGACGTCCGCCGCGCACGGCACCGTCCGTCAGGTGAAAATTCGGGAAGCGGGTCAGGAAACGGCCCACGGCGATGCGGCCTTCCATACGGGCCAGCGTGAGGCCAACGCAGGTGTGTGGGCCGCCCGCAAAAGCGAGGTGTTTGTTGGGGCGGCGATCCAGTCGCATGTCGTCCGGATTGTCAAACTGGCGCGGGTCGCGGTTGGCGCCGCCCATACAGAGATGCAGGTCGGTCCCTTTAGGGATGCTGACGCCATGCAGGGTGACGTCACGTGTGGTCAGGCGGTTGCCAAACTGGTTGGGGCTTTCCAGGCGCAGAAATTCGTCGACTGCGGTGTTGATCAGGCTGGGCTTGGCCAACAGCTGGGCGCGTTTGTCGGGGTGTTGGTCCAACAACGCAATCGCGTTGCCAATCAGATTGGTGGTGGTTTCGTGACCAGCGTTCAGAATGAAGATGCAGTTTTGATACAGCTCGACCTCGGTCAATTGATCGCCGGTGGTTTGCAAAAGTCGGGTCAGAACATCCGTGTCCGGATCGCCGGGATGGGCGGTGCGGTCTTCGATGATGTGACGCAGAAAGGCTTTGAAATCGCGCACGGCGGTGTGGCCAGTTTCCAGTTGCTCGGGTGTCAATGCCGGTTCTAGCGCGCCGAGGATGGCCAGTGACCATGCGCGCAATGGGTCGCGTTGATCCCGGGGAATGCCCAGAAGGTTGCCAATTACCTCAATCGGGATTGCACCGGCAAAGGCTTCGATCAGTTCGGTCTGTGGCTGGTTTGACATTTCGTCCAGCAACGTGTCGACCAGAGTGATTAACCCCGGTTCCATCGAAGCCAGCGCGCGCGGGTTCATCGCGCCCACCATGACCGAGCGGACGCGGGTGTGCAGGGGTGGGTCGTTAAAGACCAGAGAATTGGTGTGATGTTCATAAAGCGGTGAATCGACCCCGAATTTGGGTCTAAAGAGCGCCTTTTTGTCAGAGATAAACGTGTCGGTGTCGCGGTACACCCGATCAAGATCTTCGTAGCGCGACAGAATGAATGAGCCGTCAGGTTGTGGGTGCACAGGGGCCGCTTCGCGCAAGCGCGCGTAGATCGGATAGGGGGCGTCGTGAAACCCTTTGGGTGGCGCGGTCAGGGTGAGAAAATCACGGTCAACCGCTTTGTGCATGTTCTCAGCCATGGTGCCTCCGGGGTCAGAATCGTCGTGGGTTTATTTATTGACCAACCGTTCGGTTTATGCAAGGAAAGACTGGAGCGCTGTCAATTGGGAGGCATCATGAGCGAAACGATTCTGGTGACGGATCATGGCAAATGGGTCGAGGTTACGTTGAACCGGCCCGACCGGCTGAACAGCTTTAATGACGAGATGCATCTGGCATTGCGCGCCGCATTGGAGAGTGCGTGGGACAATGGTGCGCGTGCGGTCTTGCTGACCGGGGCAGGGCGCGGGTTTTGCGCTGGTCAGGATTTGGGCGACGTGGATCCGGCAGCGATGAAACGCCCGGCGGACCTGAGCGTGACGATCCGTAATTTCTATACACCTTTGATCAAGCTGTTGCGGGATATGGACATGCCGGTTGTCTGTGCGGTGAATGGCGTGGCGGCCGGGGCGGGCGCAAATATTGCGCTGGCCTGTGACATTGTGCTGGCAGGAGAAAGCGCAAAGTTCATTCAGTCTTTTGTCAATGTCGGGCTGGTGCCGGATGCCGGAGGCACGTGGGCCTTGGCGCATCTGGTCGGAGAGGCCCGCGCCAAGGCGCTGGCGATGACCGGCGCACCCGTGAGTGCGACGCAGGCCGCCGATTGGGGTATGATCTGGCAAGTGGTGCCGGACGACGAATTGATGGATGCGGCGCGCGCGCTGACTGAGAAAATGGCCAACGGGCCAACCGTGGGTTTGGGGCTGACCAAAGCTGCCATTCAGGCTGCCACGATGAACAGCTTAGAAGACCAGCTTGAGCTGGAAGCGGAGTGCCAGAAGCAATGTGGGTTCAGCGCAGATTATGCCGAAGGGGTTTCGGCCTTTCTGAACAAACGCAAACCAAACTATCAGGGGCGCTGAGATGACACCCAGAGAACGTGCCGTAAAATCCGCCGCTGCAATGTGGGCCGAAGATCAGGCCAGCCAGCATTTCGGGATGGAAATCACCGAGATTGATGAAGGGTTGGCCACGCTGACAATGCCGGTGCAGCCGTTTCATTGTAACGGGCATGGCATCTGTCATGGCGGCGTGACATTCACGCTGGCCGACAGCGCCTTTGCCTTTGCCTGTAACAGCCGCAACATGTCGACTGTCGCCCAGCACAATATGATCAGCTATATCGCGCCGGGGCGCAAAGGCGACCTGTTAACGGCACGCGCCCGCGAGATCAGCCTGACCGGGCGCAGCGGTATTTATGATGTCCAAGTGACAAATCAGAATGGTGATTTGATTGCCGAGTTCCGTGGGTTCTCGCGCATGATCAAAGGCCATCTGTTTGAAGAATAAGGTGAGGAGAGCGCCATGAAGGACCTGACACCCGACCGTAATGATCTGGACGCGATCGAAATTGCGTCGATTGATGAAATTCGGGCACTGCAGCTGGAGCGTCTGAAATGGTCGTTGCGCCACGCCTATGACAATGTGGCGATGTATAAACAGCGGTTTGACGACGCCGGGGTGCACCCGGATGATTTGCAGACATTGGCGGATCTGGCGAAGTTTCCGTTCACCTACAAAAACGATCTGCGCGACAATTATCCGTTTGGGTTGTTTGCGGTGCCGCGGTCACAAATCATGCGGTTGCATGCGTCCTCGGGCACAACTGGTAAGCCAACGGTTGTGGGCTATACGGCGCGCGATATCAGCAACTGGGCCGATCTGGTGGCGCGCTCTTTGCGGGCGGCAGGCTTGCGCAAAGGCGACATGGTGCACAACGCCTATGGCTATGGTCTGTTTACCGGAGGGCTGGGCGCGCATTATGGGATTGAGCGGCTGGGGGCCACGGTGGTGCCAATGAGCGGCGGGCAAACTGAAAAGCAAGTTGGTTTGATCACCGATTTTCAACCCGATGGGATCATGGTGACGCCGTCTTATATGCTCAACATTCTGGAGCAGTTTAACAAGGTGGGTCTGGACCCACGCGACTGTTCGCTAAAGGTCGGTGTGTTTGGAGCTGAGCCCTGGACTGATGCAATGCGCAAAGAGGTCGAGTCGGCTTTTGACATGCATGCGGTTGATATTTATGGACTTTCCGAAATCATGGGCCCGGGTGTGGCCAATGAATGTGTGGAAACCAAAGATGGGCCTGTGATCTGGGAAGACCATTTCCTGCCTGAGATTATTGATCCCGTCACAGGCGAGGTTCTGCCGGATGGTGAGATGGGAGAGCTGGTATTTACCACGCTGACCAAAGAAGGCCTGCCGATGGTGCGCTATCGCACCCGCGATCTGACCCGATTGCTGCCGGGCACTGCGCGCAGCATGCGGCGTATGGAAAAGATCACCGGGCGCAGCGATGACATGATCATTTTGCGGGGCGTGAATGTGTTCCCAAGTCAGGTCGAAGAACAGGTTTTGGCAACCGGTGGTTTGGCACCGTATTATCAGATTGAGCTGTATAAGTCCGGTCGTATGGACGCGATGCGGGTGATTGTTGAAGCCAACCCGGATGCGGCGGACAATCTGAGCAAAACCGCAGCGGCGCGTATGCTGACCAAACGGATCAAGGACATTGTTGGTGTTTCCACTGAGATTGTCGTAGGAGACCCCGGCGAGGTCGAGCGCTCTCAGGGCAAGGCCAAACGCGTAGTCGACAATCGCGGCGAGGAATAGTTTTGGCCCGGACAATCGCAAAAGATCACGACCAAAAGCGGGACCGCATACTAAAGGCGGCCGCCAAGGTGTTTGCCAATGAAGGGTTTGATCGGGCGTCCATGTCGATGCTGGCGCGGGACTGCGGGATATCAAAGGCCAATATCTATCACTATTACGACAGCAAGGATGCGATCCTGTATGACATCCTTGAGACCTATTTGCGCGACCTCAGAGACCGCATTTGCGGGATCGATCTGGAAGGGTCTTCGCCCGCAGACAGCCTGCACCGGGTGGTGCGCGAAATCCTGATGGCTTATCAGGGCGCGGATGATGAACACCGTGTGCAAATCAACGGCGTGGATATGTTGCCGCCCGACCAGCAGAAGGTGCTGCGCGGGTATCAACGCGACATGGTGGTGTTCCTGAGCGGCGTTATCGAAGGCGCGGCGCCTGAGGTTTTTGACAACAATGCCGCCAGGTTACGTGGGACCACAATGTCGGTCTTTGGCATGCTGAACTGGTATTACATGTGGCAAACCGGCGCCGGAACACAAGCGCGCGAAGACTATGCGCGGCTGGTGTCAGATCTGACGCTTAACGGGTTGCAGGGTCTGAGTTAGGCGCTGAAGGCCTGCGAATTGTGCATCATGCATGTATTGACCCAAATTCAGAACGTGCCAGGAATGGCTCCTATTGAATTGCAAAGTAATTGGTAGGAGCGTTTCGTGATGAAACGATTTTTGAAAGTGTGCGCGGTGTGTGCCGGGGCGCTGGGGGCCGTGCCTCTGGCACAGGCAGACCCTTCGGTTGGTTTTGGCGTGACATTTGTTTTTGGAGGCGATGTCGCGCTTGGGGTCAGGCTGTTTTCCGATGACCGCGCAGAACGCGGCGCACTGGCGCTTGGGCTGGATTATTAGATCAAGTCGCAGGCCTTTCGCCCGACGGTTGGTGCCGCTTATCTGGACGAGGATTTCTATGTCGATTTCAGCCTTGGATTTGATACGAAAGCGCAAGAGATTGATTACGGGGTCGGGTTGGGTCTGACGTCTGGTGTTGATGCACCCGCGCCTGCATCAACAACGCCGACCTCACCGACCACGCCCATCAGCCCAACAACGCCGGTAAGTCCAACATCGCCAACCGGGCCAACCGACCTTTCGACGTAGCCGAACAGGTCAGATTAACAAAATGAGAAATAGCGGTTTGGACAAGGAACCGACGAAAACAGAGGCGTTGTGGTTTTCGCAGTCCCTTCATGTAGCCAAAATCTCAGAAGACGTAATTTGTCTATTTCAGCAAGTCGCCAACAATTCCGACGGCATCCACCACAGTAGAAAGGTCTTCGGAAACTTCCAGAATTTCGTTGTCGACTTTGATGTAACGATTTCCCTTTCCGGGTTCGCCAAGTTTCCATTTTGACAGATCTCCGATGCCTTCATACTTTAAATCAGCTGGCAGTTTGGCACCGCGTGTGTAACGCTTTATTTGACCCGGAGGCACGGACTTGGCACCCTTACCAGGCTTTTTGTCGACTTGAACATTTTTCCCTTTTGCCTTGCCGTTCTTGTCTTTGGCCCAACCTGTATCAGCGGTACCCAAAACCAAACCGACTGCCAGAACAGTCATCAAAAGTGATGAAATTCTCATGCTAAATCTCCGTTTCCAAATAAAATTATTACAGACCGAGATTCCAGTTACAGGCAAGAACTGAATGCGGTCAATGGAAATTTTCGACAGACGGACGTCAAATCATTTGCAGTTTAGACCCAACTTATCCAGAACGGATTTGACCTCAGATTCCCACCGTGATCTCAGGTCCGCATTGGATGTTCTGCGCAGGCCCAATGCCTTGAGAGTGTCGGTCTTGATTGAGTCTGCAGACCCGAAGGAGGCGGCAACCCGCGGCCACCAGTAGTCAACGCTGGCTTGCAGGTTGGCATCTTTGACCTCAGCGAGCTTGGCCAGACCTTCTTCGGCCAGTTCTGCGTGACGTGCTTCGATTGGGGCGATTGCGCGGAATGCTTCGGCGAGGGGCTGGTAGCTGACCATAGAAAACTCGGCCAGTTGCACAGCCACGGCGCGGCCCATCAACAGGTTCATCACCACGGCATCCGCCCAGCCATTCAAGGGATAGTTGAACACGGCAAGGCGCATATCGTGATCGGTGCGCGCCGCGCCAATGTCGGCGTCACGCTCCAGCCGCGCGGTCCAGGGGTGGTGATTGGCATATTTATCTGCGTCCACGCCAAATTCGGCCATGATCCGCAAAACACGGTCTGCATTGTCGGTTTTTTCCAACACGATTTTGGCGGCGGCAATGCGTTCCTTGATGCCCGGACCCTGATTGATGATGTCGGCAAACCCGGCGGCTCCGGCCAGTTCGCTGTCCACAAATGTGGCCATCAGTTTCATCAGCTCGGCGCGATAGCGGGGCGGGACATTCATTGGGTTCGTCAGCACGCCGCCCTGGGCGAGATAGCTTTCGATGCTCATATCTTCGGCCATGGTCTGATCTCCTTACTGATCGTAGTCGACAACAACGGTGTCGGTGACGGGGTAGGATTGGCAGGACAGAACATATCCCTTTTCGACTTCGTAATCCTCAAGCGCGTGGTTGGCGACCATGTCGACTTCGCCTTCCAGAACGCGGCAGCGACAGGTGGAACAAACCCCCGCCTTGCAGGCAAATGGCGCATCCAGATTGTTGCCAAGTGCGGCGTCAAGCAGGGTTGTGTCCTTGGCCATCTGCACAGTTTGGGTCGCCCCGTCCAGCGTGATCGCAGCGCTGGCCTGATTGTCACCCGAGGCTGCATTTTTTGACACGGCAGGCTTTTTTGCGCGCCCGGGTTGGGAGGATGCGAACAGCTCGAACTTGATCTGCGCGTCGTCCATGCCCGCATTGCGCAGTGCCGCAGCGATGCCAAGCATCATAGGTTCGGGTCCACAGATGAATGCGGTGTCGACCGAAGCAATGTCAATCCAGCCGGTCGCGAAAAGCTGCGCGCATTTTTCTTCGGTCACAAGCCCGGTAAACAGGTCGATTTCCTGTGCATCTGTTTCCAGCACATGGATCACGTTGAAACGGCCCATGTGGACGTTTTTCAGGTCTTCCAGCTCTTCGCGGAACATGATCGTGTTCACGCCCTTGTTGGCATAGACCAATGTAAAGGTCGCGTTGGGTTCGCGGGCCAGTGTGGTTTTGATGATCGACAGAACCGGTGTGATGCCCGAGCCACCCGCAAACCCGAGATAGGTCTTCTCGGTGGTGGCGTCGAGCGCGGTAAAGAAACCGCCCATCGGGGGCATGGCCTGAAGCGTGTCGCCAACTTTGAGGTCTTCGTTGGCCCATGTGGAAAAGGCACCGCCGTCGACCCGCTTGATGCCGACTTGCAGGACGCCCTCGTCTTTGCCTGCGCAGATCGAATAAGAGCGGCGCAGTTCGTCGCCGTCAAAATCGCGCCGGAAGGTCAGATATTGGCCTTGGGTAAAGTCAAAATCACTGGCTGCGCCATTGACGGGTTTCAGGGTCACGACAACAGCGTCGCGGATGGTTTTGTGAACGTCTGTGACGGTCAGATCGTGAAAGCGCGCCATCGGTTCCTCCCTAAATGCACTTGAAATATTCAAACGGTTCAAGACAGTCCTGACAGCGCCATTGTGCCTTGCACGGGGTCGAGCCGAACTGGCTCAGTTTTTCGAGATGATCGCCGCCACACCGTGGACAGCGTTGTGGGCCACCCGCCGGTTGTGGCGGGGCAATGCCGTATTTTTCCAGCGCGATGCGGGCTTTGTCAGACATCCAGTCGGTGGTCCATGCCGGGCTAAGCTGTTGTTTCAGGGCTATATTGTCCAATCCCTGGTCGCGCAGTCGGGTTTCGATATCCATGTTGATCATCGATGTGGCCGGGCAGCCGGAATAGGTTGGCGTGACAGAGACCACACAGGTTTCACCATGAAACTCCACGTTCCGAATGATGCCGAGATCAACAAGGGTGATTACCGGAATTTCGGGGTCAGGGATGGTTTCCAGCCATTCCCAGACCTGTTTTACACTTGGCTGGGTCATATCTTTTGTCCTTTTGCCCGAGAGGCGGCTCTGCTTTGTCAGAGCCCCGCCGGTGTCACCATTCACAGCCCGGATAGGCGCGTTGCAGCCATTGCATTTGAGCCAGCAAGTGCCCCAGATGTTCTGTGTGCATACGTCCGGTGCGCCCGCCTGAATGGGCAAAGCGACCATCAGGAATGGTCAGCGTCGCATCCGCCAGCACGCGGGTCACAAGCGCGTCAAACTCTGCGCGCAGGCTGGCCGGATCTGGTGCCACACCCGCAGCCACCATGGCCGCGTCGACATCATCGCTGGCGAACATTTCGCCCACGTAGGGCCACAGATAATCCAGTGCCGCCTGCATGCGGGCGTGGCTTTCTGGGGTGCCATCGCCCAGCCCGACAACGGTGTCAGCAGAGCGTTCGACATGATAGGCGACCTCTTTGCTGGCTTTGGCCGCGATGCTGGCAACCGTTTCGTCCGAGGATTTGATCAGGCGGCCCATGAGTACCGATTGGTAGGCGTCAAACAGGAACTGACGCAGCAAGGTGCGGCCAAAGTCGCCATTGGGCAGTTCGGTCAGCAGCACATTGCGGAAATCCCATGCGTCGCGCAGAAAGGCGAGGTCATCGGCGGATTTGCCCTGACCCTGAACTTCGCCCGCATAGCCAAGCCACATCTGTGTCTGACCGATCAGGTCGAGCGCGGTGTTGGCCAGCGCGATGTCTTCTTCGAGGATGGGCGCGTGGCCGCACCATTCCGACACGCGGTGCCCAAGGATCAGGGTGTTATCCCCGAGACGCAGCAGGAACTGCAGCAATTTTTCAGTATCAGCAGCCATTACATATGCCCCACTTCTTCGGGGATGTCGAAAAAGGTCGGGTGGCGGTAAACCTTGGATTCCGAAGGTTCAAACAACGGGCCTTTGTCACCCGGTGCGGTGGCGGCGATGTGTTTGGCTTCGACCACCCAGATCGACACGCCTTCGTTGCGGCGGGTATAGACATCGCGCGCATTCTTGATCGCCATTTCAGCGTCCGGGGCATGTAGGCTGCCAACGTGACGGTGGCTCATGCCATGCTGACCGCGGATGAAGATTTCCCAAAGGGGCCATTCATTTTTCATGTGTTATTCCTCCTCGCTAGCGCGAATTATTCGGCGGCAACTTTGCGCGCGGCTTTCTTTTGAGCGTGGGCCAGCAGCCCGTCGCGGACCCATGCGCCGTCTTCCCAGGCTTTGACGCGGTCGTTCATGCGATCCACGTTGCAGGGGCCATTGCCGCGCAGCACATCCAGAAACTCGTCCCAGTCGGGGTCAGAGAAGTCATAATGGCCGCGTTCTTCGTTCCATTTGATACCGGAGTCGGGCAGGTCCAGACCCAGATATTCGATTTGCGGAATGGTCTGATCGACAAATTGCTGGCGCAGCTCATCGTTGGATTTGACCTTGATTTTCCACGCCATGGATTGTTCGGAATGGGTGCTTTCGCTGTCATGCGGTCCAAACATCATCATCGCGGGGAACCAGAGCCGGTTCAGCGCGTCCTGGGCCTGGCGTTTTTGTTCCGCCGTGCCAAAGGCCATTTTCATGATCGCGTGATAACCTTGGCGGGCGTGAAAGCTCTCTTCTTTGCAGATGCGCACCATTGAGCGGCTGTAGGGGCCATAGGACGTGCGTTGCAGTGCGACCTGATTGACGATGGCCGCGCCGTCCACCAGCCAGCCAACCGCGCCGATGTCGGCCCAGTTCAGCGTGGGATAGTTGAAGATCGAGGAGTATTTCATGCGGCCTTCGTGCAAGAGGCGCACCAGCTCATCCCGGCTTTCGCCCAGCGTTTCGGCGGCAGAATAGAGGTAGAGCCCATGCCCGGCCTCGTCCTGCACCTTGGCAAGCAGGATCATTTTGCGTTCCAGCGTGGGCGCGCGGGTGATCCAGTTGCCCTCGGGCAATTGACCGACAACCTCGGAATGGGCGTGCTGGCCGATCTGGCGGATCAGGGTGCGGCGGTAATCATCCGGCATCCAGTCGCGCGGTTCGATCTTGATATCGTTGTCGATCTTGTCCTGAAAATCGCGTTCCTGATCGGACATCTCTTCGCGGGTTTTGATCCCGGATGAGGCGGTTTTGATCATCTGTGCATACATGGTCTGATCCTTCCCTTAAACTCTTTCAAGGATCAGGGCGGCGCCCTGTCCAACGCCAACGCACATGGTGCAAAGCGCATAGCGCCCCCCGGTGCGTTTCAATTGATAAGCTGCCGTCAGCACAAGCCGTGCGCCCGACATGCCAAGCGGATGACCTATGGCAATCGCGCCGCCGTTTGGATTGACGTGCGGCGCATCATCCGGCACGCCCAGTGCGCGCAACGTGGCGAGGCCCTGACTGGCAAATGCTTCGTTCAATTCTATCACATCCATCTGCTCGATGCTCAGACCTGCGCGCGCCAGCACTTTGAGGGTTGCGGGAACCGGGCCAATGCCCATCACGCGCGGCTCGACCCCGGCGGCGGCCATGCCCACGACGCGGGCCATTGGTGTCAGCCCGTTCTGTTCAGCGGCGGCGCCGGTTGCCATCAGAATGGCGGCGGCGCCATCGTTGACGCCTGATGCGTTACCAGCCGTGACGCTGAGGTCCGGGCCGTTCACGCCGCGCAGTTTGGCGAGCTTGTCCACGCCAGTACCCGGGCGGGGGTGTTCGTCTGTGTCGACCACAATCGGGTCGCCCTTGCGTTGGGGCACATGCACCGGTGTAATCTCGTCGGTAAACACGCCCGCCTCGTGCGCAGCGGCCCAGCGGGCCTGGCTGGTGGCGGCGAATTTGTCCTGATCTGCGCGGTTGATGTTGAAGTCCGCCGCGACGTTATCGGCCGTTTGGGGCATCGAGTCGGTGCCATACATCGCTTTCATTTTCGGGTTCACAAAGCGCCAGCCGATGGTGGTGTCAAACACGGCATTGGCCCGGGTGAAGGCGCTGGTGGCTTTGGGCATCACAAAGGGGGCGCGGCTCATGCTTTCGACACCGCCGGCAATGGCCATGTCGTAATCGCCGGCCTTGAGACCGCGCGAAGCCATGCCAACGGCGTCCATGCCGCTGGCGCACAGCCGGTTGATGGTGGTGCCGGGCACGTCAACTGGCAGACCGGCCAGCAGTGCGGCCATGCGCGCCACGTTGCGGTTGCTTTCCCCGGCCTGATTGGCGTCGCCATAGATAACGTCGTCGATGCGGGTCCAGTCGACCTGAGGGTTACGTGCGATCAGCGCCGCGATTGGCGCAGCGGCCAGATCATCGGTGCGCACCGATGACAAAGCCCCGCCATAGCGCCCGATCGGGGTGCGTGTGGCGTCGCAGATAAAAGCGTCCATAAGAAATCCTCCCGCGGTGCCCTGTTCGATTGTCCGACCGCACGGTTGGGATATCGTGGAAAGCGATTCGACGCAATAGAGAAGTTACAGTTGTTAAGTAGTTTTCATTTTTGCGTAACGTATTGGGGTGCACGAAACACGGCGCCATGCCCGGCGCCACAATTCGTGTTGTTTTTAAAGCTGGCGTGCCAGTGCCAGAAGTCCTGCATTGTCGGGTATATTCTGCAGGGCTTCGCTCAGGACCTTGCGGGCGGCGGCCTGACCGCGCTGGGCGGCAGCGATGCGCACCAACATGATCCACGCGTCACCAAGTTGCGGATCAAGCCGGACAGCCGTACGGAATGCGCGTTCGGCTGAGGTCAGATCGCTTTGCGTCAGCGCAATCCCGGCGATTTGCATATGGGCTTCGGGAAAGTCGAACTGGTTTCTGAGGAAACGCGACACCGCGCTGGCGGCGCCCCGGTAGGCCGCGTTTACCGCAGCAGGGGCCTGGGAAGGTTGCACGGACAGGATTGCGCGCGCGGCGGACAGACGCACATTGCGGACCGGGTCTTCTAATGCGGCGCTCAGATAAGGCGCGCTGAGCGAGATTGGAACCGCGCGCAGGGCGGTGATCGCACTGGCACGGACCAGAGGGCTGGCGTCAGAGAGGAACGGTGAGATGTCGTCCACCCGGACAGCGTCACCCGCGTTTGCCAAAAGCCACAGCGCCGTGGCGCGGGCCAGTGTGTTTTGGTCAGTATCGCGGACCAGCGCCATAAGGTCCGGCGCTGCTGCTGCCGGGTTTTGTTGTCCCTTTGCCAGGGCCTGGCCATAGTGGGGTTCGGTCCAGCGGCCTTCAGGATACCACACCGTAAGGGCGTCAGCGGCCCAGGACGCGGTTTGATCCTGATGGCAATCGGTGCATGCATCAGGCGCGCCGGTTTGGGCTGCTAAATCAGGGCGCGGCACGCGAAAGCTGTGATCGCGCCGCCCGTCGATGCCCATATAGACGCGTTCGACCATGTGGCAGTTTTTGCATTGAGCGCCATCGCTGTTGAGGGGGTGATTGTGATGGCTCGTGTCGTCGTAATCCATGAGTGACAGCGACGGGAAATCCGGGTTTCCGGCAGGAGAATGGCATTGCGTGCACACAGCGTTGTCTTCAGCCACGCGGTTGCCGCTGTGGGGGTCATGACAATTGGCACAGCCAACGCCCTTGGCGTACATTTTGGATTGCAGGAACGAGCCGTAAACATAGACCTCGTCCAGTATCTGACCGTCGGCGTGATAGGTCCCGGGGCGCAGCAGGGCGAGGTTATATGCGTCATGAAAGGCAGTGCCCGGGCGCGGGCTTCCACCGGCAAAAGCCTCGCGTCGCGAATGACATCCGGCGCATTGCTGCATGGTGGCTTCGGTATCTGAGGCGTCGACAGAAAAGCCGTAAGTCTGCGGCGCGGTCGTTTGTTCCTGAGACACAATTTCCAGATGTTTGGCGCCGGGGCCATGACAGGCCTCGCAACCTACGCCAATTTCGGCTTGGGTTGATTTATAGCTGGCTGCCGGGGCATCAAAGTTTTTGACGTAACCGGTCGCATGGCATTCGGCACAGCGCGCGTTCCAGTTTTTGTAAGGCCCGGTCCAGTGCAGCCCGTCATTCGGGGGCAGGTCCTGATCCGGATAAAGGTGATACCAGCGTTTTTGGTCAACATCCCAAGCGACGTCAAAGCTTTGAAGACGTCCGGGTTTGGTTTCCAGCAACAGTTGTTCAAGCGGGGCGACGCCGCCCACGGAGTGCACGGTATAATCCGTTGTGACGCCGTCTTTTTCGGTGACTTTGACTGTGCGCTGTCCGTCTTCGGTACGAAATTCGGCGCGCATGCCATCATGTTCGAACACTTCACCCTGAAACGCCCCCTGCAGCATATCCGGTCCGGGCAAACGCCATGCATCCGCATGATGAGAGGTTTCCCATGCAGCGGTCTCCTCGACATGGCAATCGGCGCAAGCTTCTGATCCGACATAGCCCTTTTGCTGCGCCATCAGGGGATCGGTGCCCATGAAAAAGACCAGCGCGGCCAGTAGAACAATCAGACAGCGGACACGTTGGGAAATGGGATCGGGCATAAATCGCTTTCGTCAGGGATGCGGGCGCGCCAGAGGATTGAGAGCGGGCAGCGCAGAGTCAGTGTGGGCGCGGGTGGAACCGGCGTGTTTGGCACAGTCAATCAGGCGTGACAGGGATTGCCAATAGGCGTCTTCATTTGCACCGGGGTTGGAACTGGGGTTGGAACTGGGATTTGGACCGAACCGGACACGCCCGATGGCCGCAAAGGCGGCTTCTATTTCGGCCATTTCAGAAGCTGGCAATTGTCCGGCGCGCCTTTGCCATTCGCTCAGCGCAGCGCGGGTGGCGGACAGGTCCTGTGCGCCCAGAGCGGATTTGAGCGCGGTCCAGGCAAAAGCGGCGCTGGCCCGGTGGCGTTGCTGTTTGCGGCGCAGCGCAAGCGTGAGGCGGGGCATCAGCCGTTGCGCGGCCAGTACCAGAACCACCAGCGCAATCAGGATTGGAACGGCGCGGATCAACAGGGGTTTCCAGTCGATGTCTTTGGCCGCTGCCGCTGGCGCGGCGGGGGCTGTGGCCTGCACATCGACGCCGTCAAGAGTGGCGGCTTCTACTGCGTTGCCGGACATGTTGAACCAGTCCAGAGTGAGGGCGGGCAGGGTGCCTTGCACGCTGCCTTCGACGACATAAGTGATCTTTTCTGTGCGGGTGCCGGACAATTCTCCGCGGTCTGATTTTTCGTCCAGTACCGGGCTTTCAGGATAGGCGCGCAACCCGTCCGGGGTGTCATCAGGCACCAGCGGGGGCAGGAATACAGGCGAAACACCGTTGACCGTTGCCGTGATGGTGCGGGTAAAGCTGTCGCCACCTTTGAGGCCGGTTGTGTCGCCGTCAACCGATTGGGTCAGGGTCAGTTTTTCGGCGGCGATAAACGGGTCGAGCCCCTCTGCGCCTTTGGGGACAACACCGGTGAGGGTGATCGGGTCCAGCGTGAGCGTGGTCGTCAACGGTTCCGTCGCCGGTGGCTGCGCATAGGTGAGGGTCAGCGAGGTGGCGGGCAATGTCACAGTGCCGGGCGCCATAGGTGTGATCAGATAGCGCCGCGAAATACCTGACCACGTTTCGCCATCAATGGTTTGACTGACCGGCGAGCTGCTGCGTTCGGGCAGCGCGATTTGCACATTGGGGGTTTCAAAATCAGGCCAGACCGGAGGATCGGGCATCCATGTGGGCACCAACACCGTGATCCGCAGGGTGAGGGTTTGCCCGAGAATGGCCTCGCTCTCTTCCAGTTCGACCTTGAGCTGCGGTTCGGGCGTCGTTTGCGCCCACGCTGCAAGACCGCAGATGCATAGCGCAAGGATGAGGCAGAGCCTGATCATTGTGTGTTCCCCGCAGCTTCCAGTCGAAAGCGTTGTTTGAGGAAGTCACCGGTGCGGGTGTCGACAGTGTTCATCCACTGTTCGGTGGACAGGTGGCCATCTCCGTCTTCTACGGGGGCCTGAAGTTCAGTGTCTGCGCCTTTGCCGGCTTCATTGTCATAAACCACTTCATCCGCGCCGATGCCGCTGTCTTCGCCGGTGTCGGATTGTTCGCGCACCCGTTCGACATAAGTGACGATCTGTTCCGCGACGGGCAGGTTGGTGCGGGCGCCGCTGTGGCCCGGGTCAAGGTCCAGTGCGCGTTCAAATGCGCGTACGCCGTCGCGGTATCCCCGCGATTTGATATGCGCCATGCCTTGCACAAAGGCGGCGTCGGCGGTGTCAATTTGCGCGAGCGTTTGCGCTGCGGTCTCGTATTGGCCATCGCGGTATTGTGCCACGCCGCGCAGATACGGGTCTGCAAAACGGTCGGCAGCCGTGTCGTAATCTTTGTTACGATAGGCCAGCCATCCTTGTTGGTCAGGTGTAAAAAACCAATCTTTGATACCGTCGGCCTGCGCCTGTTTCGCTGGCAGGATCAGGCACAGCACAAAGAGCAGCGCCCATTGCACCGCCACGCCGCGGCGGAACCAGAACATCAGCAATAAGATCGCGGGCCAGATCAGCAACAGGCCGCGATCCTGCCACGGCTGGGTGCCGTTCAAAAGTTGACTTTGCTGATATGCCGCCTGAAATCCGCGCTCTAGCTGTCTGAGGTCTGATGGATCGGGGGTCACAATCACAACGCGCACGTCGCTGCCCGACAGAGCAGGCAGGGTCTGGTCCTGCGGCAGGGCGATCAGGAAAGCCACGGGCGTATCGGCGGCGGTTTCGATTAACTGGGACACATCTGCGGTTGCGATGTCATCCAGCACAAACAGCACGCCGCCGGGCGTGGTTTCGCGCGACAATGCATCCAGTGCCAGGTTCAGCGCGGCGAGCGGTGTGTTGCCTTCAACAGGCATGATCTCCGGATCCAGCCCTTCGAGGTAGGGTTGGATCACGGCGCCATCTTCGGTCATTGGCACCACAGAATGCGCAGACCCGGAATAGGCAATTAACGCGGTGCGCGCGCCGGCGCGCATGCTCAGCAAGTCCTGTATTTTGTGTTTGGCGCGGTCCAGTCGGTTGGGGGCCAGATCGGGGTTCTGCATTGACGGCGTGACCTTGAGTGCGACCACCATCGGTGCGGTCTGGGCGGCAAACGGTGTTGGCACACGCGACCATGTGGGGCCAGACGCCGCGATGATGATCAGGGTCAGACAGAGCGCGATCAGATCAATGGGATGCAGACGCCGGTTCCGGGTCTGATCGACACGCAACGCTGCCAGAAGGTGGGACGCAATCGCGGTTTCGGATGCGATGTCGGACCGGGCAGGGCGGCGCTGGCGCCACCAGATCAGAGCCAGCGGAACAAGGCCCAACAGCATGAGCGGGCGCAGGAAATGAAAGGCAGACAGAGTGGTTTCCAAGGGGGTCATGATGGTGACCTGCGCGCGTTTGCGGATAGGGATAACCACATGAGCGTTCCAAGTCCGAGAAGGGCGGCCAACATCAAAGGCCAGTGAAACAGCGCGTTGCGGGGGCGATGGGACAGCGTTTCAATGTCGCGCGGTGCCAGCGCATCGATCCGGTCATAGACTTGTGTCAGCGCGTCGCTGTCATCGGCAAAAAAGGCCTGTCCGCCCGTGCGCCCGGTGATGTTTTCCAACAGGGACATATCAAGTCGGTTTTCGCCGGTTGCAGCGCGGTCGCCCACACCAACAGCAAAGATCTCCACGCCCCGATCCCTAGCGATTTCGGCGGCGTTGACCGGGCTCATGCGGCTGGCTGTGTCATTTCCGTCTGACAGGATAATCAGCAGGCGCTGGTCAATCTCGCTGGCCTCGAATGTGCGGATCGCAAGGCCGATCGCATCCCCCAACGCGGTGTGCGGTCCGGCCATGCCGACATCGGTCTGGTCAAGCAGAGCCAGCACCGTTTCAAGGTCTCCGGTCAGCGGGGTTTGCACAAAGGCGCGGCTGCCAAACACGATCAACGCCATGCGGTCGCCTTCGCGGCCCTGGATAAACCCGGCGACCACGTCGCGCACGGCGGCCAGACGTTGTTGGTTTTTGCCGTCAGGGCCGGGAAAGTCGACGGTGTCCATCGACCCCGAAATATCAATCGCCAGAACCACGTCGCGCCCTTCTTTGGTGATCTCAACCGGTTCGCCCAGCCGTTCAGGTTGCGCCAGTGCGACGACCAACAGCATCCAGATCAGGGCTGCAACGGCCATTTGAATCCGTCCGCGCGACATAACATTGGCGCCGTCGCGCGGTTCGGTGCCCGCTGCGTGCGCGAGGTCGCGGAAAAATGGCAGTCGCACCGCATCAGAGGGGCTGTGATAGGCTGGCATGAAACGATGGATCAACAGGGGCAACGGCAAGAGCGCGAGAACCCAAGGCATGGCGAGTGTGATCATGCCGAACCTCGCGAGTCGTGCTGGCGCACCCATTGGCAGGCCAGCGCATTGAGGCCGGGCGCCTGCGTGTCGCCGGGGATAAACGCCGCTGTGGCAAGCGCAGCACCGGGGCCGGACTCAAAGCCGCCCCCAGTGCCGGTGCGCTCAAGAAAAGCGATCCAGCCCTGACCGGTCAGCGGGGCCACATCCTGACGCGGGTAGGCCACAAGCGCTGTGCGTTTCAGAATGGCCGAAATCCGGGCCGCATCATCACCGGCATGCTGCAATTCGACCAGAGCCGTGCGGCGATATGCGTTGGCACGATGCCTGTGCAAAATTTTGCGTGCCCCAAACAGCGCAGCAACAGCCACAAATGCGGCCAGCACAATCCAACCCTGTGTCTGCGGTAGCATAGAGACCGGCGCCGGATCGGGCACCTCTTGCAGCTTGTTGATCAGATCGACAAGGTTCTCTGGCGGGGAGGTGTCGCTCATGTCGGGCCCAGCCCAAGCAGGTGGCGCATCTGGGTGAGTGTGTCCTGAGCCGTGCTCAGCGGAAGGGCGGACAGGCGCATGTGTTTCTGCCAGTCTTCAACTCGGGCGAGCCGGTCTTGCGCATAGGTCAGCACATTCTGGCGTACAGTGTCATCGGACAGATCAAGTTCGGCCTGCAAAGCGCCATCCGACGCCGTGAGGCGGGTATCCGTCGGCAACGCATGAGCCGAAGGATCAGTGACAAGCCCCAACACCAGATCATTGCGTCGCGACAAGCCCGCCATCAGGTGCTGTGTCTGGTCGTCAATCTGATCGAAATCGCTGAGCACAATCACAAGATGGTCGCGTTTGGCGATGCGGTGTACGGCGCGCAGAACATCGTTGAGCGCGAGGGGATCAATGACGTCTCGGGTGGCGTGCAACTGTTGATTGGCGCGGGTCAGGGCGTTCAGAAAACGATCCAGCGTTGCGTGATCCCGGCGCGGGCGGATTTCGGCAATCCGTGTGTCATCAAAGATGATACCGCCCACGCGGTCACCTTGCGCCAGAACCCGAAAGGCGGTGATGGCGGCGGCTTCGGCGGCGGTGACGGATTTCATATTGCGCACGGTGCCAAAGAACATCGACATGCGTTGATCCACCACAATCAGGGTTGGTCGGTCGCGTTCTTCGGTAAAGACGCGCACATGCGGTTTTCCGGTGCGCGCGGTGACTTTCCAGTCGATGGCGCGCACATCGTCTGAGGGCAGGTAATCGCGCAGTTCCAGAAAATCGAGCCCACGTCCGCGAATGCGCGACCCGTGACGCCCGTTCAGCGCCGAGCGGGCATGCTGGCGCGCGGTGAGAGACAATTTGCGTGCCGGAAGTTCCAGCGCACGCAACCCGGCAAGCGTGACATGCACGCGCGGATCGTCTGACGGCGCCCCGGCAGAGCGTATCAGATTGGTGCGGGATAAAGCGGCGCGGTCCATGATGGCGGCTCTCTTACGGCAAGGCGACCTGTGTCAGGATTTCCCGGATCACGTCATCGGCGGACACACCTTCGCCCTGTGCTTCATAAGTCAATGTCAGGCGGTGGCGCAGAACGTCGCCGGCAATGGCGCGAATATCCTCTGGGTCGACATAGTCACGTTGGCTGAGCCATGCATGCGCGCGGGCGCAGCGGTCCAGCGACAGGGATGCGCGCGGGCTGGCGCCAACCTCGATCCAGCGCGCAAGATCAGCAGAGAAATCGTCTGGTGTGCGGGTCGCCTGAACCAGCGTCGCCATGTAGGTTTCGATGGCGTCTGACGTGTGTATCGCGGCGATATCACGCCGGGCGTCAAAGACCGCGTCCTGAGGGATCGGGGCGGGCTTTTCAGAAGTCGCACTGCTGTGTTGCGCGGCCTGCTCTTCGGCGCGCACAAGGCGGATCACCTGAACTTCGTCTTCCAGAGGCGGGTAGGTGATGACGACATGCATCAAAAAACGATCCATCTGCGCTTCGGGCAGGGGATAGGTGCCTTCCTGCTCGATCGGGTTTTGCGTGGCCATGACCATAAAGAGCGGCGGCATGATGTGGGTGGTGCCCGCCACTGTTACCTGTCGTTCTTCCATGGCTTCCAGCAACGCGGCCTGAACCTTGGCCGGGGCGCGGTTGATTTCGTCCGCGAGCACGACATTGGCAAAGATCGGCCCGGGCTGAAACTGAAAGCTGGGGCCTTCGGGGCTTTGCAAGTACATTTCGGTGCCGGTGACATCGGCGGGCAAAAGATCAGGCGTGAACTGGATGCGGCTGAAATCGCATTCCAGATTTTTAGCCATGGCTTTGACCGCGCGGGTTTTGGCCAAACCGGGCAGACCTTCGATCAGCAGGTTGCCGTTGGCCAGCAGACCAATCAACAACCGGTCAATCACGTCGCGCTGGCCAATGATGGACTGGCCCATCAACTCTTTGAGGGCCATAATCTGGGCGTGCGAAGACATCGTGTGTGCTCCTGTCTGGCTTTATTTCGCAGGTGTGGGAAAGACGGTGGACCAGTCATTGGCCATGTCGATAACCAGCCAGCCGCGCTGTTCCGCTTCGTCCAGACCCCGGTTCAGGACGCCGATATGCCCTTCGCGATCATAAGCCCATTCGCGATCCGCGTCGGTGTGATGGACATACAGGCCAAGCCGTGCGCCATCCCCGGAGGTGGACCATTCCAGCATCTGAAAATCACCGTCCGAGTTGCCACCCGCCATAATTGGGCGGCGCCCGATATGGCGGTCAATTGCCAGTGGCTTGCCTTCTTTGTCGTCGTTAAAGAACAATTCGGGCTGTTTCTGGATCGTCGGCGTTGCGCCCGATGTGTCGTAGGTGGTCACGATGGACGAGCCGATCACATGTTCGGGGGGGATACCATACACGTCTTCTGCAAAGACGCGCATGAAATGAATGCCACCACCCGAAACGATATAGGTGTCAAAGTCCTGGTCGCGCAGAAAGGTCAGCAGTTCGAGCATAGGTTGATAGACCATCTGGTCATAACGCAGCCCGGTTTTGGGATGGCGGGATGTGTCCAGCCATGCGGCGACGTCGGCCTGAAATTCTTCGACGCTGCGCCCGGTATGGGACAGCGCAAGAATGTCGATCAGGTCTTCTTTTCCACTTGTCAGAACGGCCTTCAAGTCACCGTTTGCCGCGGCTTTGCGGGCGTCGGTGGTCAGGATTGAAGGGTCAGTTTTGGCCATTTCGGCCACTTGTTCGACGGCATAGAACAGCTGAAAATAAACTGGTTGTTCCGCCCAAAGCGTGCCGTCATTGTCAAAGGTTGCGATGCGAGCGTCCGGGGTCACATAGTCAGAGGATTGCGGGTCGGTAACTGTGTCGACAAAAGCGAGAATGCGGGATTTGGCGTCGGTGTCATTCCAGGATGGCAACGGGTCTGCAAGTGCCCCGGTTGCGCAGACCAGCAGCGCGCCGGCAATGGCAGTTGGACGGATGGCAAAGCGCTTTGACATGAGTTAACCCTCGAAAATTTCATGTGCTCTAAAATGGTGAGCTTCAATTATTGAAATCGCCCGACTGAATTTTTGCCGGGCGATCAAAGTCGTTTGGATTATTTTGAACCGATCTGGCTAAAGATCTTGTCCTTGGCGTCGCCAATCGTAAAGCTTCCGGGTTTCTGACGTGGTGGGAACTCGGTGAAAGTGTCCAGGAAGCTTGCCACGTAACCGGCTGCTGGCAGCAGCAGATAGACGCGATCCAGATACCAGTCCCAATAGGTGTTGGACGTGATGTTGGAGCGTTCATAGGGGTCGCGGCGCAGGTTGAACAACAGCGGAATGCGCAGTTCAGTCCACGGCTCGGCCCAGGCGCGCAACGTCTGTGGGTAACGGTGCTCAAGGAAAATGACCTTCCAGTCGTCATAACGCAACGCTGTCAGATCGCCGTCGTCCGAGAAGTAGAAAATCTCGTGACGCGGGCCGCTTTCTTCTTCACCGGTCAGGTAAGGCAGGAAGTTGTAGCCATCCAGATGCACTTTATATTCGCGTCCGATTGCCTGCACGCCACCTTCCAGAAGTTGCTCTTTGATGTCCGGGTTTCCGGCAACAGCCACGTAGGTTGGCAACCAATCCATGTGGTGCATGATTTCGTTGCTGATGGAACCGGCTTCAATTTTACCGGGCCAACGCACCATGGACGGCACGCGCCAGCCACCTTCCCAGTTGGTGTTCTTTTCACCCCGGAACGGTGTCATCGCGGCATCAGGCCAAGAGTTCATATGCGGGCCATTGTCGGTCGAATAATGTACGATGGTGTTGTCGGCGATGCCCAACTCATCCAGCAGGTCCAGAAACTGACCGATGTGCAAATCGTGCTCGACCATACCAGCCTGATATTCGTCTAGATGACGCCCGGCCATCTCGTCGGCCTTGGTGCGCATTTCGTCTTTGACGTGGGTGCGGAAGTGCATCCGGGTGCCGGACCACCATACAAACCACGGCACGCCTTCGTCATTCTTGCGTTTGATAAAGTCGATGGCGGCTGCGGTTGTTTCGTCATCCACAGTTTCCATGCGCTTTTTGGTCAGCGGGCCGGTATCTTCGATTGAGCCGTCAGCCGAGGATTTGATCACCCCACGCGGGCCAAACCGCTCGCGGAATTCCGGGTTTTGCGGATAGTCTTCGTTCTCGGGCTCTTCTTCGGCGTTCAGGTGATAGAGATTGCCAAAGAATTCATCAAACCCATGATTGCTGGGCAGCATTTCGTCGCGGTCGCCAAGGTGGTTCTTGCCAAATTGACCTGTGCTGTAGCCTTGGGCCTTGAGCAGACCGGCAATGGTCGGGTCTTCTACCTGCATGCCTTCCGGCGCGCCCGGCATGCCCACTTTGGACAGGCCCGTGCGGAATACGGATTGTCCGGTGATGTAGGACGAGCGCCCGGCCGTACAGGATTGTTCACCGTAATAATCGGTGAAAATCATGCCTTCGTTCGCGACGCGATCAATATTGGGTGTCTGATACCCCATCATGCCCATTGTATAGGCAGAGATGTTGGACTGACCGATATCGTCGCCCCAGATCACCAGAATATTGGGTTTCTCCTGAGCCTGCACGGCAGAGGCGATGCCTCCGACAAGTAGGGTTGCGGCCAGAATAGGCCGCCTGATCAACTGTGAAAGTGGCATAGTTTCTCCATGTTGAATTATTTTTGCAATTTTTTGACGGCCCAATTGACCGCAATAGGACTGCGAGTATGCACCAAAAATGGAATTAAACCTAGAGTTGATGCCCTTAGACCGTCGACTAAAACAGTCATGTTCACAAGGGGTTCCCTTACGGCCTGCGACTAAAGTCGTAGAACGTGTTAAGTTGTTGTATTTAAACACTAGAATCTTCCGTTTTTTCGATAAAACTATGGAAAACCTTACTTTACATCGGGGCAAAAAGGTCTTGCAGGACGCGCAGATTTCCGCTGGTTTTCGCAAGAGGTCTTTGGAAAGCCGTCCGATTTTATGCCACCTGGAGGCATATTTTTCGATTTGATCTGGTTCGGCTTCGTTAGTGTGGCAGGGTTAGGTGCGGAAGGAAAGAATCTATGAGAAAACCTGAGTCGCAGTCGGCTGATGGGATGAATATCCTGTTCATTATGTATGATCAGCTGCGCCATGATTACCTGAGCTGTGCCGGGCATCCGCATCTGCATACGCCCAATTTTGACAGGCTGGCCGAAATGGGCGTTCGGTTTACAAATACATATGTGCAGTCGCCGATTTGCGGCGCGTCTCGCATGTGTTTTTACACCGGACGATACGCGTCATCGCACGGCGCGCAATGGAACGGCTTCCCGTTGCGCGTGGGCGAACACACATTGGGCGATCACCTGCGCCGCGAAGGAATGGATTGCTGGTTGCTGGGCAAGACGCACATGAAGGCGGATGCGGACGGGATGGCGCGATTGGGGCTGAACCCGGACAGCGTGATCGGCGCGCGTCAGGCGGAATGCGGGTTTGACAGCTGGATCAGAGATGACGGGTTGTGGGGCGAGGGGCCGGACGGGTTTTATGATGAAAAACGCTCGCCCTATAATGAGTACCTGAAGTCCAAGGGGTATCCGTCTGAAAACCCTTGGGCGGATTTTGCCAATGCGGGTATCGACGCACAGGGTGACAAGGCATCAGGGTGGATGTTTGCCAATGCCGACAAGCCCGCAAATATCCGCGAAGAGGATAGCGAAACGCCTTGGCTGACCCAGAAAACCATTGAATTCATTGATCAGGCCGAGGGGCGCTGGTGTGCGCATGTGAGCTATATCAAGCCACATTGGCCCTATATTGTGCCTGCGCCCTATCATGACATGTACGGGGCAAACCATGTGCCACAACCGATGCGCAATGCGGTCGAACGCCAGGACCCGCATCCGGTGTTTGGCGCCTATATGGAAAACCGGATTGGGCAGGCGTTTCAGCGCGAAGATGTGCGCCAAAAAGTGATTCCGGCTTATATGGGGCTGATCAAACAATGTGACGATCAGCTTGGGGTGTTGCTGGATTATCTTGAGGAAACCGGACGACTCGACACAACGATGATCGTGCTGACTTCGGATCATGGCGACTATCTGGGGGATCACTGGATGGGCGAAAAAGAGCTGTTCCACGATCAAAGCGTCAAGATCCCGTTGATCGTGTATGACCCGCGCGCGGACGCAGACGTCACGCGGGGCACAACATGCGACGCGCTGGTTGAATCGCTGGATGTGGCGGCGACCTTTGTCGAATTTGCCGGGGGCAAAGTGCCCGATCATATTGTTGAGGGGCGGTCTTTGATGCCGTGGTTGCATGGTGCAACACCTGAGTGGCGTGAATTCGCAATCAGCGAATACGATTATTCGGCTACGCAACAGGCCATCAAGCTAAAGGTTGAGCCGCGCGACGCACGGCTGTTTATGGTTTTTGACGGGCGCTATAAGCTGATGCATGCCGAAGGCGGGTTTCGCCCGATGCTGTTTGATCTGGAACAGGACCCCGAAGAGTTTCACGATCTTGGCAAAACTGATGCGCATGACGGCGAAATCGATCGGCTTTATGGATATTTAGCCCAGTGGGGGCGACGGATGTCGCAGCGGGTGACCAAATCCGAAGACGACATCAAAGCAATGCGGGGCAAGTCAGGTCGCAAAGGTATTTTGCCGTTTCTAGTGGACGGGACCGAAGTGCCTGACGAATTGACCGAAAAATACCGCGGCCCCGCATCGCGCAATTATGTGGGGTCGTAGCGGCAAGCTCAGCGATTGGGTGAGCAGGCGCGGCGGAGGGTCAGCTGGAGCCGTGAGCCGGACCTTGCCGGGTGTTTAGTCTGGAATCGTGTTTGTCGATGTCAGCCTGAATGGCCGATACCGTTTCCCGCAAGTCGTCGAGGTATTTGTCAGCAAAGTCAGCTGTGGTCATGAACACTTTGGGCCACAGCAAAGGCACGCCGCCCCAGAGGTCTCCTTGTCGATAGATCGGCAGTGCAATGGCCAGCAATTTGTCATGTATGACGGTCTTGGCAATGCGCATGCCGTACCCAACGGTGCGAACGTGGTTTAGGCGAGCCTGTAAGTCATCCCATGTTAATCCGATCTGAGACGGTTGGAACTGAGGATCGACATCGTCGTGTTCAAACAACCGGCGCACTTCAGCGTCTGTCTTGAGGCTAAGGCACATCAACCCTGTGGCCGAATAAAACAAGCCAACCCTGTGGTCGAGCGGTGCCTAATACAAGCTGTACGGGCTGACAGACCGGGTGGATTCAATAATGCGCATCCAGTGGTCTTCGAATATGTGAATGTCGGATGGCCAGCCTATGCGGCTGGTCAGGTCCAGAAGATGCGGTAGAGCGATGTCGGCAATTAGTGCGGAGCCCGGTTGCACCGGGTCAATCGCAAGGTCGTGCAGGTTCACGGTGATCCGGTATTGTTTGTCAGCAAGCGAGCGCCGCACAAAACGCTGCCGCGCTAACGTAGCCAACAACCGGCGCAAAGTGGACTTGGGCAAGCCGGTCGCCCGGTGAATCTCTGACAGCGACATGGATTGATTTCGCGCCAGTGTTTCCAGCACGATCAGCCCGCGCTCCAGTGATCGGTTTTCCTTGAGCATACCGGATATGAGCCGCCAGTTGGCGCGCAGTCAAGACCACCATCAGCGGCCACCGGTGGGGGGCGAAGGCGGCGAAGGCCTGCCGTTATGTGCCCTTAGTCGCGCGTTCCAGAAAACTGCGCTTGCCAGGCTTCACGCTCATCATTGGTGATTTTGCGGAAAGTGACGTCAGGTACTGTGAAGGCATGACCGGGTTTAAGCGTCTCCAGCGCCTGTGCCACGTCATCCGGCCACTCGGTATCCGAGGTCTTCATGGCTGACATCAAAGTCGCCGCGGCGTCCGGGATAAACGGTGCGGACAGGACCGCATAGAGGCGGATTAGGTTAAGCGCCAAACGGATTTGCGCGGCGGCTTGCTCGGGGTCTTCTTTGAAGGTCGACCATGGGGCCGCAGCTTGCAGATATTCGTTGCCCGCAACCCAGATCGCGCGCAGTTCCTGTGCCGACTTGCGCACTTCCATATCCGACATATGGGTTTCATAGGCGCGGATGCGCGTGGTCAATTCCTGGATAAGTGTTTGTTCTGCCTCGCCAAAGCTTCCACCTGCGGGGACTTCTTCGCCAAATTTAGCGCGGCAGAATTTGGTGACGCGGCTGACAAAATTGCCCAGTACGTCGGCCAGGTCTTTGTTCACGGATTGCTGGAAGTTTTCCCAGGTGAATTCGCTGTCGCTGCTTTCCGGGGCGTGGGACAAAAGCCACCAGCGCCAGTAGTCAGATGGCAGGATCTCCAGCGCCTGATCCATAAACACGCCGCGTCCTCGAGAGGTCGAGAACTGCCCGCCATCATAGTTCAGGTAGTTGAAAGATTTGATATAATCGACGGCCTTCCACGGTTCCTGAGATCCCAGAATTGTCGCGGGGAAGGACAGCGTGTGGAACGGCACGTTATCCTTGCCCATGAACTGGGTATAGGTCACATCGTCAGCGCCTTTGTCGGTGCGCCACCAGCGTTCCCAGCTTTCGCCTTTGCCTGCGTCGACCCATTCCTGGGCGCAGGCGATATATTCGATAGGGGCGTCAAACCAGACGTAAAACACCTTGCCTTCCATGCCGGGCCAGTCCTGGTCGCCGCGTTTTACGGCGATGCCCCAGTCCAGATCACGGGTGATGCCACGATCCTGAAGGCCGTCACCGTCGTTCAGCCATTTCTTGGCAATAGAGGTGGTCAGAACGGGCCAGTCGGTTTTGCCATCAATCCATGTCTGCAGCGTGTCGCGCAGTTGCGACTGGCACAGGAACAAGTGCTTGGTCTCGCGCTCTTCCAGATCGGTGGACCCCGAAATCGTAGAGTATGGATTGATCAGATCAGTTGGATCAAGCTGTTTGGTGCAGTTGTCGCATTGATCGCCACGCGCACTTTCAAACCCGCAATTGGGGCAGGTGCCCTCGATGTAACGATCCGGCAGAAACCGCCCATCAGCGTTGGAATACATCTGTTTTTCAACAACTTCTCGGATCAGACCAAGGTCGGCCAGACGTCCGGCAAAGTGTTGCGTCAGCGCGTGGTTCTGTGGCGATGAAGACCGCCCGAAATGGTCAAAGCTGAGCCGGAACCCGGCCGCGATACGTGCCTGAACGTCGTGCAGTTCTGCGCAGTATTCTGTGACCGGCTGATCCGCTTTGGCGGCAGCCAGTTCGGCAGGTGTGCCGTGTTCGTCAGTGGCGCACAGGAACAAAACTTCATGACCACGTGCGCGCTGAAAGCGGGCGAAAAGGTCAGCGGGAAGCTGGCTTCCGACCAGATTTCCGAGATGTTTGATCCCGTTGATATAGGGAAGGGCCGAAGTGATCAGGTGGCGCGCCATATCAGGTTCCTTGGTTATCTGCCCGCCCCGTCTAGACCAAAGCGACGCGCAGTGCCAGAGGGCGAAATTACCCGTCGGCAGCGCGTCGGCATTGCGTCGGTGTCTGATCTGTCTTGCCAGACTCTTTGTCTGTGTCGTCGTCGGTATCTCTATCGGGTCTTTCGTTGGTGCTTTCGTCGATCCGTGTCGGCTTTTCCCTCTGGCGGCGCATCAGACGTCCGATGGTAAAGGATGTGCGGGGGGCGTAGACATAGCGGGTGCGGTGTTCAACGGTTGGGCGCGCGCGCATCCGGCTAAGTCCAAAGACGATCAGCACTACATGCCCGGCTGCGATCATCACAAAAAGCGCCCCCGGACCAAACCGCTGGATCAGGCCCGACGCCAGAAGCGGCGCGGCGATGGCGCCAAGCGCAAAAAAGAACATCAGGGCTGCAGACAATTCCACGCGTTCTTCGGAGGTGGCAAAGTCATTTGCGTGGGCGGCGGCCACCGAATAGATCGGAAAGGATGTCAGCCCGAAAAAGGTGGCGTTCAGCATGACGGTTGTGGTGCTGGCCCCGCCAATCAGGACCGTGGTTGCGCAGGACACAACCGCCGCAGCCGACAACCAGATCAGAACCCACCGCCGGTCATATTTATCGGCCAGCCAGCCAACCGGGTATTGCGCCAACGCGCCGCCCAGTACAAAGGCGGCCAGAAACCACGCAATCTGGCTGGTTTGCAGGCCCACTTCGGTGCCATAGACCGGGCCGACCATGCGAAAGCTGGCCGAGCTGAGCGCCGCAACGATCACACCCGCCGCTGCCAGTGGTGAACGCGCGACGGCCAGCATCGGGCGCAGGCGGGGTGCGCTTGGGGTCGCGGGTTGGGGCGTTTTCGTCAGCGTGATCGGCAACAGCGCAGCACAGCACAAAATGGCCAACAGGTTATAGGACACGTATGCCCCCGGTTCGAGCACGCTGATCACCAGTTGCGCGGCCAGCGAAGCGCCCATGTCGATCACCCGGTAGCTGCCCATGGCGCGCCCGCGGGTTTCATTGGTGACTTTGGCCTGCAACCATGCCTCAACCACCGTGAAACACCCGGCAACACACAGGCCCGACGCCATGCGCATCACGGCCCATGCGATTGGGTCCACGATCAGGAAATGTGCAATCAATCCAATGGCGCCAGAGGCGGTAAAGGCCGCAAAAGCGCGTGAATGCCCGATGCTGCCCATCAGGCGTGGCGCCCACCAGCAGCCGACAAAGAACCCCAGAAAATGGGCGGACCCGAGCAGGCCGATTTCAGAGGTCGTGAACCCTAGCGTGATACCTGAGAGTGCATCCAGCGGGCCAACGCCGCCTGTGCTGAGCTGTAAGAGGACGACAGATAGAAACAGGGCGGAAAAAGAGATCATCATGCGCATAATGAGGTCAGCATCGCGCGGTCAGATTGCGGGGCTTGTGGTTAATCGACGAATACAG
This sequence comes from Shimia sp., assembly GCF_039969785.1. GTDB lineage: Bacteria > Pseudomonadota > Alphaproteobacteria > Rhodobacterales > Rhodobacteraceae > Shimia. Next base: position 203,329 of record NZ_JBDVNC010000037.1, on the reverse strand, counting down.
GTCGTTTTTGGGCATTTGGGCTATTTCAGGATTTTTGCCACCAGAGGCGGGCAAAGCAGGTTGAGCAGGCGCAGCAGTCTGGCTTTGCCGACCCATGTTTCGGTTCGACGGTTCTGCAGCCCCTTCAGAATGGCGATTGCGACGGTTTCGGGGCTGTCTTTGCCGCTGCCGCGTCCGGCGGTCATGGGGGTATCGACCAGCGCCGGGAACACTTCGTTGATCAGGACATCGGGGCGCGACTGAGCGCATTGATACCCGAGGGCGCGGGTGAAGCTGTGCAATCCGGCTTTGGTGGCGCAATAGATCGGCGCGTCTTGTTTTGGGGCAAGGACAAGCGATGAGGTAATGAAGCTTAGGAAAGGGGCTGGGCCAGAAAGGTGCGGCAAAAGGGCGGCAGTCAGGTGCAGTGGGGCTTGCAGGTTCACTGCGATTTCTGACGTGACATCGGGCGCGTTGTCGGGCGCGTTGTCGGGCGCGTTGTTGGTGGCAAAGTTGGTTTCGAGCTGAAGCCCGGCGTTGTGGATAACCCCGGTCAGGGGGTGGGTTTGGGCGACGGCGATAATATGATTGCGCCCTGTCCGGGTGTTCAGATCCGCCACGATTTGCGTGATCTGGTCCGGCGCGGTTGCGGCAAGGGACTGTAGCGGCAGTTCTGCGCGGCCTGTGGCCAGCACATGCGCGCCCTGTTGGGTAAGCTGGTGTGCAAGCGCCTGGCCAATGCCTCCTGTGGCGCCGGTGAGCAGGATTGTCTGATTGGTGAAGGCGTACATGCGGACTGTCCGTTGTGAGGAATGGTGTTTGTGTTAATATGTGAGCAATTGCTTGCATTTGGGACTCGCTTTGCTGATGGCTGATCACCCCCCTGTAAATCCACGTAAAAAACCACGTCAGGCGCGGGCACAGGCGACTTATGATGCGATTTTGCAGGCGGCGGCTCGCATTTTGGCAGAGGGGGGCATTGGTGCGCTGAACACCAATGTGATAGCGGATCGGGCCGGGGTCAGCGTGGGGTCGCTTTATCAGTATTTTCCAAACAAAGCGGCGATTGTGACCGCGTTGGTGCGTGACAAACGTGCGCGGCTTGTGCATGGGTTGAACGCTGCGGCAGAAGAGACGCTCGGGGCCTCGTTAGAGGTGGCCCTGCGGGCGTTGATCGCGGCAACGGTGCGTCATCAACGGGGGTGGCCGCAGCTGGCGCAGGCGTTGGACCGGGCGGCGTTGCTGGTGCCGATGCAGGGGGAAACCGACGCGTTGGAGCGCGAGATTTTGGGTGTGGTGTCGGGTGTGCTGGCCGCGCATGGTGTGGCGCGCCCTGAGTTGTCCGCGCTGGATCTGATCGGGCTGAGCCGGGGCATGATTGACGACGCCATGATGCGCGGTGAACGCGATGAACCTGCGCTGGTGGCGCGGGTGATGCGTGCGGCCTCAGGCTATCTGCGTGTCGGGGATTTCGACTGAGGAAAGCTGTGGTTTGGCGGGCAGGCCGGTGACATGCCAGCTGCGTTGCGGATCGGTGCGCGCGCGCAGGCGGGTCAGGGTCCAGGCGTCCTGGTCTGCGGTATGGGACTGCGCCATATGCCAGCGGCTTTCGACCCCTTGCGCGCCGCCCTGATCGGGGGTCAGGATCAGCCCCAGCGGGGCGTGCCCGGTTTCCGCCACGCCGGTTTCAGCAGCCAGATGCAGGCGCCGCACCGGGGTCAGCGCGGGCAGGCCGGGCAGGTCCGCCACCACCAGCGGCACGATCCCGGCGCGCAGCGTTTCCTCCATCGTCCAGAGCAGTTCTTCGGGGCGGCGCGGGGTGATAAAGGTGAACCGCCCGGGATGCGCAAAACGTGCCATGCCATCGGGGTTGAGCGGTGCCGCGCTCCAATCAGGGGCAATCCAGAACACCGGCCCGCGTGTCTGGCGCGCCAGCCACAGCGCAAACGTATAGCGCGCCGGGCCGCACGCCTCGTGCAGGCGCGCCAGCCTGAGCGAAATGCCGGGGGCGGCCTCCAACGCGGGGCGGGGGCGGTCCGGGGCCCGTTTAAGAAGATGAGTCGCCATGCCACAGGTATAACATATTCCTCTTTTGTTCTCAATATGGATGCTCTTTACCCACAGCTATATTTCCGGCACCGTAGAGGCATATCAACAGGAGCGGTTCATGAGCGGGCACGGATACGAAGACGGCAGGCTGGATCTGCCATTTGTGGGCATTTCGACCTTTGGCAAACGGCCCTATGTTGCAGACTGGGCGGCGATTGACGCAGATGTTGCCATATTGGGCGCACCATATGATTTCGGCACCCAGTGGCGCAGCGGCGCCCGGTTTGGCCCGCGTGCCGTGCGTGAGGCTTCAACCCTGTTCAGCTTTGGGCACGCCGGGGCTTACGATCACGAAGATGACGCCACCTATCTGCCCGCCTCGGTGCGGATGGTGGATATTGGTGATGCTGATATCGTGCACACCAATACGCAAAAGAGCCATGCCAATATCGAAACCGGTGTACGCGCGATCCTTGATGCAGGCGCTCTGCCAGTGGTGATTGGCGGTGATCACTCGGTCAATATCCCCTGCATCAACGCGTTCGAAGGACAGGGCGACATACACATCCTGCAGATCGACGCGCATCTGGATTTTGTTGATGAACGCCACGGGGTACGGTTTGGGCATGGCAATCCAATGCGCCGCGCCGCCGAGAAACCCTATGTCACCGGGCTGACCCAGGTCGGCATCCGCAATGTCAGCTCAACCGCGCGCGAAGGCTATGCGGATGCGCGCCAGATGGGCAGCGACATTCTGAGCGTGCGGCAGGCGCGCGCGCTTGGTCCCGCAGGTGTCATTGCGCGCATTCCCAAAGATGCGCGCGTCTATGTCACGATCGACATTGACGGGTTCTGCCCATCCATTGCGCCGGGCACCGGCACGCCCAGTCATGGGGGCTTTCTCTATTATGACGTTCTGGAAATGCTGCAGAACCTCGCGCAGCGCCACGAAGTTGTTGGCATCGATCTGGTCGAGGTGGCGCCGGATTATGATCCAACCGGGTCGACCTCTATTCTGGCCGCGCAAGTCCTGCTCAACATGCTTGGCTTTATCTTCCACGCCCGCCCCAAATCCTGATCGACTTCATTTTGCCAAAAATACTCCGGGGGAGTCGCGGCTTGCCGCGGCGGGGGCGGCGCCCCCCCTTGCACATGTTTGCACCATAGTTAGGGTGCGCAGGCACGCGAAACAGACAGGACCATTCAGATGAAGATGAACCCGTTGGGCCGTACCGGTATGTCGGTGTCCGAGCTTTGCCTTGGGACAATGACCTTTGGAACCCAAACTGACACCGCAGACTCTCACGCCCAGATCGACATGGCGCTGGCGGCTGGGATCAATTTTGTCGACACCGCCGAAATGTACCCCGTCAATCCGGTCTCCCCGGAAACCCAGGGGCGCAGCGAGGAAATTGTCGGCCAGTGGTTCGCGCGCACCGGACGCCGGTCTGACGTGATTTTGGCGACCAAGCATTCGGGCATGGGCCTGAAACATGTGCGCGACGGCGCGCCAATCACGTCGCAATCCATTCCCGAAGCAATTGACGGATCGCTGAAGCGCCTGAAAACCGATTATATCGACCTGTATCAGTTCCACTGGCCCAACCGTGGGTCATATATGTTCCGCCAGAACTGGAATTTTGACCCGTCAAAGCAATCCTACAGCGACACAATTGCGCATATGCAGGACGCGCTGGGCGCGTTGCAGCGCGAAGTTGACAAGGGGCGTATCCGTGCGTTTGGCCTGTCAAATGAAAGCGCGTGGGGCACGTCCCAGTGGGCGCGGCTTGCCGAGGCTGGACACGGTCCCCGTGTGGCGTCTGTTCAGAACGAATATTCATTACTTTGCCGTTTGTATGATACCGATATGGCCGAAGTGAGCATCAACGAAGACGTTGGTTTGCTTGCATTTTCCCCGTTGGCAGCCGGTTTGCTGACGGGCAAATACCAGAATGGCGCGGTGCCGGAAGGGTCGCGCAAATCCATCGTCGACAATCTGGGCGGACGGGTGTCTCCACGTATCTTTGAAGTGATCGATGTGTACCTTGCAATTGCGGCGCGTCATGGGCTGGACCCGGTGCATATGGCTTTGGCCTTTACCTTGCAGCGCCCATTTTTGTGCAGCTCCATTTTCGGTGCAACCCGACTGGGTCAGCTGGAACATATCCTGAAAATGGCGGATCAGCGACTAAGCGACGAAGTGTTGAAAGAGATAAATGAGGTGCACAGAGCGCATCCGATGCCATACTAGAATTGCTTTGGTGGCACATGTTCTGACTTTGCCGTAAGTGGGGTGTTGAATGTCATCGCTCAGGGCCGCTTTGGCGCGGTTGAGCAACGCAGTTTAGGCAGGAGAGATTATGCAGGAAGAGGTCATTGCAGTCGTCGGTGCATCAGCACCACGTCGTTGGTTTGGCATTCTGGTGATGGGCGCCCTTGGTGGGTTGCTGATCTATCTGGGGCTGTCCACGGCACCCGCGTTGCAATGGCAGGTTTTCCTGATTGGATTAGGTCTCGTTGCGCTTTGGCTGACTGATGCGACGCGCAAGGCCACAGAGTTTCAGATCGAATTGACGATGGAAGAATTGCGCAGCTCATCGGGTGAGGTGATCGCCACCCTTGATCAGATCGCACAAGTTGAACGCGGGACATTTGCGTTTAAACCATCCAACGGCTTTCTCATACGATTGAAAGAGCCCCGGTCGCGCAGATGGCAACCGGGGCTTTGGTGGTGTTTGGGACGCCGGATTGGTATCGGCGGCGTTACGGCCGGTTCGCAATCAAAGGCGATGGCTCAGATATTGCAGGTGGTCCTGCATGAAAAAAATCAGGACGACCAGGCCAGTTGAGGCGCAAAGCGTGGGCGCGAGAACACAAACGTGTCCACGTCGATTGTGCCCAGACCAACATCGATCGGCGGATCGTATTTTCCAAAGGTCTGCACAACAATCAGACGTTCGCCATTGACCAGAACAGGCAGGTGGCCTGTCATATTCTGTAGTCCGAGATCATCCAGCCCGTCATCCAGTCCGGTGCCGTGCGACCAATCCAGAAAATACTCGTCGTCAATGTCACTGTAGGACACGACGCTAACGCGCAGCGACGATACGGAATCCAGTGTCGAGATCGACTTGAACAAGCCAAGCGCATTGTCCAGATAATCCTGATCAACCGCAGCCGTTTCGCGTGACAGCAGGTCCGATACTGTAAAGGCGGCTTTTTCCGACGTGGACCGGGTCTGGTACATGTCAAAGAACACAGCCATGGCCATAAAGGCCCAGAACAGCATCGGCAGAACAATCGCGGCTTCGACTGCAACCGTGCCTTTGGTGTCGTCGCGGAAGCGTTTTAAAAAGTGGCTTAGGGTACACAACATATTCGGTTACCTCGGTTCCTGCACAAAGGCGGTTGATGCGATCAGCGAGTAGTCACCCGCAGAGTCGACGTCAAAGGTTGCGCCCAGACCAGTGGTCGGGAACAGCGGTTCAACCTTGGCGCACACACGCAACACCATCAGTTCGTTTTCCGCTCCGGAAGCAAAGGTGGTCACGGGCTGGACGTCTTCAGAGCGGTTGGTGCACACGGTTTCCGAGGGCACACCAGTCCACTCGCGCAGGCTTAGCGTGATCATCTCGAGCTTCAGATTGTTGGAACAGTCCGGGATCATAGCGGCGTGTTCGCAGACTTCGTCGCGGATCGTGTCATGGGCGAAATCTGTCCCGGTGGACAGGCGAATATCGCGCACGACCAAATCCAGCCCTCGTTCCAGAAATGCGTAGCGCATTGTCAGGATACCAAGCTCGATTGCGGAGAGCATGATGATGAACAGAAATGGAACCATAATTGCGAACTCGATGGTCGCGTGGCCCTCTTCGTCCCGCTTAAAGCGAGAGAAGAATGATTTTTTACGCATGCTCATTGGGTCAACCTCAGCTGTCTTATCGACGTTGCAATGGCCGCAAAGGCATCCTGGATTTCCAGCCCGTTAACGTCAAAGTAGTGGCTGTCCGAGCTGGCGCAGTCTTGCAGAATGGCCTGACCGTCTGCGGGTGCCTCAAAGCCAATGGTAAAGACGATAATTCCTTCGGCCTTGGCGGCATCGCAGATGTTCTCGGTCCGGGTGTTCTTGGCCGAGTTTCCATACGAGCCCTGAACGCCATCATCCCAGTCTGCGCGCGCATCGTCCCGACCCATCCAGGGGGCATAAAGCTGATCTGCGACCCAACGGGGAGACGTGTAGGCCCACAAATCCGGATAGCTTACAACTGCGGCTACGCCGGGTTCGTCAATCTGAGTGGTTTCCACGACGTCGACCCAGCGATAGCGGCGGCAAGACCCATTCCGTTTGTAAGAGCTGCACTCAAGTTCCTGCCCAACGACCTCTTCGGATTCGTATGTTCCATTGCCCCAGGGGTGGTCATACCAGCCCTCTTGCCACTGACCATCCGGATCCCAATGGCCCGGCCAGTAGAACAACGGTTCATCAGTTATGTCGTCATCGTCTTCGTCATCTTCATCCTGACCAACGTAGACGGAATAGATTTCTTCCTGTTCATTCCACCAGACGTTAGAGGGACCATCGCGAAAGTCATCCTGAATGTAGTATTGTGATGTATTCTGACCATCGGTCATGAGCACAATCACCTTCAGCGATTCAGCTTCGGCATGTGAATAGGGACGCCCCTCGAAAGAGTCCGGAATGTCTCCGTTTGCGATCATTTCGGTTACGGCAGGCTGCAGGTCGGGGTCCAGCAACGCAGTGCCCCATTTCATGCCGATATCAATGGACGTATTTCCACCGCCCCACATTGCACTGATAAAGTTTTGCAGCTCTGTGACATCGTCCTGCAAAACGATCATTTCGCGGTTGTCCTGCAATTCACAGACCGGGTCGCCGCTGTTGTCGCTTGAGTGCCCGGTGGGGTAGCTTGGGTCATTGTCGCGATAGTCATGTTCGTTCCACGGATCAAAATGCATGGTCCGCTCAAACCCTTCGGTTGTGGAGATGCCGGTTTCGTTGAAATCGGAAGCGGTGAAGTCAATGCAGTTTGAATAGGAGTGTTCGTCTGACACATTAAGTTCAGCGAACAATTCATCCGGGCCTGACACCTGTGTGGCGTAGGGAACAATGGATATCGAAAGCGTTCCGTCTTCGGTATTTTCGTCCATTGTTTCGACAAAGTCATTGGCGGCGATTTTCAGGTTGGCCAGGCGTGAATTGCTGTTCATCGAACCCGATACGTCGAGTACCATCGAAATTTCGATATTGCCGATCCGTTCGATGGCAGCACCTGATGCAGGCGCAGTGAGCGTGTCCACACCAACAAGGCGCATAAACATCGTGTCATGCGTGGTTGTCGCCGAAGCTTCGACCTGACGATAATTCAGACCATCCGTGACAACCACAGTGCTGAGGAAGTCCGACATGCCGGCCTTTTCGAAATAGTCTTCGACAACCTCTTGTGGATCGCGTGTCTGATCGAGATCGGCCGCTGCGAGAATGGCCCGGTCCAGTGTGTGTTGAAGTCGGGTGCGTTTCATTTCTGAATACATAACATCGATACCGACGCCGCCGATCATCAGAATGATCATGAACAAAAATACTGCAAAACCGACGATCACGCCGTCTTCTTCCTTCCAGAATTGACGAAGCCAGGGCATGTTCTGCCCATCTGTCCGGTTCTGCCCGTTTCGCAGAAAGTCGTTTTCGAGCTTTCGCATTATCCCGTCCCTCATTTTGACGCATCAGTCCCTGACATGCCCGAGGATCGGACACTTTGCGCCACCGTCATTTGTCGTTTAGGAATTGGGCCAAAGTTGGGCAAAACAACGCTGTAACGAGGGTAAACGTGGGGAAATTGGGTTTAGGCTGACACAGTTCCCGACAGTCTTGATCCCGGATCGCGCTTTGTTTCGGTGGTCGAAACAACAATGACAAAAATGCCCTTTTTTTAATCAGTACTCGTCATTCGCCGCAAAACACGCTTAGAGTTTGAGAATTGGATTTGCGGCGAGGAGTCGCAGACCAGAGCTTGTCAGGAGGATAACGATGAGCGCGATAAAAGAGCCGAGTTTTCGCGAAAGTGTTGATTTGATGTTTAACCGGGCAGTGGCCTTAATGGACCTGCCACCGGGATTAGAAGAAAAAATACGGGTTTGTAATGCGACTTATACAGTTCGGTTCGGCGTACGACTGCGCGGGAAAATGCAGACATTTACCGGATACAGGTCTGTGCATTCCGAGCACATGGAGCCCGTCAAGGGCGGCATTCGATTTGCACCCTCCGTCAACCAGAACGAAGTGGAAGCTTTGGCGGCGTTGATGACCTATAAATGCGCGCTGGTCGAGGCTCCGTTTGGGGGATCCAAAGGCGGGTTGTGTATTAACCCCCGCGATTTTGACGAGCACGAGTTGGAGATGATTACGCGCCGGTTTGCCTATGAACTGGCCAAGCGGGACCTGATCCATCCAAGTCAGAACGTTCCGGCGCCCGATATGGGCACAGGCGAGCGTGAGATGGCGTGGATCGCAGACCAATATGCCCGGATGAACACAACGGATATCAACGCAAAAGCCTGTGTGACGGGTAAACCGCTGAACGCCGGTGGGATTTCCGGTCGGGTCGAAGCAACAGGTCGCGGTGTTCAATACGCGTTGCGCGAATTTTTCCGCGATCCGCGGGATGTGGCTAAGGCCAATCTGACCGGGACGTTGGATGGCAAACGCATCATTGTACAGGGGCTAGGCAACGTGGGATATCACGCTGCGAAATTCCTGAGCGATGAGGATGGCGCGACGATTATTGGGATCATCGAACGTGATGGCGCCTTGTTCAATCCGGACGGCCTGGACGTGGATGCGGTGCATCAGTGGCTGACAAAGCATGGCGGCGTGACCGGATATCCGGACGCAACCCACACAGCCGAAGGCGGTGCGGTTCTGGAGGAAGAATGCGATATTCTGATCCCGGCGGCTTTGGAAGGGGTGATTAACCTGTCCAACGCCAAGAACATCAAGGCGCCGCTGATCATCGAGGCTGCGAACGGGCCTGTGACGGCGGGGGCGGATGACGTGCTGCGCGAGAAGGGCACCGTGATCATTCCAGATATGTATGCCAATGCGGGCGGTGTGACCGTGTCCTATTTCGAGTGGGTCAAAAACCTGAGTCACATTCGATTTGGGCGCATGCAGCGACGTCAGGAAGAAGCGCGTCACCAGCTGGTCATAGATGAGCTGGAGCGGTTGGATCGATACCTTGGAGATGCCTGGTCGATGACACCGGCCTTCAAGGATAAGTATCTTCGCGGTGCGGATGAGCTGGAACTGGTGCGTTCCGGGCTGGATGATACGATGCGCATCGCCTATCAATCGATGCGGGAAGTCTGGCATGACCGGGCGGATGTCGAGGACCTGCGGACGGCAGCCTATCTTGTGTCGATTAACAAAGTGGCGGCCAGCTATCGGGCGAAGGGACTGTAAATGACAGACGGCGCGACTTTGGATTTGAAATGCAGATGCGGTTCGTTTCGCGCCGAAATTAAGGATGCGAGCCCTGAAACGGGCTCGCATTTGGTATGTTACTGCAAGGATTGCCAGGCATTTGCGAGGTTCCTGAAGGCCGAAGAACTGTTAAAGCCCAGAGGGGGAACCGGCCTTTTTCAAACCGTTCCGTCCAGGGTGCAGATTTTGCAGGGCAAAGAACATCTGGCCTGTTTGCGGCTGTCTCCTAAGGGGCCATTGCGGTGGTATGCGTCTTGCTGTGACACGCCGGTCTGCAACACATTGAGCAGTCGAAAGCTGGCTTTTGCCGGGTTTATGACGCCAAATTTTGAAGGTGACAACGTTGCCGAAACGGTTGGTCCGGTTGTTGCCGTGGTTCATACGCAAGGGGCCGGAGTGGGGCCCGGGGACCTGCAAAATCGCGGGTTTCTGAAAGTGAGCTGGCAGATATTGCGCCGCCATTTTGGGGAATTGCTGTCAGGCAGGCTGAGCAAGACACCATTCTTTGACGCGGACGGCCAGCCAACTGCCGCACCCCGTATGTTGACCCTTGAGGAACGCAAAGCCGCGACGCCTGAATAAGCGACGTTTTGGCACTGCATATCAGCGACAACGAACTGTTTGTTCGCAGGCAGGCAAATTCATTTTCATCCAAATTTCAATTCTGCGCGTAGTGGATTTAAATGCTTAACAAAGCATCTAGCGGCGGGAATTAGGACAAGATGATAAAAACGGTAAATCGATATGTGGGTTTGGTTGCGGCCAGTATGGTTTTGAGCGGCCAAGCGGCAGCTCAGCAGCCCACAGGTTGGACGCCTTTGATCGACGGGTTGGCGGTATTTCAGTCAGACGCAGACCTGAGCGGCGGCGGGTCCTTTTCAGCCAACCGTCAGTTCTTGCGAGGCGGCGCGCTGTATCGCAATCCCGAGGGCGCGTCGTTTGGCGTGCTGCTCAGCTATGGGCAATTGTCCTATGATTTCGCAGTGCCAGCTGCGGCGCCATGGGGCGATGTGCGCGACATTCGCTTGTCCGCCCCCATTCGGTTTTCAGCGGGAGGGAATGCCAATGTCTTCATCGCTCCGTCTTTGCGCTGGGATTACGAAGATGACGCAAGCATGTCCGACGGGTTCACCTATGGCGTATTTGCCGGGGTCAGCTGGCGGGTGTCTGAAAGTCTGAAAATTGGACCGGCTTTTGGTGTATTTTCGGGTCTGGGTAACGACGATTTTGAAGCGTTCCCGGCGTTGTTGGTGGATTGGGATATTAGCAGTCGCTGGAACCTGAGTACCGGTACAGGGCTGGGCGCTTCTCAGGGGCCGGGTGTTTCGTTGAGCTTTCAGGCCAACGACAAAACCAAAGTGTCGTTTGTTACGCGGTCCGAGCGGACTCGGTTTAGGTTGGACAATTCCGGTATAGCTCCGGGCGGAGTGGGCGAGGATTCGAGCATTCCCGTGGTTTTGTCAGTTGAGTACAAGCCAAATCCGGCAATGTCGTTCAGTGCCTTTGCCGGTGCCGAATTTGATGGCAGGTTGGAATTAGAAAGCACAACTGGTGCGACGGTCAGTTCGCAAACATATGAAACGGCCCCGATTGCCGGTCTGAGTTTCCGGGTGGTTTTCTAGACTAAGCCCAAAAACGCCGGGAAAAATAGTGCAGGATTTTTCCTCTCGGTCGCGGGCAGACCTGCATTTGTCGATTTCGATCTGGTTTTTTCTGCGCCGGTGGGGTCTGATCATCCCAAGTGGGTGGAATGATGACCGGGGGACGCGATGCGCTTTTCAGGCTGGAAGGTATTCAGTGAGGGGCTGACCGGCAATAAGGGCTGGCAAGCGCATTGGCGCGACGCGCAGCCCAAGGCGGAATATGATCTGGTGATCATCGGTGGCGGTGGGCACGGATTGTCGACCGCTTATTATCTGGCCAAAAACCATGGCATCACCAATGTGGCGGTTCTGGAAAAGGGCTATCTGGGCGGTGGTAACATCGGGCGCAATACGACAATTGTGCGTGCGAACTATTTTCTTCAGGGCAATTCCGAGTTTTATTCGCATTCGCTGAAGCTGTGGGAAGGTCTGGAACAAGACCTGAATTACAATGTGATGCATTCCCAGCGCGGGCTGATCAACCTGTTCCATTCAGATGGTCAACGCGATGCTTTTGCGCGGCGCGGCAATATGATGGTCAATCAGGGCGATGATGCGTTTCTGCTGGACCGCGAAGGCGTGCGCAAGCATTTACCCTATCTGGATTTCGAGCAAACCCGGTTTCCGATCTATGGCGGTTTGTATCATCCGCGCGGTGGCACCGCGCGTCATGATGCCGTGGCGTGGGGCTATGCGCGCGGGGCGTCGGATCGCGGTGTTGATCTGGTGCAAAACTGCGAAGTCACCGGCATCAACATCGAAAATGGCGTTGTCAAAGGTGTGCAGACCTCAAAAGGACCAATCCGGGCCAAGAAAGTCGCGATTATCGTGGCCGGACGATCCGGGCAGGTGGCAGCAATGGCCGGCCGCCGGTTGCCGATTGAAAGCCATGTCTTGCAGGCCTTTGTGACCGAAGGGCTGAAGCCCGTGATCGATCATGTCGTCAGTTTTGGCATGGGGCATTTCTATATCAGCCAGTCCGACAAGGGTGGTTTGGTGTTTGGCGGGGATCTGGATTTCTATGCCTCTTACGCCCAACGCGGCAATTTGCCGATGAAGGAACATGTGATGGAGGCGGGCATGACGCTGATGCCGATGATCGGCAAGGCAAAGGTGTTGCGCAGCTGGGGCGGGATCATGGATATGACGCCGGATGGCAGCCCGATCATCGACAAAATGGATGGGGTAGATGGGCTCTATATTGATTGCGGCTGGAACTATGGGGGGTTCAAGGCGGTGCCCGCATCCGGGTGGTGCATGGCGCATTTGATGGCGACAAACACGCCACATGACGCGGCCGCGAAATACCGGCTCGACCGGTTCCGCACCGGTGTGGGGATCATGGATGAAGAGGGCACCGGCTCTCAGCACAATCTGCATTAAAGGAGAGAGCAATGACGCGATTTACCAAACTTGCAGGCATCTGCGCCGCAACAGCGGCTCTGGCGGCCAGCCCGGTTTTGGGTGCAGGCCCGGATGCGGGATGTTACCAGCGCGCGTATACACCTCAGCACCTTGCCAAATACCCGGCGCAGATTGTCGAACGGATCACCATGGACGTTCACCGGGATATCAATGGCGACAAGGTTGCCAGTCTGTGGGTTGATCTGGCCAGTCAGGGGCATGTGGGGCGCACTAAGTTTGCCGGGCAACGCGTGTCACAGTTTCTGTTTTGTTATGACCAGCAGGGGCAGAGCTTTTGCGGTGTGGAATGTGACGGTGGTGGATTTGTCGTGACCAAGCAAAGCGGAACAAGTCTGACGTTTCGGACCGATTATCTGATGGTTGGCGACACGGACGAATGTGGCGGTGCGGTTGATTTGGCCGAAGTTCAGGGACAAGACGTGTCTTATCGGTTGGATCGCGTGAATGCGTCGATCTGTGCGGCGCGATAGGGAGAAGCAGAGATGAGGATCACCTGTCCCAATTGCGGCGTGCGTGACCGGCGTGAGTTTTATTATATGGGCGATGCCGTGGCATTGAACCGGCCCGACCCCGAAGAAAGCGATGTCGTGTGGGACGACTATGTGCACAATCGCGACAACCCGGCCGGAGAGACCCGTGATCTTTGGTATCACGAGGGCGGGTGTGCGGCGTGGGTTGTTGTCACCCGCAGCACAGTGACCCATGAGATTTTTCAGACCGAGTTGGCCTCGGATGTGAAAGGCGCGCAGCCATGAGGATACCGGGCAAAGGGCGAGTCGACCGGTCGCAGACTGTTTCGTTCCGCTTTGATGGGCGAACATTTGAGGGGTTTCAGGGCGATACGCTGGCCTCGGCCCTGTTGGCCAATGATGTGCGGCTGGTGGCGCGGTCGTTCAAGTATCATCGTCCGCGCGGCGTTATGGGGGCGGGCAGCGAAGAGGCCAACGCGCTGATGACCATTGGGCGTGGCGCGGCGCAGGATCCGAATGTGCGCGCCACCGTTCAGGAGATATTCGACGGGTTAGAAGCGCAGTCACAAAACCGCTGGCCCAGTCTGGATGTGGACCTTTTGTCTGTTAATGATCTGGCGGCGCCGTTCCTGGGGGCCGGGTTTTATTACAAGACGTTCATGTGGCCCAAGGCGTTTTGGGAAAAGGTGTATGAGCCAATTATCCGGCGCTCTGCCGGTTTGGGGGCGTTGAGCCAAGAGCATAACCCGGACACTTATGAAAAGGCGTTTGCGTTTTGTGATTTGCTGGTGATCGGTGCGGGGCCTGCCGGGTTGATGGCTGCCCTGGTGGCCGGGCGCGCGGGTGCTGATGTTATCCTCGCGGACGAAGATCATCTGATGGGCGGGCGTCTGAACAGTGAGGTCGAAGACGTGGGTGGCATGTCCGCCGCGGATTGGGCGGCTGAGGCGGTGGCCGAATTGGCGGCGATGCCCAATGTGCGCCTGATGACACGCACAACGGTGACCGGGGTTTATGATCAGGGCACATATGGCGCGATGGAGCGGGTGTCTCAGCATTTGTCCGATCCTGCCGGGCGTCCAGTGGAGTGTTTCTGGCGCATTGTGGCGCAGCGGTCGATCCTGTGCGCTGGGGCGATTGAACGCCCCGTCGCGTTTCGCAACAATGACCGCCCGGGCATCATGACAGCCAGCGCCGTGCGCACCTATCTGAACCGGTATGGCGTGGCACCCGGGCGGCGGGTCACGGTGTTTGGCAATAATGACGACGCGCACCGCACCGCGCGCGATCTGGCGGCGGCGGGCGTGCACATTGCGGCTGTGATCGACAGTCGGCGCGACGTGCCCGAAGGCGGGGATTACCCGGTCTTTCGCGGCGCTGAAGTCTGCAATACGTCGGGGCGCAAAGGGCTGGAAACCGTGTCGTTTCGCACTGTGAGTGGCGAGGACAAGGTCGAGACCGATTGTCTGGCGATGTCTGGCGGATGGAACCCGACGTTGCATCTGACCTGTCACATGAACGGACGCCCCGCATGGGATGAGCGTATTCAGTCTTTTGTGCCGGTGGAGGGTATGGTGCCGGGCTTAAGCACGGCTGGTGCGTGCAATGGTACGTTTTCGACGCATGGCGCGCTGAGCGAAGGTGCGGCGGCGGCCGCGCGCGCGCTGGACGCGCTGGGCGTGAAGGCGGGCAAGACCGAACTGCCGCAGGCCGATGATGCACCCTATCGCATGGCACCGCTTTGGGCGGTGGGTGGCAAAGGGCGCGCTTGGCTGGATTTCCAGAACGACGTGACGGTCAAGGACGTGAAACAGGCCGCACGAGAGAATTTCGCCAGCGTTGAACATATGAAACGCTATACCACGCAAGGCATGAGCCCGGATCAAGGCAAGAATTCGAACGTTGCTGCGCTGGCTGTGCTGGCCGATGCAACAGGGCGCGGTATCCCGGAAACTGGCACCACCACATTCCGCCCGCCCTTTAGTCCGGTGTCGATTGCGTCATTAGGCGCGGGCGCGCAGGGGGTTGGATTTGCGCCGCAACGGTTCACCACGAGCCATGCCGCCAGCATTGAGCGCGGCGCGCCGATGATTGAGGCAGGGTTGTGGTATCGCCCCAGCTATTTCCCGGCACAAGGTGAAAAGACATGGCGGCAAAGCTGTGACCGCGAGGTCAATCTGGTGCGCAATGCGGTGGGCGTATGTGACGTGTCGACCCTGGGCAAGATCGACATTCAGGGGTCTGACGCGGGGGCGTTTCTGGACTTTGTCTATTGCAACATGTTCTCGACGCTTAAGGTTGGGCGCACGCGGTATGGTCTGATGCTGCGCGAAGATGGCACCGTGATGGATGATGGTACAACGGCGCGTCTGGGCGAAACGCATTACGTGATGACCACCACCACGGCGGCCGCAGGTTCGGTGATGCGGCATCTGGAATATGTGCATCAGTGTCTGTGCCCGCAAATGGATGTGTCATTGATTTCGGTTACAGAACAATGGGCGCAATTTGCTGTTGCCGGACCCAAGGCCCGTGACATGCTGAACGGGCTGGTCGATCAGGAGATCAGCAATGAAAGCTGGCCGTTTATGGGTTGTGGCGCGGTCACGGTGCAGGGTGTCAAGGGACGCCTGTTCCGGATTTCGTTCAGCGGAGAGCATGCCTATGAGATCGCAGTGCCATCGCGGTTTGGCGCCAGTCTTTTCCGTTTGCTGACTGCGCGGGCCGAAGCGATGGGCGGCGGGCTGTATGGTATGGAAGCGTTGAACGTGCTGCGGATCGAGAAAGGTTTCATCACCCATTCTGAAATTCACGGACGCGTCACGGCATTTGACATTGCCATGGACCGGATGGTGAGCCAGAAAAAGGACTGTGTGGGCAAGACCATGAGCGAACGTCCCGGGTTGTCCGGGGCCGAGCGTGAACAGCTTGTCGGGTTGAAACCGGTGGGGGCCGTCAAACAGTTGACCGCAGGGGCGCATTTGTTTGAAGCGGACGCCGAGGCGACCCGCGAAAATGCCCAGGGCTACACCACGTCAGTTGGTTTTTCCCCAACGTTGGAGAGCTTTTTGGGCCTGGGTTTTTTGCGCAATGGACGTGCGCGCCATGGTGAAGAGATCATGATGGTGGATCATCTGCGGCAGGTGACGACACGTTGTGCGGTGTGTGATCCGGTATTCTTTGACCCCGAAGGAGGGCGCGTGCGTGGCTGAATTGATTGCAAAATCGCCCTGTGACGGGATGCTGCCGCTGGAGATCGGACAAACGGTGCTGAGCGAGGTACCAATGTCGGTCATGACCTCGCTGGCAGCGCGGCGCGGGAAAGAAGCCGCGCTGGCCGGGGCGTTAAAGGCCGCGCATGAGATGGCGTTGCCCGGTGTGAACCGGGCCACGGGTAAAGACGGTGCGCGCGCGATCTGGTTTGGGCAGGGACAGGTGATGCTGATCGGGCCGGAGCCGGATGCGCGCTTGGCAGATCACGCCGCCCTGAGCGATCAATCGGATGCCTGGGCCGTAGTGAAGCTTGAAGGGAGCGACGCCGAAGCCGTTTTGGCGCGGCTGGTGCCGCTGGACCTGCGACAGGTCACGTTCAAGCGCGGGCACAGCGCGCGCACGATGCTGCAACATATGACCATTTCGATCACGCGGATTGGTGATGCAAGCTTTCAGATCATGACGTTTCGATCCATGGCCAAAACGCTTGTTCACGAATTGGAGACCGCGATGAAAGGGGTTGCGGCGCGCGCCTCATCCTGACATCAACAGGTGCAGTTGATCCCAACACAAGGACGTCGCAATGCGTTTTCTGCCAGTCATTTCTCTTGTTCTTGCCACATCCGCTGGCGTTGCACCCGCTTATGCCGCAAGTAAGAAAGCAGAATGCGAAGCGCAGGCCGCGATTGTGACGCGCGCGACCGAACTGCGTTTGGAACGCACAAGCGAGAAAAAAGCGCTGGAACTGATGACGTCGGGCGAAGACGAGGCCGTAGCTGAGAAATATCTTGGGGCGGTGCCTGCGATTGTCGACTGGATCTATAGCGATCTAAAGCGCAAAGAACTTAAGCTGGACCCGGGCAAAGCCTATCTAGACACCTGCCTTGCCCAGTGACTGGACAGGGCGCCTAAGCGCGCCCATATTTTCTGAATGAGCCTGCCGCCCGGATTCCTGGATGAATTGCGCAGCCGCACCAGCCTGTCTCAGGTGGTGGGGCGCAAAGTCATGTGGGATGCGCGCAAGTCCAATCAGGGCAAAGGTGACATGTGGGCGCCGTGTCCGTTTCACCATGAAAAGACGGCGTCGTTTCACGTCGATGACCGCAAGGGGTATTATTATTGCTTTGGCTGTCATGCCAAGGGCGATGCAATTTCCTTTGTGCGCGAAACCGAAAATGTAGAATTCATGGAAGCGATCCGCATTCTGGCCGAAGAGGCCGGTATGCAGATGCCAGAACGCGATCCGCGGGCCCGTGAAAAAGCCGACCGGCATACCCAGCTGGCCGAAGTTATGGAAATGGCGGTGCAGCATTTTCAGCTGATGTTGAAGACCGGGCAGGGCACCGCCGCGCGTGAGTATCTGGAGCGGCGCGGATTGGATGGGGCGGCACGCGACCGGTTTGACATCGGCTTTGCACCGGATGGCTGGCAGGGGCTGTGGGACCATCTGGTTGGCAAAGACGTTGCGCCTGATCTGATTTTGGGTGCCGGACTGGCCAAACCGTCGACCAAGGGTGGCAAGCCTTATGACACGTTTCGCAACCGGATCATGTTTCCGATCCGGGATGCCCGCGGGCGCTGTATCGCCTTTGGCGGGCGGGCAATGGACCCGAATGACAATGCCAAATACCTGAACTCGCCGGAAACCGACCTGTTTGATAAGGGGCGTAGTCTTTACAACCACGGCCCGGCGCGTGAGGCGGCCGGCAAGGGACAGCCGCTGGTGGTGGCCGAAGGGTATATGGATGTGATCGCGCTGGTTGAGGCGGGGTTTGGCGCGTCTGTGGCGCCGCTGGGCACGGCGATCACGGAAAACCAGTTGCAACTGATGTGGCGTGTCGCGGACGAGCCGATCATTGCGCTGGATGGTGATACCGCCGGATTGCGCGCGGCCATGCGGGTGATTGATACGGCTTTGCCCATGTTAGAGGCCGGTAAAAGCCTGCGCTTTGCAATAATGCCCGAGGGTCAGGACCCGGACGATCTTATTCGCGCCAAGGGACCGGCAGCGGTGCAAAGGGTGTTGGACCACGCCCTACCGATGGTGCAGCTGCTGTGGCAGCGTGAGATCGAGGGTAAAATCTTTGACAGCCCGGAACGTAAGGCCGCACTGGACAAGACGTTGCGTGAAAAGATCAAATTGATCCAGGATCCGTCGATCCGGGCGCATTACGGTCAGGCGATGAAGGAACTGCGCTGGGATCTGTTCCGCCCGCAACGCAGTAGTGGCGGTGGGAAGCGTGGCAAATGGCAGTCCCAGCCGAAGGTTCAGACAAACACCAAGGCCTCAATTCTGGCGGCCAGCGAAGGCCCGGTTGAACATCGCATGCGCGAGGCGGTGGTTCTGAGTGTGGCTTTGATGACACCGGAATTGCTGGATGATTTTGAGTATGCCATTGAAACCATGGAGTGTCTGGATGCAGATAATGCCCTGATCCGGGACGTTTTGATGCGATATGCCAACACTCCGGACCCCAGGGCGCAAGTCGAAGCGGCTTTGGGTGTGGATGCTGTTGAAAAACTGTTGCGCCATCCCTATGTCGCCATCACCCCTGCGGTTCGACACCCTGGCGACGTGGATATCGCACGTCTGACGCTGACCGAGGAACTGGCTAAGCTCAAGACCGAACGGGGGCTGACTGCGGAGATTGCTGAAGCCGAAGAAGACCTCTTGGGTGTTGCTGACGAGGCTGTTACGTGGCGGCTGAGTCAGGCTGCCGAAGCCCGCAACAACGCCATGCGCAGCCGCCACGAAGATGCGGGTGATTACGAGGTGGGCGCCAATGGCGCCCCGATAGACAAGGACGAACGGGCGGCGCTGGATGCGTTGACCGAGAAGATAGATTTCACCAGAGGCGGGAAACCGCGGCGCTGATAGCGCGTTTTGGTGAGGAACAGGTAAAGAAATCAAGGTAAACAGGGTTGCGAATCACCTCGTCGCAATATTGATTCGTTTTACGCGAATCACCCTAAGCCCGAATTTGCAGGAGCATCCGAATGGCCGCCAAAGACAACGACGACCAGAAGCCAGCCGATCAGGACGCAGAAATTTCTCTCGATATGAGCCAGGCCGCCGTCAAAAAGATGATCGGCGAAGCGCGGGAAAAGGGTTACATAACCTATGACCAGCTGAACCAGGTGTTGCCGCCGGATCAGGTCAGTTCCGAACAAATCGAAGACGTGATGTCGATGCTGTCGGAAATGGGCATCAACATTATCGAAGACGAAGAAGAAGAAGAAGAACAGAAATCCACCGCCGTGGTCGACACATCGTCGGCCAATCGCGGCGTGACGCTGGCGTCGGGCACGTCGGAAAAACTGGACCGAACCGATGATCCGGTGCGCATGTATCTGCGCGAAATGGGATCTGTCGAGCTTTTGAGCCGCGAAGGCGAGATCGCGATTGCCAAACGGATCGAGGCCGGACGCAATACGATGATTGCTGGGCTCTGCGAAAGCCCGCTGACGTTTCAGGCGATCACCATCTGGCGCGACGAATTGCTGTCAGAAGAGATTTTGCTGCGCGACGTGATCGATCTGGAAACCACATTTGGCAACCAGATGGGCGAAGAAGAAGAAGAGGAAGAGCCGGTTGTTGAGGCGGCCAACGTCACAACCGCGCCCAAGGCAGAAGCCGAACAGGAATTGGATGCCGATGGCAATCCGATTGCCAAAGAAGACGATGACGACGAAGACGAACAGGCCAATATGTCACTGGCCGCAATGGAAGCTGCGCTGAAGCCGCGGGTTTTGGAAACGCTGGATATCATTGCGCGTGACTTTACATTGTTGGCTGAAATGCAGGACGCCCGGATTTCTGCGACGCTGAACGAAGATGACAGCTTTTCAAACACAGAAGAAGAAACGTATCAGAAGCTGCGGTCTGAGATCGTTGAACTGGTGAATGAACTTCACCTGCACAACAACCGGATTGAGGCGCTGATTGACCAGCTCTACGGCATCAACCGTCGTGTGATGCAGATCGACTCGGCCATGGTTAAGCTGGCCGATCAGGCCCGCATCAACCGCCGCGAGTTTATCGAAGCCTATCGCGGTCGCGAACTTGACCCGACATGGCTGGAAGATATGTCTCAGAAACCGGGACGTGGCTGGCAGATGTTTATGGAACGCTCGGTCGACAAGGTTTCAGAGTTGCGCAACGATATGGCGCAGGTTGGTCAGTATGTTGGTCTGGATATTCCCGAATTTCGCCGCATCGTACAGCAGGTTCAAAAAGGCGAGAAAGAAGCCCGTCAGGCCAAGAAAGAAATGGTCGAAGCCAACCTGCGTCTCGTGATCTCGATTGCCAAGAAATACACCAACCGTGGTTTGCAGTTCCTTGACCTTATTCAGGAAGGGAACATCGGTCTGATGAAGGCCGTGGACAAGTTTGAATATCGCCGCGGTTACAAATTTTCGACCTACGCCACATGGTGGATTCGTCAGGCGATCACCCGGTCGATTGCGGATCAAGCGCGCACCATTCGTATTCCGGTGCATATGATCGAAACGATCAACAAGTTGGTGCGGACGGGTCGCCAGATGCTGCACGAAATTGGCCGCGAACCAACACCAGAAGAATTGGCCGAAAAGCTGCAGATGCCGCTGGAAAAAGTGCGCAAGGTGATGAAAATCGCCAAAGAGCCGATTTCTTTGGAAACGCCGATTGGCGACGAGGAAGATTCGCAGCTTGGTGATTTCATCGAAGACAAGAATGCCGTGCTGCCGCTGGACAGCGCCATTCAGGAAAACCTGAAAGAAACAACGACACGGGTTTTGGCATCGCTCACTCCGCGCGAAGAACGTGTTCTGCGCATGCGGTTCGGCATTGGTATGAACACCGACCATACGCTGGAAGAAGTGGGCCAGCAATTCAGCGTGACCCGCGAGCGTATTCGTCAGATCGAAGCCAAAGCGCTGCGCAAGCTCAAACACCCAAGCCGTAGCCGAAAGTTACGCAGCTTTCTTGATCAGTGATTTTAATTGAAACGATGTAAAGAGCGCCTTACGCAAGGCGCTCTTTGACTTTTTGGTGTAAGCTCTTACCATTAGGGTACCTGCAATATCGGCAGGCGTTGAAGGCAGAGATTAAAATGAAACGTATATTGATAGGTCTGGCCCTGTTGGCGGCTGCCTGCACCGATTCAGCAGGTGGCAATTCCAGTGGCTTCAGAACATTTACCGGCGTTCGCGTGAATCCGATAAATGAGGCGGTCTTTGAAGTTATTCCCATTCCGGCCAGCGTCGAGGAACAGTTTTGGTGCGGGGCTGGTGAATATGCGCGCCGCGTGCTGGGCGCGCCTCAGAATGCGCAAGTTTACGTCGTCAGCGGCGTTGGTCCAGGTCTGACAATGCAAACGAAATCAGCGGCACAGTTTTCGCTGAGCCCGCAAGCCTCCGGGGCTTCGGGAGTGCAGGGCACCTGGGGTCCGAGACTGGGCGACAACAAGTTCGTTGGTGACGCCAGTAGAAAATGTAACCGCGATCCCAATCGGTTTACGCCGTAACGTGTAATGCACATTGCGAATTGCCCCTGCCTTTTTAGGCGGGGTTGGCGGTACGCAAATGGCCAGGTTGTGATGATCCGTGCGCATGCGTGGGGTTTTCGGGCAGCGCGCGGGTTTGTAGTGTTGGTTTAGATCATGGGGGCGATGTTCCCCCAAAGTGTCGGAGCGGCAAACATGAAACGTGCACTATTGGTATCAGCATTGGTCGTTGCAGGATGCAGCGAAACAAGTGCTGGCGGCTTTGTCACCCGGACAGGTGTGCGTGTCGTTCCGGTGAACGATATGGTGTTTGAAGTGGGCGCGCGGCCCGGTGAAACCATGAACGCGGATTTCTGGTGCGGCGCAGGGGACTATGCGCGCCGCGTTTTGGGCGCAGGTGATCGAGACCGGGTTTATGTGGTCAGCGAAGCCGGGCAGGGCGCTGTTATTCAGGGTAATTCCACCGCACAGTTTTCGCTGTCGCCGCCTGCGCAAACGCAGGGGGCGCTTGGCAATGTAAGTCACTGGGGGCCGAAAATCGGAAACCAGACAACCGTGGTCGAAGCGCGTCTGAAATGCCGCACGCATCGCAGCGAGAATAACTAAGGTGGCGCACCGGAATGGTCGTCTGTTACGACGTGCAGGTTTTGATGAGTCGTGTGATTGGAGAGAATGATGATCCGTAGAGTTTTTAAACCGGTTGCCATTGCGATGCTGGTGATTGCCGCGACTCAGGCGGTTGCCTTTCGGTCTGTGAATAACCAGAAAGTGACCCCAATCAACCAGTATGAATTTGAAGTTCTGGGACAACCGGGAAGTCGTAAAAATGATTTTTGGTGCGCGATTGGTGATTTCTTTTTCCGTCAGCGAGCGCCTTGGCAGACACGCATCTACGTTAAAACGGGCATTGGCCAGGGCGTGACCGAACGCTCGAACAATGCAGTTGTGTTTACGCTGGACCCAGAGGCGTCCGGTGTGGAGATTTACACCAGCAACCTGATACTCAACGAGCTGGTAGAGGGGCGTGGGCGCAGCCTGACAGCCTCATATGACGAATGTGACAGATACCTGCTGCGGTATTTTTGATCAGTTCAAAAATGGCTCAGACACGGTTTCAAATTTCAACGTCCGGTCCCGGACTGTATGAGTTCACGTCGGTTGTGGCCGATTGGGTTGCGGCCCGATCCTTGGATGGTTTGCTAACGTTGTTTGTGCAGCACACGTCGTGCAGTCTGGTGGTGCAGGAAAACGCTGACCCCGAAGTTCAGGACGATTTACAGGCTTTTTATCACCGGTTGGTGCCACCCACGAGCGATCCGTCGATGTCCTATCTGCGCCACACCTATGAAGGGCCGGATGACATGCCCGCCCACATCAAAGCCGCGATGCTGCCGGTGTCGCTGTCCATTCCGGTGCAAAGCGGGCGCATGGTGTTGGGCACGTGGCAGGGGATTTACCTGTTCGAACACAGAAATGCGCCGCACAGCCGGCGGGTGGCGGCGCATTTTTCTGCATGAATTGAAGGCTTGGAAGGGCCTTTGAATATCATATAGGTGGACCTGGCAAAAAAGGAACAGGGGAAATCCGTCAAATTTTTCCCCTTTGGCCTATGTTGCGGTGTGAATTGCCCTCTACCCAAAGACTTGTAGCTGGCCTATGGTACCTGTGGATAAGTGGGGGCAAACCCCCACGCGCGGCAGAAACCACACGGACTTGGGACAGGGGGAAAGCCTATGCGCTGCCCGTTTTGCGGAAATATCGATACTCAGGTAAAAGATTCGCGCCCGGCAGAGGATCACGTTTCGATCCGCCGGCGTCGTTTTTGTCCTGCATGCGGCGGACGGTTTACCACGTATGAACGGGTGCAATTGCGTGACCTCGTGGTGGTTAAGTCCAATGGGCGACGCGAAGATTTTGACCGGGACAAGCTGGAACGCTCGATCCGAATTTCCATGCAAAAACGCCCGGTTGACCCTGAACGCATCGATCAGATGATCTCGGGCATTGTGCGCCGCTTAGAAAGCATGGGCGAGACGGACATTCAGTCAAAAACCATCGGTGAGATTGTGATGGAAGCTTTGGCGCGGATTGATACCGTCGCCTATGTGCGATTTGCCAGCGTATATAAAAACTTTCAGGCGGCGGATGATTTTGATAAATTCGTCAGTGAATTGCGACCCGAACCGCAACCTGAGGAATAAAACTGACTGACATTCGGTATATGGCGTTGGCCCTTCAACTGGGGCGGCGCGGTCAAGGACGTTGTTGGCCAAACCCTGCGGTGGGCTGTGTCATTGTGCAAAATGGTCAGATTGTCGGGCGTGGCTGGACGCAGCCGGGCGGGCGCCCGCATGCCGAACCTGTGGCGCTGGCGCAAGCGGGTGATCGGGCGCGCGGGGCAACCGCCTATGTCACATTGGAACCATGTGCGCATCACGGACAAACCCCACCTTGTGCAGAGGCATTGATTGCGGCCCGGGTTGCGCGTGTGGTTGTGGCTGTGGAAGACAGCGATGCCCGCGTTGCCGGGCGCGGATTGGACATGTTGCGCGCTGCCGGGATTGAGGTGGTCACGGGTGTTTTGGCTGATGAGGCCGCGCGTGATTTGCAGGGGTTCTTTCTGAAAACCGATCTGGGCCGTCCGTTTTTGACATTAAAGCTGGCGGCAAGTCTGGATGGGCGTATTGCAACCGCCACCGGGGAAAGCCAGTGGATCACCGGATCCGAAGCGCGCCGCCATGTGCATGGTATGCGTATGCGCCATGACGCTGTTATGGTGGGCGGCGGAACAGCCCGCGCGGATGATCCGTCATTGACGGTGCGTGGTTTGGGTGTCGATCACCAACCGGTGCGGGTGGTCGTGTCGCGCAGGCTGGATATGCCATTGATGAGCAATCTGGCCCGCACCGCGCGCGACATACCGGTATGGGTGGCACACGGGCCAGACGCGGATCCGAATTTGCTGCGGATATGGCAGGATATCGGGGCAGAATTGCTTCCCTGTGCGCTTGAAGGCGCGCATGTGTCCCCGGCGTCTGTTCTGAACGCGCTTGGGGCCAAAGGCATTACCCGGGTGTTTTGTGAAGGCGGGGGCGCGTTGGCGGCATCATTGCTAAGCGCGGATCTGGTGGATGAGCTGGTGACGTTTTCAGCGGGCATTGTTCTGGGCGCCGAAGGTTTCCCGGCGATTGGGTCTATGGGTGTGGAGCGACTGGCGGCAGCGCCAAGATTTCAGCGGGTTTTGCAGCGTCCGTTGGGCGATGACATGATGTCCGTCTGGCATCGCGAAGAAACGCATTAACGCCAGAGTGAACGATAGCTGGCAAAAGTGCCCTGAAGTTTGGACAGCAACCGGTTGAAGGTTCCCGGGTGCGGGATGTCGCCGGTGGCCAGCCGGTCGATGGCCCGTTCAACCGGGCAAGGCAGACCGCTGACGGGATCAAAGTAGCGCGGATAGTCGATCAGGGTGGCATGCACCAATCCGGCAAGATCAGGCTGTGCACTGCGCCTGTCAGGCGTGGTGCCGCGATCATCGGTCAGCCCCCAGCCCGCATAAAACGGCGCGCCAAACGTGACCACACGGCACCCGCGCAACAGGGCTTCGAACCCGGTCAGAGAGGTCATGGTCCAGACCTCGTCCACCTGTTCCAAAAGGGCCGCCATATCGGCGTGGTCCAGAACCATGTCGGCCAGATCAAGGGCGTCGGAAACGATGCCTTGTCGCAGGCCTGCTTCGACGTCAGGGTGGGGTTTATAGAGGATACGTGCGTCCGGGTTGGCGGCGCGCACAGCTTGTAAAAGGTCCCGGTTGGTCTTGACGGTGTCTGTGCCTGTCAGGATCGACGCGTCGTCTTCGACCTGACCGGGCACCAGAATGCGGCGGCCTTCAGGCAGATCGAAATGTTGTCCGCCCAGATTGTATTTGCTGAGGTGCAGTTTACGTAGCCGTGAAACAAGTGTTTCCGCGCGCAGGCGTTGATCCGGGCGCAGGGTGGCGCGTTGGGTGATCAGGCGCTCCAGCCGGCTTTCCTGAGAGGGGTCATAATAGATACCCAGATCGTCGCAAACCAACGACAGGGGTGGCACCAGTTCCGCACCAAGTCCGCGCGAACGCAGAAAGCCATCTTCGACACGAACGGCATTTTCGGGGCCGGGTTTGCTGGCCCAGACCATGTCGGGGCGCGTGTCTGAGGGTTTGTCGAACACCAAAGGTTTGACACTGCCAAACACCTTTTGCAGCGGTTTGCGTTTCCAAAGCCGCATGCCATGCGCGTTCCATCCATGCCGGTCTTCACGCCATGCACGGGTGAGGGCTTCAAACTGGTTAATGGCCTCTTCGAGCGTGCAAAGCTGATCGCGGCACGGATCATACCATTTGGGATAGAGGATCATCGCGGCCGCAAAAAGCTGTGCCCTTGTCAGGATGCGTTCGCGGCGCGGCACAGGAAATTCATCCAGCGTCAGCCCCCAGCCCGCATAAAACGGCTGGCCAAAAATGCGCGGTTTATGTCCCGCAAAAATGGCCTCGAACCCCATTTGTGAGGACACAGAATAGACGCCAACCGCACCCTCGAACAAGGTCCATGGGCTGATCGGATCGGGACACAGAGAGACGCGATGATTGACGTCGTCGGTGCCGTAATACCCGGACCGTTCACCATGCCGGGTTTCGGGGTGGGTTTTGATCACCACAGGGCATCCGGGGTGTTCTTCCTGTGCCATGACCAGCATTTCACGGAACTGCGCATGATCGGCTTTGCTGGCCCGCACGGACGCGTCGCCGCGGGTTTGGTCGATCACCAGCACATACCCCGGCGGCGGGGGCGCAAGGGTATCCTCGACCCCGGAATATTTGGTCAGATGGGCCTCGCGAAGGCGCTCAATCGCGGCGCGGGCACGGTTGAGCAGCGCGCTGTCGTCCAGCGGATGCGTGGTCAGAAGCATCTCGAGGTCAGACGGGACCGTGGGGTCAAAATGCGGGGATTTGTGGTCGATGAACAGCCCCAGAGGCGGCTCTTTGGCGACGCGACCGGGATGTACAGAGCGCAGAAACGCGTCTTCTACGTAAACCGGGGGCGCGCCAGTTTTTTCCACCATCGCCAGACCGCGATGTGCGGTAGGGCTTTGACCCCAGATGGCAATCAGATCGTCGGATGTCGGGCGGCCAAAACGTATGTCATAGCCTGACAGGCTTAGAATGCGGCGCAGGCGGCGCTGAAAAAAGAAACCGCCGTTGAATGCATAAAGCCGCCGAGACGGTTCGGTCCCGGCGGCTTGCGTGGTCATGTCAAATTTATCCGCCAGTGCCGAGTCCACCCACTTCAAGCAGTGAGTCGGCACTGGTGAGTGTGCCGGTAATGGCTGAGATGGTTTTGTTCCACGTGGTGATCGGTGCTTCTGTCACATAAAGCGTATCGCCATCCCGCACGACAAAGTCGCGCGCGACAAACATGCCGTTGGGCTGTGTCAGGTCCAAAACATAGACCAGACGCTGAGCGCCCTTGAGGTCAGAACGCCCCAAAACGTCATTGGAGACAAGCTCGGCTTCATTGCGGAAGATAAAGACGCCTGTTGGGTCACTGCTGGTTGTCAGCAGGCCGCCAACCTGCGCGATGGCTTCGATCGCAGACAGGTCCTTGGACGTGAAATTCACCCGGCTTTGGGTGCCGGTTGCGCCAAGTGCGGTAAAGGCACGGGTGTCTTCTTCGACCAGAATTCTGTCTCCGCCGCGCAATGCGATATCAAGCTGCGGGTTTTCATAGAGATCCTGAAACCAGATTTTGCCGGACTTTTCGCCGCGCAATACGGTGATCTGAGCGATTTCGGGCACGATGGTTACACCGCCAGCATTGGCCAGCATGGTCGACAACGTGCGGGTGGGGCGTTCAATTGGATACACCCCTTGCGCGCCAACGGTACCGATCAGCGACACGGTTGACCCGTCCCCGGCAGCGCGACGCACCTCGACCTGCGGATCAGGGGTTTGTTCTTCGAGCTTGGCAGAGATAATCCGCCGGATGCCTTCGGGGGAATTGCCTGCCGCGCGGATGCGACCTGCGTAGGGCACAAAGATAAATCCGGCGCCGTCTACCTGAACTTCTTCAAGCACGGCGGCCACTTGGCCTTCTGGACCCAAAAGCGGTTTATCGACGTTTTCCCAGATCGTTAGGGCCAGAATGTCGCCGGGTCGGATTGTATCTGATCCCAGTTGTCCGGCGTTTTGAAATTCATTGCTAAAGCCAAGCGCGGGCACCACGGCGGTGGCGCGCGTGACGCGATCATTCACCGCGACGATAAAAGCGTCGCCTTCACGCTGAACGGAGCCAGAGTAGATTTCGCGCTTGTTTGGGCCGGTTCGTGGGATAAGGCTGCACGAAGACACCGTGGCAACCAATGCCACGACAACGACGCACTTCGCCCATCGTGTTTGTAAGGGTTTCACTGCTCGGTCTCCTCGACCTATTTTTTTCTGCCTCAAGTTTTTCTAGCAAGTTACCGGAATCCGAACCAAAAATCCATAGCTAGACCTTGTGGTTGTTAGTTCACCAGACGCAACTGTTGCCTTGGAGCCGCTGTGCCTGTCTTCAGCGCATCGTAAGGATCATCGGGGGAAAGCATCATATCAACCACCTGGCGCATCAGCTGTCGGCGCCCACGGGCCGAGTAGAAACCGCCGGGCACCTGGCTGGTTTCCAGCAGATAGCGGCGATAGGTTTTATAAGCTTTGTTGTCCGGGCGGCTGGCGCCACCGAAAAAGTCGCGTAAGGGTTGAGTGCTGACAAATTCGGGCTGGCTATAGACCGCATCGCCAAACACCTTGATTGGAATGCCACGCCACAGAACCTGTTGAGCGGCGGTTGAGTTGACGGTCACGGCGGTGCGCGCGTCGTTCAAGAGCTGTGCCAGCTTGCCGCCACGTACATAATGCACGCGGTCCTGAACGCCCAGTTCGCGCGCCAGACGCGATATTTCGCGGCGCAGCGGGACACGGCCATCTTCCAGCGGGTGTGCCTTGAAAACAAGGTGATGATGCCTAGGGGCACCGGCGGCGAATTCTTCGATCACCAGTTTGAGAAAGTCGAACATACTGTCAAAGGGCGAATGCATCTGAAAGCTGCTGTCATGTTCCAGCTGAAGTAAGGCGAGGTGATAGGGGAATCCGCCAAACCGAATGCGCAGCGTGGCCAGACGGCGCTCGATAGCCTGAAACGGCATGAGCAACAGACGTTGTACGTAAAGTTGGAACTCACGCGTGACCGTCAACGCGCGGTGCGGACGGAAATTGCGGTATTTGCGATTCCAGAACATCACAAACCAATGATAAAGCGCGCCATAAAACACGTGCTGACGCATGTCGCCCCAATGGCCCGGCGGCAAAGGTGCCTCCATATCAGAGCCTTCAAGGGCGCTTTCCATCTGGGGGATGGTCATTTTCATCAACCGGGAGTGTCCGTTTGAGCCGCCCCGTTCATATGTGACCCAGTAGGGGCGCAGGTAGCCTTCTTCAAAGACATGTACGCCGATGCCAGCGGCGCGCGCGATTTCAACGGCCTGTGCGTGAATGGGACGGGTGTCGCCATAAAGCACAATATCGGTGATGCCCTTGTCCGAAAGGATGTCGCGGAACGTGTCGGGCCAGTCTTCGGGCGTGCCGGTAAAGGGGATATAGCTGCGTGTATCGCGCCAGAATGCCCGGTCGCCTGCATTAAAGCCAACCCGCCAGATTTCTGCGCCAGAGCGGCGCAACATGCGGGACAGCCCTGAAAAGAAGGGCCCATGCGGCCCTTGCAGGAACAGGAATACTCTATTTTCACCACTCGAATACGTCATTGTGCCAGTCTTTTAAGCGACGGTTTCCAAGCACCCTAGCGTTAACTTGCGTCAGAATTAAGGTGGCATATTGACGAACCGTGGCGGGTTGTCAGGGTGCGCTGACGCAGGTAGGTCTTGGGGCGCATTGAAATAGGAGACGCCTCGTGTTTACCGGCATAGTCACGGATATTGGGCAAGTTCGCGCGTTGGAACAGCGCGGCGATTTAAGGGCGCGTATCGGCACATCATATGACACAAACGGTATCGATATCGGTGCCTCAATTGCCTGTGACGGCGTGTGTCTGACAGTGATCGAGCTGGGCGAAGATTGGTTCGATGTCGAGATTTCGGCTGAGACCGTTTCCAAAACCAATATTGGCGACGATGGCTGGGCCGTGGGCAAGCGGCTGAATCTTGAGCGGGCGCTTAAGGTCGGTGACGAACTGGGTGGGCATATTGTGTCGGGCCATGTCGATGGTGTGGCCGAGGTCATTGCGATGGTGGACGAAGGGGATTCAACCCGTGTCACATTGCGCGCACCGGCCGGGCTGGCACGGTTCATTGCGCCCAAGGGATCGGTTGCGTTGAATGGCACGTCGCTGACTGTGAACGAGGTGGATGGGTGCGATTTTGGCATCAACTTTATCCCGCATACCAAAGAAGTGACGACCTGGGGTGATGCTGCTGTCGGGCATCGCATCAATCTGGAGATCGATACGCTGGCGCGTTATGTGGCGCGGTTGGCGGAGATGACGGATTAACCACATTTGAGCGGCCCAAAACCAGCGTCGGCGTCACGTCGGTATTACGTCGGTTTCATGTGGCTCACGCCAAATCCGCGATTGTTCATCAAGCTGAACAGGCTGTTCAGGTTTAACCAGCCTGGGCTGGCGCATTGATCTGTGCGTTCACGCGGTCAATCTCGGCCTCATACCATGCGATTGTGCCTGTTGGATCGGCGCGAAAAGCCTCGGCAAAGCTGACGGGGGCCTCGGTGCAGGCATCGTATTCTGTTGACCAGACCATCATTCCCAAAAACGCGGGCAGCAAGGCGCGCGCTTTGGCGGTGGGCAAGTAGCAGACCTTGCTTTTCTTTTGGTGGTCTACGTGGCGGGTCAGCATGCCGGTCTCTTCGAGCCTGACCAGTCGATTGGCCAACACATTGGTGGCGATGCCTTCGTCAGAGGCGAGAAAGTCGCCGTAATAGCGTTTGCCGTGCAACAGCACGTCGCGCAGCAGAACAAAGCTCCACTTGTCGCCAAAGATACCTGCCGCATAGCGCACGGGGCATCCGTTCCAGGGTGGTTTTCCGGATTTTGTCATGGCTCATGATATAGCGCGAAACTTTTCACTTGCAATTCACAAGTGGCAGCGCGCATATTTAACTTGCAAAAAGCAAGTGAAAGTTGGAGACGAACATGACCATACCTTTTGTCTGGTTTGACAACCTTGGCCCCGCGCGCAGTAAAACCACAGATTTCCTGAAAACCAATTTCGGCTGGTCGGATAACGATATTGGCCCGATGACATTTCTGACCAACGGCACCGGCGCGCCGTTTGCAGCGACATGTGACGCGATGCCGGGGGTGCAGGGATGGGTGCCCTATATTGAGGTCGACGATCTGAGCGAAGCCACGGCGCGTGCCACCCAAAACGGGGCCGAGATTGTGGCGCAGGATTTGCAGGGACCAGCCGGAGTGGCGACGTTCATCAAAGATCCCGGTGGCGCGGCGTTGGCGTTGTGGAAACGGGCAGAGGGCATGTGAGTGATGGGGCGGATATTGATCACAGTTCTGGGGTTCATGGTGGTGACTTTCGGGGTGCAGGGCGGATCGCATTTTGTGCTTGCCGTTGATCACTATGACACGATCAGCTTTATCCGGCCTGATCCCGTCTTGCCGATGGGGTTTGCGGCGATGATTGTTCAGGCGTCGATTATGGGTCTTGTTCTGACACGTCTTTGGCCCGAAGGAGTCACATTGAAGCAGGCGCTGTTGGTGTCGGCCTGTTTCGGGATGTTTCTGGCGTCGTATATTGTGCTGGCGGAACCTGCGAAATACGCGGCCCCTTCGATTGGCGCATGGATGGCCACCGAAGCGATGGCCAGCACCCTGCAATTCACCCTTTTTGGAGCCGTGCTTTGGCTGATTTTCCGCAGGCGAGACAGCCAATAGCGTTTGTTGAATAGATCGGGACGTGTGATCAACGCACGTCCCGGTCTGCGTTTTAAGCTTCGAATATTGCGAAAGAAGGTGTTGATGTGAGTAATAATGTCTCAAAACGGTGAAAATATTTGCAAATATTGAAAATCATTTCGAAATCTTGCTAACGTACTCTCACTGATTGGGAGGATTTCGCGTGGAGATTGTTCAGTTTACCGCCGAGATGGGCGTCGTGGTTGCCGTTTTGGCATTTACCGTATTTTTGTTTGTCTCTGAAATCATCCGGATTGATCTGGCTGCGATCCTGATCCTCGTGCTTATTGGTATCCTGAGCTATGTTCCGGGGCTGGAAAATGTTGCGGACGTAAATCAGCTTTTCAACGGGTTCGCGTCGAATGCGGTGATTTCAATTATTGCGGTGATGATTGTCGGGGCCGGGTTGGACAAAACCGGGCTGATGAACAAAGTCGCCGCCATAATCCTGAAACGCGGCGGCACCACTGAGGCACGGATTGTGCCGATTGTGTCCGGGACTGTGGGCGTGATTTCGAGCTTTCTGCAAAACGTCGGTGCGGCTGCGTTGTTTCTGCCTGTGGTCAGCCGGATTTCGACACGCTCTGGCATTCCGCTGAGCCGTCTTTTGATGCCGATGGGGTTTTGCGCCATTTTGGGCGGAACCATGACAATGGTCGGATCATCGCCGCTGATCCTGTTGAACGATTTGGTGGACACGGTGAATGCCGGGTTGGCGCCGGATCAGCAGATTGCGCCGTTTGGGTTATTTTCCGTGACGCCAATCGGCGCGGCGTTGGTGGTGTCTGGCATCGCTTATTTCCTGTTGCTGGGGCGCTGGGTTCTGCCGGGATCCGCCGAGAGCGATGGGGCCACGGGCGAAGGGCAGGGCACGTCAGCCTATCTGGAGCGGGTGCATGGATTGCGCGCGATTGTGTTTGAAGTGGATGTGCCGGGGAACAGCCCGTTGGTGGGTGAGATTCTGGCCGATATCAATCACGAGAATAACCTTTATGTCATTTCGACTTTTTACCGGGGCAAGTCGTCGATGATCCAGATTTTGACGGCCGAGATCGCCGCGCCCTGCCGGTTGGCTATCATCGGCAAAGGGTCGGTGGTGGCGGCATTTGCCGAAAAATACGGGTTGCGTGTGATGCCTGCGTTGGATGTGTTTGCCGAGGAGTTTGCGGCGACAAATGCCGGGGTGGCCGAACTGGTTGTCCCGCCGGATAGTGTGCTGTTGGGCAAGAGTCCGCGCGATTTGCTGTTGCGCAAAACCTATGGGCTGAGCCTGTTGGCGATCCATCGGCAGGAAGACGTGCTGAGCCATGTGCAGACTGATGATCATGAGTCGACACAGATTGGTCTGGTACCGTTTCAGGCCGGGGATATGTTGGTGGCGCACACCCGCTGGGACAACTTGATGCGGTTGCAACAAAACCGCGATTTCGTCGTGGTGACTTCGGATTTCCCGCAAGAAGAGCTGCGGCCCAAAAAGGTTGGCTGGGCGCTGGCGTTTTTTCTGGTGTCGCTGGCGATGATCCTGTTCACCGATGTACGGCTGTCTTTGTGTCTGCTGACCGGTGCGGTTGGCATGCTGCTGACCCGGGTTCTAACCATTGACGAAGCCTATCAGGCGGTGGGGTGGAACACCGTGTTTCTGTTGGCGAGCCTGATCCCGCTGGGGCAGGCGGTGCAGGATACCGGCACCGCGCAGTGGATCGCGCAGGGCATTATCGCATTGCTGGACGGGTGGCCAATATGGGCGTTACAGACCGGAGTGGCGATACTGGCCACGGCCTTTTCGCTGATGATGTCGAATGTGGGGGCGACGGTATTGTTGGTGCCGCTGGCGGTGTCTATCGCCGTGGCGGCAGGCGGAGACCCGGCGATATTTGCGCTGACCGTGGCCATCTCGACGTCAAATTCGTTTATCATCCCGACCCATCAGGTGAATGCGTTGATCATGGGGCCGGCGGGGTACAAGGTGGTGGATTTTGTCAAAACCGGGGGCTTGATGACCATCCTGTTTCTGGTGGTATCGATGGTGATGCTGAACATCGTGTTCTGAGTTTGCACATCACCACATGTCCCCGACGGTAAAGCCGCGCGGGAATGGATCGGTGGGATCAAGCGTGTAGTTTGACGTGCCATAGATCCAGCCCTGACCGGCAAGGGACGGGACAATTGCCTTGTATGGGCCAACCGTGGTTTCGCTGAGGATACGCCCGGTGAAAGTTGTGCCCATCGGGCCCGCGTTGACATAGTCCTGACCGGGTTTCAGCAGGCCGCGCGCGTGCAGCACCGCCATTTTGGCGCAGGTGCCGGTGCCACAGGGGCTGCGGTCCAGAATACCGCTGGCGTCCTGGGGGCGGGACGGATCAAAAGCACCGGTCGACAGTGTGATAGCGCCGCGCCCATGGGTGGCCGGATCGGTTGGTTGTGCCCAGAGGTTGGTAATCGTGGGCCCGCTGAGCGCGGGGTTGTCCGGATGCGACACCGGCAATTGGTCTGCGGCGGCATGGCGGATCGCCTCGGACACGCGCACGATCTCGGAGCCGTTATCAGGATGCAGCGACACGCCCAGCGTTTCCGCCTGTGCCAGCACAAAGAACATACCGCCCCATGCAATATCAACCGTGACCGATCCAATGCCGGGCACGTCAAGCGTGGCGTCCAGTTGCAGGGCAAAGGCAGGCACATTTTGGAAACAGACCGACGTGACCTTGCCATCCTTGCAAGTTGCCTGCACCTCGATCAGACCTGCCGGGGCCTCTAGGGTGAGGTGGGTGACGGGTTCGACCATGGGCAGGATGCCGGTTTCCAGCAGAACAGTTGTAACGCAGATCGCGTTGGACCCGGACATGGGCGGGTATTCGGTCTGTTCCATAATGATGAACCCCATGTCGGCATCCGGGTGGCACGGCGGCACAAGCGCGTTGCAGCACAGCGCAGGATTGCCACGGGGTTCTCGCAGCATCAGATGGCGGATGTCATCGTGATGGGTTTGCATATGCTGCATTTTTTCAAACACCGAGGCGCCAGGAAGATGCGGCAAACCGCCGGTGATGACGCGGCCGGGTTCGCCTTCGGCATGGGCTTCGACGGCGGTGATCATACGGGTGATGCGCATCTGTATTCTCCGGTGATGATGACGCGACGGTAAGATGGGTGTGCAATTGTTCAAAGCGGAAAATCTGGCCGGTAGCGCGTGAACGTGTCAGGACGGAGCCTGCAAAAATCACAGACACCATTCAAAGCTGCGCGCCATGGCTATCGGGCTGTGGCGTGTCGTGCTATCCAGCCGTATGAATGGATAGCTTTGGTTCGCCCGACGCTAGGGGATAAACAAGTCAGTAGGTGACGCTATGTCGGATAAGAAGCCCAAGCTGAGCGATATCTTTTACGTTCAATCCACTATTTTCATTCCGGTATGGCGGCGGGTTGTCGTTGTGGCCGCGTGTGCATTGTGGGCGATTATAGAGTTCGTGAATGGAAACACAGAGTGGGCCATCGGGTTCTGCGCAGTGACGGCGTTCTGCGCACATCAGTTCTTTATTGCGTTCGACCCAGTGGACAAAGAAGACTAGCAAACGTCCTGCCAGCTGGACCCTTGGGTCGCGCGCCGTGTGGATATTTGGCGCGCTTTTATGAGTGTCTTTTTGTTGCTGGGTATCGTGTGCATGATTTTTTTGCAAATCTATCGAATGGCGGCTTGGAGCCCATAATGTAGATTTCTGCGATATTTGTGGATGTCAGATAACAGTTATAAAGCCGACATTCCCCTGTTCAGGGTTGCTCATTTCTGCTTGTCGTCGGCTGATCGTGTGCTCAACAGTCGTTTTCCCCAAAGAATCGTAAGCTACTCAGCTTGAAGGGAGTCCAGCCTTTCGAAGACCTTCGAGCATTCGCTCTTTTGCTTGGCCGGTAAAAAGCGGAAAGGTCTTGTCGACGTAGTTCAAGGTGAATTCAGGCCGTAATCGTGAAATAATGGTGAGAACGTCTTCAACTTCGTCCCATTGCCCAAGGTGAGCCGACGCGGAGAGCACATAGAGGTGCACCCAACGCGGTTGGGGATAGGCCATCGCTTTGCGACCCCACTTCACAGTCTCGTCGAATTTGCCTTCAACCAACCTAATCATCGACTTCATCGCCAAAAACAGACCAATAAGAGTGTCCCGGGGGCTAAGACGAATTGCTTCATCAATCAGAATATTTGCCCGCTCAGTGTCACACAGATAGGCGAAATTTGTCGCTTGGAGGTGCATAGACCAAGCGAAACTGGGATTGAGTTCCAAGGCCCGATCAAATGCCGCAATCGAGCTTTCGTGATTCCGGCACGCGAAATGTAAAGCTCCAAGGGCGTGATGAGCGAAGGGTTCGCGCGGATCAATCGTGATCGCTCGTTCAGCATTCTCGAAAGCCAAGTCGAAATCGGCTTCGCGTTGGCCTTCAATAAATGCCCAGTACTCAGAAAATGCGCGGGCTGAACGTGCAAGCGCGAATTGCGGATCAAGCGCGATGGCTTGATCAAACAGGTCGGTAAATCCGACATTGCGCATCAATGCAGCGTCATTTCGAAGCCGGGACATACCCTTGTGATACAGCGTCCATGCCTCCAATTTGGTCGGATTTGCGCGTTCGGCATCCGCCTGTTCGACGTTTCCGACTTCATTCTCGACCATCGCGACCACAGTAGCGGTGATTTCGTCCTGAACATTGAAAATGTCATCAAGCTCGCGGTCAAAATTTTCAGCCCAAATCGACCAGCCATTCTGCGCATCCATCAATTGAGCGCCAACACGAACCATATTTTCTGACTTTCGGATCGAACCTGTGACCAGATATCGGACATCTAGTGCCTTTGCGATGGAGCCAGGATCAGACAGGTCTGCCGAGTAAGTAGCCGTTGTTGCGCTGGCAATCACTTGCATCCAGCGCACACGACTAAGCTTCATTACTAGGTCTTCGAGCATCCCCTCAGCAAAGAATTTCTGTTCAGGATCACTTGAAAGGTTTCGAAACGGCATGACAGCAATTGTGCAATTGTTCTGGCTTGGAACCTGCGCGGCTTGCTCCCGTTCAAGCTCTGCGACAAAGCGAAAGCCGCGCATCGGGATCGTCCGGATAACACGTTGCGTCCTTCCGTCGTCTCCTACAGCCTTCCGTACGGCATTTATCCGGCTCGTTATGGCGCCGTCCGACACCGATCGCCCTTGCCAAACCTTTTCAACGATTTCGTCCTTAGTCACCAATCGGTCTGGGTTCTCCGCCAGCATGACCAGTAACTCGAACACTTGAGGCTCCACCGAAATGTCCAACCCATCGCGGGTCAAGCGCATTGCATGGCGGTCTATCTCGACATTTGAAAATCGAATCGACGTCAAAGGGTCGGACCTTAAGAAATCTCTAGATGCTCATTAGCATTCTTCAGTTTTCCTTTAAGCACAAGCGATATCAGTTGCTATTCTTTGAAGGTCAAGTGGAAGGAGATTGAGATGACGATTTCAGTGATTGGCGCGGGTTTTGGGCGCACAGGCACAATGAGCCTTAAACTGGCTTTGGAACAGCTTGGGTTTGGACCATGCTACCACATGGAAGAGGTGTTCAAGAATTCACCACATCTGCCGGTATGGCACGAAGCCGTCGATGGATCTCTTCCCGATTGGGAAGTGTTTCTTGGCGATTATGGGTCGGTGGTTGACTGGCCCAGCACGCATTTCTGGCAAGAACTGTATGATGCGTTCCCAGGTTCCAAAGTCATACTGCCATTGCGATCGGCCGAAAGCTGGTGGGAAAGCTATTCTGCAACGATCATGAAGTTTTTGCGGATCGTCCTGAGCGATCCGTCCAATCCGGCTTTTTCCCAATCCGAACTGTGCCGCAAGATGATCGGCGAACAGTGCTTTGGGTCGCATTACGAAGATCGCGATGCCGCCATTGCAGCTTATGAGCAGCGGGCAAAGGATGTCCGAGCTCATGTGTCGCCAGATCGCCTTTTAGAATACAAACTTGGTTCGGGTTGGGAGCTTATCTGTGATTTTCTCGATGTCCCAATCCCAGCATCGCCCTTTCCGCGTTCCAACCAACGCGATGAATTCTTTGCCAACTTTGATCCGAAAGCAGGCGCCACTTAAGCTCTCTCGAACACAGAGCACTGAGTACTTTTGAAAGACTTCAACAAAGCTGCCGTTCAATCTGAACTCCGCTACGGCAACTTTGTCCCGCATATGCGACCTTCATCTAAGGCTCCCTTCTTTGCATGATGCTGCACTACAGTAGCCGTGAAGCCAAGGTCGGGTCAGAGCCCAAAATAACTGATGCTGCGCGGTGGATGAATGTCTGCTTCAAAGAAGGCGGTCTTGCCAAGACACTGAACTTCGACAACGATGTTAACAAACAGTTTCAAGGAGCTTGCTCAACATGTTTTCAATTTATGCTTTGACTTGGCTCGGCGTTCTCGCGGCACAAATTTCTCCCGGTCCAAACCTCGCCGCTGTTGCATCGGTTGGACTGGCACAGGGACGACGACCCGCGCTATTCGTGGTGACTGGTATTGCTTCGGGAATGCTTGTTTGGTCAATGGCCACAGCTTTGGGGCTTGGTGTACTGATTGAAGCGTTTCCGCTGTCGTTTTTGCTCCTGAGGTTTTTGGGTGGTAGCTACCTCCTGTTTCTCGGCATCAAGGCAGCACGCGCGACTTGGAAAGGTGGAGCCAACACAACATTTGCACCGGATGCCCGACCGCTGACCGACGGCCTTGCGTGGCGTCGTGGCGTTCTGGTTCTGCTCACTAATCCCAAAGCGGCCTTGATGTGGGCTGCGGTCGCATCTTTCCTGTTTGGTCAAGGCCTAAGCGCGTGTCACGTCCTCGCATTTGGTCCAATGGGTGCATTGTCAGGGCTAGTTATTTACGGAGTTTACGCTTGGCTGTTCTCGACCGGTGTGGCGATGCGTGGCTACACCCGTTTCGCACGATTGTTTGAAGGTGTTTTTGCTGCGGCGTTTGGAGCAATGGGTGCGAGCCTAATTTGGGCGGGAGTGCGAGAGGCACGTAATTGATAACCCTCAGCATAACCGGACATTCGATTGTTCAGAAACGATGGCCGGTTTGTCCGCACAGCAGACTTTGACTCCCGGAGGCAGAATGGGACCTGAAGGCGCGGGAATGCGTATTTCCACAGTGTGTGTTCGTTTATCGCGCAGTTTGTAGCGCAGGCGGTACTGGCATTCGGGGGGGGCATGGTCTATCTGAGCCATAACACTGGCCGGAGATGTGTCCATGTCTTTTGAAAAACCGGGTCCCGTTGAGCAATCCTTGCGCGATGCGATCAGCCCGATTGAAGAAATCATCGAAGATGCGCGTCACGGGCGCATGTATATTCTTGTGGATCACGAGGATCGCGAAAACGAAGGCGATCTGATCATTCCCGCAGAATTTGCGGATGCGGCGGCGGTGAATTTCATGGCCACGCATGGGCGCGGGCTGATCTGTTTGCCAATGACAGCCGAGCGGATCGACCGGTTGGGATTGCCGATGATGGCGGTCAATAATTCGTCGCGCCACGAAACCGCCTTTACAGTGTCGATTGAGGCCCGCGAAGGGGTCAGCACCGGGATTTCCGCGGGCGACCGGGCCTTGACGATTTCCACAGCGATCAACGAACAGAACACGATGGCGCATCTGGCCACGCCGGGGCATGTGTTCCCGCTGCGGGCCAAGCGTGGTGGCGTGTTGGTGCGCGCCGGGCACACCGAGGCATCCGTAGACATTTCGCGGTTGGCAGGGCTGAACCCAAGCGCGGTGATCTGTGAGATCATGAACGAAGATGGCACCATGTCGCGCCTGCCGGAACTGATCCAGATGGCTAAGGTACATGGGCTTAAGATCGGCACCATCAGTGACCTGATCGCCTATCGTTCCCGCAATGATAACGAAGTCGTGGAGACATCCCGCGAGACGGTGCAGTCCGAGTATGGTGGCGATTGGGATATGCGGATTTTTACCGATCAAATCCACGGTGTTGAGCATGTGGTGATGATCAAGGGTGATATTTCGACGCCGGAGCCTGTTTTGGTGCGCACCCATGCGCTGCATGAGGCCAGCGACGTGTTGGGGCTAGGTCCGAAACCAGCGCAGGAATTGCCACGCGCCATGCAGCGGATCGCCGAAGAAGGGCGCGGTGCTGTGTGTTTGTTCCGCGAGCCGCGTCATAGCCTTTATGCCGATGACGAAGAGGGGCCGCGCATTGTGAAACGCACCGGGTTGGGCGCACAGATTCTGTCGGACCTTGGCTGTCGTGAACTGGTGCTGCTGACCGACTCGCCCGAGACCCGGTATCTTGGGCTGGATGCCTATGGGCTTAGCATTGTGGGCACACGCCCGATCCTGACGGAGGACTGAACCATGGCAACCGCTGAGCAACATTACATTCTGCCACGCCCCGAATTTGACAAGCCGGTCAAGATCCTGATCGTGCGGGCGCCATATTACAAGGATATTGGTGACAACCTGTTGCAGGGGGCCACCGCCGAGATTGAGGCCGCTGGCGGTACCTGGGAGCTTGTGGATGTGCCGGGCGCGCTGGAAGTGCCGACGGCCATTGGCATTGCTGAACGTATGAGCAATTTTGACGGCTATGTTGCGTTGGGCTGTGTCATTCGCGGTGAGACCACGCATTATGAAACAGTGTGCAATGACAGCAGTCGGGCCATTCAGTTGCTGGGTCTGCAGGGGCTGTGCATTGGCAACGGCATTCTGACCGTGGAAAACCGCAAACAGGCCGAAGTGCGTGCCGATGTGGAGGATCAAAACAAAGGTGGTGGCGCGGCGGCTGCGGCCTTGCATCTGGTGGCGCTGGGCCGTAAGTGGGGCGGCCAGCGCAAAGGCGTGGGATTCCTGCCCGACGCCGATGAGATCCAGTTCGCTGGTGAATTGAAGGACAACCCGACCGCATGACACTTTCCGGCAACCAGAAACGCAAAATGAAATCCGCCGCACGGCTTTACGCTGTGCAGGCGCTGTTCCAGATGGAAGTTTCCAAACAGACCGTGGATCAGGTGCGGGTTGAGTTTCTCGATTTCCGGTTTGGCGCCGAAGTGGATGAAAGCGCGGATATGATCGAAGGCGACACGGCGTTGTTCAACAAGACGGTCGAAGACGCGGTGAATTATCAGGCGCCGATTGACCAGATGACGGATCGTGCGTTGGTGGCCAAGTGGCCGATCAACCGGATTGACCCAACCTTGCGAGCGTTGTTTCGTGCGGCTGGCGCCGAAATGCTGAAGTCGGATGTGCCTGCAAAGGTCGCGATCAGCGAATACGTGACAATTGCCGAGGCATTCTTTCCGGACGGCAAAGAGAGCAAATTTGTCAATGCGGTGCTGGATCATATGGCACGCGAGGCCAAACCCGAGGCATTCTAAGACTTTTTCGGCGCAGATCGGCATCTTCGCGCCTATGCGGCTTGTTATATGCGGCGCTTGGAATATCATGGGCGTAATCCAAGGAGTTGTTCCCATGCCGAGACTTATCCGTCTTTATATCACGCAGGTTTTCACTGGATTTGGGTTGTCGGCGCTGTTCGTTGGGCTGTTGCTTTATGCCAATGTCGCAAACCTTTGGCATCTTGTATCGTCCAGTTCGGCCGGGATTATGGCTGTGATTATGCTGTGGGTGTTCAATGGCATTGTTTTTGCCGGGGTACAGTTTGGGATCACCATTATGCGGATGGCGTCTGAAGACACGCCGGGCGGCGGTCGGCGCGGTCACGTGCCGGTGGTGCAGGGAACACCGGTTCCGGTAAAGGTTGTGGCCAACCGTCGTTGATCACTCCCAAACGGTCAGAATTTCCGAAAGCGGCTTTTTGAGTTTGGCGACCGAGGGTACCGTGGCGTGTGGCGCCGCGCGTCCCGTGGCAAGGATCATGACAGGTTTTTCTGAGACCGGACGGTCCAGCGCGCCGTTCAAGAACTTCATCGGGTTGGGCGTGTGGGTCAGCACGCTGAGACCTGCATGGTGCAGCGCCGCGATCAGAAAGCCGCAGGCAATACCTACGCTTTCCGGAACGTAGTAGTTTTTGTAGCGGGTCCCGTCATTGAATGTGCCGTAGCGCTGCGC
This sequence comes from Shimia sp., assembly GCF_039969785.1. Lineage (GTDB taxonomy): Bacteria > Pseudomonadota > Alphaproteobacteria > Rhodobacterales > Rhodobacteraceae > Shimia. The sequence goes on along the minus strand of NZ_JBDVNC010000037.1, from coordinate 161,457 downwards.
AAATACCACGATCAGCCACGGCGCATCGGTGAGGTGGGGTTTGTCGTCATTTGTGCCGATCGGTTCCAGTGCTTTGATCCATTCGTCGCCTGCGCCCCCGGCGTAAAACCGGCGCTCTTCGATCTCGGCTTCGGCGCGAATCTTCGCCTTGAGTGCTGGGGCTGAAATGGCGGCAAAACTCCAGGGTTGATGATTGGCGCCCGAGGGCGCGCGGCCGGCTGTTGCGATGCAGGTTTCGATGACATCTCGTGGGACAGGCGTCGGATCAAAGTCGCGCACTGTGTGGCGCGTGCGCATGACATCAAAAAACGCATTTGCCGCATGCTGCATCTGTGGGTCGGGCAGGGCGATCCGGTCCGGGAGTGAGATCGGGTCATAGTCGAGATGGTCGCGAGAAAACATGCTGGCTCCGGAGCGATGGTGTCACCCGGAGCGTACGTCAATTTGGAGCGTTGATAAATGGGTGTAAGCAAGGCCTTGCAGGCCTTGCGCCCCTGCGGGGGGCGGGGGCGGCACTGCGTGCCGCCAGGCTCGCCGAAGGCGAGCCACGCCCAACGGGAGGCGTGGCATTTTAATGCCGCGGGCGACGGGCGGGAGCCCGCCGTGCGTCTTGATTATTCCATGCCGTGCAGATTGGACAGGAAGTTGTGCCAGCCCTTGTCGAGCGCCATGACCAGCCCATAGCCATCGGCATTGTCTGGCAGGCCGCTATGTTCCAGCGTGAGGCGGGTGCCACCCGGGGCATCTTCCAGACGCCATTCCACGGTGGTCATTGCCCCGCTCAATGGACCAACTGTAAAGGACCATTTCATATAGTCGTGCGGATCGGCCTTTTCGACTTTGCCCCAGCACATGCGCTCTCCGTCATTCTGGCTGCTCAGCAGATAGTCCTGACCTTCGGCAAGGTCCTCATTTGCAGGGTGAAACCACTCTTTTAGTAGGTCAGCCTTGGTCAGAAATTCCCACACGCGCGGCTTGGGCGCGGACAGGAATACGGATTTGCGAATGGTTGTGTCAGTCATTGTTGTTGTGTCCAGTGTCATTTGAGGTTTCCTTTTCAATTGCAGATTTCAGGGCGTCCAGGCGGGTGTCCCAGAAGCTTTCGAACCAGCCCAGCCAATCGGCGACCGGGCGCAGGGCGTGCGCGTTCAGCGAGTTGATTTTTTCACGCCCTTCGGCGCGCACTGTGATCAGGCCGCCATCGCCCAGCACAACAAGATGCTTTTTGACGGCGGCGCGGGTCATGTCGAAATGGTCCGAAACCTCGGCAATGGTCATGTCGCGGTCGCCTAACATGCGCAGGATGTCGCGGCGGGTGGGGTCGGCCAGGGCGCGGAATGTGGGTTGAAGATCGGGGGGCATGTGGAACCTGTTTTCGGTTTTCGGTTTTCGGTTTTCGGTTAGCGGGTTTCGGGGGCAGCGGGCGCGTCGGAGAGGTGGTTGCGCAAGCTGTGTTCAAAGAAATGCTGCCAACCGCGGGTACAGACATCCAGACATTCCAGATCGGCATTCAATCCAACATGGGTCAGCGTGACATTTGTTGTTTCGCCCTTGGCCTCAAGGTGCCAGCGAAGGCGCGTGCCTTGCCATTCAGCCGTATCGGCGACGTCTTCGATGATCATGTTTGCATCAACGCAAAGCCAGTCCAGCCCATCGGGCCCCTCAAAGACAAACCGTACATGGGATGGGCCAAAGTGGATTGTGGCCCCATCGGCATCGCGGTCAACTTTGGAACTCCACCAGATATGCATGTCGTTCATTATGGCCTCGCGGACCTCGGGAACTGGTTTCGCGACGCTGATGGTCGCGCAGTAATCTGAAAGGGTGGTCGCGTCAGACATGAAAAGCTCACTTTGCAATAAAGAGATACCATTTGGTTTCACTTATTAACAATACCAAACGGTATCATGTCAAGCGATAATATTGACAGATTGGTCGCGGCGTATCGATCGGAGAGGGGGAAGGATCGTGATTGAGCCTGAGTTCGTGCAGTTATCGCACAAAAAAAGGGTGCGCCTGAGCGCACCCTTTCAAATTCTTCAAACTTGGTTCTGGTTTATGCCAGAGCGAGGTTTGTCGCGCTTTCGCGGCCGTCGCGGCCTGCTTCAACGTCGAAAGTAACCTTCTGGTCGTCTGCCAGGCCAGTCAGGCCGGAACGCTCAACAGCAGAAATGTGAACAAAGATGTCTTTGCCGCCAGTTTCCGGTGCAATAAAGCCAAAACCTTTAGTCGAGTTGAACCATTTTACGGTGCCAGTAGCCATGCCGTGTCTCCTAAATTTAGTTAAATACTGCCTACGATTTGCCGTAGACAGGCGTCGCCAGTGCAAGATCGAGTGCAAGTCGCCGGTCAAAGGAGAGATGGTATCGATAGAAATAACGTAGCGCGTGTGCATATGACGTGTTCGCAGCAGTTCGTCAATAAAAAGATGTCCGCGCGGAGTGAGTTTCGTACATATATTTTCGCGCACGGATAAAAATGAACGGGAAAAAGTGGCGGGCCCGCAAACGCAGCCGTGGGGTTATCTCATTCCCGAGGACCTGTATATACAGGTGGGCGCCAGGTAATCAGGCCAGGACCAGAACAGAGCCAGCTCCCTCGGAATTGCTTAAGGCCACCGGAATGCAACCGTATCACGAGAAGGGCAGAACCCGCCGTCTTTCTATCTATGGGGGCGAGACGGCTTGAGCAAGGGGGCAGTGGAGAATCACCGCGCGTTGTCGTGGATTGTGGCCCTTCTGACCTCTGAAACTGCGCGCAGTTGGGCAAGTGACTGCGTTGGGGCTTGATTTTTGTTCACGAATTGTTCACGTTTCTGGTTATGGATCACGAATTGCAACCCGGACAGCTTTTGGCGCGCGGTGTCAGCCGTCATTTGCGCAGTCACGGTTTTGTTTCAATTGAAGAGTTTGTGCCGATTCGGGGGCTGCGTGTTGATGTGATGACATTGGGGCCCAAGGGTGAATTGTGGGTGATAGAGTGCAAATCTAGCCGCGCGGATTTCCAGACAGACAAAAAATGGCAGGGGTATCTGGAGTGGTGCGACCGCTATTTCTGGGCTGTCGACATCGAATTTCCCACTGATTTGCTGCCTGAGGGCACCGGTCTGATTATGGCGGATGCGTATGACGCAGAGATCATCCGCATGGGGCCAGAAACCAAGCTGGCAGCGGCGCGGCGCAAAAAGCTGATCCAGAAATTTGCCACCGATGCCGCGCGGCGGCTGCACCGGTTTCGCGACCCGAAATTGCCGGGGCTGCCCGAAGACGAGTGATCGGTCAGCCCAGCCCCGCTGCGGCGAGCGCATCAATCAGGCGTTTGCGTTCTGTCTCAACCGGATAAGGGAACATGCGCGCCGCGTGGGCAAGGCTGTATTTGGGTGAGATCGTTTTGATAGCGTCTACGCTGGCCTGTGCGGCAGATCTGTCGCCGGTTTCCCACTGCGCGCGAGCCAGTTGCACATGCGCGGGCAGAAAGCGTTTAACACGCGCCAGAACTGACGTGAAATGCGCAATGGCGCGGTCGTGATGGTGCAAGAGCACCTGCGTGTGGCCTTGGGGAAATTCCCAGCTTGGCGGGAAATAGCTGTCTTTTGAGAAAACCGCATCAAGCATGGGTTCGGCCTGTTGCGGGCGTGCCAGCCGGTTGAGGGTTTCGCCATAGGCCAGCAAAACCTCGGCGCTGTCGGGCGCGCGGGTGCGGGCGGCGTCAAAAGCAGCAACGGTGACGTCTGGCTGACCGCGATAGCCTAGCACCCAGCCAAGGCGTGTATAACCAAGCGCGGATGTGTCATCCAGCACGATGGCTTTGCGGGCAAGGGCTTCGGCGGCGTCAAGCGTGGGGTCAGAACCGGGCAGGCCAAAGACATGCAGTGAGGTCCGGCAATAGGCCATTTGCGCGTAGGCATCGGCGCATTCAGGGTCAAGCTGAACGGTTTTCTCAAAATGATCGAGCGCTTCGACAAAGGCGTCAGGGCCGTAGCGGTAATAAGCATAGCGGCCTTTGAGATAGTGGTCATAGGCATCAGAATGCGCGGTGACGTGCCGGAGCGCGGGGCTGGCCGGGTGCCCGGGGGTCAACACGTCATGCAGGCGTTTGGCGATCAGATCATGGCCCGCCAAAAGCGTTTTGCGCGTCAAATCAAAACCCTCGGCCCAGGTTTGTTCGGTGCCGGTGCCATCAAGAATGGCAATATTGATGCGCAGGGTTTCACCGATCTGGCGCATGCTGGCGTCTATGATGGTCGTGACCCCGGCGTTTGCAGGGGGGGCCAGATCGCCATAGGCGCGGGCGGTGTACAAGGACAGGACCCGCCGTGACCCCGACCGGGTGAGCGCGGTGATCAGGTCTTCGGTCAGGCCTTCGGCAAGATAGGCAATGTCGTCGTCGCCCGGTCCGGCGCGCACTGGGCGAACCAAGAGTGTGGGGCGTGGCGTCGTAGAAGCGGGCAGCGGGGATGTCGCGACATGGGCAACAAAGCGATACCCCTGCGAATGCGCGGTTTTGATGATGCGTTTGTCGCGCTGCTGATCATCAAGCGCGCGGCGCAGCGCCTTGATCGCGCCGGATATTGCCCAGTCGCTGACGGCGCGGCCCTGCCAGATTTCCGCCACAAGATTATCGCGCGTGACGATGCGGTCACGATGCCGGATCAGATGATCCAGAAGGCGCAGGCTTTGAGGTTCAATGGCCACTGGCGCGCCGTTTCGTGTGAGCTCGGCCGTGGCGGTGTTCAGTTCAAAACCCTGAAAGCGCCAGAGGGCGGGTGATTTTTCGCTCATTGCGCCATTCCTCCCGAAATCCTCTAACAATGCTCTGACTCTGCCCAAGCACTATTGGCCAGATTGGCCGATGAATCGAGTGTCCAATGTGAAGAAGGAGGGCAAAATGGGAAAGATTACAGCAACCGCAACCGTATTGATGTTTGGAGGGGCGGTGAGTGCGGCCATGGCAGATCGGGTCAATGTCGCGAGTGACGCAAACGTGGCGCGCTCGGTCGAACGACTGAATACAGCGGTTGAGGCCGCTGGTGCGCGGGTGTTTACCACGGTGGATTTCCAGAGGGGCGCGGCCTCGGTCGGGGAAGAGTTGCGGCCCACGACTGTGGTGATTTTCGGCAGTCCCAAAATCGGGTCGGCGGCGCTGCAGGAGGGGCAGACCATGGCGCTGTACCTGCCGTTGCGCATTTTGTTTTTCGAGGACGAGAACGGGCAGACCTGGGCCACATATGACGAGCCGACCGCAATTGCTGCGTCTCATGGTTTGTCGGCAAACAACGCTGCGGTTCTACAGATGAAGGCGGCACTGGCCCGGTTTTCGAGCGTCGCAACGGGTGGGGGAATGTGATTTCGGGGGAGGTGGCATGCCCCCCGGTCGTATGGCGGTTGTTTTTAGGTGGTCCTGTCAGGCGGTGACAATCTGATCGACCAGCCTTGCCAGCCCTTTGGGGTCGGCGAAAAACGGGGAATGCCCTGTGTGCATTTCATAGACGTCCTGCGGTGGAAAACCCTGAGACATGGTGGTTTGAAATTCCGGCGGGATGGTGCGGTCTTCGGTGCAGCAAATGTAGGATTTCGGCACGTCTGAATAGCCCTGACCCAGTGTGATGGGTGTTTCCTGTGGCAGGATGGCTTGAGGGCTTAGGCGGGCCAATGCGGTGACAAGCGTACCTTGTGGGCAATCATGGTAAAACACGTCGCGTGTATGGGCTGGATCGATGGCAAAGCTTTTGCCATCGTCTGATCGCACAATCGCATGGGTCAAAAGCTGACGGGGGGCGGCGCGACGCATGTCGGCCAGCGAATAGCCATCCCATGGCGCATAGGCGCACAGAAAGATCAGGCGTGCGATACGATCAGGGGCCAGATCAGCGGCGCGCGCGGCAGGAAATCCGCCCCAACTGTGGGCCAGAACAAAAATACCGTCGTGCAAAGCATCAACAACCGTCCGGGCACAGCTGTCCAATGTTACCTCGTCCAATGGCGTGGGGTCAGCCCCATGGCTGGGCATGTCGATGCTGGTTGTGTCATGTCCAAATGCCTGAAGGGCGGGTTCCAGATCGCGCCAGCACCACGCACCGTGACAAGACCCATGCACCAGCAGGATGTCAGACATGGCCTGTCTCCCTGAGGAAACCGGTTAGCAGCGCTGCATAGGTTTCGGGGCGCTCTACACATGGCAAATGGCCCGCGCGCCGGATCAGCTCAAAGCGCGATCCGGGGATCAGATCAATGGTTTCACGCACCAGATCGGGCGGCGTTGCGCCGTCTTCGGACCCGGCGATGCCCAAGGTGGGCAGGCGCAGCCCGGATGTCGGGGTGTAAAAGTCGGTGCCTTTGATAGCTTCAGCGCATCCGATCCATCCTGTGGTGGGAGTGCGTTCGAACATGTTGCGCCACAGGGCGATATCCGGGTTGGCCTGAAAGTCTTTGCTGAACCAGCGCTGCATGGTTGCCTCGCTGAGCGCGGCAATGTCGGCGTTTCGCGCAGCCTCAATCCGTTCATCCCATATTTTGGCAGTGCCAACCTTGGCGGCCGTGTTGGACAGCACCAGCGCGCGTGTCAGGTCCATCCGTTTGACGGCCAGCCCTTGGGCGATGATGCCGCCGATGGACAGACCCACAATCATGGCATCGCGTACATTCAACAGATCAAGCAGCTGTTCGGCGTCGTGGATCAGCGCGCCCATGCTGTATGGCCCGGATGGCACGTCCGAGAGCCCATGACCGCGTTTGTCATAGCGGATCAGGCGCAGCCCGTCGGGCAGGTGCGCAAGGATCGGATCCCACAGCCGCAGATCGGTGCCAAGTGAATTGATAAACACAACCGGCGCGCCCGCAGGATCGCCATCTTCGCGGTAGTGCAGTCTAAGGCCGTTTAGGTCGGCGGCATGCATGCTCACTCTCCCAGCCTGATATGGGCCATGATCTGACCGTGGTCGCTGGCCAGTTTGTTATAGGGCGCTTCGGCGTGGCTGCCATCGGTAATGTGGTCATTGAAGACGCTGAAATATTCCATTTCGCCAATGCGCTTGTCGTTGTCGGGGTGAAAATGTCGAGACAAATAAATTTGATCAATACTTTCGTAAACGCCCCCGAATGCGCTTGTGTATACCATATCACGAAGCGATTTGCGGACGAAGAGGTTTTCCGCAGATGTCAGGCGCATGGCGTTTACAGCGGCTGAAATTTGCGCATTTTCGGATTTAGTGTAGCGGTCGTTGCGGTCTTTGGCGTTGTGGCGCAGCATCCATGCATAGTTGCGGAACGGCACTTCGCCCGAGATGATTTCCGAGCTGACCGCGTGTTCTCCGTCGTTGAAGTCACCCAGAACCATCACCGGATACCCGGCTTCAAGCTCGGCCACGATGGCGCGGCGCAGAACCCAGGCTTCGGCCATGCGGCGCAAGGCAGCGCGCAACGATCCCATGGCGCGCGCGACCGGGTCATATTGGGTCAGGTCGCTTTCGGGGGCAAAATCAGCCCCGGCGGGCGTCAGAAACTCGCCCAGTTTGGATTTCAGATGACAGTTGAAAACAGTGATCACGGTATCGCCAACCGGCACGCGTGCCTTGAGCATGGGGCGCGACAGGCGGCTGATGCTGTATGCGCCGCCGTCGCTGCCGGTGAGTTCGCGAAATGGGATGACCAGCGGTTCGGGCAGGTCCTGAATGATTTCGGGCGTGCCCTTAAAGCCAAAGCGCGACAGGATTGCAACGCCCGGGCGGCGACGTCCGGGTTGGCGGGTGTCGTTGCTGTTGGGCGCAAAGGCCAGCGCGGCGTCGCCGTAGGGTTGATAACCCAGTTTGCGAAAAATCGCTTTGCGGTGATAGCTTTTGGATTTTGAGGGGATCACGGCCTCGTTTGAGGCGATGCCAATCTCGTCAGCCTCAGAAATCACGTCGCGCAGGGCGTCTTCTTCAAAAATTTCCTGAAAACCTACAATGTCGGCGTCCATGGTGAAAACCTGATTGGCGGTCCAGTCGGATTTCCATGCGTGTTCTTCGGGGGTGTAGGTCTGAAACTGATAATACTCCTTGTCCGGACCAATCAGATTTTTGACGTTGAAAGACGCGATTGTAAAACGGGTCATGGGCGAGGCCTCAAAATATGATTTGCGCGGATGCGTTGTCAGGAATGCTTGTCCAATGCCAAAGCAAAGACGTCGGAATCCACATTGCCACCGGTGCAAACGGCGATGACTGCGTCGCCTTCGATCTTGTCTGGGTGGAACAACGCCGCCGCCAGCGAAACCGCGCCGCCCGGTTCCAGCACGATTTTGAGCCGTTTGAACGCCAGCGCCACCGCGTGCAGGGCTTCGTCTTCGGACACCACAAGACCGGGGCCGCACAGGCGGGACATGATTGGAAATGTCAGCTCACCCGGGGCGGGGGTTATGATCGCATCACAGAGCGATCCGGTTTGGGCGTTGTTGGTTTCGATGTCCCCCGAGATCAACGAGCGGGCGACATCGTCAAACCCTTCTGGTTCAACAGGGCGTGCGCGTAATCCGGGTGCGTCAGCCTCAAGCGCGAGCGCAATGCCCGAGGTCAGCCCGCCGCCACCGCAGCAGATAAGGACGTCGCCCGTCTCAACATCCATTTCGCGGGCTTGTTCGGCAATTTCCAGCCCGGTGGTTCCCTGACCGGCAATCACATAGGGGTTGTCGTAGGGTTTGATCATTGTCAGGCCACGATCCGCTTGCAGTGCGTCGCCAATGGCTTCGCGGCTTTCGCCGCCGGGGCGGTCGTAAAACACCACCTCGGCCCCCAGGGCGCGGGTGTTGTCGATTTTTAACTGGGGCGCATCGTTGGGCATGATGATCACCGAAGGCGCGCCGTGTTTGGTGGCCGCTAACGCAACGCCCTGGGCATGGTTGCCCGAGGAATAGGCGATCACTCCGCGTTTGCGGGTGGCGTCATCCATCGCCGACACTGCCGACCAGCCGCCGCGAAATTTGAATGATCCGGTGTGTTGCAGGCATTCCGGCTTGATCAGCATGCGGCGCCCGGCAATCTCGTCCAGAAACGGAGAAGACAAAAGCGGCGTGCGTCGGGCGTGGCCTTTGAGCCGGTCTGCGGCCGCGCGGATCATGTCGATATTCATTGGGTTTCCTTTTCCGCAAGTGCGGCAATCCAGTTGTTCAGCACGGTGACGCATTCAGGTTCGTCAAGAAAGGGGACATGTCCGCGATTTTTCACCGTAGCTGCGATCATGGGCAGGCGGCTTTGCATTTCGGCAAAGGTTTCGGCACTGAGGATGTCGGAGTTTTCGCCGCGTAGCCCGGCAACGGGCACGCCTGCAAGCGCATCAAACAATGGCCAAAGGTCCGGTGGCGTGGCCTCTGGCGAAAAGGACGCGGCCACAGCATCCCGTAATTTGGGATCATAGTTGATCTGTAGCCCGGTATCCGTTTCGATATAGTGTTTTTCGACCTCTTCGCGCCAGCGTGACATCGGCACGTTGTCAAAACCGGGCACACGGGTGCCAAAAGCGGCTTCGGCCTGATCATGAGTTGTCCAGACCGGGTTGCGGCCCAGAAAGAGCATGATGCCCTCAAGCCCGCCAAGTTCGATGACCGGGCCAACATCGTTGAAGCACACTCCGCTGAGGCGGTCGCGCGCGAAGGCCGCCAGCGTCAGCGCGATCAGACCGCCACGTGACGTGCCCAGAATGGCGGCGCGGTCAAGTTCGAGAAAATCGAGCAGTTCCAGAGCGTCCTGTGCTTCGCGCGGGATAGAGTAGGTCGTGAAATCCTCGGCCCAGTCAGACTGGCCACGCCCACGATAATCCATGCGGATCACGCGGGCCCCTGTCAGATATGGCAAAGCATAGTCAAAGTCCGAACTGTTGCGGGTTAACCCGGCGAGACAGAGCACAACGGGTCTGTCGTCGCCTTGCGTTATGCCGGTGTCGTCAAACCATAGAGACAGGCCATCGGATGTCGTGAAGTTCGCCATTAGCGCGAGGTCTCTTCCGGGATGCCGGTCAGGTCGCTGAGCACAATTTGCGGGGTCCATGGCAAGCGATCAATCGGCTCTCCGGCGCGGTTGACCCATGCTGTGGTGAACCCAAACCCGGTGGCACAGGCGGCGTCCCAGCCATTGGAGCTGACAAAAAGCACGTTTTCGGGTTGGCAGTTGAACCGTTTCAGAACCAGATCATAAACCGGGGCGGCAGGTTTGAAGATGCCGACACTTTGCACGCTGAGAACATCATCAAGGAGTGCACCAAGACCTGCCGATTGCACAGCACCCTCCAGCATATCGGGCGAGCCATTGGACAGAATGGCGGTATTCATGCCTTGAGACTTGAGATCGGCCAGCATGCCGGGGACTTCGGGATAGGCGCTGAGTTCCCAATAGAGCTGAAGCAGGCGTTCGCGCAGTTCCGGATCGCCGTCCAGCCCAGATGCTTCGAGCGCCCAGTCCAGACCATCTTTGGTGACATCCCAGAAATCGGTATGCGCATCAGCGACGGCCCGCAACCACGTGTATTGCAATTGTTTTAGACGCCAATCCTGAGCGACGCGCGGCCAGTGCTGCGCAAACGTTTCGCGTCCCGGTTCGCCAGAGGCTTCGCGAGCGGCTGCGGCCACGTCAAAAAGCGTGCCATAAGCGTCAAAAATACAAGTGGTGATAGCCATGATGTTCTCCCTTATTGCACAGAGAGTGGCAGGAATTCCGGACGGGGAAAAGGGGCGTTTGTCAATCCTGTCTGTGTTGGATAATGTGCGGCCCTCAAGCCGGTCGACAGGCTGGACAATGCTGACAGTTAGGACTTTTCATGGCAGCTGCTAAATCGGGCGATACAGTCCGTATTCACTATACCGGGACGCTGGATGATGGCACGGTTTTTGACAGTTCCGAAGGCCGCGAGCCGCTGGAATTTAAGCTGGGTTCGGGACAGGTGATTCCCGGATTTGACTCGGCCGTTGATGGTATGGCGATCGGTGACAAGAAGGTTGCCGAAATTCCCGCCGATCAGGCCTATGGGCCGCGCCATGACGAAGCGGTGCAGGATGTGCCACGCGGCGATATCCCCGCAGAAATCCCGCTGGAAGTCGGGCTGCAATTGCAGATGCGCGCACCGGACGGGCAGGTGATGCCGGTCACAGTGACGGCGATGAGCGATGAGACCGTGACGCTGGACGCCAATCATGCGCTGGCGGGCAAAGATTTGACATTTGCCATTGAGTTGGTGTCGGTCAACTAAATCCAGGTTGCATTCAGATAGTTCAGGCCCGCCGGTTTCGGCGGGCTTTTCTTTTACGCATGAACGCGTAGCTTGGGGCCAGCTGATAAGGGAGAATGGCATGTCACTGGCAGACGTTTTGGCACTGGATTGGCCGATTTTTCAGGCGCCGATGGCGGGCGTGTCGACCCCGGCCATGGCTGCAGCAGTGAGCAACGCGGGCGGATTGGGCGCGTTGGGGCTGGGGGCTGCCGGGCTGGACGGCGCGCGGTCGATGATCCGCGAGACGCGGGCGCTGACGACGCGGCCATTTAACGCCAACTTCTTTTGCCATGCACCTGCAAAGCGAGATGACGCGCGTGAAGCGGCCTGGCTGGCCGCGCTGGCCCCGGAATTTGCGCAGTTTGGCGTTCGGCCGCCGGAAAAACTGCATGAGATTTATGCGTCTTTTGTCGGTGATCGCGCGATGATGGATATGGTGCTGCAGGAGCGCCCCGGTGTGGTGAGCCTGCATTTCGGACTGCCGGATGCGGGCTGGATTGAGGAGTTGCAGGCGGCGGGAAATTTGGTTTTCGCCTCGGCCACGTCATCTGAGGATGCTCGCGCGGCGCAGGCGGCAGGTGTGGACGGTGTTGTGGCGCAGGGGATCGAGGCCGGTGGGCATCGCGGTGTGTTTGACCCGGCTGGCGCCGATGCTGCGCTGAGCACAGAGATGTTGGTGCAGGAGTTGGTTGGCACCCTGGACATACCGGTGATCGCGGCGGGCGGATTGATGACTGGCGGTGATGTGGCGCGGGTTTTGGCGCTGGGCGCTGAAGCGGCGCAACTGGGTACGGCGTTTATTGATACAGTCGAGTCGGCAGCGGACGCAGCTTATCGCGCGGCGTTGCGCGCGCCTGAGGCATTGCCGCCGGTGCTGACCGACAGGGTTTCGGGGCGTTTGGCGCGCGCGCTGCAAAATCGTCTGACAGCCTGGGGCGAAGCGCAGAGCGACGTTCCGGCTTATCCGGTGGTTTATGATGCGAGCAAGGCGTTGATCGCAGCGGCCAAGGGTCAGGGTGTCGTTGGGTATGGTGCACATTGGGCTGGCTTGGGCGCCGCTGACGCGCGCAGCGGAACAGCCGCAGAGATCCTGACCCTGATCTGTGAGGAATTACGACAGGCGCAATCCAAATGAGCGCCCTTACGGGCGCGCAGGTTGCGCACTGACGTGTGATTTGGCGTCCGGCCTGAAAGGGGTGTGTACTGGTCGTGCGCGTTATTTTTCCCAGAGATGTGATGTCGCTGCGCGTTTGTTTCCATGTTGAAAAAGTGCGGCCATGTATTCCGAAGAAAACCGGTCGCTGGGATCGTAGACAACGCCAACATCCGGGCTGACGCTGGCCACCGAAAATGCCAGATCGTTTCGCCTTGCCAATAACCGCGCGGTATTCACCGAGGTCGCCGCGCTGGCGCGTGTCATAGCGGTCAGTGCCTGTTGGGAAATTCCCAGTGGCGTCGCAGAGGCGACTTGCGGTGCGGGGGTGAGCGTATTGTTGATCAGAAGGTAGAGATGGCCGCCGCCAGACCTGCGCGGAGGCGCAGAAAATGCGGCCTTGGGTGTGGCGAGAACCTGCATATGCACACCGCCATCGACATGGGTTTCGCGCAAAACTCTGTTGGGGGTATCAAATCGAATGGTCACTGGCGAAAACAGCCCCGGAAGCGCGCCGGATGCACGCAGGATCGCGCGGAACAGGCCGTAGTCTTTGGCTTTGGCAATCGTGCCCATGTTCCAGACCACAGCACGCGAGGTTTCAAGATTTGAGGTGGCGACAAACAGGCGACCGCCAGCATCGTGTCGGCGCGCGACCGCGTCCAGCAGGGGATCAGGCGTATAGGTCTTGATCAGTTGGGCAAGGGGCGCGGTGTCATAAAGTGCGTTGCCGCTAACCGCGCTGATGCCGCTGAAGTGCATGATGTCATCGGCTTCGTGGTCGGTAAAAATCCGACGCAATATGTCGTCGTATTTCGGACCAAGAAAGGCAAAAGGCGCAATCAGCGCCCCGGTGGACACACCTGTTACGATGTCAAAATCCGGTCTGCGGTTGGCATTGCTCAACCCACACAGCGCGCCTGCGCCAAATGCGCCATCTTCTGCACCCGCGGACAGGGCCAGTATCTGGGGCGCATTGCGCAAAGTCGGCACGTGCAAGTGCTGCGTCCAGATGTCAGCAGACGCATCTGCGCCAAAACGAAAGCGAGCCAGCGGATCAGGTTCAGACTCACCCAAAACTGCCGGGACGCTGACGGAACCGCCAGCGCACCCGGACAGCGACAGGGCTGCCATGCCCAGAAGCATCCGTCTTCTGTCCATTATGTTCGACTTCCTCATTTATGAGCGGTCTGACTCAGGCGAGATTGGGCCAGGCGTCAAAAGGTTGTTTGGCCAGGGTCATCGCCCCGTCATCCGCTTTATGGATATTAATCCACGCGCGCCAGTTGACGTCGTCGGTTTCCGGGTAGTCCAGCCGATAATGGCTGCCCCGGCTTTCGGTGCGCATCAACGAGGCGCGCAGTTTCATTTCGGCGCTCAGGATCATGTTGCGGGTTTCATGGGCAAGCCGCAATTCGTGCATATTGGCCGCACGCAGGCTGGGCGCGTGGTGGTCACGCAATTCTTCGATATAGGCCAGGGCGGCGCGCATCATATTCTCTTTCTTGATATAGAGCACAAAGTTGGGGATCATGATGCCTTGCAAAGTTTGAGTGACCCAGGCGGGCCCATACCCGGCCTCGCGTTTAAGCGGTGCCAGAATGTCATCGACGATTTCTGACAGCCTAGCGTCGGAGATCTCGGGCATTGCGAGTTTTTCGGCAAACTCTGCAGCGGCCTCGCCCGCGATGGCGCCCTGAACGGCAGACCCGGCCAGCGATGATCCGATCTGGGTGTATATCCCACCCGCCATATAGGACCCAAGCGCGTCACCTGCGGCGTAAAGGCCGGGTACGGTGGAGGCGCAACGATCGTCAATTGGCACCAGCCCTTCGGATTTGTGGATGGCCATGCCGGCCGATGCCCCGCCGACATTTGGTCCGGACATACCGGGAGGCGGCCCGCCATGTTCGCCGCCGGGAGGTGGGCCGTCGGGCCTGTCGTGGCCGCCTCCGGGTGGGCCACCGGGAGCGCCCTTGCGCTGAAATTCTTCGGGAACATTGGGACCACCGCCTGGCGCAGATGGTCCGCTTGCAGCTTTGGAAGCATCGGGCGGTCCCATGGAAACCGGATTGCCATTGCGGTAAGCTGTATAGTTGAGGTCGACGCCCAGATCGTGACGCACGTCAACGCCGACGGTTCCGGGGACCTGTTCGAACATGTCCCCCCAGTTGTCAAAGCAGGCCGCCGGGTGATTGGCGTTGCCGGGATGGCCGTCGTTCCATTCTTTGCCGGTAACCTTGGCACCAATTTCATAGGCCATGATCGTGCCGTCATGTGTCAGGTCGCACACCGGAAACCCGTTTGGTTTGAACCCGCCAGCACCGGTGCACAGGATCACGGTTTTGGCGCGGTAGGTCACGGTTTCTTCGGCGTCCAGCCGGAACCCGGCAGCACCTGCGATCTTGCCGTTTTCCTTAATCAAATGGGTGATGACGATGCGTTCATGCAGGGGGATGTCGCGTGCCAGAATCGGCGCCATGAAGGGTTTGTTGCTGAGGACACTGTCAAAGAACCCCCATTCCCTAAGCTCCTGAGCGCGCGCGAACGAGTGTTCGGCGACCTGACGCGTGTAAACCGGATTGTTGGTGCCCAGGGCAGAGCGGGAGACCGTTTCGGTAAACGTATCCAGCGACATGCCCTCTTGGGTCGGATCGTAGGTGAAGAACCCCTTGGCAAAAGGTGTAAGCCCGGACGCACCAAGCCGGCCTTTGGAGACGATCATCGTTTCGGCCCCGGCATCATGCGCTTTTACAGCGGCGAACAGGCCGGCCATACCGCCACCAATGACCAGAACATCAGATTGAAAATCCGTGTTTGAGATGGTTGTCACGTCGATTTCTGACGCATTCTGTGCCCACGCAGCCCCCAAACCCATGGATGCCAGCCCAACGGCGCCGCCGGTCAGGGCCAGAAAATCGCGTCGGTTCGGCGTCGGGTTATCATTTGCATTGGTCATCTATTTGGCTCCTTTGAGTGTCGGAACTGATTTGAGGGTGCACAGTGGAATTGCGTCGCGGTAAAGCCTTAGCAACAGCGCCACGCCAGCGGCGGCCAGTGCAATCATCAGAGCGGACAAGGTCATGTCCGTGTGGCGGCCCAGTTCGATTGAGTGCCACAGGGCAACGCCAACAAACCCCACAGTCAGGGCGCCGTGAAAATAGCGCCAGTTGCGGTACTTGATCGAGAACCGTTTGATCATCCGCATGCGGAACATCGCCGTTGCCCCAAGGACCAGCATCAAACCCCACGCGATCAGGCCCAAAACGACGCCGAGATTATCAAAGGTTGTCAGCAGGGTGATCAGGGCATCAATCGGTTTGACCCCAGCCTCGAAATAGCGCGGCAGCACGATCAGAAACGGGTGCAGCAGGAAAAAGCCAATTGCAGTGTAGGCAATGTATTTGTGCACGCGTTGAATGACCTGCGGCTTGAACAGCGCAAGAAGTGTGACGTTGCTGCGGGCCAGATAGAACTGTCCCAGCATCAGCATGAACGCCAGGATTGTCAGGACGGACAGCGCCTCTTTGAACGCCGAGCGACGCGGGACGTCACCCATGGTATAAAACAGGACTGGCAGGCCGATAAAGATGGCTCCGGCGGCAACAATGCTGAAGGTTTTGAATTGCCGTTCCATGGTTACCCCCACGACACGATGACGGGAATGGATTTGTCCGGTGACATCTCGATGGCGTCCACGGGACAGTACATCCGGCACAGGTGACAGATTTGGCAATCCGCCGCATATGTGATCACCGCTTTGCCCGTCTTTGGATCCAGCCGGATGACATCACAGGGGCAAGACTGAACACACTCGCCGCAGCCGATACATCCGTTGATGCTTTTGATCGTCATTTGAGGTCCTCTTGCGTGGGTCACCCGGAGTGAGTGACCGGTTTTGCTGACAACTGACATTGCAACCAGACCGTGGTCCAAGGGGCAAAACACAGCTCAAAAGTGATCGCTGCGATTGCGGTGCCTGATGGGTGCATCAGTCGGTCCCTGTCTGGTGACTTACCGTGAAATCTAGAGGCCGAATGTGGAGGGAGAAGGAAGTTCTGGCAGATTAGTGAAATCCGATATTTAGTGCGTTTGAATGCCGGGAGATATTTGTTAAGCAGCTGTTATTGATATATTTATCACGACTACTCTCCGTTAATCACTTGATGATTGCGGGGTCGGGATTGCCGCAACTTGACGGGATGGACTGGTTTCTCCATCTTGGCTTCACATTCCAAGGGCAATGCAGACGGATGACTTTAAACAGGATACCTCTTGCGCCCAGATTATTTGGCGCAATTGTCATGACGGCGTTGCTGGTTATTGCCACTATGGCTGTGCTGATTTCGACCAGCATGCGGGACGGATTTGCGCAATATCTCCTGAAAGGAGAGCTTATCGGGTTGCAGCCATTGGGCGAGGCTTTGGCCGCGCGTCACAATCCGACCCGTCCGGGCTGGCCTGAGTTTCGGGGTGATCCAAAGGCCTGGCAGGCTTTTGTCAATCATGAGTTTCGCCCGCCGCGTCGCGATGCGCCACCGCCCCCCGGCGGTCCGATGCCTGTGGGCGCGCGTATGGTGTTGCTGGACGCGTCTGGTAACCAGATCGCAGGTGCGTCGTCTGATGCCAGCCCGGTTGAACGGATTGCCATTCGGCCCGCGGACGCATCTGAGACCTCTGCGCCAATAGGGTGGCTGGGACTAACCGCTCCGCCCGGCGCACGCACCGTGAGCGACGCATTTTATTTGCGCGGGCAATTCCGGTCTTTGGTCATTGCGTCATTGGCGGCTATCGCAATTTCAGCGATAGCTGCGTTTCTGCTGGCGCGGCAATTTCTGGCGCCAATTCACGCGTTGGAGGCCGGGGCGCAGACGCTGGCAGGTGGGAACTATGCCGCGCGAATTCCCAATAATCGAGGGGATGAACTGGGGCGTTTGATTGATCACTACAATGATCTGGCGGCCAGTCTGGAAGCTGCGGAGATTGCCGAAAAGCAATGGGTTTCGGACACCAGCCACGAACTTCAGACTCCGCTGGCGGTATTGCGTGCGCAGATTGAAGCGGTTCAGGATGGGGTGCGGGAGGCCGACGATAAAACGTTGGCTGCGATGCACAGCGCCGTGCTGCGCCTGACGCGGCTGGTCAACGATCTGCGGACGCTGGCGCGGGGGCGTGAGCGCGGGTTTGACGCGGAATTTCGCAGTACCAATGTCACGCAGATTTTGAACGAAGCGCTGGACGCCACCGCCGAGCGGTTTGAGGCGGCTGGCCTCGAGTTACTTCATCGCATGGACACGCCGATGAAGGCGCAGTGCGATCCGATCCGTATTCGGCAGGTGATTGATAATCTGCTGGAAAATGCACTGCGTTATACTGATGCGCCGGGTCGGGTGCGGCTTGGGGCATGGGCCGATGGCGGGCTGTTGCATATCGAATTGGCGGATTCTGCACCGGCGCCCTCGCACAGCTCTTTGCCGCAACTTTTTGACAGGTTCCACAGGGGCGAGGCGTCGCGCGCCCGCGCGCTGGGCGGGTCGGGGTTGGGATTAGCGATCTGCAAGGTTGTGATCGAAGCGCACGGCGGCAATATCTGGGCAACGATGTCAGATCTGGGCGGGTTGCAAGTGCACATCACGTTGCCTGTGAAAGGGAAAAGCACATGAGCGACCGGCCTCACATCCTGATTGTTGAGGATGAACCTGATCTTGCAGATGTGATCCGCGATTATCTGACACAGGCAAATATGGATGCGGATATTCTGTCGGATGGCACATCTGCGGTAGAGACGATTTTGCGCACCAGACCTGACTTGGTAGTGTTGGATGTCATGCTGCCGGGCAAGGATGGGTTGACGATTTGTCGAGAGGTGCGGGCGCAAAGCGACGTTCCGATCATCATGGAGACCGCGCGGGTCGAAGAAATCGACCGGCTGTTGGGTTTGGAACTGGGCGCGGATGATTACCTGTGCAAACCGTTTTCTCCGCGCGAATTGGTGGCGCGGATCAAGGCGATCCTGCGGCGCGCCGCACCGTCGGCTGCGCCAACAAAAGGGCTGGTGCTGGATAGCGAGAAATGGCGTGCCACTCTGAATGCGACATCGCTTGATCTGACGCGCCGCGAGTTTCAGTTACTGGAAGCGCTGCACAATCGGCCCGGCAGAGTGTTTTCACGCGGCCAGTTGTTGGATTTGGTGTTTCCCGACGATTCCGACGTTTTTGACCGCACGATTGACAGTCATATTAAGAACATACGCACCAAGGTCAAAGCCGTCGCTCCTGAGGCAAACCTGATCCGGTCGGTCTATGGCGTAGGCTACGCTTTTGGCGATTAAAGTTCCGGTTTGCAGGACACGGGGTGTGACATGCAAACCGGACTGGCTTGTGACTAAGGAACCCGCTTTAGTTTTGTGGTGGCGGGGCACCTTGGGGAAGGCAAGCCAGTTGCTTGTCCGGAGTGGTAACACATTGTCCCGGAACTGATTGTCCGCCACGCGGCGTGTTCATTTCACATGAGTCATCGATAGCTTTGCCGTTGCACGCCGAGAGCGCCTCTGGCGGGGGACCGGATTTGCCGCCGCCCGGCGGTGGTCCGCTTTGTCCCGCAGCCATGCTCGCAACAAAAAGTGCGAGGCCGACCCCAATGCCAAACGTTGCGATCCGAGTGCGGCGCGCTGTTGTGGCTGGCAATGAGAGAAGGGTGCTGTTCATTTAGGTCTCCATTTGAATTGTCTTCTTGGGCACCATGTCTGGAGCTGAAATGTGCAGTGGGTATGGAGACAAATTGGAGAGGGCAATAACTTTCAAAAAGGCGCATTTCGGGTACAACCCGTGCATTAATCAGGCCGAGGTAGCCATATTGGCGTCTGGACGCGCGGCCGGGCCAATTCCATCATCTGGCTTGTGCTGCGCTATCCGGATCCAGTGTAATCAGCGCTTCGATCTGCGCCATGACAGCGCCTGGCAATGGGCCAAAGGCAAGCGCGCCGGCAATGCCTTCGATCTGTTCCACGGTGCGCGCGCCCGGGATGGGAATATTGGTGTCCCCTTTGGCCCAGAGCCACCCCAGCGCGCCTTGCACCAGACTGCGCCCGTCGGATGTCAGCAATTCGCGCACCGCGTCCAGCCTTGCAAGGAAGGCCGGGTTCGGGCGTCCGTTGGCAAAATAGGCGGTGCGCGGATTGGACGTTGCGCGAATGTCATCCGGCCGCATGACGTCGGTTGCGCCGTAATTTCCCCCCAACAATCCCATGGCCAAAGGCGAGCGAATAAGGGCCAAAAGGGAGCTGCCATGGATGACTTTTTGCATGTCCGGGGCATCCAGAAGCACGTTCATCGCGTGTTCAATGGCCACAAAATTACGACGCCCGGAAAATGCAGTGGCGCTTTGAGTGAAATCGGTGCTCCACCCATAGGACCGTACTTTTCCGGCTTTGCAGGCCTCTTCCACCTCGTCAAAAATGGCTTCTGCCTGTGCCACGGGCAGGGAATTCAGATGTAACAGCAGCAAGTCGATGCGGTCGCGCCCCAGCCGGGACAGGCTTTGATCTATGGCTGGCAGAACACTGGCCGGATCGGTTTCATCTGCCGTGATCTGCCTGGTCTGCTCGTCGATTCCGGTGCCGATCTTTGTAACGATCAGCGCCTCAGGTCTGCCCCTGAGCGCGCGGGACAAAAGCCGTTCGGCGTGACCAGCCCCATAGGCCGGGGCGGTATCAAAGAGCGTGATCCCGGACGCAAGAGCGGCATGAATAGTTCGAATGGAGTCGGCATCATTCGTATTAGTGTACCCAAGGGGCTGATCGCCCGCATACATCGCGCCGCCAATCGGCCAGCATCCCATGCCCAGAGGGGATATGTCTGTTTCGAGGAATTTCATGATGCGGCTCCTTAATGCTTGCTCAGCATGAAGCCACAAAGGGTGTTTCGCATCCATGATGCAGACTGCAATGATCTTTTCACAGGCGAAAAGACTTTGGGTCGCAATATGCGATTGGCAGTCTGGTCATTTCACGTCACAAGTCACGGATGAGATCCGCACAACCCATTAAACCACTGTTATCATGCCTCGTTGTATTGTTGCTGGGGTACAGCACAGGTCTGCAACTGGGTCGGATCGCGCCGTATGCGGTGCGTCTGGGTGATGAATTTGGGTTCAGTCATCCCACCATCGGGTGGCTGACCTCGCTTGTGACACTTTTTGTGGCCTTGTTTGCGATCCCGGCCGCGCGGGTGATTACTTCGTTTGGGCTTGTGCTTGCCATTAAACTGGGTGCGATCGCGATGGCGGTGGGTGCGGTGTTGTTTGCCTTTGCAGACACCCTGCCGCTGATGATCGCGGCCCGCGTCATCGAAGCCGCGGGTCACATAATCACGGTGATCGCAGCGCCATCTTATCTGGCCGTCAAAGCGCCAGACAGCTTGCGACGGGTATTTCTCGCGTTGTGGAGCAGTTTTGTACCTGTTGGATTTGCGCTGTCCAATGGGCTGAGCGGCGTGATGCCTCAAGGCGCTCAGTTGCAAGACATTTGGTTCGCCTATGCCGGCGCAATGGGCGTGGTCGCGTTTTTGGTCCTTATCATTCTGGCTGATGCGCAACCTAAAACAGCCCGGGGTTCAGACCCGGTTGGCAAAGCGAAAATCGCTTGGGCTCTGGTTGTCTCTTTTGGGGTTTATGCGTTTTTGTCGATTGGCTTTTTCACATTTTCGCCGAGCTATACAGCAACGTCAGGTCCGCAAATGGTGTCCGCCGCCGTTGTGCCGCTTTTTGTGCCGCTGGGCAGTTTTACTGCGGCGTTTTTATTTGCGCGCACTGATGGGGCGCTTCCGCCCAGGCTTATTTCGCCTGGTTTTCTGCTGATCGGGTGTTGTGCGGCGTTCTGCTTTCCTGAAACTGCGTCGGATGGGTCGGTACTGCGGGCCGTGTTTGCATTTGCGTGCGGTCTGACAGCGGCGGCCATTTTCACGTCTGTCCCTGTCGTTACGGACTCCGCTGATGCGGCTGCGCGTACTATTGGAGCTATCGCTCAAGCTGGTGGAGCAATGGTGTTGTTGGGCGCACCGCTGTCTGGTTTTATTCTGGAAACAGGGGGGTGGGGCATGCTTGAATTCAGTTTCTTAGGGGCGGCACTGGCTGCGGCCAGTATCGCGCTCGTATCCTTGCGCAGAGCAAATATCTGATTTTTGGTTTTGAGCGTCAGTGTTGTTCGGAGGTTCGAATATCAGTTCATCAGCTGACGTGTGATGCAACGCGATTGCGCCAGTTTTGCGCGTATCTCATCAAGTCAGCTTTGGTCGGGGGCGTGAGTGCCCTGGTTGTTTCCGCCCTGCCAGAGTTCACCAGTAGCATGGCCGCACCCACGCTGGTGCCGGTTGCCGAGCTTGCAGTCTCAACGCCGTCAGGCCGCAGCACCGCAAGCATGTCGATATAGTCGGCATTTTTTGCAAAGGGTCCTTCGACGACGGTTGTGCCTTTGCCGCCAGCCAGCTCAAGGCAAGTGTCAGTCATCATCGCGAGATACAGCGACAGCGCATAGATGCGCTGGCCGTCGGTTTCTGGTGCGTGGGTCCAGCGCATTTTCCGGCCGGCAAACGGTCCACTGTCACTAACAACGGACGGGAGCAGCATGACATCATTTGCGAGCACCGATGCACGATCTGTTTCGGTTGGCGATGCCTGCGCGCCGTTGCGTATCATTTCATATTCCCGCCCGCCCATGAAACGGGCGGAGGGTACAGGCGTTCCGAATGCGTTGACGTTGACCAGCGTGTCACGCGCGGCGTCCAGATGTTTCGGCTGCCCGCCAACGGCCATGCACACCACCCAGGTGCCTGTGGACACAACGGAAATAGGGTCGCCGTTTTGGCTGAGATGCGGCACCAGCGATGCGTTGCTGTCGTGAATACCGCATGTGACCGGCGTATCGGGCGAGAGGCCGGTGGCCTGACACACAGTCCGGGTCAGTGGGCCCTGAATGTCAGAGGCATTTTGGGCAGCTGCCAGTTTTTCAGAGATGCCAAGGCGTTCCACCAGCGACGAGGGTTTGGCCTCCCACGGGTTCCACAGGTCTGTGTGGCATCCCAGCGAGGTCACGTCACACGCCACATGTCCGGTAAGCCGAAAACCCCAATATTGCGGGTAGGTGATGATGTGTCTGGTGCGTGCCAGCAGGGCAGGGTCGGTTTCGAACAACCAGTGTAATTGCGCCCCGCCATTGAGCCCGCCGGGCAGATGTGGCGAGCCGGTTTCTGCAAAACCGGGACGTAATGCGCTGTAGGTATCCGCGAGGCTATCCGGGCCGGGGTGTTCGTAATCCAGCATGGGCGTGGCAAGTGCGCCGTCTTCTTGCAGCAGCACAATTGAGGCGCCGTGGGTGGTGATCGAGATGGCGTCGACACCGTGGTTCGCCTGAAACGTGGCGAGGTGGTTGAGGAAGAACGCCCAATGGCCTTTGAGGTCGAAATGGGGGTAGGGCGGTGCAGGCAGAACTGTGTTTGGGCGCGTCACCACGGCCATCTCTGTCAGGGTGTTGCCATCGACAAGGGCCAGTTTGGCGTTGGTCTTTCCGACATCGATAACGGCAATATTGTTGCGAGCGCTGGCCGGGTTGGTCATGGCAGGTGAAACACCTGTTCCAGTTCAACGGCAACCGGGCTGGCATCGGCATTTGTTTCCATGATGTCAGCCATATGGGCCCACCAGCGTTTCATCACAGGATGATCGGGCAGTGCGTCCATGGTGTGGTCATCGCGTCGCCACAGCACGCCAAACAGCTGATTTGTAGCGGCATGATAGTGGATCGAGTAATCCTGTACTCCGGCGTGTCTGAGCAGTTCGGCAAGTTCGGGCCAGATCTGATCATGGCGTTTGCGGTATTCATCCAGCTTACCTTTGTGCAGGGTCATGCAGAATGCGTATTTTTCCATCGGTCAGTCCGCCTTTTTGCGCCACATGCCCCAGAGGCGTGGCAATGCAATCACCCCAATCAGCAGCAGCCCGATAAAGATCGACATGACAATGCCCGGTACATTGAGCAGGCCAAGGCCAAATGTCACGAGGCCCATGACAAAGGCGGCGATCACAACCCCGGGGATTGAACCGGAGCCGCCCAGAATATTGACTCCGCCCAGCACCACCATGGTGACAACTTCCAGCTCCATACCCGAGGCGATGGAAGGTCTGGTCGAGCCCAGCCGGGATGTGAGGCAAACCGCTGCCAGACCGGACATCAAACCGGTCAGCAGAAACAGGATCATTTTGACACGATCCACCCGCACGCCGGAAAACAGCGCGCCGGTGGCGTTGTTGCCGGTTGCATAGACCATGCGGCCAAAGTTGGTTTTATGCAGCAGCACGCCAAAGATCAGCGCCAGCACCACAAAGATCACAAACTCTACGGAGATGACCCAGAACACATAGCCCTGACCAAACCACGCAAACGAGCTGGGATATCCGCGAAACGCTTCGTCTCCGAGGACAATATAGCTGATGCCACGAAACAGGCTCATCGTGCCGATGGTGACAACAATGGACGGCAGTCCCAGTCTGGTCACCAGCGCGCCGTTAAAAGCACCGCAGAGTAGCCCTGTGCCAAGCCCGACCAACACCAAAACCGGGGTGCCCGCGCCCATTTCCATCGCCACACCCATGGCGGTCGAGGCCAGCGCTATGATTGCGGCCACCGACAGGTCAATCTCGCCCGAGATGATCAGCAAGGCCATGGCAAAGGCAATCATGGCCTTTTCGGTAAAGTTAAACGTGGCGTCCGACAGGTTCCATGCGTTCAGGAAATAGGGGGAGGCCATTGAATTGACGATGAAGATCGCGATGGCGACCGCCAGCAAGAGGCTTTCCCAGCTGACCAGTCTGGCCTGTAACGGCGAGCGCAGACGGTCTGGGATCTGACGGGGGGCGTTATCAGTCAGGCTCATTGTGCATGCTCCGCAGATTTGAGAATGACGCGCCCTTTAGAGCGACCGGATTGCGCGTTAAACGCGACGGCGATAATGATCGCGGCACCGGAAATGGCGAGCTGCCAGAACGGCGAGATATCCACAACAGGCAGTGCATTTTTGACGACGCCCAGAAACAGGGCCCCCAAAAGCGTGCCGACAACTGTGCCGGCCCCGCCTGCAATGGATACGCCGCCAATCACGCAGGCCGCGACCACGTCAAGTTCGAAGCCGCCCGCAATGTCGACATAAGCCACAGAATATCGCGCGACCCAGAGATAGCCGGTCAGCCCGGCAAGCATTCCGGAGATCACAAAGGCAGCAAATTGTGTCTTGCCCACATTGATGCCGGTATAGACCGCCGCGTGAGGATTGCCGCCAACCGCATAGATAGACCGCCCCAGCGTAGTGCGCGCCATGACCACGATCATCACCCCGGCAACGACAATGGCGATCCAGCCAAGGACGGGCATGCCCAGAACACTGGTCCGGGGAAACCCTGTGAAAATCGGACTCATCTCGTGGGCGTTGATCCATTTGCCTTCGGTCAGAAGAAATATGATGCCGCGAAAAATGGTCATTGTGCCCAGCGTGACGACGATGGGCGGGATGCTGAGTTTCCACACCAGTATGCCATTGATCGCCCCCAAGGCGGCCCCCATAATCAGGGACACAACCAGAATGACCGCAACCGGCAGGTCTGGTGCTGCGACATTGATCATGGCGCATACCATGCCGGTGAGTGCCAGATTTGCCGCCACAGACAGGTCAATACAGCGCGACAGGATCACCGCCATTTGTCCCACCGCAAGGATCATCAGCGGCGACGTGTCGGTGAACACGGCAATCAGGTTGTTGGGCGCAACAAAACCGGAAAAGCGCGTCGCAATGATCAGCAGCAAACACAGAATGGCGCCTGCAAGGATCGCTTCGCGGGATTTCAGCACAGTCATGCCGCTTCTCCTTTGACGCTGATGCCAACGGCGTGGCGCACAAGGGTTTCGGGGCTGAGGTCATCCCGTTCAAGTTCGGCGGCCATGCGGCCCTCTCGCATTACGATAACCCGGTCGGACATGCCCAGAATTTCAGGAATTTCTGAGCTGACCATGATGACCGACAATCCCTGAGCCGCCAATTCTGACATAAAGTCATGCACGGCGGCCTTAGAGCCGATGTCGATGCCTTTGGTGGGTTCATCGAGAATGATGACTTTGGGTTGGGTCGCCAGCCATTTGGCAATGACCACTTTTTGTTGATTGCCGCCCGACAGCGCGCCAACGTTTGTGTCCAATGACGCGGCCCGCAGATCGAGCCGTTCGGTATATTCCCGGGCAAGGGCGAATTCTTCGGCCAATTGGATAAACCCTTGTCGGGATGTCCTGGTCAGAGAAGGCAGGGTCACGTTCTGAAAGATTGGCATGTCCAGAATGGTGCCTTGTCTGCCGCGGTCTTCCGGTACGTAAACAATGCCGGATTTGATGGCGTCGGCGGGTGAGCGGATGATGCGCACTTTGCCATCGACCCGCACGGCCCCTTTAGAAGGACGCGTGATCCCGATAAGAGACTGCATAAACTCAGAACGCCCTGCGCCAACCAACCCGTAAAACCCGAGGATTTCGCCCTTGTGCAGGGAAAAGTTGATGTCTTCAAACTCGGTTGGATGGCTATAGCCAACGACTTTGAGCACTTCGTCGCCAATGTCGGCATGGCGTTTCGGGAACAGCTGGTCGACGGCGCGGCCAACCATCATCTGCACGAGATCCGCCTCTTGGATGTCGGTCATTTTGCCGACGCCAATAAATTGTCCGTCGCGAAACACCGTATAGCGATCAGCAATGCGGAAAATCTCGTCAAACTTATGTGAGATAAACAAGATCGCTTTTCCTTGGGCCTTGAGCGTGGCGACCAGGTCGTATAATTCTTCGATTTCGGTCTGGCTGAGCGCGGCGGTGGGTTCATCCATGATCACAACGCGTGCCTCAACAGACAGGGCGCGCGCGATGGCGACCAGATGGCGCGAGGCGATGCCGAGATCTTTCAGCTTTTCGCCAGCGTCGATTTTGGCCCCGATTGAAGTTAGAATCTCGGTGGTTTTTGTGTGCATGGCCTTGGTGTCGATCAGACCCAGATGCGTTTTGGGCGCGTGGCCGATGAACACGTTTTCCGCGACAGTCAGTTCATCAAACAGCACCGTTTCCTGATGAATGGCGGTGACACCGGCATCTGCGGCATCCTGTGGGGTTGGGAAATGAACAGGCCGACCGTCAAGCAGTATCTGGCCACCGTCAGGTTGGTAAATGCCAGTCAAAGTCTTGACAACTGTGGATTTTCCGGCGCCGTTTTCGCCCACCAGGGCGGTCACTTCACCGGGGTAGAGGTGAAGCTCTACGCCATCCAGTGCTTTCACCCCGGGAAATGTTTTGGTGATGTTGTCCAGTGACAGGATGGGCGCATGTCCCAAGTCACTTGTCCCGTCTGGTGTGTGATGGGTCATCTGCGCATCCCCGTCGCAAGGCCCGCTTAGGGCGCGTCTTTCATTTGGTGCCAAGGCGGTGCGCATGCACACCGCCCCGATACTCTGGGAGTAATCTTAGAAGATATCTTTGAAATCATCGATATTGCCGGCGTCATAGACAAACGGATCGGCCATTGCCGCAGCGTTGGTGTCATCCAGCGTAATCGACCCCATGCGGCCAATTTCGATTTCGGCGCCCGGAGCGGCGGTTGCAGCTTCGGTTGCCAGCTGATGCGCGAGCATTGTCGCCGAGTAGCCCAGGTCAATCGGGTTCCAGATGGCAAAGGATTTAGATGCACCGCTTTCGATGGCGCCTGCCATTTCAGAGGGAAGCCCCAGCCCGGTCACATTAACCTGACCAATTTTGCCTGCATCGGCAACGGCCTGAGCAGCAGCAACGATACCAACGGACGTAGGTGCGATGATTGCGTCCAGATCGGGGTGTGACTGCATCAGGCCTGTCGCTTCGCGATAGGATTTGTCGGCAAGATCATCGCCATACACGGTCGAAACAACCTCGATGCCCGCATAATTGCCCATCACCTTGTTCATCTCTTCAATCCAGATGTTCTGGTTTGTTGATGTAGTGGTGGCAGACAACACCGCGACTTCACCGCCATCCGGCAGATGATCAGCGGCCATTTTAATGATCATGTTGCCGATCAGCGCGTTGGACGAGGGGTTCAGATGTGCCTGACGGCCATCTTCGGCCACGCCGGAATCCCACGAGATCACGGTGATGCCGCGCTGCATTGCTTTTTTCAGCGTGGGTACCAGCGCGTCGGTATCGTTGGCGGAGACAGCGATGGCGTCCACGTTTTGCGCGATCAGGGAATTGAGCACCTCGATCTGACCTTCGGCAGTGGTGTCAGTTGGGCCAGTATAGATGATTTCCACACCGCCAATCTCTTTGGCAGCTTCTTCTGCGCCTTCAGCAGCGGCTTCGAAAAAGCCGATGCCAAGCGCCTTAACAACCAACGCGATCCGCATGTCGTCTGCGGCCACAGGTCCGGCGAACAATCCTGCAGCCACGGCTACGGATGTCATGAATTTAGTAAATTTCATTGGGTTTCCTCCCTGGTTCCCATAAATTTACGGCTCGCCGTCCCCTCCTGGTCGACTATGAAGCCGCCTCCTCCTTCGAGGTGCCAACCGGCACCACGATTAATTTGATGTCAGCCGATTCCACCATTGCGGCAGAGCGGTCGCTGATCCCGTCATCGGTGATCAGGACATCGATATCTTTGAGCGGGCACAGCACGAGGCTGGAGCGCTCTTTGAATTTTCCGGAATCGACCAGCAGGACAACTTCGTCGGCCTGTCCGATCAGCTTTTGTTCGGCCTGAATGATCAGCGGATCCGCTTCCATCACGCCAAGCGGGCCGACACCCTGCGCCCCCATGAACATACGACGCGCATAAAAATTGCGCGTGACGTCATTATCAAACGGCGACAAAACGATGTTTTGTTCGCGATAGATCACGCCGCCAGAGATCAGAACCGTGTTCTTTGAATTCTTCAGCAAGTGTTCGGCAATCGGAAAGGAATTTGTAAAGACCTGACAGCGACGCGTCGCCAAAGGATGCACCATTTGAAAGGTTGTGGTGCCGCCATTGATGATGATCGGCTCGCCTTCTTCACAAAGCTCCACCGCTTTGCGCGCAATTGCTTGTTTTTGAGTGATATTGATTGCTTCGTTCACCGCAAATGGGCGCCCTGCCAAACCCGGCAACTGATTGGGGTGCAAGGCCTCAACACCACCACGCACACGGCGCAGTTTCTTGGCTTCGTGTAATGCGGAAATATCCCGGCGAATGGTCGCCTCGGACGCGCCAGTCATACTGCACAGGTCCAAAACCGTCACAACCGGACGATCCTGTACTGCGGACAATATGATCCTATTGCGTTCCTTCTCGTGCATTATTTTCCTCCCGCTGACGTTGACGATGCCGCAAGCATCCAATCATTGTCAATCGTTAATTGTCATAAACTTTCATTTGGTATCCATAAATGATCAATTGTGATTGTTAATGATTGACATTCTGACGCAACCTGCTCACCATCGGACCAAATCTGATAGAATTATCTGCGGATCAGGAGGAGATCACAATGACAACCCAAGCAAACCGGCTTGTTTCTCTTTGGGACGAGGCCAAGGCGGCCAGCATGAGCGAGCCGGAGAAGCTTCTCTATCGGTCAAACTTGCTTGGGTCCGACAAACGCGTCACCAACTATGGCGGCGGTAACACGTCCGCCAAGGTTTTTCAGGCGGACCCGCTGAGCGGAGACGAGGTTGAAGTCCTGTGGGTCAAGGGGTCGGGCGGAGATGTTGGGTCCATCAAAATGGACGGCTTTTCAACGTTGTACATGGACAAGCTGCGCGCGTTAAAGGGCAAGTATCGCGGCGTTGCGTTTGAAGATGAGATGGTTGGTTATCTCCCCCATTGCACGTTCAACCTCAACCCGCGGGCGGCCTCGATTGACACGCCGCTGCACGCGTATGTGCCTAGGGCCCATGTCGATCACATGCACCCGGATGCGATCATTGCCATCGCTGCGTCCAAGGACAGCAAGGCCATGACACAAGAGATTTTTGGTGACGATATTGGTTGGTTGCCTTGGAAGAAGCCCGGGTATGAATTGGGTCTGTGGTTGGAAAAATACTGCCTGGACAACCCGAATTCTAAAGGTGTGGTATTGGAATCGCATGGGCTGTTCACTTGGGATGACGACGCCAAGGCCTGCTATGAACTGACGCTGGCCATTATCAACAAGGCCATCGCGTTTTTTGAGGAAAAGACGGCGGATGTGCCTGCCTTTGGCGGGCCGGTCCATCATAGCCTGAATGCAGAAGAACGCGCAGGCGTCGCGGCGCGGCTGATGCCTGTTATTCGGGGGTTTGTGTCGGGCAAACAGCATATGGTTGGCAATTTCGTAGACACCGTCACTGTCCTTGAGTTTGTAAACGCCAGAGACATGCCCGCCCTTGCGGCTTTGGGCACATCCTGTCCGGATCATTTTCTGCGTACGAAAATCTGCCCCTTGGTGGTGGATTATGACCCTGCGACCAACAATATCGAAGCCGTGTTGGAAGGCTTAGAGGCGCAGATCGCGACTTACCGCGATGGCTATGCGGCCTATTATGATCGGTGCCGTCATGAGGACAGCCCGGCGCTGCGGGATCCCAATGCGGTTGTGTATTTGATCCCCGGCGTTGGCATGATCACCTTTGCCAAAGATCGTGCAACCGCGCGTGTCTCGGGCGAGTTTTATGTCAATGCAATCAATGTGATGCGCGGCGCGGCGGCTGTGTCTGAATATTGTGGTTTGCCTGAGCAAGAGGCCTTTGACATTGAATACTGGCTGCTCGAAGAAGCGAAACTTCAGCGTATGCCAAAACCCAAAAGCCTTGCCGGTCAGGTGGCACTTGTCACAGGTGGGGCAGGCGGCATTGGGTCGGCCACAGCGGAACGGTACCTGTCAGAAGGTGCGTGTGTGATGCTGGCCGACATCAACGCAGACAGCCTTGCTGCGACATATGACAATCTGGTGGCGCGGTATGGCGGCGATGTGGTGCGCACGGTTGAGATGAACGTGACAGATGAGGATGCGGTTGCGGCGGCCTATGCTTATACGGCTGTTGAATTTGGAGGCGTCGATATTCTGGTATCCAACGCTGGTATTGCCACGTCCGCGCCGGTTGAAGACACGACGCTGGCGCTGTGGAATAAGAATATGGATATTCTGTCCACGGGCTATTTTCTTGTGTCGCGCGAAGCCTTCAGGATGATGCGCGCGCAAAACATGGGCGGCGCCGTTGTTTTTGTGGCGTCAAAGAATGGTCTGGCGGCGTCGCCGAATGCATCTGCTTATTGTACGGCCAAGGCTTCGGAAATCCACCTGGCACGGTGTCTGGCGCTGGAAGGGGCAGAGGCGGGGATTCGCGTGAATGTGGTCAACCCGGATGCCGTGTTGCGCGGCTCCAAAATCTGGGAAGGTGAATGGCTGGATCAGCGGGCTGACACTTATGGCACCGACAAAGAGGGGCTGGAAGAGATGTATCGCAATCGCTCTATGCTCAAGCGGTCGGTTCTGCCCGAAGACATTGCCGAAGCGGCCTATTTCTTTGCGTCCGACAAATCGGCAAAGTCGACCGGCAACATCATCAATGTAGACGCTGGCAACGTTCAGGCCTTTACGCGCTAAACACATGTCTGCGCTGTGCCAGACAGGGCGCGCAGATTATTCGGGAGGAAATCATGCTTGATCAAACAGTGATTGAGGCCGGGAACGCCAGGCTGGAACGCGATCTGGATAAGGATTTCGACAGCCTCGGAGAGCGGCTTGACCGCAGCGGTGCGGACATCAACGTTCTTGTCGCGCGGGCGCAAAGGTTTGGGGTTGCTGTGCCGTCGTGGGGCACCGGGACAGGTGGTACGCGTTTCGCCCGGTTTCCCGGAGTGGGCGAACCCGCCAATATTTTTGACAAGCTGGAGGATTGCGGCGTCATTCATACGCTGACACAAGCAGCGCCGTCTGTGTCGTTGCATATTCCGTGGGACAAAGCAGACCCGGCTGATTTGCGCGCCAAAGCCGACCAATATGGTTTGTCGTTTGACGCGATGAATTCCAACACGTTTCAGAATCAGCCTGACCAATCACATTCTTATAAGTTCGGGTCCTTGACGCATACCGATGCGGCCACCCGCACGCAGGCTGTTGAACATAATCTGGAATGTATCGAGATTGGTCAGAAAATCGGCTCAAAGGCGCTGACCGTTTGGATTGGGGACGGGGCAAATTTCCCGGGACAGACCCATATGGGGCGACAGTTTGAACGTTACCTGTCTTCTATGAAAGACATCTATGCGGGGCTGCCCGATGACTGGCGCTTGTTTTCGGAACACAAGATTTATGAGCCCGCGTTCTATTCCACGGTTGTTCAGGACTGGGGCACATCGCTTTTGACGGCGCAGGAACTTGGCGACAAAGCCATGTGCCTTGTTGATCTGGGACATCATGCGCCAAACGTGAATATCGAAATGATCGTGTCACGTTTGATCCATGCCGGAAAACTTGGCGGTTTTCACTTTAATGACAGCAAATACGGTGACGATGATCTCGATAGTGGCACCATCGATCCCTACAGGCTGTTTCTGGTCTGGAACGAGCTGGTTGATGCCGAAGGTACGCCGGGGTTGGATCTGGCGCATATGATTGACCAGTCGCACAATGTCACGGACCCGATCGAAAGCCTGATGATCTCGGCCATAGAAATTCAGCGCGCCTTTGTTCAGGCGAGCCTGGTGGATCGTGTGGCTTTGGCGGCATATCAGAATGGCAACGATGCGCTGATGGCGTCTGCCACTTTGCGGCGCGCGTTTCGCACAGATGTGGACCCCATCCTTGCCAGGGCCCGTCAGCTTTCAGGTGGGGCGATTGATCCGGTGGGCACGTATCGGGCATCCGGGTATCGGGCGCGTGTGGCGCAAAGCCGACCTATGGCAGACGGCTCGGGCGGTGGCATCGTTTGACGACATCAACCCGCAGGTAAGTGTGACCGGGCAAGGGGTGCTGCCTCTTGCCCGGATCAATTCAGTGAGATTACAGAATCTTGATGTCTGCGGCTTTGATGTCCGCAAGGAACGCATCCAGACCTTTGTCGGTCAGCGGGTGATTGATCATAGATTTGATCACACCGGGAGGCGCGGTCATGACATCGGCACCAATCAGCGCACATTGTGTGACGTGGTTAACGGTGCGGATTGACGCGGCCAGGATCTGGGTCTCGTAGCCGTAATTGTCATAAACCTGACGGATATCCGCAATCAGGTCGGTACCGTCGATATTGATGTCGTCCAGGCGACCGAGGAAAGGCGAAATGAATGTTGCGCCCGCTTTGGCAGCCAGCAGCGCCTGATTGGCCGAAAAGCACAGGGTGACGTTTACCATGTGGCCGTCGTCGGTCAGGTTTTTACAGGCTTTCAGGCCATCCCATGTCAGTGGCACTTTGACGGCGATGTTTTCAGCGATCTCAAGCAGCTTGCGACCTTCGGCGATCATCTGATCTGCGTCGGTGGCGGTGACTTCGGCGGATACCGGGCCGTCGACCAGATCACAAATTTCCTTGGTAACTTCCAGAATGTCACGGCCGGATTTTTTGATCAGCGACGGGTTGGTTGTTACACCATCCACCATGCCTAGCGCGTTCAGTTCGGCAATGGCGTCAATTTCAGCTGTGTCTACGAAGAATTTCATGAGTACGTGTCCTTTGATGGGTTGGACTTGGGTCGGGTTGCCTTTACCTGATAGATGCCCATGCTGAAAGCCCGAATTCCGCCGGGCGGTTACGAAATGTTAGCGGAAACAGCGGAAAATGCGCACAGGAGGCAGTGTGAACGGGTCCGGCTATTTCGATGAAGGTGCTTTGGTGGCTGTTCTCACGACACAGCCGCTGGACAGGTTTCTGGACTACAAAGCGCCAGCGGGCGGATGTTTTGAAGGCGCTTTTGTTGAGGTGCCTTTGGGGCCGCGCCGGGTGTTGGGTGTTGTCTGGGGCCCCGGCAAAGGCGATTTTGATATCAGCCGCATTCGTCCTGTGAACCGGGTGCTGGATGTGGCGCCAATGGATCCGGGCATGAAAACCTTTCTGGAGCGGGCGGCAGATTACACGCTGACGCCGTTGCATGCGATGTTGCGGCTGGCAACGCGCGCGCCCGGCCTGAGTGATCCGCCATCCATGCGCAAAGTTTACCGGTTGGGCGAGGGCGTTCCGGACCGGCAAACCGATGCACGGCGCCGGGTTCTGGAAACCTTGCAGGATTATGGCGGGCTGTCCTTTACCCTGAAAGAACTGGGCGAAATGGCAGGCGTGACCACGTCTGTGGTCAAGGGTTTGGTCAAGCAAGACGTGGTGCGCGAGGAAGACACGCCGCGCGACATGCCGTTTGCGCGTCTGGACCCTGAGTATGGCGGCAAAACGCTGACCGATGCACAGGCAGCGGGGGCAGAGGCGTTGTGTGTGGGGGTGAATTCGGGGCGCTATGGCACAACCTTGCTGCGCGGTGTGACCGGTTCGGGCAAAACCGAAGTTTATCTGGAGGCGGTTGCGGCGTGCCTGCGCAACGGGCGTCAGGCATTGGTGTTGTTGCCCGAGATTGCGCTGACAGCGGAATTTCTGACCCGGGTTGAGGCGCGATTTGGTGCACGCCCGGCCGAATGGCATTCCGGTGTGACCATGACCGAGCGTCGCCGGACGTGGAAAATGGTGGGAGAGGGCGGCGCGTCGTTGATTGTGGGCGCACGGTCGGCGTTGTTTTTGCCGTATCGCGATCTGGGGCTGATCGTGGTCGATGAAGAACACGACACGTCGTACAAGCAGGAAGACGGCGTTCTTTACAATGCGCGCGATATGACGGTGCTGCGTGCGTCTTTGTGTGATGCGCGGGTGGTTCTGGCATCGGCAACGCCATCGCTTGAAAGCTGGGCGAATGCCGAAGCGGGGAAATACGAAAAGCTGGAACTGAGTGCACGTTACGGCGCGGCGGTGCTGCCCGAGATGCGTGCAATTGACATGCGGGTCGAAGATTTGCCAGCGTCGCGCTGGATTTCATCAACGTTGAAGGCCGCTGTGGACCGGCGGGTTCTGAGGGGAGAGCAAAGCCTGTTGTTCATCAACCGGCGTGGCTATGCGCCGGTGACGATTTGCCGGGC
Source organism: Shimia sp. (assembly GCF_039969785.1). GTDB lineage: Bacteria > Pseudomonadota > Alphaproteobacteria > Rhodobacterales > Rhodobacteraceae > Shimia. The sequence goes on along the minus strand of NZ_JBDVNC010000037.1, from coordinate 126,894 downwards.
GTGTGGGCATCAGGTTGGGTGCGATCATTGTGACGCGCGCATGGTGGAACATCGGTTTCTAAAGCGGCTGGTGTGCCATCAGTGCGGCGAGACCAAGCCGATGCCGGAAATTTGCCCAAGCTGTGAGGTGGAAGGCAAGTTGGCACCGGTGGGGCCGGGTGTCGAGCGGTTGGCCGAAGAGGCCGGGGCGCTGTGGCCTGAGGCTCGGCTGGCGGTGTTGTCATCGGATCTGTTTGGGTCTGCCCGTGCTTTGAAGGAAGGTATCGAAACCATCGCCGCGGGGGGCGCGGACATTATCATAGGCACGCAGCTGGTGGCCAAGGGGCACAATTTCCCTCTGTTAACGCTGGTCGGCGTGATTGATGCCGACCTTGGCTTGCAAGGCTCGGACCTGCGTGCGGCGGAGCGGACGTTTCAGCTGATGCGCCAGGTGGCCGGGCGCGCGGGGCGGGCGGACAAACCGGGCACGGCGATGTTGCAGACCTTTCAGCCAGAGCACCCGGTGATCCGGTCGATTTTGGCCGGGGATGAGCTGGGGTTCTGGAAGGCAGAGGCCGATGAGCGGCGACATGCCGGGGTGCCACCCTTTGGCCGGATGGCGGGCATTATCCTGTCGGGCGGCGATGTCAGTCAGGTGTTTGATCTGGGCAACGCGCTGGCGCGCAATGCGGATATGCTGCGTGCGATCGGAGCGGATGTTTACGGACCGGCACCGGCACCAATTGCGCGTGTGCGGGGGCGGCATCGGGTGCGTCTTTTGGTCAAGGCAGGCAAGGGCGTGCCATTGCAGGCCGCGCTGGCGCAATGGGTTGGGCAGTTTCGCCTGAAAGGTGATTTACGGCTGGCGGTCGATATTGATCCGCAGAGCTTTTACTGATTGGGTGGCCTCATTTTTTTGGGGGGTATCGTTCGACACGCGTGCGAAAACTAAAGCGCCGAATTCTGAGTGTTTCTGAACCAATGATAATGGCGGCTTTTGGATTGAGCTTTGCAGGGTATTCTGTGTCGGTGTGCATCCAGCGCCACCTGAGGCGCATCAGGAGTGATCAGCTTACCTGCCTTACAACTGCAAACAAGTGTGCGTGAATACAGACCTAACTGCGCTCTTTTACACTCGCCTTTAACAACTGAGGGGCGTATTTGCGACGCATGTTAAATAAAATGACCATTGATGAGGCGGCGCACTTGCCAGTGTGGCGGCGCCCCGTGACCTTGCTGTTTCTTATGGCGCTGGCGATGCCGATTGCGTTTAACGTGTGGTCCGCGCTGCTGAACAATTTTGTGATCGAAATGGCCGGGTTTGATGGCGCTGATATCGGGTTGCTGCACACCGTGCGCGAAATTCCGGGTTTCTTTGCCGTTGGTGTAATCGCCATTCTGATGTTCATGCGCGAACAGGTGCTGGGCATGGTGTCTTTGCTGCTGCTGGGCGTGGCAACGGCCGTGACTGCGTGGTTCCCAAGCATGGCGGGCATTCTGACCATCACCATGCTGAGTTCAATCGGGTTTCATTACTATGAGACTGTGAACCAGTCTTTGCAGTTGCAATGGCTGGACAAGGCGCGCGCGCCCAAGGCGCTGGGCTGGTTATTGGCGGCCGGGTCCGCGGCGACGCTGGTGGCGTATGGGCTGATAGTGCTGAGTTGGGAGCGGTTCGATCTGAGCTATAACTTTGTGTACATGCTGGGCGGCGGCGTCACGGCGGTAATCGCGATTTTTTGCCTGCTGGCTTATCCGCAATTCGAAAGCCGTACCCCGCAAGTACGCAAAATGGTGCTGAAAAAGCGGTATTGGCTGTATTACGCGATGCAATTCATGGCCGGGGCACGTCGCCAGATTTTTGTGGTATTCGCCGGGTTCATGATGGTCGAGCGGTTTGGCTTTGACGTGCATGAGATTACGGCGCTCTATCTGATCAATCTGGTGGCCAACATGATTTTTGCGCCGTTGGTTGGCGTCGGGGTTGCGCGTTTTGGTGAGCGGCGCACTTTGATTTTCGAATATTTTGGGCTTGTGATGGTCTTTCTGGCCTATGGCGGGATCTATTTTTTCGGCTGGGGCATTGTTCTGGCGTCGGTGCTTTATGTGTTGGATCACATGCTGTTTTCGCTAGCTCTGGCGTTGAAAACCTATTTTCAGAAGATTTGCGATCCGGAAGACATCGCGCCAACGGCGGCTGTGGCGTTTACCATCAACCATATCGCGGCGGTGTTTCTGCCGGTTCTTTTGGGATTGCTTTGGCTGGTGTCGCCGGGCGCAGTTTTCGCGCTGGCGGCATGTATGGCGGCGGTTTCGCTTGGGCTGGCGACATTGGTGCCGCGCCACCCCGAAAAGGGCAATGAAACACGGCTGTCGCGGTATTCCGCAACGCCGGCACAATAGGATATGGCGCGGCGCGGTCGTTTCTTAGATGGATCGACGATGGGTCATGTCGTGCGCATGACCCTGACCGGGGCCGCGGGAATCACCTTTGTGTTTCTGGTCGATCTGGCGAACCTGTTCTGGATTGCGAAAGCAGGCGACCGGACTTTGGTGGCGGCAATCGGGTTTGCGTTTGCTGTTCAGTTTTTTGCTGTGTCCATTGGCGTTGGTCTGATGATCGCCGGGGTTGCCATGATATCGCGTGGGATCGGCATGGGCGACTTTGAGCGGGCACGCCAGGACGCGACCGGTGCAATGGCGCTGACCCTGACAGTGCAGTTGCTGGTTGCGGTGTTGATTGTTGCGCTGCGCGAACCGATGCTGAGGCAAGTGGGGGCAGAAGGCGAAACGCTGGCTTTGGCGTCGCGTTATATTCTGATTTCGATGCCATCGCTGATTGTGATGGCCGTCGGAATGGCAGGACAAGCGAGCCTGCGCGCTGTGGGCGACGGGCGCCGGTCGATGTATGTCACGCTGACATCAGGGGCGGTCGCAATGGTTGTCGACCCGTTTCTGATCCTTGGGCTGGGTTTGGGGCTGGACGGGGCGGCGCTGGGTGTTGTGCTGTCGCGGTTTGTGATGGCGGGGATGGCCATGTTGTTTGCCATCGGCGTGCACGACCTGTTTGCGCGCCCAGATTGGAACGCCATCAAACGCAGCGCAAAACCCTTTGCCCTGGTGGCAGTGCCAGCCATCCTGACGCAGATGGCGACACCGTTTGGGAATTACCTTTTGACCGGCGTGATAGCAGGGTTTGGTGACAATGCTGTGGCCGCTTGGGCGGTGGTCAACCGGATGATGGTGGTGGCATTCGGTGGTCTCTTTTCGCTGTCCGGGGCGATAGGGGGCATCTTTGGCCAAAACTATGGCGCCGGGCTGATCGACCGCGTGCGCAGTGCCTTTCGCGATGCCCTGATTTTCTGTGCCGGGTACAGTATTTTGGTCTGGGCAATGCTTGTGGCGACTGCGCAATTGGTGATTGTCGGGTTTGGTCTGGTTGATCAAGGCGCGCAGGTCTATGAGGCGTTTGCCTATCTGGGCGCGGGCGCGTTTCTGTTTATCGGCGCCTTGTTCGTTTCCAATGCGGCATTCAACAATCTGGACAAACCGACACGCTCTACAATGTTGAACTGGTTGCGCGATGGTGTGTTGATCCTGCCAGTGGCTCTTTGGGCATCCTCGGTTTTCGGGGCGCCGGGCGTCGTTTACGCGCAATCGGGCGCAGGCGCTGCGGTTGGCGTGATTGGCGCAATGTGGACCTGGCGCTACCTGCGTCAACTCTAAGCGGTGGTGTCGCAGGGTTGACGGGCCGGGTTGGACCGCCTAAGCGCCCGGGGAACCTGATAGGAGAGCTCTCATGCCCACATTTACCGCGCTGACCACCCTGATGGGCAAGGAACAGGCCGAAAAGCTGGGCGATGCGATGGAACGGCTGATGCCGGAACCCACCGGTGTGGGCGTGTTTGAGGTCGAAGACGGGTCGGGGCTTTGGGAAGTCGGCGGGTATTTCACAGAAAGCCCGGATGAAGCTGGTCTGGCCGTGTTGACGGCAGCGTTTGGTGCCAAACCTTTTGCCGTGTCTGAATTGCCGGATACGGATTGGGTTGCGCATGTTAAGCGCGAGCTGGCGCCGGTCGAGGCGGGGCGGTTCTTTGTCTATGGCAGTCATGACGCGGATAAAGTGCCCGATGGGTCAGAGCCGTTGCTGATCGAGGCGGCGATGGCCTTTGGCACCGGGCATCATGGAACAACGCTGGGCTGCCTTAAGGCGCTGGACCGACTGGCGATCGAAGGTGTGGTCGGGCAAAACGTGGCCGACATCGGGTGCGGTACAGCGGTTTTGGCGATGGGTGCGGCGCGTATCTGGCCCAATCCGGTGTTGGCCAGCGATATTGACGAAGTGGCGGTCGACGTGGCCGAGGCGAATGTTAGGGCCAACGGGCTGGAGGGGCGCGTGCTGTGCCTTGAAGCCGCGGGGTTTGGTCATCCTGATCTGGCAGCAAAGGCGCCGTATGATCTGGTATTTGCCAATATCCTGAAAGCGCCGCTGATTGGGTTGGCCCCGGACATGGGGGCAAATATTGCCAGGGACGGGCATGCTATCCTGTCGGGTTTGCTGAATGAGCAGGCCGACGAAGTGATTGCGGCATATGAGGCCAGCGGGTTTGACGTGCACACACGTGAAGAAATCGGTGAATGGACGACGCTGACGCTGACCAAGCACTGAATTTCTAAAATTTGAGTAGAATCGGGCGGCCTGCGAGTTGCCCTTTTTTGCGCGCGTTTGTCAGCGGCGTTGCAAATTTACGAACAATCAGAATACCTTGCATGTATTGTTTCGGAGCGGACTGCCCAATTCGGGCAGTTTCGCCGTATTTGTCTTGAATTCGCCCCATTTCCACGGTCGTGCCACATTTTCGCCACATTTGCAGGCGAATTTGGCCATGTTTGGTGGGGGCCAAACAAGAGAATGTTGCCATGAGTGAATCGCACGCAGAGTTTCACGAACGCCTGGCCGGGATTTATCGCCAAGAGGCCAGGGGTCGTCGCCCCCGCAAACGGGTTGCTATTAACCGGGATGGATATGTCATTGTGCGCGGCGCAGGGCGTCGTCGTGGGATACCGTGGACCGGTCTGACAATGGTCGCCGTTGCCTTTTTTGGCATGAAGGGCGCGATTATGGCCCAGTACGGCCCCGATTTTTACGTCCAGCATGTCGCACGATTGGATGGCGGAACGTATGTTGAGCAGGCCGCAGCCTGGACCATGCGCCCGGATCCAGCATCCCGTTGGATTGCTACACAGATCAGATCTTTGAAATAACTGCTGACCCTCCAATTCAGCACGGCCAGGGGCTCCGCATCTCTCTCTGCGGAGCCCCTGTTATTTTTGGCGGATGCCATAGGCAAAAGCAGATTTCAGACAAGAAAAAACCGTGGACCGGACGGGTCCACGGTTAATCGATCCAGGATCGGAACTTCAAATGCCCGTTTGGGGCATCGCGTTTTAGAACAGGTCTTCGATGTTGGCGCGCGACAGTCCGATGTCGTTCAGCTCACGGTCCGAAAGTGCGCGCAGCGCATTGCGGTTTGCGCGGGCTTCTTTCCATGCCGAGATTGCAGCAACGAAGCCTGCGAAGGTCTGACCAATACGGCCAGAGAAACCGGGGGTGTAGACGTTGTCATAAGTAGCCATATCAATCTTCCTTTTTGTTTTGTGTGGATCATTTGTCCGTTTCGATGAGCTGCAGATATGAGCGGAACGATTACAAAACAAGCATCAAAAAAAGCATATGTGCCATGCAATTTTTGCATTGGTCGCGACTGGGAGAACACCCAATAAAATATGACTGAAAGCGACCTGAGACGTGTCGTTTTCTGGTGATTTCTGTGCCGGTTTTGACGCCGGTGTCGCGTATTGACGATTTTTGTGTCGCAAATGTCTTTCGGTATTCCGCTTGGCGTTTGTTCCCCTTTCGTGCTAGTGCTACAAAAAAGCAACAAATTGCAGGCAGCAGGGGCGAATTCATGCGCGTATTGGGAATTGACCCGGGGCTCAGGAACATGGGTTGGGGTGTGATCGATGCTGAAGGCAGCCGACTCAGTCATGTGGCGAATGGAATTTGCCATTCAGTCGGGTCTGATCTGGCCGAGCGCTTGTTGTCATTGCACACGCAACTGAGCGAGGTGGTGGCCCGGTTTAGCCCCGATCAGGCGGCGATTGAGCAGACATTTGTGAACAAGGACGGCGCAGGAACGCTGAAACTTGGACAAGCGCGCGGGATTGCGATGCTGGTGCCGGCTCAGGCCGGGTTGGAAATTGGCGAATATGCCCCCAACAAAGTAAAGAAAACGGTTGTTGGCGTGGGCCACGCTGAGAAGCACCAGGTTGAACATATGGTGAAGCTGCAATTGCCCGGCGCGTCGATCAAAGGTGCGGATGCAGCGGATGCATTGGCAATAGCGATTTGTCATGCGCATCATGCGCGGGCCGGGGCCGGATATGCCCGCGCGTTAAAGAGGGCAGGCGCATGATTGGAAAAATTGCAGGCCGGATCGAATATCGCGCCATGGATCATGTCCTGATCGATGTGGGGGGCGTGGGCTATGTTGTTTATTGTTCCGAGCGCACCTTGGGCGGTTTGCCGGGACCGGGTGAGGTCACGGCCTTGTTTACCGATCTTTTGGTGCGCGAAGATCTCTTGCAGTTATTTGGCTTCACGTCGCTTCTGGAGAAAGAGTGGCATCGGCTTTTGATGAGTGTGCAGGGCATCGGTGCGAAGGCGTCTATGGCGATCCTGGGCACGCTGGGCGCGGAAGGTGTCAGCCGGGCGATTGCGCTGGGCGATGTGAACGCGATCAAAGCGGCCAAAGGGGTCGGCCCGAAGACGGCACAGCGTGTTGTGATCGAATTGAAGGACAAGGCGCCTGAAGTGATGGCGTTGGGCGGTACATTGGGGCAGGCCATGGCCGGAGCGCCGGCGTCTGATGATGCATTGGTGGAGCCGGACCGAGCGCCGGCGGATGATGTGGGTGTGGCGACGGGGGCTGCCGCGATTTCCGTGCAGGCTGATGCGCTTTCGGCCCTGGGCAATCTGGGGTATGCGCCTGCAGAAGCCGCCAGCGCCGTCGCGCAGGCGGCAAGTGATGATGGTGCGGCGGATGCTTCGGCTTTGATCCGGGCAGCGTTGAAATTACTGGCCCCAAAAGGATAAGACATGGAGCAGCCTGACCCGACATTGCGCCCGGATGTGCGCCCGGAAGATGCGGACCGGGCCTTGCGGCCTCAGGCGCTGTCAGAATTTATCGGGCAGGCAGATGCGCGGGCCAATCTGAAAGTGTTCATCGAAAGCGCTAAGCGCCGGGGTGAGGCGATGGATCACACCCTGTTCCATGGACCGCCCGGGCTGGGAAAGACGACGTTGGCGCAGATAATGGCGCGTGAGCTGGGTGTGAGCTTTCGTATGACCAGTGGTCCGGTGTTGGCCAAAGCGGGTGATCTGGCCGCGATTTTGACCAATCTGGAAGCGCGGGACGTGCTTTTTATCGATGAAATTCATCGCCTTAATCCAGCGGTTGAGGAAGTTTTGTATCCGGCGATGGAAGATTTCGAACTGGATCTGGTGATTGGCGAGGGGCCAGCCGCGCGCACGGTGCGCATTGAATTGCAGCCCTTTACGCTGGTCGGGGCGACGACGCGGCTGGGGTTATTGACCACGCCATTGCGTGACCGGTTTGGTATTCCGACGCGGTTGCAGTTTTATACCGAGGACGAGTTGAACGAGATCGTCAATCGCAATGCGCGCAAGCTGAACATTCCGGCGGAGGATGCGGGGGCCCGTGAGATTGCGCGGCGGTCGCGTGGGACACCGCGTATTGCCGGACGTTTGCTGCGCCGGGTGGTGGATTTTGCGCTGGTGGAGGGTGATGGGCAGATCACAAAAACCCTTGCAGATGGGGCGCTTACTCGGTTGGGCGTGGACAATCTGGGGCTGGATGGGGCGGACCGCAGATATCTGACCTTTATCGCTGAGAACTATGGTGGCGGACCGGTTGGGATTGACACGATCAGCGCGGCGCTGAGCGAGGCGCGCGATGCGATTGAAGAAGTGATTGAGCCGTTTTTGCTGCAACAGGGGTTGGTTCAGCGCACGCCGCGCGGGCGGATGCTGGCGCCCAAGGCGTGGCGTCATTTGGGGCTGGCCGCGCCAAAGCCGCGTGATCAGGGTGAGTTGTTTAAGGGCAAGGCCTGAAACGGCGGATGTCGGTTTTGGCGGCCCGGGCAGAGTTTGAGTATTTTTGGCAAAATGAATTTGCGGGACAGGTATAACGGCGCGGTTTGTCCTGCTGATAGGGCTCGGTTCTAAGTCGTGAAAAATGCGGGTCGGCAGCACGTCGGTATTGCGTCGGTCATACGTCGGTGCGGATGCGGGTTGGATTGGGCGACACTCAGCACGCCTTTCTCTTGCGTCCGGGCCTGCACACAGGCATGAAGCGGGCGGCTTGAGATAAGGATCGACGGACATGTCACTTTTGCGCCCGGAAGAGATTGAAGCACTGTTCACCCGCGCGGATGGCAGTTATGGCTTTGCGCGTTGGGGTCGACCCATTGCACCCATCGTTTTTGGCGTTCAGGATGGCACGCTTGAAACGGTCAAGGGCGCGCTGGAGGCTGTGGCGACATTGGCCGGACACCAGATGGCCGAGACCGACCCGGAGCTTGGCTCTAATCTGATGGTGTTCTTTTTTCGCGATTGGAACGAATTGCTGGATGTGCCGGATCTGGGGCGGTTGATCCCGGACCTGGCCCCATTGGTGGCGCGGTTGCATGCTGCGCAAGCCACGCAATACCGGGCGTTTCGGTTTGACAATGATGGCGGTATTCAGGCGGCGTTTGTGTTTTTGCGCATGAGTGAAGAGATGCTGGACATACCGGCAGAAAGCCTTGCTCTGACGCAGGCAGTGCAGACGATTCTGGTGTGGGGTGATCAGGCCTTTGCCGAGACATCGCCGCTGGCGATTTTGCCGGAAACGGGCGCGACAGTATTGCGGCCGGAGATTGCCGGGGTGATTGCGGCGGGATATGACCGGATGATGCCGGTGGCAGCAAACGATGCCAGCCATGCCTTGCGATTGTTTGCCCGATTGCAGGGACCAACGGACACCTGATTATAGTTATTGCTAGGGCAAGAGAGCTTCGAGGGGTTGCCAGCCCGTGTCCGGACGCCGGGTGTGCTGCGGGAAAGTAAAGAAATTTCCACCTCTGCCCGGTCCCTGATCATGGCGGCGCGAAATCGGCAGTCCGGCAAGCGCACAATAGAGCAACGTGCCGACAGCGCCGTGGCCGACCAACAAAGTGTCACCGCTTGAGCGGGTGTCGAGACAGCGGGTCACCTGTGCCAGGATACGGGTTTGGGCGTCGCGCGCGGTTTCCCAACCTTGAAAGCTGATGTCCGGGGACGCGAAAAAACTGTCTGCGGCGGCCTCAAAGTCATTGTCGGGCAGGTACCCGGTTGCGGATCGGTCATTTTCCCCCATTTCGGGATCGACCAGCGGTGTCAGGCCCAGCGGAAACGCCAGCAGCGAGGCGGTTTCGACGGTTTTGCGTTCGGCGCTCGTATAGATGCGCGTGACGTTGCGCAGCGCGCTGGAGGCAGCCAGCTTTTTAAGGCGCGCGCGGCCTTCATCGGCCAATGACCAATCCGGGACCGGGGTGTCCGGGTCGATATTGACCTGAGGATGCGTGAGATAGATCACGCGCATCGTTGCGTGCCCGGTTGAATTGCGTATCCGAGTTGCTTAGGCATTTGGGGACCACCTGTTAAAGCGAGACTTCTGATGCCTTATACCCTGCCTGTGCGCGTCTACTATGAAGATACTGATATGGCCGGGATTGTGTATTACGCCAATTATCTGAAATTTATTGAACGGGGCCGCAGCGAATGGGTGCGTGAAATCGGGCTCAGTCAGCTTGAGATGAAGGCCGAAGGCATTGTGTTTGCGGTGCGCCGGGTTGAGGCGGATTATCTGGGATCAGCCAGGCTGGACGATGAATTGACGGTTGTCACCGAAGTAGCCAATGTCACCGCGGCGCGGTTGGTCATGGAGCAATGGGTCAAACGGGGCGAAGAGGTTCTGTTTCACGCCATGGTGACGGCGGTTTGCATGAACGAAGCCGGTCAGCCAGTGCGGCTTCCGGCGAAAGTTCGCCAGTTGGTGCATTAGACGTGGGCATTCGATAAGCGATTTTTCGCATTTGACGCCAAATTGATGGCTTTCCCCGTGGAAGTGAGCTAGTTTTCCTGCAAAACAAGGCCCGATAACGTGGCCGCAGAAAAAAGAGCAGGCAGAATGGAAGCAGCAGTCGACTTTTCGATGTGGGCGCTATTTGCGCGCGCAACCCTGGTTGTGAAATTGGTGATGTTGCTGTTGGTGGTGGCGTCATTCTGGTCATGGTCGGTGATAATCCAGAAAACATTGTTATATCGGACCGCCCGGCGGGAAGCGAAAAAGTTTGATCGGGCGTTCTGGTCCGGGGAGCCTTTGGATAAATTGTTCGAAGAGCTTGGACCCGAACCCAAGGGACGCGCGGAACGGATTTTTGCCTCGGGAATGGTCGAGTGGCAGCGCAGTCATCGTCAGGATGGCGGGCTTATTGCCAATGCCACCAGCCGGATTGATCGCAGCATGGATGTGGCGATTGTGAAAGAGGCTGAGGTTTTGCAGAAGGGTCTGCCTGTACTGGCCACGGTGGGATCGACGGCGCCGTTTGTCGGGCTGTTCGGCACGGTCTGGGGGATCATGAACGCCTTTATCGAGATCGCAGCCCAGCAGAACACCAATCTGGCGGTTGTGGCGCCGGGAATTGCTGAGGCGTTGATGGCGACGGGATTGGGCCTGTTGGCGGCGATCCCGGCGGTGATTTTCTATAACAAGTTGAGTGCGGACAGTGATCGGATCGTGGCGGGTTATGAGGCTTTTGCCGACGAGTTTGCCACCATTCTCAGCCGTCAGCTGGACGCCTGAGCGATGGGCGCGGGTGTCATTAAGTCGAACGACGGCGGTGGTGGCGGTAAGCGTCGTCGCAGGACGCGTCGGCGCAGTGCGCCCATGGCAGAGATCAATGTGACGCCTTTTGTCGACGTGATGCTGGTGCTGCTGATTATTTTCATGGTTGCGGCTCCGTTGCTGACTGTGGGGGTTCCGGTGGAGTTGCCCAAGACAGCGGCCAATCCGTTGCCGGGTGAACAGGAAGAGCCGCTGACGGTGACCATTGCGCCCGACCTCAGCATGACCATTCAGACCACGGCTGTCGCGGCAGACGAGCTGGTCCCCAAGTTGCGCGCGATTGCGGCGGAACGGGCCTCGGACCGTGTGTATTTGCGCGCTGACGGATCAATCCCGTACGAGGCCGTTGTGCAGGTGATGGGCGCGCTGAACGCTGGTGGATTTAGCGATATTGGTCTGGTGACTGATATTGGGGGGCCGTCCTTGGGCGGTCCGGAGAACTGAGGCCCGCGCGTGCATATCGGGCAATATATCTCGGGCTTTGCCCATGCCGGCCTGATCGGTTGGGTGATGTTTGGCGGGGCGTTCCGCGCCGATCCGCCACCATTGGAGGTGACGGGCGTGTCTGTGATCACCACTGAAGAGTTTGAGGCTGTGTTGAAGGCGCAGGAAGCGCCGACGCCCTCTACGGACGTGGCGGTGCCTGTGATTCCAGAGGCCGAGATCGAAACGCCAGCGGTGACATCGCGCGCAGATGCGCCGGTTGATGTGCCCACACCAACAGAAGCTGAGGCAGGCGAACCAGACGCCACGCCGGACCTGAGCGATCTGACAGCCCCCGAGCCGCAAGACGTGACAGATGAGGCACCGGTTTTGCCCACGCCGGAAGTTGATACGGCGGTGGTCATCCCCGAGCGGTCGTTGCGCCCCGTGCCGCGTCCGGTGCCGCGTGTGGCCCCGGAACCTGTGGCCCAGCCCAAGCCCGACACCACAATTTCGGACGAGTTACAGGAAGCCATCAAACCGGATGAGAGCGGCAAGGCTGCCGAAGAACCCAAGGAAGAAACGTCGCCCGAAGCGGCCAGCAGCGAGATTGTCACCGAGCCTAAAGAAGCAGACGCACCAGCCGCGAGCGCCGCGCCAAGCCGGTCGGTGCGCCCGCGTGTGCGTCCGGCCACCCGCCCGGAGCCAAGCAAGGGCACAGATGCCGCCGTTGCCGCAGCACTGGCCGAAGCCTCCAGTGAAAGCAGCACACCAGCGGCCCCATCCGGCCCACCGCTGACCAGCGGAGAGAAAGACGGTTTGCGGGTTTCAGTTCAGCAATGCTGGGTGGTTGATGTGGGCTCGCGCGCGGCGGATGTGACTGTGACGGTCGGGTTTTCGCTGGATCAGTCCGGCAAGGTTCAGGGCGACATACGGCTGGTAAATGCAACGGGCGGAGACGAATCCGCTGTGCAGACGGCCTATCAATCGGCGCGCCGCGCAGTTTTAAGATGTCAGAAAACCGGCTATGAATTGCCGATCGAGAAATACGATCATTGGCGTGACGTCGAAATTACGTTTAATCCAGAGAAAATGAGGCGCAAATGATACGGCTACTGGCGACCCTTTTGATGGCATCCATGATGTTGGGGCAAATGGCTCTGGCACAAAACGGACCGTTGCGGATCGAGATCACCGAAGGGGTGATTGAACCGCTGCCTTTTGCGGTTCCTGATTTTGTGGCGGAAAGTCAGGGGTCCAATCAGATTTCCAAAGACCTGAGCCGGGTGATTGCCGAAGATCTGAGCGGCACCGGGCTGTTTCGCGAAATCCCGGCCTCGGCGCATATCTCGACGATCACGCATTTTGGCAGCCCGGTCCAGTTTGCCGACTGGAAGGCGATCAACGCACAGGCGCTGGTGACGGGTGGTGTCACGGTCAGCGGCAACAATCTGGAAGTGAAGTTCCGCGTCTGGGATGTGTTTGCCGGTCAAGAGCTGGGCAACGGGTTGCGGTTCAAGGGCACAGTGGATGGCTGGCGGCGCATGGCGCACAAGGTGGCCGATGCGGTTTACAGCCGGATCACAGGCGAGGGCGGATATTTTGACAGCCGTGTTGTTTATGTCAGCGAGACCGGTCCCAAAAATGACCGCAAGAAACGTCTGGCGATCATGGATTACGATGGGGCCAACCTGCAATATCTGACCGACAGCAGCGCGATTGTGCTGGCGCCGCGGTTCTCTCCAACCGGCGACCGGGTTTTGTACACAAGCTATGAAACCGGGTTTCCGCAGATTTACGTTGTGGATGTCGGGTCGGTGCGCAAAAAGGCGCTGTCCAATGACACCGGCAGCATGAGCTTTGCGCCACGGTTTTCACCGGATGGCAAAAGCGTGCTGATGTCCGTGACAGAAGGTGGCAATGCCGACCTGTTCCGTATGGATATTGCCAGCGGCAAACGCCAGCGATTGACCAACGGTCCGTCAATTGAAACAGCCCCCAGCTATAGCCCGGACGGCAGCAAGATTGTCTTCGAGAGCGACCGGTCGGGGACACAGCAGCTTTATATTATGGGGTCCAATGGTGGCGAGGCGACGCGGATCAGCTTTGGTCAAGGGCGTTATGGCACGCCCGTCTGGAGCCCACGCGGTGATCTGATCGCCTTTACCAAACAAAACAAAGGCCGTTTCCACATTGGCGTGATGCGCACGGATGGCTCTGATGAGCGTCTGCTGACATCATCCTTTTTGGACGAAGGACCAACTTGGGCCCCCAATGGGCGCGTGATTATGTTCACGCGCGAAACTCGGGGTGCCGAAGGTGTTTCGGTGTTGTATTCGGTGGATGTGTCCGGACGTAACCTGAAACGGGTGCGCCTGAACGGTGGCGGATCAGACCCAAGTTGGTCGCCGCTGCAGTAGGCGATATTTATAAGGGGCGGTCATTATGATAAGAGACCGCTTAAGAATAAGGGATAAGAGGCGAGGCAATTGAGATGAAATATTTGACAAAAGCGGCCTTTTTGGTGGCCGGGCTGGCTCTGGCGGCTTGTAACGACACAAGCGGTTTGGCCAGCGGTACCAACTATGACACAAACTCGGCCATCACACCTGAGGCCGGAAGCGTGGAAGATGCGACGTCGGTGGCGCATTTTCAGCAGGTGATTGGCGATCGGGTGTTGTTCGATGTGGATCAGTCAACGCTGAATGAAACCGGTCGTCTGACCGTGTTATCCCAGTCCAACTGGCTGATGGCAAACGCGGAATATATTGCCGTGATCGAAGGCCATGCGGATGAGCAGGGCACACGAGAATACAACCTTGCACTGGGGGCTCGCCGTGCCAGCGCGGTGCGCGAAATGATGATCTCGCAAGGGGTGGCCGCAACGCGGTTGCGCACACTGAGCTATGGCAAGGAGCGCCCGCTTGAAGTGTGTTCCGAGGAAACCTGTTATGCGCAGAACCGCCGTGCTGTCACTGTGCTGACGGCCGGTGTGTCGGGGTAAAGATGATGCGTCGCTTTATTGCTTGTGCGTTTGGAGCTGCTCTTTTGATGGCACCGATGACGGGCGTCGCGCAGTCGCGCGACGAGACGCTGGCGGATATTCGCCAGCAACTGTCGGTTCTTTACGTCGATATTCAACGGCTCAAGCGAGAGTTGTCGACCACCGGCGCGCCGGGATCGGTCAACGGGTCCAACACGTTGGAACGGCTGGACGCAATCGAGGCGCGGCTTCAGGATTTGACTGGCAAGACTGAACAGCTGGAATATCGTGTGCAGCGGGTGGTTGATGACGGCACCAACCGAATTGGCGATCTGGAATTCCGGCTGGTTGAACTGGAAGGCGGCGATCTGAGTGCGTTGGGAGAAACCACAACTTTGGGTGGTGACACTGGTTCCGGGACCATAATTGTACCCGGTTCAAATGCTGGATCGAATGACAATTCAACAGAGTTGGCAGTGGGCGAGAGCGCGGATTTCGGACGTGCACAACAAGCGTTGGACGGTCAGGATTATCGTGCGGCTGTGGACCAGTTTACAGGGTTTGTGGATACGTATCCGGGCAGCCCGCTGGAAGCCGAGGCGCATCTGCGTCGCGGGCAGGCACATGAGGGGCTGGGCGAAAACACCCGCGCGGCGCGAGCGTTTCTTGAGGCGTATTCCGGCGCCCCACAAGGATCAGTTGCGGCTGAAGCGTTGTTCAATCTGGGTCGCTCGCTGGGCAAGCTGGATCAGATCAACGAAGCCTGTGTGACGTTGAACGAAGTGGGTGTGCGGTATCCCGGCGCGCGTGAAGTGGGGCTGGCACAGGCTGAAATGACCCGCCTGCAGTGCCCGTAAGTCTGACAGACCGGCTGGCACAATGGCTGGCCGGAGTTTTTCCTGAAGAGTCTATGCCCCGGATCGGGGTTGCCGTGTCCGGCGGCGGGGACAGCATGGCCTTGCTGGATCTGCTGAGGCAGGCTGGTGTGCCTTTGGCGGTGGTCAGCGTGGACCACGGTTTGCGCCCCGAGGCGAGAGACGAAATCGCACTGGTGGCGCAATATTGCAGCGCGCACGGGCTGGATCATGATATTTTGCAGTGGCAGTGGGACCAGCGCGGCAGCGTACAACACGCCGCGCGTGACGGGCGCAGTGCGTTGATTGCAGCATGGGCGCGTGATCTGGGTTTGCGACATGTGGCGCTGGGGCATACGGCAGATGATCAGGCCGAAACGGTGCTGATGCGGTTGGCGCGGGGCTCTGGCGTGGACGGGCTGGCGGCGATGCGCGACGTGGCGACACGCAACGGGGTACACTGGCTGCGCCCGTTGTTGGATACGCACCGAGAGACTTTGCGCGTCCATTTACGCGAGTCGGGTATTGGCTGGGCGGACGATCCCAGCAATGAAGATCCCACCTATGATCGGGTTAAGGCGCGTCAGGCTCTGGAGGTGCTGGCGCCACTTGGGCTGAACGTCGAACGTTTGACGCGCACCGCTGCACATATGGGGCGGGCCCGGAACGCGCTGGAATATGCCCTGGACGCTTTAGTGCGCGATGCGGTGACGCTGGAGTGCGGTGACGTGGTGATCGCGCAGGTCATATTTTCGCAGGCACCGCAAGAAATTCAAACCCGATTGGTAGCTCGTGCGCTGAACTGGGTATCGGGTCAAACGTACAAACCCCGGTTTTCGGCTTTGCAAGCGGCGCTGGCCCGCCCGGAAATTTCAGCGCTGCAGGGATGTTTGTTGATCCAAAAGGCTGGCAAGCTGCGTATTACTCGAGAATGGGCTGCGGTGGCGAAAACCCGCTGTGACGTCACGTCAGTGTGGGATGGTCGTTGGGTTCTGGCTGGCCCGCACGAAAAAGGGCAGGAGGTCAGGGCATTAGGGGAAGGCGGATTGGCTCAATGCGCGGACTGGCGCGCCACAGGGTTATCACGTCAAAGCGTGTTGGCGAGCCCGTCTGTGTGGCACGGCGAGTCGTTGTTGGCGGCGCCCTTGGCGGGGTTGTCTGAGGGGTGGTATGCTGAAATCATAGCGGATCGGTCGGATTTCTGCTGAATGTCTGGTTTCTAATGGCAATTATCGCATTGAACATGGCGGTGTGATGTCTATTTAACTGTAACGACCGCTGTGCTAGGGACAGCGTCGATCTTTACTTGGGAGATTTGCCTTGGGCAACGCACGCAATATTGCATTCTGGGTCGTTTTGTTTCTGTTGATTCTTGCTCTGTTCAATTTGTTCAGTGGCGACAGCACGACATTGCAAAGCCGCGAAAACAGTTATTCCGACTTCGTCTCGGCCGTTGATAACGGCACCGTATCCAGCGTGACACTGGATGGGGAAAAGGTGCGTTATACCACGAATGACGGATCAAGCTTTGTGGCGATCAAGCCCACAGATGCCGAAGTCACGACGTTGTTGATCGAAAACAACATTCCCGTGCGGGCCGAAAGCCAGGAACAATCCGGGTTTCAGTCGTTCCTGATCAGCCTGTTGCCCTTCCTGCTGCTCATCGGTGTGTGGATTTATTTCATGAACCGTATGCAGGGCGGTGGCAAAGGCGGGGCGATGGGTTTTGGCAAATCCAAGGCCAAGATGCTGACCGAAAAACATGGCCGGGTGACGTTTGACGATGTTGCGGGCATTGATGAAGCCAAGGAAGAGCTGGAAGAGATCGTGGAATTCCTGCGCAACCCGCAGAAATTCTCGCGTCTTGGCGGCAAAATCCCCAAAGGTGCGCTGCTTGTTGGTCCTCCGGGCACAGGTAAGACGCTGCTGGCGCGCGCGATTGCGGGCGAGGCGGGTGTTCCGTTCTTCACAATTTCCGGTTCCGACTTTGTTGAGATGTTTGTCGGTGTGGGTGCAAGCCGTGTGCGCGACATGTTTGAACAGGCAAAAAAGAATGCGCCTTGTATTGTGTTCATCGATGAGATTGACGCCGTTGGCCGCCATCGTGGCGCCGGATATGGTGGCGGTAATGATGAGCGTGAGCAGACGCTGAACCAGTTGTTGGTCGAGATGGACGGATTTGAAGCCAATGAAGGCGTGATCATTCTGGCCGCGACCAACCGTAAAGACGTGCTGGACCCTGCGCTGCTGCGTCCCGGTCGTTTTGACCGTAACGTGACCGTTGGCAATCCCGACATCAAAGGCCGTGAGAAAATTCTGGGTGTGCATGCGCGCAAAACGCCGTTGGGCCCTGATGTGGATCTGCGCATTATCGCGCGTGGTACGCCCGGCTTTTCGGGGGCTGATCTGGCCAACCTCGTGAACGAAGCTGCCCTGATGGCGGCACGTGTGGGGCGCCGGTTTGTCACCATGGAAGATTTCGAATCTGCCAAAGACAAGGTCATGATGGGCGCCGAGCGTCGGTCGATGGTGTTGACGCAGGATCAGAAAGAAAAGACCGCCTATCACGAAGCGGGTCACGCGGTTGTGGGTCTGGCTCTGCCGGAATGCGACCCGGTTTATAAGGCGACGATCATTCCGCGCGGTGGCGCGTTGGGGATGGTTGTGTCGTTGCCTGAAATGGACCGGTTGAACTATCACCGCGATGAATGTGAGCAACGTCTGGCGATGACCATGGCCGGTAAGGCCGCGGAAGTCATCAAATACGGCGAAGACCACGTGTCGAACGGTCCGGCGGGTGACATCATGCAGGCCAGCCAGCTGGCGCGTGCGATGGTGATGCGCTGGGGCATGTCGGACAAGGTTGGCAATATTGACTATGCCGAAGCACATGAGGGCTACAGCGGCAACACAGCCGGGTTTTCAGTGTCAGCGCATACCAAAGAGCTGATCGAAGAAGAAGTGAAGCGGTTCATTCAGACGGGCTATGACAAGGCGCTGGAAATCCTGACCGAGCGCAAGGACGAATGGGAACGGCTGGCCGAAGGTCTGCTGGAATACGAAACCCTGACCGGTGAAGAAATCAAGCGTGTGATGAAGGGCGAGCCGCCCAGTGCGGGTGATGATGACGATGGTGACAACCCGGACGAGGGCAACGCGCCCAGCGTGACGGCCATTCCGAAAACCAAACCGCGCAGCAAACCCAGCGGGGATGGCGGATTAGAGCCGGAACCCACAGCATAAATCAAAGAAGGTCGGGGATTTCCCGGCCTTTTTTCTTGGGCGGTCGAAGAAAGGTATTCTGACATGAGCGATTGGAACCCCGCTAGTTACGGGCGCTTTACAGATCAGCGTTTGCAACCGGCTTTGGATTTGTTGGCGCGCCTTGGCGCGGTGCCGGATGGCGATGTGGTTGATCTGGGATGCGGGAGCGGGGCCGTGGGTCCGGCTTTGGCGGCCCGGTTTGATGAGCGCCGCATTATCGGCGTCGATAATTCGCCAGCGATGTTGGCCAAGGCTGAGGCAACGGGTGCCTATGCGTCTTTGACCTGCGAGGATATTGGCACGTGGTCGGCTGAGCAGGCCGCCCCGTCGATAATTTTTTCCAACGCGGCGCTGCAATGGCTGGGGGATCACCAGCACCTGATGCCGCGTCTTGCGGGCACTGTTGCGCCGGGCGGTGTTCTGGCGGTGCAGATGCCGTTTCAGAATGCTGCCCCGTCCCATCAGGGATGGGGCGCGGCCTTTACCGCGTTGTTTGGCAACCGTGCTGTGGCGCAGGGACCTGATATTCTGTCACCTGAGGCGTATTTCGACCTGCTGTCGCCTTTGGGTGATGTGAGCCTGTGGGAAACCCATTACCTGCAACATTTGCCCGCGGCGCCCGGCGGCGCGCATCCGGTGCGATTGTTCACCGAAAGTACGTTTGCGCGCCCGTTTCTTGAGGCAGTTGACGCGTCCGGGCGCAGTGCCTTGGTTGCGCAATACGAGGCAGCCATGGCACAAGCTTATCCATTGCGGTCGGACGGCTCTGTTCTGTTCGCTTTTCGCCGCTTGTTTTTCATTTTGCGCCCCGAGGCGTCTCGTTGATCAGAGGGCTGATATGCCTGCCTTAAAACCTACGCACTATTATGCAGAAATCGTCTGGTTGGGGCGTGTCGTCCGCAATGATGACAATCTGAAATCTGAGGCGGTGCAGGCACTGACACTTGGGCTGGACGGACCAGAGGGCGAAGTACATGGCGGGCGGACACGCAAATCCTGTAGCCGGGTGTTGTCACAACATCCACGCGGCACAGAGATTGCCAACACGCGCCAGCTTTCGATTATGTCGCAAGAGGAACTGGACCTGATTGCGCAAGGGATTGGCCTTGATGCGCTTGACCCACAGATGCTGGGCACCTCGATCGTGGTGCGGGGTATTGATGATTTCACGCATGTTCCGCCGTCGTCACGATTGCAGGGCGACAGTGGGGCCACGCTGGTCATAGACATGGAGAATCGCCCTTGTGTGCTGCCGGGGCGGGTGATTGAGGATGCACATGCAGGACATGGCAGGGCCTTCAAAACAGCTGCAAAAGACCATCGCGGCGTGACTGGTTGGGTCGAGCGTGGCGGTGTGCTTAAACTGGGCGATATCCTGCGGTTACACATCCCCGATCAGCGTCCATGGTCTCCCTGAACGGGGCCAGCACAAAAAATCATTTTGCCGATTGCCCAAGCCGCGCTATCACATTGCGGTTTTGATTGAGTGAACAGGCCGTGTGTTGTGTCACAGACCTTAATATTTGAAATTGCCGGATTGATCGGTGTCGGGTTTTATCTGGGCAGTTACGCGCTGCTTCAGGCCGGTGTGCTGAAAGGCAATGGCTATGCCTATGCCGGGTTGAACCTTGCCGCTGCCAGTTTGGTGCTGGTTTCGTTGTTCAACGGGTGGAACCTGTGGTCCGCGATCATTCAGGCCAGTTGGATAACCATTTCGATCATCGGCATGACGCGGGTTTGGTTGCTGACGCAGGGATTGCGGTTTTCGCCGGAAGAGGAAGAGTTGCGGCAACGCCATTTCGCCCATATGCGGCGGCTGGATGTTAAACGGCTGTTTCGAGCGGGAGACTGGCGGGAAGGACAGCCCGGAGATCCACTGACCGAAGAGAACAGGCCGGTTGCCCAGCTCAGCTATGTCGCAAAGGGCGGTGTGGACATTGTTGTGGCGGGCAATGTGATTGCGGCTGTGGGGGCGGGTGAGTTCATTGGCGAGATGGCGGTTTTGGCCCGTGGTCCGGCCAGCGCAACAGTGGCGATTAATCAGCCGTCGCGATATTTCGCAATCACATCCGAAGCCCTGCAAAAGCTTATCCGACACAACGGAGAGATTGCGGCGCATCTGGAGGCGGCGTTTTCACACAGCGTGCGCGCAAAGCTGATCGCGACCAATGCCCGGTTGGAACAGGCGCTGCATGGCAATGCCGCCGAATAGGCAAAACCGATCACAGACCTGTCTTCGCATACAAGTCGGGGGTTTCCAAAAAGAAACCTTTGCACCGATTCCCGACGCAAGACGCATGGAAAATGTCGGAAATGCCGCCCGGCGGGGCTTTCGAACCGGTTACTAATTTGACCAGATGCAACAACATTGCCTGAATAGGGACCGCCATGAGTTTTAAAACTGACATCGAAATTGCCCGCGAGGCAAAGAAACGCCCCGTTCAGGAAATTGGGGCCAAGCTGGGCATCGGGTCGGACGATCTTTTGCCGTATGGTCATGACAAAGCCAAGGTGAGCCAGGAGTTCATCAACTCGGTTCAGGATCGTGAAAACGGCAAGCTGATCCTTGTGACCGCGATCAACCCAACTCCGGCGGGTGAAGGCAAAACCACAACCACCGTGGGGCTGGGCGACGGTCTGAACGCGATTGGCAAAAAAGCCGCGATTTGTATTCGCGAGGCGTCATTGGGCCCGAACTTTGGCATGAAGGGTGGCGCCGCCGGGGGCGGATACGCACAAGTTGTTCCGATGGAAGAGATGAACCTGCATTTCACAGGCGATTTTCACGCGATCACCAGCGCGCATAACCTGCTGAGCGCGATGATCGACAACCATATTTACTGGGGCAACGAGCTTGAGATTGACGAGCGTCGTGTGACATGGCGCCGGGTTCTGGACATGAATGACAGGGCGCTGCGCGACACGGTCACATCGTTGGGCGGCGTGATGAACGGTTTCCCGCGTCAGACAGGTTTTGACATTACCGTGGCGTCCGAAGTCATGGCGATCCTGTGTCTTGCCAACAATCTGGAAGATCTGCAAAAACGTCTGGGCGACATGATCGTTGCCTATCGCCGCGACCGCACACCGATCTATGCGCGTGACATCAAGGCGGACGGCGCAATGACGGTGCTGTTGCGCGATGCCATGCAGCCCAATCTGGTGCAGACACTGGAAAACAACCCGGCTTTTGTACATGGTGGCCCATTCGCCAATATCGCGCATGGCTGTAATTCGGTCATTGCCACAACAACGGCGTTGAAAGTGGCCGATTACGTTGTGACAGAAGCCGGTTTTGGTGCCGATTTGGGTGCTGAGAAGTTCATGAACATCAAATGTCGCAAAGCCGGGCTGGCGCCTGATTGCGTGGTTTTGGTGGCGACAATCCGCGCCATGAAGATGAATGGCGGCGTGGCCAAGGCTGATCTGGGTCCGGAAAATGTGGACGCGGTCAACGAAGGGTGTGCCAACCTTGGACGTCACATTGGCAACCTGAAACAGTTTGGCGTGCCGGTTGTGGTTGCGATCAACCACTTTGTCACGGACACGGACGCCGAAGTGCAGGCGATCAAAGAATACGTCGACGGTCAGGGCGCCGAAGCGATCCTGTGTCAGCACTGGGAAAAAGGGTCCGAAGGCACAATCGCGCTGGCTACCCGGGTGGCAGAGATCGCCGATGCTGGCGTGAGCCAGTTCGCACCGCTCTACAAAGACGAGCTGAGCCTGTTTGACAAGATCGAGCGGGTGGCCACTGCGATTTATCGCGCGGATGAGGTGATGGCGGACAAGAAAATCCGTGATCAGCTGCGCGCGTGGGAAGATGCCGGGTACGGACATCTGCCGGTCTGCATGGCCAAAACGCAGTATTCGTTCTCTACCGATCCAAACCTGCGCGGCGCACCAACCGGCCATTCGGTGCCAGTCCGCGAAGTGCGGCTGAGCGCCGGTGCTGGCTTTGTTGTGGTGATCTGCGGTGAGATCATGACCATGCCCGGCTTGCCGCGCAAACCGGCGGCTGAGAATATTCGCATCAACGAAGAAGGATTGGTTGAAGGGTTGTTCTGATACTCGATTGCGGATCGGGGTCAGGCGGGGTAGGGCATGCGCAGATTGTCCACAAGGAGAGCTGTGATGCTGAGCCCCGCCGACTGCCCCGATATGCCTGCCCTGCGGGCCCAGATCGACGCGTTGGACACTGAACTTGTTCAGCTTTTGGCGCGGCGTGTCGGCTATATCGACCGGGCGGTAGACATCAAGAAAGAGGCCGGATTGCCGGCCTCAATTCCGGCACGTGTCGAAGAGGTGATCGCCTCGGTGCGTGCCACAGCCGTTGACGGGGGATTGGACCCGGAACTGGTAGAGGCATTGTGGCGCCACCTGATCGACTGGTCGATTGCACGTGAGGCGCGCAGCATTGAATTCAGCTGACAGGCCGTGAGGTGTGGCAGCATTGGCAAAACGGTCAGGCTGGGGTCTGATCAGGATCCGACAGGAGACATGAGATGACGGCTCAGATCATTGATGGGAAAGCTTTTGCGGCTACGGTACGGGAAAAAGTGGCAAGCCACGTGACCCGGTTGAAAGAAGAAAACGGCATTACACCCGGTCTGGCCGTTGTTCTGGTCGGTGAAGATCCGGCCAGCCAGGTTTATGTGCGCTCAAAAGGCAAGATGACCGTCGAAGTGGGCATGAGCAGTTTCGAGCACAAGCTGGACGCCGATGTATCCGAAGCCGAGCTGTTTGCCCTTATTGATAAATTGAATGCTGACCCTGCAGTTCATGGTATTCTGTGTCAGTTTCCGGTTCCGGATCATTTGGACGAACGTGCAATTGTGGCCCGAATTGATCCTGCGAAAGATGTGGATGGGCTCAGTGTGACCAACGCGGGCCGTTTGGCTGCGGGCCAGGCCGCATTGATCAGTTGCACACCCCTTGGAAGCCTGATGTTGCTTCGGGATCGTCTTGGATCACTGTCGGGCCTGAATGCAGTGGTCGTGGGGCGGTCAAACCTTGTCGGCAAGCCGATGGCGCAGCTGTTGCTGGGCGACAGCTGTACCGTGACGATTGCCCATTCGCGGACCAAAGATTTGCCGGATGTTGTGCGGCGCGCGGATATTGTTGTGGCTGCGGTAGGGCGCCCGGAAATGGTACGCGGAGAATGGATCAAAGAGGGTGCGACGGTGATTGACGTAGGCATCAACCGGATCGACGCCCCCGAAAGAGGCGAAGGCAAAACGCGGCTTGTGGGTGATGTGCATTTCCAAAGTGCTGCCGCGGTCGCGGGTGCTATCACCCCTGTACCCGGCGGTGTCGGTCCAATGACGATTGCGTGTTTGCTGGCCAACACAATCACCGCCTGTTGCCGTGCCAATGGGTTGGAAGAACCCGAGGGGCTGACGGTCTAAGTTATTGACCTAATGTGAAGAATTTAGGGGCGGCTCTCTGGACCGTCGCTGGTTTTAAGCCTTGGAAGTGGCTGATACGGGGATCATTGTGCCGGTCAGAAAGGCGATATGACTGCGGTCCGAACCAGTGCAGGCGAATACGTCGGCCTGAACAATCACCAACCGTTTTCCAGTTTTTATGACGCGCCCGATGGCGTGCAACATGTCGCCCCTAGCCGGTGCCAGCAGGTGGATTTTCATTTCCGACGTCAACACTTCGGTTTCCAGCGGCATGACCGACAATGCCGCGTACCCGGCCGCCGAATCGCCAATGCCAAAGGTCAGTGCGGCGTGGCCAAATCCGTGCTGCTGAAGACAATTTGCGCCTACCGGCGCACTTATCTCAACCCGTCCTGGTTCTACAGAGACCAGTTTCGCTGAAAAAGTGGCCATCATCGATTGCTTCACGAAACTGTGTTTCACTTTTCTTTCGATTTCGGGAGATAATTGCATAAAAGAGGGTCTCTTTGATTAATAAGGCCGCGACGAATTGGAGTGTTTAATTGAATTACGGAATAGTCCAAAAGAAGATGAATATCTTATTCCAAAAGGGGCAGGGCACTAGGTGATACAGTGAAAAGGACGAGTTTCGTTTTTCGGCTGACGTTTCAGTCATTGTTTAAGCCCCGATTGTGGGCAATTTGTTTGTTGTTGTCGGTTGCCGCGATTGGGGCGGGGCCATTTGGTACATTTGTGTCCATGGATGCCGGTCAGCGGAGCGTCTATTGGTCATTGATTATAACATTGTCAGTGGTTTTGGGATATAGCGGGCATGCCCTGTCGCTGTTGATGATCAAAAAATGCCATGTGATCACTCGCTTTGCGCTGGAAGGGATCATATCTACGTCGTTGATTACACCTGTGGTCTGGGGGGTAGGGCGATTGTCGATATTTGCCGACGCTTCGGTGGATATTTCTTTTGCTCAGGCTTTTGGTTACGTGGCGTTGATAACGGCCGCGGTGGTCACTATCCGGGCCATTGTGATGCTGTCTTTTGGTTTGGAATCACGTGCCGTCACCCGGGTAAAACCACGTTTGGCACAACGCCTGCCAGACGATATTGGCAGTTATATTCTGTGCCTGTCAGTGTCGGACCATTTTGTGAAAATCGTGACGGATCGCGGTGAAAAATGTGTGCGTATGCGGTTGAGCGATGCGATCGCCGAAATGGAGGGCGTTGAAGGGTTTCAGGTGCATCGGTCTCACTGGGTAGCAAAAGATGCCATTCGGAGCGCGCATAATGGTCAGGGACGTGCGATGTTGTCACTGGCATGCGGTACGCAAGTTCCTGTCAGCCGAAACTATCGTCCAGTGTTAGAGAAGGCCGGGATTTTGTGAAGAAATCAGCGGGTCGTGCGGCGAAGCTAGCGCGGCATGGACACCATGCGGGGCGTTTGCCCGGTGATGATCGCGCGCGCCTCGGGGCGCATCAGGTCGCTCAATACGTCGTCTGAACTGCGCAGCCCGCCGGTATAGGTACCAAAGGCAGGCAGAATGACACGGTCGCTGTCAAACAGAAACGCAGGTCGCGAAATAGCGCGCAGGCGGGTTTGTACCCGAACTTTGGGGTGATAATGCCCTGAAATTTCGCCGCTTTTGCCCGGTTGCGCAATATGGCGAAAGGTCAACGGTGGCAGTGGCAGTTCGGCCAGATGCGTGCCGCCCAGATCAATCGGCCCGGGGTCATGATTGCCTTCGATCCAGACCCAGCGGCGTCCGGCCTGTAAGCGATTGATCCAAAGCCGGTCCGTTTCGGGCAGGGAACGCGCGGCTTCATTATCGTCAAAACTGTCGCCAAGACACACGACGGTGGCCGCATTGGTCAGGGTCAGGTCATTTTCCAGACGGATCAACGTATCGCGGACTTCGTAAGGTGGTAAAGCCGCGCCGCCGCGTCGTATGATCCGGTCAGATTTCCCAAGGTGCAGGTCGGACAGGACCAGCAACCTCTGTTCCTCCCACCAGAGCGCCCCGGAGCCCATGGCGGTGAGGGTTGTTCCGGCAAGGGAAAACTGCAAACCGTTCATGATACGTTCGTAGCGGTACCGGCTAACTGACGCAAGAGACATGTGAGACGGCTTGATCATATCGAACATTCGGCCGTCAATTGGGGGCAATTTTGTCCGCGCGTTCGCTCCAGATGCTACATTTTGGCGAGCCCGCTTTCCTTCATCAGCGCGTCGGTCTCCTCTGCCAGAAGACGTTCCTCTGCGCTGCCGCTCTGGACAGAAACCTTACCCATTTCCAAAAACAAAGGCGCGGAAAATGGGGTTACATGGGGGGTGCGTTTCAGATCGATCCGTCCCGAGACGCGCTCCAGCATGTCTTCAATGCGGGCAAAATCGACCAGCCCGCGCATGGCTTCGGTCCGGGTGATCTGCATCAACAGGTGATCAGGGTCGTATTTCAGCAAAGTGTCATAGAGTATATCAGAGCTAAATGTCGCCTGACGCCCGGATTTGCGTTTGCCCGGCGTGTTGCGTTCGATCAGTCCGGCAATTGTGGCGACGCCGCGAAAGGTGCGTTTCATCAAGGTATTGCCCGCCATCCAGCCGTCAAGACCATCGCGCAAAGCATTGAGATCAAACAGAGGCGTTGGATCAGTCACTGCGTCCAGTCCCCAGATCAATGTTGCATAATCTGTGGATACGAACCCCATGGGCGCGAGGCCGGTTTCCTCCATACGCTTTGTTAACAGCAACCCAAGGGTTTGTTGCGCGTTGCGTCCGGCAAAGCCGTAAACACATATGTTTTCGCGCCCGTCACGGGGAAAGCTTTCAATCAGCAACCGCCCGGGTTCCGGCAGGCAAGACATGCTTTTTTGCAGGTTCAGCCAGTCGGCGGTGTGCGGTGGCAGTTCGGCCCAGCTGTCTTGTTGAAGGTAGCGCAGGATGCGCTGGTTCAGCTGTGTCGACGTTGAGAATTTTGTGCCTGAAAACACAGCAATGCGCGGCTTTCTTGCAGCATTGCGCGAAACTTCGACGGTCATTTCGCGCAGGCCTTCATACCGCACAATCTGCCCACCGATCAGAAAGGTGTCACCGGCGCTGAGTGAGGCCGCAAAGTTTTCCTCAACTTCTCCCAGCGGCTTGCCACCGCGATTGCGTTTCAGGCGTACTTTGAGCGTATCGGTGTCTTGAATCGTGCCCGCGTTCATGCGGATAGCGGCGGCCGCGCGTGGGTCGCGCAGTTGCCATTGGCCGTCAGCGCGCTGCAAAAGCCGCTGCCAGCGATCATAGGCCCGCAATGCGTACCCGCCGGTGGCACAGAAATCCAGACAGGCGTCAAACGCGGCGCGTGTCAGGTCAACAAAGGCCCCGGATGCGCTCATTTCAGTATATAAATCGCCGGCATCAAAGGGCCCGGCGGCGGCGGTCAGCAGGATATGCTGGCACAAGACGTCATGTGGTCCGGCGCCGCGCGGGTCGCCATCCAGATCATGTGCGTGGGCGGCCTGAAGTGCTGCGACGCATTCAACGACTTCCCAGCGATTGGCCGGAACGAGTATCGCTTTGGATGGCGCGTTATAGCGGTGATTTGCGCGTCCGATCCTTTGAACCAGACGTTTGACGTTTTTAGGCGCGCCAACCTGAATGACCAGATCAACATCGCCCCAATCGATGCCCAGATCCAGTGACCCGGTGCAGACGATGGCGCGCAGGTCGCCGCGCACCATAGCCGCTTCGACGCGTTCGCGCTGAACCCGGTCAAGGCTGCCGTGATGGATGCCGATTGGCAGGTCGTCGTCATTGGCCAGCCAGAGGTTATGAAAGAAAATCTCGGCCTGTGCGCGGGTGTTGTGAAAGATCAATGTGGTTTTGTGCTGTTTGACCTGTTCGAGCACGGCCGGAATAGAATAAGCCGCACCGCCGCCGGACCATGGCGGAGCCTCGGTTGTTTCCAGCATGGTGATGTCGGGGTCAGGGCCGGGGTCGGCGGTGACAATTTCGCAAGGGTCAGGGTTGCGGGCGAGCAGGGTGGCGATGTCCTCGGGGCGGTTCACGGTGGCAGACAAGCCGACGCGGCGCAGGCCCGGGCAAAGCGATTGCAGGCGCGCCAACGCCAGAAACAGCTGATCGCCGCGTTTGCTTTCGGCCAATGCGTGAATTTCGTCGACGATCACCCGTTGCAGGCCTGCGAAAATGCGCGGCGCATCCGGGTAGGATGTCAAAAGCGCGAGGCTTTCGGGGGTTGTCAGCAGAATATGCGGAGGATCGGCGCGTTGGCGTTTTTTGACTGTATTTGACGTGTCCCCGGTGCGGTCCTCGATACGGATATCGAGCCCCATTTCATCAACCGGTGTGCGCAGGTTGCGTTTAATGTCTGCGGCCAGCGCCTTGAGCGGAGAGACATAAAGCGTGTGCAGGCCATCATGCGGCGCCCGGGCGAATTCGGCCAGCGTGGGCAGAAAACCGGCCATGGTTTTGCCGCCCCCGGTCGGGGCGATCAGCAACAGGCAGGGGGCTCCGGCGCGGGCCACCATGTCGCGTTGGTGCGGATGCGGGTGCCAGCCACGCCGGGAAAACCAGTTTTCGATATCGGGGGGCAAGGCGCCCGGATCGGCCAAGTTCGGTCTGCCCTCAGTCAGTCTGGGTTCGGGCTGCAAAACAGCCGGTAGAGCATTCCAATGACTTCGGCAGTGTTATTATCGGCCAGAGAATAATGGATTGTCTTGCCATCACGCCGTGTGGTGACAAGCCCCTCTTCGCGCAAACGGGCCAGCATCTGGCTGACGGCGGCCTGACGGATTTCCAGCAGGCTTTCCAGTTCGCCCACTGACTTTTCCCCCGAGCCAAGATGGCACAGGATCATAAGGCGTCCTTCGTGAGCAAGCGTTTTAAGATAGGCGGCGGCAGTGGCGGCACTGCGGGCCATTTCAGAGGGCGGGGCTGGTGGTTTTTGCATATTCACGCGCGTCGTTCCTTGGTCTTGCCTCCTCCTCTTAACATGGGATTGTGAACAAGGCGAGATTGCAGGTTATCAGAGCTTCGTGAACACGAAGTGGCATCAGGTCGGTCAAAACTGTGCTTGGGCTTGCGACCCTAGAAAATGGCGTTTTGGGCTTTGAGTATGCGCAGATTGCCCACGGTTTGAAATTCGTTTTGAATTGCAAAGGTAAGATCAGCACCGGATTCATAGCCCACCAGGGCGCAACGTTCATCCATGGAAGCCGCTGCGTTCACTGCGTCGCCAAATTGTGCCCCGGTGGGGTTTTCGCTAAACACATTGGACAGTCCCAAACAGCCTTCTGAACGGTTGACGATACATCCCGCGACAAACCGGTTTTGGTCAAGACGACCAAGAAAACAGACGTCTTTGCGATCAAGCAGGGTTTCTGGAAACATGCGTTGATCGGTTGGGGAGCCATTGCGTCGCCATCCGTCTTCCCACAGTTCTAGGTGTGTCGCCTCACTCACGACAGCCCACCCATCTGGCATCTTTGAAGGTTTCGGGTCCCTCCAAATCCACGATGCCTCAAACAGAACCTTGAAACCGTGTGTTTGTAAATCGAGCTGGCAAAAGCTGTCTTTGATACCCAGTTTGCCGCCAAAACGCGCTGACAATCGGGCCAGCTCTGACAGGATCGCATCCCAGGGTTCGGGTGAGGTTATCGTCATGTTGGAATAGTAAGGAGGCGCCGTGTCCAGTCCGACAAAGGCATATGGCAGGCGCTTGAATTGAAGCCGGTGCGCCGCGAAGACCGCGCCATACCAATCCGCATTGTTGTGCGCTGCCGCAATTGCACGTTGATCTGTTTTCATGGGTCACCGAATTGCGAAAGGTTGTATCTTGTGCCCATTGTCATTCTGTTTTGACCGGAGCGCCCCCGACAAAGTTGTTGCCGCCCCGGTAGGCGCAGGGCGCATCTTGCATTTCCAGATGCAGGCCGGTGTCGGTGTAGGGATGCGCGCGGGCGAGGTCTTCGTCGACGGTGATGCCAAGCCCCGGAGCCGTGGGTGCGGTGATGAACCCGTCTTTGACCGAGATCGCATGACGGATCAGGTTGGCGTGAAACTCGGTTTCGATGGTTTCAATCAACAGGCAGTTGGGGATTGATACGCCCAGCTGGATATTTGCGGCCCATTCGATGGGTCCTGCATAAAGGTGGGGCGCCATTTGAGCGTTATAAACCTCGGCAATTGCCGCCACCTTTTTCATCTCCCAGATCCCCCCCGCACGTCCAAGTGCCGGTTGCAGGATGGTGGCCGCGCCCTGGCGCAGAACCTCGCCAAACTCCGCCTTGGTGGTGAGCCGTTCACCGGTTGCAACTGGCGTAGTGACAGCGGCCGCAACCTTGGCCATTTCCGCAATATTGTCTGGCGGGACCGGTTCTTCGAACCAGAGGGGTGAATAAGGTTCCAATGCCGTGCCAAGACGGATTGCGCCCGCCGTGGAAAACTGGCCATGCGTGCCAAACAAAAGGTCCGCACGGTCGCCAATGGCCTGGCGGATAGCGCTGCAGAAGGCGACGGATTTCGTGATGTCGTTCATCGCGGGCATGTGTCCGCCCCGCATCGTATAGGGGCCTGCGGGGTCGAATTTGACGGCCGTAAAGCCTTTGTCGACCATGGCCAGCGCGCTTTCTGCGGCCAGTTCGGGTGAGGACCAGAAGGCGTCGATGTCATGATGTGGCAGGGGGTAGAGATAGGTATAGGCGCGCAAGCGGTCGTTCATCTGACCGCCGATCAGTGCGTATACCGGTCGATCACGATCTTTGCCAAGGATGTCCCAGCAGGCGATTTCTAACCCGGAAAACGCGCCCATCACCGTGAGGTCGGGGCGCTGGGTAAAGCCCGACGAATATGTGCGACGGAACAGGCGTTCGATATTTTCAGGGTTTTCGCCCGAGAAATACCGCTGAAACACGTCCCGGATGACAAGTATCATGGCGTCGGGACCAATCGAAGATGCATAACATTCGCCCCAGCCGATGATGCCGGTGTCGGTTGTAACTTTGACCAGTATCCAATAGCGCCCGCCCCAGCCGGGTGCGGGTGGCGCCGTGACGATGATGTCGAGATCTTGCAGTTTCATGATCGGTCCTTGAGATCGTGCGTACAGTTGTTCTCCGGCGAGGGGGTATTGAGAAACGACTGGTTCAGGTGTCGAAAAGGATAACGTTGCGCTTGGCTGAGCCGGATTTGGTGTCTTCGATGGCCTCGTTTATCTGATCGAGCGTCCAGCGGCCTGAGATCAGCTCGTCGAGTTTCAGACGGCCCTGCTGATAAAGATCAACCATCCACGGGATGTCGCGCTGAATAACTGCGTCGCCCATTTTTGAACCGATCATGCCCTGACCGATGGCTGCGAGGATCACCGGTTCGTAGGTGGATTTCGCGCCGGAATGGGGCATGCCAACCATGATTACCTTGCCACCCCGACCCAGATAGCGGGGCGCTTCGTCATAGGCCGGGATTGCACCAACCGTGACAATCACTGCGTCCGCGCCTTTGCCCATGGCGCGCATGGCACGAATCCATGGTTTCTTTTCGGTCGCCAGAATGCCATCGGTGGCGCCGAATTCTTTAGCGATTTCAAGTTTCTCTTCGCTCATGTCAATTGCGATGATGCGGCGGGCCCCGGCGATGCGTGCGCCCTGAATGGCGTTTAGCCCAACGCCGCCCGCGCCAATGACCACAACATCCTGACCAGCGCGCAATTCGGCGGCATTCACAACCGCGCCAATGCCGGTGATAACGCCACAGGCCACAAGCGAGGCGGCCTCCATCGGGATGTCGTCGGACACTTTGACCACCTGACGGTGGCTGACGACCACTTTCTCGGCAAAGGCTCCGGTGGCCATGGCTTGGTGCAAAGGCGTGTTTTGCGCGGTTTTCAGCGGGTGGCTGCCGCCGTCGATTGGGGTTTCGCACAGGGTTGGCTTGCCACCAGCACATGAGGCACAGGACCCGCAGGCGCGGATCAGAGTCACAATCACCGGATCGCCCAAGGCCAGCCCCGTGACACCGTCGCCTAAGGCGGAGACATGGCCCGCGGCTTCGTGGCCATAGACGGCGGGCAGGGTGCCGCCCCATGCGCCGCTGGCAAAGGTGATGTCTGAGTGGCAGATGGCAACCGCTTTGAGCGTGACCTCGATCTCGCCCATTGCGGGATCAGCCAGCAGAACGTCTTCGATTACAAGAGGTTGCCCGAATTCGTGGCAGACTGCGGCTTTGATAGTTTTCATGGACATCCCTCGTTTGCTCCGGGTCCAGATTGGCCGTCTTTGCGCCAAATGCTAGTCAAAAAACGCAAACGAGGTCGTTTTCAGGGAGTTGCTGGTCTTTTTGACCGTGCGAAGATCGCGACGGAGAGGACCATGAGGAAGGCTGAGACAAGGAACGGTGCGCCGGGCAGATAAACTGGTGCGCCTTCGCCCGAGAAATGCGCAAAGGTCTGGGTCATCAGCAACGGCGCGATAATGGTGGCGAGCGATGTGAGCGAGGCCAGAACGCCCTGCAGCTCGCCCTGTGAGTCATCGGGGATGCGGCGTGACAGGATGCCTTGCAACGCAGGCAACCCAACGGCACCAAAAGCAAAGACGGGAACCATCGCCAAGAGCAAAGTGCCGCTGCTGACAAAGCCGAGAAAGATGAACGAGGCGAATTCAACGGACAAGCCGATGATCACGGTGATCCGATTGCCGAAATAGCGGATGGAAGGCGCGATCAGAAAGCCCTGCACCAGCGCGAATGTGGTGCCATATGCGGCCAGAGAGACGCCGATCATGCCGGGCGACCAGCCAAAACGCTCGGTTGTGTAATAGGGCCAGACAGCGGGGTAAACAGCTGTCGCGACCTGATAAATAAAGAACACGATCAACAGCTTACCGACCGCTGGTAATTGTCCAAGCGCACGCAGAGAGCCAAGCGGATTGGAGCGGGACCACTGAAAAGCCCGGCGGGTGGCGTCGGTGACGGTTTCCTTGAGCACGACCCAGCCCAAAAGGGCATTGAGACCGGCCAAACCGGCCGCCGCCCAGAACGGTGCGCGGGTGCCAAATTCGGCCAGAACGCCGCCCAGTACCGGCCCCAGCACAAAGCCGATACCAAACCCCGCGCCCACGATGCCAAAGGCGGCGGCCTTTTCCTTTGGGGTGGAAATGTCAGCCATATAGGCCAGTGCGGTGGCATAGGTCGCAGCTGTGATCCCGGCGACGACACGGCCCAGAAATAACAGCCAGATGGTGTCCGCGAGGGCCATGACGACATAGTCGGCAGACATAATAACAAGGGACACCAACAGGACAGGGCGACGTCCGTACCGGTCAGAGAGGCTGCCCAGAAACGGGCCAAATAGAAATTGCATCACAGCAAAGACGGTGGACAAAACACCGCCCCACACCGCAGCCTCGGCCAGATCGCCGCCGGTGAGATCGCGGATCAAATCCGGCATCACCGGCAGAATAAGACCAATCCCCATGGCATCAATGACCACGGTGATCAGAATCACGAGGACGGGCAAACGGGTGAACATAAAATCTCCGGCTCAAATTATGGGCAGGGGGCCATGAAATTTGAATTGGGTCAACTGGTTTGCGTCGACGAGTTTGAATTCATGGTTAATGCGCTGATTTCACGTCGAAAACAGGTATCGGCAGCGCGTCGGTATTCCGTCGGTATTGCATCGGTCCGAAATTGACGATGTGGTGGGCGTTACGCCAACGGGCGTATTGGTGTCGGTTTTTTCAGAGACAAGCCGGACGTGCCCTGCCGATTTTGTCAGAAATGTCAGGCCGGACGGTGATCAGGTCATCAGGCTGGCCGTGGCGGCGGCGGCCAAAATCTCTTCTGCAATCTCGCGCGCTTCTTCAGGAGAGAAATCCATCGGAATTTCCGCGTCGCCGGCCTCCACAAAGATACGGACAAATCCCTGATCGGTTGGGCCGATCTGAAGATTGGCTTCTACGTCGCGTTCAGTATTGATGCCCATTGCGGTTCTCCTGTGCTTGTGTTTCGGGTAGCCTGAAAGACGGCAATTGGCAAGAAGTGTGAGGGCCTCTTATGAGTTCGGACAAAACGAAGCTGCGCGCGTTCACGAAAGACGATCTGGGCTGGTTGGTGCAGGTGCATGGTGAAATTTATGCGCGAGACGAAGGGTTTGATGAGAGCTTTGGTGTGCTGGTGGAGCAAATCCTGAAGGATTTCCTGAGGGATTGTGATCCGACTTGTGAGCATGGCTGGGTGGCCGAACAGGAAGGTATACCGCTGGGAAGTATTTTCTGTGTGCGGGGGGACGTGCAGGGATATGCCAAGCTGCGGCTTTTTATGCTGCTGCCAGAGGCGCGGGGGCTTGGGCTGGGCAGGCGTATGTTGGACACGTGCATGGGGTTTGCACGCGACAAAGGCTATCATGGAATGCGTCTGTGGACTCATGAAAGCCACGCGGCGGCCTGTGCGCTGTATGCCGCGAATGGGTGGTCGCTGACGGCGTCAAAACCAGTGACAAGCTTTGGTGTCGACCTGGTCGAACAAACTTGGGAAATTGCATTTTAGACGCTTGCATTCGTCGTGATTGCGGATTAAATCGCCTTTGCGTGCCGCCTTAGCTCAGTTGGTTAGAGCACTGGTTTGTGGAACCAGGGGTCCCCCGTTCAAGCCGGGGAGGCGGTACCAAACTACTCTCAATATGTCGAAGTACAGGTCCGAATGGGCTTTTCAAATGGCCAATCGCGGCGATTTGATGTCATTCTGTTTCTTGTTTGAGTTCAATGATTTGAATTGCGCCGTTACTGTTTCCGTTAATGTTGGGGAATGTGGCAGAATTATGAAAAACCTTGCTAAAATCCCACAGATGCCGAACCATGTGAACTTGCGAACGGAATATTTTTAGTCGCGTATTCAACAGTGGGAGTGCAGGAATGATTAGTCCTGCAGACTTTAAACGGAGTATACGTACCGCCCTGTTATTGGCCATTTTGGCGTTGTCAGTTGTTATTGGCAGTGCCCGGCTACCGGTCAGCGCGGAAACCGACCCTTTGTCGGCACCTTATGAACAGGTGCGATATTCGGGCGATGAAACCCTGCGCGAATTTGTAGCCAAATATCTGAATGATCCCGATCTTTGGCCCGCCGTTCTGAAAATCAATCAAATGGCCTCTCCGGCTGATCTGACACCCGGGACTGTGCTGGAAATGCCGGTGCGCCAGGTTGCAGCGGCTGACAGCGCGTTGATGACGTCTTTGGTGGCCATTCAAAAGGCGACAGCCGAAGGCGCGCGGTTGTTCGCGCCCAACGAGATTGGCAGCGCGATCAACGACCGGGAAACTGCAGTCGTGCATCGCGGCGAGGGCGAATGGCGTGAAGTTGTGGCCTTTTCCGGGTCCGCCACCGTGGCCGCGACCGAGGCGTTTGATATTGCGGTTGCCCAGCGTGACAAGGCCGCTGAGGCGCTGATCACTGATATTCACGGTGATGTCGAAGGGCGCGATCCTGCCGAGGCGGCATGGTCGGACCGGTCGCTGAATGACATTCTGGTGGAATTTGAGCGGTTGCGGACTTTGTCCAACTCGACCACGCAGGTCACATTCCGCGATCTGAGCCGGTTACGGTTGAACCCCAATTCCAACGCCACCATTCAAAGAATGCGGTCGGACCCGCTGACGGGGAAAGAAGTCACTAAGGTCAGTCTGTCAAACGGCGATTTTTATGCGTTGTTGAACCAGCTGTCGGATCGCGACAGTTTTGAAATTGACGTTCCGGGGATCAAGACCACCACGGAATCCGATGATTTCTGGATCAAGAATGACGACCAGAATGCGTTGTTTGTGAATTACGATTCCGCCGAGCTGGACATCGCCTCCGGGCAGGAAAACGTAACGCTTGGCAAAGATGAGGGCGTGGTGATTTCCCGGGATGGGCAAACCGCGCGCGCCGAAGTGTTAGAACGCACGCTGTTGTCGTCGCCTCAGGACAGGGCGGATGTGTATGGCAATGCGGTTGATCTGGTCTGGCAGGAGTATTCTGACGCGGCGGGTTATTGGTTTGAAGTGGCGGCGGACCCGGGGTTCAACCGGATGCTGTCAACTGAATGGGGCATTAAGCCGACATCGTTTCGCGTCGAAAACCTAGATCCCGGTGTGCATTACTGGCGGGTGGCGGCGCTGGACAAGCTGGGATTGCCCGGCAAGTGGAGCGAAACGCGCAAGTTTGAGCTTCGGATTGACGACACACCGCCGTTCCTGACGTTGTTTGCCCCTAGTGAAAACGCACAGTTTGAAACCGGCACCGTCGAGGTGTTGGGCGCGTCAGAACATGGCGTGCGCCTGACGTTGAACGGGGACAATGTGGATGTCGGAGATGATGGCGGTTTCCTGATTGCCAGCGTTCTGGTGCCGGGCAACAACCAGTTGTTGATTGTGGCGACGGATGCGGCCGGGAACACCTCGCAGAAACGGCGTCAGGTGCTGTACGAACCACGTAAGGCGGCAGAGATTACGCTGGATCAGAATATGCCACGCTCGGGCGATGTTTTGGTGAGCCGCACAGGCGAAATGACCGTGATGGCCACGACAACGGCGCAGGTCGGATTGGAAGTTGTATTACGCGATGGCGCTGGCGGAGACGTTGGCCGCACCCGCGTGGGTGGCGGCGGTGCGTTGGGCATTACGGTTCCAGTGAGCGAGACCGTTGCAGGATATTCGCTGGAAGTGGTGTCGCAGGGCGGCAGCCCGCTGGGTCAGGTGGCCTTTGAGGTGCAGCGCGACAGTGTGGCGCCGGAAATTGCGCTGGACGTGCCTCCGCCGCGTGCCACAACCGATGATCTGCTGGACCTGACTGGGTTGGTCGGGGATGCGGTCACGGCGACGCTGAGCGGTGAAGATCTTGAAATTTTTGACGGCTTTTTTGCCACGCAGGTGAACTTGTCCCCGGGAACCAATGTGTTTGAGTTCCGGGTTGAAGACGCGGCGGGCAATGCCGGGTTGTTGGTGGTTGAGACGGTTCTGGACCTTGAACCACCCGAAATTCTGGACGCGCGGGTGACGCGCCCCGGGGGTGATAATGGTCCGATTGAGATTGTGGTTGAGGCGCGTGATGCGTCCGGCCTGCGTCAGGCGGCGCCGTATCTGATCGAGGTCGGAGACGAAGAATTTGAAGGATATCTGCGCTGCGATAGCGCTGGCGGCATCTGTCGGGCAAGTCTGCCCGCGGCCAGCGGTGACGTAAGCCTCGTTGAGGTGATTGTGCAGGATTATGCAGGAAACGAGGCTATCCGGTGATGGGGATGAACGGACTGACACGCCGACTGGTGCGGCTGGGGCTTTACGCGACGCTTGTAACCGGACTTGCCGGGGGAGGCTCTGCGCAGGATTTAGCGCCGCCGCCAGATCAGGGATTGCTGGTGGTGTATGGCGTTTTGGCGCCCACGCGCGAAGGTGATATTGACCACAAGGAAACGGTTTTCTTTAGTGTTCCCAAGGGACTAAAAGACCGGTTTTACGTCCGGATATTTGACCCGGAGATGAGCGGTCAGCATGATTTCCGTTATGGCCGTTATGGCAACACGGAAACGGAGTACCGCGTGGTTGGCGGTGAGGGTGCCTTTAGTGGTATCGACATGCCCGTGCCCGTAGAGTCCGGCGCGCGGCCAACCAAGGTCAAAAAGTCCGAATTGCTGGCTGAGATGCCGGGCAAAGTGCTGCGCGAACAGACATTTGTCAGTGAAACCGAATATGATGGTGAATGGGTGTCGCTGGGGTCCATTCGGGCGCGTCAGGGCGAAGTGATCGGAGACCGGGCGTGGTTCCGGCTGGATGTGCTGGGCGTGGACGGCGACGATGGCAACGGATTTAACGTCGATGTCAGCCTGTCGCGGGATGTGCATCGCCGGCCCGAAGGCCTTGAGATGGTGGCCTATCAGCCGACTATTCGCTGGCCGGGCGGATCGATTGGCACGCGGGTTGAGCTGATGAACCCCGGTGGCGGGCCGCTGACAGTGCAAAATTTTGACGGTGCAGCGGGTGATCTGCGGTTGAACCGGATGTATTCCGACATTCGCTTGCGTGCCTCGGGTCAGGACACCTGGGCCTCTGAACAGGTGAAGCCGGAAGAAGACTTTCTGGCGATCACACTTCAGGGTGGATTTGAAACACCCAATGACATCACTCTGAGCGTGTTTGATCAGGCCGGTAAGGCGTTGCCGATCACCATGCCACCGCGGCAGGTGCCTCAGCCTGAACGCCCTGATGCGTTACCGCGGGTGCGTGAGCTGGCCGATTGTGCATCGGTGGCGTTTGACGGCAGCTATGATGCTGCGGATCCGTTGCTGTCCTATCGCTGGGATTATGGCGATGGTAGTTTCTCGCAAGAGCCGGTCATTGTGTACAGCTATTTGATGCCCGGACGATATGATGTGCGGTTGCGCGTGCAGGAACCCGGAACACGGGCGGCGCGCGGCAATGAGGCTTTGGTGCCGGTGCATGTGCGGGTGGCGCCACGTGCGGTGGCAGGCAATGCGATCACGGTTGCGCCGGGGGATTTCATCCCGTTTGACGCCAGCAGTTCTGTGCCCAGCGACAGCCCGATCACGCGATATTTGTGGACCTTTGGTGATGGCGCGCTAGCCAATACTGCCACGGCGGACAAATCTTATGCAGAGCCGGGTGCCTATCGGGCAGTGTTGCGGGTCACAGATGACAGCAACCATCCGTGCAACTTTGGCGTTGCGACCCGGATTGTGAATGTGAACTTTCCACCTGTGGCCGAGGCGGGCACGGATCTGAGCACCATTGTTGGGCGCGCAGTGACGTTGGACGGATCGGCAAGTTATGACGTAGACGGTGCCATTCGCGATCACGTTTGGGATATGGGCGACGGCACCGAGCTGGATGGCCCGCGCATTACGCATGTCTACACAGAGCCGGGCGTGTATCGTGTGGCCTTGTCGGTGACGGATGACAGCAATGTATCCAACGCCACCACGCAGGATCGGCTGACCATTAAGGTGAACGCACCACCTGAGCCGGTGATCGAGGGGCCAATGGACCCCATTGCCGTGGGCGAAGCGGTGCTGATGGATGGCCGCAAATCGCGAGACGCGGACGGCGTGATCCTGAGCCATCTGTGGGACTTTGGCGACGGCGCGATGGGCGAAGGCGAGGCGGCGGAATACGCCTGGGCCAGCCCGGGGGTTTACGAAGTTACGCTGACAGTAATCGACAATTCAGGCACGCAGTCAGCGACTCAGTCGGCGCGTTTCGAAGTGGTTGTGAACACGCGCCCGATTGCCGAAGCGGGGCCGGATCAGTTTGTCACCGCATCAGATGTGCAGTTTGACGGCGCAGCGTCGCGCGATATTGACGGCAAGATTGCGCAATACCTCTGGGAATTCGGAGACGGGCGCACAGGGCAGGGTTCAAACCCGGTGCATTCTTATCTGCGTCCCGGCGAATATCAGGTGGCTTTAACCGTCAAGGATGACAGCGGCGCGCCACAAAGCACGCATCGCGACACCATGCGCGTGACGGTGAACGCATCCCCCATTGCGGATGCAGGACCGGCGCTGACCGTGGCACCGGGCGAGGAATTTGTGCTGGATGCCGGGGCCTCGGTGGACCCGGACGGGCGCATTGCCGATTATGTCTGGCGATTTGACAATGGAACTACCAAACCCGGGGAGCGGGTGGCGCATAGTCTGGACCAGCCGGGGCTGCATCGCATTCTGCTGGAAGTCACAGATGATTTCGCAGGCGGCGGGGCGCGCGACGAATCCGAAGTGCTGATCACCGTGAATGCGCAACCGGTGGCCGAGGCCGGGCCGGATGTGTTGATCGCGCCGGATGAGACCATTCGGTTTGACGCGCGCGGCTCGTTTGACCGGGATGGCAAGCTGGCCGGGTATCGCTGGGAGTTTGACGATTTGCAGACACCGCTGGAAGCGGCGGTGATTGAGCGGGCATGGCCCACGGCGGGGATTTTCAACGCGCGTCTGGTGGTGCTGGATGACAGCGGTGTGGCCAATGGCACCGCAACTGATACGGTTTCCATCCATGTGAACCATCGCCC
Organism: Shimia sp.; assembly: GCF_039969785.1. Taxonomy (GTDB): domain Bacteria; phylum Pseudomonadota; class Alphaproteobacteria; order Rhodobacterales; family Rhodobacteraceae; genus Shimia. The sequence goes on along the minus strand of NZ_JBDVNC010000037.1, from coordinate 86,934 downwards.
CGAGGCGGATGCCGGTCCGGTGGTGGATACTGACCGGTTGCTGGTTCAGCTGAATGCCAATGGCTCCAGCGACGCAGATGGAGATAACCTTGTTTATATGTGGGACTTTGGCGATGGGTCAGACCCCGTTTACGGGTTGGAAGTTGCGCATGTTTTCCCACGGGCCGGGCGCTATCCGGTGACGTTGCGGGTGGATGATGGATCAGGGTTGGCCAATGCGCGCGATGTGGACGCCACAACGGTGATCATCAATGCACCGCCCGTGGCGAATGCCGGGGGCAATCGCGACGTGTGTTCAGGGCAGTCGATCCTGTTTGACGCGTCTGCGTCCAGCGATGCGGATGGTGATCTGCTGCGCTATGCTTGGGATTTCGGAGACGAGTCCGGCGCTGATATTGTGAACCCATCGAAGATATACGAAATGCCGGGCACCTATCCGGTGACGTTGAGCGTTGCGGATGAAAGCGGGTCCAAACGGGGCACTGACATGGACCGGATTGCGGTCATTGTTCAGGAAGGCCCGATCGCCAATGCGGGCGAGGACATGACGGTCTGTGTCAATCAGGAAATCCGTATGGATGGTTCCGGCTCGACCGATGCGGATGGTTCTGTGAACGCGTTTGAGTGGAGCTTTGGCGATGGCAGCCGGGCCAGTGGTTCAACACCTGTCAAAAGCTTTGACCGGTCTGGCACCTATGCGGTGACGCTGACCATAACCGGCGATGCCAAGGGGCAATGCAGCCCGCTGGATACTGACGTCGTGAATGTGACCGTGTTGGCGGCGCGCAGCCAGTCGATTGATGCGGTGGAGCGGGCGCCTGCAGGGCAGCCTGTCGATTTCGCCGTGGTGTTGGGGAACGAGCCTGATACCGGCGAGCCGGTGGCCTATAACTGGACGTTTTCGGATGGCGGCACGGCAGAGGGCACGTCTGTGAGCCATGTCTTTGAAGAACCCGGCATCTATCTGGCAACTCTGGAGACCACGCTTGAGGGCGGGGTGCAGGATTGCGGCAAGCTGGTCACGCGCCACAAGGTTTTCGTGAACGCGCCACCGGAGCCAAACATCGACGGGCCGGACACGCTGGCGGTTGGTGAGCTGGTGACGTTTGACGCAAGCGGCACCGAAGACGCGGACGGAGTGATCACGAATTTCGCATGGGACTTTGGCGACGGCACAACCGGAACCGGTGTTGCGGGCAGCCATCGTTACGACGCGCCGGGCACGTACCAGCTGCGCCTAGCAGTGCAGGATGACGCCGGTGTGGATAACAGCGTCGTTGTGCTGGAGCGGGATGTGGTTGTGAACCCTGTGCCTATTGCAGGTCTGGAAACACCACCTGCCTTGTGTGCGGGCGTGCCTGAGGCGTGGATGGTGTCCACGGCAGAAGGTGTCAGCGTTGACTGGCAGTTTGGCGATGGTCAGTCCGGCACCGGACCCACGCAGGAACATACATTTGCCAAGCCGGGTCTTTATCCGGTGGCTGTGACCACCGATGACGGGCGCGGGTTGGCCAATTCTGTGTACCGCGAAGAAGTCTATGCGCGGGTGAATGCGATGCCAGAGGCTGATGCAGGGCCGGACCGCACGGTATGTCCGGGCGAACAGGTCACGTTCCGTGCAGGCGCGCATGATGCGGACGGGCAGATCACGCAATGGGTCTGGCGGTTCTCGGATGGTGTGGAACTGCAGGGCGCTGAAGTCAGCCGGGCGTTTGACACCGCCGGACAGCTTGATGTCGAGCTGAGCGTTGTGGATGACAGCGGCGCCATGTGTAACACCGGCACCGATATGGCGGCGATCCTTGTCAACGGCGCGCCTCAGGTGGATGCCGGACCGGACCGTGAAACGCCGGTTGGGGCGGCACATGATGTGCTGCGCTTTGACGCCAGTGGGGCCAGCGACCCGGATGGTCAGGGCCTGTTGATCAAGTGGGATTTCGGAGACCAGACCAACGTCGCGGGCGCCGTGTCGCGCCATCGCTATGCCAGTGCGGGCACCTATACCGTGACGGTCACAGCGCGTGACAGTACGGGTCTGGCCTGTGGTGTGGCCACGGATACAGCGCAGATCACGGCGCGGGCGCGTGAGACCGGCAACTGATGCGGTTTCCACTACCGCTTAAGTTCTTCCTGTTTGCAGCGCTGGTGGCGGTGGTGCCGCTGGCGTTGGTGGGGCAGAACCTTGTCCAGATCACGCGGGACGAGCTGAAAAGCGCGGCCAACGAAGATCTGACCGGCGTCGCGGCGCAGGTGCGGGGAGAGTTTGACAGCTATTATCAGGGTCGTTGGCTGGCTCCGTTGGCGGTGATCCGGTCTGGAGTGGACAATCCAGAGCTGGATGTGGCGCAAAAGGTGTCGCTGCTGACGCTGGGGATCGAGCAGCTGGAAGGCGTTGTTGCGCTGCAGTTGAGCGTCGAGGGGTCTGACGTTCCAATGATGGTGTCGGACCAGGAGTTCGCGCATAAGCTGGCGGAAATTGGTATGGACCCGATGGCCGAACTGGCGGCATCCGGCGATCTGATTGCCAGCATCGAAGGCACCGGCCAATACGGACGTCCGCTGATCCGCCAGATCAAAGAAACCGGGGATTGGATCGCCACGCTGGCCTTGCCGATGAACACAAAGATTGCCGGGCGCAAGCTGACGCTTGTGGCGCGGATCGATCTGGGGTCGCTGCGTACGTCGTTTGAGCGCCATCCGTTCAATCAACGCGGCGAGATCACCATTGTCGATCATGCCGGACGCCGTGCCCTGGTGGACGATCCTGAAGTGATCATGGACCGTGCTATTGTCGCCTCGGCCATGCCGTTGATTGTGGCGGGGGCACGGGCAGATGCGCTGGAAGGATACACGCGCCCGGACGGAACGGCGATGTTGGGTGCTTATGCGTTTCCCGACTGGTTCCCATGGGCTGTGATCACCGAGCTTAGCGAAGACAACGCTTATGCCGTGATCAACCAGATGATGGAACGAATTTTCCTTGTCGGTGCGCTGGGCTTTGCTGCGGCTTCGGCGGCCGCGTTGATATTCTCACGCGGGCTGACCGGGCCGATTGTCAAGATCGGGCGTGTGGCGGACGCCATTGGTGAGGGCGATTTTTCGGCCCGTGTGCAAAAGGTGCGGTCGCGCGATGAAATCGGCGACCTGGCCAAGCGCATCAACACGATGGCGGGCCAGTTGGGCGAACGGTTAGAGCTGATGAAGTTTGTCAGCCATGAAACCGTGAGCGCCATTCAGGCCCGCGAAGGCGAGGGCATCAAACGGGGCGGGGTGCGGCGCGACGTGACCATGCTGTTTTCAGATATTCGTGGTTATACGGCGTTTTCTGAAACCGTGACGCCGGAAGAGGTGATTGAAGTACTGAACCGGTATTTCGAGATGCAGTCCGGGATTGTCGAGAAACATGGCGGGGATATCGACAAGTTTGTCGGGGACGAGCTGATGGCGATGTTCGTGGGCGATGACAAAGAAGATCGTGCGGTGCGTTGTGGCGTCGAGATCCGCGATACGCTGGCGCAACATTTTGGTGGTCAGGATGGCAGCGCGGAACTGGCGGTTGGTATTGGCATTGCATCCGGTGCGGTGGTTTTGGGCGCGATGGGCGCACGTCAGCGGATGGATTACACCGTGTTGGGATCAACCGTGAACCTTGCCGCGCGTTTGTGTTCCAAGGCGGGGCCGTGGCAGGTGATGGTGGATCGCTCGACCTCTGATCTGGTGGATCTGGATCTGGTGGTGGATCAGCAGGCCCCGGTCGCGCTGAAGGGATATGCCGAACCCGTGCCGGTTTTCCTTGCCAATTTTGATGCCGAAGACGTCGCAGAGCAAAGCAGCGTGTGACTGTTCGTTAGGTTGCCGGGGCGCGTGGCCGCTATTTGACGTCGATTTCCTGACGCAAGGCACCGGTGATGCGGTCATAGATCAGGATGCGATTGTCGTCTGTGACCACGGCAAACCATCCCTCGGCGGCAGTGACTGCGTGGGCGCGTGTGCCTTCGGGCAAAGCGATCTCTTCGGGTAATACCGGGCCCGTGTCACGGAAGCGCATGACAATCAGGACAACAATCACTAAAAGCCCGACAATCATCACCCCTGTCAGACCTGTCACCAACAGGCGCAAGAACTTCAGATTGGCCGGTTCAACCGGTTCCGGAGACTGATCCATGTCCAACGCAACTGTTTCCTTTGTTATCGCAGAGGCCCCGCCCAAGCGCCTTGATAAGGCGCTTTCGCGCGATGTGCCAGTGGAAGCGACGTTGTCGCGCACGCGTCTGGCGCGGCTGATCGAAGAGGGGGCGGTTCGGCTGGACGGGGTCGTGGTGCGCGATCTGCGCTACAAGGTGGCCGGTGGCGAGACGGTAGAGATCACGGTGCCGCAGGTCGAAGAGAGCCATATTGGCCCCGAAGACATTCCGCTGACCGTTGTGTTCGAAGATGACGATCTGATTGTGGTGAACAAACCCGCTGGCATGGTGGTGCACCCGGCGCCGGGATCGCCAAACGGAACGTTGGTCAATGCGTTGTTGCATCATTGCGGCGACACGTTGTCGGGTGTGGGCGGAATGAAACGTCCCGGGATTGTGCATAGAATTGATAAAGAAACCAGTGGCTTGCTGGTGGTGGCCAAATCCGACAAGGCCCATCAGGGGCTGGCGGATCAGTTCGCCGCGCACAGTGTGGAACGCTATTACCGGGCGGTGTGTTACGGGGTGCCGGACGCCAATGATCCGCGATTGCGTGGGGTGCGTGGGGTGAGCTTTGAAAGCGGCAACATTATGCGTGTCACCACCCAGCTGGCGCGTCACAAGACAGATCGTCAGCGTCAGGCCGTGTTGTTTGAAGGTGGGCGTCATGCGATCACGCGCGTGCGGATTGTCGAACGGTTTGGCACGCCTGCGGTTGCGGCTTTGGTCGAATGCTGGCTGGAAACCGGGCGCACGCATCAGATCCGGGTACATCTGTCACATGCCGGGCATGGCCTGATTGGTGATCCTGTCTACGGTGGGCGCCGCAAATTGTCAGAAAAGGCCATTGGTCCGGGCGGTGTGGCAGCGACGCGCAGTTTTGCGCGACAGGCGTTGCACGCGGCAATATTGGGTTTTGAGCATCCCGTCAGTGGCGAAATGTTGCGATTCGAAGCGCCAATGCCCGACGATATGCAGGACTTGTTACAGTCTTTAGGGCATATCGGGTGACATAAATGCGCCCGTAAACTACTATTATTACGGCCTTTGTCATGAAAATCGTTGGAATTGGTGGTGGCGCGGCTTTGAAAATCCGTCACAATCTGCACATGGCTGTGAAGAAGCGGCCTGTGCCCTAACAAAACACCGAACGTTAACTTAGTCTTTTATTAAAGAAATGCTGCGACGCCTCTTGAAGGTGCAGTGGAACATATTACCTTAATGTTAATGATATAAACATTGGGAGGCCCGAGTAACATGAGCAACTATGCAAACCTTCCCGCCCCGACACCCGAAGGCGGACTGAACAGATACCTTCAGGAAATCCGCAAGTTCCCTCTTTTGGAACCTGAAGAAGAATACATGCTGGCTAAGCGCTGGGTAGAAGAACAAGATGCGCCTTCTGCCCATAAAATGGTTACCTCCCACCTGCGGCTCGCCGCCAAGATAGCCATGGGTTATCGCGGTTATGGCCTGCCGCAGGCTGAGGTGATTTCAGAAGCCAATGTGGGTTTGATGCAGGCTGTCAAAAAATTTGACCCCGAAAAAGGATTCCGACTGGCGACCTATGCCATGTGGTGGATCCGCGCGAGCATTCAGGAATATGTCCTACGGTCGTGGTCGATGGTTAAGCTGGGCACCACCAGCGCGCAGAAAAAGCTGTTCTTTAATCTGCGCAAAGCCAAGGCGCGGATTGGTGCGCTGGAAGAAGGCGACCTGCGCCCGGAAAATGTTGCACGGATTGCCAATGATCTGGGTGTGACCGAGACCGAAGTGATCTCGATGAACCGTCGCATGTCAGGAGGGGATGCGTCGCTGAATGCTCAGGTTGGTTCTGACGGCGAAGGCACGATGGAATGGCAGGATTGGCTGGAAGATGAAACCGCTGATCAGGCGTCGGATTATGAAGCCAAAGATGAGCTTTCGGCGCGCCGGGAGTTGCTGAGCGAAGCGATGGATGTGTTGAATGACAGAGAAAAAGACATCCTGACTCAGCGTCGGCTGATGGAAAAAGCTGTAACGCTGGAAGAACTGAGCGGTCAGTATGACGTGAGCCGTGAACGCATTCGCCAGATTGAGGTGCGTGCGTTTGAAAAGCTGCAAAAACGGATGCGCGAGTTGGCGGCGTCCAAGGGTATGCTCGCAACCACATAAACGCGACTTGGCAGCGTGATCAAAAGACCTTAGCCTCTTGCGCAACTGGCGCGAGAGGCTTTTTTATGGACGATTTATATGGGTGACCGGGGTCTGGTCCTGCACGTGCCGCAAAGCTGGTTGGAAGACGACACCCAGATGTTGCCGTTCTATCGGAAACTGGGGCAGGGGCTGGACCGGTTGGACGTGCCATGGGCGTTCGAGGGCATCGATCGCGCCATAGCGATCACCCGCATCGAAAGTGATCGGAAGTTTCATATTTTCAACCATGGTCGCGTTGAGCATTCGCGGGCGCTGAATGCAGGTGTGGCGTATATCTATCCGTTCTGGAACCTTGATCCGCGCGGTGTCCGGGCGTTTTCGTCGATTGGGGATCAGAAGTTCCGACCCTTTAAAATCGACAGTCCCAAGGTCAAACCGTTTTTCGGAAAGCTGCGCGACCGTTGGGTGACAGCACGAGATTCCCGTTATGATCAGCCGCGCAGCCCTGAGGAGTTGCCGGAGGGCGCGGTGGCGGTGTTTTTTCAAAGCGAAGCCGACCGCGACCTGGGCGAAACCTGTTATCTGGATCGCTGGACGATGCTGGAGACAACCCTGGAAGCCCGGGACGGACCGGTTGTGGTCAAGCCGCATCCGCTTGAGATGGATCAGGACATTTTCAACCGGTTGCTGGACGTGCAAAAACGCTATCCTCAGCTGGTGATCAGTCAGGGGAATATCCACGATATTCTAGCGGCTTGTGTGCGGGTGGTGACGATCAATTCCGCAGTGGGGATCGAAGCGTTCTTGCATCGAAAGCCGGTGATATTGTGCGGTAAGGCGGATTTTCATCATTTAACCATCGTTGCGCAGGATCGCGAGGCGCTAACGCAAGCGCTGCGGAATGAAGTTTCGGGCCGGGTATATGCCAAGTATCTGTATTGGTATTTTGGCAAAAATTGTGTGGATGCCGGGCGCGATGACGTGGCCGAGCAGGTGCTGCGGCGTGTGATTGGCACCGGGTACGAGATGTCCTAGCTGGCCCAGTTGTGCAGATGACGGACCCGTCTTAGGGTGTAAGCCAATCTGGGAGGAACAACGATGTCGGACACACCTGTACGCTGGGGCATTCTGGGCGCGGCTAATTTTGCAAGAGAGTTTATGGCGCCTGCTATTCACGCGGCCAAAGGAGCAGAGTTGACGGCGTTGGCGACGTCGAGTGTTGAAAAAGCCGCTGGTTTTCGCGCGATTTCTTCGGGCTTAAAGGTGCATCAGGATTATGAGGCTTTGCTGGCCGATCCCGAAATCGATGCGGTTTATGTACCGCTGCCCAATCACATGCATGTCGACTGGTCCATCAAGGCGTTGGAGGCTGGCAAGGCGGTGCTGTGTGAAAAACCGGTTGGTATGGATGTGGCCGAAATTGACACGCTGATTGCGGCGCGGGATCGGGCCGGGTTGCTGGCCGCCGAGGCTTATATGATTGTGCAACATCCACAATGGCAACGAGCGCGGCAGTTGTTGCGTGAAGGTGCGATTGGAGATTTGCGACATGTGAGTGCGGCGTTTTCCTATTTTAATGATGATGCGAATAACATTCGCAATCAGGCAGATGTGGGCGGCGGCGGTCTGCGCGATATTGGCGTCTATGTGATGGGTGGTGTGCGGTTTGTGACCGGGCTGGAGCCTGAGGGTTTGGATTATGCCCGAGTTGAGATGCAGGACGGCTATGATGTATTTGCCGATATGAGTTTCCGGTTCCCGGGGTTTACTTATCAGGGCTATACCGCGATCCGCATGGCGCCCCATCAGAGCTATGTTTTTCACGGCACGAAGGCAGTTATGAGTTTGAACTGCCCGTTCAATGCTACAGTATTTGATCAGGCCGAGGTTAAGATTTCCTATCCGGATCAAACGATTAGAGTGGAGCGGTTTCCGGGTCTGAACCAGTATGTGCTGCAAGTTGAGGCCTTTGGGCGCAGTTTGATGGATGGGACCGCGTATGCGTGGCCTCTGGAGCAGGCGCGGGGCACGCAGAAGATGATTGATATGGTTTTGGCAGAGGCCTGAGCGCGTCGGGATTTGGGCAACGCTCACCCACCCGCCCCGTTGCCCAAATCCCGACGAACCTGTTGATCTGCGTCTTTGATGGGAGGATGAAATGGCCGGAGGATGGGCACGCGATGGTGCGGTGAGCGAGCAGATTGAGGCTTCGCTTCGCGATAGCTGGATCGGATGCAGGCGCAAAGGCGTCCGGTGGGCGAAAGCCTGATGCGCTGCGCCGAATGTGACGAAGACATCCCGGAAGCCCGGCGCAAGGCCATACCTGGGGTCAAGCTTTGTATCGACTGTATGCAGGAACGCGACGCGGGGTTTCAGGCGCGTGGCGGAATAAACCGGCGCGGGTCTAAGGACAGTCAGTTGAAGTGAGTATGGGGCGCCAGGTTCGTGGAAAAATGGCATGACGGACTGTCGTTTCGTAGCCGAATAAAGGTGTAAATTGGATGCATCTTAATTCAAATTGACTAATCCTTTAAATTTTTAGATCACTATTCACAAATCCGTGATGATTTCCGATTTTTTGTTTAGAAATGCCTAAAAGGCGCGAGTTATAATTCCGTGGGGTTGATTTGCGTTAAAGAATAGCGGTTATTGAATTTGGAGTTGAGAAACAAATTCTTTATATCGAATACTTAATACTGATATGTAATTTGATTTTTGCTCAAAACTAGTGAACAGGGACATTTTATGACACACTCAAGTAAAGCAGTTATGCTTGGTTCGGTTGCGGTACTTCTGCTAGCCAATGTGGCCGTGGCCTCGTCTGACACCCATGATGCCGTTGCTGACGACGTTGTTTCGCAACAGCGTCAAACGTTGGCCGAATCCACGACGGGCAAAGGATACGGGCCTCAGTCGCCGCGCGATCTTGATGAAATTGCGGGAAATAACGCGCGCGATTTTGGGACTGCGCCAGCACATACGCAAATGAACCTTTGCAATATCCACTTTCATGAGAACGCTGAGCACAGGGGTGGGAGTTTCACCACCTATGCAGGCAACGGTGATGGGCATGGGTATGGCACCGGTTACAAATATGACGGTGACCTGACAGAGGCCGAGCTGGCCCATTATGACAAGCCTGTTGGCAAATCTGATCACGGCACTTTGGAGCCCGGAGATACGATTGAAGTGCATTATGTGCACAGCACAGCCAAGATTTCGCCGGGCCCGACACTTGGATCGTGTCTGAATGACGCGATTGGGAACCCGCAGTTGCGGGTAGAAACGCAGGTTTTCGTTCTGGTCAATGATGACAGCGCGCTGAACTTTGTTGAGCTTGCCCATACTGAAGAGGTCGGGGGTCTGCATCAGGCGCCAAATATTCCGTCCGACACCGGAACACCCATTCAATATGCCGGGTCTACGACAGGTCCGGGTTACAACGAAAAAGGATCACCATTCCAGGTGACGTGGAACGTGCGTCCGGGAGTTGCCAAGTTGAGCATTGCGTCGGTCGACGAATGGCTTCAGGGCAACGTATTTGACGAAGACCACGCGCATGGGGTGCGCAACCTTGTGGTGAATCCTGACCTGTTGTCGCAGATCGGTAACTAGATACGAAAAAGGGAAGCGCCTTTTGGGCGCTTCCTGAATTGTGTGTGCTGGTCTTTCGGATGTGTTTGGGCAGCGCTGATCAGGCTTCCATTGCTTCCAGTTCGTCAATCATGTCTGAGATCATGCTGAGGCCTTTGTCCCAGAATTTCGGATCACTGGCATCAAGGCCAAAGGGCGCAAGCAGTTCCTTGTGATGCTTGGAGCCACCGGCGCGCAGCATGTCGAAATACTTATCCTCGAACCCGGCGTCGCCTTCGGCGTAGACGGCATAAAGCGCGTTCACCAGACCGTCTCCAAACGCATAGGCGTAGACGTAGAAAGGCGAGTGTACGAAATGCGGGATATAGGCCCAGAAGGTTTCGTATCCTTCCATGAAATCAAACGCTTCGCCAAGGCTTTCGGCCTGTACTGACATCCAGATGGCGTTGATGTCATCCGGGGTCAGTTCGCTTTCGCGTCGGGCGGCGTGCAGTTTGCATTCAAAGTCGTAGAACGCGATCTGGCGCACGACGGTGTTGATCATGTCTTCGACTTTACCCGCCAGAAGCACCTTGCGCTGTTCCTGGGTTTCGGCACCATCAAGCATGGCGCGGAAGGTCAGCATTTCACCAAACACTGAGGCGGTTTCGGCAAGGGTGAGCGGCGTGGAGGAGAGCATTTCCCCCTGATCGGCGGCCAGAACCTGATGCACACCGTGGCCGAGTTCATGGGCCAGCGTCATCACATCGCGCGGTTTGCCCAGATAATTGAGCATCACGTAAGGGTGCACATTGGTGACGGTTGGATGCGCAAAGGCGCCGGGGGCTTTGCCCGGTTTCACACCCGCATCAATCCAACCTTTGTCAAAGAACGGTTCTGCAATCTCGCCCATGCGAGGATCAAACGCCGTGTAGGCATCCATCACGGTTTTGCGGGCGTCGTCCCAAGAAACGGTTGTGGGATCTTCCATGGGCAGGGGGGCGTTGCGGTCCCAGACCTGCATTCGGTCCAGCCCCAGCCATTTGCGTTTCAGGTCGTAATAGCGGTGGCTGAGCTTGGGGTAGGCGGCAACAACCGCGTCGCGCAGGGCCTGAACCACTTCGGGTTCGACATCGTTGGACAGGTGCCGCCCGGTTTGCGCTGTGGGCATGTTGCGCCAGCGGTCGACGACCTCTTTTTCCTTGGTGGCGGTATTGTGGACACGGCTGAAAATTTTGAGGTTGTCGTTAAAGACGCGGGCCAGTTCCTGGGCGGCGGCCTGACGTTTTTCGCGAACCGGGTCGGTCAGAAAGTTGAGCGTGCCTTCGATGTTGAATTCTTCGCCGTCGACCTCAAATGTCAGCCCGGCGATGGTTTCATCAAACAGGCGTTCCCATGCGTCGCCGACCACACCAAGATCGTGCAGGAATTTCTCCAGTTCATCGGAAAGCTGGTAGGGTTTCATTGCGCGGATGCGGTCAAACACGGGCTTGTAGCGTGCAAGCTCGGGGTTCTGTGCAAAGGCTGTGGACAGAGTTTCGTCTTCGATCCGGTTCAGTTCAAGCGTGAAAAACACCAGAGGAGTTGAGAAATTTGTCAGTTTTTCCTGACAGTTGGCCATGAACTGAGCGCGCTGTGCGTCGGTGGTGAGCTGGTAATAGCGCAGGCCCGCATAAGACATGATGCGACCCGAGACCTGAGAGATTTTCTCGTTGCGTTGAACGCAGGTCAGCAGGTCGTCGGCGGACAATGTGGCCAGCTTGTTTTCATAGTCGGCGGCGAAGGCAGCGCATTCTTTTTCCAGAAACGCGAGATCGGCGTCCAATTCAGGTGCGTCGTCGCTGGTGTAGAGGTCGCTCAGATCCCATTCGGGCAGGTTGCCGAGACCGTCTGAGCCGCTTTGGGCATTGGCATCACGGACGGGGAAGGGAAGGTTCAGCATTCAAAAGCTCCGGTTGGAAAAACGTGTTGAGACACAGATAGGCAGAGCAGTGCGTCGGGTTCAAGGGGGAGGGGAGCCGGAGAGGCGCATTAGCCTTGCGTGACGCTGGTCTGGCCGGACGGCGTTTAACTGTTTTCAGCGAACAATGCAGCGCACTGGTCGAAGATGCGGTTGCGCAGTTCCGGGATCTCCATCAGAACTTCGTGCTGTCCGCCGGGCACCATCTCGAGTTTGCCATTGGGCCACCGGTTCATGCGTTCAGCAATGGCGTCCGTTGCCACAATTTGTTCGCGCTCTCCAAGGAACGTGATGCAAGGCACGTCTGGAGAGGGACGCAGATCAAGGGTGCGACATTCTCTGAGGGCTTCGTGCAGCCAGTGCAGGCTGGGGCCACCCAATGCAAGGTCCGGGTATCCGCGCATCTGAGCCTGCATATAGCGGTACATATCAGGATCGGTTGTCAGCGAATTACCCTCAAAGGGTTTGTCGAGCACATAGGTTTCCTGACCCGTGCCCGGGGCAAAGCGGTGTCCGTGTCCTGCCCGCGAGCTGGCCCATGAAATGGCCCATGCTGCCGGGCGCATCAGGGCTGATAGCTGAATGCCGAACATCGGCGCGCTGAATACCGCCGCGTTAAAGGGTTTGTTTTCCATGAGGGCACGCAGGCAAATGCTGCCCCCCATTGAATGCCCGATAATGAAATACGGCTTGGGCAGGTTTTCCTGTTCGGCAGCTTGCAGAACCGCGTCCAAATCCAGTTGAAAGTCAGGAAAGTCCTGAACATACCCTGCGCGACGGTCATCGAGCAGGCGATCCGCGAGCCCCTGTCCGCGCCAGTCGATTGAGACTTGTGCAAAGCCGCGCGCCGCGAAATCCGCAGCGCTGCGGCCATATTTTTCGATATATTCCGTGCGCCCCGGGAGCAGGAAAACCGTACCGCGGGCGTTGGTGGATGGCCAGTAGGCCATGCGTATGCGCACCCCGTCTTCAGCATGAAGCCACCAGGCCCGCGCGGGCGGTCCCTCGGCGACGTCGTGGTAAAAAGGGGCGTCGCGCAGCTGCATCAGGCCAGAACAGAGCCCAGACGCATTGCCGCGCCCATGTCGCCATCAACCGTCAGCTTGCCGGACATAAAGGCGGCTGTCGGGTTCAGGTCCCCCTCGAGAATCGACTGAAACGTGTCCACATCTGCGGACAGCGTGACGTCGGTGTCTTCGTCTGAAGCACGCACTCCGTCGGCATCGATGACCAGGCTGCCTTCGCCTTCGATCTCAAATTTAGCCGATCCGTCAAAGGCATCGCCGCTTAGTTTTTCAGTCAGGGCCTTGACGGCGTCTGCCACGATTTGGCTCATGTGGTTGATCCTTCACATTGTCGTGCACATCTTGGGTTTACAGATTGCACAGGCTACAGTCTCTTACGTTATGGTCAACTTAATGCGATTACTCAAACTTTTCGTCGCGGCATCTACGCTGATTTCCACCGGTCTACAACCTTTGGTTGCGACCGCGCAAGAGGCTGTTGTGCCTGATGACAGCGCGGTTCCACTGATCGAACAATTGCGCGACTCGAGCCCGGAACGTGCTGAGACGCTGGCAGATCAGGTGCGGCGCGAATGGAGCGCCTCGGGGTCGGCCACAGCGGACTATCTTTTGACACGTGGGCGCAAGGCGATGGAGCGGGATGATCCGCATGCCGCCGTTGAACATTTTACGGCAGTGATCGACCATGCCCCGGAGTTTGCGCAAGGCTGGGCAGAACGCGCACGGGCGTATTACGATCTGGAACTTTATGGTCCGGCTTTGGGTGATCTGGAGCATGTTCTGGCGCTGAACCCCAATCATTTTGAGGCCATCATGGGGCTGGCGGTCATATTGGATTCGATGAACCGTGCAGAAGATGCCTATGAGGCGTATCGACAGGTCGAGGCTATACATCCACATCAACCGGGCCTAACAGAAGCGTTGCAGCGACTCGAACCGATGGTTCGGGGCAGCGATCTCTGAGGCGCGTATAAGACCACAACAGGCAAATCAATATGGTCGGGGAACGGCAGATAACGGCGGTGCTGGGTCCGACGAATACGGGCAAAACGCATTACGCGATCGAACGGATGCTTGGGTATCGGGCCGGAGTGATCGGGCTGCCGTTGCGGCTTTTGGCGCGCGAGGTTTATGACCGGATTGTTGCTGTGCGCGGGCCCTCTGTGGTGGCACTGGTCACCGGCGAAGAGCGTATTGTACCGCCGCGTACACAGTATTGGGTGTGCACAGTCGAGGCGATGCCAGAAGGCATGGGGCCCGATTTTCTGGCGATTGATGAAATTCAGCTTTGCGCCGATCCCGAGCGTGGGCATGTCTTTACAGATCGGTTGTTGCGCGCGCGCGGCACGCAAGAGACGCTTTTTCTGGGCAGCGATACGATGCGCAGCGTGATTTCCGATCTGGTGCCTGACGCACAGTTTATGCGGCGCGAACGGATGTCGACGCTGAGCTATTCCGGGGCGCGCAAGATTTCCCGCATGCAGGCGCGGTCGGCCATTGTCGGGTTCTCGGTCGACAACGTATATGCGATGGCCGAACTGATCCGCCGCCAAAAGGGTGGTGCTGCGGTGGTGATGGGGGCGTTGTCGCCCCGCACACGTAACGCGCAGGTCGAGCTGTATCAGAACGGTGACGTTGATTTTCTTGTGGCCACGGATGCGATTGGCATGGGGCTTAACCTGGATATCGACCATGTCGCGTTTTCGTCCGTTACCAAGTTCGACGGACGCCGAATGCGCCCGCTGGCGCCCAACGAGCTGGCGCAGATTGCCGGACGCGCCGGACGGGGCATGAGCCATGGCACATTTGGCGTGACGGGCGAGGCGCGGGCGTTGCCTGACGAGGTGGCCGAAGCCATCATGGAGCATCGCTTTACGCCTATCCGCAAGCTGAACTGGCGCAATCCACATCTACGGTTTGGCACCATTGATGCGTTGATTGCTTCGCTGGACGAGGCACCGGATGATCCACTGTTGATGAAGGCGCGCGAGGCCGACGACCTTAAAGCGCTGAAAACTTTGGCAGGGCAAGCGGAAATCCGCGCACGGGCCAGCGATGCGAATTCGGTCAAATTGCTGTGGGACGTTTGTCGTATACCCGATTTTCGCGGCATCAGTCATGCAGAACATGCTGGCCTGATCGAAGGCATCTTTGCCTATCTGCACGAGCGGGGACGGGTGCCAAATGACTGGCTGGCACGTCAGGTGCGGCGGCTGGACCGGGCGGATGGCGATATAGACACACTTTCCAAACGTCTGGCATTTATTCGCACATGGACATATGTCGCGCAGCGTAAAGAGTGGATAGATGACGAAAACCATTGGCGTGGCGAGACTCGCGCGGTAGAAGACCGCCTGTCAGATGCGCTACATGAGCGATTGACGCAAAGATTTGTGGACCGGCGTACATCTGTATTGCTGCGCCGGCTCAAACAGAAGGAGGCCCTCTTGGCCGAGGTAAACGATAACGGTGAAGTGACAGTCGAAGGCGAATTCGTCGGACGGCTCGAAGGGTTCCGCTTTAGCGCGGACAAGGCAGATAGCGGGCAGGAAGCCAAAACGCTGCAACAGGCGGCTGTTCAGGCGCTGGCGCCGCAGTTCCATCTGCGCGCGGATCGGTTCTATAACGCGCCGGACACAGAGATCGACTTTACCGAACAAGGTGGTCTGATGTGGGGCGAACATGCCGTGGGCAAGCTGGTGGCGGGTGCCGATCCGCTTAAACCGCTGGTGCATGTGTTTGTGGACGAAGAGGCCGGTGCGGATGTGTCGCAAAAGGTCGAACGCCGTTTGCAGCATTTCATTGATCGCAAGGTTGCCGCGCTGTTTGAGCCGCTGCTGAACCTGAGCCGGGATGAAGAGCTGAATGGCCTTGCACGTGGTTTCGCGTTCCGCATGGTCGAAAATCTGGGCATCATTCCGCGTGGCGACATCGCCGATGAGGTTAAGGAACTGGATCAGGATGCGCGCGGTATGCTGCGCAAACATGGCATTCGGTTTGGTCAGTTTACAATTTTCATGCCTTTGCTGCTGAAGCCAGCGCCAACGCGGTTGCGTCTGGTGCTGTGGTCGCTGACCAATGGGTTGCAGGAATTCCCCGAAGCACCGCCTCCGGGTTTGGTGACTGTGCCGGCTGGTGATTCTGCGCCACGAGGGTATGACGCGATGTCCGGGTATCGCGCCGCAGGTGAGCGGGCGATCCGTATCGATATGCTGGAACGACTGGCAGACATGTTGCGGGTCGAAGACAGCCGTGGTGGTTTTGAAGCCAAGGCGGATATGTTGTCGATCACTGGCATGACGCTGGAACAGTTTGCCGACCTGATGCAGGGCTTGGGCTATAAGGCCGAAAAAGGCGAACGCGACAAGGTGAAGGCCGTTATAGCAGACGCTGCACCGGCTGATGAAGCACCCGCAGAAGCAACGACGGGTGATGATGTTGTGGACGCCGACACAACTGCCGAAGTTGTTGCCGAGGTTTCTGACGCAGAGGCTGCTCCTCAGGAAGCAGCGGCTTTGGACGCAGATGCTGATGGCGCAGAAGCGCCCGCGGCGCCTGAAAGCGAAGTCTTTTTCACCTTTACCTGGGGTGGACGGCAAAATGCCCGTGGCCCACGTCGTGGCGCGCCTCAGGGTCGTCGTGACCAGGGTGGTGCCCCGCGTGGCAAAGGTGGCCAAGGCAAGGGTGGTAAACCCAAGGGCAAAGGCCCGCGTCGCGACACAGGCGCGAAACAGTTCCAGTCACGCCCGCCCAAAAAGGAAAAGGCGATTGACCCGGACAATCCGTTTGCAGCCGCGCTGATGGGACTGAAAACCAAAGAGTGATGCGTGAGCGAGGCGACCCCTAAACAAAGGTTGGATAAATGGCTGTGGCAGGCGCGTTTCTTTAAAACGCGCTCGCTGGCCACCAAAGTTGTTACCGGCGGACATGTGCGGGTGAACAGCACCAAGACGTCCAAAGCCAGTCACGGGGTCGGTTCCGGAGATGTCCTGACATTTCCTCAGGCGAAACGGGTGCGCGTGGTGCGCGTGGTTGCTTTGCCCGAAAGACGGGGACCAGCAAGCGAGGCGCAAACGCTGTATGAAGATTTGACGCCAGAACAGGAAACTGTTCCCAGAGCGCCCGGATCGGACGGAAAAGGACGCCCAACCAAGCGGGATCGCCGCAATCTCGTTTCTTTGCGCGCTTCGCGTCTTGAAGATTAAGTCACTCTGATTTAGGCAGAGCTTCGAACCAGATGTGGATGAACTGAGCCATGACATACATCGTCACTGAAAACTGTGTCGCGTGCAAATACACTGACTGTGTGGAGGTCTGCCCTGTAGACTGCTTTTACGAGGGTGAGAACTTTCTCGTGATCCACCCGGATGAATGCATCGATTGTGGCGTGTGCGAACCGGAATGCCCGGCAGATGCCATTCGTCCGGATACCGAGCCAGACATGGAAAAATGGGTTGAATTCAACCGCAAATACTCGGAAATCTGGCCTGTCATCATCTCCAAGAAAGAGCCGCTGCCCGAAGCGGACGAGCGTGATGGTGAAGCGGGTAAGATGGAAAAGTATTTCTCGGAAGCACCGGGTGAAGGCGGTTGACCTAAGGTCAAAAAGTGATTCGCTTTGAATTCCAGAGCCTGTATGATCGAAAAAAGCCGGTAGAAGGCTGAAAAACATAGAAGAAACCGAATCCTTTGGCTGACAAGCTTTCAAAGGGTCAGTTTTTATGTTATATTAACGTCACAAATTAAAAATGCCCGTGAGCCATCCCTGCGTCTGTGCCGAGGTGGCTTTTTATACCAGAGAACACCCGCGTCGGGATTACGGTTTCCCGAACGTGGTTTTTTTGTCCGGTATGATTGGGCGTATCGTAGGAAATGTGCATGAGCAAATCTAAGAAAAACGAATTCCGTCCTGACGACTTTGTTGTGTATCCGGCGCATGGCGTTGGTCAGATCGTATCGATCGAGGAACAGGAAGTCGCCGGGATGCAGCTGGAGCTGTTTGTGATCTCGTTTGAAAAAGACAAGATGACCCTGCGGGTGCCGACCAACAAAGCCACCGAAATTGGCATGCGTGGTCTGAGTTCACCGGACGTGGTGAATCAGGCGATGAGGACGCTAAAGGGTAAGGCCAAGGTCAAGCGCGCGATGTGGTCGCGTCGTGCTCAGGAATATGAACAGAAAATCAACTCGGGCGATCTGATTGCGATTGCCGAAGTGGTGCGTGACCTGCATCGCAGCGATGACCAGCGCGAGCAGAGCTATTCTGAACGTCAGCTTTATGAAGCCGCCCTGGAACGCCTGACGCGCGAAGTGTCAGCTGTGGCCGGTGGTGACGAAGTGGCTGCCGCCAAGCAGATCGACGATGTGCTGGTATCGCGTGCTGCCGCTGCTGCATAAGCTTTAAATACAAGACAGATTTGGGCCGTTCCTGATCAGGGGCGGCCTTTTTCTTTGCCATCAAAGTCTTGCGCGACATTCCTCGGCCTTGTTTAGTAGGGCTGAGGGAGTGTTTATGGCGCATTTGAAGGCAAAGATTAACGAACTTTACACCGGGAACGACCGGCGTTCGGTGCAGTTTCGATATGTGCTGATCCTGTTTGATGCGGTGACGATCATTTTCTTTGTTGGCACCGCGCATTTGCGGCATGGCCCCGGGTTGATCGTGCTGAGCCAGCTTGTGGGGCTGATCATTCTGGCGGACCTGGTGGCCCGGTTGTGGATTGCTGAGGATCGCATGGCGTTGTTCAGCCGCCTTTACACCATTGCCGATGTTGTCGTCATACTGTCGCTGTTTTTTGATCCATTCCTGTCCGGCAACGTCGCGTTCCTGCGGGTGTTGCGCGGTTTGCGGCTGATCCATTCCTATCAGTTGATGAATGACCTGCGGCGTGACAGCCGGTTTTTTCGCATGCATGAAGAGACTTTGCTTGCCTCAGTCAATCTGTTCATTTTCATCATGGTTACGACGTCAATTGTGCTGGTGTTCTTTCTGGACCCGGAGTCTACGCGCACCCCGTTTATTGACGCATTGTATTTTACCGTTGCCACGCTGACGACCACGGGATTTGGCGACATCACGTTGGGGACTCCGGCCGGTAAGGTGTTTTCTGTGGTTGTTATGGCGATTGGGGTGGCGCTGTTTGTGCGATTGGCTCAGGCGGTGTTTCAACCCAACAAAGTGCGCTGTGAATGCATGCATTGCGGATTGTTGAAACATGATCAGGACGCGGTGCATTGCAAACACTGCGGCGAGACCATTCGTATTGAAACCGAAGGGTTCTGAGGTGCAGGTTTCAGACGGTCAGGGCCACAAGCAAGGTGATTTCTGTAACCTGTTGCGTTGCGCCAAGCACGTCACCGGTTTGCCCGCCGATTTTTGTGCGCGCAATCAAGCCACAGATGACAGTCGACATTCCGGCGAGCAGGGCCAGTGAGAGGCCTGATAGACCCATCAACGCGACGGCAGCGGTCACAGCCAGACATGCGCCCAAGGTTGTTGTTGGAACGCCAGGGCGGCCCTGTGCGTGGCTGAGGCCGTTGTCGCGGGCATGTGGCAGGGCGGTCATGAGGGCTGGCATGATGGCACGTGACAACAGGGCTGTGATCAGAAGAGGCCACAGCCAGGTGTCTGATTGCAGGATGATTCCCACCGCCAGCCAGCGTGCCCCCAGCGACAGGCACAGCGCGATAACGCCATAGGCGCCGATCCGGCTGTCTTTCATGATCTCTAACCGTCGGTCGCGTTCCCAGCCACCCCAGAACCCATCGGCGCAATCCGCCAACCCGTCTTCGTGCATGGCGCCACATATGATGACGCTGACGGCGACCCAGACCAGCGCGGCCAGCGTGGGCGGTATGCCCAAGGCGAGCGCGGCGGCGGTTGGTAGGGCGGCCATGGCGGCAATCACGGCCCCGGCAATGGGATAGGCCCAGGATGCGCGGGCGCCCCGGCTGAAATCAGCGCGCATGGGCAGGCGTGACAGCAAAGCGATTGCCGTCAGAATATCTCCGGGATGGAACAACTTGTCGGATCTGGACATGGCTGCGTCTTTTCCTGCCTTGCCGGGCGTTGGCATTCAGGTAAACAACGCGGGAGATGAGAGATCAACAGGAGCTAGCCCCATGTCTGCAGAATTTTCCACCCTGAGCGCGTTTCGTGACTTGCTTGAAGCGGCACCGGGGGCTGATCAGACCGCATTGGGCGAAGCAGAGGCCCGCAACGGGCAGTTGACCAAGCCTCCGGGCGCATTGGGACGGCTGGAAGACATGGCGATCTGGTACGCGGGCTGGCGCGGCACCGCGCGGCCCGAGATTACAGCTCCACAGGTGATTGTATTTGCAGGAAATCACGGCGTCACGGCGCAGGGGATTTCGGCTTTTCCGGCGGAAGTGACAGAACAGATGGTGCTGAATTTTCAGCATGGCGGCGCGGCGATCAATCAGCTGAGCCGGGCCGCAGGAGCGACGTTGGATGTAATTGCGTTGTCGCTGGAGACCCCCACGGCAGATTTCACGCAGGGCCCGGCGATGCAGGAAGACGAAGTTGTGGCGGCGCTGAACGCCGGTTGGAACGCGGTGAACCCGGATGCGGACCTTTTGGTTGTGGGTGAGATGGGCATTGGCAACACCACGTCGGCAGCAGCGATTGCACATGCGCTTTATGGCGGTGTTGCCGAAGACTGGGTTGGGCGCGGAACGGGTGTGGATGACGCCGGAATGGTCAACAAAGCGCGCGTGGTGCGCGAAGGCGTGGCGGCACATGGCGCAGGAGATGCGCTGGATATTCTGCGCTGTCTTGGCGGTCGTGAATTGGCGGCAATGGCTGGTGCCATTGCGCGTGCGCGCAATTTGCGCATTCCGGTCATTCTGGACGGGTTCATTTGTTCGGCAGCGGCGGCCACCTTGGCTGAGACTGTTCCGGGCGCGTTGGATCACGTGATTGCCGGACATGCCAGCGCAGAGGCTGCGCATGGTGCGGTGTTGGCAAAGCTGGGCAAGGAACCAGTGTTACGCCTGAACATGCGCCTAGGAGAAGCATCAGGTGCCGCCGTGGCAATCAACGTGCTGAAATCCGCCGTGGCATGCCATTCGGGTATGGCGACGTTCGCCGAAGCGGGCGTATCTGACGGCTGAGGCCAGTTGAGACTGGCGGGGTCAGGACCGCTGGTCGGCGTCGTCTTCCTGTTTTTGCTCCAGCAAACGCGCCTCAAGTTCGGTTTCCAGTTCTTTGGCGCGGGCAATATAGGCGTCGTTTTTGGCGACGGGGACATCCTCTCGCCAAAGCTCGGCCAGTTCCTGAACCGAATAGCGGTCGTGTTTGTAAAAAATCTGCTCGGCGCGGGCGGCTTCGTATTCGTTCAGCCCCATGTTTTCCAAAACATAGCGCCCCGCGCGTAGAGAGCTGTCAAACATTTCGCGCACAATGTCGTCGGCGCCCGCCTGATACAGCCGGAACACCTGACCACGGTCATAGGCGCGCGCCACGATGTGCAAGTCCGGGCGTTCGCGCCGTGCAAATGCTACCAGCTTGAGCGCGGCTTCGGGGTCGTCGAGCGCAACTACCAGAACATGCGCCTCGCTCAACCCGGCGGCGTGCATCATTTCCGGGCGGGTTGGATCACCAAAGAAGCCTTTGACGCCAAAACGGCGCATGTTTTCGATGGTGCGAATGTTGTGATCCAGCACCACGGTTTGAAATCCTGCCGAGCGAACAAGGCGGTTCACGATCTGCCCGAAACGGCCAATACCCGCAATGATAACCGGACCGCGTTCGTCAATTTCGTCGGCTTCGGGCAGGTCGGATTCGCCGTGATCGCCCGCATACTTGGACAGCAGGTCATAGATAATGAACAGCAACGGGGTGATCAGCATCGTCAGGGCCACAACCAGCAACAGCCGTTCCGACGCCCAGACCGGCAGGACATTTTGCTGCATGGAAAATGAGATCAGTACAAAGCCAAATTCACCCGCCTGGGCAAGGCTGAGGGTGAACAACCACAGGTCGCGCTTTCTCAGGCCAAAGGCGTGGCCCAAAACAAACAGAATGGCAGCCTTGAGCGCGATGATGCCCACCGCGATGCCGATGATCTGACCCGGCGATCGGGCCAGAACGGCAAAGTCGATCTGAGCGCCAACCGTTATGAAAAACAGGCCAAGCAGCAGCCCTTTGAAGGGTTCAATGTCGCTTTCCAGCTCGTGGCGAAACTCGGAATTGGCCAGCAGAACGCCCGCGATAAACGTGCCAAGCGCAGGTGAGAGGCCGACCAGCATCATCAAAAGCGCAATGCCAACCACAATCAGCAGCGCCAGCGCCGTGTACATTTCCGGTAAGCGCGCCGCATGGATAAAGCGAAACACAGGCCGGGTCAGGTACATGCCGCCAAAAATAATGCTGCCAACAACGCCAATTGTTACCAGCGTAACGCCCCATCCGGGCAGGCCTTCGACCAGCGACAGAGAGTGCTCGGATGCCGCTGCGGCTTCTTTGTGGATCGAGCCATCGGTGGCGATTTGGTGGATTTCAGGCAGGGCAAACAACGGCAGGATCGCCAGCATCGGGATCACCGCGATGTCCTGACTAAGCAGAACGGAAAAGGCCGAGCGTCCGCCGCCGGTTTGCATCAACCCCTTTTCCGACAGGGTTTGCAGGACAATCGCGGTTGAGGACAGTGCGAATATCATGCCAATCGCAATCGCTGTATTGAAGCCCATTCCGAAATACATCGAGGCCGCAATAACCGCGCCGCCCGTCAGGCCAATCTGTAGCCCGCCCAGACCGATGAGTTTGTCGCGCATCGCCCAAAGCGCGCGCGGGTCAAGTTCCAGCCCGATCAGGAACAGCATCATCACCACGCCAAATTCGGCGTAGTGCAGCAATTCACCAGTTTCGTAGCTGCCGACCAGTCCAAATACCGGGCCAATCAGGATGCCTGCCGCGAGATATCCCAGTACCGACCCCAAACCAAGCCGGGCCGCGATTGGGACCGCGATGACTGCGGTCATCAAAAAGATGGTGGCCGAATAAAGTACGCTTTCCATTCTAGTCCTGTTCTTGCCGCGCTAGGTCGGCAGTGGTGCGTCTCGTTTCAGCTGGTCCATCACGATCTGGCTTTGCACCCGGCTAACGGCCGGGTGGGCCAGCAGAATTTCGTGAATCAACCGGTTGAGGGCGTTAAGGTCGCTACAATAGACCCGCAGCAAATAATCTGCATCCCCGGTTAGTGTCCATGCGCTCACAACTTCGGGACGCGTGCTGATCAGGGTTGAAAAGCTGCGGGCCTGTTCCGGTCCATGGGTGCCAAGCTGAACCTGAACAAAGGCTTGTACGTGCAGCCCAACCTTTTCCGGGTTCAGACGGGCAAAGTAACCCTGAATATATCCTTCTGCCTCTAGCCGTTGACGTCTGCGCCCGATCTGGCTGGGCGACAGGTTGAGAATATCTGACAGTTCCTGAGCCGTCAGATGCGCATTTTTCTGAAGCGCCGAGAGCAGTCGGATATCGATCTGGTCAAGCATGTGCGGAAAACTCGCATAAAGTGGGTCGCATACGCATAATCTACGCGTAGTTTATGAAATTTGCACGACACTTCGCGAAGTTTTCGCACCGTGGAGCGCTTATTCTTCACTTAGCGAACGAAAAAACAGCATTTTACCCAGAATAGGAGACGCGACATGGGACCTTTCCCACATGACGCCCCGCGCGCCGAGATTTCCGACTATAACCCGGCGGGAACCGACGGATTCGAGTTTGTGGAATTTGCCCACCCCGAGCCAGAGCAGTTGAGAGCGCTGTTTGAACGAATGGGATTTGCACATGTCGCAAATCACAAATCCAAGGCGGTTGAGCTGTGGCAACAGGGCGATGTGACCTATGTTCTGAACAACGAACCGGGCAGTTTTGCATCGCGGTTTGTTGAAGAGCACGGGCCCTGTGCGCCGTCGATGGGGTGGCGTGTTGTGGATGCGCAAAAAGCGTTTGAACATGCTGTGGCTCAGGGGGCAGAGCCGTATACAAGCGACGACAAAACGCTGGATTGGCCTGCGATCAAGGGGATTGGCGGCAGCTTGCTGTATTTCACGGATCAGTATTTCGACACCTCACCCTATAACGATGAATTTGACTGGACTGTGACCTCCAAGCCTGAGGGTGATGGGTTCTACTATCTCGATCACCTGACGCATAATGTGTTCAAGGGGAACATGGACAAGTGGTTCAGGTTTTACGGCGACCTGTTTAATTTCCGCGAAATCCGGTTCTTTGACATTGAGGGCAAGTTTACCGGGTTGTTCAGCCGTGCCCTGACGTCGCCTTGCGGGAAAATCCGCATTCCGATCAACGAAGATCGCGGCGAGACAGGTCAGATCGTGGCCTATCTCAAGAAATACAATGGCGAAGGCATTCAGCATATCGCGGTAGGAACTGATGATATTTACGCGGCAACTGACAAAATTGCGGATAAAGGTCTGAAGTTTATGCCGGGGCCAAACGAGGCCTATTACGACCTGTCATATGAACGGGTTGCAGGACATGACGAACCCAAGGCCAAGATGATGAAACACGGCATTCTGATCGACGGAGAAGGTGTTGTTGATGGCGGGGAAACCAAGATCCTGCTGCAGATATTTTCGAAAACCGTGATTGGCCCGATCTTCTTTGAGTTCATTCAGCGCAAGGGCGATGACGGGTTCGGAGAGGGGAACTTTAAGGCTCTGTTTGAATCGATTGAGCGTGAGCAGATCGAAAGCGGCGAACTGAGCGCAGCCGAATAATCCGGTCCAACCGGAGGGAGGGGAGCGTCGTCCGACCATTGGGTCGGGCGGCGTTTTTTCGTTGGCGGGTTGTTTTGAGAGGGTGACAGAGATCAGGCGCTGGTGCAGCATATGGGCAGCTTTTTCCGGAGGATCACATGACATACGCGGCGCTGAGCAAGAAATATGTCACGGTTGAGGGCAGGCAGATGGCTTACGCCGAAATGGGGTCGGGTGATCCGATTGTGTTCCTGCATGGCAATCCGACATCGTCCTATCTGTGGCGAAATATTGTGCCTTATGTTCAAGGGCTTGGACGCGTCATTGCGCCGGATTTGATTGGTATGGGGGACAGTGACAAGCTGACGGATGTGGGGCAAGACAGCTATCGGTTTGTTGAGCATCGCGCGTATCTGGATGGGTTGCTTGATCAGGTTATTGGGGATGCGGACAACGTCACACTGGTGATCCATGACTGGGGGTCGGCGCTGGGGTTTGACTGGGCCAACCGGCATCGGGACCGGGTGCGGGGCATCTGTTATATGGAAGGCATCGTGTGCCCGATACCGTGGGACGATTTTTCGCAAGCGGCCCGGCCCATTTTCGAAGCCTTTCGGTCACCCGCGGGCGAAGAGATGATCCTTGAAAAAAACCTGTTCATTGAGGCGGTTTTGCCGGGGTCCATCCTGCGAGACTTAGACCCGGAAGAAATGCGGGAATATCGACGGCCATTTCTGGCCAAGGGCGAAGATCGGCGCCCCACGTTGACATGGCCCCGCCAAATTCCGCTGGACGGGACACCCAAGGATGTCGTGGACATAGTGCAGACCTATGCGGAATGGATGGCTGAAAACACTTTGCCAAAACTGTTCGTGAACGCAGAGCCGGGGGCAATATTGATCGGACCGCAGCGTGAATTTTGCAAAAGCTGGAAAAATCAAACCGAGGTGACGGTTGCGGGCAGCCATTTCATTCAGGAAGACAGCCCCGACGAGATTGGCGCGGCGTTGCGCGATTGGTTGCGCGGGCTTGACTGAAATGTGAGCTCCGGGCGGTTGCGAAACCGTGTCCAAGGCGCGTTGGCTCAGCCTTTGGGCATCTTCAAAGTGATGTTTTTGCCGGATTTGATATAGCGCAGTTCCTGATCGCCGATGGCCGCGACTTTGCCGCCGTCTATCCGGTCGCCGACCTGAACTTTTTTGTATCGCCCATTCGCCAGTCGCACCAATGCGCGGCGGTTGGAATTGGTGCCGTACACGCCAATCAGGTTCACTTTTCTCAGGTTGATGGCGTTTTGAATGGTTGCCTGACGCGCCACAGAAGCTGTTGTCGGGATCTTGGGCGTCATGCTGGCGGCGGCAGGGACAGCAACAATTGGTTCGGTTGGTTTTGACCGCTGGGCCAGTTGGGCAATGTTGCTGGGGCGCTGGCGTGGGCGTTTTGAAACGGCCACGGCGAGCTCGGTTGGAGTGGTGTCGGCTTCGGCAGCTTCTTTTTCAGTTGTTGGGCGCAGCTTGGGACGGATGCTGGCAAGCTCGTCCCGTGACAAGCCACCCAACGTGGCGCGTTGATTGCTTTCAAGCAGGTTTCCCGGGCGCAATTTGGGGCGTACCAACGCCAGCCGGGATGCGTCTTCGCGTGACAAAGCGGGTTCTGGAGCGTTGCTGCGGGTGGGCAGGCTGGCCGGCAGGACAGGAGGTTTGCCCAGATAGACCATCACGCCCTGGGGTGTCAGTGCGCCAGACCGGGTTGCAATCACCAGTCCGCGGTCGTCGAGATCAAAGTCAGTGCCCGGCGCCACAGGGTTTAGCTGGCCCAACAAGGGTTGATCGATCTGAAAAGATGCCGGGTCGGGCAATGCCACGGCGTCATGCGCCATCAGAATGCGGTCGATGGACGTCGCATAAAAATTCTCGGTGCTGCCCGCCGTAGGTGTGGCGGGCGGTAAGGGCGCGCGTTCCCAAATGCCGGTCACGGCATAGCGGGATTCCGCTTCGTTTTCGCTGAGCACGGTCGGATGCGCCAGATCGGTCATCGCTTCGACTTCGGCGCTGTCGGTGATGCTGTCCGGGGTTGCGGGTTCCAGTACGCCCGTATCCAGACTTGCGGAGTCGCGTTGTGGTGGCACAACCGGCACATCTGCCTGAGACGCTACATCGGGGACTACAACAGGTGCCGGGTCATCCGCGACAACCGCGGCTTCGGGATCAAGCAGAACGATCTGAGAAGGTTCGTCGCGTTTGAATAGCCCGGCGACACCATCTTCCAGGAACACCGTGGCCCAAACTGCGACAGCGACCAGAAACAACAGCAAGGCGGCTGTCATAATCAGACCAAGGTATTTCGGCTTGCCGCCGATCTCTTGCTCGGCGCGCGCGCCGAACACGGTCATACGCTGTTTTTCGGCAACTTGTTTTGGTTTATCAGCCTTTGCAGCAGTCCCGTCTGAATGTGTCGTATCTGTTGGCGGGGCAACCGAGGCGGCGGATCGTTTTGCGCGCCGGCTAAAGAATGAACTGGGCGCTTCTGTGCCTGGCTCTGGTGCCGGGTTTTTGGCCGCGTCCTCTGATTTCGGCCTGGGCGCTGGATCGGCTTTGAGACCTGCGGCGACTTTTGCCGGGTCAAACCGTAAGTTGCGTTCGGCGGTTGGGCCGGTATCGCCCGGGATGGTTGGTGCGTTGGCGCCGACAGAAATGCGGCTGGCGCCGCCAAGCTCAGTTTTTGCCGCCGGTGCGGGATCATCGCGACGGGCGCGTATTGATGCAAACGAAACCGGCTCGCCAATGTCTTTAGCGGTCAGAGGTGGAGGACTCTCGGCGGCATCTGTGGCGTCTGGTGCGGGCGGATCCGGGTCCAGAGCCGCCTGTTCAACTGGCTGTTCTGCGGGTTGGGGCGCGGGCTCGGGCGCGACGGCTTCGGCCTCGACGGGCGCGTTCCTGATCGGTGCAGCTTTGACCGGTTCAGCTTTGAACGGCGGTGGTGCGAGCGGACCCTGGCCAACGATCTTGATCGGCGTGGGGTCCAGGACGATTTCTATGTCGCCAAAAAACTTTTCGGCCACAGATGACGTGCCGAAATTTGGAACACCTGCATATTCACCCGGCTCGGGCATAGCCGTGAAACACACCGGGTTGAACGCGTGTTCGGCAGCAAAGGCTTCGGCCTCGTCCAAGGTTTCGCGGGCAACGGCAGCAACCTGAGTTTCGCGGCCCTGTGCACAGATGTCGAACGACAGCTGGTCCACACGGTAGGGCGTGGCCTCTTCAAGGGCTGCTCCGGCGAGTTCGCGGCGTTTGGCGTCGCGTGCGCGTCCGGTGTTCAGAGACAGGTATTTGATCTGGTCGTTTGGCAGAACCACCATGGTGGCGAACGGGCCTTCGCAGGCCTCTGTACCCAACGTTCGTAATGATTCCAGGTCGGCGGCAAGGTCGTCGGCACTCAGCGACACTTCACCCAAAAGGTGCCAGCCATCGGCCACACGCTTAAGCAGGCCAATTCCATCAAATGAAAGCGAAAGAGCGAAGGACGGTTTCATATCTAAAATAATAGCACTCGAACAAGGCAGATTGGAGTCTTCTGCAAGTAATTGAAAGATTTATAGCAAGTAATTGCCAAAGGGGAAGAAAAAGACTTGGCCCCTGTGGCAAAGCGTCGGTCACATACTACATGATGGGGTGTCCGTTCGGCATTCAGGAGAAAAACATGCGGTTTGGTTTGGTAGTATTGCTTTTGTCGAGTTTGGCAGGAGGCGCGTTTGCGCAAGACAGAACAATTTCGCTAAATGGGACCGGGGTTGTTTCAGCAACGCCAGACATGGCGGTGATTTCGCTTGGGGCGACGCATCGGGCCAAAACTGCCAAGGCAGCGATGGCGGCTGTTAATGCGTCGGTGACAGAGGTCCTGACGGAATTGGCCGAAGAGGGCATTGACGCGCGCGATATTCAGACAAACGGATTGTCGCTGAACGCGGTACGCGATCATAATAATTATGGCGAGACTGGTCCTAAGCTGGTGGGATTTGAAGCCAGCAATCGCTTGTCCATCCGGGTGCGCGATCTGG
Organism: Shimia sp.; assembly: GCF_039969785.1. Lineage (GTDB taxonomy): Bacteria > Pseudomonadota > Alphaproteobacteria > Rhodobacterales > Rhodobacteraceae > Shimia. The sequence continues at coordinate 58,248 of NZ_JBDVNC010000037.1, read as the reverse complement.
GGGAAGTTGGTGAGATCTTAGGCGTGTTGATTGCGGTCGGAGCAAACGGTGTGGATGGTATCCGGTTTGATCTGCAGGAGCCGCGCCCGCGTCAGGATGAAGCGCGGCGGTTGGCTGTGGCTGATGCCCGGGCCAAGGCCGAACTTTATGCCGAGGCCGCCGGAGTGCAACTGGGAGAGATTGTGTCGATCAGCGAAGCCGGCCGCTCTGAGCCGCGCCTGGAAATGATGCGCGAGTCGGCGATGTCTGATTCCGTGCCGATCGCTGCAGGCGAGTTGAGCATTCAGTCTCAGGTGATGATTGTATGGGCCTTGGTTGACTAAAATCAGTGTATCACAGGGCGCATTACGCGCTCTGTGACGAGTTTTCAGATCAGGCGTGTGCTTTGGTAAGCGCCTGATCCAGATCGCCGATCAGATCAGCGGTGTCTTCGATGCCAATTGAGACGCGCACCACATTTGGGCCAGCACCTGCAGCTTCCAGTTGTTCCGGAGTGAGCTGGCGGTGAGTCGTAGAGGCCGAATGGATCACCAGTGATCGCGTATCGCCTAGGTTGGCGACGTGGCTGAAGATTTCCAGGCTATCGACAAACTTTACACAGGCATCATAGCCGCCTTTCAGAGCCACGGTGAACAAACCACCGGCACCTTTGGGGCAAACCCGCGCGGCGCGTTCTTTGTAAGGAGACGAGTCCAGCCCGGCGTAAGTCACGTGGTCAACCAGATCATGGGTTTCGAGCCAACCCGCGACCTTTTCGGCGTTCTCGACATGGCGCTGCATGCGCAGTGACAGGGTTTCGATGCCCATCAGCGTGTAGTGCGCGGCTTGTGGGTTCATGGTCATACCCAGATCGCGCAGACCAATGGCGATGCCATGGAACGTAAAGGCGAGCGGTCCAAACGTTTCCGCAAATTTCAGCCCATGATATGCTGGTTCCGGCATGCTGAGCGACGGGAACTTGTCCGACGCGGTCCAGTCAAATTTGCCCGAATCTACAATGCAACCGCCTGTGACGGTGCCGTTGCCGGTGAGGTATTTGGTGGTCGAGTGCACTACAAGCGTGGCGCCCATGCTGATCGGGTTGCACAGGTATGGCGTGGCGGACGTGTTATCAACGATCAGCGGCACGCCTGCGGCGTCCGAAATTGCAGACAGAGCCTCGATATCAGACACGTAACCACCCGGGTTGGCGATGGATTCGCAGAACACGGCGCGGGTGTTTTCATCGATCGCGTCTTTGACGGCGTCCAGATCATCAGTATCGACAAACTTGGCGGTCCAGCCAAAGCGTTTGATGGTCTGGCTGAACTGGGTCACCGTGCCGCCATAAAGGCGGGTCGAGGCCACCACGTTGCAGCCCGGCTGCATCAGCGGGAACAGTGCCATGATCTGGGCGGCGTGGCCGGAGGAACAACACACGGCACCAACGCCGCCTTCAAGGGTCGCAATACGTTCCTGAAGCACAGCCACCGTGGGGTTGGTCAGGCGGGAGTAGATGTAACCGACTTCCTGCAGGTTGAAGAGGGCAGCAGCGTGTTCAGCGTCGCGAAACACATAAGCTGTGGTCTGATAAATCGGAGTCTGGCGGGCGCCGGTTGCCGGGTCGGGGCGTGCGCCTGCGTGAATTTGAAGTGTATCAAAGCCGTAAGTTGGGCCGTCAGACATTTGGTAATTCCTCCCTGATAAATTGTTGGCAACAGTGTTAGGGACAGGTGCACCAAGGTGCAACGGGCGCGTTAAAAGTTTCAATTTCTGGAATATGTATCACCGGTTCGGAATGCTGAACATGGACAGACATCTGTGACGCATCAAAATGCGTGTGGTCGCCCGTCCCAGTTTTCAAAACACCCGGTGGTGTCGAGCGATAGCGCGTCGAACCGGGCTGCAAGGCCGGTCGCGGCCTCGTCCACTGAAATATCCGCTTGTGAGCCGCCCATGTCGGTGCGGACCCAGCCCGGGTGATAGATGCCTACCGCAATCCCGATGTGATGCAGGTCGGTGGCCAGATTGCGCCCCAGATTAAGGGCTGCCGCCTTGGACGCGCGATAGATATATGCCCCGCCCGGTGCGCGTTCCTGCGACGCCATGGTTGAGGAAATAATGGCGATTTTGGGCGCGGCGGACAATTGCAGGTTTGGCAACAAAGATTGCACAGTCATAAAAACGCCGGTGACATTGACTGCAAAGCTTTGTGCCCAGATTTCAGGCGCGTAGCCTTCGGCAAGGTTCTCGTGCTTGTCCAGATAAACGCCTGCGTTGCAGACCAACAAATCGATGGGGCTGGTGTCGAGTTGTTTGGCAAGCGCCGCCTGGCTGGCCGGGTCGGTCACATCGAGATGTTCAAATTCGCCGCCTTTGCGGGATGTGCCTGTGACCTGATGTCCCTTTGCCCGCAATGTGGTGTCGAGCGCCTGTCCAATACCGCGATTGGCACCGGTGATCACGATATGCATTGGCGGTTGTCCCCTAGTTGGTCTTGCGTCCGATATTGAACGGCAGTGGTGTCACTGGCACGCCATCTTCGATCAGAGCCTTGGCGTCTTCGAGTTTGGCAGAGCCGTAAATTGCGCGTTCCTCGGTCTCGCCCTCGTGCATGGCGCGGGCTTCGGAGGCAAAATTATCGCCGACATTCTCGGAATTCTCTTCGACCTTGCGGCGCAGTTCGGCCATTGCCTGTTCGGCAGGGGACGCAGGCGCGGAAAGTGGGCGGTCTTCCTGGGGCTGTTCAGCCGGTTCGGCCGGCGCGGTTTGGCGGGCAGGGCGCACACGCGGTGCCATCATGGCCTTTTCGACATTTGTGTCCCCACACACAGCGCACGTCACCATGCCTGCCGATTTCAGCTTGTCAAAAGCCTCGGCCGACTGAAACCAGCTGTCAAAGCGGTGGTCGTTTTCGCACTTTAGTGTGTAGCTGATCATGGTCCTGCCAGTGTGATTGCCAATTTATGGTCGGCAGACGTTAAGTCTTGCAAAGATAGACGGCCCCGCAGGCGCATTCAAGGTGGACTATGGCAGGGTTCGGGGATCAAATTTGCGCACAATTCGTGCCAGCTCGGGGTTTTCGATCCGGGCTGCTGCCTTTTTCCGGCTGAGCCATTTGCGCCGACGTTCATCGCGTTCCGGGAATTTGTTGTCCAGTTTGCGGACTTCCAATGGAAACAGCAGGACCGAGCAGGAGCCGGCGCGCCAGTCTTTGCGGTCTTTGGTGTAGGTGTACATGCCGAGACTGTGTTTCTTGGTGCGACCACGCACTCCGGCTTCTTCCCAAGCTTCCTGAGCCGCGGTTTGATGCGGTTTCAGGCCTGCGATTGGCCAACCCTTGGGCAAAATCCACCGTTGTGAACGGCGCGACGTGACCAGCAGAACCTCGATTTTGCCTTTGTTCAGCCGATAGACCAGCGCACCAAACTGCAGGTGTTTGCCTTTTTTGCCTGCCGCACGGACCATTGCGGCGATATTGGCGGGATTTTGCAAACCCATCGGGCGTCCCCTTTTCTGCCAACTGCTCTTGGTACATCTTATCAGTTTCAGAAGGGATAACAAAGCATTCCTTCAGATTTGTGAACCTGTTATGGCAAGATGATAAAACATTTCGAGTCTCACAATCCCCGCCTAGCACAACCCGGGATTGGGCATCCAGCACGAAGAGGAAACCAGATGAGTACGTTATTGCGCAAACCCTTTGGGACACACGGCCAGGTGCATGACATTACGCCGTCTTCGGCCGGTTGGCGCTATGTCGGGTTTTCGCTTTATCGGTTGAGAAAAGGCGAACAGGTGGCGGATGTTACCGGTGCGCGTGAGGTTATTCTGGTGATGGTCGAAGGGAAAGCGGCGTTTAGAGCTGCCGGAACGGACTGGGGCGTATTGGGCGACAGAATGTCGGTCTTTGAGAAGACCGCGCCGCATTGTCTTTATGTTCCCAACGATCAAAGCTGGCAGGCCGAGGCTGAAACAGATTGTACAATTGCGGTGTGTTCTGCGCCGGGGCGCGGTGGCCACGAAGCGCGCCGGATTGGGCCTGACGGGATTACGCTGACCCAGCGCGGGACGGGCACCAACACGCGCTATATCAACAACATCGCGATGGAAAACGAAGACTACGCGGACAGTCTGTTGGTGACAGAAGTGTTTACGCCTGCGGGCCACTGGTCGTCTTATCCCAGCCATCGCCATGACGAGGACGACTATCCCCGGATTACCTATCTGGAAGAGACCTATTACCACCGGCTTGATCCGGCGGACGGGTTTGGCATTCAGCGCGTTTATACCGATGACGGCAGTCTGGATGAAACCATGGCTGTGAGCGATGGCGACGTTGTCTTGGTGCCGCGCGGTCACCATCCCTGCGGCGCGCCATACGGGTTTGGTATGTATTATCTGAACGTTATGGCCGGACCTTTGCGCAAATGGCGGTTTGAAATGGCACCGCCGGTAAAGTGGATCGCCGAGCGCGACGCCTGATATTCTTTTCCAGGCGCGCTTGGTTGGTCAGAGAACCGGGGGCGCCTGATCAGGCCCGTTTGCGGCGAGAGGTCAGGTCGTGACGACACATCCACAAGGACCGGAACACCAGTGGCAGCATGACCAGTGAGCCCAGGTGGCGGAACAGGCTCCAGATTGTACCTTCAAAGTAATAGCCGGTGGTGACGCCGCTGATCAGATAGGCCACCTGATAGAGCGAGAGAAATACCGCCACGGGCACAAAGGCCCTTGCCACGGCCACGGCGCGCGCGTCGGGTGAGGCCAGCAAAACCCATGTGTGCACCACGATCCATGATACATAGAACTGTGCATGCCCGACCTTGTACGTCACAAAGATCGCCATGATGCCCAGCAGCAGAACGAGGTCCCACGTCTGACGGGTGGCCCAGCCCCAAATGGCAATCGCAACTGTGACCAGAATAACGACATAAGAGTTGATCCGGATCAGCATTTTCGTGAAGTCCACGATATGCAGGACGTCTTTGCTCCAATCCAGAAACTGCAGGAACGACAGATGTTTGGCACCGCGACTTGATCCAAACAACAAGGGATTGAGCACCGATGCTCCCCAATAAAGATAAGCTGCATACATCCCCAGAGCAAACGTAATGGCGGCAAAGATCAGCACCCGAAATCGGATTTTTCCACGCAATCCGACAGCCAGAAACGGCGCAAAGAGCAGGGGGTAGAATTTCAGCAGAGCGGCCAGACCAATGATCATACCAGTGGTAGCGTGCCAACCACGCGATCGGGCGACACAGGCGGCAAGCACAAGAAACCCAACCACGCCGTCATTGATGCCAAAGACAAAAACGGTGATCGACACAATGGGTGTGCAGACCAGCAGAAGAATGGCGGTTTGCAGGTGTTGCAGCCGGTCTTGTTGTGCGTCTTTTGGGGCCGACACCAGCAAGAGCGCGGGGCAGGTCAGTGTAATCAGCGTGAACGTGATCTTGGGGCCAAAATCGCCAAAAATCAGCAGTTTTGCGAAGAGCGCGTGCAACGGTCCATAGGCGTTTGGTGGGATGTAATTGCCGTTATATTCGCTGATCCACGGATCGCCGCTGGCCAGACCTGCTTTCCACTGGAGCAGATACGGGAAATAATCGTGCCGGATGCCGCTGAGCACTGTGACCAGCAAAGCAAGGGCAGCGCAGCCCGCATAAAGCAGTAAGACACGCTGGCGGGTCATGCGGGGCATCTATTTGTTCCACGTCAGCAGGGCGGAGGCGGCATAGTTCCACGCCGCCCCGACCAGTATTCCGGCAAGTGCGGATGCAAACCAGATCGTGCTGGCGGATTCAAAAAGGTATACAGCGACGCCAATATTGGCCAGCGCGCCCACAAGGGACACAAGACAGAATGACGCCCAGCCGCGCAGCATGGACCAGCCGCGCAATCGTCGATCATAGTAGGTGAAGAAGTTATTGACGAAGAAATTGGCGGTCATGGCCAGAAATGTCGCACCGATCTGAGCGTTGACGAAAACGACGCCGTTCCATTTGAAAAGCACGGTCAGCGCCAGCATGTGCACGACAACCCCCAATGCGCCAACAATCGAGAACATCACAAATTTCGTCGGAACAAATTTGCCCACGCTTTTAGCGATCAGCAGTTCAAGGAATTCCAGCAAGACCTTGTTGTCGAGCTTGCTTTTCCCGAAGGCGCGGGTGCGAAATTCGAACGGAACTTCTGCGACCCTGAGCTTTTCGCCGGGGGTGGCGAGATAGTCGAGCAGTATTTTGAACCCGACGCCGGACAAGTCCGCCGCACGCGTGCGAAATTGCGACGTGTTGAGCATGAAAAACCCGCTCATGGGGTCGGACAGGTCGACTTTGGTGATCTGTTTGGACAGTTTGGTTGCAATACCTGACATGCGCGCGCGGTCCTGGTCCCAATTGCCCAAACCGCCGCCCTGGGCATATCGCGAGCCGACAACAACGTCCGCACGGTCTGATTTGAGAATCGAGAGCATTCCGGTCAACTGGGTTTCGTCATGCTGCATATCCCCGTCAATCACTGCAGCAAACGGAGCAGAGGTGGAGAGTATCCCTTCGATAACGGCGGTGGACAGGCCACGTCGGCCGATGCGTTCGATACAGCGGATTCGCCCGTCTTTTTGCGAAAGTGCGCGGACCGCATCGGATGTGCCATCCGGGCTGGAATCATCCACAAAAATAAGTTCGTAAGGGATGTCTTGCAGGGCGTCGTCTACTTTTTGAGCCAGCGTGGCGACGTTCTCGCGCTCGTTGAACGTTGGCACAATAACCGCAAGGTCAGGGCGGGACATCGTGGCTTTTGCCATCAGGTCTGAAGGGGACGCCTGCACGGTATGACTGCTCCATAATTCCAGCTCAAAGCCGACCAGCGCGACCCCGGAGAATGTGACAAATTCTAATTCACAACCAAATTGGGTGCCATTGGCAAGACGACGTCTGAACCCTTTGCGCGCTACATATCCTGTGCACGGGCAAGAGCAAGTTAATTGGAGCGTCTCAGGCTTTCATACCCGCCATGTGCAGGCCGGTAATGTAGCGGTTCTGGTCGCCCGACAACGCAAAGACATTGCGGGCCTGAATGACCGCAATCGTATCACCGGGTTGCAATCTGAGGGCTGTTTCAACCGCCTGAGAGGCCTCTGCGCTTTGACCGAGGTGGGCATGAGCGGCTGCCAGAACGCGGTAGAGCGTCGCATATCCGTGGTTGATATTCAGACCGTCCCGGGCGATCAATATCGCATTCTCGTAGTCGCCGGATTGCAGCGTGGCCATGGCAAGGCCCCCAATAATGGACAGTGCCCACGGGCTTCTTCCGCCAAGCAATGATGCCTTTTGAAAGCAGTCAATGGCGTCGGCGTGATCACCGATCCATGTGTATGACCACCCACTGAGCGCCAGAGTTATGAAATCGGACGAGGATTGACGTAGTGCATATTCGACAACTGCCCTGAGCGCGGCGGGTTCGCGGACTTGCGAATATGTGGTGACACCCAGCGCCAGTCGCAACAAAGAATGGTTTCCCACAAGCGGTTGGGCGGCGGCGCACCAGGCCGGGATCGACTTGGCATATTCCTGCGTGATTTCATCATATCCCATGGCCGTTGCAGACAGGTATGACACCAGCGCGAGCGCAAAAGGGTGTGGCTGCGTGGGGTCCTTGTCGATTGCCGCGCTGGAATATTTCAGCGCAGAGGCGAAGGCCTCGGGGTCCAGCCGGTCGATGGCGATCTGACCGCGCAATTCGCATTGGTTGGCCGTCATGTCCGCGATGGCGATCTTGTCAAGCTGGCGGCGTTCATTGTCAAAGGTTGCCGTCATGATCTGGCTGACAAGAGTTTCCGCTGTTTCATCCTGCCAGTCGAATGCGTTTGCAAGATCGCCGTCGATCTTGGTGGACCACAACTCACCAGACTCCGGGTCAGTGTATTTGATTTCGAGTCTCAAGCGACCGCCGCTGGCGCGAATGCGACCCGACAGAACATAGGCATTATTCCGGGTCTTCTGAGCGGTGACTGAAAGCCAATGCGTGGCCCCTAGATAGGTCATCAGGTCGCCGGTCAAAGCCTCTGAAAGCTCTTTGACCTCGTCGCGCGGGTCAGAGGTTGCAATCGGGCAAATCACGATGTGGGGGCGCTGGGTGGCGTTTTTACCGGTCAGTTTTTGCCCCGGAATGGAGCCACGCGTCCAGACGCGGACGGGTTTGGAGATATTTTTGAGATCATGTTCGCCAGCATCATCAAACGAAGGTCTGAGCGTGCCGTCGAGGCTCCCGAATACGGCATCTGAAATAGCAATGCTGCCCGGAGCTGCAATTTTTTCAAGACGCGCGGCAACATTTACGCCATCCCCAAAAACGTCCTCTTCTTCTTCAATGACGTCGCCCAGATGCAGCCCCAGTCTGAGCTTCATCATCGGCAGGGATTGCGATGCAAGGGGAAGCATGCCGTCTTTGGCAATCATATCCTGAATTTGCAGAGCGCATGTGGCCGCGTCAGAGGCTGCGCCAAACAGCACAATCCAGCCATCGCCCATGCTTTTGACAACTCTGCCACGCCGCGACGCAACAGTTGGGCCGAAAACCTCGGATCTCAGGCGCCGCAGGGCAGCCAGAGTGCCTTCGGTGTCTTCGCCCAGTAACTCGGAATAGCCAGCTACATCTGCCGCCAAAACTGCAGCAAGACTACGTCGCATCAACGATCTCCCTACAAGTGTTAATTTCTGTCCGCTTGGTCAACTCTGGCCCGGTTGTCACCATTCCACAAGAGAATTGATGCGGTGCAGGTCTTTGCGCGTGCGGGACTAGCGAGATCGGTTTTGTTGAAAAAAACGTCAAACTCGGATAAGCTCCGTAAATTCAATTGATTAAAGGGAGCCTGTCGCGATGCAGCCAGACTGGCGCCAAGTTCAGACGCAATTAAAAAAAATGGGCCATTATTTGGGAGCCATTGATGGTATCCCCGGGGCCGTCACAAAACGTGCGGTTAAGGCGTTCCAAAAGGTGGCGGGATTGGTCGAAGACGGGGTTGTCGGGCGCATGACGCGCAGCGCGCTGGCACAGTTTGAACCGTTATTGGACCATTCCATCACGACAGCTGCCGAGCTGGCAGACCTTTCTTACAAGGTTAAGAAAAAGGGGCTGAGCAGCGTAAATAAAACCCTGAAAGAGAAGTTTAATATTCAGATAGAGAGCCAGTGCCCGGTCAAAGGGGTAGAGGCCTATATGCTGAGCAATCGGTGCCTGTTGGTGCCGGGCAGTAATTCGGTTTGGGATTATGCAAAGTTCAATTTTCGGCTGTTGAATATCGGTGTGCCGCGTCTGAGGTTTAAATCAGGCGAAAAGGGGAAAACGACGACAGACAGTGACGGAAATATCTGGCATCAGGGGTTCTTTGCGCATGCCAATCATATTGGAACGTGGATTGGGCCAAACAAAGCCAACTGGCCAAAGCTGATTATTGGGCACTCTCTGGGGGCGGCGTCTGCTCAGTTTTTGTCGACCATATGGCTTGCGCCCTCGATCGGATTTGCTGCGCCGCGTATTCTGAAATCGTCACAATCTGCTCAGTTCAGGAATCTGTCTTTGTCGATTTGCCGCAAGGACGATGTGGTTTGCAGGCTGCCGAGCGGGTTTGACAGGATTGGTTCGTCTCGTACGTTGATCCACAAGTCTCGGAAGTTTGGAATGAACCATAAAATGTCGGCTTATATTGATGCTTTGGAAAACCAGGCTTCCGGGTTGGATATCCCGGATGTTTGGCGTCCGCAGGGCTGAGTTAGCACACCCTGCGAATGGGACGTTTTGATTGCCCGGAACCTGTTGTCAGTTGGTCCAGGCGTCTTTGAAAGTCTGGTAGCACCCGGCATAGAGTTGCTGGCTTTGTTGCGCCGCGTGAATGGTTTTTTCTGCTTTGGGCACGTTCAGAACGTCTTGCGAATTTGCGTCATCCGTGGCCAGCATTGCCAATCGCGCGGCCCCCAGTGCTGCGCCCTGTGCGCCGCTTTGAGGTATCTTCAGGGTCAGCCCTGTTGCGGATGCAATGATCTGAAGCCATGCTTCGGATTGGCTGCCACCCCCGGCAACCCAAACGGTGTCTGGCAGGGATCCACATTGGTCCAGTGCCGCGCAGCAATCGGCAAAAGCAAAAGCCACACCTTGCATAACGGCCTGCACCATATCAGGCAAGCCGTGCGCGCGGCGCAGGCCCAGAAAAGAGCCGGTCGCATCCGGGGCGTTATGCGGGGTGCGTTCACCAGACAAGTACGGCAAAAAGGTGATCGGCGACGGTTGGGCAGGATTGTTCGGTACCAATGCAGCCAGATCAGCGGGTTTTTGACCGGTAATCTGGGACAGCCACGACAGCGCGTCTGTGGCCGACAGTATGACACCCATCTGGTGCCAGGTGTTTGGGACAGCATGGCAAAAACTGTGCACGGCGCCGTCGGTGTTTGAGGCAAAGCGATCCGTTACGGAAAACAGAACTCCGGATGTACCTAGCGACAGGAAACCATCGCCGGGTTTCACAATGCCCAGACCACAGGCCGTTGCCGCATTGTCCCCTGCGCCCCCGGCCACGGTGACGTTGCCGACTCCCCAGCTTTGCGCAAGTTCGCCGCGTAATGTACCTGCCGCCTGATTGCCCTCGACCAGTCGGGGCATGTGATCGCGGGTTAGTCCGGTGGCGGCCAAAAGGGCGTCGGACCAATCGCGCTTTGCGACGTCCAGCCACAGCGTTCCGGCGGCGTCTGACATTTCCGATACGTATTCGCCGGTCAGCCAGAGGTTCACAAAATCTTTTGGCAACAGCACTTTGCGAGTTTTCGCAAAAATCTCGGGTTCGTTTTTATCGACCCAACGTAGTTTTGGCGCAGTGAACCCGGCCATGACGATATTACCGCCAATGCCGCGAAAATCTGCGCGGGCTTCCAACTCGGCACATTCCGCCTGGGCACGTCCGTCGTTCCACAAGATCGCGGAACGCAAGGGACGGTCATCCCCGTCCAAAAGCGTTGCCCCGTGCATTTGACCCGACACGGCAATTCCGCGCAAAGCTGCGAATTCTTTGGGTGCTTGTTCGCGCACTTGTCCGATGGCGGATTCACAGGCGCTGATCCAAGATAGCGGGTCCTGCTCGCTCCACAATGGATGTGGACGCTGGACGGTCAAAGGGCCATGTCCCACAGCAATTTCCGTCTGCGAGGCGTCTACCAAAAGCGCTTTGACACCTGAAGTGCCCAAATCCAGTCCAAGATACATTGGTCGTCCTTTAGGAAGTGAAAGGGGTCATCAGCGCGCGCCGATGACCCAAATTAGCCCTAGAATGGGCTGTCAGGAAAGTAGAAATCCATCGCGTTTTCGGGTGTCACCAGGACGGAACCGATGACAAACGACCCGGAAACCGGTGCGTTTGAGGTCATGCCAACCGCTGTCAGTTCTATGGCCGTTGCGATCATCGAAGGTGGATAGGTGACGTTTGCGGGCATCATTGGATCACCATCGGCTGTCCGCTTGATCATCTCTTTCATGCCTGCGCCACCAAGGACGAATTGCACGTCGCTGCGACCCGCAGCTTCGATTGCGGCAAGAACACCGATCGCCATGTCGTCATCTGAGGCCCAGACGGCGTCAATATTTTGATATTTAGACAGGAAATCCTGCATGACTGTAAAGCTGTCATCACGGTTCCAGTTGCCGTGCTCCATGTCCAGAACATTGATGCCAGATCCGTCGATGGCGGCGGTGAACGCATCAACGCGTTCATTGTCGATGGTGGTGGGAATACCCCGGAACACAACGATATCGCCGCCGTCTGGCATTTTGGATACCATGTATTCACCGGATACTTTGCCAAAGCCGCTGTTGTCGCCGGCGACATAAAGGTCTTCGATACCCGGTACAGACAAGCCACGGTCAACAACCGTCACCCAGGCACCGCTTTGCGCAACGGCCTGAACCGGTGGGGTCAGAGGATCGGATTCAAACGGCAGCACAACCAGTGCGTCGATATTGCGTGTCGCGACCATGTCTTCGATGTCATTGACCTGTTTTCCAGGATCAGACGCCGTGGCCAGAACAAAATCGAGGCCCGGATAAACTTCCTCCAAACGCTCAACGGTTTCTTTGGCATGGAAATTCATACCCCCGGCCCAACCGTGCGTTGCCGCAGGAATTGAGACGCCAATGACCTTGACATCGTCAGCAAAGGCGGCTGATCCAACGGCAGTTGCAAGCGCAGCTGCAATAAATGTTTTAGTGTGTTTCATAGTGCTTCCTCCCATGAAGCCTGGTTTTTACGGCCTAGTCGGCCGCTTTGCGTTCACGCTGTAAGATCACAGCGAGAATGATAATGACGCCCTGAATTGCCCCGTTCAGGTAGGGGGATACAAAGTCGGTCAGATTCAGAATGTTGCCGATCAGGCTGAGGATCAAAACACCGATCACGGTGCCCCAGACACGGCCGAACCCGCCCTTGAGGACGGTGCCGCCAATGATCACAGCAGCAATCGCTTCGAGTTCCCACAGAACGCCTGTTGAGGCAGATGCCGACCCAAGGCGCGGTACGTACATGATGGTTGCGATGCCGACCAGTATTCCCAAAGCGGCATAAGAAATCAGACGTGTGCGTTTGACGTCAACATTTGAGTAATGCGCGACGTGTTCGCTTGACCCGGTCGCGGCGCAATGGCGTCCAAAGACCGAGCGGGACATCACAATTTCACCAATAATGACAACCAGCGCAAAGACGATAATTGGCCAGCTTATGCCCAGAATACCGTCGAAATAGACGGGGCGATAAAAGGTGCGCAGACCGAAATCCAGCGACAGCGTTCCGCCGTCGGCCAACCATGTCACCAGCGAGCGGTAGATGCCCATGGACCCAAGCGTTACGATAAAGGCTTCGATCCCAAGAGTTGTGATCAGAAACCCGTTTAAAAGCCCGGCACACATCCCGGCGACAATGGCCACAACCATGCCCAACAGAATGATGGGTATGCCTACGCCCAAGGTGGGCAAGGCTGCATTCATCACCAAAATCATCAGCCCGGCAATAAAGGCCGCCATAGAGCCGACAGACAAATCCAAACCGCCTGCGGTTATGACAAATGTCATGCCCACTGCGATGATGCCGATAAATGCGGACCGCGCCAAAACGTTGGTGATGTTGGCAGCACTGAGGAAGTTCGAGTTCATCATGGTCCCGATCAGGACCAGAACGATCAGAGCGAGGATCGGGCCGAGAACCGACATAGAGGGCAGGGTGCGCGCAGAACTTGGGGCGTGTGTTACATCTGTCATTACTTGGGTCCTCATGCCATCTCGGGGATGGAATTTGTTTTTCGGTTTAGTCCCATGGACAAACGGACAATGGCGTCTTCGGACATCTCATCGGGGCCGAGCGTGCCGCCAATCTGGCCCAACCGCATCACGACCACGCGGTCCGACAATCCGATCAGTTCGGGCATTTCAGATGTGATCATGATGATGGAATGGCCTGCATCAGCGAGCTTGCGCAAAAATGCATAGATTTGCTGTTTGGTGCCGATGTCGATGCCCCGGGTGGGTTCGTCGACGATCAGAACGCGGGGCTCCGACAGCATCACTTTTGCCAAAAGCAGTTTTTGTTGGTTTCCGCCTGACATGTTGCCAACCGCAATTTCGCGTGTGCCGGTTCGAATATCAAATTCGGAAATCGCCTTGGTCAGCGCCTTTTCCTCTGCGGCTTTGTCGATGAGCAGGCGGCCGAATTTATGCAGGTTTTGCAGCGTCAGATTTTCGCGCATTCCGCGTTCTAACAGCAGGCCGCGCAGCTTTCTGTCTTCAGTGAGATAACACAGGCCCGCCCGTTGTGCTCCGCCGGGGCTGCGAAACTGAGCAGGCTTGTCAAACAGCGTCACAGTATCTGAGGTTGCGGGGCGCAAACCTGCCAGACCTTCCATAACTTCGGTGCGACCCGCGCCGATCAGCCCACCGATCCCAAGGATTTCGCCCTGCCGCAAATTGAAAGAAACGTCTGTCGCAAACCCGGGCACGCTCAGACCCTTGACCTGCATCACAATCGGCGCATCCACAGGCAGGCCGGGTTTCACAGGGTAGAGGTCAGACACGTCGCGCCCGACCATTGCCGTGGCCATTGAGTCTTCGTTGATGTCGCGCGTGGGGCCGGAATGCACCACATTGCCGTCGCGCATCACCGTGACATGGTCCGAAATGGCGGCAACTTCGTCCAGCTTGTGCGAGGTGAACAGCACGGCTGTGCCTGCGTCGCGCAAAATGCGCACCTGGGTGAACAACACCTCGGTTTCACGGCTGGTCAGGACGGCTGTTGGTTCGTCCATGATCAGCACGTTTGCGTCCCGGGACAGCGCCTTGGCAATCTCGACCATCTGTTTGTCTGAATTGGACAGTTTTGACACCATTGTGTCCGGCGAAACATCGCATTGCACGCGGGCCAGATAGTCGCGGGTGCGTCGGCGCATTTCGGCCTTGTCCAGCAAGACACCGCGTTTCAGTTCACGTCCCAAAAAGACGTTTTGTTCGACGGTCAGCTGTTCAGCGAGGTTGAACTCCTGATGGATCATCACCACGCCCGCCAGTTCGCCATCATGCAGGCTGTGAAAGGCGGTTGGAGTTCCGTCTACGATCAACTGACCCGTGGTAGGGGGTTGATAACCGGCCAGAATTTTCATCGTTGTTGACTTGCCAGCCCCGTTTTCGCCGATCAACGCGTGTACCTGACCTGCGTGCAAAGCAAGGTCAACGCCGTGCAGAACTTCGACCGGGCCGAAGCTTTTGCTGACATTGTTCAGAGCGATTGCAGGGCTGCCAGTCATAGGTTTGTCCAGGCGGCGTTTTCGCTGGATGACGTGACACATGCATTGATGAACCGCATGCCCGCCATGCCTGAGGAAATATCTGGCAGATGGCCCATTGCACTGGCGCGGTCTGTACCGCCTTGCACGGCACGGATTGCGTCTGCTGCTTCGTTATAGATGGTGGCAAAACCTTCCAGATATCCTTCGGGATGGCCGCCCGGAATGCGGCTGACGGCGCTGGATGCCTCGGTCGCGCCTGCGCCATTGCGGGTCAAAAGCCGTTTGGGTTCGCCATGTGGCGTGTGCCACAGATAGTTGGGATCTTCCTGTGCCCATTCCAACCCGCCTTTTTCGCCGTAGATGCGCAGCTTGAGGGCGTTTTCATTGCCCGGAGCTACCTGGCTTGACCAGAGCATTCCGCGCGCACCGCCCTCAAAGCGCAGCATGACGTGCGCGTTGTCGTCCAGAGCGCGACCGGCGCCCCAGCATTGCAGATCGGCGGCCAGGCATTCGACATTGAGACCGCTGACAAAGCAGGCAAGATTGTGTGCGTGGGTGCCGATATCGCCCACCGAGCCGCCCGCGCCGGACCGTGCCGGGTCGGTGCGCCATTCAGCTTGTTTAAGGCCTTCGTTCTCCATCGGGGATGTCAGCCAATCCTGCGGATATTCGGCGTGAACAATGCGGATCGCCCCCAATTCACCAGATGCCACCATTGCGCGGGCCTGCCGGATCATCGGGTAGCCGGTGTAATTGTGGGTCAGTACAAACAGTGACGCGCTGTCTGCGACAGCTTTTTCAAGTGCGTGCGCGTCTTCCATCGTAGAGGTCAGCGGCTTGTCACAGATGACATGGATGCCTTGTTCCAGAAATGCTTGTGCTGCGGCTGCGTGCACATGATTTGGGGTGACGATTGCGACGGCTTCAATGCCATCTTCGCGCGTGGCTTCTGCCTTGGCCATTTCAGTAAAGC
Source organism: Shimia sp. (assembly GCF_039969785.1). Classification (GTDB taxonomy): domain Bacteria; phylum Pseudomonadota; class Alphaproteobacteria; order Rhodobacterales; family Rhodobacteraceae; genus Shimia. The sequence continues at coordinate 42,480 of NZ_JBDVNC010000037.1, read as the reverse complement.
TGCCATAAGAGCGCGCAATGCCAAGCGCCTTTGCGCTGGCGGCGGATTTTTCTGGCGTAGAGGACAACGCCCCGGCCACAAGCTCAAAGCGATCATCAATGCGCGCCGCAATCCGGTGCACGCCGCCGATAAAAGCGTCATTGCCGCCGCCCACCATTCCCAGTCGAATACGTGCCATCACTCTATCCCCAGCATTTTGCGATTTGCCGCTTCATCTGTGCCGCCATCGGCGAAATCATCGAACGCTTTTTCCGTGACACGAATGATGTGGTCCGAAACAAATTGTGCGCCTTCGCGGGCGCCGTCTTCGGGATGTTTCAGGCAGCATTCCCATTCGACAACCGCCCAGCCATCAAAGTCATTGGCGGCCATTTTGGAGAAGATTGCACCGAAATCGACCTGACCATCGCCAAGGCTGCGGAACCGTCCGGCGCGGTCTGTCCAGCCCTGATAGCCGGAATAGACGCCCTGACGTCCGGTTGGATTGAATTCCGCGTCCTTGACGTGGAACATGCGGATGCGGTCCTTGTAGATGTCGATGTTGTCAAGGTAATCAAGGCATTGCAGTACATAGTGCGAGGGGTCATACAACATGTTCGCCCGCGCGTGATTGCCGGTGCGTTCAAGGAACATTTCGAAGGTGATCCCGTCATGCAGATCTTCGCCGGGGTGAATTTCATAACAAACGTCGACGCCGCATTCCTCGGCATGGTTCAACAGTGGCAACCAACGGGCGGCCAGTTCGTCAAACGCAGTTTCGACCAGCCCGGCAGGGCGTTGTGGCCAAGGATAAAGGTACGGCCAGGCCAGCGCACCGGAAAACGTCGCATGTGCCGTGATGCCCATGTTGCGCGATGCGGAAATGGCTTTCTTGACCTGATCCACGGCCCAGGCCTGACGCGCTTTGGGGTTGCCGCGTACTTCGGGGGCTGCGAACCCGTCAAATGCAGCGTCATAAGCGGGGTGAACTGCCACAAGCTGACCTTGCAGATGGGTTGAAAGCTCGGTGACTTCGACGCCGTTTTCCGCAGCTACTCCTTTGAACGTGTCGCAATAGTCCTTGCTTTCGGCTGCCTTGGCCAAGTCAATCAGACGACCGTCCCAGCTTGGCACCTGAACACCTTTGTAGCCGCAATCGGCTGCCCATTTGGTGATGCCGTCCCAGCTGTCAAAAGGGGCTTCGTCGCCTGCAAACTGCGCCAGGAATAGCGCCGGACCTTTGATCGTTTTCATTGCGTTTCTCCTTGTCCGCTTACACGAAGCGATTGACGATATTTTCCAGTATTTCCTGTCGGCCCGAACGTGGCTGGGGGTCAATGTCTTCCCTCACAACCCGCGCTGCGATGCTGTCCAGATCGCTGTTCAGCATGGACTGAGCTGATGGAGTATCCCAGCCGGCGTAACGCTCGGCGCGCATCGCCTCGAGCGTGCCGTCCTCCAGCATGGCTGCTGCCGCTTTGAAGCCACGTGCACAAATATCCATGCCGCCCGCATGGGCCGCGATCAGATCCACAGGGTCGAGCGATTGACGGCGCAGTTTGGCATCAAAATTGGTGCCACCCGTTGTGAAACCGCCTGCTTTGAGCACTTCGTAATAGGCCAGTGCAACTTCGGGGGTGTTGTTGGGAAACTGATCCGTGTCCCAGCCAGATTGATAATCGTTGCGGTTCATGTCGATGGAGCCGAAAATCCCCAATGACGCTGCAAGTGCCAGTTCGTGTTCGAAAGAATGGCCAGCAAGAATGGCGTGCCCTTGTTCGAGGTTCATCTGGACTTCGTTTTCCAGTCCAAAATCCTTTAGGAAGCCATAGACCGTAGCAACGTCATAATCATATTGATGCTTTGACGGTTCTTGTGGCTTGGGTTCGACCAAAATCGCGCCCTTAAAGCCAATCTTGTGCTTGTATTCGACGGCCATCTGCAAAAAGCGCCCGGCCTGTTGGCGTTCCCGTTTCAGGTCAGTGTTCAGCAGGGTCTCATACCCTTCGCGTCCGCCCCAAAGCACATAATTTTGCCCGCCAAGTTTGTGCGTTGCATCCATGCAGGCTTTGACAGTTGCTGCCGACCAAGCAAACACATCCGGATCAGGGTTTGTCGCTGCGCCGGACATGAACCGGCGGTGGCTGAACATATTGGCGGTCCCCCAAAGAAGCTTGGCCTTAGAGGTTTCCGATTTGGTGCCGATGTAGTCGACGATGTCTTCAAAGTTGCGCAGGCTTTCAGAAAAGCTGTCACCTTCGGGGCGGATGTCTGCATCATGCCAGCAAAAGAAGGGGACGTTCAGCAATTCGAACATTTCAAAGGCAACATCAGTTTTGAGCCGCGCCAGATCCATGGTGTCCCCGAACCACGGGCGTTCGAATGTCTGCGCGCCAAACGGGTCGCCTCCGGGCCATGCAAAAGAATGCCAATAGGCTACGGCGAAACGAAGATGGTCTTCCATGCGTTTGCCCATGATAACTTCGTCAGGGTTATAATGGCGAAAAGCGATGTCGCTGCTGTCGGGATCGAATTTGAGTGGTGCGATGCTATCAAAAAAATCGGTCATGGGTTTTGGTCTTTCATCGTAGAATCTGTGGTGTCAGCTGGGAGGTTGTCCCGGACGTAAATTGTGGGCACTAAATCGGGTAGGGGGGGCAAGGGTTGTTGGTCGATCAGGGATCGCAAAACGGCAAATGCCCGGTTGATTTCAACATCGGGTCTTTGATCGATCACCAGATCAACGTGGCCCTCCAGCAAGGCGCGCCGCGTATGCGGAACCAGCTCGTGCACAACGCAGAACGGTTTGAATTGCTGCCTGTGGTGCAGGGCGGCGATCAGGCCACTGTTGCCTGCGCCAACATTGTAGATGGCGGTCAGTTCGGATTGGACCTCAAGCTGGGTTTCTGTTTGTGCTCGAACGATCGCGGCATCGTCCTTTGTCATCACAGTTTCCAGCAGGTCAATTTGTGGATAATCGGCGTCTATGACTTCGCGAAACCCGGCGAGGCGTTCGTCGTGGTCCTGTGCATCCAAAGACCCGGCAAAGGTTTGCACCAGCCCTTTTCTGCCCGCATGAGACATGCCTATCAAACGGGCTGCGGTGCGTCCTGCGACGGTGTTGTCAATGCCGATATAGGCAGAGCGATACTCTTCGGGCAGATCAGACACCAAGCCGATTATTGCAATTCCCTTGTCGCGCAACTGTTTCAGTGGCGCTTCCAACGCGCCACCTTGAAGTCCGACGATGGCCGCGCCGTCGAAGTTTTCGTCTACTAAGGAAACAAGGCTGTCATGTAAGCCACTGATGGCAAATGCGGCGATTTCAATGATCTCAACACTGACTCGGTCCGAAGCAAAATGTTGGGCCGTTGCACTCAGATGTTGTCGCATACGGTTGAAAAATGCGTTTGAGCCTGCCGGGATCAGGAAGGCCAGTCGGTAAGTGCGGCCACGCGACAAATTTGCGGCTGCCACGTTGCGCACATAGCCCAGCGACGCGACCGCCTCCTGGACTTTGCGCATAGATTTCTCTGCAACATTTCCGCGCTTGTTAATCACGCGGTCGGCGGTCGCATAGCTGACACCAGCGGCGCGCGCTACATCGCTTAAAGTAGGGCTATCCATATTTCCTCCCAGGCAGCGAACCAAAATTCGCTAGCATGACGACATTGGTAGAGCGCAAAATGATATACGTCAATCATAAAATGATAGACGTATGTCAGAGTGACTGTGAGATGTTCTGATAGAAGTCTCTGCTCTGTTCTTGAATGGCACAGTTGTTGGGTTTTATTAGCAGCCAAGCCTGATCTTAAACGACAGGGGGTGCGAGCGATATCGGCGCCTTGTCAAACGGATCTAGTTGAAAAGCGTCTTTCCCAAATTTAATCCCGGTAAGGTTTGAGGACATCAATAATCAAGTCTTTTACGCGATCTCGTACGGCTGATTCTTGTCCTGATCGCGAAACCAGATACATGTCGGATCGAAATTGTTTTGGCAGTTCAAGATCTCGAAATACGATGTTTTCCAGCTGCATGACGCGCACAGATCTGGGCACAATCGCAAAACCGAGACTGTGATTGACCATGCTGATGACAGCGTGCGTCTGGCTGGCCTCGATTTTCGTATCGGGCATGATTCCACAGCCAGCAAATAGCGCGCCCAGCGTTTCCATAAGAAAGCCGCCACGGTCCTTTGTGAATGACACGTATGGCTGATTGTCAAAGTCTGTAATCGACAAATCGACTTTTTGCGCAAGATGGTGGTCTTTGGGAATCGCAACAACGAAAGGTTCGCTCACGGCCTTAAATCGCTGAATTTCGCCTCGCGGCTGTTCCATTCTGGTCAAGCCCAAATCGATTCTTCCTGAGCGTTGCGCCTCGACGACTTCGTATCCCATCATTTCGATCGGAGTGAGGCCGACATTCGGCATGGTTTCCTTCATTCGCTTCGCAATCAGTGGTACAAATTTCATCGCCGCCGATGGCACGAATCCAATCGAAACATTTCCGTACTCTCCGCGTTCAGCCTGACGCGCGTTCAGGATAGCGTGTTCGGATCGTTGGATAATATCGATTGCACTGTGGTAAAAGCTTTCGCCTGCAGACGTCAGGCGAACATGTCTGTTTGTGCGCTCAAGAAGGGTCAGGTTAACGCGCTCCTCAAGAATTCTGATCTGACGCGACAGGGGCGGTTGTGTCATGTTCAACCGGTCTGCAGCGCGCCGAAAACTCAGCTCTTCAGCCACAGCGACAAAGCAACGCATTTGAAAGTACTCGAACTGACCCAGGGCCATGTTGCTAATTCCTTAAAGGATGTTTCGAAATTCTTATTGATACATTTATTGTATCACTGCAATCCAAATTTGAAATTTACAATGCTCTCATCATCCCCAATTTAAAGGACGTATCGTCGGGATCCTTGGACGCCAAGCGGCGAGAACCTTTAACTTTGGAAACTTTGGGAGGACCAAATGAACCGAAAAACACCCCTTGTGGCAATGTCGCTGCTCGCGTCGACGCTTGCCTTTGGAGCACATGCACAGAGTAACTCTGTGACTGTCGTTCTATCGGAAGAACTCGAAATCGTTGAACCGTGTTCTGCGACGAAATCCAATGTTGGCCGTGTTCTCTTTCAGAACATTTCCGAGACGGTCACGGAAATGGACCCCACAACGGGGCTTCAGCCGCGATTGGCCGAAAGCTGGGAGGATGTGGGCAATGGTACCTGGCGGTTTAAGCTGCGCGAAGGCGTGACCTTTAGCGATGGTTCTGCGATGGATGCCGAGGATGTTGCGCATTCATTGGTCAGAATGAAATCTGAAGCCATCGCGTGTGAGATTGGCGCGAAGTTCTTCGGCGGAATTGAGATTACGTCGAACATTGTTGACGCGCATACAATTGATGTGACCGCCAACCCGGCCCAGCCTATTCTGCCGATGCTGATGTCGACCGTGACGGTGACACCGTCCACCACGCCTTTGGACAAGTTTGTTGATCATCCGATTGGCACAGGCCCCTATACATTTGATGAATATGCCCGCGGCCAACATATCAAGCTGTCAGCGAACCCGAGCTATTGGGGCGACCAGCCGACCGTTCAATCGGCCACGTACGTTTTCCGTGCAGACAGCGCCGTTCGTGCGGCAATGGTTGCAGCCGGTGAGGCTGACATAGCTCCGAATATCGCGCTTCAGGATGCCCGTGATCCAGCAATGGATTTCTCTTATCCAAACTCTGAAACGGTCTTCTTGCGCCTTGAGCACGCATACGCTCCTCTCGACGATCGTCGGGTGCGTGAGGCGTTGAACCTCGCCGTTGATCGCGAAGCATTTGTTGGCACAATTCTGGCGAACGGTACTTTGCTTGCGACCGGCATTACACCGCCTTCCACGATTGGGTATGATCACGACCTCAAGCCTTATGCCTATGATCCAGAGCGCGCCAAAGCGTTGCTGGCAGAAGCCAAGGCGGACGGTGTTCCTGTTGACACAGAGATCACGCTGATCGGCCGTATCAACAACTTTGCGAACGTGCTTGAAACCATGGAAGCCTTGCACGCCATGTATCAGGACGTGGGTTTCAATATGAAACTTGAAATGGTCGAAGTTGCCGAGTGGCTGGAGCGTTATGCGAAACCCTTCCCAGCTGACCGTGGTCCGGAAATCATCGAAGCTCAGCACGATAATGCCAATGGCGATCCTGTGTTCTCGATGTATTTCAAGTACCATTCCGAAGGTCAGCAATCTGGTTTGACGGATCCTAAGGTTGACGCTTTGATTGCAGAGGCGACCGCCGCCACAGGCGAAGCGCGTGCAGCGAAATGGAGCGAGTTGTTCGGGTACATCCACGAAGAAGTCATCGCGGATGTTATGTTGTTCCATATGGTTGGATTTAGTCGCGTCAACGACCGTCTCGACTTTGCGCCGACAATCCGCACGAACAGCGAACTGCAGTTGTCGCAGATCGAATTCAAGTAAAAAACCAAGGCTGCGGACAGCATCCGTTGTCCGCAGCAAACTCAATCAAAAGGTCCGGCACAATGCTGAATTTTCTGGGAAAACGAGCAGTCGCAAGTGGCATCTCACTTGTCGGACTGATTTTGCTCGTGTTTTTCCTGAGCCGGTTGACCGGTGATCCGACAGGTCTCTATTTGCCGCTCGATGCGTCAGAAGAAAGCCGTAATCAATTCCGCGCCATTCATGGGCTTGATAAGCCTCTGTTTGTGCAGTTTCTCAACTATATGGGCGATTTGATCCGTCTTGATTTTGGTGAATCAATTCGGCGTTCGGAGCCTGCCATCGATGTTGTTCTCAGGGGGTTTGCCTGGACGCTGCAGCTTGCGCTGATCACCATGTCGCTGGTTGTCGTGCTTGCCATCACACTTGGGTCTCTGGCGGCCTATCATGTCGGGGGTGTGTTTGATCGTATCGCCACCTTCTTTTCACTGGTGGGCGCCAGCGCCCCTGATTTCTGGGTCGCGATTGTCGCCATCGTTGTATTTTCTGTGACCTTGGGTTGGGTTCCAACGTCAGGCACGGGAACGGTTTGGCACTGGATCCTTCCGATATCCGTCCTATTTATCCGACCTTTCGGACTGATCTTACAAATTGTGCGGGGGTCCATGATCAATGCGCTCGGCTCGGCATATGTGAAAACTGCACGTGCCAAGGGCATCAAGAACCGGCCAATTATCTTTGTTCACGCGCTGCGCAATGCACTTCTCCCGGTTATTACTGTGATTGGAGATCAGGCTGCCGCGCTCTTGAACGGGGCCGTCGTGGTCGAGACTATCTTTGGGTTTCCGGGAGTCGGAAAGCTGATGATCGATTCCATACTGCAACGCGACTTCACCGTTGTTCTGGCGGCCATTATGGTCACCGCAATGGCGATTTTCCTCATGAACATCCTGATCGACATTCTCTACTCGATCCTTGATCCCCGCATCAGGTACTAATCCATGGCCCATATTGACCAAGTATCCCCGACCCAACCCGAGCTTCCCGACGCGCCCAATCCGATCGCACAGACGCTGCGTATGCTTTGGAATGACAAGTTTGCATTTGTCTCGACAGTTTTCCTTTTGCTTGTCGTGTTCTGCGCCGTCTTTGGACCGCTCTTGTTCGAAGACATCGCCACAAAACAGAACTTGCGCGGACGCAACGCGCCGCCGTTCGATTTTGAAAAACACTGGCTATTCTGGCTTGGCGGAGATGCGCTGGGTCGCCCGCTGCTTGCCCGCATAATCGTTGCCGCCCAAAACACGATATTTGTGGCTGCAGGCGCCGTGTTCTTTTCGTTGGTCATTGGGACTTCGCTGGGGCTGCTCGCAGGCTACACAACGCACAATATCAGTCAGGTTATCATGCGGCTGGCCGATATCATCATGTCATTTCCGTCGTTGCTACTGGCGGTGATTGTGCTGTTTATGTTGGAAAGTTCGGTCTTCAATCTGGTGATCGTTTTGGCGATCACGCGCATTCCGATTTATTTGCGAACCGCCCGCGCCGAAACGCTTGAGGTGCGCGAAAGAATGTTCGTTCAGGCAGCGCGGGTTATGGGCGCATCGACACGCAGGATCATTTTCCGGCACATTCTGCCAGTGGTCTTTCCGACTTTGATAACCATCGCCACTTTGGATTTTGCCTTTGTGATGCTGGCAGAATCGTCCCTGTCGTTTTTGGGGATTGGTATTCAGCCACCCGAGATCACGTGGGGGCTCATGGTTTCGCAGGGGCGCCCGTATTTGACGACGGCCTGGTGGCTGTCTTTCTGGCCGGGTCTGGCGATCATTCTGACCACCTTGTCTTTGAACCTTTTGTCTCACTGGATGCGAACCGCACTTGATCCGGCACAGCGCTGGCGCCTTGAAAACGTGGGGAAGAAAAATGGGTAAACGTCTTTTAGAAGTTCGCAATCTCTCGGTGGATTTTCACACCTCTCACGGAACAGTCCACGCCGTGCGTGACGTAAGCTGGCATCTGGATCGCGGAGAAACACTGGCCATTCTGGGCGAATCCGGGTCTGGCAAGTCGGTGTCGGCTTCCGCTGTGCTCGATCTCATTGACATGCCTCCCGGCGAGATCACTTCGGGTGAAATCCTTTTTGAGCACAGGGACCTGTTGGACATGTCCTCAGAGGAACGACGTGAGCTGAACGGTCATCGCATTGCAATGATCTTTCAGGACCCTCTGAGCCATTTGAACCCGGTCTACACAATCGGCTTTCAAATTGCGGAAACCATGGCGGCGCACGGTGTCAACAAGTCCGAAACACGTGCGCGCACACTTGAATTGTTAAAGCGGGTGGGCATTCCAGACGTTGAGACTAAAATCGACGCCTATCCTCATCAGTTTTCCGGTGGGCAACGCCAACGCATTATGATTGCAATGGCCTTGGCTCTGAAGCCGGATATCCTGATCGCGGATGAACCGACAACAGCGCTTGATGTGACCGTGCAAGCGCAAATACTGACATTGTTGGAAGAGCTTCAAAAAGAAACCGGGATGGGGCTTTTGCTGATCACGCATGACCTTGGTGTTGTGGCCGAGGTCGCAGATCGAGTTGTGGTGATGAACGCGGGTCAGGTTGTTGAGACGGGCAGCGCCCGCGACGTCTATCATAATCCCCAGCATCCCTACACAAAGAAGCTGATTGCCGCAGTGCCCGGAGCAGGCGAGCTGGCAGATCAACTTGATGCGGCCATCAAACCCGTTTTGGATATAAGAGGTCTGACAAAGCACTATGGGTCATTTGTTGCGCTGGACGATGTAAGTCTGACGGTGCTGCCCGGCGAGACTGTTGCGATTGTTGGCGAGTCTGGGTCGGGAAAGTCGACCTTGGCAAAAACACTATTGCGATTGGAAGACGCAACCGATGGGCAGGCATTGTTCGAGGATCGCGACCTTGTCAGCATGAGCCCAAAGGAGCTTTTTGATACCCGCCGCGACATCCAAATGGTTTTTCAGGATCCGACACAGTCGCTTAACCCGCGCATGTCGATTTTTCAGATCATTTCCGAGGCGTTTGTCATTCACCCCGACATTTTGGCCAAACCTCAGTGGAAAGCCCGGGTCTGTGAATTGTTGGAACAGGTCGGATTGCAAGCAGCACATATCCATCGTTATCCGCACCAGTTTTCGGGTGGTCAACGGCAACGTATCGCCATTGCGCGTGCCTTGGCGCTGCAGCCTAAGCTGATCATTTGCGACGAAGCGGTCTCAGCTCTGGACGTTTCCATTCAGGGGCAAGTTCTGTCGCTGTTGACGGCATTGCAGTCAGACTTGGGGGTTAGTTTCCTTTTCATCGCGCACGATCTTCCTTTGGTACGTGATTTCGCGCACCGGGTCATCGTGATGAAAAACGGCAGAATTGTTGAACAAGGGCCGGTGGGTCAGATATTCAATGCCCCGCGCGAGGACTACACGCGCAACCTGATCGCGGCCAGTCTGGACCCGGACCCCGACGTTCAGGCGCAAAGGCGGGCCACTGCGCAAAATATACAGGAGTTGGTCGAATGACAAAGCCGCAAGTTTTGGTAATGTCGCCAATCTGGCCGTCTGTTCTGCAAGACCTTGAACGTCATTTTGTTGTGTACCGTCTTGATCTGGCCGAGGACAAAGCCGATTTTCTGAACAGGCTCGGTGGCAATTGTCGCGCGGCGATCATCAGTGGCCATTACACGTTCGGAGAAGAAGAGCTGCAACGTTTGCCACAACTTGAAATTCTGGCGTGCAACACCGCAGGTTTTGAGATGATCGATGACAGCGTTCTAAGGCAAAACGGCATTCCCTTTACAAATGCCTCGCTGGCTTTGAGTGACGAAGTTGCAGATACCGCCGTCATGTTGACGTTGGCCGCGCGCAAGGAACTGGTAAAGGCAGATGCATATGTTCGGTCCGGCGAGTGGGGCGCGCAAGGACCCTATCCGTTGCTGTCCTCCCTTAAAGGCAAACGCGCAGGTATCCTTGGTCTTGGAATAATAGGGCAGGAAATTGCCAATAGACTGCAGGCGCTTAAGCTTGACATCGGGTATTGCACACGTCGGCGCAAGGACAATGCCTATCGCTATTTTCCAGACGCAGTGTCTTTGGCAAATTGGAGCGACATCCTGATTGTTGCCGTGCCTGGGGGGGCGGAGACAGAAGGGATGATCGACAAAAGTGTTCTTTCTGAGCTCGGCACGCAAGGGACATTGATCAATATTGCGCGCGGCAGCGTTGTCGACGAAGAAGCGCTGATCTCATGCCTGACGTCCGGGGCGCTCGGTTCAGCCGGACTAGATGTTTTTTTAAACGAACCAGACCCAGACCCGCGCCTAACAGAGCTGCGTAACGTTGTTCTCTATCCACATCATGCAAGCGGAACTAATGAAACACGCTGTGCTATGTCTCAGTTGGCCTTGAACAATCTGATTGCGCATTTTTCAGGCGCGTCTCTTATTTCCCCAGTTTTCGAACTTGATCAGCGTAACAGGACTATTTCATGACCGGCACCTTCAAGTACTTTCTATGGCCGTTTGTCTTCACAGCCATTGGGCTGATGCTGGCGTTTTGGCTGGGTTACAATACCACCGGCACCATGGGCGGAGCGATCTCGTTTTTCCTGATCGGATCTGTTTTGGCAGTCCTTGAAATTTCGCTGAGTTTTGACAACGCCATCGTCAATGCCAACATTTTGGAAAAGATGGAGCCCAAGTGGCAGCACAGGTTTCTGACGTGGGGAATCGTCGTCGCGGTCTTTGGGATGCGTATCATTTTCCCGCTGGCCGTTGTTGCAATCGCTGCAAAAATTGGTCCGATATCGGCAATAGTGCTTGCCGCTTCAGACCCTCAGGAATACGCGCGCATTATGGATGACTCCCATATTGGAATCTCGGCCTTTGGTGGCACATTCCTGATGATGGTGGCTCTGACGTATTTCATTGACCAATCGAAAGAGGTTGATTGGATCCGTGTGATCGAGTGTCGTCTGCGAAGCTGCGCATCGATCCGCGGTCTGGAAATCGCGTTTGTGCTGTTTTTGGCTCTGATGTTTACAACGTCCCTGACCGGCCCAGACAGCGCAACCTTTCTGTTCGCGGCAGTGTGTGGGCTCGTGACGTTCCTTGCTGTGGAATTGCTTGGGCATATTCTGGATGCAGAAAAAGAAGTTAACAACCTTGCTGCCAAAGGTGGTTTCGGGGCTTTCCTGTATCTCGAAGTTCTGGATGCCAGCTTCTCCTTTGACGGTGTAATAGGAGCATTTGCCTTGACGCAGAACCTGTTCCTGATCGCAATTGGCCTTGGCATCGGCGCCTTTTATGTGCGTTCCATGACCATCATGTTGGTCGAAAGCAAAATGCTGACGCAGTTTCGCTACCTTGAGCATGGCGCCTTCTACTCGGTGCTCGTGTTGTCGGTGATCATGTATGCACAATCGCTTTGGCATATTCCCGAACTCTTTACGGGACTGGTAGGAGCCGCGCTCATTTGTTTGTCGCTGTTTTCGTCAATCCGCCACAACAATGCGGAGCGAGAAATATGACACAAGATCTCGATAAAAAAACGAAGAATAACTCGAAAGGAAATCCGATGTCCGAGCATCCACTGAAGCCAGAGACGCGTGCGCTGCTGGAGAAAGTTTCTGTCGCAACACTGGCTACTGTTATGTACAAACACGGATTGCGAAATCAGGTGATACAGGATGTGCGACCGCTGTCGCAAAAAGGGCGTAACATGGTCGGACCGGCATTTACCTTGCGCTATATGCCTGCCCGCGAAGATCGTAACCAGCTTGTCGAGTTTCGGAACCCACAACATCCACAGCGCCACGCTGTAGAGATTTGCCCGGAGGGTCATGTGATGGTGATGGACAGCCGCAAAAGCGCATATGCCGCTTCGGCCGGGGATATTCTGATTAATCGACTTATGGCGCGGGGCGTAGCTGGTGTCGTGACAGATGGCGGGTTTCGGGACGCGATGAACATCGCTGAACTGGATATCCCGTCTTATCATCACCGCCCGGCGAGCCTAACCAACCTCACAACAAACGAAGCCATCGACATCAATGTGCCAATCGGATGCGGTGACGCGCCAGTGTTTCCGGGTGACATCATGGTTGGGGATGATGACAGCGTGATTGTCATACCGGCCCATCTGGCCGATGAGACCGCCGCCGATGCGACAGAAATGACCGCCTACGAGAATTTTGTTCTGAGCAAGGTGAAATCCGGAGCGTCGATCATCGGGCTGTACCCGGCAACCAAAGAAGAAAACCTTGTTGAATTTCAAAAATGGCGTTCTGAGCAATCGGAATAATATTTGGTGAGCGCGAATGGACCTAGTATATGCGCCCCGGTTGATGAATAGATTGAAACACAGAAACGAAATTGAGATTCACAGATGAAATTCGAACCGCATGGAAAACACCTGGTTGCTGGAAACTGGATCGCGGGAGAGAACGTTTTCGCCTCTTCCCCCGCGCATGGTCCAAGCCATCAGTTTTCGGTTGGTACGCCTTCGCACGTAGATGCAGCCTGTCAGGCCGCCGAGGAAGCGTTCTGGACTTTCGGCTATTCTTCAAGAGCAGAGCGAGCAGCCTTTCTGAACGTAATCGCAGACGAAATCGAAGCCAGAGCCGAAGCAATCACCGAAATTGGCAGTCAGGAATCCGGTTTGCCCGAAGCCCGGCTTATGGGTGAACGAGGGCGCACTGTCGGGCAACTCCGGCTGTTCGCAAACCATATTCTGCAAGGTGACTACCTTGACGTGAGACACGATCTCGCGTTGCCAGACCGCGCGCCAGTTCCTCGACCTGATATAAAGCTTGTGCAGCGTCCAATTGGACCAGTCGCGGTGTTTGGCGCATCGAATTTCCCGCTGGCGTTTTCGACGGCTGGCGGCGACACAGCTGCCGCGCTGGCCGCTGGGTGCCCTGTTGTGGTCAAAGGCCACAGCGCGCATCCAGGAACGGGCGAGATTATCGCAGAAGCGGTTTGTGCCGCAATTCAGAAATGCGATGTCCATCCCGGTGTATTTTCGCTCATTCAGGGCGGTAAACGTGACGTCGGTACGTCGTTGGTACAGCATTCGCTGATCAATGCCGTAGGCTTTACCGGCTCTCTTGCCGGTGGACGGGCGCTTTTCGATCTTTGCGCGCAGCGTCCCAATCCAATTCCGTTTTTTGGAGAATTGGGGTCGGTAAATCCGATGTTCCTGCTACCAGGTGCTGTCGCGTCGCGCGGTGTTCAGATCGGAACCGGTTGGGCGGCATCTCTCACGATGGGTGCGGGGCAGTTTTGCACCAACCCCGGGGTGGCAGTTGTAATTGATGGTCCAGAAGCAGAGGCGTTTGTGCAGTCTGCCAAATCTGCGTTGGAAGCGGTTTCTTCGCAGGTAATGCTAACGGACGGGATTGCTGATGCTTATCGGGCGGGGCAGAGCCGCGTCGCTAATAGCGACGGCGTAGAAGAAATTTTCAGCTCTCAATGTGCTGACCGGTCTGCCAGCCCGTTTCTGTATGAAACGACAGGGGATCAATGGCTCCGTAATGGGAACCTGGCCGAGGAGGTTTTTGGCCCTCTTGGGCTGGTGGTTCGGGTACAAGACATTGCTCAGATGAAAGAAGTTGCGCTTGCGCTTGAAGGGCAATTGACCTGTACGGCGCACATGGACGAAGCGGACTCTGATCTGGCCAAATGCCTGTTGCCAATATTTGAACGCAAGGCGGGTCGGGTGCTGTTCAACGGTTTCCCAACCGGTGTCGAAGTTTGTGATGCGATGGTGCATGGCGGCCCTTATCCGGCATCGACAAATTTTGGAGCGACCTCTGTCGGGACATTGTCAATCAGACGGTTCTTGCGACCTGTTTGTTTGCAGGACCTTCCTGCGGCACTGTTGCCGGATGATTTTGAAAAATGAAAAATTGGGGGCGCGGCGTCGCCCCCTTTTTTAGGCCGAAACGTGTCTGTCCCGTTGAAGTCAGGCAATCAGCCGTTCGAAGCTATGTCGATGCATCGGCAGGCCGTAGCGGCGCAATATTCAAAAATTCTGATAGCCGGGATTTCGGGTAAAACGCTTGGGTAAACGAAGGCCGGTCTTTTGCGCGCTGGAACCAATCTGTCACACGTGGAAACATGTCTTCCCACATGTTAGCGAAAGAAAGATCATCCATGCGGTCGACAAGCGGTAAGACGATGATGTCCGCCAGCCCAAAATTTTCGCCAGAAATCCATGGGGCGTCAGCCAGCCTTTTTTCCATACGCACCAGCGTCGCGTTGAACTGGTCCATTGCGGCATCGACCTCGGAGTCGTCAAAGCCCTTGCGGCCCATGCGTTCATAAAACTGTTTGCGAATAGGGCGCACATTGGCCTGTTGTTGCTGAAAAGTTTGGTCATCCAGGTCGTCGTAACGCGGCAAAAACGCCATGTTGAATGAGGGCACCCGAATTGCCGCTGTAGGAACTTCATCCAGATAACGGCCCCATGCTCTGACGACGGCGCGCTCAGCAGGGTCGGTGGGTAGCATTGCGACCGACGGAAAAACCTCGTCAAGATATTCGCAGATAACACCGGAATCCGTAATGATCGCACCGTCATGTATCAACGTTGGCACGACCCCGTTGGGGTTGATGGCCAAGTACTCGGGCGTCAGATGCTCTTTGGTTGCGAGATTGACCAATTGGCTCTGATATTTGAGGCCCTTTTCAGCAAGGCAGAGACGCACTTTTTGACTGCATGTTGAGTGGTTCGCGTGAAAGAGTTTAAGCATGTGTAATGCCTCCGGGGTCAGGTCGGTGGTGAGAGAAAATGCGCCAATCCATTCCAGATCGGCAAAATCGCGGCGATCATCAACATGCCTTTGACAAGCAGCGGAAAGGTCGATGCCTTTAGTCGATCAACCAACATGTTTCCGATCCACAGACCAGCAAAGGCCGGGATCATCACGAATAATCCAATGACAAGGGCTGTGGGCTGATAGAGACCCGCGACTGCAAGCGCGGGCATATGCAGTGCCGAGAACACAATGAACATAAGGCTGTTGGCGAAAATGAAGGACGGGCGCGACAGCCCTGCGGCATAGAAAAAGGGCGTGCCGACCAAACCAGACATGCCCATTGTTCCGTGCACCAGACCGGCAGCACTTCCGATAATGGGTGCAAGCCGATTTTGTCGTTCTGGCGTCAGGGTTTTGCCGCTCTTGTTTTTCTTGAAAAGGTAAAACAGGACCAAACAGCCGAGTAGAATTTCGAAGTAGGCATTCTCGACGTTTTTGAGCACGAAGGTCCCGAACAGCAGGCCCAGCAGTCCGGTTATGAGAAAGCTGCGCATAAAAGGGATGTGGTGGTGCGCGCGAAATTTCCAAATTTGCCAGAGGTTTGTTGCGACAACCGGCGGCACTGCGATCGACAATGCCAGCGGCAGCGATCCCGTCGCTGTGAGCATCGGTATGGCGATCATCGGCAAACCAAACCCGATCGCACCCTTGGACAATCCGCCGATAAAGAATGTCACGGACGCGACACATAGAATGACAAGATCAGCGGTCATGGGCGATGTGGCCTAGAGATTATGTTGGCTGTTTCAAGAAGTCGTCGACGATATCTTGCGTGATTTCTTGATTATCTAGACTTTTAAGAACACCACAAGAAAAATCGATAAAATATTGCATTATCGTTTTACACCGATATTGTATTCAGAATCTACGGTGCGCGAATGGTTTGAGTTGGCTCGCCAGGAGAACAGATAAGGGAGGTCTCTATGAATATCGCAACAAAAGTTCTGGCTGTTGCAGCCATGGCCATCGCGCCAATGACCGTATCCGCGCAAGAGCTGCGCATCGGCACTGCGAGTTTGGGCGGCGCATATTACCCGATGGGGCAGGCGCTGAGCAACATGGTCAACAAACATGCCGAGGGCTACACCATGGTCCCGATTGTGACGGGTGGTGGCGCGGAAAATCCGCGCCTTGTTGATTCCGGTGAGGTCGAGCTGGGTATCGCACCTGCCAGCCTGAGTTTTCTGGCAGTAGGCGGCAAGGGCCCCTACAAGGAAGCGCTGGACATCACAGCCATGGGGCAATTGCATTCAAGCATCCTGCACATGGTGACGCTGCCGGGATCTGGCATTGAAAGCATCGAAGACCTTAAAGGCAAGAAGGTCGCGATTGGACCTGCAGGCGGCGGCACACTCAGCATGACCCGCAACCTCTTTAAGCTTTATGGCATGACGCTGGAAGACATCGTTCCAAGCTTTTTGTCCTATGCAGACGGATTCAGCCAGTTGTCTGATGGCAATGTCGACGCCGCATTTGCGCTTGCGGGGTATCCAACCTCTGCAGTGATGCAAACAGGGGCCACAAAAGAGCTGAAGTTCATTGAACTTGGCGACGCGAAAATGGCAGAGCTGACAGAGATGTTCCCATATTACTCCAACGTGACAGTGCCTGCAGATGTCTATGACACAGGCAGCGATGTCGTTGTGATTGGTTCGGCTAACATGCTGATTGCCAAGGGTGACATGGATGATGCGCGCGCGACGATCTTGTTGGAAGCCATTTATGGCAACCTGGATGATCTGATTGCTGAAAACGCTTTGGCAAAACAAATTGTACCAAAAGCGTCGCTTGATCTGCCGATCCCGCTGCACCCTGCTGCGCAGGCGTATTTCGAATCCTTGAATTAAGACCAAACAAGGGGCGGCCATTTTGCTGCCCCTTATATTTTTCGCAGGAAAAAACAGAGTTATGACGGGTGCGCAGCACATACTAGGCAAAGTTGTGTCGGTTACGGCGATTTGCCTGAGCCTTTGGCATCTTTCGATTGTCGCAGGTTTCGGCAGTTATTCGACGATGGACATACGCAGCATTCATTTGACGGTTATGCTGGTCCTTGTCTTTCTTGCGATAAAAAAACCAGCGGGCGAGGGCGCAAGCGCGTCTGCCATAAGTTCCCGCGACCTAATCCTGCGGGTCACTTTGGCCTTGGTGTCGCTGGGGGCTGGCATCTACACCTACCTGCGCTGGAAACCGATTGCATTTAGCGGCGGTGTTACAAATGACTATGACGCATATGTCGGCATGGTTGTGATCCTGTTGGTGCTGCTTGCTGTGATCCGGCGTATTGGTTTTTTGCTCAGCCTAATCGCCGTCATCTTTCTTCTCTATCCACTCGTCGCCCCTTATATGCCCGGCGTATTTGAGGGCCGCGGCTATAGTGCGGAGCGTGTCGCAATCTTTATGGCGACGGGGACCGAAGGTATTTTTGGCATCCCGCTAGGCGTTTCGGCGTCGTACATCATCATATTTACGATTTTTGGCGCGTTCCTGAATAACTTTGGCGCAGGTGAGTTCTTTTTCCGTATTGCAAGCGCGTTGACCAGTGGAACGCGAGCCGCATCCGCCAAAACGGCTGTGATTTTTAGCACGTTGTTGGGCATGATCTCGGGCTCGGCGGCTGGCAATGTTGCTGTGACGGGAACCATGACCATTCCGATGATGAAGCGGGAAGGTTACAAGCCCAATCAGGCCGCCGCGATCGAGGCGGTTGTGTCGACCGGGGGGCAAATCATGCCACCGATCATGGGCGCTGCGGCGTTTATCATGGCCGAGATCATCGGCACGCCGTACCGTGATGTGATGCTGGCCGCATTGATCCCAGCGCTGCTCTTTTTCTCGTCTATCCTGTTCATTGTGCACCTGCGTGCTGTCAAATCCGGCATGGTGGTCAGCGTTGCCCAAGAGACAACTGAACCTTTGTCCAGCGTGTTGCTACCCGGATTGCGATTTGTGATCCCCTTTGCTTTGCTCGTTGGGATGATGGTCATTGGCTATTCGCCTTTCCGCGCGTCATTTGTGGGCCTCATCGCGTTGTTGGCCGGTTGCTTTTTGTTTGAGTGGCGCGACATCAAAGGTTATGTCGGCCGCATTCTGAAATCGCTTGAGGAGGGCGCGCTTGCGGTGCTCTCAATTGCGGCGGCGTGTGCTGCCGCTGGTATTGTTGCCGGTGTGCTTTCGATGACGGGTGTTGGGTCCAAAATATCGGGATTGATCATTGACGTTTCTGCAGGTCAGCCGCTGATTGCTTTGGCGATGACCGCGCTTATGGCCATTGTTTTGGGGATGGGACTTCCGACCACCGCCGCTTATCTGATCCTGGCAACGGTTGTGGCTCCTCCACTGGTGGAGATGGGAGTGCCGATCTTGACGGCGCATATGTTCGTGTTCTTCTTTGGCTGTATCTCGACAATCACACCGCCGGTGGCGCTTGCGTCTTATGTCGCGGCGGGCATTGCGGGCAGTGACATCAACAAAACCAGCTGGACCGCATTTGCATATGGCATCACCAGCTACATACTGCCCTTCATGTTCTTTTTCGGACCGGCGTTGTTGATGGACGGCACCGCAGTTCAGATATTCGCGGCAATCATCATCGGACTGATCAGCGTCTATTGTATCGCCGCAGCAGTGGTCGGTTATTTCCTGCAGCCGCTGGGTGCGGTTGGCAGGGCCACGATGGCGGCAACTGGCCTTTTGTTGATGTACCAGTCCCCTGTCACAAACGTCGTCGGTTTGGTCATGCTCGCGGGCATGGTCGTGGTTGCGCGGCTGAACCTGACCCCACAAAATCAAAAGCACTGAGGAGCAGTCATGCATAAAGAATACCGACGCGTCGTTACCGGACATGACGAGAAAGGCGCGGCCATCATCGAAAGCGACGAGATCGCGACGCAAATACTGGAACGGCCCAACCGTCCGGGCGTCCGGCTGACGAATTTTTGGCGCTCTGATCAGACACCTGCCGAATATGATGGGGCAACTGAAACATGCACCGGTCCATTCATTTTGCATCCGCCCGAAAATGGCACGATGTTTCGGTGCGTCGAGTTTCTGCCTGAAGACCCCGAAGTGATGGCGCGGCTTTCAAGCGAGGATGGCGCGGCTGCCTTTGCCGAGATGGGCGCAGGCGCAAATATTGTTCCGGGCGGACGTCATCCGTGGATGCATCGCACGGATTCAGTTGATTATGGCATCGTCATGAACGGTGAAATCTGGATGGTGATGGATGAAGAAAAAGACGATGTGCTGCTCAAAGCCGGAGACGTTGTTGTGCAGCGTGGCACCAATCACGCCTGGGCCAATCGGGGCACCGAACCCTGCACAATAATGTTCGTGTTGGTCGACGGTGTTTCGCAAGCCGGTAAGGGCAAAGGCATCCCCAGTCGCGACTAATTGAAAGCAGAAAGGCAAGTTAAATGAATGTGATCAACTCTGGCAGCAAAGAGGGTTCGGCAACGCATATGGCCTATCTTTCGCTGCGTGAGATGATCCTGACAGGGGTGTTGCCCGCCGGAGAGAAACTGAAAATCGAACAATTGCGTAAGCTGCTCGATATTGGCGCGTCTCCGGTACGCGAGGCGCTGAGCCTTTTGACGTCGGACTTGCTCGTCGAGCGCATAGATCAGCGTGGGTTTCGCACGGCACCGGCGAGCTTGGCGGATTTTGAAGACATCCTGGACACGCGTTGTGCCTTTGAAGACATGGCATTGCGCAGATCAATTGCGCAGGCCAGTTCGGACTGGGAAGATCATCTTGTATTGTCACATCACCGGATGAAACAGGTCGCTGGGACACCGACCTTTGAGGAAGCACATAAGGCGTTCCATGTGGCCTTGATAAACAATGCTGGATCGCCGGTTCTTGAGCGATACTGCAGCCAGCTCTATGATCTCAATATTCGGTACCGCTATCTTGCCGCGTCTGGGGAAAGCTATCAAAGCCGTGATATTTCTGCCGAACACTCTGATATTCTGGAAGCGACGGTCAGCCGAGATGCCGAAACTGCGTCAAAGGCGTTGCTCAACCATTACCGCCTGACGGGGGCGTATTTAGCGACGCAATTGAGCGGTTTATGACGCGGAAATTATTACCTAAAGGTGGCCTGATCTGGGCGACCTGTCTCACCTCTTGCCGGATGCCAGCAAGGCAAGAGGGATCAAACTTTAAAACTGGCAAAAACCATCTGGGAGGATGACATGAAATCATTCAAGCGCGCGGCAGTTACTGCCTTGCTATTGGCATCAACGGCGGCATCGGCACAGTCTATCGATGGCCCCGAAGTCAACTGGAGCCTGTCTATGTGGGGCAACCCGCGGGCACTTTCGGCTGGAATGGAAGCCATTGCCGAAGAGGTTTCGGCCAAAACTGGCGGCAAATTCAACATCAAGGTGTTCTACGGTGGCCAGCTTTCCGGCGCGCGCGAAAACCTTGACGGCTTGCAGTTGAACGCGTTTGAGGGCGCTGCCATTTGCAACTTCTATCACCCCGGCAAAAACCCGGCGTGGATGGTGTTCTCGCTTCCATTCCTGCCGCTTGGCGACCCTGCCGTTGACCAGTATGTACGCTCAAAAATGTTTGAGCATCCGGCAATTGTTGCTGACATGGAACGTTGGAATGCGATGCCCTATCTGACCGGCCTGTTGCCGCAGTATGAGATTCTGGGCAAAGGCGATGCGCCAACGGCGTTGGCCGACTGGGATGGTATGCGGGTTCGCGCAGGTGGTGGTCTGGGGAGCGCCATGGAAGCGTTGGGCGCGACCAAGACGACCTTGCCTGCCGGAGAAACGTCAACCGCATTCCAGCGCGGCGCGGTCGACGCCGCAGCCTTTCCGTTTACATATGCGCATGTCTCCTTTGGCATCGCAGAGGAAGCAGATTGGTTCACAGGCAACCTTGCGCCGGGCACATCTGAATGTGGCTGGGTCTTTAACAAGACCGCCTATGACGGGCTGCCCGATCAGTACAAAACGCTGCTGATGGACTTGCGCAAGATGGGTATGGATGTTGAACAGGCCGCATATGCCGAGCAGGATAAAAAGAACCTGCCGATGTTCAAAGAAACCATGCAGGAAATCACCTATAGCGACGAAGACCTCGCAAAATTCCGTGAGGTTGCCGGCCAGCCGGTATGGGACGCGTGGATTGCTGCCAACAGCGATAAGTTCGATGCGCAAGGTCTGTTTGATGCAGTTTGGGATTACGCAGAAGAAGCTAAAAACCAATAATGCAACAATTGTCCGGCCCTCATAAGGGGGCCGGATCCGCGGTCCTGACAGGACCAGCAGACGAAGGACAGGCAAATGGCACAGGATATTGAGGCGGAGCACAGTCTACTTGCGCGCCTGCATCGCGGTTTCATGCCGATCGAAGATTTCGCCAACCTCGCGGCGGCGGCGGCGATTATGTTGTTGATGGTGTTGGGCGTGCTGCAGATCGTTCTGCGCACCGTCTTTAATACGCCAATCACCGGCTATATCGATCTGGTTGAACTGTCGATGGCAAGCATGGCGTTCCTGGGGGCCGCTTATACGCAACGTCTTGGTGCTCATATCAGGATGGAATTATTGGTGGGCCGTTTGTCGGGCCGCGCGCTTTGGGCGATAGAGGCCGTAGGTGCGGCCTTGGCGATGTTCATCATCGCAGTGTTGATCTATCACAGCTTTGGCCATTTCCTGCGTGCCTATACACTGGGTGACACGACAATTGATGCGGAATTTCAGACTTGGCCGTCCAAGTTGCTGGTGCCAATTGCCTTTACTATCTGGTGGGTCAGGCTGGCACTGCAATTTGTTGGCGCACTTCGATTGGCAATCTTTCCGGATGCAACGCCAATCGCCGTAGTCGTGGCCAAAGACGTGGCAGAACAAGCGCAAGACGAAATTCACGAAGTCATGGGGGACGACGGCGACCTTCAGGGACCGGAGGGCACGTCATGATTATTGGGATAGGCATGTCCGACCCGTTTCTTGTGGGTGTTATCACGCTGTTTTTGCTTCTTGGGCTCATTCTGATCGGCGTGCGGGTGGTGTTTGCCGCCGCTATCGTGGGGCTGTTGGGTCTTGTTGAGCTGCGCGGGTGGGGACCTGCAGCGGGCATCGTCGGTACGATACCGCATGCGAAATCGTCAACTTATGCGCTGTCGGTTCTGCCGATGTTTATCTTTATCGGCTTCTTGGCATTTCACGCAGGCATGACACAGCAGTTGTTTGACGCGGCGCGCAAATGGCTGGGCTGGATGCCCGGCGGTCTTGCCGTTGCAACGGTCTTTGCCACGGCAGGTTTTGCAGCCGTTTCCGGCGCATCCACCGCAACCGCCGCTGTTTTCAGCCGCGTCGCAATCCCCGAGATGTTGAAGTACGGATATGATCGGCGCATGGCAGCGGGCGTTGTGGCGTCAGCGGGCACGCTGGCCACGCTTATCCCACCTTCTGCGATCCTTGTGATCTATGCCATCATTGTCGAACAATCCGTTGGCAAGCTGCTTTTGGCAGGGTTCTTGCCCGGTATTTTCTCAGCCGTCGTTTACGCAGGTATCATCGTCGTTTGGGCCATGGCCAAACCCGGTTCGGCCCCTTCTGTCACGGGCTTTACATGGGGCGAGCGGATGCGCACCCTGCCGGGCATTTCGCCGATCATTTTGGTGGTGATCATCATCATGACGTCAATCTACGGAGGCTGGGCCACGCCAACCGAAGCAGGCGCGCTTGGCGCGTTTGTGGTGTTTGTCCTCGCGCTGATCCGGGGCACGCCGGTGAAGTCCATCAAGAACTCTCTGATGGAATCCGCCAAGCTGACAGTGATGATTTTCTCTCTGATCTGGGGCGTGCTGGTTTTTGTCCGGTTCCTGGGCTTTTCCGGCATCCCCGGCGCATTTACGGAATGGATCGTCGGGCTTGATATGGCGCCGATGACAATCATGATCTGTATCTTGCTGGGCTATGCCGTTTTGGGCATGTTCATGGACGCCATCGGCATGCTGCTGTTGACGCTGCCGGTTGTTTATCCTGCGGTCATCGCGCTTGGGTTTGATCCGATCTGGTTTGGCATCATTGCTGTCAAAATGGCTGAGATTTGCCTGATCACTCCGCCGATAGGGTTGAACTGTTTCGTCGTCAATGGCGTGCGCCCCGATATTCCGCTTGGGCAGGTCTTTCGGGGTGTCGCGTTGTTTTTCATTGCTGACGTCATCACAATTGCTGCCTTGCTCATGTTCCCTGAGATCGTGACATGGTTGCCAAATTTTGACTTCGAAGCATGGTGGTCCGGTCTGTGGGCCGCCACCTCTTAAGGAGACGTAATGCGTTTGCACACTTCCCTTCCGCTTGACCGCGCCAATGCCATCATTACCGAAGCCTTGCAGCTTGGCAGGGCGGCAAATCTTTTGCCGCTGACAGTTGTCGTGCTGGACGCGGGTGGAAAAATGGTGGCGATGCAATGCGAAGATGGCTCTGGCATCATCCGCTTTGAGGTCGCGTTTGGCAAAGCCTATGGCGCGTTGGGTATGGGCATTTCCAGCCGTTTGATCCGGGACCGTCTCAAGGAACGTCCGACGTTCCAAGCCGCCTTGGCAACGGCCTCTGACGGGCGGTTGATCCCTGTGCCGGGCGGCGTTTTGGTTGAAGATGCTGAGGGTGTCACGTTGGGTGCCGTCGGGATAAGTGGGGACACATCGGACAAGGATGAATATTGCGCGATCGAGGCCATCAAGGTCGCTGGTTACAGGCCAGAACCTGCAGACCCCAATCCGGACTGGCGCACTTCATCTCTGTCGGATCATTATCCGGCGTCCAATTAAAGCGGCAGGTCGATATGGCGGTGAGTGACCTGCAAACGCGGCAACTGGGCGTCGTCGGGATTGGACAGGGTGAAAGTGGATTTGCCTTCAAACTCTGCAGGAATGACCATGGCACGCAGGAAACTCGCCACGCCCTTTTCGTGCAGCGAAACCGCACGGACCGGCGAATTTGCCGCCTCGAACCAGCTGTCTCCGACGTTCATAGTCTGGGTGTGATCATCCGCTTCAAGTCGCAAACTGCCCCGCACCAGATGCCGGATGCCTGCGCCCGTATGCGTGTGACGGTGCGCCACAGCGCCCACCGGAAAGCAAACTTCATCAATGCGCATGAAGGCCCCGCCAGCCGGATAATCACAGGGATAGCAGGCCAAAACGTCGACGCCGCTTTGGGCCGTTTCGGACAAGACAAAGTCCAGCCCCCTCGAAGCGCTGTCGAGTGTCATCTGCCCTGCAGGATGCGCCGCCCCTGCATTACGGAGCGGAACCCATCTCGCATGCACATGGGTTGGACCCATAACGGCTCCACCGCGTATCAAGCTCATGAACACTCCGGATCCCTCTCTTCTGCAAGTCAGCTTATATGACGCGAACGCTCCTCGCCACTACGCTCATCGCAGTGTCCATCGCAGTTCTTGCCGCGAACACGATCGGGGGTGCTTTGGCGCAGAATGCCGCCCGTATTTTGTTTGTTGCTCTGTGCCTTATTGGCGTGCGGACCAGCACATTGCGCGAGTTTCTGCTTTTGAGCGCTGCGTTGATCCTCGGAGGTCTTCTGTATCAAAGCTCTGATGGGCGTTTGGCCTTGCTGGCGGGAATGGATCTAGCGTCCTATTTCGCTGCCTTCATTGCTTTGCTCACCGCCCTGAAAATTGGAGCTGAACGGTCCGCGTCGGTGTTGTCCGTTGGTCAATATCTGATCCGCCAACCTTCTGGACGCAGGTTTATTGCAACAGCATCGGGTGGACATGTCTTGGGTGTGTTTTTGAATTTTGGCGCGGTCAGCCTCATGGCGCCGCTCATTCAATCCGCCACCAAGCGTGCGGACGGGAGCATCGACCGAGACCTTGAGCGTCGCCAAATGTCTGCGCTTTTACGTGGTTTCGCCTGGATTTTGCTTTGGGCCCCGACAACGTTAACGCAAGCCGTTCTTCTCACGCTGTTCACTGAGATTGATCAGGGCAAGATTGTTTCGTTTGGTGTTGCCACATCGCTGCTTATGATGGGACTTGGGCTGGCCTATGATCGCTTTGAATGGCGTGGCCAAGCGAAACCTTTTTCAGATGGGGCCGCTCCAGTGTTCCCCCGTAAGGCTTTTTTTCGGCTCGCCTTGGTTTGTGGTTCGCTTATTGGGGCCACGGGTGCTCTGCAATTGAGAATGGGTTACAATACTGCCCTGTCCTTGATGTTCATTGCGCCAAGCGTGACATTCTTCTGGTTTGTTATGCAGAAGCCCGCAGGTGTTTCATTGGGCCGCCAACTTGCATCATTTGGACCAGCGCTGCAAAGTGACGCGCCAGGGCTGGCACGTGCAGCCATTGCACTGGGTTTGTCCGGGTTCATTGGCCGCGCCCTGGCGGATGTTTTACCTGTTGCAACGATTGCCACGCAAACAGATCTTTCTCAAATGCCGGGCTGGCTCTTTCTTGCAATCCTGCCTTTGCTGATCACATTGGGCGGGCAGGTCGCGTTAAGCCCGATCATCCTTGTGGTGTTTATCGGGCAGGTCGTTCAATCCTTTCCAACGCTGCCTGCTGAGCCGACACATATCGTTTTCGCGCTGAGTGCGGGCTGGGCAATTTCGATGTTCGCGTCCCCCAACGCCACGGCGACATTGTTGATTTCCGCGACCTCTAGAATTCCTCCCACAACCCTGACCTGGCGATGGAATTTGCGCTATGGCGCAATCTGCTACATCGTCCTGTTGTGTATATTTGCCTTGCTAGAATCTTGATCGCCACTCTGATTGGGGGCATTCAGTTTCAATATTATAGCTCCAGCTGAAATATCGATTGTTCCAAGGGATACGGGAACGTTGCGTTTCTCTGAGCATCACCATCCGGGGTCTAGTGAAAGACACCTAGCCAATGTGCCCATGCAAAGTGGGTCGGGGCTAGAATAAATAGGCCAACAACGAAGTAGCTCAGCATCAGATACAAGCCATGCCCAGACGGGACCTTTCCGACACTCATTGTGAGAAGTATCGGAGGCACAAGATAGGGCAACGGAATGATCACCCATGTTGGGACTTGAACCAGCAAAACGGACTCGATCGACCAACCTGTGGTTACAGAAAGCTGCTCGGCAAGAGGGGTCATGATTGCAGGTGCGGTCGGTACTGTCGTCCCGGCCGCAACCAGCATTCCAAGCGCACTAAGTGCAGCGAACACCGCGATATCACTTTGTAGCCCGTCCATGTCCAAGGCATTTACAAGATAGGTTCCCGCTTGGGCGCTCAAGCCGGTGTCAGCGACGACAGCTCCGAAACCGATAACGCCAGCCACGAAAAACAACGGTGCGAAGTTCATCTTTTGCGGCAACTCGCGCATTGCAAGTGCGCCGACGACAGGTGATGCACATAACAGCGCTGCACCCATCGCAATCCAGGCCGGAGAGACGCCGTGCCAGGAATCCGTAATCCAAAGAATGACGGTTGTCGTCAGCACAATCGCAAGTCTGAGTTCGACACCCGAGATTTTGGTGTCCGCTGTAACATCGGACAGATATGATTGGGAATCGCGAAAGAACCACCAGCTCAGAGCAACGATTGTGGCCAACCCTAGCCCGCCGAGGACCGGAAAGTTGATCGCCAGATAGTCGCCATAGGAAAAAGAGACCTCATACAGGTTTTCGGCGGTCCCGGTCATAACGAGGTTGGGCACGTTTGAAGGAAGGATCGTAAATGCCGGCAGGGATGTGCTTAATCCAGCTGTGAGCACCAGCCCGGATCTGCCTTTTGATCCCTCCGAGAACCCTAAACGTTTGGCAAGCTGGACAGCGATTGGCGCCATAAGGACAGCGCGACCGATCGCTGTCGGAACAATAAACGACAGGCCCAGACCTGTCACGGCAACAGCCGCCAAAGCTCCAAGATAGCCTGACGGCGCAAAAGCGAACAATCGACTTACAATACGGTCTCCCAATCCACTGGCAATCACCGATTGGCCTATGATCAGCCCCCCAAATATCAACCACATCGCATTTGAGTGAAATCCAGAGAATACGCGATCAGGTGGGGCGATCATCAATCCCGCAGCCATCAGGAGAAACAACAAAGAAGTGAAAAACTCTGGAATGGCGCCAGATATCCACAGGCCAAGTGTTATGACAGCTACACCGGCCGCCAATGTCGCGTTGGGATCGTCACCTGAAATGGCGTGCCCGCACAATCCGGCGACGATGAGAAACACCCCGGTGACAGTAGCACATAGGGCGGGAAGTGTTCTGAAATTGACGGCCATGCATTGAATCTGTCTGCCAGAGCGCTTGAGCGCATCTCCCTGGCAGCACCGCCTCCATTGATCTTTATATCAATGAAGTTGATTACCCGTCCGAAGGGCCAAGTCCATTCAGACGCATTCATACACTCCATGAACGAAATCGCTTTTGGCCGGAAAGAATGCGGCTGGGCTCAAACAAACGATCAAATGGTTACACGGACTTAAGACTTGCAGAAACTTCGTCAGTGATTGCCGATACCCGTTCGCGCAACCAGATATGCGCCGGGTCGTTGGTGCTGCGCTCATGCCAGATCATGTAGATTGTGACTCGGTTGCTCTCGAAAGGGAGCTTGGCAGAACTCAGGCTGCTGAGCGTCCTGATTCTCATGTAGCTTATTTCGGTTGCGATAAGTCGCGTCCCCTCAATGAAGGGCGGGATTGCATTGAAGTTTGGCACGGAAACGATTGGGGGTTTGATTTGTGATGCTTCCACTTCTGGAAGAACCCGTAGCGATGTGCCGCCGCCTGAGAACCGCACCGTTAGGTGGTCGGCTTCGCAATACTCTTTCCAGCTCTTCGGAGCAGATCGCATTTCTCCGTCAAAGAAACACATCATTTCCCCGGAAAACAACGCTTTCTGGAAAATATCGGGGCCGTCGGGTGGCAATGGTGTAAGTGCAAGGTCGCATCGTGCGTCACGCATCAATCCAACTGTGGGCTGACCCGATGGCATGAACTCGAACTCGACATGGACACCTTCTTCCCGCGCGTCTCTGAGTAGCCTGGGGAAAACCAGATCGCGTTGCATATCATTGGCAGCAACAACAAAACGCATCCGTTCTGCTTTTGGATCAAATGCACGTTGGTCGGTCAGCCCGTTAAGGATGTCGAGCGCCTTTTGAACAGGTTCTTTCAGTGCAAGAGCGGTTTCAGTAGGCGTCAATTTGTGGCCGGAACGAACAAACAAGGGATCGTGCAGTACCTTGCGCAACCGGGCAAGCGTGTGGCTGACAGCCGACTGAGTTACCCCAAGGTTATCCGCCGCAACCGTGACCGAGTTGTGCTCAAGGATCGCCAGAAATGTCGTCAGAACGCGCCCGTCGAGATCAAGTACATCGAATTTACTCATGCGAACTATGAATAGACATGAATGGATTGAATGTCGAGTGGCACGTAATCTTCGTTGCGATGACAAGCAGGGAGAAACGCAATGAAACTTTTTATTTTGCTCGGGGGAATGGCAACGGCCATTACGACGACGCTCGCTACGGTTGCCTATAGTGAGGAACTCACTGTGGCGACTTTCATACCGCCGCAGCACCACATCAACGCGAATTTGTTCAAGTGGTTTGGTGAAGAAATCGAAAAACGATCAGGTGGCACACTGACGATGAGCCTGTATCCGGCTGGTCAGCTGGGTGCTGGGCCAGTTCAGCAGTACAAGCGCGCAGTTGAAGGTGTCGCAGACATTACGTTTGGCCTGCAAGCCTACACGCCCGCGATCTTCCCAAAATCGATGCTGATTATTCCACCCGGCAAAGCGACAACTGCGATCGAAGCCACCGAACGTCTGTTGTCTGTCTATGATGACCATCTGGCGAGCGAGTACGAAGACGTAAAGCTGCTGGGCATTTTTACCGTGGCAGGCAACGCATGGGCTGCAACCAAAGACGTCTCAACGCTCGACGGCTTAAAAGGCGCAAAAATGGTTCCCTATGCAGCCATGACGACGCCGATTGTCGAAGCTTTGGGTGGGGTGCCCGTCCAGATGCCGGTGACAGAGATGTATACCGGTCTGTCAACGGGCACGATCGATGCCACCACGGCAACCTACAACAACATGACACCGCCATGGAATTTCTGGGACGTCTCATCCCACTTTGTCGAGAACGTTCCAGTTCAGTTTGCAGAGTTCTTCGTGGTCATGAACAAAGAACGTTACATGGATCTTTCCGAGGAGCATCGCGCCATCATTGATGAGCTGGCGGGCGAGGTGTTCTCGATGAAAGGTGCCGAAAGCTTCCACGGTGCCGACATGGGATCGCTCGAAGCCATGAAAACCGCTGATGCGATGAACAAGGTCGAATGGATCCACGTAACGGATGAAGAACGGGCTAAGATGGACGCCGCAGTTTCTAAGGGTTTGGAGGCGATCTTTGCCGATTATGACTCTCGCGGCATTTCGAATGCCCGCGAGATCTACAACGCCATCAACCAGTAACGAACCACTTGGACGCGCGTCTTGTCTGGCGCGCGTTCGACTTGTGCAACAGGGGGGCGGAACGATGAAGCGCATCAAACTACCAATATGGATCCGGACACTGGACAGAGCGCTAGTAATCCTTGCGTTGCTCGGAGGAGGGGCCGCATTGGCCTTCATGGTATTTGTCAGTTCTTTCAATGTGGTCATCATGCGCAAAGCACTGAATGCGCCGATCCGGGGCGCAGAAGATCTTCTCATTCTCAGCCTCGTCATAATGGTGGCATTTGCCATTCCGTTTGGTGGGCGAACCGGCGCACATATTGAAATTGAGCTTTTGGAATCGCGGATGTCTCCGATGTTTGCCCGCTGGTCCATGCTGATCATGCGGCTCGTCGCAGGCGCGCTGATGCTGACCATGGCGTATCAGCTGATCCATGCCGGACAGAAAGCAACGAAGTTCGGTGAAACAACCCAGCAGTTATTGATCTCCTACGAGCCGTTCTACTATCTGCTGGCGCTGGGTGTCGCGCTTTATGCTCTTGTTATCCTCTCAGACATTTATCAGTTGGCAAAATATCGCAGAATTCAGCTGTTACTTTGGGGAGAAGTGCTATGAGCATGACCCTTCTCGGAGTACTGGGGCTATTGTCTTTGATGGTTCTATTGGGCCTGCGGTTTCCGGTCGCGCTTTCCATGATATTTGTCGGTGTTTTCGGGACAATTGCCGCAACCACCAATAAGTTTTATCTGATTGGAATGGACGCAGACAAAGCCTTTGCCAGAGGCATTCGTACGGCCATGTCGAACCTTTCAGGCGAAGCATTTGAGGCCGCGTCAAACTATAACTTGTTGGTCATTCCAATGTTTGTGCTGATGGGAAATCTGGCCGGTGTCTCAGGCATGTCCGCCGACCTTTTTAACGCCGCGTATCGCTGGATGGGACATTTACGGGGCGGGCTGGCTTCGGCCACGATTGCGGCCTGTGCGGGTTTTGCGGCCTTGTCGGGATCATCACTCGCGGCGGCGATCACAATGGGTCGTGTGGCCCTGCCGGAGATGAAGAAATTCAACTATTCGGACAGTCTGGCGACTGGGTCGGTTGCTGCAGGCGGGACACTGGGATTTCTGATCCCGCCCTCGGGGGGCATGGTGATCTATGCCGTTCTGACAGAACAAAGCATTGGCCGTTTGTTCATGGCGGGGGTGATCCCGGGGATGCTGCTGACCCTTTTGTTCATCGGCGCCATTTACCAAACCGTGTTACGCAAACCCGAAGCCGGACCCGCAGGCCCCAAGGCGCCCTGGCCTGAACGCCGTGCAGCCCTTTTCGCAGCGCTGCCTTTCTTTACCGTTGTCGGGATCACCATCGGCGGCATGTATACCGGGTTTTTCACACCGGTCGAGGCATCTGCTGTCGGTGCATTTCTTGCCATGGTCGTCGCGATTCTGCGCCGATCTCTGGGGCTGCGCGCCGTCCGAGAAGTCATTCTTGAAACCATGAAAGCATCAGCGACGGTGTTTCTGATCCTGATTGGGGCGTTTGTCTTTATTCCCTTTATGTCGATCACCGAATTGCCCGGACAGCTTGTTACCCTGCTGACGTCGCTTCCGATTGGCGATTACGGTGTCCTCTTGATTATCATCCTGATCTACATGTTTCTTGGCATGTTCCTTGAAGGCATCGCGATGCTTGTGCTGACCATCCCGGTGGTATTGCCAATCATTGCCTCGCTTAGCTTTGGATTTGATCCGGCGCTGGCCGACATGAAAATGATCTGGTTCGGTGTCCTCGTCGTGATCGTGCTTGAGATGGGGATGATCAGTCCGCCGGTGGGTATCAACGTGTTTGTGGTGAAATCTATCGCGCCAGACGTACCGATGTCTCATGTGTTCCGCGGGATATGGCCGTTCTGGTTCGCCATGGCGCTGATGCTGGTGCTGCTCATGCTTTTCCCCCGCATCGCGGTCTGGCTGCCCATGACGATGGTCGGATGATCGATACGAATGAATGGTTGGCGGATTACCCAGGACCCACGTCTGCAATTCGACCAACCACCTTGAATGAAATCGTTTCAAAGGAGCGAGAGACCAATGAGTAATATGGATCAGCTGATTACTACCAATATTTTCATCAACGGTGAAGCGCGGCCTGCCTCAGATGGCAAGGTCTATGCCATTCATAATCCGGCGCGTCCGGACGAACTGGTCGGGCATGCGGCGTCCGCGACCGTGAAGGATGTTGAGGATGCGGTGCAGGCGGCGCATGCAGCCTTTCCTGCCTGGTCCTCGCTCAGCATGGCCGAGCGGGCAACGATGCTTCGGCAGGTCGCGCAGCAACTTGTGGCTGATGAAGAGGATGTCAAATACCGCTCGCGCCTGTTCACCCGCGAACACGGCAAAATTGGACGCGAAACGCTGATGGAAATGTCCCGTCTTGGCGACCGGTTTATGCAGTCTGCCGAATTTGGCGAACGGATGGCGATTGACGAACAGATCAAGGGTCCACCATTTGATACGCTGGTCACGCGCCAGCCGCGCGGTGTTGCCGCGCTGATTGTGCCGTGGAACTGGCCGCTATCGATCCTTGGCGCAAAACTGCCTCAGGCATTGATTGCCGGGAACACAGTTGTCGTGAAACCATCGGCGAACTCGGCGCTGGCACCCGCCCTGACACTACAGATTATCGCCAAGCTGCTGCCGCCCGGCGTGGTGAACATTCTGACTGGATCGGCGTCCACCATTGGTGACCCGCTGGTCGGACATCCATTGGTGCGTAAGGTCAACTTTACCGGTTCGACCACGATCGGGCGGCACGTGATGAAGACGGCTGCCGACAATATCACACCCGTGACGCTTGAGCTTGGCGGTAACGATGCCGCGTTGGTTCTGGAAGATGTCGAGCTGGATGATGATGCCTTCAACCGCATGTATTGGGGCACATTCGGGTCGTCAGGGCAAATCTGTATGGCGCTAAAACGGCTCTACGTACATGAGAGCCGCTATGACGAAGTGGTCGACGGGCTGACGGCGGCCTGTGAGCGCGCGGTTGTCGGGGACGGGTTGTTGCCTGAAACGACCATGGGACCGGTGAACAATGCCAAACAGTTGAAAGTCGTGACCGATATGATCGCAGAGGCGCGCGCCAAGGGTGCCGAAGTGCGCGAATGTGGTCAGGTGCCAGACGAAGCACTTTACAATGGGGGTGGCTATTTTCAGAAACCGGCATTGGTTTATGACGCGGATCCCGAACTCTCAGTCGTGCGCGAAGAGCAATTCGGACCGACCCTCCCGATCCTGAAGTTCAAGACAGATGACGAAGCCATCGCCAAAGCCAATGACAGTGACTTTGGTTTGTGTTCTTCCGTCTGGACTCCCGATCGGGATCGCGCCGTTGCGATAGCCCGGCGGATTGAAGCCGGGTACACGTACATCAATGCACATGGTCCTACGGCACAGGACAGCCGCGGGCCGTTCGGTGGGTTCAAACAGTCCGGCATTGGACGCAACCTTGGGTATGATGGTGTATTGTCCTTTGCTGAAGCGCATACGATCACAGGTCCCGAGGGGTTCTTGTTATGAGCGGTATTCTGAGTTCAACTGCGCGCGTCGTGGTCTCCCCTGCGCTCAAGTATCTCAAACAATTGGCGAAACATTTTTCGCACAAAGTCGATGTCGAAATTGAGGAAGATGAAGCCACTGTTCGGTTGAGCTATGGCTATTTCGACCTGCGGATTGATGGTGAGGATGTGTTGGTGATGCAGACATTTGCCGACACGGATGAGCACCGAAAACGTCTGGAGCATGTGGCGGCGTCACATCTTTTGCGGTTTGCCTTTCGAGAGCCACCGGAAATTTCCTGGACTGACGATACCTGAAAGTAAATGGCGTGTCCGGCAAAGGACATGCCAGCCATTAAGTTATTTGGATCAGATCTCCGACCTTAAGCGTCCCGCCTGACACCACCTGACAAAACACCCCAGCGCGATTCGCGAGCAACGTCGAAACCTGTTTTTTCGACATCATATTGAGATAACGACAGGGTTGGCAGGGTCGGAGCCCTTCCAGCGTTACATCACCTATGGTGAACTTTTGTCCGATTAAGTCATTTGGGTCGATGCCCTCGGTCGTCAGGTTGCGACGGTGTTCATGCACGAGCAGGTCTGGGCCGTGTTGGCTTTGCATCTCACGTATGGTTTCGATGGGAAAAAGCGTGATCCCACGCGCGCCCGGAGATCGTGAATATTTGCCTAGCCCGGTTGCATACCGGTCGCCTTCGATTCCTTGATCAGTGATTGCAACGACAAACTCTGATGAAACCATAGGGCGTCCGGTCCGAACCGCGGTGTGAATGTGAAGAAGTCTTGCTTGGTCCATGCTGACAGCCTCATTGCGTTGATTTCAATTTGAGCACCGGTATTTGTCTTCGAGCCTGTGCAAAAGCGCCATCGAGCGCGGCAGGAAGAAATATGAGTTAAGAAGGATGTTGAAGATCAAAAGGATCACGCCGCGGATGTACCCAGTGGGGTAGTTCGGTGAGATCAGATCAGCGATCCAACCAAGAACTGCGCCCACAACCAAAACCCAGAACGTCAGTACCAATACGGTCTTCCATTTTTTCGGCGGATGCCCCGCATTTTGATTGCCAAGAAGCGTTTCAAGGTTCCAGATTCTGTTTTTTACTACCTCTCCCTCAGTGTAGGCGGACAGTTCGGTGACCAGTTCTGCGCGGGCTTTAGATTGTTCCCAGCCAATCAGGTCATCCAAAGTCGCAAAGGCAAGCACGGTTGAAAACGTATCTCCAGTCTCTTGGGACGGAGCATTGTGGCGTACTTCGATAAAACCGGGTTGCAGTTTCAGAGCCTGCTCAAAACGCTCAAGTATTTCGTTTGCTGCCTCCATGTCCGTCTGGCGAATCCGTCGAATGATGACTGACAAAATTGGAGAAGAGGCTGACATTTTGACCCTCGCGGTTGTGGATGTGCCACGCGCTAATTCTTGGCGAACGGCTTACTTCAGAATACGCCTGAGGGTTTCGCATCACAAGAGACGGCCAGACGTGCCTCCGGCGGTTCTGAGAAGTTTGGGTCGATTTAAGATGTGCTTGGCACGGCATCGAATGCTGCATGAAAAACACGGCGTTTTGAAAGGTATAGTATTGATTTTAAATCTAAAAATTTTAATCATAGTGAGGTGGGGCTAACGTAGTCTGCGTTCATGAATAAGTAATTCTTACCGCTCGAAATGAAATTTGTTCATATTAGATATGACATGACATGAGTGGATATCGGTCGTTCCGCTGGTTAGAGTTTGTCCAATATTGCTCGAAATCAGTATCAAATAGGGATGGAACCGAAATGCTTGAAGGTAAAAAAATTATCGTAACTGGCTGTTCCTCAGGGATCGGTGCAGAAACAGCACGGCTCATTAAATCGCATGGCGGAATGGTCATCGGCATCGACCGAAATGAACCGGCTGCCAACGTGGACACTTTTTTTCAAGCCGACTTGTCCAGCAAAGCTTCCATTGATGCGCTTGTTAAGGCGCTGCCAAAAGGGGCGGATGGGCTGGCCAATATCGCCGGAGTTCCACCAACGGCTCCGGCTGATCTGGTGATTCAAGTCAATTTGGTCGGTCTGAAATACCTGACGGGCAAGATCGTAGATGATCTCGCAGATGGCGCGTCGATCGTGAATCTTGCGTCACTGGCGGGTGCTGGCTGGCAAAACGCAGTTGATCAAATCAAGGATGCTGCGACCCTCGACTTTGACGAGGTCAATGATTTTGTCGAAAAGTACAAGATCAAGGAAACCCAAGGCCGTTCCTACTTTTTTGCTAAGGAGGCGTTGGTTGTCTGGACAATGCAAAACCGATGGACTTGGCGTGATCGCGGCATTCGCATGAACGCGGTTAGCCCAGGGGCCGTTGAAACGCCGATATTGCAGGATTTCTTGGACACGCTTGGCAAAAAGGCCGAGGAAAGCCGCAAAGTGATGGATCGCTGGGGCACGCCAGAGGATATCGCGCCGGTATTAGTATTCCTCTTGTCGGACATGACACCCTGGATTCGCGGTGTGAACATTCCGGTCGATGGTGGTCAGGTTGCAAACGTGATGTGCAACATGAACGGTCTGTAACAGACAACCATTCGAAAAGTTGCGCGGCCTCGCTTTTTTGCGGGGCCGTTTTTTGTTGGTTCGATTTGGCCGAGAAAACTAACCTCACCAGAAGTGGAGCAGTAACATTGCTCTTTGGAATTGCGGCAATTTTGTTCTGTCTGCGGATGAATTTCTTTCGGCAAATTCTTAGCTCCACACCGCGCGCGCATATGCAGAAGGGTAAAGCATTGATGTGGGGCAGGTTGGTGCGAAAATCAGGTAATATGCTGAAAATAAACAGTAAAAAATTGCAATTTAATTGACGGGCGCAGTAGGGCCTTCTCTGTCGAATGAGCGGTTCTCATATTTAGTATGACGCGACATGAATGGTCTTAATGGCTGGATTAGCTTAAATTCATCTTAACACAGGAGGAACACATGCTGATCGCCAGAAACGAAATTGAACCCGCTGCACCGGCGTCACCTGCCTGCCTGAATTGCCCATCGCGAACGGCTGCTTGCGGCAGAACCGCAGTTTCACAGATCGGAATTCTTACGTCGGAACTCTTCAATGAAACCCCGTCAATTTCCGAACACAAAAATGAGAAGGAAGTTTAGTGATGCATGTCCCCGTCGCTATCATTGGAGCCGGACCTTCCGGTTCGTTACTTGCATGGATTCTGCGCCAACGCGGTATCGAAAGCATTGTCTTTGAGAACCGTAGCCGCGCCTATGTCGAAGGGCGCATTCGCGCCGGCGTCATGGAGCAGAACGCCGTTGATCTGATGGTTCGCTCGGGGATTGGGGATCGCTTGAAAAGGGAATGCATGTACCAACCCGGTGTCGAGGTTGGCATCAATAACACGCACCATTTCATCAACTTTGAAAAGCTGATTGGCATTGGCGTGACAGTTTATGGTCAGTCAGAAGTGACAAAAGACCTGCTGGCAGGCTTGGACGGAGAAGGGCACAACGTCCTTTATGAAACACCGGTCACAGGGGTGTCTGATCATCTCGGCGACAAAGTCACAGTGACCTACGAAGAGGGTGGTGTCGAAAAGCAGATGACTGCGGATTTCGTGGTCGGGGCTGACGGCTATCATGGCGCGTCTCGCAAATCTCTCCCCGAGGGTGCGATCACCATGCACGAAAAAACCTATCCGCTTGGCTGGCTGGGCGTGATGGTTCGAGCCAAGCAATCCAAACCTGTAGCGTTTTTCACATACCATGATCGCGGATTTGCGCTCTTGAGCATGCGGACGCCTGATATCCAGCGTCTGTATTTGCAAGTCGCCAACGACGAGAACCTTGACGAATGGTCGGATGATCGCATTTGGGAGGAGCTGGACACCCGTATGGGCACCGAAGGGTGGGAACTTACGCGGGGTGAGATATTTCAGAAGGATCTCGCTCCGTTGCGCAGTTTCTTCTGCGAGAAGCAGCGCTATGGCAACATGTTCCTGGCGGGTGACGCGGCGCATATTGTTCCGCCGACTGGTGCCAAGGGGCTGAATTCAGCGTTTGCCGATATCAGCGTTCTGTCTGCCGGGCTGATCCAACACTACACCAAGGACGATAGCT
This sequence comes from Shimia sp., assembly GCF_039969785.1. Taxonomy (GTDB): domain Bacteria; phylum Pseudomonadota; class Alphaproteobacteria; order Rhodobacterales; family Rhodobacteraceae; genus Shimia. The sequence continues at coordinate 5,076 of NZ_JBDVNC010000037.1, read as the reverse complement.
CTATTCTGGATCAGTATTCGGATCTGGCCGTAGCCCGCAATGTTCAGACCCAGCGGTTCTCTTGGGCCAATACAGCCAAATATCATGTCTTTCCGGGATCAAATTCGTTTGATCGGCGCATGCAGCAGGCTGAGCTGGAATACATGGTCACAAACGAAACCGCGCAGATTTCCTATGCCCAACAACACACAGGGCTGCCGTTCGCACATTGGCCAGAACTTTGAACCAAGGCCGATCAAGGTGCGTGAATATCGACAACGGATGAGCAGAAAAAAGACCCCGGCATTGTAAATGCACCGGGGGGCGCAAATTCCAAATTCTTGACGAGAAAGGAGTAATGGACATGACAAAAGACGCTAAAGACTCAAAATATATTCCGGGAACAACCGTGTTTACGGGCCATGAATCGGCGAAGGGGCTCAAGCTTAATAAGTTCGCTTATTCGCTACGGCTGGCAGACAACCGCGATGCCTTTGGGGCTGATCCCGCTGGCTATATGGACAAATATGGTCTCTCGGAATGGGAGAAGGAAAAAGTCCTCGCCAAGGATGTAAAAGCGTTGGTCGAAGAGGGCGGTGGCAGCATTTACATGCTGATCAAACTGGGCGGCGTTACCGGTCAGGGGCTAGCCTCGATGGGCGCACAACAACGCGGTGAAACGCTGGATGAGTTCATGGCGACGCGCAACGTCCCACTGAAACAAAACACCTAATCGAAGTCAGATCACAGAGGATTAGTAAAATGGGAAAAATTGTTGCAGGTGTGGGGTCGTCGCATATTCCGTCAATCGGAGATGCTTACGATCAAAATGACCAGTCTCCTGAATGGCAACCGTGCTGGGACGGATACAAACCCGCCAAGGCATTTTTGAAAGAGAAAGGCGTAACGCACGCGATCGTCATTTATAACGATCATGGGTGCGATTTTTTCTATGACAAGTGTCCGACTTTCGCGCTGGGGGCGGCTGATGAATATCCGATTGGCGACGAAGGTTGGGGCATCAGAGATCTGCCGCCAGTAAAGGGCGATCTTGATTTTTCATGGCATTTGGCGAATTCGCTTATCAAAGAGAGCGAGTTTGACCTGACGGTGTGTCAGGAAATGGTGATGGATCACGGCCTTTTGGTTCCGCTACCGTTGCTGTTTGACCACGACCCGGATTGGAACGTTAAAACGGTACCATTGCATATCAACGTGCTTCAACATCCGTTGCCGACCCCCAGCCGCATTTGGCAGCTTGGCCAAGCTCTGCGAAAGGCGGTTGAATCCTATCCTGAGGACGCACGTGTCGCTGTGGTTGGAACCGGGGGCTTGTCGCATCAGCTTAATGGTCAAAGGTTCGGCCACACCAATGAAGATTGGGATCATGAATTCCTCGACAAGATCGAAGACAACCCCAAAGCCCTGATCGACATTCCGCATGACACCTGGATGGAGCGCGGAGGCGCGGAATCCGTTGAGATGATGATGTGGCTGGGCATGCGCGGTGCGCTGACCCCAGAGGTCAACAAAATCCACCGCAGCTACTATATGCCAATGCTGACCGGAATGGCCGTCACTTGTCTGGAAGACAAGACACCGGCCGCGGTCTGAATCCCTAATGAAGAACCCTCCTGATCAGGAGGGTTCTGACCAAAGCGTACCTCGTGTCTATGTCATTGGCACCGGTGTTCTCATCAACGAGAGAATGCGCTGACAAAAGTCAGCGATAACGCGGCGCCAGCGTTCCGCCGCCTGCGAACTTCGGGGCACTGCGGGACTATCGAGTTTGACAAAAGATTTTTCGGCATTGAGCGCCGCGCCGTAGGCGTGTCCTCGACCGAGGCGGGCGTTGCGTATTGCATTGCTGTGTTTGCCAACCCATCCAATAAACCTAGTGGAGGAAACCATGTCACTGAATTTACAAAGTTTTACAACGGCGTTGGGGCTGTGTCTGGCAACGTTGACAGCGCTGCCTGTCGCGGCGGAGACCGAACTAAGTCTTGCCAATTTTATTCCTGCGCGTCACCCGATGAATGCCAAAGTGTTCACACCGTTGGCGGATCAGCTGGCCGAAACCTCCGGCGGTGACCTGACAATTCGGATTTACCCGTCAGGCGAACTTGGTGCCGGACCGAAGCGGCAGTTCAACCGCGTCGTAACAGGCGTCGCCGACATCAGCTTTGGGCTTCAAGGCTACACCTCTTCACAATTTCCGCGCACGCTTGTCGCTGAATTGCCGGGCCTTTTCGACTCTCCCGAGGACGCTGTCGCTACCATGTGGCGCAATTATGAATTGATCGGTGAAGACTATGCCAAGACCAAGGTTCTGGCCGTTTGGGTGAATTCGCCGGCTGTGTTGCTGACCCGGGATCGCGCCGTGAATTCGGTCGAAGATCTTGCCGGGTTAACCATTCGCGCGCCGTCCGCAATCGGAGCAAAGGTGCTTGAGGCCTGGGGTGCCAATGCAGTGACCATGCCAGCACCTGAGATTTACAACGCATTGCAAACCGGAGTGATCGACGGCGTTTTCATCGGTGCAGATGCAGTAAAATCGTTCCGGCTTGACGAAGTGACGAAACACGCGGCCTTTGATTTGCCCAACACCGTAACGACCTTCTTTCTTCTTATGAACCAAGGCTCTTGGGATGGCTTGTCGACCGAACAACAGGCGCAGCTGGACAACATTTCCGGCCTGACCCTGAGCAAGCAGGCGACAGAGGTCTATGCGGCATCCGGCGCCGCATCACGGAGCCACCTTGAGGGGTTGGAAGGTTACTCTGTGACCAACTTATCTGCCGAAGAAAGCGACCGCATGGTTGACATGCTGGATGACCTTTATCTGGCCGTGGCCGCCGATTTAGATGATCAGGGCATTGATGGTCAGGCTGTGCTTAACGGCTTGCTGGAAAACTGATCCGATGTCGGACGAGACACAAAACAATACGAAACCTGTCGCCCCGGAGACCAAAATCCGGGCGGCAGTCCAAACAGCCAGCAAGTTTAACAGATGGCTGGCGATCATGGCTGGTGTCGCAATACTTGGCATAGCGATCTTGATCGTGGCCAATGTGTTGCTGCGATATTTTACCGGCAAGGCCATCATCGGCGCCGAGGAAATCGTTCAGGTGACGATGGTTCCGGTGATCTTTTTAGCCATCGGATATTGCGGCCAGATTGGCGGCCATATCAGCGTGGATATTCTGGAACCCTTTCTGCCGCAGTGGTTCTGGCGGATTGTTGATCCGATTGTCCGAACGGTTGGCGCCGTCGCTTTTGCAGCTATGTGCTGGCAGGCTATTCAGTCGGGGATCATGGCCGGAGAATTCAATGAAACAACGAACATACGGCGCATCCCGCATCAACCCATGTGGTTCATGCTTGCCCTTGGGGCAGGATTTGCAGGGATAATCGAGTTGACCAAACTTTGGAAAACACCGGGTAGTACGTTAGTGATCGAGGATAAAAACGATGACCATTGAAATTGTCGGATTGATTGGAGTTCTGGGCCTGTTTGGTTTGCTTGCATTGCGCATGCCGGTAGGGCTCGCTCTGATTGTCGTAGGAACTCTGGGCATCTGGTCGCTCAGCAATAGTACAGTCGCGCTGGCAACTCTTGGCGACGAAACCTGGGTCGTGGTTACGCAATCCACGCTAACCGTGATTCCCCTGTTTATCCTCATGGGCAACGTGGCAAGCATTTCAGGAATGAGCCGTAACCTCTATGATGCGGCCTTTGCCTTTATCGGTCATCGCCGTGGCGGGCTTGCCGGCGCCACGATTATCGGCTGCGGTGGTTTTGCGGCTTTGTCTGGCTCCTCGGTTGCATCCGCGTTGACGATGGGACGCGTGGCGTTGCCTGAAATGAAACGGTTTGAATATGACGATCGACTCGCGACCGGCGCGGTTGCCGCCGGGGGCACATTGGGAATTCTGATCCCACCGTCCACAGGGTTTATCGTCTATGCGATCCTGACCGAGGAATCGATTGGTCAGCTTTTTATCGCCGGAATTCTACCGGGTCTTTTGTTGATGATCCTGTTTGCTCTGACAGTCAGTGCCGTTTGCTGGTTCAACCCTGCACTGGGTCCAGCCGGCCCACGCAGTTCCGCCGGAGAGCGCATTAGGTCTTTGGCAGCCGCGGCTCCGCTTATTCTGATTATTCTGGTGACAATCGGTGGTATCTACCTTGGGGTTTTTACACCGGTCGAAGCCGCTGGGGTAGGTGCCGTCCTGACTAGTATCGTAGCGCTGCTCAGAGGAACCGTTACCATCTCTACCGCTGTCTCGGTTTTGTTGAGAACAGTGAAAACAACCGCTATGACCTATCTCATTTTGATCGGCGCGCATGTCTTCACACCGTTTCTGGCTCGTAGCCGATTGCCCGATTTGTTGGTGGAGCAGCTGATTGGGTTAGGGCTGGGGGCTTATGGAACGCTGATCGTCATCCTTCTTGCGCTCATCATTCTGGGAACCTTCCTTGAGGGGCTGGCAATGTTGGTGCTGACACTCCCCATCATTTTCCCGATCATTCTGGCGTTGGGATTTGATCCCATCTGGTTTGGCGTGCTGATGGTGATTGTTCTGGAAATGGGCCTGATCACACCGCCGGTTGGGCTGAATGTCTTTCTGGTCAAAATGATTGCGCCCTCTGTTCCGCTGTCGAAGATTTTTTCGGGTATTGCGCCATTTTGGGTCGCCATGTTAGCCGCGCTTATCTTGCTTATTCTATTTCCGCAAATCGCATTGTTTCTACCTCATCAGATGTTTTGATGAACTTGGAATTAATAGAGGGTAACACTTGGCCCCTGAGTGGCTTTGTCGCACAAATCCGTTTCTGGGCGCGCTTCCCCTTTCCCCGGACGGACTTATCCTACCGGTTCAGTGTTGGGTATGCCAAGGGTGACCTCCCCCCCGAGGCTCCCTCATTCATAACGAGAGTTTGGACCTGTCGCAGTTTGATGCCGCTCCTTTGATAGCATTTACTGCAATAGAGGAGATGAACTATGGGACTGAAACGGACGGATGAATTCCGCCAAGATGCGGTGCGTATCGCGCTGACCAGTGGGCTGACGCGTAAGCAGGTGGCTGATGATC